>NZ_CP159253.1:4392500-5702907 GCF_040438645.1 Mesorhizobium sp. WSM2240
GACGCAGCATATCGTGACGATCGCGCTCAACGACCGGAACCAGTTCGTAACGACAGTTGAGCCCGAGCCCAACCCGGCGCTGCTGACGGCGTTCGACGATACGCCGCCGGTCGCGGTCCGGGGCAATCTGCCGACCGTCTATGATGGCATATACCGCGCGGCTTACGCCTACGGCATGTCCAGCGACATGACGAAGAAGCTGATCAAGCTCCTCGCCTCCGATGTCGACTTCCAGTCGCGGCTCAATCCCGCCGACCGCATCGAGGTCTTCTTCTCCCAGCCCGACGGCGACGATCTGATGTCGGAGGATTCCGAGCTGCTCTACGTGTCGGCCACGTTAGGCGGCAATACGCGCAACTTCTACCGCTTCAAGACCTCAGACGGCAGCATCGACTATTTCGACCAGGACGGCCGCAGCGCCAAGCAATTCCTGCTGCGCAATCCGGTGCCCAATGGCCGCTTCACTTCCGGTTTCGGCGGCCGCCGCCATCCCGTTCTGGGCTATTCGAAAATGCACACCGGCGTGGACTGGGCGGCGCCGCGCGGCACTCCGATCATTGCCTCGGGCAACGGCGTCGTCGAAAAAGCCGGATGGGCCGGCGGCTATGGCCGCCAGACCATCATCCGCCACGCCAACGGCTACGAGACCTCCTACAACCACCAGAGCGCGGTGGCCAAGGACATCAAGCCTGGCGCCAAAGTCCGCCAGGGCCAGGTCATCGGTTATGTCGGGTCGACCGGCCTGGTGACGGGCAACCATCTGCACTACGAACTGATGGTCAACGGCCGCAAGGTCGATCCCATGCGGGTCAGGCTGCCGGTCGGCCGCATTCTGAAGGGCAAGGACCTCGAGACGTTCGAGAAGGAACGCAAGCGCATCGACGATCTGCTCAAGGAAGAGCGCGATCCGCTCAAGGTGGCGAGCGCCAAGGCCGAGGGCTGATCTTGCCGGCTGCCGCGGTTGCGACGATCACTCCGACGAAGCTGGACTGGCCGCATCCTCGGCGCTTTCGGTACGACCGCTTCCGGGCACCGTCATCCAGGCGGTCAAGGCCGAGAGAACGCAGAGCACGGCGGTGACCCAGGCAACAGCCGCGAAGGCGGCATCGCTTGCGGCGAGCCGGACACTCTCAACCTCTGCCGGAAGCGCGCTCGCCGGTTCCTCGCCAAAGCTCGAAACAGCGCCGGCGCCCTCGCCTGCCAGGGATGCATAGCGAAGCGCGGCGACGACGCCCATCGCCGCGACAGCAAACAGCCCGGCCATGCGGGCCACCGCATTGTTGATGCCCGAAGCCGCCCCGGTTTCGCTGTCCTCGACGGCGGTCATGATTGCTGTCGACAGCGGCGAGACGACAAGTGCCATGCCAAGACCCATCAGCGCCATCAGCGGGAAAATGCCGAACCAGAAGCTGTGGACCCCTCCACCAGTGAGAAGCGCAAGGCCTGCAAAGGCGGCCGCCACCACCAGGCTGCCGGCAGCTATGGGCAGACGCGGCCCGATGCTGTCCGACGCCTTTCCGACCGGTCCTGAAAGAAGCGCGATGGCCAGCGAGAGCGGCAGGAAAATAAAACCGGTCGCCGCCTCGCTCAAACCCCATCCCGCGATCAGCAGCATCGGCAGATAGAACAGGACTGCCGAAAGCGCGAAGTAGAGGAAGAATGTCGCGATATTTGCTCCCGAAAACGATCGGCTGGCGAACAATCCGAGATCGACCATCGGCTCCTTCTGCCGCCGTTCCCAGACGAGGAACGCCGCCATGGCCAGGAAGCCGGCCGCGACCCCGGCTGTGGAATGCAGCAGGCTCGCCGTGCCGAAAACGGTGAAGCCGTAGGCAAGCGCGCCGAGCGAGGCAGTGGCGAGCGCCGCGCCGCCGAGATCCAGGGTGCGCGTTTCGCCGGGCGCATCCGCCGGCACCTTTGCCGCGAGGAAATAGATCGCCAACCCGCCGAGCGGCAGGTTCACCGCGAATATCCAGCGCCAGACCCCGTCGTCGAAAGACGAAAGCAGCACGCCGCCGATCACCGGCCCGAGCGCCGTAGTGAGCGCCGAAGCCGCCGCCCATATGCCGATTGCGCGGCCGCGCTCCTTCTTCGGATAGGATTTCGCGATGATCGCAAGGCTGCCGGGCACCATGATTGCCGCGCCAACCCCTTGTACGGCGCGCGCGACGATCAGGAACAATGCGTCCGGAGCGATCGCGCAGACCATCGAAGCGCCGATGAACAGCGCGATCCCGACGATCAGCGTGTGACGCAGGCCGAACTTGTCGCCCGCGGCCCCGCCGGCGAGGATCAGCGCCGACAGCGTCAGCGCATAAGCGTTGGAAATCCACTGCGCCTCGATGAGCGTGGCGCCGAGATTGCTGCGCATCGCCGGAATGGCGATGGCCACCACCGACCCGTCGATGAAGCCGAGGGAGGAAGCGAGAATCGCTGCGACCAGCACGTAGCGGCGGCGCTCCCGCGGGCAGAATGTACCGTCGTCGGGCGGAGCTGCCGTCTGCGGGACAGCGCCCTCATGTGCTTCGCAAGGCGATCGCATGCGCCTGAAATAGCACAAAGGGCGACCGCAGCAATGCCGCCAGGTTGAAAGTGTCGCTACGTCCGCAACCGAGCGGCGTTATTCGACGAACTCGACCGTGACGCCGACGCTGACCAGCTTGGCCAGTTCCTGCGCGTCCCAATTGGTCAGGCGCACGCAGCCGTGGCTCTCGGTCTTGCCGATCTTGGATGGATCGGGTGTGCCGTGGATGCCGTAGGTCGGCTTGTCCAGCGCGATCCAGATCGAGCCGACCGGTCCATTGGGGCCAGGCGGAATGGTCAGTATCCTGTTGTTGTTGCCCTGCTTGAAATTCACCTTCGGATTATAGGTGTAGTTGGGGTTGAAGGCGACCCGCGACACCTTGTGCGTGCCGGTCGGCGAAGGCGTTTCCGCCGAGCCGATCGTCGCCGGATAGGCGACGACGAGCTTGCCGGCCTCGTCATAGGCGCGCACCTGCTTGCGGCCCTTGTCGGCAACGATGCGCTGGACCTTCCTGGTGACTGGAGCGCCGACATTTGCGACGCGGATGATGGTGCCCGGCCGCGAGAAATTGGCCTCTGGGTTGAGCGCCTTCAGGTAGCCCTCGTCCATATGGAATTTTTCCGCCAGCATTTCCGAAACGGAGGTGTAGCTCAGATTGTCGAGTTGCGCCTTCGCGCTGTAATCTTCCGGGACCGAGGCGACGAACGGCCCCGCGGCGTCGGCGGCGGTGATCGTGTAGGTGGTGAACGGATCGCCGCCGGTCGCGGCCAGCGCCGCCTTGATGCCCGCCGAATCGGTCGACCGCAGATTGGTTCCGGTAATCTCGCGGTAGGCGTCGAAGGCCTTGTCGACATTGGAGCCGAACTTGCCGTCTATGACGCCCGGCGACGCGCCGGTCCGGTCCATCAATACCTGGATACCGGCGACATCTTCGCGCGCCGTGAAGTTCATCGGCGGCGGCGCGGCCGGATCGACGACGATGGTCTCACCGGATGCCGAAGGATCGGCAGGTTCGTTGAGCGGCGCGCGTTCGACCGGTTTGCGCTCGACCACCCGCGGCGGCTGCTCCCTGAGTTCCGGCAATGTGCGTCGCCGCGGCGGCGGCGGGAATTCGTCGACGAACGGTTCGCGGGCGTCGGGATAATCGTATTCGTCGACGGGGGGCGGCAGGATACGATAATCGCCGAGCTTGCGCCGGCGCAGGCGCTCCATGTCCTCGGGATCGTCGAGATAGTAGCGTTCTTCCCGGTCCAGCTCCCGCAGGCGCAGCGCACGGCGCTGCGCCTGCCGGTTCATCGGGCGGACGCGCCGCGGCGGCTGCACGGCGATGATCTCGCCGGTATAGGCGTCGATGATGACGCGATTGCCATTGCCGTCGTAAAAGACTTCCACGTCGCCGGCCTGGGCCAGCAGAATGTCTTCAGACTGGCTGGCGACGGCCTGGCCAGCCCCGTGCGCCGCGCCGGCCGTTTGCGACGCCAGCGCCCCCGACGCGGAAAGGCCAGCCACCAGCGCCGAAAGCATGAAAACCTTGCCGAGCATCTATCCCCAAATCTCCGTTTCAGCGCCGGACGCCCACGCAGGCATCCAGTCCGGCAAATTCCGTTTCAGCATAGAAGTTCCAATATGAACCGGGCATGAAAATGGCCGCGCGGTGGCGGCCTTGAGCCTGCATTTCAGCAACTATGCATATAATCGTCACGCCACAGCGCCAAGCTGGCTTCGCACGCGCTTCGGCAGCGCGCGGAAGATCAGGCCGTGGCTTTCACGGACATAGTCTTTCAACGCTTCGTCATCCATGCTTTCGCCTGTCCGGCGCTGGATCCATTTCATGCCACGCGAGGCAAGGTAGGGCGCCGGACGGCAGCCCGGCTGCTCCCTCAGTATCTCGTAGGCGAACTCGGAGCATTTGAAGGTGACGGCCGGTTCCTCTCCGTCGCCCGAGCCGGCGATGGCGAAGACCTTGCCGCCGACCTTCCAGACATGCGCGCCGCCCCACTGGACGACATGGGTCGCGAAGGGAAGCGAGCCGCAGAAGGCGTTGTAGTCGTCGAGAGTCATGGTCCCTGTCTTTCGCACACATGAAGGATTCTTGCCACGCTCCGGAGTTTCACCGGCCTGGCTATTGATTAATACCCGGTAAGCGCAGGGACGCGCGCCGTGTCATGATGTGTCGGGGTGCTCCAGCGCCCAGAAGGCCAATCCATGAGCGGCAGTCAGAACCTCGTGGACCTCATGGGAAGGTCGCCGACGAGAGCCGGGCGGGCGTCCCATCCGCAGCGGCCAGAGGCGGCGAATCCGGCCGGCGTCGTGGGGTTCTTTGTCTCGCGCGGCGGCGTCGCGGCGAATCCGCCAGCGGGCGAAGCGCAAGGCATGGCGCGGCAAATCGTCAAGCGCTGAGGCCAGCGCCTCGAGCCTGCGGCCAAGACGGCCCGAATCGACCGCATCGTCGGGCGCGGGCGGACGGCGGCTTGCTATGGGAAACGGCTGGGTGAAGCCGGGAAGTGAGATGCGCGGCACGCCGTTCTGCTTGCGTCCGCGCGGGCGGAACGGATGCTGCAGCGGATCGAAAAGCGGCAGGCTCAACGCGCGGGGAACGCAGGCAGATGAGGAGCCGCCCGGGATGGCGGAAGGCATTGCAATGCCGGTTCCGACACCGTTGCTCAGGATCGTCGGAACGATCTTTGTCTTGCCTGTCTGCGGGGCCTTGCGCGGCGGCGGCAGTGTCACGACAAGCCCGCGCGCTAGCGCGATGATGAGCCGCCGCGTGGCGGACTCCGCCGGGCGCAGGAGCCGCAGCACAGCGAGGCGGAGATGGCGCGGCAGGGCCGGGGACAGTCTGCTTTTTTCCGCCTGCGCCGAGCCTCGAGGCGACGCGCCTTCCTGCGGAAAGAAAGTAAACTGTCCCCCGAGGCCGGCCATGGCGACGAGCGCCGCCAGGATGTGCTTCAGCGCCTCGCGGTGCTTCTCGATCGCTGCACTCCAGTCCATCGCCATCTCCCGCCGCCCCTGATCCCCGGTCCGGACCAGGGTTCCCGCGAGGGCGGTGAGGGGATTATGCGCGCGGCGCGGATGGGTGTGGATAAATTCGTGAGAAAGACTGCTGACAGATGGTGACAAGGGGGTTGGGCATAGGCCGCTTCGCGCCCCATCTCGGCCGTAAGTTCAGCGCTGCCGCTTCCCAAAGCCGACATCCCAAGCGACCACGCTGAAGGTCGTGGTTGCGGCAAAACCGAAAGATGGAACTGCTCCGCAACAAGGTCCGATTTATTTGGTGAGCAGACCTCTGGTCGGCTAGAGTCTCAAGTCTCCGCCGGGCTGCAGACCGAAAACCACGGAAAACGCTTATCTCGTAGTAAGCTGATGCATCTGGAGCGCCTATGATGAAGCCGACCGGATCCACCGGGGCAGTGAGGATCGAAGATCTTGACGACGCGGGGCTGGTTGAACACGCGCGACAGCGCGATCCCGCCGCGTTCTGGTTAATCATCAAGCGTCACAATCAGCGGCTTCACCGGGTCGCCCGCGCCGTCCTGAATGACGACACTGAGGCGGAGGACGTACTTCAGGAGACCTATATACACGCCTTCACCCATCTGGCCGAATTCCGCGCGGAGGCGCGGCTGTCGACCTGGCTCACCCGGATCGCGCTGAACGAGGCGCTGGGACGCCGCCGGAAAAGGCGGCCCACCGTCGACATGAAAGCCATCGAAGGCATGGTCGCTCCGTTCAGCGCCCACAAGCCTGATCCCGAAGAGGCGGCCGCTCTCACCGAAATCCGCAGCCTCCTGGAGCGGGCCGTCGGTAGCTTGCCAGAGCCATTTCGCATCGTCTTTGTCATGCGGGACGTCGAGGAAATGAGCATTGAGGAAACGGCATTTCTTTTGGCATTGCGACCTCAGACAGTGAGCACCCGTCTTTATCGCGCACGCCGGCTGCTCCGCGAGGCGCTGCGGGACAAGCTCGCCACCGTGTTTACGGATACATTTCTCTTCGCTGGCGCCCGTTGTGACCGCCTCGCGCAATCAGTTCTCGATCGGCTCGCAATCCGCCTGATACTCATCAATTGAACGCGGCGACTGAGCGCACGTAGACCGTCCACGCCGAGATTGCGCCGGCTCCTTTCGGCGGGGCTCTTGTAGCGGGACGCGGGAATATTTTGGCGGCCCGGACCATCTAATCGTCAGGCAAATGCATTCGGCGCCGCGGTGCTGACAGCGGTGTTGAAGCAACAAACAGGAGACCGCCATGCAGCGCCTAATTCCCCTATCCCGGCGTCAGTCGCTTCAGGGACTTGTCGTACTCGGTGCCGGAGCGGCACTCGGCGGAATCGCGCGGCCTTCTCCGGTATTGGCACAGGACATATCGGACGAGGACATTTTCCGCTTTGCGCTCAACCTCGAATAAATGGAGGCTGAATACTACCTCCGCGGCACCACCGGAATGGGCATCGACGCAGCCGATGCCGGGTCAAAACCCGGCGACGTCGTTGGTGGAAAGCAAGTCTCGTTCGAGACGCCGGCCATCGGCGAATTCATGCAGGAAGTCGCGGACAACGAACTCGCGCACGTCCGCTTCTACCGCAAGACGCTTGGAACGGACGCCGTTGACCGGCCAGCCATTGATTTCGATGCGGGCTTCAAAGCCGTCGCGGAAGCAGCGGGCCTCGGGCCGGATTTCGACCCCTTCGGCAACGAAACGAACTTTGTTCTCGGCGGGATGCTATTCGAGGACGTCGGCGTCACTGCCTATGCCGGTGCTGCGACAGTTCTGAAAAACAAAGACTTTCTCGCAGCCGCCGCAGGCATCCTGGCGGTCGAGGCCTACCACATGGGAATGGCGCGATCGACGCTTTACCGGAAGGGAGAGGAAGCCTGGAAGGCGGCCAACGCCGTCTCCGATGCCCGAGACAAAATCGACGGATCGGATGATAAGGACCAGGGGATCCAGGTGGACGGAAAAGCCAACATCGTTCCTTCAACGCCGGACGCAATCGCCTTCACCAGAACACCGCAGGAGGTGCTCCGGATCGTCTATCTCACCGACAAGGACGGAGTGAGCAAGGGCGGCTTCTATCCGGAAGGGATGAACGGCACGCTCAAAAGCACCTGAGCCAGTTGCGACGAGTGACGATTTGGCCGCCGGAACCGAGCAGCCTCATATCGGCTGCTCTCGGAGAAGGACCATGAACAAAGATGCTGATGTGAACCACGGATCGGCAGCCCCATCCCGAGTGCTGTCTCGCCGCAATTTCCTAAAAGTCTCCGTGACCGGTGCGGCGATTGCCAGCGCCGGCGGCCTTGCAGCCTGTATGTCTCGACCGATGGCAGCCGGAAAGACAACCAAGGCGCTGGCGCTTTACCAGGGCACCCCAAATCGCGGCGAACGCTGCGCCGGATGTACTCACTTCGAAAAGCCGAACGGGTGCGAGGTTGTTGCCGGTGCAATCAGCCCAAATGGCTGGTGCCGTTTCCACGAGTCGCTGCCGGCTCGATGCAATAAGTTGCGGTCTCCCGCCTCATGTCTCAGGGGCGCATGGCGACGTCAGCCTCCACGTCCAGAGCGGACGTTGGCCGGCCGGCGGCAAGGCGTCTGCCTAGGGTCAGGTCACGACGATGCCCACGCCGACCTAAATGTCCGCAATTAAGGATCTGCGGCCCGGAGCTGCCAGTCCGCTGGCGGCCCAAAGCGGCCATCCGCCGGGTCAAAGACAAAGATCGCCTCCCGCTAAAAGTCGCCAACGAAGGTGCCCCGCCTTGCGACGGGACATTCGTTTCCTTGCATGAGGCACTTACCCCTCACCCGGATTGCCAACGGCGTCGCTGCGCGACCGCCGGGCACCCCACCCGGCCGGCTCAGGCCGGCCGACCTCCCCACAAGGGGGAGGTGGAGGACGGCAGCGCTTACGCCGCTTTCTCCGTCTCCGCCGGTTCCCCGGCCTTGGCCCGGAAGTTCAGCCGGTCGGAGCCGGCGGTCACCTTCACGGTCGAGCCGTCGAGGATCTCGCCCAGCAGAATGCGCTCGGCGAGCGGATCCTGCAGTTCCTTCTGCATGACGCGCTTCAGGGGCCGCGCGCCATAGGCGGGGTCGTAGCCCTTGGCGGCCAGCCAGTCGATCGCGTCCTGGTCCAGCGCGATGCTGATCTTGCGGTCGGAAAGAAGCCTTTCGAGCCGCTTCAGCTGGATCTGCACGATCTTGCCCATGTCCTCGCGGCGCAGGCGATGGAACAGGATGACCTCGTCGACGCGGTTCAAAAACTCCGGACGGAAGGAAGCCCGCACAACCCCCATGACCTCGTCTCGGACCTTGTCGACATCCTCGCCCTCGCCCAGCGCGACCAGATATTCGGCGCCGAGATTGGAGGTCATGATGATCAGCGTGTTGCGGAAATCGACCGTGCGACCCTGCCCGTCGGTCAGCCGGCCATCGTCGAGCACCTGCAGCAGCACGTTGAACACGTCCGGATGCGCCTTCTCGATCTCGTCGAAAAGCACGACCTGATAGGGCCGGCGCCGCACCGCCTCGGTCAGCGTGCCGCCTTCCTCATAGCCAACATAGCCGGGAGGCGCACCGACTAGGCGGGCGACCGAATGCTTCTCCATGAACTCCGACATGTCGATGCGCACCATGGCGTTCTCGTCGTCGAACAGGAAGGCGGCCAGCGCCTTGGTCAGTTCGGTCTTGCCTACGCCTGTGGGCCCAAGGAACATGAACGAGCCGATCGGCCGGTTGGGGTCCTGCAGACCGGCGCGGGAGCGTCGCACGGCCTTCGACACGGCCTGCACCGCCTCGCCCTGCCCGATCACGCGGGTCGCGATCTCGTCCTCCATGCGCAGGAGCTTGTCGCGCTCGCCCTGCAGCATCTTGTCGACCGGAATGCCGGTCCAGCGCGAGACGATGTGCGCGACGTGGTCGGGCGTGACGGTCTCCTCGACCATCGAGCCCACGCCGTCATGCGCTTCGGCTTCCTTGAGCTTGCGCTCCAGCTCGGGAATGCGGCCATAGGCGAGTTCGCCCGCGGTCTGGAACTCGCCATTGCGCTGGGCGATGGCGAGATTGTTCCGGGCCTCGTCGAGCTGGCGCTTGAGATCGGCGGCGAGCCCGAGCTTGGCCTTTTCCGACGCCCAGGCCGCCGTGATCGAGCTCGATTCCTCTTCCAGCCCGGCCAGTTCCTTCTCCAGCCGCGCGAGCCGATCCTTCGACGCCTCGTCCTTCTCGGCCTTCAGCGCCTCGCGCTCGATCTTGAGCTGCATGATGCGGCGGTCGATCTCGTCGAGCGCTTCGGGCTTCGAATCGACCTGCATCCTCAGCCGCGACGCCGCCTCGTCCACGAGGTCGATGGCCTTGTCGGGCAGGAAGCGGTCGGCGATGTAGCGGTTGGAGAGCGTTGCGGCGCTCACCAACGCCGAATCGGAAATCCGCACCTTGTGATGCTGCTCGTACTTCTCCTTGAGGCCGCGCAGGATGGAGACCGTGTCCTCGACCGTCGGTTCGTCGATGAACACCGGCTGGAAGCGGCGGGCGAGCGCCGCGTCCTTTTCGACATGCTTGCGGTATTCGTCGAGCGTGGTCGCGCCGACGCAATGGAGTTCGCCGCGCGCCAGCGCCGGCTTGAGCAGGTTCGAGGCGTCCATCGCGCCTTCCGCCTTGCCGGCGCCGACCAGAGTGTGCATCTCGTCGATGAACAGGATGATCTCGCCGCTGGCGCTGGTGACCTCCGACAGGACCGCCTTCAGCCGCTCCTCGAACTCGCCGCGGTACTTCGCGCCAGCAATCAGCGCCCCCATGTCGAGCGCCATCAGCTTCTTGTCCTTGAGCGATTCGGGCACATCGCCATTGACGATGCGCAGCGCCAAGCCCTCGGCGATCGCCGTCTTGCCGACGCCGGGCTCGCCGATCAGCACCGGATTGTTCTTGGTGCGGCGCGAGAGAACCTGGATCGTGCGGCGGATCTCGTCGTCGCGGCCGATGACCGGGTCGAGCCGGCCGCTCCTGGCATCCGCGGTCAAATCGCGCGCGTATTTCTTCAGCGCGTCATAGCTCTGCTCGGCGCTCGCCGAATCGGCCGTGCGGCCCTTGCGTATGTCGTTGATGACCTGGTTGAGCGCCTGCGCGGTGACGCCGGCCTTGGAAAGGATCTCGGAGGACTTCGCGGATTTTTCGACAGCGAGCGCGGTCAGCAGGCGCTCGACCGTGACAAAGCTGTCGCCGGCCTTCTTCGCCAGCTCTTCGGCGGTGGAAAACACCTTGGCCAGCGGCTGCGCCAGGTAAAGCTGGCCATTCGTGCCCTCGACGCGCGGCATGGCTTCCAGCGCGGCCTCGACGCCGAGCTTGACGTCGCGCACGCTGCCGCCGGCGCGCTCGATCAGCGATGCGGCGAGCCCCTCGTCGTCGTCGACGAGAACTTTCAGGATGTGTTCGGGCGTGAATTGCTGGTGGCTGCGGGAAAGCGCCATGGTCTGGGCGGACTGGATGAAGCCCCGGACCCGTTCGGAATATTTCTCTATGTCCATTTACGTCTCCTTCCTAACCGGCCCGCTTTGCGGCGCCGGATCGGCTTTGGGTGACGGACCCGCTTCAAAGCCGGATCCATTATTGCCGTGATATGGGGCGCTGATCGATTTCCCTCAAGATCGCCCGAAGGCAATAAAAAGCGGCGGAGACTTTCGTCACCGCCGCAAAATCTACCTGAATTTTACCTGCCGCGAAAATCAGCTCTCGACAGGGGCCAGAGCGGCATCGCCGCCGGAAGCTTCCGGCGCGGGAGCAGCCTGGTCGGCATCGCCTGCGGGTTCATTGCCGCCCGAGCCCGCTTCCGCGGCCTGATCGGGACGGCGCTCGCCGCGGCGCGGCCGGCGACCACGGCGCGGAGCCGCCGCATTCTGCTCGCCTTCGTCGCTATTCGCCTGGGGAGCCTCGGGAGAAGCAGCTTCCGCAGCGGGGCTTGCCTCCTGGCGAGGCGGGCGCGGCGTATGCGGGCGGCGCTCGCGGCGTCCGCCGCCATTCGGCGCGCCGGCGGCTTCCGAGTTCAGGGCGACTTCGGCCGGAGTGCCGTCGATAACCGGCTGCGGGCCCGAACCATTGCTTATCGGCGCGACAGGCGACGGAGCGGGCTGGGACTGCGCCTCGCTGGCGGCATTGGCCTGCGCTGTGTTGCCGACGTTGGCGACATTCTCGAACTCTTCGCGATCCTCGTCCTGGTCGTCGCTGAAGTCGTCGCGGCTGTGCTGCACCTGCTGGATCGGCATCTGCGCCTGGGCGGCTGCGATGATGCGGTTGTAATGCTCGGCGTGCTGGAGATAGTTCTCCGCCATCACGCGGTCGCCGGAACTCTGGGCATCGCGGGCCAGCGTGGTGTATTTTTCGGCGATCTGCTGAGCCGAACCGCGGATTTTCACGTCCGGTCCGTTGCTCTCGTAATTGCGCGTCAGGGGGTTGGGTCCCTTGCGGTTGGGATTGTTGTTGTTGCCGCCGCCATTATTGCCGCGACCGCGCATGCGCCTGTTCTGCTGTTGTGGCCTCATCCGACTCTCTTCAATTTGAAATACATTTCACGAACGGGGGCGCCTCGGCAGCCAGCCGTTTCGTACGTTTCCGACGGTGTTCGCCCGCATCGATTGCGTTGGCGTCACGTGCCATCCCATTCCGGTCTCTGTCACTTGCCGGGCGATCCCCGTACGAAGCTAAAGCGTCGTTCACGCAAGAAGGCAGTTTGTTGAAAAAGGGAACCGAATTGGTAACAGCACTGCCTGCTTCGTATCATCCGGTAGTTCGACCCTAGCTGCATTCGCCATCATTGCCAAGGCTTTTTTAAGCGTCTTGCTGCCTGCTTTCCTGGAACATAAGGACGCGGTCATTTCCTGCGAGATCCCGCACGGCGTCTATCAACCGATATCCTGCCAGGTGAAAAATGCGCGTTACGGCGTCCTTCTGGTCATAACCGATTTCGACGCCGATGGTTCCGCCTGCTGCAAGGCACCGGGCCGCGCCGTCCGATATCAGACGATAGGCATCGAGCCCGTCTTCGCCGCCATCCAACGCTCTGTGCGGATCGAAATCACGCACGTCAGCCTGCAAACTGTCAATATGCTTGGTCGGTATATAGGGAGGGTTCGAGACTATTGCATCGTACTGTTCGAAAATATTTGCGAACCAGTCGGAGCGAAGCGGCGTGAAGCGTTCTGCGAGCCCGAGGCGCCGGGCATTCAGCGTCGCCGTTTCAAGCGCATCTTCGGAAATGTCGACGCCGGTCCCGACCGCGCGTTCGACTTTGCTCAGCAGGGCGAGCGCGATGGCGCCGGTGCCCGTGCCGAGGTCGAGAAAGCGGCATTCGCCCTTGCGCGCAGCCGTCGTCGAGATGATGGGCAGCATGGCTTCGACCAGCGTCTCGGTATCCGGCCGCGGCTCCAGCGTTTCGGGCGAAAGCAGAAGGTCGAGGCCGTAGAATTCGCGGTGACCGAGAATTCTGTGCGCAGGCTCGCCGGCAGTGCGGCGCGCCACCGCCGCCAATACCGCCTCCGCCATTGCGCGGTCCACCGGCCGCTCAGGCGCCGTCATCGCCTCAGTCCGGGTCGTGCCGGTGAAGTGTTCCACGAGCAGCCGAGCCTCGAGCCCCGCATCGTCCACGCCGGCTTGTATAAGGCGCAAACGCGCATCGCGCAGCAGCCCGCCGAGCGTGGTCTGCGGCGGCTCAGCCATCCAGCCCGATGTCGGCGAGCAGCTTCGACTGGTGGTCGGAGATCAGCGCCGAAATGAGTTCGTCGAGTTCGCCCATCATCACCCGGTCGAGCTTATAGAGCGTGAGGTTGATGCGGTGGTCGGTGACCCGCCCTTGCGGGAAATTGTAGGTCCGGATGCGCTCGGAGCGGTCGCCGGAGCCGACCTGCAGGCGGCGGCTCTCGGACCGCTCGCTGTCGGCTCGCGAACGCTCCAGGTCGAACAGCCGCGCCCGCAGGATCTGCATGGCGCGCGCGCGGTTCTGGTGCTGCGACTTCTCGGCCTGGACCACCATGATGCCGGTCGGCAGATGCGTGATGCGCACCGCCGAATCGGTGGTGTTGACATGCTGGCCGCCCGAGCCCGACGCACGCATCGTGTCGATACGAATGTCCTCGGTGCGGATCTCGATGTCGACTTCCTCTGCCTCGGGCAGTACCGCGACCGTCGCGGCCGACGTGTGGATGCGCCCGCCGCCTTCGGTCTCCGGCACGCGCTGGACCCGATGCACGCCCGATTCGAACTTCAGATGCGCGAACACGCCCCTTCCCGACACGGTGGCGATGATTTCCTTGTAGCCGCCGACCTCGCCTTCGCTGGCCGACGCGACTTCCATCTTCCAGCCGCGCGCGGCGGCATAGCGCTCATACATGCGGAACAGGTCGCCGGCGAAAAGCGCCGCTTCGTCGCCGCCGGTTCCGGCGCGGATTTCGAGGATGGCGTTCTTTTCGTCGGCTGCATCCCTGGGCAGGAGCAGTATCTGGATGTCCTTCTGCAGCGCCTCGATGCGCTCCTCGACCGCCGGCAGTTCGGTCTCGGCGAGTTCCCGCATCTCGGCATCCGTACCCCTGTCGGCCAGCATTGCCTGGAGGTCGGCCTCCTCCTGCTCTGAGGCGCGCAGCTCGCGGATCTTCGCCACCATATCCTGCATGTCGGAATATTCCGAAGCCATCTTCACATAGGCGTCGGCATCCGGCCCAGCCGACATCTGCGCTTCGAGCATTTCGAAACGCTTGACGACTTGATCCATGCGGTCGCGGGGCAGGGAAATCATTTGGATGCCTTGTTACCTTCTGGCCGGCATGTAGGAGGCCGGCAGGAGGGCTGCCAATATCGGAGATCGCAAAAAAGCTCAATCGCGTCGGAAGATACCGCTGGGCCGCTCATATCTCCTCGATGGCGTCGGCAATGTAGCCGCCGGTTTGCCGCTTCCATAGCCGCGCATAAAGCCCGTCGCGTTCGAGCAAGGCCGATGGCGTTCCCTCCTCGACGATGCGGCCTTCGTCGAGCACGACGATCCGGTCCATGCTGGCAATCGTCGACAGGCGATGGGCGATGGCAATCACAGTCTTGCCCTCCATCAGGAGCGCGAGTTTGTCCTGGACCGCCGCCTCGGCTTCGCTGTCCAGTGCGGAGGTGGCCTCATCAAGAACGAGGATCGGCGCATCCTTGAGCAACACCCTGGCGATCGCAACGCGCTGGCGCTGACCGCCGGAAAGCTTCACCCCGCGGTCCCCGACGAAGGCGTCGTAGCCGGTGCGGCCTTCGCTATCCCTGAGATCGGCGATGAAGCCGTCAGCCTCGGCCAGCATTGCGGCATGCTCAATCTCGTCCCGCGAGGCGGCGGGTCGGCCGTAGCGGATGTTGTCGCCGACGGAGCGATGCAGCAGCGAGACATCCTGGGTAACGACGCCGATACTCTCCCGCAGACTTGCCTGGGTCACGCCGCGGATGTCCTGGCCGTCGATGCGGATCGCGCCGCCTTTCAGGTCGAAAAACCGGAGCAGCAGGCTGACCAGGGTCGACTTGCCGGTGCCGGACAGGCCGACGAGCCCGACCTTCTCGCCGGCGTTCACTCTGAGCGACAGACCGTCGATCACCTCTTGCCCCTGCCGGTATTCGAACCGAACATTCTTGAACTCGACTTCGCCGCCAGTGACGGCAAGCGGCCGGGCATCCGGCGCATCTTTTATGGTCGGCGGCGTGGTCACGACCGGCATCGCGTCGCGGATCGTGCCCACCGCCTGGAATATCTGCTGGCCCATCTGCAGAAAAGTTCGGGAGTTGGCATTGAGCCGCTGGACGATCGCGATCGAGGCGACGAACTGGCCGATGGTTACGAAGCCGGCGACAAGCCCCCAGAACCCTATGGCGAAGTTGCTTAGCGAAAGGACAACGTTTAGCAGGACTACACCGCTGTCGGCCGTCAGGTGGATGCGCCTTTCACGCTGCTGGGTCTCGATGGCGTTTTCCATGACGGTGCGCATCGCGCCCGCCTCGCTGTCTTCCGCCGCAAACAGCTTGACCATCTGGATATTGCTGTAGAGGTCGGTCATGGCGCCGACGATGAGGCTCCGTGATCGTGCGGTGCGGCGCGAACGCTCGGAAAACTGCGGCACCGCCACCACCGCGATGGCGATGTTGGCTGCGATCCAGACGAAGACGGGAAGCGCCAGCGGCCAAGACAACGCGGCAAGCAGAACGAGCGAGCCGACGAACTGAACGAGAAAAAGCGGTATCCTGTAGAAGGATACGACGATCTGTTGCTGCACGGCGGACGCCACTTGCGAAATGCGCGATGCAACCTGTCCGGCGAAGAGATCGTGGAAGAAGGCAAGATCCTGGCGCTCCACCGCCTTGTGGCCCTGCCACTGCATCGCCGCCGGCATGCACACGGCTACCGCCTGCGTGTTCAACGTGTTGCCGAGGAAGATGAGCAGCGGCAATACGGGGAATACCAGCACGCCGAGGACGGCCAATGTCGGCCAGTCCTGCTGAAGGAAAACCGCCGCACCCTTCGCGCTCACCCCATCCACGATGAAAGAAATGCCCCAGATCGTCGCGAGGTTGATCCCCTCGATCGCCACCATGAGAAGGGTAACGGCCACGAGGACGCCGCGGAACATGCGGGCAAAGTGCAGGAGCAGCGCAAACGGCCCGCTCGTCGGCAGCGGCGTGGGAGGAATGTCCAGCGGACGGATGAGCGTCTCGAAGGGACGATAGATGATATCCGAAATCGACATGGCGGCTCCAACCGGCCAACCGGAAAAAAGGGTTCGGCTCTAAGGGAATCGCCGATATTTAAACACGGATCGGGTCAGCCGGGAAAACTTGAAGCGTGTTAACAATAACAGCCCTGGAAACTTCCGGTCCCGTCAGGCTTCGGCCACGGACCGTGTCGGCTTTACCATCTCGCCGAGGTCCGGCTCACCACAGCGGGCCAAGATCGCCTGGCGTGCTGCGTCTCGAAGACGCAATATCGATTCAAAATCGGTTCCAGAAGGCGCAATGGGGGCGCTGATCTCGATTGTGACCGGCGTCCGCCGTGGAAACCATTGGTCGCCGCGCAGCATGGATCGCGTTCCACGGATGATGCCAGGCAGTACCGGCAGGTTGGCATCCACCGCGATCTTAAAAGCCCCGAGATAAAAGGCAGAGAGTGCTGGTCTGCGCGTGAACGTGCCTTCGGGGAAGAAGACGAGGATGCGTTCTTGCCGGGCGGCCCTGGTCAGGGACTCGGCGTCGGAAAGGCTGCCGGTGACATCATAGCGCTCGACAAACAATGTACCCAGCCGGCGCAGGAAGGGCCCGGCAAAGACCTGTCCCGCCAGCTCCTTCTTGGCCACGAAAGCCGGTTCTCCTGGCAGAACCGCAGCCAGGACCAGGGCGTCCATGTAGCTCGAATGGTTGAACACGAGCATCGCGTTGCGGCCGGGAATGTGCTCGACACCGCTCGCCGTGATGGTCACGCCGGCGAGGGCGAGCGCAGCACGGGCGATCATCCTCGCCGCGGCCCAGCGCCAGTCGAGTCGCGGAAGAAGCATCACCGCCAGCCATGCCAACAGGAAGCTGCAGGCCACGACGATCCACCACCATCCGGCGTAGAGCACGTCGGCGAGAAGCCGGCGCAGCCGCTTCAGTTGCGGGCCTGCTCCCGCAAGCGACAGCCGCACGACTTGCCACCAGAGCGAACGCTGCGGCGCTCCGATTGTCCCGCTCTCGTAAAGCTCCTTGGCCGCGCTACGGCGAATTTTCCCGCTGGATGTCTTCGGCACGGCTCGCGGCGGCGCGAGGACCAAGTCGTCGGGAGGTGTCCCGGCGATATCCGTTGCGACCTCATGAGCGCGCTTTTGCAACTCCGCGCGGGCGGATTGGTCGGTTTCGCGCGTTTCCGCCACGACGACCACGCGCTCCGTTCCCGTGGATTGATCGGTGGCGCCGAACACGACGACGCCTCCCTTGCGCACGCCGGGGATGCCCGCGACAGCCTCTTCGATTTCCTGCGGGTAAATGTGACGCCCGGCGCGGATGATGATGTCCTTTACCCGGCCGGTGATGTAGATATCGCCGCTCGCCACGTATGCCCTGTCTCCGCTGTCGAGCCAGCCATCGTGGAACAGTTCGCGTGTCTTGGTGTCGTTCTCGAAATAGCCGGCGGTCGCCGACGGGCCGCGGAATTCGAGCCGGCCTTCCTGACGTTCACCAAGCTCATAGCGGGCGCCATCGACGATGCGGACTTCGTGGTCTGGCAGAGGATGTCCGCAAGCGACGATTTCAAGCGGCTTCGGATCGTCGGGGCTGGCCGGCACGGCCGCGCCACGGCCGGTCAGCGCGGCACGATCCACGCGATCGATGATCGGCGGGCGGCCCGGCGGAGGAAAGGCCAGCCCCACCGTGTTCTCAGCCAGACCGTAGACCGGCGCCATGGCTCCCGGCTTGAAGCCATAAGGATCAAATCTTTCAATGAACCGACGCAGCGTCTGAACGCTGACCGGCTCCGCCCCGTTTGCGACCATGCGCAGCGAGCTTAGATCAAGCCCTTCGAGATCGGCGTCGTCTATCTTGTTTAGAGAGAACTCAAATCCGAAGTTCGGGGAAGCGGACAAGGTGGCGCGAAAACGGTGCATGGCCCAGAGCCAGCTCTCCGGGCGCACGAGAAAGCTCAATGGCGACATCGCATAGAGCGGAGCGCCAAAATGAAGGCATCCCAACCACGCGCCAATCAGCCCCATGTCGTGATAGAGCGGCAGCCAGCTGACGAAGATGTCAGCCGAACTCGCCTCCATCACCGCGCCCATGGCTCGAACATTGGCAAGCAGATTGGCGTGGCTCAGCACGACGCCTTTCGGATCGCCAGTGCTGCCTGACGTGTATTGTATCAGCGCGGTAGAGCGGTCGTCCGTGACCGGCGGAAGCCGTATCGTTGGAGGCTCGGTGCTGAGATTTGCGACGCTTTCGACGCTGTCCAGGATTTCGACCTGTCCGCGCAGCAGCGCTGCAGGGCCCATTCCTTCCTGCATGGTGATGAGTATGCGGGCGCCGGCATTACTCAAGATGCCGGCCTGGCGACGCAGATGGTCCTCGATCTGCGACAGCCGCATCGGCGGATAGATCGGCACCGGCACGGCTCCGGCGTAGAGAATGCCGAAGAATGCGGAGAAGAAATCGAGACTCGTGGGCAGCATCAAAGCGATACGATCTCCCGGCTCGACATTGCGGCGGATCAACCCGGCCGCGACGGTGCGAGCTGATTCCGCCAGTTCCGCGTAAGTCATTGCCCCCATTGCCGTAGTGTCGTCCTGCAGGACCGTCAGGTGCAGGCGATCAGGATGTTCCGCTACGTGCCAGTCGAGAACCTCAACGAGCGTCCGGGCCTTGGTGGCAGCCTGAACGGGAGGAAGGCCGGAAGGTACCTGTACGGTGACGGCCGGGCCTGGTCGGGCGCCGGCCTCTTCGAGGGCATTGATAAGATCGCCGACCGTGTCCGCCTCGCCGACTATTTGAGTGGGCAGCCGCACCCGGAACGCGCGCTCGATCCGTAGAATCAGCTCCGTCCGACCAAGGCTGTCGATGCCGAGATCCCTTTCGATCCGGCTTGACGGCGAGATGTCGATCGCATTTGCACGTTTTGGCTGAAGCTCGTGCACGAACTCGCGCACAATTGCGATCAGGTCGCCTTCGCGTGATCTCCTATCATCGGTCGTCGTGGGAACCATTTTTTGTGCCCGTTTCCAAGCCACAATGCTGACGGCTTCAGGCAATTGGACGTTGACGCGATCAGGCGTACCGTCGGAGCAATCGAGTCGTCCCTTTCGGTTGGTGTTGACGCCGATCGAAGCCGTGGCGGGCGGCAAGCCATTGTGTTTAACTATAGCGTTCCAGCGGCTTAGCAACGGCGCAGGATTCGGCGCCCAAAGCGGCCCTGCCAAATTCAATGTCAGCTTTGCTCAGCAATTTTGCTCAGCAATAAGAATTTCGGGTGTCTCATCGCCTGGTCGCATTCGGCTCGCCGGCGGTCACCCTGGACCTTCCGCCCGTCGCCTAAAGCGGAATGCCGCGGTCGTCGGCGAAAGTGTGAAGCAGCGCGCGCATCGGCAAATTGGCCGCCGGACCGGCCAGATTGTCGGCCATGAACGCCTTGAGTTCGCCGAGCGGCAGTTCGGCCAGCATGGCCTTGACCGGGCCGATCGAGGCCGGCGACATCGAGATCGAGCGGTAGCCCAGCCCGACCAGCGCCATGGCCGAGATCGGGCGTCCGGCGAGTTCGCCGCACAGCGTCACCGGCGTGTGCGTGCGGTGCCCGGCGTCGGCGACGTGCTTGAGCACGCGCAGGAACGGCACCGACAGAGGATCGAAACGATCGGAGAGCTGTGTATTGCCGCGGTCCGTCGCCATGACGAACTGGAACAGATCGTTCGATCCGACCGAGACGAAGTCCACCGCCTGCATCAGTTCGTCGAGCTGCCACAGCAGCGACGGCACTTCCAGCATCGCGCCGAGCTTCAGGCTGGTCGGCAGATGATGGGCGAAACGCGACAGATGCCGCACTTCGCGGTCGATAATCTCACGCGCCTGGGCAATCTCGCCGAGCTCGGTCACCATGGGCAGCATGACCCTGAGCTCGCGGCCGCCCGCGGCTTTCAGCAGCGCGCGTATCTGCGAACGCAGCAGCCCCGGCCGGTCGAGCGTCAGGCGGATCGCGCGCCAGCCGAGCGCCGGGTTCTCCTCGACCACCGAGGCCTTGAAGTAAGGCAGCACCTTGTCGCCGCCTATATCGATGGTGCGGAAGGTCACCGGCTTGCCCTGCGCCGCATCAAGCACGTCGCGGTAGAGCCGTTCCTGCGCCTCGGCGCGCGGGAAGGTAGAGGCCACCATGAACTGCAGTTCGGTGCGGAACAGCCCGATGCCGGCGGCGCCCGCCTCGGCAAGCTGCGGCAGATCAACGGCCAGGCCCGCATTCATCATCAGGTCGATGGCGACGCCGTCCTTGGTCAGCGACGGCTTGTTGCGGAGTTCGCGGTAGAGTTCCTGCCTGCGCGCGCGGAAACGCGCCTTCTCGGCATACGCGGCTTCGAGGTCGGATTGCGGCCTGAGATGGATCGAGCCCTCGTCGCCGTCGACGATGATGGCGTCGCCATTTTCCGCCATGGAGACGGCGCCCTTGACCTGGCCCGACACCGGTATGCCCATGGCGCGCGCCACGATGACGACATGGCTGGTGACCGCGCCGTCCTCGAGCACAAGCCCGCGCAGCTTCTCGCGCGGGTAGTCGAGCAGCTCGGCCGCTCCCATCGAACGCGCCACGATGATCGCGTCCTTGGGCAGCGACGATGCGATGTCGTCCGGCGAGCGGCCCATGAGCTGACGCAGCAGGCGGTTGGCGAGATCGTCGAAATCGCTCATCCGCTCGCGCAGATAGGGATCGGTCATGTGCAGCATGCGCGCGCGCATGTCGCTCTGCACCTTCTCAACCGCGGCCTCCGCCGTCAGGCCGTTGCGAACCGCCTCTTCGAGGCGGCGCACCCAGCCGCGATCGTTGGCGAACATGCGGTAGGCTTCCAGCACTTCGCGGTGCTCGCCCTCGAAAGCCACTTCGCGGCGCGACAGCATGTCGTCGATTGAGAGCCTGAGCGAAGACAGAGCTTTCTCGAGCCGGCCGATCTCCTCGTCGCTGTCCTCGTTGAACAGGTTGGTGACGACGATGCGCGGCTCGTGCAGCACGACATGGCCGAGACCGACGCCTTCGTTGAAGGACAGGCCCTTGAAGCTGACCGGGCGGCGAAGGTCGAGTTCCAGTCCCGGCCGCGTCAGCCGCGCGAGATCGCCGGTGGCGATCATCTCGGCGATGACCATCGCCGTGGTCTCCAGCGCCTCGACCTCGTCCTCGCGGTAGTGGCGCTTGGTGCGGTTCTGCACCACCAGCACGCCGAGCGTGCGCCCTGCCCTCAAGACCGGCACGCCGAGGAACGAATTGTAGATTTCCTCGCCGGTCTCAGGGAGGTAGGCGAAGGCCGGATGCTCCTGCGCGTCCGACAGGTTCAGCGCCCGGGCGCTCGCCGCAATGGTGCCGACGAGACCTTGGCCGAGCCGCAATTGCGCAAGGTGCACCGAACCCGGATTGAGGCCTTCGGTGGCGTAGAGTTCGAGCACCGAATCCGCGCGCAGGATGTAAAGCGAGCAGACCTCGGCGACCATGTTCTGGGCGATGTCGTGGACGATCCTGTCGAGCCGCTCCTGCGGCTCCAGCGGCTCCGCCATGAGCTCGCGGAGCCGTTTCAACAGAACGCGCGGGCCGCCGGCCAGGTCACGCATCAAGGCATCGTCTCCAAAATTCTCAGCTCCGGCGCAGCCTCCACGACGCGCCGGCGAATCCGAGACCGCAAAAACTCGTCTGACTATTGCTTATCCAGACCGTAGACGGAATGCAAAGTACGAACTGCAAGTTCCGTATAAGGGCCGTCGATCAGGATCGAGATCTTGATTTCCGACGTGGTGATGGCGCGGATGTTGATCGACTTGTCTGCCAGCGCCTTGAAGGCGGTGGCCGCCACGCCGGCATGGCTCCGCATGCCGATGCCGATCACCGACACTTTCGACATGCCCTCGTCGTGCTGGACCACGTCGAAACCGACGGATTCCTTTATGCGGTCGAGCACGGCCAGCGCCTTGCCGACGTCGCCCGACGGCACGGTGAAGGTCATGTCGGTGCGCGAACCATCCTCGGAAATGTTCTGGACGATCATGTCGACATTGATGTTGGCCTCGGCCAGCGGACCGAATATGCCGGCGGCGACGCCGGGGCGGTCGGCGACCCGGCGCAACGATATCTGGGCCTCGTCCTTGGCGTAGGCGATTCCGGTGACGACCTGCTGTTCCACGATTTCATCCTCGTCGCAAATTAGCGTTCCGGGCGGATTGTCCAGATCCCCCATGCCGGGCGCGTCGGGATCGTCGAAGGACGATCGCACGAATGTGCGCACCCTGTGCACCATTGCAAGCTCGACCGAGCGCACCTGCAGCACCTTGGCGCCGAGCGACGCCATTTCGAGCATTTCCTCAAAGGAGATCTTCGCCAGCCGCCGCGCCTTCGGCTCTATGCGCGGGTCGGTGGTGTAGACCCCGTCGACATCGGTGTAGATGTCGCAGCGGTCGGCCTTCACCGCAGCCGCAATCGCCACGGCGCTGGTATCGGAACCGCCGCGGCCCAGGGTGGCGATGCGGTTGTCGGGTCCGATGCCCTGGAAGCCGGCGACCACGGCGACCTGACCCTCGCCGAAGCGCGTGATCAGGAACGAGCCGTCAATTTCGAGGATGCGCGCGGCGCCATGGGCATTGTCGGTCTTGATCGGGATCTGCCAGCCCTGCCAGGAGCGCGCGTGAACGCCCATATTCTGCAGCGCGATGGCCAGAAGCCCCGCCGTGACCTGCTCGCCCGAGGCGACAACGGCGTCATATTCGCGGGCGTCGTGCATGGGCGAGGCCTCGCGCGTCCAGGCGACAAGCTCGTTGGTCTTGCCGGCCATTGCCGAAACCACCACCGCGACCTCATGGCCTGCGTCGACCTCGCGTTTGACATGGCGCGCGACGTTGCGGATGCGGCTGATGTCGGCGACGGAGGTTCCGCCGAATTTCATCACGATGCGCGCCATGAAGACTTGATGCCTTTTCGCGGGTGCCCGGGCCAGGAAGCCCAAGGGATTGAATGGAAGAAACCGCACTGATGCCCGGCGCGGAAGTCGCGGACCTCCTTATCCAAATACCCATGCTTCCGCAAGGAGTGGGCGTACGCCCCGCATTGACCATCGTCGCTTCACGCACAACAATGCGCGCACGGAGGAACCGATGGACGCGACGGATAAATGGCGGCACATGTCGACCGCGCCGAAGGACGGCAGCCGGTTCCTGGCGACGATCAGGCCTGTCGAACAGGGCCCGGCCGATGTCGACGTGGTCTACTGGGCGCGTTCCGACCAGTTCGGCATGGAGGGTTGGCGCGCCGCCGACTCCACGCCCGGAGCGATCATCGGCTACGCCGAACCGGAACTGATCTGCTGGATGCCGCTGCCGATGCCCAGTCCCGACCGGGAGCCGCTTTCCAGACCGGCTCCCTACGAGGGCGAGGAAATCCAGATCGACGGCTCCGGCATCTGAAACGCGCTGCGCGCCAGCATCAAGCGAATGCGCCGTGGCTGGTTTTCGGCGAGAGAACCATGGCCAAATATCGCAGCTACAGCATCAGAGAGGACGGCGGCCATCGGTCACCGCCTCTTTTTGCGATCTGACGTCAGGCCGCCCGCGCGGCTCCGGGCTCTCGGCGAGGCGGAAAAATGCGCCCGCCAATGCCTCGCGCGGCGTTCAGCAATTCACTGGTGTCGGATGTCTCCGGCGTGAGCAGAAGTTCGGACGCCACGACCTTCGCGCCGCAATAATCGAAGATGCCGTGGTCGATCTGTGTTCGCATGGCGCCGAAATAGCCGTGCCGCGCATAGGTCCGCATGTTGGCGCCGCCAATGGCGACGAGATGCACCTTGAGATGGTGCAGCTTTTTCGTGAGCTTGATGTCGGTCGCTTCTTCATAAGCCCAGCCATTGGCGAAGACGCGATCGATCCAGCCCTTGAGCAGGCCGGGCATCGACCACCAGTAGACGGGATAGACCAGCACCAGCGCATCGGCCCGGTCGATCCTGGCCTGCTCGGCGGCGACGTCCGCAGGAGCAGCGGCCTCCCTGCGATAGAGGGCGATGTCGGCTGCGTTGAACCTCGGATCGAACGCTTCCGCGGCTAAGTCCGCGACCTCAATGGAATTGCCGGGACTGGACTGGATCACGCCCTGCGCGACTTGCGCGGCCACGCCGTGGCTCAGCGACGTGGGAACGGGATGCGCGACGACGATAAGCGCGTGCATGGTGGAACTCCTGTTGAGTGATTGCGGATCGAAGGGAGCGTCTATATACTTTTAGTAATATACTTTTGGTATATAAGCATGTCAACCGTGAAAATGGATGATGGCGCCATTGCGCATCGACGCCGCCTGACGCGGCAGGAGCGGCTGCAGCAGCTTCTGGACGTGGCTTGGCGGCTGACGCGCGCGGAGGGCACCGACGCACTGACGCTGCCGCGCCTCGCCGAACAGGCGAACATCACGAAACCCGTGGTCTACGATCACTTCGGGACACGCGCCGGCCTGTTGCTGGCCCTCTATCGGGATTTCGATGCGCGCCAGACGGCGATCATCGACAGTGCGATCGAGGCCACCGAGCCGACGCTCGTGGACCGCGCGTCGGTGATCGCGTCGTCTTATGTCGACTGCGTGCTGGCGCAGGGGCGGGAGATACCGGGAGTGATCTCGGCCCTGACCAGTTCGCCGGAACTCGAGCAGGTGAAACGTGAATACGAAGCGGTCTTTCTGGAGAAATGCCGAGCCGCCCTCGAACCTTTCGCCGAAGGCTCGATAACGCCCGGGGCCTTGCGAGCGATGCTGGGGGCCGCCACGGCCCTTTCCAACGCAGCCGTGGCGGAAGAGATCACGATCGAAGAGGCGAAGGCCGAACTTTATGAAATCATCGTCGCCATGGTTGGCAGGAGCGGGCAGAACGACTCTCGGGCCAGTGCTTAGACGCAGTCTTGTCTTGCGGTCGGGGCGGATTCCATCTGGATAGCAAAGGGCGGCGAAACCTGATTTCGCCGCCCTTTTGTAACGCCTGTCGCCTAGAGCCTGATCCATTCCGATTGAATCGGAATGGGGGCTCTAACCTCTTGTTTGCCGCATGATCTTGTCCGAAAAGTCTGCAACTTTTCGGGACCATGCTCTAGGCGAAGGCGCCGTGGCAGTGCTTGTATTTCTTGCCGGAGCCGCAGGGGCAGGCCTCGTTGCGGCCGACCTTGCCCCAGGTGTCGGGCCGCTTGGGATCGCGGTCCTCTGGCGCGACGACGCGCGAATCCGGCATCACGGCGACAGCAACATCGCCGAAATCGTCCTCGCCGGTGGTGGCGTCGAGGTGATGGCCGAAGGTTGAGGGCGCTTCCGGCGGCGGCGCCTCGGCGGCCTCGCGCACCAGTTCCACCCGCATCAACTGCGCGGTGACGGCCTGGCGCAGATTGCCGAGCATGGCCTGGAACAGCTCGAAGCCTTCGCCCTTGTATTCCTGCAGCGGGTCACGCTGGGCATAGCCGCGGAAGCCGACCACCGAACGCAGATGGTCGAGGTTGACCAGGTGCTCGCGCCAGAGATGATCGAGCGTCTGCAGCACGACCGAGCGTTCGACATAGGCCATCACCTCGGGGCCGAAGCGCTCGGCGCGTTCGGCCGCGGCGGCGTTGGCACGCTCGGTGATGCGGTCGCGAATGTCCTCTTCGGCGATGCCCTCTTCCTTGACCCAGTCCTCGATCGGCAGATCGAGATTCAGGAACTGCCGTACGCCTTCCTTGAGGCCGACAGCATCCCACTGTTCGGAATAGGCATTTTCGGGAATGTGCTTGGTGACCAGTTCCTCGATCACGCCCTCGCGCATCTCGGCGATGGTTTCGGAAAGGTTCTCGCCGTCCATCAGTTCGAGGCGCTGCTCGAACACCACCTTGCGCTGGTCGTTCTGCACGTCGTCGAATTTCAGGAGGTTCTTGCGGATGTCGAAGTTGCGCGCCTCGACCTTCTTCTGCGCCTTTTCCAGCGCCTTGTTGATCCAGGGGTGGATGATCGCCTCGTCTTCCTTGAGGCCGAGCTTCTGCAGCATGCCGTCCATGCGCTCGGAGCCGAAAATGCGCATCAGGTCGTCCTGCAGCGACAGGAAGAATTTCGAACGTCCGGGGTCGCCCTGGCGGCCGGAACGGCCGCGGAGCTGGTTGTCGATGCGGCGCGATTCATGGCGCTCGGTGGCGAGCACGTAGAGCCCGCCGGCTGCCAGCGCCTTTTCCTTCAGCCGCTGCACGTCCTCGCGGATGGCATTTTCCTTGGCCTCGCGCTCGGGGCCGGCCGGCATGTCGCCAAGTTCCTCGGCAATGCGCATGTCGGCATTGCCGCCGAGCTGGATGTCGGTGCCGCGGCCGGCCATATTGGTGGCGATGGTGATGGCGCCGGGCTTGCCGGCCTGTGCAACGATGGCCGCCTCGCGCTCGTGATGACGGGCGTTCAGCACCTCGAAATTGTGGAAACCGTCCTTGCGCAGACGCTCGGCCAATTGCTCGGACTTTTCGATCGAGGTGGTGCCGACCAGCGTCGGCTGGCCCTTTTGATTGGCCTCGCGGATCTCGCGGACGATGGCCTTGTATTTCTCCTCGACCGTCCGGTAGACCTCGTCGTCCTCGTCCATACGTATGACCGGCAGGTTGGTGGGCACTTCGGTCACTTCGAGGCCGTAGATATTGCCGAATTCCTCGGCTTCGGTTGCCGCCGTGCCGGTCATGCCGGCCAGCTTCTTGTACATGCGGAAATAGTTTTGGAACGTCACCGAGGCCAGCGTCTGGTTTTCCGGCTGGATCTGGACATGTTCCTTGGCTTCGAGCGCCTGGTGCAGGCCCTCGGAATAGCGCCGGCCCGGCATCATGCGGCCGGTGAACTCGTCGATGATGACGATCTCGCCGTTGCGGACGATGTAGTCCTTGTCGCGCTGGAACAGGCGGTGCGCCTTCAGCGCATTGTTGACGTGGTGGACGATGGCGACGTTCTCGACATCGTAGAGCGATTCACCCTTCAGGTGGCCCGCCTCGCGCAGCATGTTTTCGAGCTTCTCGGTGCCTTCCTCGGTGAAGATGGCGGTGCGCTGCTTCTCGTCGATCTCGTAGTCGGCCGGCTCGAGCTTGAGGATGAAGGCGTCGACCGTATTGTACATTTCCGAGCGGTCCTCGAGCGGACCGGAAATGATCAGCGGCGTGCGCGCCTCGTCGACCAGGATGGAATCGACCTCGTCGACGATCGCGTAATTGTGACCGCGCTGCACCATCTGCGCGCGCTCATACTTCATATTGTCGCGCAGATAGTCGAAGCCGAGCTCGTTGTTGGTGGCGTAGGTGACGTCCGCGGCGTAGGCGGCGCGGCGCTGGTCGTCGGTCATGCCGTGAACGATGACGCCGGTGGTCAGGCCGAGGAAGTTGTAGATGCGGCCCATCCACTCGGAGTCGCGCTTTGCCAGGTAGTCGTTGACCGTGACGACATGGACGCCCTTGCCTTCGAGCGCATTGAGATAGACCGGCAGCGTCGCCACCAGCGTCTTGCCTTCGCCGGTGCGCATCTCGGCGATGTTGCCGCCGTGGAGCACCATGCCGCCGATGAGCTGCACGTCGAAGGGGCGCAGGCCGAGCACGCGCTTGGCCGCCTCACGCACCGTGGCGAAGGCGGGGACGAGAAGATCGTCGACGCTGGCGCCGTCGGCAAGCTGCTGGCGGAACTGGTCGGTGCGGGCCCTGAGCGCCTCGTCCGACAGCGCCTGTATTTCGCCTTCCAGCGCGTTGATCGCCTCCACTCTTGGACGCGTCGCCTTGACGCGGCGATCGTTGGAGGAGCCGAAAATTTTACGGGCGATGCCGCCGAAACTGACCATCAAGTGCTCTTTCAATCCGTATGTGCCGGCCGGGCGCCGGCCGAACCCGCCAGAATGTGCCGAGGCAGATTCGAACGTGAAAAAGCGCCCGGAAAACGGTTCTGGACGCAAAGACGAAGGACAGATAAGAGGGGGCAGAAGCGATGTCAACGTTGCAGCGATGCTGCCCGGCGCGCCGAATTCCGCCACATTCAGGCTGATTGAAGCGCGTTCAGTTACCGGATTGGAGTATAGTATGAGCATCAAGCACCCACGCGCCGCGCTCGCCGGCATCGGCATGGCCGTCGGCATCAGCGTTCTTGCTGCGATCAGCGCAGGCGCACAGGAAACCGCGCCGGCTCCCGCCGCGCCGGCTGCCCCGGCACAGGCGGCTCCCGACCCGGCGAAGGTCGTCGCCACCGTCAACGGCCAGTCGATCACCGAGGCCGACCTGACGCTGGCCGAGGCCGACCTCGACCAGCAGTTCTCCCGCCTTCCGCCCGAGCAGCGCCGCGCCGCGGCTCTGTCGGCGCTGATCGAAATCCGGCTGCTTGCCTCGGAAGCCGCGGCCAAGGGGCTGGACAAGGATCCCGAATTCGAGCGCCGCATGGCCTTCCTCCAGCAGCGCGCGCTGCACAGCGCCGTGGTCGACGCGGAAGTATCGGCCAAGATCACCGACGAGGAGATCCGCAAGCGCTACGACACCGAAGTGTCGAACGCGCCGCCGGTCAACGAGGTCAAGGCGCGTCACATACTGGTCAAGACCAAGGAAGAGGCCGACGCGATCATCAAGCAGCTCGACGCCGGCGGCGATTTCGAAAAGCTCGCCAACGAAAACACCACCGATCCGAGCGGCAAGGAAACGGGCGGCGAGCTGGGCTATTTCGGTCCTGGCCAGATGGTGCCGGAATTCGAGAAGGCGGCCTTCGCGCTCGATGTCGGCGCCTATTCGAAGGAGCCGGTGCAGAGCCAGTTCGGCTTCCACATCATCAAAATCGAGGACAAGCGCACCCAGCAGCCGCCCGCCTTCGACCAGGTGAAGGACCAGATCCGCTCGATCCTGCTGCGCGAGAACTATTTCGCGCTGGTCAAGTCGCTGCGCGGCGCGGCCAAGGTCGACATCGCCGACGCCGAGTTGAAGAAGGCGGTCGAGCAGGTCGACGGCGGGCAGTAGGCATCATCGCGGCCGCTGCCGCCCGGCAAGGATCGGCGTCCGCCCATGCTGTATGATCCGGCGCACCGTCTGGTCTTCGCCGCATGATCCGTGGGATCATGCGGTTAGCGGCAGCGCGTCAGCATCATCATCCCGAACATGAAATTTAAGGGCGCAATCCAGGGGCGCCTGGTTAGGGCAGGGTGCCTTGATTGCCGGCGTCAGCGCCGACAGCCTCGCTGGCATAGGTCATCGTCATTGGGGCGAGCCGCAACCAGCTTTGTACCGGTAACAACACCCGCGGAATTCGTTTCCGCTCTGAAACAAACTGCTGGAAGCGCGGCATTTGCCTGAAACATCGCGACCATAGTTCTCCGCACCACTGAAAAAGGGGCCGGGCACCGGCCTGAAACAGGAGCGGAACATGACATTCAAGAATATTGCTGTTGCAGCTTTGGCGCTTCTTACACTCGGCAGCGTTGCCGCGGCCGACGACCTGAAGCCGATGCATTCGCGCAGCATCGACCTCGGCACCATGACCGGCATCGCCTACTATACCGTCGAACCGGATGGCTACCATGTGGTCGCCACGCTCGCCCAGAACGACGCCGGCGAGGCCGTTCGCTTCGAGACGGTCCTGGTATCCGGTCAGACCATGACGTTGTCGACGCCGCGCGGGGCGGGAATGCCGCCGGTCAAAGTCGAGATCAGCAGGACCGCCGATCAGATCCGCGTCCTGGAGGCGGTCGCCACCAATTAGCCGCCTCGCCGTGCGTGGCGGGGAGTATTTCAAGCTTAGGCGAGCAGGCTTTTGGCTATGATCCGAACCGCTTTGCGGATCGTCTCGTCGTCTTCGTCGAGGCGGTTCGTCAAAAGATGAATCCACGCATAGCCGGACAGCATGTCGGCGACGAGAGTGGGATCGGCGTCGGCGGCGACCTCGCCCCTGGCCTTGGCGCGCTCGACGATCTGGCCGGTATGGGCGCGCCGTTCCCTGGCGTAATCGGCAAGCGCGGCTGATGCGGTCGCGTCTGATTGCGCCTCGGCCACGAAGGAGCGGAAGATGCTGCCGGCCGGCGTTTCCCGCCATTGCCTGAACAGGCTTTTCAGGAAGCGGAACATATCCTCCTCGACCGAACCCGTATCGGCATAGTCGATATCGCGCTTCTGGCGCTGATAGACGTCGAGGAGAAGAGCGGCCTTGCTGGGCCACCAGCGATAGATGGTCGGCTTGCCGGCGCGGGCGCGGCGGGCGACCGCCTCGATGGAAAAACCGGCATAGCCTGCCTCGAGCAGGACCGCCTCCGCAGCATCACGAATAGCGTCGGCGCTGTCCGGATTGCGTTTGGCGCCGATCGAGCGGCGCGCTTTTTCGGGTGGCTTTTCCATTAGTCTCCCTGAAACCTTTCAACGCATCATAGCATGAAGGCTTGACGAAACGAAACGGTTCGTTCTATTTAACGGAACGTACCGTTTCGTTGGAGATTCGTTATGAGCACTTCCCCCGCACCCACCCGCTTCTCGCGTCCGCGCTTCGCCTTGCTGGTGATGCTCGGCGTCTATCCGCTCATCACAGGGCTGCTCTATATCGTCATTCCGCTGACTGACGGCTGGACCACATGGCAGCGCACGCTGGTCATCGTTCCGCTGATGGTCGTCACCATCATCTGGGGCCTCATTCCGGGCGTGCAGAAGCTCTTCCGCGGCTTCATCAATCCGGCCAGCCGCTGATCACCGAGCCTACGAGGCAGTAGATGGCAGGAGCGATGCAACCCTGGCTGGCCGAAGCCGTTCACCCGGCATGAATGAAAGGACCATCCTGGAAGCCCCGTCGAGGCTTGGCCTGTCGTCGGGCGGTGTGGAAACGCTGCCAAAGGCGCTGCTCGCCGCTGGGTTTGCCGAAAGGATCGGCGCGCGGCGCGGCGGCGAAATTCCCTCGCCGCCGCATGAGGCGAAAGTCGATGCCGCGACGGGCGTTCTGAACCTCGCCGGGATCGCCGCCTATACCGTCACGCTGGCGGATGCGATCGAGCCGCTGCTGGCGAGGGGCGAAATGCCGGTCGTGCTGGGCGGCGACTGCTCGATCCTGCTCGGATGCCTGCTGGCCACGCGGCGGCGCGGGCGTTCCGGCCTGCTCTTCCTCGACGGGCATGCGGATTTCTTCCAACCCTCGGCGGAGCCGAAGGGAGAGGTCGCCTCCATGGAACTGGCAATCGCCGTCGGCCGCCACGACACGGTTCTCGCCAGGCCGGATGGCAACTCGCCGCTGGTCGAAGAGGAGGATGTCGTCGCTTTCGGCCGCCGCGACGAACAGGATTCCGATGAGTACGGCAGCCAGCGGATCGAGGACAGCGGCGTCGAACTGATCAATCTCGCGCGCATTCGCGACGCCGGCATTGCAGCAGTGACTAGCCAGGCGCTCGCTCGTCTCGCCGGGCTCGACGGGTTCTGGCTGCACCTGGATGCGGACGTGCTCAACGCCGAGATCATGCCTGCCGTGGATCACATCGTCGAAGGCGGGCTCGCCTGGGATGAACTCGTCCATGTCCTGCGGCAAACCTTTTCGACTGGACGGGTTATCGGCATGGACATCACCATCCTCAATCCAAGGCTCGACAAGGACGGATCGATCGTCGCCCGTTTTGTGGACGCCGTGGCGTCCGGCATAAAGGCGGATTGATTTTTTCAGGCGCGGGGCGTGCGCGCCAAGCCGACCTCGCCGGTTGGCGGTCGGGTTGTTTGGGGCCTATCGCTGGATGACAGCGCCGAAACGCGCAACTCTCGGGGAGACTTGCGCGGCGGACTGCACTAGGGCAAACGAACGTCTTCCTGTCGGCGATCGTTCGAGGATCCATGTCCGCCACCGTCTCACCGCTTGCGCCCAAGAAATATCCGAAAATGCCGGCGATCGAGGGCGTACGCATCGCCACTGCCGAAGCCGGCATCAAATACAAGAACCGCACCGACCTGCTCGCCATGGTGTTCGACGAGGGTACCACGGCGGCGGGCGTATTCACCCGTTCGAAATGCCCATCCGCGCCGGTCGATTTCTGCCGCGAGAACCTCGCCGGAGGCAAGGCGCGCGTGCTGGTGGTGAATTCCGGCAATGCCAACGCGTTTACCGGAAAGAAAGGCCGCGAGACGACCACGATGACCGGCAAGGCGGCGGCCGACGCGGCCGGCTGCGAAACCGGCGAAGTGTTTCTGGCCTCGACGGGCGTCATCGGCGAGCCGCTCGATGCCGGCCGTTTCAGCCACCTTCTAGCCGGCATGGTGAGAGAAGCGAAGCCCGATTTGTGGACTGAGGCCGCCAAGGCGATCATGACCACCGACACCTATCCGAAGGTCGCGACCGCAACCGTAAAGCTCGGCGATGCCGAGGTGACGATCAACGGTATCTCCAAGGGCGCGGGCATGATCGCGCCCGATATGGCGACGATGCTGTCCTTCGTGGCGACCGACGCGCCGCTCTCGGCCACGGTGCTGCAGAGCCTTCTGTCGAAGGGCGTCGGCGCCACCTTCAACGCGGTCACCGTCGACAGCGACACCTCGACCAGCGACACGCTGATGCTTTTCGCCACCGGCGCCGCGGCAAAGCGTGGCGCACCGCGGATCGCCGATCCGGCGGATGCGCGCCTCGCCCAGTTCCGGCGGGCGCTGAACCGGCTGCTCAAGAATCTCGCTTTGCAGGTGGTGCGCGATGGCGAAGGCGCGCGCAAGCAGGTCGAGGTGACAGTCACCGGCGCGAAATCCTCGCGCTCGGCAAAGAAGATCGCGCTTTCCATCGCCAATTCGCCGCTGGTCAAGACGGCCGTGGCCGGCGAGGACGCCAATTGGGGCCGAGTCGTCATGGCAGTGGGCAAGGCCGGCGAGCCGGCCGACCGCGACCGTCTGTCGATCTGGTTCGGCGACAACCGCCTGGCAGTCGAGGGCGAGCGCGACCCGCACTATTCGGAGGCAGCGACCTCTGCCTATATGAAGCGCGACGAGATCGCGATCCGCGCCGATCTCGGCATCGGGCGTGGCAAGGCGACGGTGTGGACCTGCGACCTCACCAAGGAATACGTCGCCATCAACGGCGACTACCGGAGCTGAGAGACTGCATGCAAATTCCACTCTGCCGGACGCCTGACGCGGCCTTCCTCACATAGATTTGCCTATGTCCAACACCTCTCCCCTCCCCGAACTCGCCAAGGTGCGCCGCTACGAGGCGGCGGGCTTTCGCGCCTGGCCGGCGGCGGCTGTCCACTATGACGGCACATGGCTGGTGCGGCTGACGGCCGGCCATCCGGCGAAGCGGCTGAACTCGGTCAATCCGCTCGATCCGGGCGACGTCGTCAACATAGAGGAGCGCATCGCCCGCGCTGCGCGCCGCTTCGACGCCTATGGCAGACCGCTGACCTTTCGCATGTCGCCTCTCTCGGGCGTCGCGCTGTCGCGCCATCTCGACGCCGAGGGCTGGTCGGTGTTCTCGGAATCGCTGGTCATGCGCATGCCGCTCGACGATGCGGCGATCGCCGAGGCGATGGACCAGATCCCGCTCAAGGATATGGGGCGCTTCATCGGCGCGGCGCTGAAGGTCCACGGGTCCGACGCAGCGCTGCGGCCCGGCCTTTCCGAAATCCTCGACTCGATCCAGCCCGAGGCCGGGCTGTTTGTGGTCGAGCATGACGAGGAGCCGCTGGCCACTGCGATCTGCGTGCATGACGGCGACCTCGCCGGCCTGTTCGAGATCGCGACGGACGCCGCGCATCGTGGCCAGGGCCACGGCCGGCGCATCGTGCTTTCGTCGCTGAAATGGGCGCGCCTGCGCGGCGCCCGCGAAGCCTGGCTGCAGGTCGAGGCCGACAATGAGGCGGCGCTCGGCCTCTACCGCTCGATCGGATTCTCCGAGATCTACCGCTATCACTATCGCCGGCCGCCGGAGGCATGATGACGGACGGGGTCAAGCCCGTGGTGCTGGTTGCGGCCTGCGCACTGATCGACGCCGACGGGCGCGTGCTCATTGCGCAGCGCCCGGAGGGCAAGCCGCTGGCCGGGCTGTGGGAATTTCCCGGCGGCAAGGTCGAGCCCGGCGAAACGCCGGAGGAGACGGTCATTCGCGAATTGCGTGAAGAACTGGGCATCGAGACCAAGACCGCCTGCCTCGCGCCGCTGACCTTCGCCAGCCATTCCTACGAGAATTTCCACCTGCTGATGCCGCTCTTCGTCTGCCGGCGCTTCTGGGGCACGCCTCACCCGCATGAGGGCCAGGCGCTGAAATGGGTGCGCCCGCGCCAGATGCGCGACTATCCGATGCCGCCGGCCGACGTCCCGCTGATCCCGTTCCTGATCGACCTGCTGTAGATCGCGACTGCGGCTTTTATCTTGCTGCCGACGTAGGGGTGTCTAGTCTTGCTCTCGGCGGTTCCGGTCTTCTTTGTCCGCAACAAGGGCAAAGACGGTTAAGTACACAAGGAACCCGCCGCAAAAAACGAATAGCCCTATGATTGTGCCGATCCGATCAAAAAGCATGTGCAGTATCACAAATGCCGTGAATAGCGCGAAGATCGGCAGTCTCGGGAATAGGAGCAGCGGATGCATTAGCGATTCCTATCACCGCTACCTGCCTCCCGCGAACGATTTGTGAAAGACGTAATCGGCCTTCCGCTGAGTGACGCTAGAGCCCATTCCCCGATCTAGTCGGAATAGCCAATCGCGGAACTAAATGCCCCGCCGGCAACGTTATTCTGACGTGAAGCCGCCGGGAACCGATCGCATGCCAGCCGACGCCTATGTGAACCGCATCGCGACGGCCGTGCCGGACCATGAGGTGCACCGCTTTTTCCTCGATTTTGCGGCTTCGCTGCTGGCCGCCGATCCGCGCAGCCAGCAAATATTCAGCCGCATGGCCGACAGGGCCGGCATCGAGCAGCGCTATTCCTGCTTCGCGCCGACCGACGACCCGTCGAGCGGGGCTCTCGACCGCGGCGGGATTTTTCGGCGCGACGCGTTTCCGGGCACCGGGCAACGCATGGAGATGTTCGACCGGGCCGCGCCCGAACTCGCGGCAAAGGCCGTCCAACGGCTGCTGCGCGAGGCCGAGCACTCCGGCATCACCCATTTGATCGTCGCCACCTGCACAGGCTTTTCCGCACCCGGCATAGACCTCGAACTGATGGCCCGGTGCGGCCTGCCGCCCTCGGTCGAACGCACCATGATCGGCTTCATGGGCTGCTACGCCGCGATCAACGGGCTGAAACTGGCGCGGCACATCGTTCGCTCCGAGCCGGAGGCGCGGGTCCTGGTCGTCAATGTCGAGATCTGCACGCTGCACCTCAAGGAAACGCACGATCTCGAAAAACTCCTGTCTTTTTGCCTGTGGGGCGACGGCTGCACAGCGGCGCTCGTCACCGCCGAGCCGCATGGCTTGCGGCTCGACGGCTTTCATGCCGCGATCGCGCCCGAGCGGCGCGACCTGATGAGCTGGCATATTCGTGACGACGGCTTCGACATGTATCTTTCCGGCCAGGTTCCGGCCGCGCTCCAGGAAATCCTCGGCGGGGGCATAGGCGCGATACTGCACGGTCGGCCGGCCGACGAAATCGACCTCTGGGCAATCCATCCGGGCGGACGGTCAGTGCTGGACGCCGCCGGACGGGCGCTCGATCTCGGCCCGCAAGCGCTGGAGGATTCGCGCGAAGTGCTGCGGGCGAACGGCAACATGTCCTCGGCGACCATCATGTTCGTGCTGGAGCGGATGCTGAAGGCGGCCGCGCCCGGCCAACTCGGCTGCGCCATGGCGTTCGGCCCCGGGCTGACGGCCGAGACCATGATATTCGGGATAGCGTAAAATGCCGGGCCTTGCCGACCGCCTCGTGGAACCCGAAATTCTCGACGGGCTTGCCGAGAAGGACCCGCGTGCGATCGCCGCCCGGCGCGACCTCGTCCGCGTCAACGGGCTGATGTTCCAGCAGGCGATCATGACGCGGTTGCTCGGTCGCCATGTTGCTTCGCCGCCGCGCCGCATCCTGGAGATCGGGGCAGGCGACGGGGCCTTCATGCTCGGGGTCGCGCGCCGACTCGCGAAACGCTGGCCGGCTGTGGAGCTGACGCTTCTCGACCGGGCCGACCTGGTGACGCCGGAGCGGCGCGTTGCGTTCGCCGAACTCGGCTGGCAGGCCACGGCAATCACCGCCGATGTCTTCGACTGGCTTCATTCCGCCGGCGACGTCCGTTTCGATGTCGTCGCCGCCAATCTTTTCCTGCACCATTTCGCCGACGCCGATCTCGCCCGGTTGTTCTCGGCGTTGCGGCTTCTGGCGCCAGTCTTCGTGGCGGCCGAGCCGCGCCGGACCGGCCTCGCGCATGCTGCCTCGCGCCTGCTCTGGGCGGTCGGCGCCGGCGACGTCACCCGCCACGATGCGCCGACGAGCGTGCGCGCCGGGTTTCGCCATTCGGAACTCTCCACACTCTGGCCGGCTGAAAGCGACCATCTCGAGGAGCGCGGCGCGGGCCTGTTCACCCATGTCTTCGCAGCGAACCGCGCGGAGCGAAGCATCGATGATCTATGACGCGGTCATAATCGGGGCGGGTCCGGCGGGTTCTTGCGCCGCATTGGCGCTTGCCCGGCAGGGCCGCGCCGTCGCTATCGTCGAAAAAGCGGAATTTCCGCGCCGCAAGGTTTGCGGCGAGTTCATCTCGGCGACCAACATCGCCCTTCTCGACAGTTTGGGCGTCGCCGACGCATGGCGGGCCGAGGCCGGACCCGAGATCCGGCGCGTCGGACTTTTCGCCGGCGAACGGTGCGTGACCGCTGCGATGCCGCGCGCTTCCGGCGGCGGCTACGGACGCGCGCTAGGCCGCGACATACTGGATGAGCTTCTGCTTGAGGCGGCCGGTGACGCCGGGGCGGAGGTTTTTCAGCCGTTCCGCGCGACAGACATCGTCGCGGACGAAAACGTCAGCGTCGTGCGGATGGCGTCACGCGACCGCGAATTGGAGCTCCGCGCGCCGGTGGTGATCGCGGCGCATGGCTCCTGGGAGCCGGGCAGCCTGCCCAGCCATCTGCCGAAGCGCAACCATCGCTCGGATCTTTTCGGCTTCAAGGCGCATTTCCGGCACTCCGCCCTACCCGCCGACCTGATGCCGCTACTGGTGTTTCCGGGCGGCTATGGCGGCATGGTCACGGCCGACCACGGCAGGCTTTCGCTGTCCTGTTGCATACGGCGCGACCGGCTGGCCGAGATACGCCGGACATACGGCGGCGGGGCGGCGGATGCCGTGCACCGGCATATAGTTGCGTCATGCTGCGGCGCTCGGGAAGCCATCGGCGAAGCCTCGCTCGACGGGCAGTGGCTTGCCGCCGGGCCTATCCGGCCGGGCATCCGCACGCGCTTTGCCGCAGGCGTGTTCCGCGCCGGCAACTGCGCCGGCGAGTCCCATCCGATCATCGCCGAGGGCATCTCCATGGCGCTGCAATCCGGCTGGTTGCTTGCCGCCGCGTTGGACGGCGTCGATGTCTGGGACCGTTCGGCGCGCGAAGCAGCCGCAAAGTGCTATTCGGCGGCCTGGCTCAGGCAGTTTTCGACACGCATCCACGCCGCCGACGCTTTCGCATCGATCGCGCTCAATCCGGCGGGCGCGCAGGCGATGGGCTCTGTGGTGGGCCTGCTACCGGGAATCCTGCCGCTTGGCGCTACACTCAGCGGCAAAACCAGGGCCCTGCCCGAACTAGCGCTGCAGCAGCGTTAATGGAACGTTTATCCAACCGTGAAAAATTGAAGAAACGGCTTGAGGGAGAACCCGCATGGATTCCTATAGCGAATGGGGCGCGCTGCGCATCACGCTGCTGTTCGGCGCCGCGGCGGTTGCTTTGGCGCTGATCGCCGCACCATTGCTCGAAGGCCGGAGCGGATTCTTCGCCCGAAACGCCAGCGTCGACCTGATGAGCACCGGCAGCATTGGCGGCACGACCAGTTACACCATCCGCAGGAGCGTGCTGCAGTCGTCGCCGGACGCCGTCTGCATCATCCGCAGCGACGGCGTACGTAGCGGCGATTGCTGAACCCACCTTTCACCGGCTGTTAAGCCTGCGGCGTTAACCTTTCTTAACAGGTTTTCCCTAGGGTAAACGCAAAGGGGTTACGACCTATGCGACCATTGATCGGGCGATTTCTCCAAGACGAAACAGGGGCGACGGCCATCGAATATGGCCTGATCGCCGGACTGATTGCGCTAGCCATCATCGGCGGTGTCGGCAGTGCCGGCAATTCAATAGCCGCCCTTTGGGACAGCAACAACAGCCGTATTCAGGAAGTGCTAAAACGTTGATAGCCGGCGCGGACGGTCAGGCGCCGTCCGAAGGGCCGAGAATCTTGGCCAGCGACACCTGCGCCGAGCCTGGCTTAAGCGGCTTCTGCTGCGAAGGATCTGGCGCCCAGCCCGACATCCACACCAGGGAAAACGTCGCCCTGATCCGCCCGTCCGCATCGGAATGGCGTTCGGCGTAGATTTGCGCCGCTTTGGCAAACAGCGTCCGCGTCGCCGGCCTCCGCGAGCGCGCCTCCAGCGCGTTGGCGGCGCCCATGGCGCGCAGATCCGCCATCAGGCCGAACAGATTGTCGTATCGCACCGTCACCGTCTCGACATCGGCGACCGGCAGCGCGAAACCGGCCCGCTGCAGCAGAGCGCCTGCATCGCGCACATCAGTGAACGGGATGACACGCGGGCTGGCGCCGCCGTAAAGCTCGATCTCGGCCGCCAGAAGCGAATCTCGCAGCTCCGTAAGGGTGGCCGCGCCGGCCATGCAGCCCAGGAACAGCCCGTCCGGCTTCAGCGCGCGGCGGATCTGCACCAGCATGCCCGGGATGTCGTTGGCCTCCTGCAGCGCCAGAAGCGAAACGGCGAGGTCGATGCTGCCGGCTTCCAGCGGCAAGTGCTCGGGCGCGGCCACCATGCCCGGTTCTCCGGCAAGGAAAGCCGCATCCGCCTCGATCCGGATCACTTCATCGGCCTTGCCGCTGGCCAGCACCGCGTCGCGCGCCGCAGGCGTCACGCAGTAGAGCGCAGCTGCCTTCGTGAAGCGCCGCTCGACAGCGGAAAGGCGCTCTATGAGGTCTTCTGCCGCGCGCGCCATCAGGAACTCCGCGCCGGGAACGGCCTGCGCAAGCGCCCGGCGCTTGCGGGCGATCGAGAGTTCCGTGTCGAACAGCTTTTGCAACGCCACAAATTCCTTTCCCGACCTGGCCGAGGCGGCTGCGCTTCCCCGCGCTTCTGCTATGTTCGGTCAACGCAGCAACCTCGTGGCCGATCCGATGGCTGAGATCAAGTCGCTTACCCTCGCCGCCATGAGATGGCCGGCGCAAATATTGTTTCCGCCGGTCTGCGCCGGCTGCCGCCGCCATGTCTCGCAGCCGGGCGCGCTCTGCGCAGCCTGCTGGCCGAGTCTCAAATTCCTTGAAAAGCCGTGGTGCGCGGTGATGGGTACACCGTTTTCGCAGGATATGGGCGAAGGCTTCCTGTCGGCCGAGGCCATCGCCAACCCGCCCCCTTTCGAGCGGGCGCGGGCAGCGGTCGCCTATTCCGGCGTGGCGCGGCAGATGGTGCAGGGACTGAAATACCATGACCGAACCGATCTCGCGCCGTGGATGGCGCGATGGATGCTGAGGGCCGGCGCCGAACTCCTCGCCGAGGCCGATGTTGTCGTGCCCGTGCCGCTGCACTGGCGGCGTTTTTTGCAACGACGCTTCAACCAGTCGGCCGAGCTTGCCCGCACGGTCGCTGCCATGTCCGGCCTGCCCTTTGCGCCGGACGCCGTCAGGCGCGTCAAGCGCACGCGCCAGCAGGTCGGGCTGCCGCTCAGGGAGCGCGAGGACAATGTCCGCGCCGCCTTCGGCGTGCCGCCCGAAGCCGACATCGAAGTGCGAGGCCGGCGCGTGCTGGTGGTCGACGACGTCTATACCACCGGCGCGACCGTTTCAGCCGTCGCCCGCGCGCTGAAGAAAAGCGGCGCGAAGGCGGTCGACGTGCTGACCTTCGCGCGGGTTCTGCCGGGGGACTTTCAGCCCGGCGAAGCGCAGACTATATAGATTTCAGGCAACAGGACCGATCATGGTTGATGTGACGATCTATACGCGCATGATGTGCGGCTACTGCACGGCGGCCAAGCGGCTGCTCGACAGGAAGGGCGTGTCCTACACCGAGCACGACGCTTCGTTTTCGCCGGAACTGCGCCGCGAGATGATCGACCGCGCCAATGGCGGCTCGACGTTCCCGCAAATATTCGTCGGCAACGTCCATGTCGGCGGCTGCGACGATCTGCACGCGCTGGACGCGCAAGGGCGGCTCGACGGGCTGCTCGCCACCGGCACTTTGAAGTAGGAACAAGATCATGAGCATGTTCAAGGCCGCGGCGATCCAGATGCGTTCCGGCACGGACCCCAAGCGCAACGCCGCCGATTTGGAAAAGCTGGTGCGCGACGCGGCCTCGCAAGGCGCGACCTACATCCAGACGCCCGAAATGACCGGCGCTATCGTGCGCGACCGCGAGGCGCGCAATTCGCTGTTCACCACGCAGGACCGCGACCCGATATTCGCTGCGTCGGCCAGGCTCGCCGCCGAACTCGGCATCTACCTGCATGTCGGCTCGACGGCAATCCTGCGCGCCGACGGCAAGCTCGCCAACCGGGCGCTGCTGTTTTCGCCGGACGGGAAGATCGTCACGACCTACGACAAGATCCACATGTTCGACGTCGATCTCGACAATGGCGAGAGCTGGCGCGAATCCGCCGCATACGAGCCGGGCCGCGAGGGCGTCGTCGCCGACCTGCCCTTCGGAAAGCTTGGCTTCGCCATCTGCTACGATCTGCGCTTTCCGCAACTGTTCCGCGCCGAGGCGCTGGCCGGCGCCGATGTGCTGACCGTTCCCGCGGCCTTCACCCGGCAGACTGGCGAGGCACACTGGCACGTGCTGCTGCGCGCCCGCGCCATCGAGAACGGCGCGTTCATGATCGCCGCCGCGCAGGGCGGGCTGCATGAGGACGGCCGCGAGACCTACGGCCATTCGCTCATCGTCGATCCGTGGGGCCGCGTGCTGGCCGAGGCCGCACATGACGAACCCGCCGTCATCGTGGCCGAGATAGACACCAGCCTCTCGGCCGCCGCCCGCAAGAAGATACCCAATCTGAAGAATGCGCGTGAATTCGGCCTGGCCCAGGCAGGGCCGCCCGAGGCAGCGCTCAGGGGAGCGGCGTCGTGATACGGTTTTCGCTCGAATGCGAGCACGAACACGGCTTCGAGGCCTGGTTCCGCAACAATGACGATTTCGAAACGCAGAAAAAACGCGGCTTCGTCGAGTGCCCGGCGTGCGGCTCGCACAAGGTCAAGAAGGCCCTAATGGCGCCTGCCGTTTCCACCGGCCGCAAGCAGGAAAAGATCGCGCTCGCCATGGGCGAGGCGCAGAAGCAGGCGATGGCGCAATTGAAGGCGCTGTCTGAAAAGATGCGCGAAAGCGCCGACTACGTCGGCGACAAATTCGCCGAGGAAGCGCGCAAAATCCATTTCGGCGAGGCCGACCCGCGCGGCATCTATGGCGAAGCCACCACCGAGGAGGCGCGCGGCCTGATCGAGGACGGCGTCGAGTTCATGCCGATCCCAGTGTTTCCGGAGGACAGGAACTGAGCCAAGGGTCGCCTGAGCACGAGCGTCGGGGGATCACGGGGTTCCTCGAGCGGGTGCTGTTGAAGCAATGCGACAGCCGGACCATTGACGGGTTGCCAATTCTTAGCCCGTACAAGAAGGCGATGGACCGGGTGGATGCCGGCTTATCTCTCATTCGGCTGCACGATCCGGTGCGATACCGACGCCTTACCAGAGACCTCAAACGCATTTGGCTGAGGCATCTTCCCGGCTGCATTGGCCGCTTCGACCCACCGTCATGGACTTGCGAACTTGATAGTCGCTTTGTTCAGGATAACGAAACCACGACGGAGATGGTCGCTGCCTTGATTGTGCACGAGGCGACGCATGCGCGTTTGTGGCGTCACGGCATTCGTTATGAAGAGAATATTCGATTCGACGTTGAAGGCGTCTGCATCCGCCGAGAAATCGCCTTTTCAGCCAAATTACCCGAGGGCGGATTGGTCCGCCAGCGGGCTGCGCGAAAGCTGGACGCATTGTCGAATATGGATTTGAGCGACGCAGCAAAAAGGAAACGTCTACGAGAGCGGATGGAAGGCACCTTACGCGGCATCGGGATGCCTCAATGGATCGTGAAGCTCCTGCTCGACTACGGTGATTGGCTGCACCACAGGAGACTGGCCCGCGCAACGCATCGGCCGGCTCGATGAACGCGGAACCGCGAGAGATATACTAGCGACTCTGTCAGACCCGAAAAGCTCTAACCCACGCTCCTGATCAACTTTTCCAGCAGTTCCGCCAGCCGATCCTGCTCCGCTCGCGTCAGTCCCGACAGTACCTGATGCTCATTTTCGACATGTGCGGTGACGGCTTCGTCGATCAGTGCGCGGCCCTTTTCCGTCAGTTGCACGATCACGCCACGCCGGTCGTCGGGATGCGGGGCGCGTGCAATCAGCCCGGCCTTCTCCAGCCGGTCGAGCCGGTTGGTCATGGCGCCTGAGGTCACCATCGTCGCTTCATAAAGGGCCGTGGGCGTCAGCGCATAAGGCGGCCCGGAGCGGCGGAGCGTCGCCAGCACATCGAATTCACCGGCCTGCAGCCCGAACCGGGCAAACAGGGGATTGAGCCGGTCGCGTGAGATCAGAGAGGCTGCCTCCCTCAACCGCCCCAGCACCGACATCGGACGGACGTCGAGGTCCGGACGCTCTTTTTGCCATTGTTCGACAGCCCTTGCGGCTCTGTCCATTGTCTCACCATAAAGTATCTTGACATAAAGAATCTTCTCATTAAATCATACCGCAGAGAACAACGCCGGCCAACACCCGATTTCTAGAAAATCAGCTGTCGACCCCAAGCCGGCCGCAGGAAAGTCGATGAAATATCTTTGGAATTCCGCCTTCGGCCTCCTCATCATCACCGGCGGTCTGCTCGGCCTGTCGCTGCCGTTCGGCAAGATCGCCACCGCGGCCGGCGCCTCCGGCATGCTGTGGGCGTTCGTCATCTCCTTCGGCGCGGGCGGCGTGCTTCTGGCCGTCCTGCTTGCGAGAGGAAAGCGTATCGCGTTCAGCATTCACAAGCTCCGCTATTTCACCATCACGGCGGCGGTCTCCTACGCCATCCCCAACCTTCTGATGTTCTCGGCCATCCCGCATCTCGGCGCCGGCTACACCGGCATCATGTTCACCCTGTCGCCGGTGATCACGCTGGTCCTGTCGCTCCTGCTCGGCGTGCGCCGTCCTAACCTTCTCGGCGTTGCAGGCATCGCCGTCGGCTTTGTCGGCGCGGTCATGGTGGCGGCGACGCGCGGCGAGGCAGGCGCGCCGGCGGACCTGTTCTGGGTCGCCGTGGGCCTCCTGATCCCCTTCTTCCTCGCCGCCGGCAACATCTACCGCACCTTCGACTGGCCGCGAGACGCCGGGCCCATCGAGCTCGCCGTCGGCAGCCATCTGGCGGCGGCCGCGATGCTGCTCGTCGGCCTGCTTTCGATCGAGGGCGCAGGTTCGTTCGCCGTCCTGTCCGGCATGCCCGTGGTCGTGCTTGCGCAGATGACTGCTGCCGCGGCGATGTTCGCCTTCTTCTTCCGCCTGCAGGCAGTCGGCGGCCCGGTCTATCTAAGCCAGATCGGCTACGTCGCCGCCGCCATCGGCCTCGTCGCCGGCGTGCTGTTCCTAGGCGAGCGCTATCAGTTGCTGACCTGGCTCGGTGCGGCGATCATCACCGTCGGCGTCATCATGACGACAAAAGCGCAGAAGCGTTAGCGTCGCCTTCGACCGCCGCCCTCACGAAGGCCGGCGCTTCTCCGCCAGCACCATGTAGTTCACGTCCATGTCGCGAGAGCGCTGCCAGCGATCGGCAAGCAGATTGTAGATGACGCCGGTGCGGTCCGCTATCGTCATGCCGACGTTGGAAAGCGCCCTTTCCAGCTCCTCCGGCCGCACCAGTCTGCCGTATTGGTGGGTGCCGCGCGGCAGCCAGCGCAGGAGGTATTCCGCCCCGACGATCGCAAGGCCGAGCGCCTTCAGCGTGCGGTTGATGGTGGCGACGAACATGATGCCGTCCGGCTTCACCATCTCGGCGCACTTGCCGATGAACAGGTCGATGTCGGCGACATGCTCCACCACTTCCATGTTGAGGATGACGTCGAACTTTTCGCCAGCGTCCGCCAGCGCCTCGGCCGTGGTCGCGCGATAGTCGACGGGAACACCGGCCTCGGCCGCATGCAGCCGCGCCACTTCGATATTGGTCTCCGATGCGTCGGCGCCGACCACTTCGGCGCCGAGCCTGGCCATCGGCTCGCACAAAAGGCCGCCGCCGCAGCCGATGTCGAGGATGCGCAGACCCTCGAAGGGCCGAGCGGCATGCGAATCGCGCCCGAACCGGGCGGCGATCTGGTCGCGAATATAGGCGAGCCGGACCGGATTGAATTTGTGCAGCGGCCTGAACTTGCCGTTCGGGTTCCACCATTCGGCGGCTAGCGCGGAGAAGCGTTCCACTTCTCCGGCATCGATCGTGGATCGTGTCGGTTCGGGCATGGCGTGGTCTCCTTCGAGCGCAACCAAGTCGGGTTCCAGGGCGGTCTTGTCAAGGCGGCAATCGCAGCGGACGACCGTCACCGGGCCGTGCGAGCCGGACCGGCGCCGGTATCGCAACGGCTCGCGCCAGACCGCCCTTGCCCATTTTTTCGTGGAAAACCCGTGTCAGGCGGCCGCAGGAGTGGAATTGTCGGCGGTTTCGGCTCGGCCGGCCAGGAAATGGAGCAGCATCCTGCCCTTGCCCTTGATCATGACCATGCCGCGTTCCTCGAAACTATAGTCCTCGCCGATAGCCAGCTTTGCCTCGCGCGAAACCTGGATCCGGCCTGCCTGCCCGTGCTGCTCCATGCGGGCGGCGGTGTTCACCGTGTCGCCCCAGACATCGTAGAAGAGCTTGCGCGAGCCGATCACGCCGGCCACCGCCGGGCCGCTGTGGATGCCGATGCGAACGGCGATCTCCTCGCCGAACTCGGCCGACAGCGCCGCAGTCACGGCCAGCATGTCGAGCGCCATCTCGGCCACAGCGCGCGCGTGGCCTTCCTTCTGCTCCGGCAGGCCGCCGGCGACCATGTAGGCGTCGCCGATCGTCTTGATCTTCTCCAGCCCGTGCTCTTCGGCCAGCGTGTCGAATTCGGAGAACACCCGGTTGAGGAACGACACCAGCCGGTCGGCAGGAAGCCGGGCGGCGCGCGGCGTGAAGCCGACAATGTCGGCGAACAATATGGTCACGGCGGGCAGGTCGTCGGCGATGATCTCGTCCGGCCGCTGCTTGAGCCGCGCCGCAATCGAGGCCGGCATCAGATTGAGCAGCAGCCGCTCCGAACGCTCATGTTCCGCCTCCAGCGCGTCCTCGGAGGCTTCCGCGCGCCGGAACGTGTAGAAGGCGGCGATGAAGTTGATGATCGCCGACATCGAGACCGACAGGATGAAGGTGAACCGCGCCACGCTCTCCGGCATCGGCATGATAGCCGACTGGCGCGGGAAGGCGAGTTCGATCGCCGCGAACACCACGAGATAGGCGGAAAAATACATCGAGGCGAGCCCGAGCCGGCCCGACCCCAGTATCATGATCAGTATGCCCGGCCCGGCGAGCAGGAAATATTGCAGGCCGGCATCGGCTCCGGCGATCAGCGCATAAGTCGACAGCCCGACCGCCGCCGTTGCCCACAGATACGTGCCGGCCGCAAGCGTGCCGAAACGGTGCAGCAGCGGCGTCGCCAGCCATATCAGGGAGAAGGCGAGCAGCGCCGCGATGAAAGGAAGATAACGGACCGGGCCGAGGAGCAGAAAGATGATCGCGAAGCCGGTGTTGGAGAACACGGTCGCCAGGCTGACGAAGTTGAGCAGTGCGGCGGCGCGTTCCTCGCGCCTGTGGGGATCGCCCACGCCGTAATTAAGATAGCGCCCGAACGGCTTCAAAGCCGGCTGCGCAAAGTTCTCTATTGCCGCTGTAAACGTCATGGAAGATACCGGCTGACCCCAGACGATGACTTAACGGAAGTCTGGCGGCCGCGCCAGATGGCGAGACGCTGGCAGGCCGAGAGCTATCGCGAACGTAGCTTTTGCGGTGGAGCGTCTACAGCGGTCAGTCGCGCAGCCTCTCATCCTCCGCTTCAGCCAATTCCACAAGGTTCCGCAGCGCCTCGACGCCGAGCCGGTTCATGTGCTTGCGGCCGAGCGCGATGTCGATGCGCATGGCCAGTTCCTGCGGGTCGGCGCCGCGCAATTCCGCCAGGGTCTCCACGCCGATCTCCTCGAGGTAGGAAATCATGCGCGGGCCGATCGAATGGGCCTTCAGCATCTTTTGGCGTTCGCTCTTGCCGATCATCGCCAGCTATCGCCTCCGGGCCTGTGAACGGCCTCGCCGAACCGTTTCTTAACGTGTGTTGTCTAGACCGGAAAAGGTGCGGCGTGGTGCGAAAAGTAGAGACTTTCGCGCCAGGCCATGCGCCGACATCAGGTTTGGCGGAAATCGGAGAGTTCTCGCGTGCGCTTTTCCGCGGCAACGACGGCAGAGCGGCTTTTGCCCGAGCGCCTCGCCTTGCGCGCCCGGCCGCTGCTCGGCCAGATCGATGCGGCCCTGTTCACCGCCGACGAGCGCGGCGAGGCGGGCCGCATGTCGCTCATCGCCTTCTCGATCCGCATCGTCAGCGCGGCCATCGCCTTCGTAAGCCAGGTTCTCCTGGCGCGCTGGATGGGCAGCTTCGAATACGGCATCTTCGTGCTCGTCTGGACGACGATGGTGATCGCCGGCAACATTTCCTGCTTCGGCTTCCACACCTCCATCATCCGCTTCATTCCCGAATACCGCGAGCGCGGCATGACCGCCGAGCTGCGCGGCGTGCTCGTGGCGAGCCGTCTGTTCGTGCTGGTCGCGTCGACGGCAATGGCGCTCCTCGGCGGATTGAGCGTCTGGTATTTTTCGGGAACGATCGAGAGCTACTATTTCGTGCCCTTCATACTCGGGCTGATCTGCCTGCCGATGATCGCGCTGTCGGATGTGGTTCAGGGCATTTCGCGGGCGCATTCCTGGGCAGTGTCGGCGCTGTCGCCGACCTATCTGATACGCCCCGTGCTGATCCTCGCCTTCATGGCGGGCGCGTTGCTGGCCGGCTTTCAGCCTTGCGCCGAGACGGCGCTGATCGCCGCCATCCTCGCCACATATGCCACCACCATCATTCAACTGGTCAGCGTCACCGCGCGCGTCGACCGGCGGCTGCCGCAGGGCCCACGAAACATCCGCTTCCGGCTATGGTTCGCCGTCTCGCTGCCGATCTTTCTGGTCGAGAGTTTTTTCTTCCTGCTGACAAATGCCGACGTGCTGATGGTCGGCTTCTATATGCAGCCAGACGACGTCGCTGTCTATTTCGCCACGGTCAAGACGCTGGCGCTGGTCCATTTCGTCTATTTTGCCGTCAAGGCGGGCGTCGCCCAGCGTTATGCGGCGATCGCCCATGGCGAGCCCGACAAGCTCGCCGGCTTCGCCCGCGAGACCGTGGCGTGGACGTTCTGGCCGTCGCTCATCATGGCGCTGGTGGTGCTGGCGCTCGGCAAGCCGATGCTGATGCTGTTCGGGCCGGGCTTCGACGCCGGCTATCCGCTGCTGTTCCTGCTAGTCGCCGGCGTCGTCGCGCGCGCCGCCGTCGGCCCCTGCGAAAGCCTGCTCACCATGAGCGGCAATCAGAACATCTGCGCGCTGGTCTACGCCATGACGCTCGCCTTCAACATCGGCCTGAATATTCTCCTGATCCCCGAATTCGGCCTGTGGGGCGCGGCGATCGCCACCGCGCTCGCCATGATGTTCGAGGCAGGCGCGCTATCCTTCACGGTCTGGCGCAAGCTCGGCATCGTCATGGCGATTTTCGCGCCGGCCCTGGCCGCGCCGGAGGCTCGCTGATGGCCGCCATTCCGCTGCTTGAGGAAATGAGCGCCGGCCCGGCCGGCACGATGATCTCGGGCCTCGCCGGCTTCGACGGCGCCGCCGCCGAACCGGGACAGATCGAATTGCTCGAAAGCCATCGCCCGCCGCGCAGGCTCGCCATCTACCCTGCCTCGGCCGGTTTCGAACTGGTCGAGGAACTCGACTACCTCTGCTCACGCACGATCGAGCCGAACGTGTTCTTCAATCCGCGCTTCCTCGCGCCGGCAATGCCGAGACTCGAGGATCGCGAGGTGCGGCTCGCCGTGATCCGCGACGGCGACGATTACAAGAACCGGCTGCGGCTGCTGGTGCCGTTCTCGGTGGAGCGCCCGGCCACGCCGCTCGGCGTCTCGATCATGCGCACCTGGGCAAGCCCGTTCGGACCGCTGGGAACGCCGCTGGTCGACCGCGACGACCCGGAAGGCGTGATCGAGGATTTCTTTTCCATGCTGTCGCGCCCGCATCTGAAATTGCCGAAAGTGTTCGTGCTGCCCGACATGCGGCTCGACGGCGCCGTGACCGCCATGCTGAAATCGGTCGCCGAGACGCGCGGCCTGCCGCTGGTGACCACGGCCGAGGCCGAGCGGCCGTTCCTCGAAAGTGCGCTCGACGGCAATGCCTACCTGAAAGCTTCGCTCCGCTCGCATCACGACCGCGAATTCCGCCGGCTGAAGCGCCGGCTGGCTGACCTCGGCACGCTCGAACACATTGTCGCGCGCGGCCCCGAAGACATACGCCATGCCATCGAAGCCTTCCTGACGCTGGAGGCGACGGGCTGGAAGGGCCGCAAGCGCACCGCCATGGCGACGGATCGCTATCGCGCCGCCTTCGCCCGCGAGGCCGTGCACAGGCTGGCCGAACAGGATATGTGCCGGGTGCATTCGCTGACGCTGAACGGCGAGGTCATCGCCTGCCTTATCGTCTTCGTGGAGGCGGGCGTCGCCTATACTTGGAAGACCGCCTATGACGAGGCCTATGCCGCCTTCTCGCCGGGCACGCTGCTGATGATCGAGGTGACGAAGCAACACCTCGACGATCCCAACATCGTGACGACCGATTCCTGCGCCGTGCCTGACCATCCGGTGATGAGCCGGCTATGGTCCGAACGCAAGACGATGGGAACCATCGTCATCGGCATGACGCCCGGCGCCGACCGCGCCACGCGCCAGGCGGCCTCGCAACTGCACCTTTACCGCGAGACCCGCAACATTGCCCGCCTGCTGCGCAACCGGGTACGGGGGCTGCTGAAAAGGCGGTAGGGGTTCGGGCTGTCTTCCCAATCGGCCAGAGGCCCAAATCGCTGGATTTGGCGGCTCAGGAAGACTAGACTTGGTTTTTGGTCCAAAGCCATGGAACAGAGACTAGCCGCAATTCTGGCTGCCGATATGGCGGGCTACAGCCGGCTAATGGAAGCCGATGAATCCGGCACGCTCGCACGCCTTCGAACGCATCGCATAGAACTGGTCGACCCCGCCATCGCCAAGAACAAGGGCCGGATCATCAAGACCACCGGAGACGGCATGCTCGTCGAGTTCCAGAGCGTGACCGATGCCGTGAAATGCGCCGTGGAAATCCAACAGCGGATGAAGCGGCGCAATTCGGACGTGCCGCCAGAACGGCGCATCGAATTCAGGATCGGCATAAATCTCGGCGACATAATTTTCGAGGATGAGGACATTTTCGGCGACGGCGTCAACATTGCCTCGCGCATCGAACAACTCGCGGACATCGGCGGCATCTGCGTGACTGCGGCGGTGGCGACTCAAATCGCCGACCGTCTCGAAATTGCCATCGAGGATCTCGGCGAGAAGACGCTGAAGAACATCAGCCGTCCGGTTCACCTTTATCGCATTGGGCTTGATGGTCCTGGCCTGCCCTTCCAGCAGACAGAAATCGAGGAAAAGCGATCCATTTCGAAACCTTCGATAGTGGTGCTGCCATTCAACAACATGAGTGGCGACCCTGAGCAGGAATTTTTCGCGGACGGCCTGACGGAGGACATCATCACCGAATTGTCCCGCCACCACGAGCTATTTGTGATTTCTCGGAATTCCAGCTTCGTCTATAAGAACCGCGCGGTGAATGTGCGCGAAGTGGCCGAGAAGCTCGGCGCCCAGTACCTCGTGGAGGGAAGTGTCCGCAAGATCGGCGACAGGGTGCGCGTGACGGTCCAGCTCATCGACACGGCGAATGACGCTCATATCTGGGCCGACAAGTATGACCGTAAGCTGGACGACATATTCGCGATACAGGACGAAGTAACCTCCGCGATCGCAGCCACGCTGCCCGGGCGCGTCGAGGCGGCTCAGCGGGACCAGCTTGCGCGGACGAAACCTGCAAACATGGCCGCGTACGAATGTGTGCTCACGGCAAAGGTGCTGCATCACCGGAGTACGTTTGCGGACAATGAACGGGCGCAGGCTTTGATAGACAGGGCCGTCGCGCTCGACCCAGATTATGCCCATGCCCATGCCTGGCGCGCCTGCATTCTCGGCCAGGCCTGGGTCCACAACTGGTGCCAAGACAAGGATGCCGTCTGGAACGAAATCGTGGCGGCGCTGGACCGGTCGCTGGCGCTGGACGACAACGACGCCGATGTTCATCGCATCCTTGCCGCAGTGAACGTGAACAGCAATGAACTGACCACAGCGCGCTACCATCAGGAGCGCGCCCTGGCCCTCAATCCCAACTATGATCTCGTCGTGGTGCAGCAAGGCGAATTGTTGACGTGGCTGGGACGGCCGGAAGAAGGAATTGAATGGATCCGCAGGGCAATGCAGTTGAACCCGCACCACCCGGAGAGATTCTGGAGCCATCTTGGCAAAGCGCATTTCACCGCGCGCCAGTATGGCGAGGCGATCGAGGCTTTCATGCATCTGTCGATCATGGACTCGGTTCAGCATGCATTTGCCGCCGCCTGCTACGGCTGGATCGGCGACGAAATCGCAGCCGCAGCGCATCTGGCCAAGATCAGAACACTTGATCCCCAATTCGACCTCGAGTCATTCGTCGCGACTCTGCATTACGCTCAGGAGGCTGACGTGCAGCACGTCCGTGAAGGACTGCTAAAGGCCGGTATCGCCCGCCTGTAGAGCCACTGCTGTCCTCCGGCGGCGAATTGGCGTTCGCAAAGCGCGCCAGACGCTGCCGAGACAGATGTCTTGTCACAAGCGCGCACGAGAGTAGAGTCTCGCTGAAACCGATCTTCCGGGGGAGGATCATGGCAAGGCAGCAGGTCCGGTTTTGCAGGAGCTTCGACGGCGCGAAGATCGCCTATGCGATCTCCGGAAGCGGGCCGCCGGTCGTGATGATGCCGAGCTGGCTGACCCACCTGGAATATCAATGGCGCAGCGTCGCCTGGCAACCTTGGCTCGAGGCGCTCTCCTCGCGCTACACCCTGATCAGATACGACCCGCGTGGGTGTGGGCTTTCGGACAGGAATGTCGATGACCTCTCCTTCGACTCCTGGGTTCGGGATTTCGGCGCGCTCGTGGACGCGCTTCGGCTGGACCGCTTCTCGCTGATCGGCATCTGCCAGGGCGGTGCCGTCGCGGTTGCCTATGCGGGACGGGAGCGCGACCGCATCAGCAATCTCGTTCTCTATGGCACATATGCGCGAGGCAGGCACCGGCGCTCCACCATTCCGCTCGAGCCGGAAAAGGCGAAGGTGATGCTGGAGATGCTGCGGCTCGGCTGGGGCCAGGAAGACCACGCCTTCATGCGCTCCTTCGCGACCCAGTTCCAGCCCGAAGGCTCCATCGAACACCTGCGCTCGTGGTGTGAACTGCAGAACGCCGCCACTTCCGCCGACAACGCCGTGGAACTGACGCGTGTCATGTTCGATGTCGACGTCCAGGAAGAGTCGGCGCGCATCACCTGCCCTACGCTGGTCGCCCATCCCGACCGTGATGCGGTCGCACCGTTCGAAGAAGGCCGGCTTCTCGCGCAGATCATCCCCAATGCCCGGTTCCTGCAGCTTAGCAGCCCGAACCACTTCATGCTCCCCAACGAGCCTGCCTGGGCGACCTTCCTCCAGGAGCTATACGCCTTCCTGCCACAACCTGCAGCCGAGGCCGACCCCGTCAACGGACTGACCGCGCGCGAGAAAGAAGTGCTTCACCTGCTTGCGCGCGGCCTCGACAACCATCAGATCGGCGCGCAGCTTAACATCAGCGAGAAGACGGTGCGGAACCACGTGTCCGGCATATTCGCCAAGCTCGGCGTCGATAGCAGGGCTCGGGCTGTCGTGGCCGCGAGAGATGCCGGCTACGGCAGTTGAGATCTTTCAGCGCAGGCGGGACACTAGTCCCGATTCAAGCGGCTTCAATGATATCAAACGGCACCACTCGGGACACGCGTCTCATGTGTCCATCCTCAGCCACTGCTAGGCTTCCCCGATTGTCACCGCCAAGTGCCGTTGGAGAACTCCACAATGACGCGAGCCACTCACAGCATACTTCTGGCAGCCTGTTTTCCCCTGTTCGCGCTGCTTTCGACGGCAGCGGTTCATTCCCAATCATCCGGACCGCATCTCCAGCTTCCGATCGACCAGCTGAAGCACGTTTACCTTGCCTGCGAACGCGAAGCGGCAAAGGGCGGCCTCGATACCGGCGAAATCATGCACTGCTCGGTTCTTTATGAGGAGTTGAAGCGGCGCGCCTTTGACGGAAACTTCAAGCAATTGAAGACCTGGGCAGATACACAGATCGCAGCAGAAGGTTATTGAGGTCGCCTATCTGCCCTTTGAGGTTGGCGGAGCAGCTTACCCGGATCCCGCTCCGCAGCCTGTTGCCAGAACAGGAACAAATTCCCGCCAGTTCGATTGACGAGATCATCACGACTGGCGGGAGCACACGATGGCAGACGACAAAGGGAAGACCGGACAACAGGATCGCATTCGTGTCGCCAGCGGGCAGGAATACGAGGTCCACGACTTCGCCGAGAAATTCGGCTTAACGAACGGGGAAGCGCGCGATCTGATAGAGCGCTTCGGCAACGATCGCGAGACCCTGGAGCGCGAGGCGAGAAAGCTGAAGAAATGAAGGGCGGTGCGGATCCCGCTATACCCCGGCCTCGGCCCGCGCACGGTCGCGAAAGACGCGGCGGATAACCTTGCCGGTCGTGGTCAGCGGCATCTCGTCGACGAACTCGACCTCGCGCGGATATTCGTGCGCCGAAAGCCGCTCGCGCACCCAAAGCTTTATCTCCTCGGCGAGCACGTCGCTGGCGGCGGTCCCGTCCTTCAGCACGACATAGACCTTGACGATCTCGGTGCGCATCGCGTCCGGCTTACCGACGGCGGCCGCGAGCGCGATTGCAGGGTGGCCGGTCAGGCAGTCCTCGATCTCGCCGGGGCCGATGCGGTAACCCGCCGACGTGATAACGTCGTCGTCACGGCCGAAGAAATGCACATAGCCGTCGCCGTCCTCGATGCCCTGGTCGCCGGTCGTCATCCAGTCGCCGATGAACTTCTTCGTGGTCGCCTGCTCGTCCCGCCAATAGCCGAGGAACATCACCGGATCGGGCCGCAAAATGGCGATCTGACCCGCCTCGCCCGGCTTCATGCGCCGCCCGTCCTCGCCGATCACCGCCGCTGTGTGGCCGGGCACCGCCTTGCCGATCGCGCCGGCGCGGCTGACGCCGATCGCAGCGCAGGACGACAGCACCAGATTGCATTCGGTCTGGCCGTAGAATTCGTTGATGGTGATGCCGAATTCCGCGCGCGCCCATTCATAGGTCTCGCGCCCAAGCGACTCGCCGCCGGAACCCACCGTGCGCAAGTCGAGCCGGAAGCGCCGGCCGATATCGGGCACGGTCTTCAGAATCCTGAGCGCCGTCGGGGGGATGAAGGCGTTTCGGACCCGCATCTTCTCGGCAAGTACGAGCGCAGCCTCCGGGTCGAACTTCTCGAACCGTCCGGCCACCACCGGCACACCGAAATAGAGGCCGGGCAACAGCACGTTGAGCAGGCCGCCCGCCCATGCCCAGTCGGCCGGCGTCCACAGAAGGTCGCCCGGCTGCGGCAGGAATTCATGATGCGTCTGCACGCCGGGCAGATGGCCGAGGAGAACGCGGTGGCCGTGCAGTGCGCCCTTGGGCGGACCCGTGGTGCCGGAGGTGAAGATCATCATCGCCGGATCGTCGGGACCGGTGTCCTCGGCCGTGAAATGCGGCGAGTGATCGGCGACCAGCCGGCGGAAATCGATCGCATCGCCATCCGCCCCATCGATCGACACGATCCGCTCGGGGCCCGCCGGCCTGTCCGTGATTTTGCGGATTTTCGCATGGCCAACGGCATTGGTGACGACTGCCCTGACGCCGGCCGTCCGCAGCCGGTATTCAAGCGCTTCAGCGCCAAACAGCAGCGCCAGCGGCACGGCGATCGCGCCGAGCTTGTAGATGGCGACGTGGGCGATCGCCGTCTCGAAACATTGCGGCAGGAGCAGCGCCACGCGGTCGCCGCGCCCGACGCCGAGCGCTCTCAGCCCGTTGGCGAGCGCGTTGGAGCGCGCCGCAAGTTCGCCGAAGCTCAGGGGCTGCGCTTCGCCCTCGGCCCGGTAATCGAGCAGCGCCGTGCGGCCCGGATCGCTTGCCGCCCAGCGGTCCGAAACCGCAACGCCGATGTTGAAACGCTCGGGGATCGTCCAACGAAAGTCGCGGATGAGGCTGGCATAGCTGTCGCGCCGTTCGAGCATGAGCGATGGTTATCCCGCCGGACCGCCCTTTGACAACCTGCCCCGAGGTTAACTCGTCTGCCGGCGCGCCTGCTATGCCAACTGTGCGCCATTGTCTCATGGAACCATCGTTCCGGTTTCGCGTATGCTTTCGACGGAGGGCCCGAGGAGGGGACATGGATCTCGACTTCGCCAGATTCGCACTCGGCATGGTCATCGGCATCACGGTCGGCGCACTGCTCGGATATGTCGGCGGCGACTGGATATTCGACGACGGCTCGGTCGGACTGGGCTTCGGCGTCGTCATCGGCGCCGGCGTCGGGGCGCTCATCGGCGTCATCGCCAGTTCGTAGCCGGACGCGCCGAAACGCCACTCGTGATCGCCGCTACGCGGCCGAGTCGATCTTGCCGACCAGCCGTTCGAATTCGTCCTCTGGAATTCCGTAGGCGCCGTCAGTCAATGCGATCAGCCCTTCCCGGTCGCGGATTACGACGACGCCCCGGTTGGCCCGGATCAACCCCTTGCCCTCCAATATCTGGATGGCGACGGTGACGCCCGGCCTGCGTACGCCGAGCATGATCGACAGGAATTCATGCGTCAGTTCCAGCTTTTCGCCCTCTACACGGTCCGCGCACATCAAGAGCCAACGTGCCAGGCGTTCCTCGAGCTTCGAGCGCGCATTGGCCAATGCGGTGAACGACGTTTGCGTCGAAAGGCTCTGGACGTATCGCAGCAGGAACATCCGGAGCGTCGGGCTTTCGGCCATGGCGGCCGACAGCACCTCGGCCGGCAGCCTTGTCGCGTCGCCCTCGAGCTGGATTATACATTCGCAAGGCTGCCTGTCGTCGCCCATGACGAGCGGCGTGCCGGTCATGCCCTCGAAGCCGATCACGCCAACCTCCGAGTCCCTGCCCCTCGGGATTTTCGCGATCAGCGATGCAATGCAGCTTTCCGGAAAATAGACGAACTCGATCGGCGCGCCCGGCCGCTGGAGCACCGTCTTCAGCTTGAAGGAGATGCGCTCGAAATGCGGCTCGAGCAGGGAGAGGTCGGCCGGGCCCAGCCGTCGCAGCAATTCGTTCCTGAAATGCGTTTTCGTGGATTGGAGCATGGCTTTGCCCCTCGTGTTGGGCAAGAGTGCTCGACTCCCAGCCGTTCGCGCCCGTGAAATGTGCGAACGGTCACCTTTTGTACGCTTTTAACCAAGCAAGCGCAATTTTTTCCGGGGGCGCGGCCCGCAGGGATAGGGTGCGGCGCCGTTAGTGGTGCCCCCTGCCGGGATCGAACCAGCACTCCTTTCGGAACCTGATTTTGAGTCAGGCGCGTCTACCAATTCCGCCAAGGGGGCGCACGCCGCATCGGCGTGAACGGCTGCGGACTATACGGAGAGGCCCCGCCCCGTCAACTGCCGCGCATCGATTTCATCGCCTGTCGGCATACTGCGCTGCGCCGATCCTGCCCAGAGCGCCCGCGTCCGCCCGGATTCGCAAAGGAACATTCTGGAAGATGCATCCGCGTATGACCGAAAAGCGGTTTCCACTTTCCGGGGTCATGCGCTAGAGAGGCTCGGCAATCAAACGGGGACGCGCATGCTTCGGAAACTGTATGACTGGACCTTGTCGCTTGCGGCGCGCAAATCCGCCGAATGGTGGCTGGCCTTCATCGCTTTCGTCGAAAGCTCGGTCTTCCTGGTCCCGGCCGACGTGCTCTATCTGCCGATGGCGCTGTCCCGGCCCGACCGTGCCTATCGCTACGCGCTCGTCGCCACGGTCGCCTCGGTGCTGGGCGGCATAGCCGGCTGGTTCATCGGCTTCTACGCTTATGAGACGATCGCCCGGCCGGTGCTGGAATTCTACGGCAAGCTCGACGCATTCGATGCGCTGCGGCTGTCGTCGGGCACCGGCTTCATCCTCCTGATGTTGGTCACTTCGGGCCTCTCGCATCTGCCGCCGATCAAGGTGGTAACCATTCTTGCGGGCGTCATCGGCTTTCCGCTCGGCTGGTTCATCCTCTCGGCCATCGTCGCGCGCGGCGCACGTTTCCTGTTCCTGGCTTGGCTGCTGCGCAGCTATGGCGAGCCGATCCGCCATTTCATCGAAAAACGCCTCGGCCTGATCGCCGGCGCCGGCGCCGCCGCCGTTATTTTGCTCTACATCCTCGTCAGATACGTGTTCTGATGGCCAACACCGAGACCTGATGCCATGTCGTCGCTGACAAAGCCCACCAGCAGCGTTCAAACGGTGACCGCGCTCATCCTGCTTGTCGCCATGGGGGTCACTGTAGGCATCGCGCTCGGCTTCCAGCACATTGGCGGCTACATACCCTGCGCGCTCTGCCTGGAGCAGCGCTGGCCCTATTATGTAGGCGTGCCGTTGATGGCGGTGGCCGCGCTCTCGTCGCACTTCCACTGGCCGGCTTGGATGACGCGCGGCCTGCTGCTCCTCGGCGCGCTGCTGATGCTCTACAGCCTCTATCTCGGCGTCTTCCATTCCGGCGTCGAATGGGGCTGGTGGGCCGGTCCGGCCGATTGCGGCGCGGTCGCCACCCAGGTCGATACCGGCGGCGCCGGCGTCCTCGACGCCATCAACACGGTGATCCCCCCCGCCTGCGACAAGGCGGCGCTGAGGGTGCTCGGCCTGTCCTTCGCCGGTTGGAACGCGATCGTCAGTCTCCTGCTTGCCATCGTCGCGCTGCGCGGCGCGCTCGGCAAAGCCTGACGGCAATCAATGCAGCGTCGGCACGCCCGCATCCAGCGAGGCGACGGTCTTCAGCGCGCCGTCGAGCATGTCGCCTTTTTCGTCCTTCAGCGCCGCTTCGCGCAAGCGCCGCAGCCAGTCCGCAGCATCCGGCCGCCCGGCAAGCAGCGGCAGGCCTGACAGCACGCGGTCGAATTTCGACTGCGCGCGGGCGTGCGTATCGCTGTAGCCCTTGATCAGCCGACGACAATTCAGGATCTCGACCGCCAGCGCGTAGTCGCTCGCGGCATGGTCGAGCGCCAGCCGGTACCAGCGCTCCAGATGCGCGCTCTCCACCTGATGGCGCAGCAGTTTCCGGCGCCAGCGTCGCAGCCCGCCGACCAGCCACAGCGCTGAGAAGCCGAGCATGCCGTCGGTGCGGATGCGTCGCCCGCGATTGATGCGCCGGTCGATGAAAGCCGCGAGGCTCGGGCGGCTTTCGATGTAGCGGCCGAGCCCGGCCGGCAGCGCGCCGCAGAACTCCTCGACGCGCGGATGGAAATATTCGGTGACCTGAAGTACCGAGCCTTCCGCCACGCCGACCTCGCGGCGCACGCGCCGGTCGCGGGTCGAGCGCGTCTTCAGGTCGGCTACGCGGATCATGTCGTCGTAGCACATGGCGTTGGCGAGGTGCTTGGCCGCGGCGATCGAGAGCGCATGGCCCCACCCGGCGCGTTCGAGGCCTACCGCCTGATCCAGCCGGTTCAGATATTCCGCGCCATAGGCGAGGTCCTGGTAGTCGACGACCTTTTGCAAGCCGCGCCCGGCCATGTCACGCATCGGTTCCGGATAGGCGGCGACACGCGCCTGCAGCTTTTGCCATCGGTTCAGCAGGTGGTCCGGTCCGAGCACGCCTTTTGCACCGACCGCTTGTTGCGCGGCATTCATTCCGTCCGATGTCTTAGCAGGACCGGCGAGCACGTTGCCCTGATGCGCCCGCTCATATGCCCCCGCAAACGCCGCCAGGCTGGCCTTCACGCCACGGCCCGAAGCCAGGATGGTCTTTTCGTAGTTTTCGCGCGGGAAGGGCAGAGCGCCGGAACCGGCCAGCGCACCGAGCAGGCTGGCTGAAATCATAGAGCCGTTCTCGGCGGCGATCTTTTCCATGTCGAAGGCGATGAAGCGCTTCGCGGCATTCTCCGCGGTCGCGAGCACTTTGGCGGAAGGCGCGCGGCCATCGCCCGGCTCGATCTTTTCCGACACCGCCGCGATCCGGTGCGACGAAGCGATTACCGTGGTGCGGTCGGCTGTCACGAAGCCGCGCATGATGGCGCGCCCCGCCTCCATCAGTTCGGCCGCGATCAGTATGTCGACGTCGCCCGGCGAAGGCGACAGCGCGAAGACCGGCTGCCGCCCGAGATCGCGGCACATCTCGACATAGTAGATCGTAGCGCCGGTGCGCTGCGCCACGCCGGCCACCGAGGTCGATTGCGCGAGATAGCCGCTGCGTTCGGCTACATCGGTGATCCAGTCGGCCAGCACGCCGCCGCCCTGCCCGCCGACCGCGAGCACGGCGAGCTTTATGATGCGGCCCTCATCCGCCTGCGGATCGGGGGAAGCCAAGGCGTTCATTTCAGGCATCCGCGAAGGACAGCCGGCGGCGCTCACGCCAGCCTTGCAGCCAACCGATCACCTTGCGGCGCTGCCGCTCGGCGAAGCGGTCCCACCGGCCCGGATTGTGCACCACGTCGGCGCGGTAGAAGGACGGGCAGAGCACGGCGGCATCCGCCACTTCGCCGCAATTGCCGCAGCCGACGCAGCTCTGGTCGATATGAGCTACCGGATCGTCGCGCAGCGGGTCGTCGAGCGACTTGACCGACAGCGACGGGCAGCCGGAAAGCCGCATGCAGGCGTGGTCGCCGGTGCAGATGTCCTCGTCGACGCCGAATTTCGGCTTCACGACGCGCTCGCCGCCCTTGATCGCCTTGTCGATCAGCGGCTTTTCGCGGCGCTGCCGGTTCAGCATGCATTCCGACGACGCGACGATGACCTTCGGCCCCGTCTCTTCGGTCGTCAACGCCTCGCGCAGCGTCTCTCGCATCTTGCCGACGTCGTAGGTCCGCTCGAGGTGGCGCACCCATTTGACGCCCATGCCCTTCACCGCCTCGGTGATCGGATGTTTCGTCGCCTTGGAGCGGTTCTCGGCGCGCGACGACAGGATGTCCTGGCCGCCGGTGGCGGCCGAATAGAAATTGTCGACGATGACGATGACGCCGTCATTCTTGTTGAACACGGCGTTGCCGATCGAGGAGGTCAGGCCGTTGTGCCAGAAGCCTCCGTCGCCGAGAAAGGAGATCGACCGCCGCTTGGCGTCGGGAGAATTGAACGCCGAAGCCGACGCAGGGCCGAGGCCGTAGCCCATGGTCGTCGCGCCGAGTTCGAACGGCGGCATGATCGAGAACAAGTGGCAGCCAATGTCGGAGGCGATGTGGTGCGGCCCGAGTTCCTGCTCGACGAGCTTGGTGGCGGCGAAGATCGGCCGCTCCGGGCAGCCGACGCAAAAGCCCGGGGGCCGGCCCGGCACGATAGCGGCGAGGTCGGTGATCTCGTCGGCAGAGCCGGTGCGGTTGGGCGCGCGGATCTGCACCGGCAGCATGTGCGGCGCGGCCTGGCGCAGGAAGGCGCTGACCCCGTCCAGCATCACCTGGCCGGTATATTCGCCGGCCATCGGCAAGAACTCCTTGCCGGAGATTTTCGTGCCGCGCCCTGCCTTGTGGAGCATAGCGGCGAACGCCTGCTCGATGTAGTTCGGCTGGCCTTCCTCGACCACCAGCACCTCGTCCTTGCCCTCGCAGAAGCGCAGGAACTCGTCGTCGATCAGCGGATAGACGGCGTTGAGGACATAAATAGGCACCTGCGTTTCGCCGAAATTGTCGGCCAGGCCCATGCGCTCCAGCGCCCTTATCACTGCGTTGTACATGCCGCCCTGGCATACGATGCCGACCCTGGCGTCTTCCGGCCCGAAGAACTCGTTGATCTTCTGCGCCTTGATGTATTCGACCGCCGCCGGCCAGCGCTTCGCCACCTTCTCCTTCTCGTGCAGGAAAGAGGCCGGCGGCAGCACGATGCGGCCTGTGTCGCGGCGGGGCGAGGACAGGGCGTCGGCGACCGTCATTGCCGGGCGCTTGTTGTCCCTGGCGGTGAAGTGGCCATGGACGTGGCAGCAGCGGATGCGGACCAGCAGCATGACCGGCGTGTTCGACGCCTCCGAGAGTTCGAAGCCGTGCTCGACCGCCTTGACGATCGACGGCAGGTTCGGCCGCGGGTCGAGCAGCCAGACCTGGCTCTTCATCGCGAAAGCGTGGCTGCGCTCCTGCATGATCGAGGAGCCCTCGCCGTAATCCTCGCCGACGATTATCAGCGCACCGCCGGTAACCCCGCCGGAGGCGAGGTTGGCCAGCGCGTCCGACGCGACATTGGTGCCGACGGTCGACTTGAAGGTCGCAGCGCCCCGGATCGGATAATGCACCGAAGCCGCCAGCATGGCGGTCGCCGTCGCCTCCGAGGCGCTCGCCTCGAAATGCACGCCCAGCTCGCCCAGAATGTCTTGAGCGTCCGCCAGCACGTCCATCAGATGGCTGATCGGCGCGCCCTGGTAGCCGCCGACATACCCGACGCCGCATTCGAGCAGCGCCTTGGTGATGGCCAGAATGCCCTCGCCCGAGAACTTTTCGCCCGCCCCGAGCCGGAGCTTTTCGACTTCCTTCGCGAAAGATCGTTCAGCCATGGTGCGTCTCCTTTCCTTCTCCCCGTTCACAGGGAGAAGGTGGCCAGAAGGGCCGGATGAGGGGCAGCGCAGGCGGCGACGGTTGGCCCCACCCCTCACCTGCCTGCTGGCATCCTCTCCCGGTTAACGGGGAGGGGGGACGCTGCCGCAATGCGTTCACCAAGTACACCATCGCGCTCAGATCTCGTGTTTCCGGATGTTCCGCAGCATCTTCTGCAGCGTCACGATCAGCGCCGAATATTCGGCCTCGTCTATGCCGGCGAACATTTTCTCGAATTCCTCGTGCATGGCCGGCCAGGCGCGGGCGAACTCGGCGCGGCCGTCATCGGTCAGGAAAACCTTGCGCACGCGGCTGTCGTCCTCGCAGGCCTCGCGCCGCACCAGCCCCTGCGCCTCCAGCGCATCGAGCGTGCGGCTCATCGTCGACTGCTCGATCACCGTATAGACGGCAAGGTCGTTGACGGTGACGCCATCGGCGACCGACAGCACCGCCAGCGCCCGCACCTTGGGGACGGTCAGCCCCTGCTTCTTCAAATCCTCGCGCAGGCTGGCATTGTAGCGGCCCATGATGCGGTTCATCAGATAGGGCGCGAATTGCTGCAGACCTATCTCGCCGAGCGTAGAGGCGCGCGGCTTCTTCTCAGGCAGGCTCTGGTCCATCACAGCCTCCCCGCCAGCAGATAGCCGGAGCCGCCGCCCAAGCCCGCGCCCGGATGGGTCGATGCGCCGATGTGGTGCAGGCCTTTGATGCCGGTGTCGTGGTTGCGGCTGCCCTTGAACGGCCGCCACAGAAACGACTGGTCGATCGCCGACGACCCGCCATAAGGGTCGCCGCCGACGAGATTGATGTTCATCGCTTCCAGATCGGCCGGCGAATACGCCTTCCGCGCGATCACGCTGTCCCTGAAGCCGTCGATGTGGGCGGAGAGGATCGCCTCTGCCCGATCGGCATAGGCTTCGCTCAGCGCCTCGGTCCATACGCCGTCGGCGGGCGTTTCGAGCTTTCCCGCCGCATCGCCCTTGATGCGCCGCGGCGCTTCCGGAAGCTGCAGCCACAGGATAGCCTTGCCCTCGGGACAGCGCGACGGGTCGAGCACGTGCGGCTGGCCGACGCAGATCGTCGGCGTCTCCGGCAGCATGCCCCTCGCCGCCTCGTTGCAGGCCTTGGAGACGCCGTCGAGACCCGGCGCCAGATGCAGCAGCGCAACCTTATCCAACCCCTCGCCGCGCCAGGCCGGAATTCTGTCCAGCGCATAGTGGATCTGGAAATTGCCCTTGCCGTAGCGATAGCGCTTCAAATCTTCGGCAACGCCCGCCGGTTCCCTGCCCTTCAGCAGCCTGCCGTAGAGCTGGGTCGGGGTGACCGAGCAGATCACGCTTTTCGCAGCAGCGATTTTCTCGCCCGAGGCGAGCTGCACGCCGATGGCGCGGCCATTCTTCTCGATAATGCTCTCCACATCGGCGTTGACGCGGATCTCGCCGCCACGCTCGGCTATCAGCCTTTCGAAGGCGGTGAGTATGTTGCGCGCACCGCCCTTGACGATCGGCGCGCCGGCCGCCTCCAGCGCAAAGGCTATGACCTTGCTGATCTGACCGGAGAACGCGTCATCCGGCCCCAGTCCGGCATGCAGTGCCCACGGAGCCCACAGCGCGCGCGAAAGCTCGGAACCGTAAGCGGTTTCGAGCCAGCCGCGCGCCGGAACCAGAGCATCGCCGAAAAACGCCGCAAATTGGCGCGGGCCGCGCAGCCACGCCTCGCGCGCAAGCATTTTCCCCGTCGGAAACGACCACATCGAACCGCCGAGCAGGCCGAACAGCAATCCGGCATTGGCCTCCACCGCACCGACGTCGCGGCCATATTGCTCGCCATCGCCTGCCGCTGCCGCCTCAAGCGCGGCGATGTTGGCGGCGCGGTCGGTGCGGTGGATAAGATGGGAGCCGTCGGGCCGCAGCACGCCGGTCGGCATGCTCGTATTGCAGAACTCCAGCCCGTGCCGCGCCAGGTCCTTGCCGAGCGCCGCAAACGCCGGCGAAGTGGTGAACAGCACGAAGGTCGTCGCCATCACGTCGTGGACGAAGCCCGGCGCGGTGATCTCGTCCGTGCGGATGCAGCCGCCGATCCGGTCGTTGCGCTCCAGCACCAGCACCTTCGCGCCCTTGCCCGACAGCATCGCAGCGCAGACCAGCGCATTGATGCCGCTGCCGACGATGATGTGGTCGGGCGCGCCCATCGCGGCGCTGCCTAGCCTCGCGGCACGAGCGCCAGCACCCGGGTCGGGCTGCCGGTGCCGTTCTCGATCTTGAGCGGCGCTGCGATAAGGATCGCGCCCTTCGGCGGCAGTTTGTCGAGATTGCAGAGGCTCGCCAGCCCGTAGCGGTTGGCCTTGTGCATCAGGCTGTGCGCCGGGAATGGCGGCTGCATGCCGCCGGCCTGGCCGGCGTCGGTGCCGATCGTCTCGCTGCCCCAGCCGATGGCGCCGGTCGAGATGATGTACTCGATCGCTTCTGCCGTCGGTCCGGGCGTGTGCGGGCCCGTGTCGTTGGCGTTCAGGAACTCGGCTTCCGAACCGTTCCGCTTGTACCAGTCGGTGCGCATCACCACCCACTCGCCCGGCTTGATCGCGCCATGCGTGGCTTCCCACGCCTTGATGTGGTCGACGGTCAGCAGGAAATCGTCGTCGTCGGCCGCCTCCTTCGAGCAGTCGATGACGTTGACCGGCGCGACGAAGTTCTTCGGCGCGATCGTGTCGGTCGAGCCGTCCGTATAATCCTTGCCGGTGATCCAGTGCTTCGGCGCGTCGAAATGGGTGCCGGAATGCTCGCCGAGCTTCAGCCAGTTCCACGCCCACCACGGCCCCTTGTCGTCATAGGCGGAGATCTTGTGGATCTCGATCTTCGGCGTATCGACCGCCAGTTCCGGCGGCAGCTTGATCAGTGGCGTATCCGGCCCCAGCACGGCCGACAGGTCGACCACCTCGACCTTGCCCGACAAAAGATGCTCGGCCAGATCGCCCAGAATATTCTGCGTTCCCATCGTTCCTTCTCCCTCTTCCTCTGGATGCACGGCAAGGCTCGTCTTGGCCCTTAATCTTTCACTAGACGAAAACATATGCATCTGCAATTATCTTTAAGCATAAAGCAAACGGGGCGGGGACGGGTGAGCGAATTCGACGCCATCATTGTCGGGGCGGGCCATAACAGCCTCGCCTGCGCCGCGCATCTTGCACGCAAAGGTTGGAAAACTGCGGTCTTCGAGCGCAATCCCGTCGCTGGCGGCGCAGTCCAGACCCGCGAATTGACGCTGTCCGGCTTCCGCCACGATCTCGGCGCGATGAATCTCAGCCTGTTCGCCGGCTCCGCTTTCCACAAGACGTATGCAAATGAATTGAAATCGCACGGGCTGGAATTCGCCCCTGTCACTGATTGCTTCGCCAGCGCCTTCCCGGACGGCAGATGGCTCGGCGTCTCCACCGACATCGAAGCGCCCGCTTCGCGCATCGCAGCGTTCAGCCAAGCCGACGCGGATACATGGCGTCGCCTGGTCGCCGCCTTTCCCGCCGAGGCCGAACACATTTTCGGCGTGCTCGGCTCGCCCATGTCGGCGCGCGCGCTGCTCTCCGCCGGCTGGAAGACGTGGCGCGGTAAAGGCGTGGGAGGAGCGCTCGACATTGCGCGGCTGATGCTCTCCTCGCCGCGCGCCTGGCTCGACGAGACTTTCGAATCCGGACATGTGAAAGCCGCCCTGGCCGCGTGGGGCATGCATCTCGACTTCGCGCCAGACATCGCCGGCGGCGCGGTGTTTCCCTACCTCGAGGCCATGGCCAACCAGTCCTTCGGCATGGTTTTGGGCAAGGGCGGGGCCGACACCATGATCCGGGCGCTGCAAGGCATGGTGAAAGAGGCCGGCGGCGAAATCTTCACCAATGCCGAAGTCGCCGAAATCCTGACCGGCAATGGCCGCGCCACCGGCGTCCGCCTGGCCAACGGCGACACCCACAAAGCTCGCGTAGCGGTTATAGCCAATGTCGCACCGGGCGCGCTCGGGCGGCTGCTTGCGAAGGGGTCCGGCGATGCCGGCTTCGACACGGCAATGAAGAAATTCCGCCACGCGCCGGGCACGATGATGATCCACCTCGCACTCGACGGACTGCCCGACTGGACCGCCGGCGAGGAGTTGAAGCGCTTCGCCTATGTCCATCTCGCGCCCTCGATGGACATGATGGCGCTGACCTACGCGCAGGCGACCGCCGGCCTGCTGCCGGCGGCGCCTATGCTGGTCGTAGGCCAGCCGACGGCGATCGACCCGTCGCGCGCGCCGGAGGGCAGGCATGTGCTGTGGGTGCAGGTCCGGGTGCTGCCCGCCGAAATCCGGGGCGACGCTGCCGGCGAGATCGCGCCCGCCGATTGGGACGCGGTCAAGGAGCGCTATGCCGACCGCGCGCTCGGCATCATCGAGAGCTACGCGCCGAGACTTGGCAGGAAAATTCTCGGCCGCGCGGTGTTTTCGCCGGCCGATCTCGAGCGCGAGAATCCCAATCTGGTCGGCGGCGACCAGATCTGCGGCAGTCACCATCTGTCGCAGAATTTCTTCTACCGCCCGGCGCGCGGCTATGCGCGCTGGAACACGCCGGTGGATGCGCTGCACCTCGTCGGCGCGGCAACATGGCCGGGCGCCGGCGTCGGCGCGGGATCGGGCTTCATGCTGGCCTGCCAGCTGGCCGGGAGGTGACGGGGAGCAGGAGTGCATTGCCGCGCTGGCTCAAAGCCGCTGCGGTTGAAAGTGGAAATAAGCCAAGAAAATCAGGGGAACGACGATGACGATCAACAGACGGCAAATACTCGGATACGGCGCGACAGCGCTGGGCGTGGCGGCAATCGGGCTTCCGACCTTGGCCTCGGCGCAGGCGGGCGAACTGACCATCGCTTATAACGTCAACCTGCCTTCATGGGACCCGACCACCGGTCCTTCGGCGGTCAATCCGACCATCCAGGGCATCTACCAGTCGGTGTTCGACCAGTTCATCCCGCAGAAACCCGACCTCTCCTTCACGCCCGGCCTGCTCACCGAATGGGGCTGGAGCGACGACAAGAAGCAGGTGACGATGACGGTGCGCGAAGGCGTGAAGTGGCATGACGGCTCGCCCTTTACCGCTGAGGACGTGGTCTGGTCGCTGGAGCGGGCCGGCAAGGAAGAGACCGGCAATCCGATCCAGTTCGTCTGGAAGAACCTCTCCAACTTCAAGATCGACGGCAACAAGATCACCGCCGACGCGGCCGGTTTCGATCCTGTCCTGTTCAAATGGATGTCTTTCCTCACCGGCTACATCCTGCCCAAGGCCTATTACGAGAAGGTCGGCGCGGAAGGCTTCGAGGCCGCTCCCATCGGCACCGGCCCCTACATGGTGGAAAAATTCGAGCGCAACGCCTTCGTGCGGCTCAAGTCCAATCCGGACTATTGGGGCGACAAGCCGGCGTTCGAGAACGTCACCATCAAGTTCGTGACCGACGCCGCCAGCCGCGTCGCCGAAATCGAATCCGGCTCGTCTCAGGTGACGCTCGAAATTCCCTATGAGGAATATGACCGCCTGATCGCCAAGGACGGCCTTGCCGGCGCCGTCACCAACGTTTCCGACATCGGCATGATCTTCCTGAACGACATCGACGTGATGAAGGACAGGAATGTCCGCCAGGCAGCGGTCATGTCCATCGACAAGAAACTGCTCGTGGACCGCCTGTTGCGCGGTTACGGCCTGCCCCTCGATACGCTCGAAACGCCGGAATACGCAGCGTTCGATCCGTCGATCAAGGTCGAATACAACCCCGAAAAAGCGGCCGAACTCCTGAAGGCGTCGGGCTACTCGCCTGAAAACCCGGTGAAGTTCACGATCCAGACCACCAGGGGCTTCAAGCCCAAGGATTACGAGATGATCCAGGCCATCGTCGGCATGTGGCGCAAGGTCGGCATCGAGGCCACGATCGAGGTCTACGAGATCGCCAAGCACTACGAGCTGCGCGCCGCCGACAAGCTGGCGCCGGCCGCCTTCTACAATTGGGGCAACGCCATCGGCGACCCGACCACCTCGACCGGCTTCGCCATGTACGGCCCGAGCCCGCATTCGGTATGGGATGGCCAGGACGTGATCGACGCGATCAATCCGCTCTGGGGCGAGGCCGACGAGGAAAAACGCATCGCCGGCTGGAAGGCTGTCAGCAAGCTCATCGCCGACGAGGCCTACGTCATCCCGCTGATCCAGTATGCGCAGCCGATCGTACACGCCAAGGACGTCAAGGTCGTGCCGCACATTTCCGGCGCTCTGCTGCCGGCGCTGATGACGCCGGCGTGAGGGTGAAATCCAGTGCGCTGCCCGAAGCGGCGCACTGGATTGGTGCGTCCTTCGAGGCTCGCCAGTCGAAGTGTGCTCCAAGATTTCAATGTCCTGCGGGCTCGCACCTCAGGATGAGGAATGATGTGCCTGCAACGCTCGCCTTCAGCGTTTTCACTACCGCGCAAAAGGGATGTCCTCGCTGATGGAAATGTCGGCCAACGCAATGGGGCCCATGCAACTTTGGCGATCTGGGGTTGCAGGCTCTCCGGTCCTCATCCTGAGGTGCGAGCCCGCACAGCGGTCGAAATCATGGAGAAAACCCTCATGGGCGAGCCTCGAAGGACGCACCCGGCAACCATGAACCAAGCATGATCCTCCAACGCTTCCTCGCCCGCCTTCTCACCATGCTGATCACCTTGTTCGGCGTGGCAGTGGTCGTCTTCGTGGTCATCCGCGTCGCGCCCGGCGACCCGATCGCCATGATGCTGCCGCCGGGCGCCGGCGATGATGACATTCTGCGCCTGCGCACGCTTTACGGCCTCGACAAGACGCTGGTGGAGCAGTTCTTCATCTGGCTCGGCGGCGTGGCGCAGGGCGATTTCGGAACATCCATCTCGCTGCGCCAGGACGTTCTTTCGCTGGTGCTGAACCGGCTCCCGGCCACGCTGGAACTGGCGATATTCGCTCTGCTGATCGCGCTCGCGATCGGTGTTCCGCTGGCGGTGCTCGGCGCGCGCGAACGCGGCACGGCGGTCGAGGCCGGCATCGACGTCGCCAACGGCGCCGCTCTTTCCATTCCCGATTTCCTTTGGGGCCTCGTGCTGATCCTGCTCTTCGGCGTGCTGGTGCCGGTCTTCGAGATATCGGGGCGCGTCTCGCCGCGACTCGAACTGCCCTTCGCGACGCAATTCTATCTGTTCGAAAGCATTTTCCGGCTGCGCTTCGACCTGATGAAAGACCTGCTCAGCCACATGTTCATGCCGGCGCTGGCGCTGGCCTTGCCCTTGGCGGCGATCATCTCACAGCTTCTCAAGCAGTCGCTGAAGGAGATCCTCGACCTCGATTATGCGGTGCTGGCCCGGGTGAAGGGCTTTTCCGAAACACAGGTGATCCTGCGCGATGCGCTGAAGAACGCCGCTCTGCCCACGCTGACCCTGGTCGGCGTGCAGTTCACCTTCCTGATCGGAGGCACCGTCATCGTCGAGCGGCTGTTTTCCTATGAGGGGCTGGGCAATATGGCCATTGACGCGGTCATTAACCGCGACCTGCCGCTGATCCAGGGCATCGTGCTCATCTTCGCGCTGCTCTTCGTACTGATCAATCTCGCCGTCGACATGACCTATGCGCTGCTCAATCCGAGGCTGCGCCATGGATGATGTACGGTTCCGTTCGCGCGCACCCAATGCCCGGCTGTGGCTCGCCGGCGGCTGGCTTTCGCTGCTCGCCGCCGCCGCCATTCTGGCGCCGCTGATCGCCCCGCAGGACCCGCTGGCGCAGGATCTGCTGTTCGAGCGGCTGCCGCCTTTCTGGATACAAGGATCGGAGCCGGGCTTCTGGCTGGGCACAGACAGTCTCGGTCGCGACCTGCTTTCCCGCCTGATCTTCGGCGCGCGCATCGCGCTTGTCGTCGCCTTTGCGGCAGCGTTCGCAGCCTGCCTCGCCGGCTCGGCGCTCGGGCTGGTAGCCGGCTATTTCGGCGGCTGGGCCGACCGCGTCATCTCCCGCGTCGTCGATGTCTGGATGGCCTTCCCGCCCGTCCTGTTCGCCATCCTGCTCGTGGCCGTGCTGGGAACCGGCCTGCATTCGGTGATCATAGCCATCGCCGTCATCGACTGGACGCGCTTCTGCCGCGTGGTCCGCGCCGAGGCCATGGTGCAGTCGCGCATGGACTATGTCGAGAATGCCCGCATCGCCGGCTTCGGTCGCTTAGGCATCATGCTGCGCGAGGTGCTGCCCAATGTGCTGCCCTCGATCGTCGCGCTGCTGTCGCTCGAAATGGGCATCGCCGTCATCGTCGAGGCGATTCTATCCTTCGTGAACCTGTCGATTTCCACCGACGCCCCGACCTGGGGCGGCATCATCGCCGAGGGCCGGCTTTCGATCCACCAGGCCTGGTGGGTGCTGGTTTTCCCGCTGGTTACCCTGTTCCTGACCGTCCTCTCCTTCAGCCAGTTCGGCGACGGACTGAAGGACCGCTACGACCCGGTGCTGAAATGAGCGTCGTAGCCTGCCTCGAAATCTCAAACCTCAGCGCCACCCTGGCAAATGGTGTGCGTGTGCTGCGCTCCGTGAGCCTTAAGATCGCGCCCGGCGAGGTCCACGCGCTTGTCGGTGAGAGCGGCGCGGGAAAGAGCATGATCGGCAAAGCCGTGCTCGGCGTCCTTCCGACAAGCGTTCGCATCGTCGAAGGCGATATGCTGATCGAGGGAACGCCGCTCGGTTCATTGTCGGCCAAGGCGCGCCGCGCTCTAATCGGCGCGCGCACGGCGCTGATCCCGCAGGATCCGCTGACCGCGCTCAACCCGTCGCGGCGCATCGGCCCGCAGGTCACCGATCGGCTGATCCGCATCCTCGGCTGGAGCGCATCGAAGGCCGAGGCCCGCATCCGCAGCCTGCTCGACGAGGTGCAGATCCGCGACCCCGGCCGGGTCATCGGCTGCTATCCGCATGAACTCTCCGGCGGCATGCGCCAGCGCGTTCTGATCGCCGCAGCATTCGCAGCCGAACCGAGGCTGATCGTCGCCGACGAGCCGACCACGGCGCTGGACGTGACCGTGCAGAAGCAGATCCTGCGCCTGATCGCCGATCTGCAGCGCGAGCATGGCACCGCCATTCTGTTCGTGACTCACGATCTCGGCGTGGTGGCCAAGATCAGCCAGAAGGTTTCGGTGCTCTACGCCGGCATGGTGGTCGAGGAGGCTGAGACGGCCGCGCTGTTCCAGTCGCCGCGCCACGCCTATACTAGAGCGCTTATGGCCGCGACGCCGCGCTACACCGACCCCTACGCCTCGCTGTTGCCTGTCGACGCCGCCGTGCTGGCTGGATTGGCGGGAGAGATAGCCGAAGCCGACCGGAGTTGGAGGCCTGTCCGTGGCTGACGCGCTGATCACCGTGCGTGGGCTGAAGGTCGCCCTGCCCGACATGACGAGGAAGCCGCTCTTCGGCCGTGCCCCGATGGTCGAGATTCTGAAGGGCCTCGACTTTGACATCGCGAAGAACTCGATCATCGGCATCGTCGGCGAATCCGGCTCCGGCAAGTCGACGCTCGGCCGCGCCCTGGTGCGGCTGATCGAGCCGACCGTAGGCAGCGTGACCTTCGACGACCGCGACATCACCCATCTCTCCGATGCAGAGCTGAAGCCGCTGCGTCGCGACCTGCAGATGATCTTCCAGGATCCGATGTCGTCGCTCAATCCGCGCCGGACCATCGGGGCTATCATTGCCGCGCCCTTGAAGCAGAATGGCCTCGGCGACAATCTGCCGGAACGCGTCGCCGAGGCGCTGCGACGCGTCGGCCTTCCTGAAAACTTCGCGGTGCGCTACCGGCACGAACTGTCAGGCGGTCAGCGTCAGCGCGTCGGCATTGCCCGCGCTCTCGCGCTGTCGCCCAAATTCGTGCTCGCCGACGAGATCGTCTCCGGTCTCGACGTCTCTACCCAGGCGCAGGTGCTGACCCTGCTCGAACGCCTCGCCGGCGAGATGGGCCTGACGATCGCCTTCATCAGCCATGACCTCTCCGTCATCCGCCGCCTGTGCCGTCAGGTGATCGTCATGCGGCAGGGCGAAATCGTCGAGGCGGGTGCGACGGACGCCCTGTTCGACCATCCGAAGGAGGCCTACACGCGCGAATTGATCGCGGCGATCCCGCTGCCTGAAATCGACCCGGACTGGCTTCGGGCCAAGCCGCTCGCAGAGGCGACCTAGCTGGACCGCTAGCGGACCGCCGACGCGCCGCTAACGATGCGCGAACGCGTGATGCGGAAGCGTCGCGGCTCGATTTTGGTCCACACCCTGTTAAGCCTCACCGGCTCCTGGCCTGCGCGCGGCTTTCGAGATGCGATACCAGGCGGACCAAAGGCCATAACAAAACCAGATAGATAAGCGCGGCGCTGATCAGCGGCGAAGGGTTGGCCATCAGCGCCTGGGCGTCGGTCGCCTGCTTCAAGAGGTCGGGCATGGCGACCACCGAAGCCAACGACGTATCCTTGGCGATGGCCACGCAATTGCTGGTCTGGGCTGGCGTCGCGATCCGCACCGCCTGCGGAATGACGATCTTCCACAGCGCCACCGGAAACGGCAGGCCGAGCGCGCTCGCCGCCTCGAACTGCCCTTTGGGAATAGCCTCGACGCCGGCGCGGAACACCTCGGCCGTGTAGGCCGCAAGCACGATCGACAGCGCCAGGCTGGCGGAGACGAAGGAGCTCAGCCGGACGCCGACGAAGGGCAGTGCATAATAGATCACGATCAGCACCACCAGGATCGGCAGCGCGCGAAAAATGTCAATGAAACCAATGGCGAGCCAGCGCAGCGGCTTTGCGCCGTAGAGCCTGGCGATGCAGATGGCGACGCCTGCCAGCCCTCCGAAAACGACGGCGGTAATGGTCAGGAGGATCGTGTTACCCAGCCCGCGGATGAGCATGGGAAAGGTCGCGGCCATCACTTCGGTGTTGAAGAAGGTCGCCAGCAGTTCCGTCATGAGCCTGGATCCGTTGAGGTCGCGCGCCGCCTCGGGCCGCAAAGAATGCCGTGTCGAGCCTGACGGATGGCAGCGCGCTCTACAAGACGTGGTCGCGCAAGCCTGCTCCCATCCAATGAAATGGATTGAGAGCTAAATCCTTGTTTTGCAAAACAATCGGGAGGAGCTCGAAAGCCCCTCCCGCGGCCCCCGCCCCGCTTACTGCGCCTTTGGAATGTCGAGTACCGTGACCGTCGCCGTGCCCTCCGCAGCGTCGACGCCTAGCCACTTGCTGTGCAGCTTGGCCATGGTCCCGTCATTCTTGATGTCGGTGATGGCGGCGTTGACCTTTTCCAGCAACGGATGGTCCTTGGTCATCATGATGGCGAACTGGTCGCCGGTCTTGATGCGCTCGTCCACCTCCATCTTGGGCATTTTCAGAAAGGCGAACTGGAAGCCTGCAATGTCGCCGACCGCGCCGGTCACGCGGCCGAGCTGCGTGTCGAGGATAAGATCCTGCTGGGTGTTGTAGCCCTTGTATTCACCGAACCCGTATTTGTCGGTGTTTTCCTTGATCCAGGCCTCGCCGGTCGAATTGGAGATGGCGCCGACCGGCTTGCCCTTCATATCGGCGAGGCTGGTTATGCCGGCTTCCTTCGCCGACACCAGCGCCAGATCGCTGTCATAGTAGCCCTGCGTGAACGACTGGTTCTGCAGCCTCTCATTGGTGATCGAGATGGTCGAGATGGCGAGGTCGATCCGCTTCGAGCTCGTCGCGGCAAACAGCGCCTGGAAGCCGAGATCCTGGATGGCGACGTCGTAGCCGATGCGCTTGGCGATCTCGTTGACGAGATCGACCTCGAAACCCTCGAAGCTGCCGTCGGTATTCTTGAACTCCCATGGCGGGTTGGCCGGATAGGCGCCGACATTCAGCGTCTCGGCGACTGCGCCGTGGACCAGGCCGGCGGCAAGAACGGCCGCCGCGGCGATGGACTTGATGAACCCCTTTGTCATTCTTGTTCTCCCGGTTTTTTCGCGAAGGCCCATTTCCTTCGTGAATCTCAACAGTGCACTTTCATGCGGCCAACAACGCCACGATGCGCTTGCAGGCTTCCTCGATCTCGGCAGGGTCGCGACAGACGCACATGCGCATATGCGCCTTCGACGCTTCGCCGAACAGCCAGCCGGGCGCGAGCCCGACGCGCGCCTCCTCCAGGAAGCGCTGGCAGATCTCGGTCGAGTTCCGTTCGCCTTCGAGGCTGAAGAAAACATACATCCCGCCCGCCGGCTTCGTCGGCAGGACGATGCGGTTCGCCGCCCCAAGGATGCGGTAGGCGATGTCGACGCCCTCGCGGCAGCGGTCGCGCGTCGAGGCGGCGAACGCCTCGCCCTCCTCCAGCGCCACTTTCGCTCCCGCCTGCACGAAGGCCGCGGTGCCGCTGTTCATATACTGGGTTACCGCCGAAAGCGGCTTCGCGACGGATGCCGGATGGGTGAGCCAGCCGATGCGCCAGCCGGTCATCGCCCATGCCTTGGAGAAGCCGTTGACGCTCATCACCCGGTCTTCGTCATCGGCGACCTGAAGGACGGAAGGCGCAGCCTCGCCGTGGAAATAGAGACGGTTGTAGAGCTCGTCGCTGATGATCCAGATGCCGGTCTCGCGGCTGAATTCGAGCAGCGCCTGCAATTCTTCTCGCGAGGCCGTCCAGCCCAGCGGGTTGGATGGCGTCGAGAACATGATGGCGCGGGTGCGCGCGTCGCAGGCCCGGTAGATGTCCTCCAGGTCGAGACTCCAGCTTCCGTGGATTTGCCTCAGGAAGACCGGGCGCGGCTCGGCCCCGATGACGTGGATGGCGTTGCGGATATTGGGCCATTGCGGCTCGATATAGACGACGTTCGAGCCCATCTCGGCGACGAGTTGCAGCGCCATGAACACGGACTGCATGCCGCCCGGCGTGATCGTCGAGCGCACTACCGGTATGTCGCGGCCGTGCAGCCGCGACTGGTATTCCGACAGCACTTTGGTCAGAGCCGGCAGGCCCCGCATGTCGGGGACATAGAAGGTGTCGCCATGGTCGAGCGAAGCCTTGGCGGCGGCGCGGATGAACTCCGGCGTCTCGACGTCGCCCTCGCCGTACCACAGCGTGATGACATCCGGGATCGACTGGGCGCGCACCGCCATCTGGGCGATGTTTTCGACCTGCAGATCCATGATCTGCGGGCGAATTCCGGAATAAGCGAGCCTTTGGCCAGTCGTTCCTTTTCGTGCCAGCATCATAGCTCCGCTGCGGTCGCCCAACTCTCGAACGCTACGTGGATACTGTATCCATTTCAAGCTTGAAATTAATTTTCGCCTTGGCCATAGTCGCCCGACCAGGAGGCGCCGTGTCGAGTGCAGTGAGGAAGATCGCCCAGCCCGAAAGCATGCGCACGCAGATCTACGAGAGCTTGCGTCTTCGCTTGCAGGGTTCGGAATTCACCACGGACGACCGGCTGGTCGATACCGAGATCGCGAAGGAGTACGGCACCTCGCGCATGCCGGCGCGCGAAGCGCTGCTCGCGCTGATGTCGCAAGGCTTCCTCAAGCAGACGAGTCGCGGCTTCGTCATCCCGGTGCTGACGCCGCAGGATATTCGCGACATTTTCGAGATCCGCCGGCTGGTCGAGCCCGATGCCGCCGCGCAGGCGGCCCGGAGCATGGCCGACGCCAATATTGCGCGACTCGCCGCCGCCAGGCAGATGGCGATGGACGCTGGCCGGAGCGGCGACGCCAAGGCGCTGATGCTGGCGAATATGGAATTTCGCAGCGTCTGGATCGAAGCGGTGCCCAATACGCGGCTGCGCTCGCTGATCGAGAGTTTCTCCGACCATGCCCAGGCGGTTCGCATCGCAACGCTCAAGGAAGTGGACAGCCGGGCGGTGGTTCTGGACGGTATCGATCAGTTGATGAAGGGATTTGCCGGCCGCGACGGCGACACGGTGAAGGCTCGCCTGGCTGCATTCATCGAGGCGGCCGAGGCGATCTATTTTCGCGGCCTTGGAAGTGAGAACGCGCCAGCGGTCGCGCAGGGCCGGCCATGACCCTGACCGCCGCCAACGAAAACCGCATCAAGCTCGGCGTGTTCTCGACAAATGCCGATGGCGGGCTGGCGATCACCAAGGTTCCGGAACGCTGGACGGCGACATGGGCGGGCAATGTCGAGGCGGCCCGCGTCGCCGACGAGGCAGGTCTCGACTTTTTCCTGCCGATTGCCCGTTGGGCGGGCTTCGGCGGCGAGACGCGCTCGCGCGAATGGTCGTTCGAGACATTTACCTGGGCCGCCGGCCTAGCGGCGTTGACAAGACGGATCACCATCTTCTCGACGGTTCATGTTCCGCTCGTCCATCCCGTCTATGCGGCCAAGGCACTGGCGACCGTCGACCATATCGGCAATGGCCGTGCCGGGCTGAATATCGTCTGCGGCTGGAATCCCGCCGAATTCGCGATGTTCGGGGCGACGCCCGACGAGAAGGGCTACGACCGGGCGGCTGAGTGGATCGAAATCGTCAGCCGCGCCTACGCCTCAGACGAGCCGTTCAATTTCGACGGCGCCTATTACCGGCTGAAGGGCGTGGTGAGCAAACCGTCGAGCGTACAAAAGCCGCGTCCGGTTACCATGAATGCGGCTTTTGGCGCACCGGGCCGCGACTTTGCCGCGGCGCATTGCGATTTCCTGTTCTCGACCTTTTCCGACATCGAGGACGGCCGCAGACATCTTGACGACATCCGCACGCGGGCAGCGGCAGCCGGCCGCAATGTGGGCGCTTATACGGTGGCGCATGTCGTCTGCCGCCCGACCCAAGCGGAAGCCGAGGATTACTACGATCGCTATGCGCTGCGCGAAGCCGACGAGGCCGCTGTCGACAACCACATGGCCGGCAAGAAGCAGTTTTCAGCCTCTCACGACCTACACGCCTATAACCAGTACCGGCAGCGCTTTGCCGGCGGCGCTGGAACCTATCCGCTGATCGGAACGCCCGAGCGCATCGCCGAGATGATCGGCCGCATCTCGGCCGAAGGCTGGGAGGGCATGGCGCTCAGTTTCGTCAACTACACCGACGAGCTTCCCTATTTCTGCACCGGCGTTCTTCCGCTCCTGCGCGAGGCCGGCCTGCGGGCGTAAGCCTCAAGGGCCACTCGCAATATCGCTCACATTCGATCGGACGCGTTCATGTTCAACACCGAGGCTCCCCTGCTGAAACGGCGACTCAGCGAAGGCGGCAAGATGGGCCTGTTCTGGTTCGCTCTCGGCAGCCCCGCTCTGGTCGAGCTGGCGATCTCGCGAGGTGGCGACGCCGTGGTGCTGGACATGCAGCACGGGCTATTCGACCGCCGCGACCTCGAGGTCGCTATCGGCTGCGTGCCGCCATCCATCCCCTGTCTTGTGCGGATCGAGGACGACAGCCCTGCCGCGGTCTCGCGCGCGCTCGACGCCGGGGCGGAGGGCGTGCTCGTGCCGATGGTCGAAACCGCCGCTCAGGCCGCAAAGGTGGCGGCAGCCTGCCATTTCCCGCCCAAGGGAAGCCGCTCCGGCGGCGGGGTGCGCCCGCTGGTTGATTTCGGCGCGTACCGCCGCGCGGCAGACGAGGCGATCACGGTCGGCGTCATGATCGAGACCGCGAGAGGCGTCGCAAATGCCGAGGAAATTGCCGCTGCGGCCAATGTCGACTTCGTATTTATCGGCAGTGGCGACCTTGCTTTGTCGCTGGGCAGCGACGGCGCGCCTCTGGAAGAAGCGTTGAGCACGGTTCTTAAAGCCTGCGTCGCAGCCGGCAAACCGTGCGGCGTCTTCACCATGAGCGCGGAGGACGCTTCGAGGCGCGCCGGTCAAGGCTTTTCCGTTACCGTAGCAGCCAACGATCTGTCGGTGGTCATGACCTCGTTCGAGGCTTCCTATCTCGCGCTCAAGACGGACATTCGGGACCGCAACGCCCGCAAGGCTTAGCGCGACAGGCGGCTCTTTCCTTTACGTTTTCCGCAATGCCGCCCTATATCCCAAGGAGGGCCCGCACCTGAAGCTGGTGCGCCGGCCCGAGACCGCTGGGGGAATTTTGGAATGGCAAGAATGAGGGATCGCCAGCGCCGCGAAAGCGAGTTGCGGCTTCGCCTGGCGATCCGGGCGGCTCATATCGGCATCTGGGATTGGGACCTGGAGACGGGCGAAATAACCTACTCTCCACGCGCCCGCGAGATCTACGGCTTCGCTCCCGACCAGACGATCACGCACGATTTGGTAGTGTCCGCCACGCATCCCGGCGATCTGGCGCGCAATGCCGAGCAGACGCGCCGCGCGCTGGATCCGGCGATCCAGGAAAAGACCGCGTCTTACGAATACCGCATAAGGCTACCCGACACCGGCGAGGTCCGTTGGGTGGAAGCCTATGGCGAAGCAATGTTCGCCGAGGTGGAAGGCAAGCGGGCGGCCGTCCGCTATCTCGGGACCATCCAGGACATAACGGATCGCAAGAGAAACGAGGCGGCCCTGGCCAGAAGCGAGACGCGGCAGCGTCTGGCGATCGATGCTGCCCGGATGGCCGTCTGGGACTATGATTTCGCCACGGACACGTTTCGCGGCTCACCCGAATTGAACCGCATCTACGGCTTCGAGCCGTCGGCAAACCCGACAGCGGAACAGCTTCGCGCCTGCTACGGGCCGGGCGAGCAGGAGCGGGTGCGCGAGGCTGCCGAGAAGGCCATAAGAGAGGGCGAGAGGCAAATCGAAGTCGAGTTCCAGTGCCGGCAGCCGGGCGGAGACACACGCTGGATCCTACTGCGGGCGGAAGTGACTCTCGCCGAGGACGGCTCCTACGAACGCGCCATCGGCGTTCTGATGGATATCGATGCAAGGAAGCGCAGCGACGAGCGCCAGGCCCTGTTGTTGCGGGAACTGAACCACCGGGTGAAGAATTCGCTGAGCGTGGTGCAGTCGCTCGCCGCCCAATCTTTCCGGGGCGACAACGCCAGGCCGGAGGCGGTGCGCGAGTTTCGCGATCGCATCCAGGCGCTGGCGAAGGCCAATGACGTTCTCCTGCAGCAGGACTGGGTGGCCTTCAGCCTGCCGGCGCTCATCGGGCAGATCATCGAACCTTATCTTGATCACCATCGCCAACGGTTCATTATCGAAGGCGACAATCTCGATCTGCCGCCCTCGCTCAACGTCCCGGTCGCGCTTGCATTGCATGAACTGTGCACCAACGCGGCAAAATTCGGCGCACTGTCGGCCGATAACGGCCATGTCGAAATTCGCTGGCGACAGGTCGGCGGACATATCGAACTCGACTGGTCCGAACATGGCGGACCGCCGGTCGATGCCCCGCAGAACGACGGCTTCGGCACGCGCCTGATCTCGAAAGTACTGGCCTCGCAGATCGGTGAGGTAGAACTGAGCTTCCCCGAGAGCGGCGTCCGGTGCCGCATGCGCTTGCGGGCCAACTGATAGCACCCAACCCGAAGCTCAGGGCTCCAGTTCGACATCCCAGTAGAGATAATCCATCCAGCTTTCGTGCAGGTAGTTGGGCGGGAAGCGCTTGCCGTTGTTGTGCAGGTCGTGGACGGTCGGGTGATATGGCTTCTGCAGCGGCCACATCTTGGCTTGCGCCGGCATCAGCCCGCCCTTGCGCAGATTGCAGGGCGAACAGGCCGCGACAACATTCTCCCAAGTGGTTGCCCCGCCGCTGTGGCGTGGAATGACATGGTCGAAAGTCAGATCCTCGGAGGTGCCGCAATACTGGCACTGGAAACGGTCGCGCAGGAACACGTTGAACCGGGTGAACGCCGGATGGCGAGACGGCTTGACGTAGTTCTTGAGGCTGACGACGCTGGGCAGCTTCATCGAGAACGACACGGAGGAGACCGAGCGGTCGTATTCGGCGACGATGTTGACCCGGTCGAGAAAGACGGCCTTGATCGCATCCTGCCAGCCCCAGAGCGACAGGGGGTAATAGCTGAGCGGCCGGTAATCCGCATTCAGCACCAGCGCTGGAAGCCCATCCGGAGATACGGCGACCGTCACCTGAATTCACCTCCTTGGTTTCGAACCGTTCGGCAGCGATACTGTAAGCCGGAGATGACAAGGATGTGAAGCGGCTTCACAGTCACATAGGACTGCAAAAAGTCAGAAAATAGCGGCTTTTTCATGAGTTTGCACGGGTGGGGCACCGTCACGGCCCCGCATTTCGCGATAATAGGCCCAGAAAAGCCGTGCCGCGACGCCTCGCCAGGGCGCCCATGATTCGGCCAGCGCAATCAGCGCCTTCTCGCCCGGACGCGGCTGGAGGCCGAGTGCATGGCCGACCGCACTTTGCAGCGCGACGTCGCGCGCCGGGAAGATGTCCGGATGCCCGGCCGAAAACAGCAAGTACACTTCCGCCGTCCACGGGCCGATGCCCGGCACCGCCACCATCCGCTTGATCGCATCATCGGCGTCCAGGCCGCAGAGGTGGTGAAGGTCCAAGCCGTCGCGTACCGCCTGCGAGACGGCGAGCAGCGTACGCTGCTTGGGCCGGGAGAGGCCCGTCTCGCGGAACATGCCTTCGCCGGCCGCCAGGATCGCTTTCGGCGTCAGCGGATCGACCAGCTTCGTCAGCCGCCCGAAGATCGCATCGGCGCTGGCGCGCGAGACCTGCTGCGAAACGATGATCGAAACGAGGCTCACGAAGCCCGGTTCGGAAAGACGCAGCGGCACCTCGCCGGCGGCCGCGCGGACCGGATCGAGGCGCGGGTCGGCCGCGCAAAGCGCGTCCAGCCCGTCCGAAACATCGCTGAGCGTTGAAATACGGCGCATTGCGTCCTTGTCCCTGTCGGCGCGGCCATTTAGCAATCGGGTGGAATTGCGCACAACCCGGTTTACGCAGACTGATGAACGCTCCTGTCTTTCGCTTTGCGCCCAGCCCGAATGGCGAGTTGCATCTCGGCCATGCCTATTCGGCGCTGCTCAACGCCAAGCTGGCTGAGGAGACGGGAGGCGGGCTGCTGCTGCGCATTGAAGACATCGACCTTGCGCGCTGCACGCCTGAATTCGAAGCGGCCATCTATCGCGATCTGACGTGGCTCGGCATCGAGTGGGAGCGGCCGGTGCGCCGCCAGTCGGAGCATTTCGGCGACTATCAGAGCGCGCTCAACCGGCTGATCGCCGAAGAACTCGTCTATCCCGCCTTCATGAGCCGCGGCGAAATCCGCGCCTTTATCGCTGATACCGAAACGCGTGGCCGGCTGTGGCCGCGCGATCCGGACGGCGTGCCGCTCTATCCGGCTTTCGACAAGGCGCTTTCCAGACGCGAGCGCAAACGCAGGATGGCAGACGGCGCTCCGTTCGCGTGGCGGCTGGACATGGATGCGGCGAAATCGCGTCTCGCCGGGCGGCTGTCATGGACCGAGTTTTCCACCGAGGAACTTGCCGCCGCCGATCCGGTCGAGGCATGCCCGGAGCAGTGGGGAGACGTCGTGCTCGCCCGCAAGGAAATCCCGACCAGCTACCATCTGTCGGTGGTGATCGACGACGCGCTGCAAGGCGCGACCCATATCGTTCGCGGCCACGACCTCTATGCCGCCACTGGCGTCCACCGGCTGCTCCAGGAACTGCTTGGTTTGCCCGCGCCACGCTATTTCCACCACCGGCTCATCCTCGGACCCGATGGCCGCAAGCTCTCGAAAAGCCTGGGCGACAGCGGGATCGCGGCTCTGCGCGAGCGCGGCTCAAGCGTCGCTGACGTCCGGAAGATGATTGGAATTTGACGCGGAACGACTGCTCCGGCCCTCGTCAAGAGCGGGCCAGAACGCCTTTGAGAATCGCGAGCACGGCAATGACGACGAACGCGCCGCCGAGTCCCGTCGCCACTGCGCGGGTTAGGTCGCGCAGATTGATGCCCCAGGAGTCGGCAGCCACGATTGCGATGAAGAAGCCTGCGGTGAACAGCACCATGTTGCCGATGGGGCCGAAGCCATCCTCGCGCAAGATGGCGTGTAGAGCCGATCCGAAGAACAGCGCCATGACGATTACGCTCGCCACGGCCATCATCAGCCATGAAGCCTCGAGATTCCAAAGCATGCCCGGTCCTTTCAAAGTCCCCGACAGCGACGTCCCTCGAACCCCCCGGTTCAATATATTAGAAGCTATGCATCAATCGTTTCGCTTTGCTTGCCGGAATATTTCGCATTAGAGCTTTCGCCGCTCGCTCCCTCTTTCGGCCGGTTCTTCATGACAATTCCCAAACGGCTTGTGCCGGCCACTTTCGTCGTGCTCTGGGCCACCGGCTTCATCGGCGCCCGCTACGCCATGCCGTGGGCGGAGCCGTTCACCTTCCTGGCGGCGCGCTTCGCGCTGGCCTTCGTCATTTTGGGCGCGATGCTGCTGCTGCTCGGCTCGCGCAAAGCAGGGCCGCGCGAGGCGCTGCATGCGATTGCCGCTGGCGCGCTCATGCACGGCGTCTATCTCGGCGGCGTATTCTGGGCGATCCGCCAGGGCCTGCCCGCCGGCCTGTCGGCGCTGATCGTCGGCCTGCAGCCGCTGATCACCGCGCTGCTTGCCGGCAGGCTGCTCGGCGAAGAGATCCTGCCGCGCCACTGGGCCGGACTGGCGGCGGGTTTCGCCGGCGTGGTGATCGTGCTTTCGCCGAAGCTCGGTGCGATGAGCGGCGGCGTGACCTGGCCGATGCTCGCCGCCTCCTTCGTCGCCGTCGCCGGCATGAGCGCCGGCACCATATGGCAAAAACGGTTCGGCGCCGGCGGCGACATGATCACCGGCACATTCTGGCAGTATGCCGGCGCGGCCGCCATCATGGTTCTGTGCTCGCTTGCATTCGAGACGCAGACCTTCACCTTTACCGGCGAATTGGTCTTCGCCATGGCCTGGCTGGTGCTGGTGCTGTCGATCGGCGCGATCTTCCTTTTGATGGCGATGATCCGCGAAGGCGAGATGTCGAAGGTTTCTTCGCTGTTCTACCTCGTGCCGGCGGTCACCGCGGTGATCGCATGGGTTCTCTTCGATGAGGATTTGTCGCTCGTGCAGATTTTCGGCATGGCGCTGGCGACATTCGGCGTCGGCCTCGCAACTGCGCGGAAGCCGGCAAACAAATCTGGACCGCCGGCGGAATAAGCCTAACCGCCGACGCGGGCGCGAGCTTCCAGATAGCGGCTGATCGAGGCGTTGAGTTCGCCGCCCAGGATGAAAACGAGCGACACGATATAGAGGAAGACCACGGCGACCATGATTGAGGCGAGGCCCGCATAGGTGGTCACGTAGGACGAAAACCGGTCGAGATACGCTGCGAATATGGTCGAGCCGGCCAGCCAGCCTATGAGAGTGAAGATGATGCCGGGCACTATCGCCGTAAAGCTGCGCTTGCCGGCCGGCAGCCAAAAATGCACGGCGAACAGCCCGAGCACGATGACGGCGGAGGCGATGACGTAACGCCACAGCGTGATGGTGCCCATATAGGGCTCGATCCAGTCGAAATTGGCGACCGCCAGACGGGCAAGCAGCGGCGCGAACACCAGGAGCACGCTGATTGCGAGGAACCCAGCGGTAGCGATGAGCACGAAGACCAGACTCTGAATGCGCCGGAAGATGAAGGAACGTGTCTCGGTGACCCGGTAGGCCCGGTTGAGCGATGTGCGCAGCGCCTCGATGCCGTTGGACGCGAAGAAGGCGGCGAGAAGCACACCGTAGGTAAGGAGATCGCTGCGCTGCACCGTCAGCACGTTGATGACCTCGCGGGAGATCGGCGCCGCTATCTGGTCTGGCCATGTGTCGAAGACGAGGTGAACCGCCGTGTCTGCGAACGCGTTCGCACCCAAAAAGCTGGCGAGCGTCGTGGCGAAGATCAGGAACGGAAACAACGCCATCAGCGCGGTGATCGCAAGATGGCTGGCCATCGACCATCCGTCATCGTCGTTGAAATGGCCGAGCGCATCGGAAAGCACGCGCCGAACGGCTACGATCTTCCGCATTGCGCCTCCATGCCGTAGCTCCGTCGATTGTTTCCCGGCCGCGAATATGGGAAGGGATTGCGGCGATTGGCAACCCGTGGCGGAACTACGTACACCGGATGAAAAAGTTGCGCACGATCATCGTCACTGGCGCGTCCTCCGGCATTGGAGCCCATTGCGCCCGCGCGTTGAGGGACGACGGCTGGCGGGTGTTCGCCACGGCGCGCAAGCCGGAGGATATCGCAGCGCTCGAAGCGGACGGCATCGAAACCTTTTATCTCGATTATCGCGAACCCCACTCGATCGCAGCCTTGGTCGCTGCCGTGCTCGAACGGACGGAGGGCCGGCTCGACGCGCTCTACAACAATGGCGCGCACGCCCAGCCTGGAGCTGTCGAAGATTTGCCGGTCGATGCGCTGCGCGAGCAGTTCGAGGCCAATTTTTTCGGGTGGCACGATCTCACCCGACGCATCGTGCCGGTCATGCGGGCGCAGGGCCATGGCCGCATCGTCCACTGCTCGTCGATCCTCGGCCTGACGCCGGTGAAGTGGCGCGGCGCCTATGCGGCGTCGAAGCACGCGCTGGAAGGGCTGATGCTTTGCCTGCGCGCCGAACTGCAGGGCTCGGGCATCCATGTCTCCCTGATCGAGCCGGGGCCGGTGGAATCGAAGATCGCAACCAACGGACTCGTCTGGTTCGAAAAGAACATCGACCACGAGAATTCGGTGCATCGTGAAGCCTACCAGAAGCAGCTTGCCCGGCTGAGGGCCGGCGGCTCGAAGTCGCGGCTGAAGCTCAAGCCGGATGCCGTTTATGCGGTATTGCGCCACGCCCTCCTGTCGCGGCGGCCCCGCCCGCACTATGTTGTCACCCTGCCTGCCAGGATCGGCGTGATTCTGAAGCGCATCCTGCCGGCTTCCCTGCTCTATCGCGTTCTCGCATCCCAGGCCTGACGCAGCTCAATCGACCGGAGACCCGGATGGAAACCGTTTTCAACATCCTCGCCATGATCGTCATGGTCGCGGTCGTGGTCGTGCTGCTGCGCGGCCTGGTCAACATGATGCGCGGAGGTTCGGGCATGACGTCCAACAAGCTGATGCAAATGCGGGTGTTCCTGCAATTCATCGCGCTGGTTCTGATCCTGATAGCCGCCTATTTCGCCCGGCGGATGTAGGTCAGGCAGTGCTCGGATCGGAGGCGCGAAGATGGTAAAGCTCAACAAGATCTACACCCGCACCGGCGACGACGGCACGACCGGCCTTGGAACCGGCGCGCGCAGGCTTAAATCGGACATCCGCATCGACGCCTACGGTACGGTCGACGAAGCCAATGCCTGCATCGGTATGGCGCGCGTCCACACCGCCAGCTCTCATCCGGAAATCGATGCCATGCTCGGCCGCATCCAGCACGATCTCTTCGATCTCGGCGCCGATCTGTGCGTGCCCGACGAAGGCAAGCCGCTCGGCTACGAGCCGCTGCGGATAGTGGCCTCCCAGGTCACGCGCCTGGAGGCCGAGATCGACCTGTTGAACAAGGATTTGCAGCCGCTGCGCTCCTTCGTGCTTTCCGGCGGCTCGCCTGCGGCTGCGGCCCTGCATCTCGCCCGCACCGTCGCGAGGCGCGCCGAGCGCATCATGGTCGCACTCGCTCAGGACCCGCAGGAACACGTCAATCCGGAGGGTGTCAAATACATCAACCGCGTCTCGGATTTTCTGTTCGTGGCGGCTCGCGTAGTCAATGACAATGGAAATGCCGATGTGTTATGGATTCCGGGCAAGAACCGCTAGCATATCCTTCGGCAATTCTGCCTCTGGCGGCAATCGACGCGGCTAAACCGCTGGGGGAGCGGCAATAAGGCATGTTCATTCCGCTCCACGACGCCAACAGTCTGAAATACATCAAGCTTCAATATGTGACGTTCGGCCTGATCGGGTTGAACGTGCTGGTGTTTCTGATCACCGGCCTCGGTTCGGAAGAATTCACCGGCGCCGCGGTTTACGGCCTCGGCTACATTCCCTCGGTTGCTTTCGATACGGTCGAGCTTTCGCCGGAACTGATACTCGTTCCGGAAGACATGACTTACGTCACCTACGCCTTCCTGCATGGCGATTTCTTTCATCTCGCCGGCAACATGCTGTTCCTCTGGGTGTTCGGTGACAATGTCGAGGACGCGCTCGGCCACTTCCGCTTTCTGGTGTTCTACCTGCTCTGCGCGATCGGCGGCGCGGCCGTGCACGGTTGGATCGCGCCGGATTCCCAGATACCCCTCATCGGAGCCTCCGGCGCAATTGCCGGCATCGTCGCCGCATACCTCATCCTGCACCCGCGAGTGAAGATATGGGTTCTGGCCTTCGGGCGAATTCCGCTGCGCATTCCGGCCTACATCACGCTCGGCCTGTGGATCGCCTTCCAGTTCCTGATGCTGGCTGCCGGCGGCGAGGACCAGATTTCCTGGGCCTGCCATGCCGGCGGCATCATCACTGGCGCGGTGCTGGTGCTGATCCTGCGCCGCAGCGACGTGCCGCTCCTCGACAAGGAAGTCGTCACGCCGCAAGCCGTGAAGGTCGAGCAGCCGAGCGCCGTTCATCCGGTCGAGGCCCAGCCGGCGCCGCGCTGGGGAGGCAGTGATTCAAACGATTTGAGCGCGCGGCGGATATTGACGCGCCGATTGACGCTGACTAGGGTCCGCGCGCTTGCGGGAGCCGGCAAGCGCATGACCAGTTCCGTATTTCCGCCCTTTATGTCGTCAATCGACAAACGGACCGAGCCTCGCTCTGCTAGTGAGCGCTCCAAATTTTCATCAGAGAGGTGAGAAGCACATGAAAGTTCTCGTCCCGGTCAAGCGGGTTGTCGACTACAACGTGAAAATCCGGGTCAAGTCGGACGGTTCGGGCGTCGAACTGGCCAATGTGAAGATGTCGATGAACCCGTTCGACGAAATCGCCGTCGAAGAGGCGATCCGGCTGAAAGAAGCCGGCAAGGCCGACGAGATCGTCGTCGTTTCGATCGGACCGCAGCAGGCGCAGGAGACGCTGCGTACCGCGCTCGCCATGGGCGCCGACCGCGCCATCCTCGTGAAGACCGACGAGCAGACGGAGCCGCTCGGCGTCGCCAAGGTGCTGAAGGGCGTGGTCGAGGCCGAACAGCCCGGCCTCGTCATCCTCGGCAAGCAGGCGATCGACGACGATGCCAACCAGACCGGCCAGATGCTTTCGGCGCTGCTTGGCTGGAGCCAGGGCACCTTCGCTTCCAAGATCGAGATCGTCGGCGACAAGGCCAAGGTGACGCGCGAAGTCGACGGCGGCCTGCAGACAGTCGAGCTGAAGATGCCGGCCATCGTGACCACCGATCTGCGCCTCAATCAGCCGCGCTACGCCTCGCTGCCTAACATCATGAAGGCCAAGAAGAAGCCGCTCGACGAGAAGTCTCCGGCCGATTTCGGCGCCGATGTAGCACCGCGCCTCACTGTCCTGAAGACAGAGGAGCCGGGCGGCCGCAAGGCCGGCGTCAAGGTCAAGAGCGTCGCCGAACTGGTGGACAAGCTTAAAAACGAAGCCGGCGTGCTCTAAGGAATTCCGATGAGGCCGGCCTGCAAACGGCTGGCTTCTCCGCTTCCGGTGCTCACGTACTGAAGTACGCTCCGCTCCGGTTCTCGAATCCAACCGTTTTCGGCACGGCCTGATCGGAATTCAGGCGCCGGTATCGAAAACGCAAAGTCAGGAAATTATCCATGGCAATTCTTCTGATCGCCGAACACGACAATGCGAGCCTTTCGGACCAGACCGCCAAGGCGCTGACAGCAGCCCTCAAGATTGGCTCCGACGTCGACATTCTGGTGGCAGGCAAGGGCGCCAAGGCGGCTGCCGACGCCGCCGCGAAGCTCCAGGGCGCCAAAAAGGTGCTGCTGGCCGAGGCCGACGAACTCGAACAGCGCCTTGCCGAGCCGCTGGCAGCCCTCGTCGTTTCGCTGGCAGGCAATTACGACACGATCGTCGCGCCGGCGACCTCGGCGGGCAAGAACGTCGCTCCGCGCATCGCGGCGCTGCTCGATGTCTCGCAGATCTCCGAGATCATCGAGGTGATCGCTCCCGACACGTTCAAGCGCCCGATCTATGCCGGCAACGCCATCCAGACGGTCAAGTCGGGCGAGGCCAAGAAAGTGATAACGGTCCGCACGGCTTCCTTCCAGGCGGCCGGCGAAGGCGGATCGGCCCCGGTCGAAGCAGTCGCCGCGGCGGCCAATCCCGGCCTGTCGACCTTCGTCGAAAACCGGCTGTCGGAGACCGACCGTCCCGAACTGACCTCGGCCAAGATAATCATTTCTGGCGGCCGCGCGCTCGGCTCTTCGGAAAAGTTCCAGGAGGTCATCCTGCCCGTGGCCGACAAGCTCGGCGCGGCCGTCGGGGCTTCCCGCGCCGCGGTCGACGCCGGCTACGCGCCGAACGACTGGCAGGTCGGCCAGACCGGCAAGGTCGTCGCGCCCGATCTCTACATCGCCTGCGGCATCTCCGGCGCGATCCAGCATCTCGCCGGCATGAAGGATTCCAAGGTCATCGTCGCCATCAACAAGGACGAGGAAGCTCCGATCTTCCAGGTCGCCGATTACGGCATCGTCGGCGATCTCTTCGTGATCCTGCCAGAACTCGAAAAGGCGCTATAAAGCGTCTTTCAGGAACCTGTTGCCCAGCCCCGTTTCGAGCGATCGGAACGGGGCTTTTTCTTGCCTCAGCCGATGAACCGGATCCGCCATGAATTCCTCCGACAACCCGTTCATCGATGACCCGGACCGCCGCGCCATCTGGGAGATGCTGGTGCGCCGCGACATAGAGGCGTTTGTCGTGGCCGATTGGGCCATGGTCGCCGACGATTTCGACGAGCAGCGCTTTCTCGGCATCCACGCGCACGATTCCCTCGATCCCGACGGCTGGAGCGCGGGCTTTCCGACGCTTGGCGCCTATCGGATCGAGTGGCTGAAGCAGGCGGCGGAAGCCGCCGCGACCCGCTATGCCGAGCCGCTGGCCGAGGCGATCTTCCGGGCGACCACACTGCGCGAAATCGATATCACCGGAGACGTGGCGCTGGCCCGCAAAAAATTCGACGGGCTGATCCGCAGGGCGGATGGCGGCTCCGACCGGCTGAACTGGCAGACGCTCTATTTCTGCCGGCGCGTAACCGGCCGCTGGAAGATCACCGGTTTCGTCGGCTATCTCAAATATCGCTGACCCTCGCCAGCCTGCGACTGCCTCACAAGGCAGTGCTTTGACATTAGGCAAGCGATGCGCAAAATCTTTGCGCGGGCTAGCCGCGTGATCTTGCCCGAATGTCTGCAAACTTTTCGGGATCGCGCTCTAGACGACCCCGCTCTGTCCTTCTAGGTTGCACTGCACAAAAAACGGGCGTCTCAAGCTTTTTACGGGATCGGTGTGATGACCAGCAAAATCGACACGATCGGCATTATCGGCGCGGGCCAGATGGGCAGCGGCATAGCGCATGTCGCCGCGCTCGCGGGCTACAAGGTTTCGCTGTTCGACATTTCCGGCGAGAATATCGAAAAGGGCATCGCTACGATCAGCGGCAACATGGCGCGGCAAGTCCATGGCGGAAAGCTCGACGACAAATTGCGCCAGCAGGCGATGACGCGGATTTCGGCAGCCCATTCCATAGCGGATCTGGCGGGCGCCGACCTCGTCGTCGAGGCCGCGACCGAGGACGAGACCGTCAAGCGCAAGATCTACGCGCAGCTCTGTCCGCAGCTCAATCCGGAGGCGATCCTCGCCACAAACACCTCTTCCATATCGATCACGCGGCTGGCTTCGGCGACCGACCGGCCCGAGCGCTTCATCGGCATTCACTTCATGAACCCGGTTCCGGTGATGAAGCTGGTCGAGCTGGTGCGCGGCATCGCCACCGAGAACTCGACCTTCGAGACAGCCAAGGACTTCGTCCATCGCCTCGACAAGACGGTCACCGTTTCGGAAGATTTTCCGGCCTTCATCGTCAACCGCATCCTGCTGCCGATGATCAACGAGGCCATCTACACGCTGTATGAGGGCGTCGGCTCGGTCGAGGCGATCGACACTGCCATGAAGCTCGGCGCGAACCATCCGATGGGTCCGCTGCAGCTCGCCGACTTCATCGGCCTCGATACCTGCCTGTCGATCATGCAGGTGCTGCATGACGGGCTGTCGGATTCGAAATACCGGCCCTGCCCGCTTTTGGTGAAATATGTCGAGGCCGGCTGGCTGGGCCGCAAGACCGGCCGCGGCTTCTACGACTATCGCGGCGAACATCCCGTCCCGACCCGCTGACGCTTCGTGTCAGTGCAGTGAGGGTCGCCGCTCGGCCTCGGCCGCGCCGGACATTTGCACGCGGTTGCGGCCGGCCTCCTTGGCCTGATAGAGCCGCTGGTCGGCGATTCGGAAAAGGTCGCTGAAATCGATCTGGGCCTCGTAGACGGCGCCGCCGACGCTGACCGAGAGAGGACAGCGCGCGCCATTGGGCAGGAACGCTGCATCGGCGATCGCCCGCCTGATGCGCTCGGCCACATCGGCCGCGTTGACCTCATTGGCGCCCGGTAAAAACACGCCGAACTCCTCGCCGCCGAGCCGTCCAACGAGATCGCCGCTGCGCACCGAGGTCCGGATCGCGCGCGAGATGATGCGCAACGCCTCATCGCCTTGACCATGGCCGAAGCGGTCGTTGATCGACTTGAAGTGATCGGCGTCGATGACCAGCAACGCGCCGGCGCCCTCGGGCTTCCTGCCGCCGGCCCGCAGCAGCCGCTCGTCGACCTGCGACGAGAACGCGCCGCGGTTGAGGCACGAGGTCAGGCTGTCGGTCGAGGCCAGCACGTTGAGCTTGTAATTGACGATCTTCAGTTCGCGCAGCTTGAGCGTCAGGTAGAAGAACAGCGGCCCGGCGAGGATGACCGGGATGATCGCCGCGCTGATCATGCCCTGGCGCAACGCATCGTGCGCGAAGCCGCGAAACGCCACATAGTTGAAGGCCAGCGACACGGCCATGCAGCCGAGCGTGCCGAGCACTGTCCAGCGCGCAAGCTTGATCCAGCTGCGGACTGATATCTTCCTCAGATCGGTTGCCAATGGCGGGGGCTCCAGACTTCCGTGAGGTAAGTATTAGCAGCCTATAATGAACATCGAGTTAGCGCCGACGCAGGCTTCATCATCGCCGCGCTGCGTTTCCGCCCTGGCCATTGACCCTTCGACAAGCTCAGGGTGAGGTAGTCGGGAAGACTGGCGCGCTTCCTACCCAACCCGCTTGCCGGCCTGATTGAACCAGTGCAGCTTTTCAGCCCGGGCGACCACGCGCAGATGGTCGCCTGGTTTGGCGGTGGCGCGGCCTTGGACGCGCACGACGATGCGGGTTCCGGCAGCGGCGCAGTATAGAAAGCTTTCGGCGCCGACCGGCTCGACCGCTTCGACCGCAGCGGGGATGGCCAATGCTCCGTCCGGGGCTTCCGCGCCGTGAGTGACATCCACGTCTTCCGGGCGGAAGCCGAGCGTGACGGCCGCTTCCGGCGCGAAGGGGACAGGCGAACCGTCGGCAAGGGTCGGGCCAGCGGCGGGGCCGACGACGGCTGTCTGGCCGGTCGACCGCACGTTGCCGCCTCCGGGCGTGACCATCAAAAGGTTCATCGGCGGCGCGCCGATGAAGCTCGCCACGAATGTCGAGGCCGGCTTTTCATAGATGTCGAGCGGCTCGCCGATCTGTTCGACGAGGCCGGCATTCATCACCACGAGTTGGTCGGCGAGCGTCATCGCCTCAAGCTGATCGTGCGTGACATAGACTGAGGTGACGCCGAGCGCGCGCTGGAGATTCTTGATCTCGACCCGCATCTGGCCGCGCAGCTTGGCGTCGAGGTTGGAGAGCGGTTCATCGAAGAGAAACACCTTCGGATTGCGCACGATGGCGCGGCCCATCGCGACGCGCTGGCGCTGGCCGCCGGACAGTTCGCGCGGGCGGCGGTCTAGCAGCGCCGAAAGCTCCAGCGTCTTTGCCGTCTCGCGCACGCGCCGGTCGATTTCATTCCTCGGCGTGCCGCGATTCCTGAGGCCGTAGGCCATGTTGTCGTAGACCTTCATATGCGGGTAGAGCGCATAATTCTGGAACACCATGGCGATGTCGCGCTCGGTCGGGCCGATCGCATTGACCGCCTTGCCGTCGATCGAGACGGTGCCGGCGGAGATGGATTCCAGCCCGGCGATCATGCGCAAAAGCGTGGACTTGCCGCAGCCCGAGGGGCCGACGAGCACGCAGAGCGCCTTGTCGGGAATGGCGATGGAAACACCCTTCACCGCCTCGACGCCGCCGGAGTAGATCTTCTTGACGTCCTTCAGGTCTACTGTCGCCATCTAGCGGGCATCCTCATTTTCTTGAACCTGGCCAGACCGCATCATCACTTCTCCGTATCCACCAGGCCGCGAACAAACCAGCGCTGCATCAGCACCACGACCAGGATGGGCGGCACGATGGCCAGCATGCAGGTGACCATGACCAGGTGCCATTCGGTGTCGGCGTCGGCGAAGGAAATCATCTTCCGCAGCGCGATCACGATGGTGTTCATGTCGTTGCGGTTGGTGACGAGCAGCGGCCAGAGATATTGCGTCCAGCCATAGATGAAGAGAATGACGAACAGCGCCGCAATGTTTGTCTTGGACAGCGGCAGCAAGATATCCTTGAAGAAGCGAAACGGGCCCGCCCCGTCGACGCGCGCTGCCTCGACCAGTTCCCCGGGGATGGTGAGGAAGAACTGGCGGAACAGGAGCGTGGCGGTGGCCGAGGCTATGATCGGAATGATGAGGCCGGCGTAGGTATCGATCAGGCCGAAATCGACCATCACCTTGTAGGTCGGCAGGATACGCACCTCGACGGGCAGCATCAGCGTGATGAAGATCAGCCAGAAGAAGGTCATCCTGAGCGGAAAGCGGAAGAACACGATCGCGTAGGCCGACAGGATGGAGATACAGATCTTGCCGATGGCGATGCCGAGCGCCATGACCGTGGTGTTGAACAGAAGCGTGCCAACCGAGACGCCGCCTATCCGCCCCACGCCGCCAAACAGCGCCTCTGAATAGTTTTCGACCAGCCGATCGCCGGGGAGAAGCGGCAGCGGCGGGCGCAGGATCGTCTGCAGCGAATGGGTCGAGGCGACGAAGGTATAGTAGATCGGAAAGGCGACGATGAGGATGCCGAGGATCAGCACGGCATGCGCGATGAAGGTGCGGAGGGGATAGGATTCTGTCATGAGGACTCCCTCTTGAGGGGGAGGAAAACGCGGAACTCCCTACCCATAATGCACCTTCTTTTCCACGTAGCGGAACTGGATGGCGGTGAGCGCGATCACGATGGCCATCAGGATCACCGATTGCGCGGCCGAATCGCCGAGGATCAAATTGACGAAACCGTCATTGTAGACCTTGTAGACCAGCGTCTCGGTTGCCTTGCCCGGACCGCCGCCGGTGACGGCGTGGATGATGCCGAACGTGTCGAAGAACGCGTAGGTGGTGTTGATCACGAGGAGAAAAAAAGTGGTCGGAGCGAGCAGCGGGAAAATGATCGTCCAGAAGCGCTTTGTCGGCCCGGCGCCGTCGATCGCTCCGGCCTCGATCAGCGTTTTCGGGATCGCCTGCAACCCGGCGACGAAGAACAGGAAATTGTAGCTGATCTGCTTCCACGAGGCGGCCGCGACCACCAGCACCATGGCGTCGGTGCTGTTGAGCAGCGGATCCCATGCAATGCCCACCCAGCGCAGGCCGTAGGCCAGCGTGCCGATCGACGGGTTGAACAGGAACAGCCACAACATGCCGGCGATGGCCGGCGCCACTGCATAGGGCCAGATCATCAGCGTGCGGTAGAGGCCGCGGCCTCGTATGACCTTGTCGGCCATAACCGCGAGCAGAAGCGCAATGGTCATCGCGACCGCCGCCGTTGCGACCGAAAACACGGCGGTGACCCTGACCGAATTCAGGTAATTCGGGTCCGCCAGCACGCGGGCGAAATTGTCGAACCAGACGAACTGTGACTTCAGCCCGAACGGGTCTTCCCTGAGCATCGACTGGTAGAGCGCCTGGCTTGCCGGCCAGTAGAAGAAGACGAGCGTGATGGCGAGCTGCGGCGCGAGCAGCAGATACGGCAGGACCTTGTTGGGAAAGACTACGCGTGGGGACAATGGGAACCTTTATCGAGAGGCGGGAATTCACCGGCTTCGGGATTTGGATTTCGAAGAACCGCGTTTGGATCGAGGACCCGCCCCTCATCCGCCTGCCGGCACCTTCTCCCCGCAAACGGGGAGAAGGACGCTGGCCACAACGTCGCCGCCTCCCCTTCTCCCCGTCACTATACGGGGAGAAGGTGCCGGCAGGCGGATGAGGGGCAGCGCCGTCGTTCCCCGAACAGTCAGTTCCCGATCGCCTGCTGAATCGCCGCGTTTCCGCGCGAGACCGCATTGTCGAGCGCCTGCTGCGCGGTCTGCTCGCCGGCCAGCATCTTCTCGTATTCCTCGTTCTGGATGTCGCGCACCTGCGGCAAGTTGACGAGGCGCACGCCGCGCGAGTTTTCTGTCGGCTCCTTGCCCATCATTTGAGTGATCGGCACGAGGCGGCCAGGATTCTCGTCGTAGAAGCCCGACTCCTTGGTTTCCTCGAAGGCGGCGAGCGTCACCGGCAGATAGCCGGAGACCTGATGCAGGCGCGCCTGAATGTCGGTCTGCGACAGGAAGTCGAAGAAGGCCGCGACACCCTTGTATTCCTCGTCGCTCTTGCCGGCGAAAACCCAGAGGCTGGCGCCGCCTGGAATCGTGTTCTGCGGCGCGCCGGCAACTTCCGGGTCGTAGGGAAGCTGGCCGATGCCGTAATTCATGCCCGACTTGACGATGTCGCCGAGACCGCCCGAGGATTCGGTGAAGATGCCGCATTCGCCCGCGAGGAATATCTGCTTGGCTTCCGAAGTGCGGCCGCCATAACGGAATACGCCTTCTTTGGCGAGATCGGCAAGCGCCTGGAAATGCTTGACGAAGACCGGCGAATTTATCTTCAACTCGACATCGACGCCGGCCAGGCCGTTCTCGTTGGTGCCGTATTGCTGGTTGTTCCAGGCGGCGAAATTCTCGGTATGGATCCAGGTCAGCCAGGTCGAGGTGAAGCCGCAGGGCGCAGCGCCGCTGGTCTTGATCTTGCGTGCAGCCTCCCAGACTTCCGGCCAGGTCTTCGGCGGGTTGTTCACGTCGAGGCCGGCCTTCTCGAAGATGTCCTTGTTGTAATAGAGGATCGGCGAGGAGGAATTGTACGGGAAAGACAGCATGGTGCCGTCGGGCTTGGAATAATAGGCGACGATGCCCGGCAGGTACTGGCTCTTGTCGAACTGCTTGCCGCCCATGGAGAGTATCTCCGCGACCGGCTTGACCGCGCCCTCGGCGGCCATCATGACGCCAGTGCCGACGTCGAAGACCTGCATGATGTGCGGCGGCTGCTTGGCGCGGAAAGCTGCGATGCCGGCGTTCAGCGTTTCGGGATAGGTGCCCTTGAAAACCGGAACGACCTTATACTCGCTCTGGCTCTCGTTGAATTCCTTGGACAGCGTGTCGACGACCTCGTTGTTGGCGCCGGTCATTGCGTGCCACCAGGAGATCTCCGTGACAGCGAATGCGGACGATGTCGAAAGCAGGGTGATGGCGGCTACGCCGGCCGCAAGGCCTTGAAATTTCATGTTTCTCTCCCGTTTATGGTTGGCGAGATGGCTGATCTCGCGAAGGGAGTATCGGTCGATTGTGACAGTGGGACAATGGTTTTGTTGCTGCTTCGTGAATTTTCATGTGCATTTCGGATGAAGTTCGTTTCGAGGCCGTCAGGTTGACGGGTTGAAGGCCGACAGTTCGCGGCAACAACGCCGCAGCCGGAACTTTGCCCGCGGCAGCGCTTTATCCAGGCGATGGCGGGAGCGCTGAAACGTGTGTGACTGGATGAAGCGCGGCGAAAAGGCGCCGGAACCGCGCAAGGGCATGCCAAGCCCGCGCCTGAACGAGGCGGAGTTCAAGCGGCGCTACCGGGAGCGGTTTTACGATCCCGCTTTCGACGAGGCCGCGGCCGCAATCGAGAAAATCTCCGAGATTGCCTGGCAGGCTTACGAGGAGTCTCGCAAGAGTCCGCGCACCCGCAAGGCTGGGGAGGGTTATGCCGATCCGGACTACGACCTGTCGGTCGAGTGGATCGCGGCGAAGGAGGCGGTCGAGGCGGCCCAGCGTCGGCACGACGAGGATGGGGCGGCTCGCCGCATCCTGATCGTCAACGGCTCGTCACGCAGCGAGCATACCTGTCCCGGAGAAATGTCGAAGAGCTACCGCCTTGCCGACATTGCGCGACAGGTGTTCGAGGCGACGCCCGGCTTCGAGGTTGAGTTGCTGGACCTCGCCCGGCTGGCGTCGGAATACGGCCGCGACATCCACCCTTGCAAGGCCTGTTTCTCGACTTCGGCCGCGCTGTGCCACTGGCCGTGCTCCTGCTATCCGAACCACTCGCTGGGCCAGGTGCAGGACTGGATGAACGACATCTATCCGATGTGGGTGGCCGCGCACGCCGTCGTGATCGTCACGCCGGTAAACTGGTACCAGGTGTCCTCGCCGATGAAACTGATGATGGACCGGCTCGTATGTGCCGATGGCGGCAATCCCGACCCGACCGCCACTCACGGCAAGGACGCTAAAATGGCGAAGGAGTTGGAACTGAAGGGCTGGCCCTATCCGCGGCACCTGGCCGGCCGGCTGTTCTCGGTGGTCGTGCACGGCGATGTGGAAGGCGCGGAAAACACCAGGCGCGCAGTGTCCGACTGGCTGAGATTCATGCACCTGATACCCGCCGGCCCGAAAGCCGAGCTCGACCGCTATATCGGCTATTGGAAGCCCTATGCGACCAGCCACGACGAACTCGACCGGGACGAAGCCGTGCAGGAAGAGGTCAGGAACGCCGCGCGCACGCTGTTGAGCGCGGTGCTGGCCCAGCGCGACGGCAAGCTGGTCGCGGCCGGGCAGATGCTTTCCGAGCCGAGGCAGAAATGATGGCCGTCGGGGCCGCGGTTCGCGCCGTAGAGGACCGGTGCGTCAGCCGCTGAGCGCCACGCCGATCAGCTTCTTGGCATCGTCGCTCGACCACTCGGCCGGACCGTTCATGTGGGCGAGCAGGCAGCCTTCGCCGTCGACTAGCAGCGTGACCGGCAGGCCGAGCGCCAGGCCGCGCGTCTTCAATTCCTCGAACATCGCCATCGTGTTGTCGCGGTAATAGCCGAGCGCCTCGACGCCGGTGTCGGCCAGGAATTTCTTCGGCTTGGCGTCGTCGCCAGCGTCGACATTGACCGCCACCACCTCGAATTTTTCGCTGCCGAGTTCCTTCTGCAGGGCGTCCAGCGCCGGCATTTCCGCGCGGCACGGCGCGCACCACGTCGCCCACAGATTGACCAGCAAGGTCTTGCCGGCGCGGTCGGCCAGCGTCATGGAGGCGCCGTCCGGCGCGTTGAAGGCGAGCGTCTTGAGCGATTGCGGCGGGTCGGCCGGCAGCATCGCCGCGACTTCGCCGGTGGCGGCCGCAGCGACCGTCCTGGCGCGGTCGGCTTTTGCGGCGCAGAGCTTGGCGTTGGTGTCGGCGTTGACAACCGCGCCAGCCGCCGATGGCGGGGCATTGTTGCCAGACAGGGTCGCGCTGACATATACCGCCACGGCGCCTGCCAACGCCCCCGCAAGCGCGGCCACGGCCAGCAGCCGCGGGACAGGTATCAGTTTCTTTCGATCAGCCATTTTCAGTTCAATCTCCGGAGCCCGGGTAGCACGATGAGCGACAAGAAGGCCAGCAACGCCATGTGGGGCGGACGTTTTGCCTCTGGCCCGGCCGCTATCATGGAAGCGATAAACGCCTCTATCGGCTTCGACAAAAAACTCTACGCCCAAGACATTCGAGGGTCGATCGCCCATTCCCAGATGCTGGCCGAGACGGGCATTATCGAGCGCCAGGATCAAGAGAAAATCGCTCACGGGCTGAACACGATTTTGGCAGAGATCGAGGCCGGCGATTTCGAGTTCTCGACCCGGCTCGAAGATATCCACATGAACATCGAGGCGCGGCTTGCCGAACTGATCGGGCCGGCGGCGGGCCGGCTGCACACGGCGCGCTCGCGCAACGACCAGGTGGCGCTGGATTTCCGGCTCTGGGTAAAGGACGAGTTGCATCGCGTCGCCGAGGCGCTGAAGGGGCTGATCGCCGCCTTCCTGACGCGCGCCGAGCACCATGCCGCAACCGTGATGCCGGGCTTCACCCATATGCAGACGGCGCAGCCGGTGACCTTCGGTCACCACTGCATGGCCTATGTCGAGATGTTCTCGCGCGACCTTTCGCGGGTTCGCGACGCCATCGAGCGGATGGACGAGAGCCCACTCGGCGCGGCGGCGCTGGCCGGCACCGGCTTCCCGATCGACCGGCAGATGACGGCGAAGGCGCTCGGCTTTCGCGAGCCGACCCGCAATTCGCTGGACAGCGTTTCCGACCGCGACTTCGCGCTGGAGTTCCTGTCGATCGCGGCGATCTGCGCGACGCATCTGTCGCGGCTGGCGGAGGAGATAGTCATCTGGTCGACGCCGCAATTCGGCTTCGTGAGGCTTTCGGATTCCTTCTCGACCGGGTCGTCGATCATGCCCCAGAAGAAGAATCCGGACGCGGCCGAACTGGTGCGCGCCAAGACCGGCCGGGTCAACGGCCACCTGATCGGCCTGCTGACGGTCATGAAGGGCCTGCCGCTGACCTATTCGAAGGACATGCAGGAAGACAAGGAAGCTGTGTTCGACGCGGCCGAGACGCTCGACCTGATGCTGGCGGCGATGACCGGCATGGTCGGCGACATGGAGATCAACGAGGCGGCGATGAAGAAGGCCGCCGGCACCGGCTATTCGACGGCTACCGATCTCGCCGACTGGCTGGTGCGCGCGCTCGGCCTGCCCTTCCGCGAGGCGCATCACGTGACCGGTCGGGCGGTGGCGCTCGCAGAGTCGAAGAAACTCGGACTGGAGAAGCTCAGCCTCAAGGATTTGCAGTCGGTCCACCCCGGCATAACCGATGACGTGTTTTCGGTGCTGTCGGTGCAGAATTCGGTGAAGAGCCGCACCTCTTTCGGCGGCACCGCGCCCACCGAGGTGAGGAAGCAGATACGCTACTGGAAGAAGCGGCTGGGCAAGGCGTGAGGGCTCGATGCGTTCGGACGATGTGTGCAGCAAATATGCTGACCAAAAGACAGATCTAAGCCTTACACTTCTTCCTGATGAGGAAGGTGGGAAACCATACATCCTTATTTCCGGGCCATCCAGAGCGCTGCATATGCTGGCGGAATTACTGACTCGGTAGCGAACGAGAAAGAGAACGACGGCTTTTTTCCTGAGCCCCACCGGTCCTGGGAGTGCTCGCTTTTCAGAAGCTTCAGAGTTCGGAGTTTACATTTATCGCCGCGATTAGCTTCGATTTGCCGGGGTGCAATAGCAAAAAAACTTCGCTACAAGCGGCAGGCTGATTTTCTAGGGACGGATGGCGCGATGACCGGAAGCAGGATTTTGACGGGTTTGGTGCTTCTGGCGGCACTCGGCGCGGTTTCCGCCTGCGGGCGCAAGGCGCCGCTGGACTCGCCGTATCAGGCCGCCATCGACGCCCGCAAGGAGGCCGAGAGAGCCAACGAACCGCTGCCGCCCGAGCCGCAGCCGCCGGTCAAGGACAAGCCGTTCATCCTCGACCCTCTGCTCTAGATCCGGCGTAGCGGGTCCAACTCATCGCTTTTCCTGTCCGGGACAAAAGACAGTGAACCATTTCGACTATCGCAACGGCGTGCTGCATGCCGAGGACGTCGCTCTGCCCGACATCGCGCAGGCGGTGGGAACGCCGTTCTACTGCTATTCGACGGCGACGCTGACGCGGCATTTCAATGTCTTCCGCAAGGCTTTCGAAGAGCTGGATTCGCTCGTCTGCTACGCCCTGAAGGCCAATTCCAACCAGGCGGTGCTGACGACGCTGGCCAGGCTCGGGGCCGGTGCCGACGTGGTTTCGGAAGGCGAATTGCGCCGCGCGCTGGCGGCCGGAATCCCGTCGGAAAAGATCGTGTTTTCCGGTGTCGGCAAGACCGCGCGCGAGATGGATTTCGCGCTTGTCGCCGGCATCCTCTGCTTCAACGTCGAATCCGAACCTGAGCTGGAACTGCTTTCCGAGCGCGCGGTGGCCGCGGGAAAGTTCGCGCCGATCTCGCTGCGCATCAATCCGGACGTCGACGCAAGGACGCACAAGAAAATTTCGACCGGCAAGGCGGAAAACAAGTTCGGCATCCCTTGGCAGCGCGCGCGCCAAGTCTATGCCCGCGCAGCCAAGCTGCCGGGCATCAAGGTGACCGGCATCGACACGCATATCGGCAGCCAGATCACCGATCTGCAGCCATTCGACGACGCCTTCGCGCTGCTGGTCGAACTGGTCGGTACGCTGAAGGCGGACGGCCATGCCATCGAGCACATCGACCTCGGCGGCGGGCTCGGCATTCCCTACCGCACCGACAATTCGCCGCCGCCGCTGCCCGACGCCTATGCCCAGATCGTGAGGAAGCATGTCGGCAAACTCGGCCTGAAGGTGATGTTCGAGCCTGGCCGGCTGCTCGTCGGCAATGCCGGCATACTGGTTTCGCAGGTGATCTTCGTGAAGGAAGGCGACGCGAAGAACTTTGTCATCGTCGACGCCGCCATGAACGACCTGATCCGTCCGACGCTTTACGACGCATTCCACGACATCAGGCCGGTGGTGCAGCAGCCGGCGAGCGCGCTACGCATGACCGCCGACATTGTCGGGCCGGTCTGCGAGACCGGCGACTATCTCGGCCATGATCGCGACCTGCCGCGGCTGAAGGCCGGCGACCTGATCTCCGTCGGCACGGCCGGCGCCTACGGCGCGGTGCAGGCCGGAACCTACAATACCCGGCTTCTGGTGCCGGAAGTGCTGGTCAAGGGCGACGAGTTCCACGTCGTTCGCCCGCGCCCGAGCTATGACGAGCTGATCGGGCTGGACAGCGTTCCGGATTGGTTCTGACGGAATCCCATCCAATCACGTTTTCGCCAGTCGCCTCGCCTTTGCCGTGTTTGCTGCTATCTTTCGAGTCGTAGGCCGCGCGCTCCCGCGCGGCTAATGCTGGAAGGGCCGATGGCAGAAGCGCCCGCAGACAGGAACGAGCACGGTTTTGCCGGACGGCTGGCCCGGACCCGACTGGCCGTTTGGATCGCTATGGTGGTGGAGCGCGGCTGGCCGCTGATCCTGCCGCTTGCGGTGACGGTCAGCCTGTTCGTCAGCCTTTCCTGGCTCGGCGTTTTCCGGATCATGCCGGACATGGCCCGCTTCGCGGTGATGGCGCTGCTGGCGCTCGCCGCAGTCGCCTCGCTTTATCTGCTGCGCTTCTTCAAAAAGCCGACGCCCGCCGAGATCGACCGCCGCATCGAAGCCGCCAACGAATTGCTGCACACCCCCGTTCTGGTGCAGACGGACCGGCCGACCGGCAAGGAAACGACCTTCTCGCAGGCGCTGTGGCGCGAGCATCAAAGGCGCATGGCCGAGCGCCTCGGCAAGGTCGGTGGAGACTTGCCGCGCACGCGTGTGCCGGAGCGCGACCCGTGGGGCATCCGCGCCGCTGCGGCCCTGCTGCTCTTCGTCGCTTTCGCCTTCTCGTTCGGGCCCTTCGGCGGCAGCCTCGGCGACGGTTTCAGGGCGCATGCTGCGCGCGAGACAATCCCGCCGCGCATCGACGCCTGGGTGACGCCGCCCTCCTATACCGGCAAGGCGCCCCTATTCCTGACGGCCGACGCCGGCCGCGCCCAAGGCCCGGTGACGGTGCCGGAAGGCAGTGACCTGACCTTGCGGGTGACCGGCGGCCCGGGCGACGAGGCCCTGATCTTCACCGACGCAGTCGGCAATGTGCGCGAGATCGCGCCCGCGGGCGCGCCGGCAGCAGACGCTCCGAAACCGGCAGCCGCCGGCGTCAATGCCGGAGCGCCGCGGCAGTTCGCAGCGAAGCTCGCCAGCGACGGCGTGTTGGCGCTCCGCTCCGGCGAGGACGAGCTCGAAAGCTGGGCCTTCGCCGTGATACCGGACCGGGCCCCGGTGATCCGCTTCTCCGATGAGCCGAAGCGCGCGGTGAACGGCACGTTCGAGCTCCATTACGAAATCGAGGACGATTACGGCGCGGCTTCCGCCAAGGCCGAGTTCGCGCTGACCGAAAAGCCCGCCGAAGGCGCGCGCCCACTCTACAAAGCGCCGGAAATGCCGCTGGCCATCCCGCGCCGCGGCAATGTCGCCGGCAAGGCGAACCGCGACTTGACCGAGCATGTCTGGGCCGGATCTGGCGTGGAACTGACCCTGAAGGCGGCCGACCATGCCGGCCAGGAGGCGACGAGCGAGACCAAGACGATCACGCTGCCGGAGCGGCCCTTCTCCAACCCGCTCGCCCGGGCGGTCGTCGAATGGCGCAAGATCCTGTCGCTGGACGCCAACCGCAAGCCCTACGTGATCGAGCTGATCGACGCAGTCACGCTGCGGCCCGAAGACACGTTGGAAAACCTGTCGCACTATCTCGGCATCATGACCGGCCGCACCAAGCTCAAAATGGCGTCGACCGACGACCAGTTGCGCGATGTAGCGGACTATCTCTGGCAGATGGCGCTGCAGATCGAGGACGGCGACCTCTCGGCGGCGGAGAAGCGGCTGCGCCAGGCGCAGGAAGCTTTGAAGCAGGCGCTGGAGGACGGCGCCAGCGACGAGGAAATCGACAAGCTGATGAAGGAACTGCGCGAGGCGATGAACGAGTTCCTGCGGGAATTCGCCGAGCGCGCCGCGCGCGACCCGAACCTCGCCATGCCGGAAATGAGGCCGGGTCAGGAACTGCGCCAGAGCGATCTCGAACGGATGATGGACCAGATCGAAAATCTGGCGAAGTCCGGTAACCGCGAACAGGCCAAGGATCTCCTGGCGCAGCTTCAGGACATGATGAACAACCTGCAGGCCGGCCGCCATCAGCAGCAGGGCCAAAACGGCCAGCAGAGCGAGATGCGCCAGCAGATGGACAAGCTCGGCGAGATCATGCGCCGCCAGCAGGAGATGATGAACGAGACCTTCCGCATGGACCAGATGCAGCGCGGCCAGCAGCAGCGCGGGCAAAATGGCGAACAGGGCGAAGGCGAAATGGGCCAGCAGGGCGAACAGGGGCAGCAGCCCGGCCAGCAGCCCGGCATGACGCCCGAGGAATTCGCCGAAGCGCTGAAGCAGCTTCAGGAAGGCCAGGGCCAGCTGCAGGGCGACCTTGAAAGCCTGATGAAGGGGCTCGAAGGCATGGGCATCCAGCCCGGCGAAGGCTTTGGCGAGGCCGGCGAAGCGATGGGCGAGGCCGAAGGCGCGCTCGGCGAGGGCGAAGGCGAACGCGCTGTCGGCGAGCAGGGCCGCGCGCTGGAAGCGCTGCGCCGCGGCGCGCAGGACATGATGCAGCAGATGCAGCAGGCCATGCAGGGCGACCAGGGCCAAGGCCAGGAAGGCGGCCGGCAGCAGAACGCCGACCGCGACCCGCTCGGGCGGCCGCGCGCCACCACCGGACCGGATTTCGGCAATTCGGTCGAGGTGCCCGACGAAATCGACGTGCAGCGCGCCCGCCAGATACTCGAAGCCATCCGCAAGCGGCTCGGCAATGCGCTGTCGCCGGCGCTGGAGAAGCAATATCTCGAGCGGCTGCTGGAACTGAACTAGACCGCCGCGCCGACTTCACGGATCATCCCCATGCCCACACTCGGTGCGGTCACGCCCATCCTGCGCATCTTCGACATCGAAAAGGCGCGCGAATTCTATGTCGGCTTCCTGGGCTTCGAGGTGCAGTGGGAGCACCGCTTCGGCGAGAACGTTCCGCTCTACATGGAAGTCGCGCGCGATGGCTGCGCGCTGCATCTGAGCGAGCATTATGGCGACGCCTCGCCGGGTTCGGCCGTCCGCATCCGCGTCGAGGACATAGAAGGCCTGCATCGCGAATTGCGGGCAAGGGACTATCGTTTCGCCAAGCCCGGCCTCGAGGAGACGCCGTGGAAAACGCGCGAAGTGTCGGTCACCGATCCGTTCGGCAACCGGCTGCATTTCTTCGAGGAGACGGCGGATTACCTCCGGAGGCCAAAACCGGCGGCCGACTGATCATCGGGCTGACCGAACCGCCGCGCAGAATGAGGCTTGGTTTTGCCTCGTGAGATTAGGTTGATTCCGCGCCGTCGCCCGGACCATTGCCTGGCTTGGGAACCACCCCGAAATCCTGAGATTTTGCGCCGCTTTCTGCGGTCATGAAGCCGTCGGCCGCAAGGCCGCGGCGCAGCAGTTCACGCACCGCCGCCGCCCTGCTCGGCATGCGTTTCTCGAACCGCCAGTTTTCCAGAGCCTCGAGCTCCTCGCCGTTCAACATGATTTGCAAGCGCTCCGCTCTTTCGAGCTGTGACATGTCGCAACCCTCGCTTTTTGAGATAACGCATAGAGTTAGTAATGTAGGTAACATGCCAACTTTCAGCAAGTTGTGCAGAATGTGCGAAAACACTGCATCGTGCCTGATGCCGCAAGCACGGTCTTGAGGAGTAAGGCGCCGATGCCTGTATCTACTAACTAATTGATTTAATTATCAAAATTTCAGACTTGCCATTGATTTCGGCGAACAATGGGAGCATCCTCTTTCTTTGACCGACTGCGTGGTGACGTTATGAAAATTGCATTCTCAAACCGCCTCAGCGAGGACATCGTCCGCACTTTGGAATTCGCGATTCGGGATTTTGGCATCGCGAACATCCCCGTTCTGGCTGAACAGATCCGAAAGCGGAACGAGGCGGAGAATGTCGCCCTGGAAGACATTATGGCTCGGCTGACGGAGCACGCACTGCTTCGCGGCGCGGCGATGGAATTTGACAGCGCGAGTTTGGAACCGCAGAACGGCCATATCCACGCCCTTCCGTGAGGCTTGGTCGGCAGCCCTTGTCGCCGCCGTTTCTATAAAGTCACGCGGTGTTGATCGTCATGAGCTGGCGCCCATCGCGGCAGCGTCCTTCTCCATGAAGCGCTGGAAGGCCGGCCGGGCCGTGACGCGGCCGAGGTAATCGTCGAAGACCTGTTTCCTGGGCAGCACGCCGAGGATGTGGGTGGCGAAGTGGATTCCGCTGCCGAGTTGCGTGTCGGCGGCGGTGAATTTCTCGCCGGCTATGTAGGGCCGCGCGGAGAGCGTCTTTTCCAGATTGCGGACCATGTCGTCGAAGGCGCCGAACGAGAAATTGTTGCTGACATACTCCCAGCCTTGCGCCCTCGCGGCCACGCACGGATCGAACACGGAATCGGAATAGACGAGCCAGCTCAGGAAGGCCGCGCGGTTGTCATCGCCGACTGCCGGCGCCAGTCCGGCCTCGGGGAACTTCTCTGTGAGATAGAGGCAGATCGCGGCGCGCTCGGTGTCGATTGTGCCGTCATGGACGATGGCCGGCACCTTCTTGTTGGGCTGGATCTCCCGATAGCTCTCCGGCACGCCGCCCGGCGCGCGTATATCGACCGGCACGATCTCGAAGGGCTGGCCGAGCTCTTCCAGAAGCCAGTGGACACTGGCGGACCGCGACCACGGCGCATGGTAGAATTTGATCATTGTCGTCTCCTCGCAAGCAATTCGATGCTCCAGCATAACAGGCATCTACTGACAACTTTCTGTCAGCAGCTATGTCGGGAGGAAGCCGAGCAGGCTTATTCCGCGGCGATCGCTCGTGAGGAAAACGCCTCCCGGATAGCCTCGGCCATGCCGTCTATGGCCTCGCTGCGCGCGCCGGCGGCGCGGTGCAGCACGACATTGGAAGAGTCGATGTCGCCGAAGCCGTCGACGGCGGTCAGTTCGCGGCAATCGGCGGGAATGTTGCTGCGCGACACCGGGGCCACGGCGAGGCCGGAGGCGACGGCGAGCTTCAGGCCGCCGGTCGTGTCGCTGGTATAGGCGATGCGATAGGCGAGGCCGCGCTGCTCCAGCGACTTGATCGCGAAGTCCTTGCACCAGCCGGCCCGGCTGTAGAGCGCGACCGGCAGCGGTGTCTCCTCATGCGCGCAGTGCAGCGTCGAGGTGGCCCAGACCGTCGGATCGCGCATCAGAACCTCGCCATCCGAGTTATCCTGCCATTCGAAAACCACGGCCAGATCGAGCTCGCCGCTCTCGATCGCCGCCTTCTGGCTGGCCGAATGCGCGTATCTGACCGTGATCTCGACCTTCGGGTGCCGCCTTGAAAAGGCGTTGAGCGCCCGCGACAGGATCGCATAGCTGTATTCTTCCGGAATGCCGATCCGCACCGGTCCGTCGAGCGGCGCGGTGTGGAGCGAAGCCGCCGTCTCGTCGAGGAGCGCCACGATGCGGCGGGCGTTTGCGATCAGTTCGCTGCCTTTGCGGGTGAGAAGCACGCCTCGCGGTCCGCGCTCGAACAGCGCCGCCCCGACGGTCTCCTCCAGCCGCTTGATCTGCATCGAAACCGCCGACTGGGTGCGCCTGACCTGATCCGCGGCGCGCGTGAAATTGCCGGTTTCGGCGACGGCCACGAAGGTCCGCAAAAGATCGCTGTCGAGGTGAACGCCCATGCCCGCCGTCATAAGGAATTCTGATGCCGGGCATCATTCATATTCGTTGGCAACATGTCAATCGGTGGGCGATGATAGCCATTCCTCACTCAGGCCCGCTGCCGCATCCGGCCGCGGGTTCTTTTTTGGCGGGTAACTGGGTCACGCCGGAGCCGATCGGGCGGCGCGCACTTTTTTCAGCCGCATCTCGCCCCTATCTACCGTCGTCCACAACCAATCATGGCGACACCTCCTTGAAAAAACCCAAAGCTCCGAAGCGGGCCCTGCTCATCGTCAATCCGCGCGCCCGGCGCGGAACCGGCTCGATCGCCTCGGCGGTGAAGGTGCTGGAAGAACGCGGCATCGCGGTTACTGAAGTCAAGGTCGGCGAGAATGAAACGATCTCCGACCTGATCAGGGCTCATAAGGCGGAATGCGATTTCGTCATCGTCGGCGGCGGCGACGGGACGCTCAATGCAGCGGCGCCGGGGCTGGTCGACACCGGGCTGCCGCTCGGCGTGCTGCCGCTCGGCACGGCGAACGATTTCGCCCGCACGGTCGGCATTCCGGCCGATCCGGTCAGGGCCGCGGAACTGATCGCCACCGAAAAGCCACAGCCGATCGATCTCGGCGAGGTCAACGGGCATTTCTTCTTCAACGTCGCCAGCATCGGCTTCAGCGCGGAACTGGCGAGCGACCTGACCGAGCACGCCAAGAAGCGCTGGGGCAAGCTCGGCTACGCGATCGTGGCGGCGCGCATACTGGCGCGGTCGCGGCTGTTCACCGCCCATCTCGACCATGACGGAACGACCGAGCGGCTCCGCACCATGCAGATCTCCGTCGGCAATGGCAGGCACTATGGCGGCGGCATGACCGTGGAGGAAACCGCCACCGCCGACGACGGCAAGCTCGATTTCTACAGCCTCGAGGTCGATCACTGGTGGCGGCTGCTGGCGCTGCTGCCGAGCCTGAGAAAGGGCACCCACGGTCGCTGGAACGATGTGCGCTCTTTCCAGACCACCGAGGTGACGATCCGCACCAGTCGCCGCAGGGCGGTCAACACCGACGGCGAACTCAGCACCTACACCCCGGCGCATTTCCGCATCAGGCCGAAGGCGATCTCGGTGTTCGCGCCGCCGAACGGAACGGTGGCCGCCTGAGCAGACTGCTGCCGACGCGCTCTATCGGGCCGGCAGCGGCGGAATCTGGCCGAGTGGGATAAAGCCGAGCGTAGCCCTGCCCTTGGCTATCCTCAACGGCAGCGACGGCGCATTGCCGAGCATTGCCAGACCGGAAAAAGCCTGCTCGATCTGATCGCGCTTTTCGGGAACCGCCTCGGCGAGAACCGCCGACAGCCCCTTCGGGTCGCGGATGGTGATGTTCAGATTGGCGTCGATCAGGCCGGCATCGTCAACCGAAAAAGGCCCGCTCAGCGTGACGCCGGCATTCTCCCCGGTCGACAGCGCAAGTTCCCGGATCGTGCCCGACTGCCCTCGCAGATCCTTCACTTTTTCCCCGAGCAGCCGGACGCCGTCATTGATGGTGATGTCGGACTGGCCCGACAGCGGCGGCACTTTGCGCCCATCGAGCAGGCTCGAATCGAGCGCCAGCCCGCTAACGCTGCCGGCAAGATCGAGATTCTGCTCGTTAGGCCGCATATGCGCCTGGAAATTTTCGGCGGCAAGCAGCGGCGCGCCGTCGGCCGTCGCGGCTTTCAGCCGGACGCCTTCGAGCGACAGCCTTTGCGGCAGCGGCGTCGAAAGCCGGGCGCTGGCGCGCAGATTTTCCCAGTCGAGCGCGAAAGCCCCGGCCCTGGCGCTGTCGATCCTCGCCGGACCGTCGAGTTCAGCCACGAGCCGCATGGGATCGTAGATCTGGCCGGCGGAGCGGAAATTTCCCGCTGCAAGGCTGACGCCCTGCGCGGCATCCGAAAACGCGACCCTGTCGCAGAACAGGCCGATGCGGAACGGGTAGCCGCGCGCGGTCGGGTTGGCGCAATCGGCTTTCACGCCGTCGCGGTTGAGCGCCGTGATCGCCGTTTTCGCCTCCGCCTCCAGCCTGCCCGCGAGCCAAAACCAGCCGAGGCTGTAGCCGCCGAAAAGCACGACGACGAATACGCCGAGCCAGAAGAAGCGACGGCTGTAATTGGGCTTGGTGCGTTCGGTCGTGGCCATGCCTGGCTCTATCCTTTGTCTCGGCGTGTTCGGGGAAATCCCGTTCCCACGCGTCGTAATCATGCGCTACGTATGGCTCGAAACGGATGCTTCGGTCGGAGTTGGCTTGGCGATATGGGCGATTTTTGGGTTTTTGGCTATGGGTCGCTGATCTGGCGTCCCGGTTTTGCCCATGTGGACACGCAGCGCGCCCGGCTTTTCGGCTTCCGCCGCTCGCTCTGCGTGCGCTCTTTCGTGCATCGAGGCACGCCCGACCGCCCCGGCCTGGTGCTGGGGCTCGACCGCGGCGGCTCCTGCGTCGGCCTCGCTTTCCGGGTGCCGGACGAATTGCGCGGCGAAGTGCTGGCCCATCTGCGCGAGCGCGAACTGGTGACCAGCGTATATCTCGAACGCACGCTGCCGGTGCGGCTGGCGAATGGCGGGATTACGCAGGCGGTGACCTACATCGTCGACCGCGGCCACGTGCAGTATGCCGGCAATCTCGACGAGGAGCACGCGGCCTCGATCGTGTCCGGCTCGGTCGGCCAGTCGGGGCCAAACGAGGAATACGTTTTCAACACGCTCCGCCACCTCGAAGCGCTCGGAATCCGCGATCACTGGCTGGAGGCGGTAGGGAAAAGGCTGGCTGTCGATCCAGACTGAACCTGATCCCAGCATAAAGATTTAGAAGAATACCTTCTTGAATCTGCGAACCGAGGGCTGCGTTGTTAAATCGTATTCCCGGTGTTACTATACACGCTTGTCACAAACTTCGAATATATTTATGAAGTCGCAAGTGGGGGAAGAACATGAACCTGAAGCGGCTAACCGTCGGAACCTTCAATCTTTATAATCTCAACGAACCGAGCATGCCCGTCTACACGGACAGGAATGGCTGGTCGCAGGCCGAATACGACCTGAAGATCGATTGGACAATGAACGTTATTCGCATGCTTCAGCCCGACATATTCGGGTTTCAGGAATTGTGGCACGCGGCTTCGATCAACCGGGCGGTGGAGGCTTCCGGCCTCGCCGGCGAATACGACGTGGTTGCGCCGCCGGACGCGATCGGGGAGCGCATCGTCTGCGCCGCAATCGTGCGCAAGGGATTGATGAGCAGCGAACCCGATTGGATCGTCAATTTCCCGGACAAGTTCATCCTGCAAAGCTCCGGAGACGATCCGCAGACTCCGGAGATCCGCGTCGACATCGACAGCTTTTCGCGGCCCGTGCTCCATTTTACGATCAAGCCGCGTGAAGCGCTCGATGACGTGCATGTCTATGTCTGTCATTTCAAGTCGAAGGCGCCGACGAAAGTATTCCGCGAGAGTTGGTTCAGGGCCGACGAAGCCACCTACAAGAAGCACGCGACTGGGGTGGGTTCGGCGATCTCGACCATTCGACGGACCGCGGAGGCGGCGGCGCTGCGGTTCATGCTATCCGAACAGATGAAAGGCACCGGCACGCCGGTGATCGTGCTCGGAGACATCAATGACGGCCAGCACAGCAACACGGCTAACATACTGACGGAACAGCCGAGATATCTGGTCGGCGATTCGGTGGGCGGCGGCGACACCAGCCTGTACGCCGCCCAGACACTCCAGGAGTACCGCAACACCCGCGACGTGTATTACACCCACATACACCAGGACATCATGGAGTCGCTCGACCACATTCTGGTCAGCGAGGAATTTTACGACAACAGCAGAAAACGCGTCTGGATGTTCGACGGGATGACCGTCAACAACGATCATCTGAACTTCGACAATCATAAGGAAATCGGCACCAACGACCACGGGATCATCTGCGCCACGTTCAAATACAAGCCGATCAAGGCGGAGGCGAGAGCGATCGTCGAAGGCGATGTTTAGGCTGGAGCCGACGCACTAGCCGGCGGTTGACCGCTCGCCGACTCCCACCCCCAACTCCCTCAACCTCTGTACCGCCGTCGGCGGCATGGGCGGCGGGTTCTCCGAACGGGCAGCCTCGATCAGGAACTGGTCGCAGGCGGCTTCGGTCTCCGAAACCAGCCGCCGCATGAATTCCTCCTTCTCGAGGCCGGGCGGGATGGGAGGCAGAAACCGCGCCTTTATCGTGCCGGGATAGCGCAGGAATTTGCGGCGCGGCCAGTAGAGGCCGGCGACATGCGCCACCGGCACCACCGGAATGTCGAGCTGCGCGTAGAGTTCGACGATGCCCCATTTGTAGGCCGGCTCGTCGCCCGGCGCGCGGCGCGTGCCTTCCGGGTAGATGATGAGCTGGCGGCTGTTGCGCGCGAGCTCCGCCTTGGTCGCTGCGATCACAGCCTTCAGCGCCTTGGAGCGGCTGCCCCGGTCGACCGGAATCATCCGCATCTTCATGATGTACCAGCCGAAGAAGGGGATCCAGGTCAGTTCCCGCTTCAGGATGTAGAGCGCATCGGGAATGTGCGGCAGGAAGGCGATCGTGTCCCAGAAGGACTGGTGCTTCGGCGCCAGGATGTACGAGCCATCCGGCAGGTTTTCGAGGCCGGTGATCTCGCTTTTCGTGCCGGCGATCTTTTCCTGCAGCCACAGGCTCGTGCTGGCCCAGAATTTCGGCACGAACCAGGCGCGGTGGCGCGGCGCGAGGAAGTAGTAGGGCGTCCAGAAGATCATCTGGAGAATCAGGCTGAGATAGAAGGCGATGTTGAAAGCCAGCGAGCGGATTTGCAGCATGAAAGGGCCTGATCGAGGGACGCCTCCGCTGGTTACACCAAGTGCCCGGAAAAGGAAAATGCGGCTCAGCGAGGAGCGAAACCGGCCGACGAGGCGGTGGCGATGTCTTCGCTGCTCGTGCGCACCGGCACGACGCCGCGCGCCAGCGCCACGAGGTATTTATTGTATTCGGTGAACAGCACCCGGAGCGCACCCGGCTTGGTCACCCAGCCGCCATTGTCCAGCCTGGTGTTGACCACAGGATAGGGCTGGAGCTCGGCGTCGCCGATGTACCGTCCCATTTCCAAAAGGCTGCGCGGCATGTGGTAGTTGTTGGTCACGAGGATGACGCTGCCGTAATGGTGGCTGCGCACCCATTTGGCGCTCTCTTCGGCGTTGCCGATCGTGTCCAGCGCGGCATGGTCGATGTCGACGCAGCAGGAGAACAGCGTCCTGTCCGCGCCGGTCGCGGCTCGGAGTTCGTCGCGGTCGGCAACCGGGTTGACACCGCTGATCAACAGCCGCTCGCCCTTGCCGGATTTCAGCAGTTCGAGGCCGGCGTCGATCCGAGCTTGTCCGCCGGTCAGAACGATGATCGCATCGGCCCTGGGCAGGTCCTCGGGCGTGGCCATCCCGCTTACGTGGCTGGCGAAGAGGCCGAAGCCTGCGGCGAACAGAACGGCCGCCGCCACGAGCGAAAATGCAGCAATGCGAAGAAGAGACACGAGGCGGCGCGGCTTCATCTGGCCATGATGTCCCGTGCCGCCGTTTCCGGCGGCGGCAGTCGAATCGGTCGAGTTCGGCCCGTTCACCATACGATGGTTAACTCCGAATCGCCGTCTTGAACAGCGCCAACGCGCGTCGTGCACCGGTTCTGCACCTAGTCAGCCTCCATCCGGACGGCCGACGTCTATGTCACTTAAATAGGTCACGACCGTGAAATGCGAAGTCGCCGCCGTCAGCGCGCCGACGACCGCCACCACCAGCGCCACGCCGGCATAGCCGGTCACGCCTATGGCGAAATTGCCGAACAGCGCCGTCGCCTGGTCGGCCTCGGGCGTGGCGAGGTTCATCGACGACCACCAGGAAAACACGATGAACACCACGATGGCCGCCAGGCCTCCAACGGCCGCGCCCTTCATGCCGGTGAGCAGGAAGTGGCGCCGGAATTCGCTGGCGATGAAGCGTGCCTCGGCGCCGACGAAATGCAGCACCTCGATGATGTGACCATTGCCGGCCATGGCGCCGCGCGTGGCGAACACCACCGACAGCACCGTCGCCGAGAGCATCAGCACCAGCACCGCCACGCCGAGCGTGACGGTGGTTCGCGCCATGGCGACCAGCCGGTCGACCCATGTGCGGTGGTCGTCGAGCGCAGCGCTCGGGACTTCCGCGGCGAGCAGGGCCCGCATGGACGCGAAATCCGGCGGGTTGTCCTGGTCTATGGTGACGATGACCAGCCGCGGCACCGGCAGTTCGTCGATATTCAGCCCGGCGCCGAGCCAGGGTTCGAGCAGCCGCGCAGTCGCCGCGCGGTCGATGATCCTGGCGTTGCGCACGCCGGCGAACTCGCTGGCGATGCGCTGGGCGGTAGCCAGTGCGGCCTCCATGTCGAGCCCTTCCGAGGGCTTGATCTGGATCGTCGCCTCGCGCGCGATCTGGTTTTCCCAGACCGATGCCGTGTCGCGCACCAGCGTGACCGCGCCAAGCGTCAGGCAGGACAGGAAGGTCATGATGGCGATGACGGAGATCAGCGCACGGCCGGCGATGTTCTGTGACGGCACGATCGGCGCTAACTTGCGCTGCGCGCGCTCCTTGGCCGGACGTGCCTCGTCCAAGCCATGCCCGTCATGCTGCTCGGCCAGTTCAGTCATAGATGTCGAGCCTCCCGCCGGACAGGATCATGCGGCGTGCGTCGACCTGTTCCATCAGGCCGAGATCGTGGGTGGCGATCACCACAGCGGTGCCGAGCCGGTTGAGTTCGATGAACAGCCTGAGCAGTCGTCTGGCCAGCGGCGGATCGACATTGCCGGTCGGCTCGTCGGCCAGCAGGATTTCAGGCTGCTCGATAAGCGCCCGGGCGATCGCGGCGCGCTGCTTCTCGCCGCCTGACAAGACCGGAGGCAGCACATGCATGCGCTCGCCGAGCCCGACCCATTTCAGGAGCTCGATGACGTCGGTGCGGTAGCTCGCCTCCTCGCGCCCGCGCACGCGCAGTGGCAGCGCCACATTCTCGTAGGTGGTCATGTGGTCGAGCAGGCGGAAATCCTGGAACACCACGCCGATGCGCCGGCGCAGCATCGGCAGTTCGTGCCTGGTAATGCGCGAGCGGTCCTTGCCGAAGACATTGATCAGGCCTCGCGTGGGCTTGAGCGACAGGAACAGCAGCCTGAGCAGCGTCGTCTTGCCGGCGCCCGAAGGTCCGCTCAGGAACTGGAACGAGCGCTGCGGAATGTGGAAGGAGATGTCGCGGAGAATCTCCGGTCCCATTCCGTAACGCAGGCCGACATTCTCGAAGCGAATCAACTCATGAACCCTGGATTTTTGGAGCGCCGAATACGGGCTGCCTGTCTCGATCGACCATCGGTCCGCATGGTTAACCGGCGGTTAAATTTTCTGCGGTTTTGGCCCCATATCCGCCCGGTGGCAGCGAAGCGTTAACCAATTCCGTTTACCTCCGCAGCGGGGGACGATCGAAGGCTGGCCGGCATCATGGCAGACCAACGCACCGCACGCCCGGTTTCCGGCGAAATCATGGCCGGCAGGGGCGCGCATTCCCTGCCGTCGAGTTCCGTTGCGGCATTCGACGACATTGTCGACGCCGACTACGAGACCGTCTCGCCGCCCGAGCGCGACCCCGACCGCTCCAGATTCCCCGCCGCTCCCCGACATGCGGCAGGCGGCATGGCAATGCTGCGTAGCGCCGGCGACGATCTCACCGCCAGGGGCCCGGTGCGCGGCGGACCGATATTCTGGACGTTCGGCATGGCCGCCGTCGCCGCTGCGTTCTGGGTTTCAGGCGGGCACGCTCTCATCCGCGGCGCCTCGCCGCAGCCTGCCGCCGCGCTGACCATTTCGGGCGTTTCGTCGCGCATCCAGACCGCCGGCGAAAAGAGCTTTCTGCATGTCGACGGCCATGCCGCCAATGACGGCAAAGGGGCTGCGGCGCTGCCGCCTCTCGAAATACGCGTCGCCTCCAATGACGGCCGGGTGACCCGCTACAAACTGGGGACATACGCCCGACAAATGGAACCCGGCGAACGTTTCGCCTTTTCGAGCAGGCTCGACGTGCCTAAAAGCGGAGTGAAGACCGTTTTGGTCACATTCGGCGAGTAGGAATTGATCATGCCAATCGTTCGCGGCAAACAAATCGAGGTGCTGTTCTCCGCCTCGACCATCGCCAGGCGCAATCTCGAACTCGCCAAGGAGATCGCCGCCCACGACTACACCGATCTGCTGGTCATTTCGGTGCTGAAAGGCTCGTTCATCTTCGCCGCCGACCTGATCCGCGCCATGCACGATGTCGGCCTGTCGCCGGAGGTCGAGTTCATCTTCATCTCCAGCTATGGGACGGGCACGACCAGCGGCGAGGTCCGGGTGCTCCGCGACATCGACAACGAGGTCAAGGGCCGCGACGTGCTCCTGATCGACGACATCCTCGAATCCGGCAAGACGCTGTCTTTCACGCGCGACTTGATGCTGTCGCGCGGCGCCAAGAGCTGCGCCATCGCCGTTCTGCTCGACAAGCGCATGCGCCGGCAGACTACGCTCAACGCCGACTATGTCGGCTTCGACTGCCCGGATTATTTCGTTGTCGGCTACGGCATGGACGTCGCCCACGCTTTCCGCGAACTGCCATTCGTCGGCGTGGTGAAGGGCGACGCCTGAGCGGCATGACGATCAAGCTCTACGGCTACAGCTACAGCGTCTATCTGCGCATAGTGCGCATGACGATGCTGGAAAAAGGCGTTGTCTGGAGCCATGTCGAGGTCGATCCCTTCGCCGAAGAAATCCTGCCGGACTATATCGCGCTGAACCCGTTCGGGCGCGTGCCGACCCTCGACCATGACGGCTTCGTGCTCTACGAGACCACGGCGATCACCCGCTACATCGACGAGATGTTTGCCGGGCCGAGCCTTCAAGCCGAAGCGCCGCGCCAACGGGCGCGGATGAACCAGATCATCGCCATCGCCGATTCCTACGGCTACTGGCCGATGGTGCGGCAGGTGTTTTCGCAGCGTGTCTTCAATGCCCAGCGCAGGACGCCGGACGAGGCGGTGATCGCCGAAGGGCTGGCGCGCTCGCGCAAGGTTCTGGCCGCGCTGGAATCTCTGGCCGGGGGCGGCGATTTCCTGATCGGCGACAGGCTGACGCTGGCCGACCTGCATCTCGGCGCGATGGTCGCCTATTTCACAGCAGCCGATGAGGGCGCGGCCGCGCTCGGCGACTATCCGAAGCTCGGCGCCTGGTGGGCAGCCTTCGAGAACCGAAAATCACTCGCGGAAACCGACCCGGGACTGCCGGGCGACTGAGGCCCATCAAAGGTATTCGTCAGGCGCAATTGCGCGCAGGTCTCATGACTTCGGCTGAGCTGCGAGCACATCCGGATGTTCGATCGCCTGACGACCGAAATCCGGAACGTCGATATCCTGGCCGGCCTCGATGATCGAGCGGCGCACGGCGCGGGTGCGGGTGAACATGTCGAACAGCTTGTCGCCGTCGCCCCAGCGTATGGCGCGCTGCAGCGAGGCGAGATCCTCGGAAAACCGCGCCAGCATTTCGAGGATCGCGTCCTTGTTGTGCAGGCAGACGTCGCGCCACATGGTCGGATCGGAGGCGGCAAGGCGGGTGAAGTCGCGGAAACCCGAGGCCGAGTATTTGATTACCTCGGTCTTGGTGACGGCTTCGAGATCGTCAGCTGTGCCGACGATGTTGTAGGCGATGATGTGCGGCAGATGCGAGACGATGGCCAGCACCATGTCGTGGTGCTCGGGGTCCATCGTGTCGATATTCGAGCCGCAGCGCCTCCAGAATTCGGACAGTTTTCCGAGCGCCGCGGCGTCGGTGCCGGGCAGCGGCGTGAAGATGCACCAGCGGTTCTCGAAAAGATCTGCGAAGCCGGCGTCGGGGCCGGATTTTTCCGTGCCGGCGAGCGGATGGCCCGGAATGAAATGGACGTTGGCCGGCATATGCGGTTCGATCTGTGCGATCACCGAACGCTTGGTCGAGCCGACATCGGTAACGATGGCGCCGGCCTTCAGCGCCGGCGCGATCTGCGCGGCGACTTCGCCCGACGAGCCGACCGGCACGGAGATGATGACGAGGTCGGCATCCCTGACTGCTTCCGCCGCGTCGGTCGTGTAGGAGTGGCCGAGGCCGAGCTCCTTCGCCCGCTTCAATGTAGCGGTGCTGCGCGTAGAGATGGCGATGTGGCCGGCCAGCTTCTCGCGGCGGATCACCCGGGCCAGCGACGAGCCGATCAGGCCGATGCCCACCAGGGCAATCTTTTCAAACATGGCTTCGGACATTTTCGGTCAGCTTTTCAGGAATTCAGCGAGTGCGGCGACCACGCCGCGATTGGCCTCTTCGGTGCCGATGGTCATGCGCAGCGCATTCGGGAAGCCGTAGGCTGCCACCCTGCGCAAGATATAGCCGCGCGCGGTCAGATAATCGTCGGCGGCCGCTGCCGAATGCTTCTCGTCCGCCGGGAAGTGGATCAGGACGAAATTGCCGACGCTGGGCGTGACGCGCAGGCCGAGCTTCGGCAGTTCCTGGCTCAGCCAGCCGAGCCATTTTTCATTGTGCGCGACAGTGCGCTCGACATGGGCGCGGTCGCGCATCGCGGCTGCGCCGGCTTCGATCGCCACCGCATTGACGTTGAACGGCCCGCGCATGCGGTTCAGCGCATCGACGATATGGGCCGGCGCATAGGCCCAGCCGACGCGTACGCCGCCGAGGCCGTGGATCTTCGAGAAGGTGCGGGTCATCACCACGTTCTGCGACGACGAGACCAGTTCGATGCCGGATTCATAATCGTTGCGGCGGACATATTCGGCATAGGCCGCATCGAGCACCAGGAGCACATGCTTCGGCAGGCCGGCATGCAGCCGGCGGACTCCCTCGAAAGGAATGTAGGTGCCGGTCGGATTGTTGGGGTTGGCGAGGAAGACGATCTTGGTCCTCGGCGTCACCGCGGCCAGGATCGCATCGACATCGGCGGTCTCGTTCGTTTCCTTGGCGACGACAGGGACGGCGCCGGCGGCCTGTATGTAGATGCGATAGACCAGGAAGCCGTGCTCGGTGAACACGCCCTCGTCGCCGGGCTGGAGGTAACTCTGGGCGAGCAGGCCGATGATCTCGTCCGACCCGTTGGAGCAGACGATGTTCGCCGGGTTCAGCCCATGCGCCTCGGCGATCGCCTCGCGCAGCTTGGTGGCGGAGCCGTCCGGATAGAATTCGAGCTGGCCGGCTACCTCGCGCGCCGCCTCGATCGCTGCAGGCGAGGCGCCGAGCGGGTTTTCGTTCGACGACAGCTTGTGGACCTTGGCGACGCCCGCGGGCGCGGTGCTCTTGCCCGGCACATAGGCGGCGATGTCCATGACGCCTGGCTTGGGCTGCGGGCGGCTTTGATCGATCGGCTGCGTCATGGCTAAAAGTCCGGTTTTGGGGAGCCGCGAAGGCCGCACGGAGATACAAGCCGAGGCACGGATTGTCGAGAAAAAGCTTGGCCAGTTGACGCCGGCCGAGTGTGGATTTACAAGCGGGCCCTCGTGGTGATTTGGCCGGTCGGCTTGCAGCCACGTTAAACAACTTGCTAAAGGGCCGCGAAACAAGTCCGGAACCGGCCGCGATTTCGCAGCCGGTTTTTTGTTTGGAGCTTGTACCATGCCGATCAAAATTCACGATCAGCTTCCCGCTCACGAAGTACTCGTCCGCGAAGGCGTATCCGTCATGGACGAGCGGACGGCACGGCGTCAGGATATCCGCCCGCTGCAGATCGGGCTCCTGAACCTTATGCCCAACAAGATCCGCACGGAGACTCAGTTTGCACGGCTGATCGGCGCCTCGCCCCTGCAGGTTGAACTGACGCTGGTGCGAATCGGCAATCACAGGCCCAAGAACACGCCCGAGGATCACCTCATTACCTTCTACCAGACCTGGGAAGAGGTGGCGGAGCGCAAGTTTGACGGCTTCATCGTCACCGGCGCGCCCGTGGAGCTATTGCCCTTCGAGGAGGTCTCCTATTGGGAGGAACTGACGCGCATCTTCGATTGGACGACCTCTCACGTCCATTCCTCCTTCTTCATCTGCTGGGGCGCGATGGCCGCCGCGCGGCATTTCCACGGCGTTGCGAAACACACGCTTGAGAAAAAAGCCTTCGGCGTCTTCCGTCACCGCAACCACGCTCCCGCCTCGCCTTATCTTGCCGGCTTCTCGGACGACTTCGCCATTCCCGTCTCGCGCTGGACGGAGGTGCGCGCCGCCGACATTCCCACCGGCTCTGGCCTCGAAATGCTCATGGAATCGGACGAAACCGGGCCCTGTCTGCTCGCCGAAACGACCGGCAACCGGCTTTATATGTTCAACCACATCGAATACGATTCGACTTCGCTCAAGGAAGAATATGACCGCGATGTAGCCGCCGGGGTGTCGATCGAAGTGCCGCACGAATACTTCCCCGACGACGATCCGGCCCGCCCGCCGCTTAACCGCTGGCGTTCGCACGCCCATCTGCTCTTCGGCAACTGGATCAACCAGGTCTATCAGACCACGCCATACGAGATCGAGAAGATCGGCGAAGCCCCGCAACTCGTCATGCCGTGAACCGTCTCCTGGCCGCCCTGGACTCTAACGACCAGAAGATCGGCTTCAAATGCCGTGGTGGTTCTGGAACTTCTTCGGCCAGCAGGCGGTTTTTTGCTGAGGCGGCAGGCACTCGCTCCCCTCGTATTGCCGCCAAGCGGCGCGCGTCAGTTTTTCTTTTGCATATCTCGGACCATGCAATCGAACGCTTTTACAGGCGCGGATTGCACGCGTAAGAGTTGTTCTCCAACAATACCAAAAAGCATGGGGAACTGATGAGAAACGGGGCTTGGGCAATTCTTGTCGCGATGATTGCGATAGCCGGCTGTGCGACAGCCGGGCAACAGGATGCAAACGACCAGAAACTACTGAAAGATCCGGCCGCACGCCAGCAGGCGTTGAACAAGTGCATCTCGATCGTGAAGTGGTGGGATCCGCAGGTTAAGCATGAGGTTGCCGAGTTCATGCGGATTTCGACCGACAAGGTGCCGCCTGTTTTCTGTCAACGCATGATGGCAGGCGTTATGAGCGGCCGTATCACCAGCAAGGATATGGTAGCGTTGCGCACAGGCAGCGCGACCAACTTCTTCAAGATCATCAAGGGAGGCTGACGGCGGCACCCTTCCGGGAAGCTGCGACAGCCGCCGAATCCTACCTGTCCAGTTCCGGATAAAACCGGTCCGAAAGCCGCTGCCTTTCGCGTTCGCCGACGAGGCAATCGACCGGCGCGCCCGCCTGCGCCGGAAGGACCCGCGGATCGGGCGAGGCTCCGCTGACTTCCAGGATGAGCTTTCGCCGGATGGCTGTCGCGAACTCCGAGATCGAGCGGATCGGCAGCACAAAGGAGCCGGGGCCGCCGGTAACGCACTCGGCGTAGTAGCGGTCGATCGCCGGGAAGATCGGCGACGGCCGGATCAGGATCGGCAGGCCGTTGACGACGATGTTGCGGCGGAGCGCCGCGTCGCGCGCCTGCATGACCGGGCCGCCGAAATTATTGGGACCGTCGCCGGAGACATCGATGACGCGGCGCGCGCCGTCGAAACCGTTCGTCTCGATCGAAGACGCGCCAAAGTCCAACGCCGCCGAGATCGACGTGCCCCGGAACACGTCGGCCGGCAGGCTTTCCACGCTGTCGGCAAAGGCTCGCGCGCTGTCGGCGCCGTCGATCACCTGCCAGGGCACGATTGACTGCCGGCGAACCGTCCCCGCCCATTCGAAATAGCTGAGCGCGATGCGGCTATTCGGGCCAGAAAGGACGGCCCGGATGAAGCCGGGATGGCGGAGCGCCGCTGCATAGCCGGCGCGCTGGATGGCGAACTCTTCCGGGTCCATCGATTCGGACACGTCGACCGCCAGCACCAGTTCGACATCGACCGCAACGGCGTCGGCGTGGGCCGGGACCGGCCAATGGCATGCAAGCCAGAGAAGCAGGGGCAGTGCCGCTTTCATGTCGGGAACGATAGATCGCCCCGGCCGCCATGCACAGCCCGGCCACGGCCCGTCAGACCTCGGGCGGCATCCTGGCGGTCTGTGCGCCCTGCGGTGTAAGCACCGGCACGAAGACGCGGCGGGAGGCGCGCTTTGCGACGGGTAGGCCCTGATAGAGCCGCTTCTGCGCCTCGACAATGACGACGCCGGAAAAAATCGGCCAGCAGCGCCGGCCGGCGCGCTCGAGGATGCTGTGGAAGCGCAGCATCCAGCGCCGTTTCGAAGGCGGAAAGAGCAGCGCTTCCGACCACGCCGACGGGGTGAAATTCGCCTCGCGAAGCAGCGCGTTAAGCTGGGCGCGCGAAAACGGCCTGCCGGTGCCGAAGGGCGTGTGCTCGAAGCGCGCCCAGATGCCGCGGCGGTTCGGCGCCACGATGACAACGCGGCCCGCCGGCGCCAGCACGCGCCAGATCTCCTTCAAGGTCTCGCGCGGATTTTCGGCGTGTTCGAGCGAATGGACCAGCAGCATGCGGTCGACGGAGGAATCAACCAGCGGCAGTTCCTCGTCGAATACCAGCGCCGTCGCGGAAGGCCCATTGGCGGGCCAGAAAACCGCCCCCTGCGTCGCCGGCATGAAGGCGAAGACCCGCTCGGCATCTGCGCCGAAACGGTCGAGCCAGGGCAGCGCGTAGCCGAGCCCCACCAGCCGCTCATCGGGAAGGCTGGCCCAAATCGAGGCAAGCGCCATAGCGATCGACCGCTCGGCGATGCGGCCGAGCGTGGTGGCGTAGAAGGAGCGCAGATCGACGATGTCCGAATTCATGTGCGCGACGGTATCCGCGATGTCCGCCGAGTTCAACAAAGGCCGCGACAGGGGTGACACGGGCCGGCGAGCGCCCTATCGTCCCCGCAAAAATGGAGGCAAGAATGCCGTTGCAGATCGACCAGTTCATGTGCCGGAGCGACAATTTCGGCGTGCTCGTGCATGATGAGACGACCGGGGAGACGGCGCTGATCGACGCGCCGGAAGAGCGTCCGATCCTTGCCGCTGTCGAGCGCACCGGCTGGACGCCGACGGTGATCCTCACGACGCACCACCATGGCGACCATGTCGAGGCCAATCTGGCGTTGAAGCAGCGGTTCGGCCTGCGCATCATCGGCCCGGAGGCGGAGGCCACGAAAATTCCCGGCATCGACGACACGGTCGAGGATGGTTCGGTCATCCCGTTCGGCGGAGAGGAGATCCGCGTGATTTCCACGCCGGGCCATACAGTAGGCCACGTCTCCTATTATTTTCCCAAGTCGAAGGTGGCGTTCACCGCTGACACCCTGTTTGCGCTAGGCTGCGGCCGGCTGTTCGAGGCGAAGGCGCCGGTGATGCTGCAATCGCTGAAGAAACTCGCCGCGCTGCCGCCCGAAACGACTGTCTATTGCGGCCACGAATATACGCAGGCCAATGCCCGCTTCGCGCTTTCCGTCGATCCGACCAATTCGGCGCTGAGGGAACGCGCCGCAGAGATCGACCGGTTGCGCCTCGAAGGCAAGCCGACACTGCCAACGACGATCGGCGAGGAGCTCGCGACCAATCCGTTCCTGCGCTGGCACGATCCGGCGATCCGCCGCAACCTCGGCATGGAAACAGCGTCGGACGAGGACGTCTTCGCCGAAATCCGCAAGCGCAAGGACATCTTCTAGTGACAATGTCCGCGGCCGAGATCATCGCGGCGCTAGGCATGAAGCGGCATCCCGAAGGCGGCTGGTATGCCGAGACTTTTCGCGACGGTCCCGGCCGGGGCCACTCGACGGCGATCTACTTCCTGCTTGAGAAGGGCGATATCTCGGCCTGGCACCGGGTGAAGGACGCGGCCGAGGTCTGGCATTTCTATGCCGGCGCTGCGATCGAGCTGACGGTTCACGAGGAGAGCGGCGGCATTTCGAGCCATCGGCTCGGGCCGGATATTCTCGGCGGCGAGCGGCCGCAGCATGTCGTGCCGGCGGGATGGTGGCAGACGGCGAAAAGCCTCGGCGAGTGGACACTGGTCGGCTGCACAGTCGCGCCCGGCTTCGAATTCGCTCAGTTCGAACTGGCGGAGCCGGGCTGGGAGCCCGAGGGCGAGGCGAAGCCGAGCCGGTGAAGCGGATAGTAATCTACACTACAGCAGAAACTCCAGCGTGATCATAAGCTGCGCGGCGTAGTACAACGCCCAGACTGCATGGCGCATCCATTCGCGATGTTGGGAGATGGCGGCGACGAGAAACTTTTCGACGGCGAGCAGTCCGTCGGAAGCCATGAACAGCACCGCGCCCACGATGATCCAGACATTGTCCAGCGTCAGCGCTGAAACGCCCATGCCCAGGATCGCCACGGCATAGGCCGCGACCGGCAGGCGCAGATCCGGCCCGACCCGCTGCCACAGCATAATGAGCATTGTTGCGGCGAACGCGGCCATGGCTGCGGCGAGAACCGCCCGCCATGGCTGCCAGAGCGGTTCAAGCCCGGCGCCCGCCAGCGAAAACAGCGCGATATAGACGAGATGCGCGGCAAGAAAGCTGGCGAGGCCGCCGAGGAATGCCTTGTCGCCGTCGCGCGACAGGAAGGCGTCGCCGAGGGCGCTGAGCGCCAGCGCGGCCACAAGCAGGAGCGGCCCGCCGTGGATGAAGGCAAGCGCCGCCAGCAGCGCAACGGCAAGCGTCTTGGCGGCCGAGCGCAGCAACGTTTCGCGCGTATTCAGGATCAGCCCGTAAACGACCGCAGCGGCGAGCGAGAAGAGGAGCGTCGCGTTGGCCGTCGCCTCTATGCCGCCGGCAAACGGCATCATGCTTCGGCCCGGCGCGCCGTTGCCGAGCCCTTGCCGAACAGCAGCGACTTCGCCGCCAGCACCGCGCCAGAGGTGATCAGCAGGCAGGCGGCGATGATGCTGAGCGTCGGCTCGGCGAAGCCGGCCACGATCAGCACCAGCGTCGAGAGCAGGGGCGCGGCGTAGCTGGCAGCGCCAAGAACCTGGATGTTGCCGCGCTTGACGCCATAGTCCCAGGCGTAGAAGGCCGCCCCTACCGGCATCAGCCCGAGGCCGAGCACCGCCAGCCACTGCGAAACGCCCGACGGCAGCACGGTTTCCTCCAGCGCGAAATGGCAGACCAGAGACAGGGCCGACGTCACGGCGCAGAACCATGTGACGATGCTGGTCGGGACGGCGGCAAAGCGGCGCGACAGAAGCGAATAGCCGGACCAGAGGAAGGCGCATGCCCCCGCCATGGCATAGCCGAACAGATATCGGCTCTCGAAGGCGAGCCCGCCGCCCTTGGTGACGATCATGAAGGTGCCGGCAAGGCCAAGCAGCGCGCCGGCGATATGGTTCCAGCGCAGCCGCTCGCCCGGCATCAGCGCCGAGCCGAGCACGATCAGCAGCGGCCACAGATAGGCGATCAGGCTGGCCTCGACCGCCGGCGCGTTGCGCAGCGCCGTGAAATAGAAGAAGTGGTAGCCGAACAGGCCGCCAATGCCGATGATCCACACCTGCGGCGGGATTTTTTCACGCCGCGGCTGAGCCGGCATGAACAGGCGCGCGACGAGCCCGACCAGCGTGCCGATCGCGAATGTGATGGCAGAGAGCAGAAACGGCGGCACCGCGCCGGAGGCGTCGGTGAAGAGCGCCAGCGACGCCCACATGGCGACTGCCGAAAAGCCGATCAGTGTGGCGCGCCCCATGCTTCACATCCCTGGCGCGCGGCATTTCGCGCTATTTCGTGGCCTCGAACCTTCGCGCCTGGACGGTGATCGTGCCGATCTGGGTGCCGACCGTGGCGCGGACGGGGCCATATACCCCGGTCGTACCGAGCGGCGCAAACGTGATCGTCATGCGACTGCGGTTTTTCAGATAGTCCAGCGCCTTGCGACCCTTGCGGTAGCCTGCGACCGGATTGAAACGGACGTTGCAGGTGACCGTATTGCCTTCCCAGCCGTCGATCGCCATGGTGCCGGTCGATTGGTAGCTGAGCGTCAGGTCGAAGCGCAATTCGCCGTCATAGATCTTGATCGTGCGCCCGCAGACTTCCGCCAGGCTGTCGGCGCGAACCAGCGTCGCCGAGAGCGGATCGGTGACCGTCCGCAAATGGGCGTTCGTGAGAGGCACCCAGTCCTTGCCGCGCTTTTTCAGCGGCGGCACGTTGTCGGTCCTGGTGACGGAGCCGCCCTTGAAGCGGATCGAGGTCATCTGCGACTTCTTGCCTTCAGTATAGTCGACGCGGAATGCCGTGGGCTGCGTCCTGTTGCCTGCGAAGCGGCCGGCAGCCGACACCGAGCCCTGCGTGTCATCGAAAAGCTGCGCCAGCCCAGCGGCCGAAGCCGTGCCTTTCACCGAGAAGGAGTTGCCTTCGAAGGTGCTGTTGAAGGTCGAATACGCGACGGGGATGCCGAGGAATGTCACGGAATACTCGCCGCTGAAGGATTGCAGCCCCTCTTTGCGCGGGGCGGGCACGGTCACCACCAGCGCGACCAGAAACGCCTGGAAAAGTCCCGCCATGGCGATGTCCTTGTTCACGCGGACGGCATGGCCGCCCGCAAATATCCCTGTCGCCTTGGTTCAAGCGAGAAATTCCGGCATTAGTGTGGATGCCGGCGGCCGCCGCTCCCGCTCGGTTGCGGCTTGACGCCTGGCCGAAATGCCACTATGGAACGCCAACTTTTCCATGAGGCCGCTTGATGAGGCTGCGCGCCACCCGTCCTGGTGCGCTACGATCAATGGCCGTTCGAGACCTGAAGGTACTGAAATGTCCCGCGCTTGTGAACTGACCGGCAAGGCCGTTATGTCCGGCAACAATGTGAGCCACGCCAACAACAAGACGCGTCGCCGCTTCCTGCCCAATCTCCTCAACGTGACGCTGATCTCGGAGGCGCTGAACCAGAATGTGCGCCTGCGCATTTCGGCCAACGCACTGCGCACAGTCGAGCACCGCGGCGGCCTCGACGCTTTCCTGGCCAAGGCCGATGTCGCCGAGCTTTCACAGCGCGCGCGCCTGTTGAAGAAGCAGATCGCCAAGAAGGCCGCCGAACAGGCCGCCGCCTAATTTCGCTTTCGGGCGGGGGACAACCGCCCGGAGCTTGGTCCGTTCCGATAGCATCGAAATAGGCCAGGCTTCGCTTCACGGAGCGCCGTCTTTCAAGACCGCTCCCTGGTTCCATTACCCAGGCTAAAAAAATGAAATTCTCTTCCGCATATCTGCCTTTCGTGGCCGTCATGGCGCTTGTCGTCGTGGCATCGAACATCCTGGTACAGTTCCCCGTCGCGGGGCAGATCGGCGACCTGTCGCTCGCCGACCTTCTGACCTGGGGCGCCTTCGCCTATCCGTTCGCCTTCCTGGTCACCGATCTCGCCAACCGCCGCTACGGCCCCGAAATGGCGCGCCGCGTCGTGTTCGCCGGTTTCATGGTGGCGGTCGTCTGCTCGATTCTCATCCCGCCGCTGATGTTCCGCTACGGGCTGATCGGCTTCGATACCGCAGCCGACAGGCTGGCGCGCATCGCGATCGCGTCCGGTTCGGCCTTCCTGCTGGCCCAGCTTCTCGACATCACCGTCTTCAACCGGCTGCGCCGGCAAAGCTGGTGGCGCGCGCCGGTCATCGGCTCGCTGACCGGATCGGTGCTCGACACCGCAATGTTCTTCACAATCGCATTCGCCAGCGCCTTCGCCTTCGTCGGCCCCGACGATGCGTTCGCACTGGAGGCGGCGCCGCTGCTAGGCGTGCTGCCCGTCGAGGCGGCGCGCTGGATGTCATGGGCGCTGGGCGACCTTGCCGTGAAGCTTCTGATCGCCGTCTTCGCGCTGATCCCCTACCGGCTGATCGCGGCGCGCTGGAGTCAGCCCGCACTGGCTTAGGACGGCAATTCGTGATTCCCTGGATCCAGCTCGATTCCGCGCAAATCCCCGATGGAGGAGAACTCCGCCTCAAACGGCGCGGCGCCGAGTTTTCGATCATGCTCGGCACCAACGAATTGATGAACAGCCGGCTGAGCGGCTCCGAAGAGGCGCTCGCAAAACTCTCCTGCGACAGGATCCGCGGTCGCCGGGAACCGCACATTCTGATCGGCGGGCTGGGCATGGGATTTACCTTGCGCGCCGCTCTTGCCGAGATCGACGGCGACGCTCGCATCACCGTCGCTGAACTCGCGCCCGCGGTGGTGGCCTGGGCGCGCGGACCGATGGCCGAGATATTCGGCGGCTGCCTGGACGATGCCCGCCTGACCATCCGCGAAACCGATGTGGGCGATCTGATACGATTGGCCGAGGGGCGTTACGACGCGGTCCTGCTCGACGTCGACAACGGCCCCGAAGGGCTTTCCCGCACCGCCAACGACGCCCTCTACGACCGGGCAGGTCTGAAAGCCGCTCGCGCGGCGTTGCGGCCGGGAGGCGTGCTGGCGGTCTGGTCGTCAGGACCGGATGCTGGTTTCACCCGGCGGCTGCGCGATGCGGGATTCTCCGTCGAGGAGGTCGGAATACGCGCCAACGGCAGGCGCGGCGCCAGGCATGTGATCTGGATCGCGATCAACACCGGGCGCTAGCTCGCGCGCCCAATCCTCGCGGCGAATGCCGGTTCACCAGCCAAACGAGAGGCATGCCGTGCCAACGGTCCTTTCCTGTGCTAAGGGCTGAACCCGTCAACTCGGCAACCTGCGGCTGTATCGCGGACCGCATGGAACAGCAATCGCGGACCAGGACCGTCGATGACCAAACGTTTGCTTCTCTGGCTCCTGGGCATAGTCGTCGTGCTCATCGTGGCGGTCGTGCTGGCCTTCCGGCTCAGCCCCTGGCCGTCGGTGGCGATCATCCAGGAGGCGTTCTCCCGTGGCGACCGGGCATCTGAAGCCGCGCTCGAGAAGCACGTCCCGGACAACATCCTCACGCGGCGGGATCTCGCCTATGGCGACGGACCGGACGAGATGTTCGACATCTATTATCCCGAGGGCGCCGACGGGCCGCTGCCGACAATCGTCTGGGTGCATGGCGGCGGATGGGTGGCCGGCAGCAAGGAAGGCGTCGCCAACTATCTGAAGATTCTGGCCGGCCGCGGCTACACGACCGTGGGTCTGGAATATTCACACGGCTTCGGCGTGACCTATCCCAAGCCGGTCGAGCAGGTGAACGCAGCACTCGGCCATCTCGTTCGCAATGCCGCCGGTCTCAATATCGACCCCGACACGATCATCTTAGCCGGCGATTCTGCCGGGGCGCAGATTGCAGCACAGGTCGCCATCATCACCACCGATCCGGCCTATGCCGGGCAGGTTGGCATTGCACCGCAGCTGAACCCCGATCGGCTTGCCGCCATCCTGCTGCTCTCCGGCGCCTATGACATCGAATCGGTCGATTTGGAGGGCAATTACGGCTGGCTCGCCAGAACGGTGCTCTGGGCTTATTCGGGAACCAGGGACTTCATGAGGGATGAGCGGTTCAGGCTGGCTTCCGTGACGAACTACGTGACCAACGCTTTCCCGCCGGCCTTTATCTCAAGCGGCAACGGCGATCCCCTCGCACCACAGGCTGTAGCGTTGGTGCGAAGGCTTGAGGAATTGAACGTGGAGGTGGACAGCCTTTTCTTCCCGGCCAACTACAGCCCGCCGCTGCCGCATGAATATCAGTTCAACCTCGATATCGCCGCGGGTCAGGAGGCGCTCGATCGCATGCTCGCCTTTATGGCGGCAAATGTTGAGCGGTAGGATGGCTATGGCAGCGCTGGCCTTGTCCTGCGCCTGGCTTCGAATGCGAGCGCCGTCAGCGGACCGACGATGAGCCACTGCACGGCGGTGAATGCCGTCTCGATGACGAGATAATCGGGAACGGAGGTCATCACGTTCTTGGCCCCGACGGCGATGGTCGTGAAGCTCCAGGAAAGCAAGGCGCCAAGCGCGGCATAACGCAGCCCGCGCGCAAACCAGCCATCGCCGCTTCCCGCGAACATCCTGTCGAAGATGTAGGCGAAGATCACAGCTTGGATCAGGATCGAGACGAGGCCAAACGGCACGATGATGTCATCGCGATAGATTTGCAGCGCCTTGTAGTAACCCTCGAAGAGGATGAGGTGCCAGACAAAGCCGAGCGCAAAGGTCGGCACGAGGTAGGCAAGCACCGGCAAAACGTAGCGTTTCATCACTTTCGTCCCTCCGCGAACCACGACGGTTCCCGCCGGCTCCGCCGTCTAGAAATCCGCGGGCCATAGCGACTTTCATTTTGCAAGTCACCGTATGGAACCATATATCGGTGCCACTTGCAACATGAAAGTCGAGAGGTGCGCTTTGGTGTATCCGCAGTTCCGTTCGCCCTGCCCCGTCGCATCAGCGCTCGATCTGGTGGGCGACAAATGGAGCCTGGTGGTGCTGCGGACGATCTTTGCAGGCCGCCATCGCTACAATGAACTCGCCGACATCACCGAGAAAATCTCGACCAATATCCTGGCCGACCGGCTCGCGCGGCTTGAGGCGTACGGGCTGATCACGAAACGTGCCTATCAGCATAATCCGGAGCGCTTCGAATATCACCTGACGAGGCGGGGAGCGGATTTTCTTCCGATTCTGCAGCAGCTCGCCCTTTGGGCGCGGGAACATATTCCGGACCGCTGGTCGCTGCCGGACTGGTTCGCCGAAGGAAAGGCCGCGCAGTTTTATCCTGATCTCGGGACAGAGGACACCGCGTTCAGTCCTCGTGCAGGATGAATTCCAGATAGAGGTTTCGCTGCAGGATGGAGTGGTTGTCGTCGGAGATCAGCGATACGATTTGAGCGCCGTCGGCGCGCCGCCAGACGTCGAGCCCCTCCATATTGTCGATCTGGTAGCTCATGTCGGCTTCGAGCAGCACCGGCCCGTCGGCGACCACGCCTCTGGCGATAGACTCGCCGTAAATGCGTCGCAGCCGCATCTTCACGCCTTCCGCCATGGTGTAGCTGCGCTCGAGCAGCAAGAGGTCGCCGTCGGGCAGGAAGGCGCCGTCGGTGATGTCGAAATTGCCGTTGCGCTTAACCGTGAACACGCCGCGGTTGGGGCCTTCGATGATTGCGGCGAAGATGTTGCCCTTCTTATCGAGGCTCTTTTCCGAAACGATTACCAGTCCGCCCTCGTGCTGCCCGTGCGGATGGGCATGGGTGACGGTCTCAAAGCCGCGATTTTGGCGCAACTCGTTTGCCGGCACCAGAAATTCCAGTTGGCCGAAGGCGGCCTTCATGCCGTCCGGCTCGATCCTGAACTGCGCGATGCGATGGTTGCGTTCGAAGCCGACAGTGGCGACGCCATCCCTGACTGCGAGCCCCTCGGCGTCGACCAGCCATTTCCGGTCGACGGATTGTCCGCTCTCGTCGACCATCTGGGTCATTCGGAAATTTTTCATGCCGACCGGGCGCTGCTCGGCGTCGCGGACGATAGTTCCAAAGAACCAGAAGCCGGTATCGGCGACGCCGATGAAATCGGCGCCGGGCGTGATGAAGCGAAAGGCCGAAAGCGCGCCGAGATCGCGGGAGGAGGAGGTGAGTTCCAGCCCGCCGACGAATTCCAGTGCCCCGAATCTCTTGTTCTCACGCCCGATGTGGAAATTCGCGATCGGGCGGGCGGAGATGTCGATTTGACCGACGGCGGATTGGGCGAAGGTGGGCGCTGGAGAGATAAAAAAGGCTGCAAGGGCCAGCGCAAAAGTTGCAGTTCGTACAGGCTGACGTCGGACGGCGCGGCGAAGGAATGTTGAATCAAAAGATTTGATGCAGTGCCGCAGCGCTGAGAGTGTTTGTCTTGTCACCCCGCCCGCCTCAACCCGCCGCGGCGGGTTTCCCGCACACTCTCCTCGCCGAACAATGAGGCGAGTTGCTCGGTCATCGCGCCGGCCAGTTCCTCGGCGTCGACGATAGTGACGGCGCGGCGATAGTAGCGCGTCACGTCATGGCCGATACCGATGGCCAGAAGCTCGACCGGCGAGCGCGTCTCGATCAGTTCGATCACCGCGCGTAGGTGTCGCTCCAGGTAATTGCCCGGATTGACCGACAGCGTCGAATCGTCGACCGGCGCGCCGTCGGAGATCATCATCAGGATCTTGCGCTGCTCGGGACGTGCGATCAGGCGCTGATGCGCCCACAGAAGCGCCTCTCCGTCGATATTTTCCTTGAGCAGGCCCTCGCGCATCATCAGGCCGAGATTGCGCCGCGCCCGCCGCCACGGCGTGTCGGCCGATTTGTAGATGATGTGGCGCAAATCGTTGAGGCGGCCGGGGGTCGGCGGTTTGCCGTCCTTCAGCCATTTCTCGCGCGCCTGCCCACCCTTCCAGGCGCGGGTGGTGAAACCCAGAATTTCGACCGAAACGCCGCAGCGCTCCAGCGTGCGCGCGAGAATGTCGGCGCAGGTGGCGGCGACCGTGATCGGCCGGCCGCGCATGGAGCCCGAATTGTCGAGCACCAGCGTCACCACCGTGTCGCGGAATTTGGTGTCGCGCTCCTGCTTGAAGGAGAGCGGCTGCATCGGATCGATGACCACGCGCACCAAGCGCGCCGGGTCGAGGTATCCTTCTTCCAGATCGAAATCCCAGGAACGGTTCTGCTGTGCCATCAGGCGGCGCTGCAACCGGTTGGCAAGACGGCCGACCACGCCCTGCAGATTGGCGAGTTGCTTGTCGAGAAAGGCGCGCAGGCGGTCGAGTTCTTCCTCGTCGCACAGTTCCTCGGCGCCCACGGTTTCGTCGAAGGCGGTGGTGAATACCTTATAGTCGACCTGGCGCGGCAGGTCAGCAAAGGGATTGTCCTTGCGCTTGGCTTCGCCCGGCGTCTCGGCGTCGGCGTCCTCGTCGTCGGAAACATCCTCGGCGGTGGCGTCGGAGGCTTCCATCTCACCCTGCTGCTCTTCCTCGGAAGCGGCTTCGGCATCTTCGGCCTGCGACTGCTCGGCGCCGGAATCGGCCTCGCCACCCTCCTCGCTGTTTTCCTCGCCCTGCGGCTGGTTTTCCTCGCTGTCTTCGGACTCTTCGCTCTCTTGGTCTTCGCCGAGTTCCTCGGCCATCTCCATGGAGGCGAGCATCTCACGCACGACGCGGGCGAAGGCCTGCTGGTCGTCCAGCTTGCCGGCCAGCCCGTCGAGATCGGCGCCGGCCTTTTCCTCCACCCATTTGCGCCAGAGATTGACCATGCGCTCGCCGCTCTTCGGCGCGGCGCGGCCGGTCAGCTTCTCGCGCACCATCAGCGCCAGTGCTTCCTCGATCGGCGCGTCGGCCTGATCGCGGACGTCGGCGAGATTGGCTTTGGCGTATTTGTCCTCGAGCATCGAGCCGATATTGTCGGCGACGCCGGCCATTGCGCGAGAACCGATCGCCTCGACGCGGGCCTGCTCGACGGCGTCGTAGACGGCGCGCGCCTGCTTGCCTTCCGGCGCGAATTTCGAGTGGATGCGGAGATCGTGGCAAGCTCGCTTCAGCGCCATGGAATCGCCCAGGCCCCGGGTCACCGAAATATCCGTCGCGGTCGGCTTCTTCGGTATTTCGGGCAGGCGGGCGCGGCTGCCGGCAAGCGCCGGCTTGTCCTTGGCGAAGCCGACTTCCAGTTCGTGGTCGCCGGAAATCGCTCGCATGCAGACCGTCACCGCACGCTTGAACACATCGGCGTCGCCGCCGGTCTTAGGCTTGTTGCGTATATTGTCGCCCGGACCCGCCATCGCTCCCCGATCTTAGCCCAGCACCACGTTCGCCGCGCTCTCCGGCAGTTCCTCGCCGAAGGCGCGCTGGTAGAACTCGGCCACGATGGTGCGCTCGAGTTCATCGCATTTGTTGAGGAAGGTCAGCCGGAACGCCATGCCGACATCGCCGAATATCTCGGCGTTCTCGGCCCAGGTTATGACCGTACGCGGGCTCATCACCGTCGAAAGGTCGCCATTCATGAAAGCCGAGCGGGTCATGTCGGCGACGCGAACCATCTTGCCCACGATTTCACGGCCCTTGTCGTTGCGGTAGTGCTTGGCCTTTGCCAGCACGATCGCGGCCTCGTTGTCGTGCGGCAGGTAGTTGAGCGTAGTGACGATCGACCAGCGGTCCATCTGCGCCTGGTTGATCTGCTGCGTGCCGTGATAGAGGCCGGTGGTGTCGCCGAGGCCGACCGTGTTGGCGGTGGCGAACAGGCGGAACGCCGGATGCGGGCGGATGACGCGGCTCTGGTCGAGCAGGGTCAGGCGGCCGGCAGATTCCAGCACGCGCTGGATGACGAACATCACGTCGGGGCGGCCGGCGTCGTATTCGTCGAACACCAGCGCGACATTGTGCTGATAAGCCCAGGGCAGGATGCCGTCGCGAAATTCCGTGACCTGCATGCCCTCCTTGACCACGATCGCGTCCTTACCGACGAGATCGATGCGGCTAACATGGCTGTCGAGATTGACGCGGACGCAGGGCCAGTTGAGACGAGCCGCAATCTGCTCGATATGGGTCGACTTGCCGGTGCCGTGATAGCCGGACACAATGACGCGGCGGTTGTAGGCGAAGCCGGCCAGGATGGCCATGGTCGTCTGGCGGTCGAACAGATAGTCGGGGTCGATGTCCGGCACATGCGCGTCGGCGGCAGAATAGGCCGGCACCACCATCTTCGATTCGAAGCCGAATTTCTCTTTGACCGACACGGTGGTGTCTGGAAGGTTTGCGATGTCGCGATCGACTTTATTCATCTAGACCATCAATCTCCACGCGCGAAAGCATCACCTTTCGCCGGCAATCTCTTTCTCTCGGGCGCGGTCTTTAACAGAACGGCGGTTTAACACAAACCCGCTTGTTTGAGCACGCGATATGCCTGCAGCACATCACGGAACCGGTCTTCCGAACCCCTGTCGCCGCCATTGGCGTCCGGATGGTGGCGCTTCACCAGTTCCTTATAGCGCGCCTTGATGTCCGCGCCAGTCGCCTTGACGGTTAGACCAAGCGTTTCCAGCGCCTTGGCCTCAAGCGGCTTGGCCTTGCGCTCGCGCGGCTCCGAGCGGTCACGCGGCCCGTCGAACAGGTTGAAGGGATCGCGGACGCGGTTGTAGTAGCCGGCGCGGCCGGAGCGCTTGGTGGCGAAATCCGGCGAGGAGCGCGCATTGCCGTTGGAGCCCATGGCCCAAGTCGGCCGATGGCCGGTCAGCGCCTCCTTCTGGAAGCGGGCGATCTCCGAATCCGGCACGCCGGAGAAATAGTTGAAGCCCTTATTGTACTCGCGCACATGCTCGAAGCAGAACTTGAAGTACTCGCCTTCCTTCATGCGGCCAACCGGCGCGCGATGCGTGCCGGCTTCGCTGCAGCCGTCCCATTGGCAGATCGGCGCGCGCGGCTCGGCCTCCGCCGCTTTGCGGTCGGGGCGCACGCGAATCTTTTCGAAATATTTCGAATACGTACTCATCTCGACCCATTTATGGGGTGTTCGCGATACGAAACAAGAATTGACATTTTGGCGACGATCGCCCTAACCCGCTGAATCGCGGATTAATCCAAGAGTTCGGTGTTTTTTGTGGCGGCGCCGGCATATGTGGGCGAAGGAGACGGCAATGTCCATAGCGGCGACGATGGAAGCGAAACTGAAAGAGGCGTTCGCGCCGGAGCGGCTGATGGTCATCAACGAGAGCCATCTGCACGCCGGGCATCACCACGTCGACGGCGACCACCACGCCGAATTCGACGGCAAGGGCGAGACGCATTTCCGCATCCGTATCGTGTCGCCGAAATTCGCCGGCATGAGCCGCATCGAGCGCCATCGCGCAGTGAACCAGGCGCTGGCAGGCGAATTCGACGCCGGGCTGCACGCTCTGGCGATCGAGCCCGCCGCGCCGGGCGAGCAGACGAGGTGGTGAGGGTTGATTGCGTCCGCTATTGCAGTACTGAGGTTAATGCTGTAATTTACAGCAATTCCTAGATTGCCAGGAATGCTGTAGTGTCCGTTGATCAAACCTATTCGACAAGCGACCTCTCCCGGAAATCCGGCGATATCATCGCGGAAGCGTTGCGTCACCCTGTGACCATCACGCAGCGCAACAAGCCGCGCCTCGTTCTCCTAAATATTGAAGATTACCGGCGACTCAAGGCGCGCGCCGAGACCCGCCATTCAGGCACAATCGAAACCTTGCCCGCCACTTTGATCGAAGAGATCGAGGCAGCAATCGATTCCTATGCGGAGGATGACGAGGCGGCTGGGTGACGAGTTTTGATTCCATCCAGACCGCTTGTGTGATCCGATATCCTTATCTTTGGGCGCGTGAAGCTGCACGTGGAGAAACCGAAGGCCGAAAATGCCCGCCCTGTTACAGTGGGGATCCGCCTGCCCCGCAATGATGGCGACTTACTCCTCTTGTTTCCGATCACCAGCAAGGAGCCAGAGGCCGGCCGGCTTGCTGTTGAAATTCCGGAGACGGAGAAGCGGCGCGCAGGCCTGGAAGCCGATCTCCGGCTCTGGATCATATTCGACGAATACAACACCGACATTGTCGGAGAATCATTTTATTTGGAGCCAGAGGTGCCGATCGGGCGATTCAGAAAGGCGTTCTTCCTGCCCCTGATGCGCACATTCATTGCCAGCAGCAAGAAAGCCGCCGCGATCAAGCCGCTGAAGATCTCTGAACGTAGTCACCCCTCCACTGCCGGCCTGATCCTGAGCCGGGTGATGCGGTTCCTTTCGCGCTTCATCACCACGAAACGCTTGCCGTGGAAGGTGAAGGCCTGCTTTTCGTCAGGGATCGACTGCGTCTCGTGGATGACGAGGCCGGCGATGGTAACCGCCTCGTCGTCGGGAAGTTTCCAGTCGAGCGCGCGGTTCAGGTCGCGGATCGGCACCGACCCGTCGACCACCACCGAACCGTCGGCCTCCTGCTTGACGCCCTGCATATCGATGTCGTGCTCGTCGGCGATCTCGCCGACGATCTCCTCGATGATGTCTTCTAGGGTGACGAGCCCTTCGACTTCGCCATACTCGTCGACCACGATGGCAAAATGCGCCTTGCGGCGGAGGAAAGCCGCAAGTTGGTCCTGGAGCGTCGTCGTGTCGGGCACGAACCACGGCCTTGCAGCGATCTTCATCACGTCGATCTGCGAAAAATCGTTGCCGACGTCGTTGAGCGCGCGGAGCAGATCCTTGGCGTGCAGCACGCCGACAATATTGTCGGTCGAGCCGCGCCACAGCGGCATGCGGGTATGCGGGCTCTGCAGGATTTCGCGCACGACCGCTTCCGGCGGGTCGTCGGCGTTGACCGAACGCATGTGAAGACGGTGGACCATCACATCTGAGACTTCGAGTTCGTGCAGGTCGAACAGTGCTCCCAGGCGATCCAGCTTCATCGTGCCGCCTTCGCGCTCGGCCGGAACGCCGGCAGATCCCTCATGCGCCGCGGGCCGAGATTCGATGGAACGCAGTTCAAGGCCGAACGCCGCCAGCAGCCGCATGCGGAAGATGGTTGCCAGCACGATCAAGACGAGCAGGACGCCGGCAATTATCCAGCCGGCGTTCAGCATCGCGAGAAACCCCGATGGAAAGGAGATTGCCCCTCACCCTCTCCCCATGAAGAACGGGGAGAGGGGGACATCGGCGTTGCGGCCATCATCCTTCTCCCCGTGGTTACGGTGAGAATGTTCCGGCAGGGGGATGAGGGGTCGAAGAAAGAATCAGCGCTCATCCGGGTGATTCTCCCGGAGGAAGGAGAGCACTTCGGATGCAGGCACATCCCTGGCGATGAAGGACTGGCCGACGCCATGCGTCAGGATGAAGGTCAGCGCGCCGCGCGACACTTTCTTGTCCTGCGCGATATAGGCGAGGAGGCGCTCGGCGTCGGGCAGCGGGCCCGGAATATCGGCCATCCGCCAAGGCAGGCCGACTGCGGCGAGATGCGCCTCGACGCGCGCCGCATCGTCGTGGCTGGCGAGGTTGAGCCGGGCCGAAAAGCGATGCGCCAGCGCCATGCCGATGGCCACGCCCTCGCCATGAACCAGACGGGAGCCGTCATAACCCGTCGCCGCCTCCAGCGCGTGTCCGAATGTGTGGCCGAGATTGAGCAGTGCCCGGTCGCCGGTCTCGAACTCGTCGCGGGCCACGACCTCCGCCTTGGCGCGGCACGATTGCGCAATCGCTTCGGTGCGCGCCGGTCCGCCGTCGAATACTTCCTTCCAATTCTTCTCCAGCCAGGCGAAGAAATCCGGGCGGTCGATCAAACCGTATTTGGCGACCTCGGCATAGCCGGCGCGGAACTCTCTGGGCGGCAGTGTGTCGAGCGCGCCGGTGTCGGCCAGCACAAGGCGCGGTTGATGGAAGACGCCGACGAGATTCTTTCCATGCGCAGTGTTGATGCCGGTTTTGCCGCCGACAGAGGAATCTACCTGTGCCAGCAGCGAGGTGGGCATCTGGACGAAATTCATGCCGCGCCGGACGATGCCGGCGGCGAAGCCGGCGAGGTCGCCGATCACACCGCCGCCGAGCGCGATAATCGCGTCGCCGCGCTCGAACCGCGACGCGAGCACTCCGTCGACGACCTGCTGCAGCGCGTCGAAGCTCTTTGTCTTCTCGCCGGCCGGAAGCACGATCGACGTCGATTCGATGCCGCTCCCGGAAAGGCTTTCCGACAATGCGCCGAGATGGCGGGCAGCGACGTTCTCGTCGCTGACGATGGCCGCGCGAATGCCCGGCAGGCGTTTGGCGATCTCCTCGCCGGCGCGACCGATCAGCCCCGGGCCGATCAAAATGTCGTAGGTGCGCTCGCCGAGCCCGACTTCCACCGTCACCGCGTCTGCGCTCATATCCTGTCCTTCGGGGAATTGTTGGAGGCGGCCTGTCCGAAATGCCGGTGCAGCGCCTCGATAACCTCGGCGGCGATCACTTCCTTGCGTTCGTCGCGCGTCGGCACCGTCAGCGCCGCCAGCGCATAAACCGGGTAGCGCTCAACCATCAGCTTTTCCAGCACTCCGCGCGGATCGGGGTTCTTGAGCAGCGGCCGGTTCTGCTTCTTGGAAACGCGCTCCATCAGCGTGTCGAGATCGGCCTTCAGCCAGACCGAGACGCCGCTCGCCTCGATCGCGGCCCGGGTCTGCCCGTTTATGAACGCCCCGCCTCCGGTGGACAGCACCTGCGGGCCGCTTTCTAACACGCGCAGAATGACCCGCTGCTCAAGTGCCCGGAACTCGGCCTCGCCGTAGCGCTCGAACAGTTCGGGCACTGTCATGCGCGACACGCTCTCGATCTCGTGGTCGCTGTCGGTGAAGGGCAGGCCTAGCGCCGCCGCAACCTTGCGGCCGATGGCGGTCTTGCCGGCGCCCATCAGCCCGACAAAGACGATGGAGCGCTGACCGAGATGCTTCAGCACCTCGGCATGGCTGCCCGCCGTCGGAATTAGCGCTTCTGTACCCATCCGGCTCATAAATTCCGATAAAATCGGACTCTCCGCTCTTGCCGGCGTTTCGACATGAAAAGGGGGTTTGCGTCAAGCACTGGCCCGCTAGCCCTTGAACTGACCTGCACCCCGTCCCATAACCGAAACGGGGACGCATGTATTCGGACAGCTTATTAATGCCGACATTATTCCGGTTTCTGGTGACCTTGGGCGTATTGGCGGGATTGATCTATGGCGCGATGTTCGCGCTGGTCATGTATGTCGAGCCGAAGAAGGGCGAGATCTCGGTGCGCGTACCGACCGACAAGCTCAACCCGAAGCCGCGGCAGTAATCATGCGCAGCGCAGCGCGCATCGAAGCCTTCCTCGAAATGATGAGCGCCGAGCGCGGCGCCGCCGAAAACACGCTTTCCTCCTATCGCCGCGACCTCGAAGACGCCGCCGAACAGCTCGGCGGACGCCTGGCGGAAGCCGATGCGAGCGCAATCCGGGCCTATCTCGGCGACATCGCCTCGCGCGGATTCGCGCCGACCTCGCAGGCGCGCAAGCTCTCGGCCCTGCGCCAGTTCTACAAATTCCTCTATGCCGAGGGCCTGCGCGCCGACGACCCGACCGGCACACTGGACAGCCCCAGGAAAGACCGCCCGTTGCCAAAGACGATGAGCGTGACCGAGACCGGCCGGCTGCTCGACCGGGCGGCGCTGGAAGCAGCCGACAGCTCCACCGGCCACGGCTCGCTTCTCGCCGCCAGACGCATGCATGCGCTGGTCGAGGTGCTCTACGCGACCGGCCTGCGCGTTTCCGAACTGGTCGGCCTGCCGGTGAATGTGGCGCTGCGCGACGAGCGCTACTTCATCGTTCGCGGCAAAGGCAACAAGGAGCGCATGGTGCCGCTTTCGGCCAAGGCGCGTGCCGCCATGCGCGCCTGGATGGAGGTGCGCAACGGAACGCCTGTGCTGGCCGAGAGCCCGTATCTGTTTCCCGCGTCCTCGGAGAGCGGCCATCTGCCGCGCCAGGTGTTTGCGCGTGAGCTCAAGGCGCTCGCCGCCCGCGCCGGCATCGCCGCCGCGAAAATTTCCCCGCATGTGATCCGCCACGCCTTCGCCAGCCATCTCCTGCAGAACGGCGCGGATCTGCGCGCGGTGCAGCAACTGCTCGGCCACTCCGACATTTCGACGACGCAAATCTACACCCATGTGCTCGAGGAAAGGCTGGTGCGACTGGTCAACGACCATCACCCGCTTGCCGACAAGTCGGGCTGACGCTATGTGAAGGCACGTTTCGCGGCCAATGCCGCTGGTCTAAATGACGGCCACATTTCTTTTTCAGGCAATTCGGTCCGCTTGCGCATGTATAATTATCTCGACTTCGAAAAGCCCGTCGCCGAACTCGAGGCCAAGATCCACGAGCTGAAGAAGCTCGCGGAGAATGGCGAGGCGGTCGATGTCGGCGACGAGATCACCCGGCTGGAGAAGCGCTCGCGCGACGCGCTGCGCGACATCTACAAGGCTCTGACGCCCTGGCAGAAGGTTCAGGTGGCGCGACATGCCGACCGGCCGCACTGCCTCGACTACATCGGCTCGCTGTTCACCGACTTCACACCGCTGGCCGGGGACCGCGCCTTCGGCGAGGACAACGCCATCGTCGGCGGCTTCGCGCGCTTTCGCGGCGATCCGATCGCGGTGATGGGCCAGGAAAAGGGCTCCGACACCAAGAGCCGCCTCAAGCACAATTTCGGCTCGCCGCGGCCTGAAGGCTACCGCAAGGCGGTGCGCATCATGGAATTGGCCGATCGCTTCGGCATACCCATGGTGACGCTGGTCGACACCGCCGGCGCCTATCCCGGCGTCGGCGCCGAGGAGCGCGGCCAGGCCGAGGCAATCGCCCGCTCCACTTCGGCGTGCCTGGCCATGAAATCGCCGTCGGTTTCCGTGGTGATCGGCGAAGGCGGCTCGGGCGGCGCTATTGCCATCGCCACCGCCAACCGGGTCTACATGCTGGAGCACGCCATCTATTCGGTGATCTCGCCGGAAGGTGCAGCGTCGATCCTGTGGCGCGACACCACCCGCTCCAAGGATGCAGCAACAAACATGAAGATCACCGCTCAGGATCTTCTCGAGATGAAGATCATTGACGCGATCATCCCGGAACCGCTGGGCGGTGCACACCGCGTCCCCGAAGCGGTGATCAGCGCCACCGGCGATCAGATCGCCAGGAGCCTGCGTGAGTTTGGATCGCAAAACATGGATTTCCGCGAGCACCGCCGCGAAAAGTATCTGGCGATGGGCCGCAGCCTCTAAGTTGGTTCCAAACGGGCTTCGCGGATCGTCCCAAACGAGGCGATGTTGCGGCAACGAACCGGTTTCGCCACAAAATTGCCGCCAGTTTTCTGTCAATGGGTGGTTGGAGGGTCTGCTCTTGCTGCTTGCGGTAATCAAATTTCAAGGTTAACGGGCTTACGGTCGCGACCATTGGACTGGACCGGCGGGGGACCGCGGGACGGTCAGTACGACGGAAACGAAGACTATTCATGCCGATGACTGCCAAATTCGCGCGCGCCGGACTGCTGCTTGCCATGCTCGCCGTGGCGGGCTGCAACGGATCGACCACATTCGAGGACATCTCGCCCCAGGCCAAGAAGCCGCTGCCGGCCAAGGTCCTGGCGCAGATGAAGGCGAAGGGGATGCCCCGCAATTCGCCGGTTATGGCGCGCGTCTTCAAGGAAGAAGGCAAGGTCGAGATCTGGAAGCAGAAGACCAATGGCCGCTACGATCTGATCGCCGCCTACGACATCTGCAAATGGTCGGGCAAGCTCGGCCCGAAATTCATCGAGGGCGACCGCCAGGCGCCCGAAGGGTTCTACTCGGTGAAGCCGCACCAGATGAACCCAAGGTCGAACTACCACCTCGCCTTCAACATCGGCTACCCCAACGCCTATGACCGTGCCCACGGCCGCACTGGCTCCAATCTGATGGTGCACGGCGCCTGTTCTTCGTCCGGCTGCTATTCGATGACCGACGCGCAGATCGAGGAGATCTACGCCTTCGGGCGCGACGCCTTCCAGGGCGGCCAGACCGAATTCCAGATCCAAGCGTTTCCCTTCCGCATGACAGCGGCCAACATGGCGCGCTACCGCAACGATCCGAACTATGAGTTCTGGACCATGCTGAAGGAAGGCTACGACCATTTCGAGATCACCAAGGTGCCGCCGAAGGTCGACGTCTGCGAAAAGCGCTACGTCTTCAATCGCATTCCCGAAGGCGATGCCAAGTTCGGTTCGGCCAGCGACGCCTGCCCTCCCTTCACCCAGCCGGACTCGCTGAGGACCGCCTACCAATCCTACCGATCGACTTATGAGGCCGCGTTTTCGAACGCGGTCGGCACGAGCAGCGCAATCGCACCCAAGCCGACCATCGCCGGCCTCAAGGAAGCCAGCCTGGTTTCGGAATGGACCCGCAAGCGGGCGCGCGGCGAACGCGTTCCGGTCGAGCCGCCGTCGCTGTCGCATGACGGCACGGTGACCGCGACGTCCCGGATGGGCCGCATCGATTCGCCGGCCGGTCGCCAGATGGCCGAGCGCGAAGCCGCCGAGGCGGCAAAGCAGCAGGCTGCGGAGGCGAAGAAGAAAGCCGCCGAGGAAAAGGCCGCAGCCGCAGCGCTCGCCAAGGCCGCGGCGCAAGCGCCTGCGCAGGCCCCCGCCGAGACCGCTCTCGTGCCCGAACCCGCGCCAGTGGCGGTGCAGGCTCCGCCTGCCGAGAAGCCCGGCCTGCTCGGCAATATGACCAGGCGCATCACCAACATGTTCGGCAGCTGAGCAGCCGCTTGGGCTGAGGACGCTGTTTACGGCCTCCGACCCTCACAAGCGCACGTCCTCTTCCGCGAATGCGTCAGTCGTATTCCAGCTGTTCTTCCCAGTCGGAAGGCCTGCCCTCGCGCGTCAGGTCGAAAATATTCCAGGACGGCTCGATGGTGCCAGCGTGGCGAGGATCCTGGCCAGGGTCGGCGGGTGCGTAAAGCATCTCAGAACTCCAGAAGTGCCGGATTTCAGAGCCATCGCGATGGAAGATCGTCACCATCGGCATCTGGAATCCTTCGGGTGTCTCGGCAAGATAGTCGCGCTTGAAACTGTTCCCGGCCGACGACAGCAGGCGCAGGTTTCGCCACCCACGCTCCTTGGCGAATGTGGTCAAGCGGTCAAGTGGCGCTTTGGCGATCACCACGAAATTGAACCCTGCTCCTTCCACATGCTTCACCGCGCCGTCCAACGCATCGAGAAAGGCGACACATGACGGGCACGGTCCTTCTTCCAGTTTCAGTCGCGCCGTCGCGCCCTCGGCCGGACCGGGTCGATCGTCCTTAGGATAGCGGGGAAACATGAAGTTATAGACGACCAGCGAGTCCTTGCCCGGAGCAAACAGCTCCGAGAGTTTCAACCTGGCCGGAATGCCGTCCGGGCCGAGGCCGTCGAAAACATAGTCTTCGGGAATGAGCCCGCCCGGCGGCAGTTCGCGCCGGAGGACCGAAACCGCCTCCATGGCGCGGCGCAATTCGATCTCCTTCGCCAGCAAGCGGTCACGGGAAGCTCTATATTCGGCGGACTCGCCGGGAAAAGCGATGTTCATCGTCTCGCATCCTTTCTACGCGAGACGAATCTAGCCCCCCGATTGGATGCGGCAAGGCAAACCAGGTGTGGTTCAACTCAGCGGCCGGCAATCGCCAGCGGGTTGTTTTCCATCGCGGCCCGGTCGGCCGTGTCGACCTGCGGCTGGTTGGTGAACGCGGCGAACAGGCGGCGGACATAATCCTCCGGCATATCCAGCGTGATCAGCACCAGTCTCGTTCCACGCACCTCGTCCGGCCATGCCGGCAGGCGGGCCGGCGGATGCAGAAGCGTCTGCACGCCGTGTACGACCAGCGGTCGTTCCGGGCTCTCGGCAAGCTCGATGATGCCTTTCATCCGCAGCAGCTTTTCACCGTGCGCCGAGCGCAACAGGTCGAGGAACATCTCGATCGTCGCATAGGGCACCGGCCGGTCATGGACCAGCGTGAATGACCGGACACGACGGTCATGCCGGTGCTCGTGGTCGTGGTCGTGGTCGTGATCGTGCCCGGCATGGTGATGCGCCGCATGCTCTGCTTCGGCGCCCAGCCATTTGCGAACGTCGGCGGTCTTGGTCGCCGGATCGTAGAGCCCGCAATCGAGCAGGCCCGCCACGCCGGCAGCGGAAGCATCGAGCAGCGGCGCGCCCGGATTGATCTTCCGCAGCCTGGCGCGAAGCCGTTCCAGCGCTTCAGGCTCGTTAACGAGGTCGGTCTTGGCGATGACGATGCGGTCAGCGACGGCTACCTGCTTGACCGCCTCGACATAAGCGTCGAGCGTGGCCTCGCCATTGACCGCGTCGACCATGGCGACGACGCCGTCGAGCCGGAATGCATGCACCAGGGCGGGATGGCCCATGATGGACTGCAGCACCGGCGCCGGATCGGCGAGCCCTGTCGTTTCGATGACCACCCGCTTCAACCGGGCGATCCGGCCCGTCTGCAGGCGGTCCACCAGATCGGCCAGCGTGTCGACCAGTTCGCCGCGCACAGTGCAGCACAGGCAGCCATCGGAAAGCTGGATGACCCCGTCCGACGACTGCTCGACAAGCAGGTGGTCGATGGCGACATCGCCGAATTCGTTGATGATGACGGCGGTGTCGGTCAGCGCCGGATCCTTGAGCAGCCGGTTGAGCAGCGTCGTCTTGCCGGCGCCAAGAAAGCCGGTCAGCACCGATACGGGGATAGGGAAATCAGCCACTCGGCTTGCCCGATTGGTCGCCCTGCTGGGAGGCGGCGATTCCCGGCACGGGCTTGTCGGGACGCCAGGTCGGGATCGGCACGTCGGCATAGACCCGGTTGGCGGCGATAGTGGCGGCGGCAGCCGTCGACAGCGGCCCGGTCGCTCCGCCGAGTTCAACCTTGACCAGCACGCGTTCGCGGGTCATTTCGCCGAGATAGATCGTTTCCGGAGCCTTCTTGCCATCCTTCTCTGCCTTGGCGCGTTCCTTCTCTTCCTTGGCGCGCGCGGCCCGCCCCTGTTTGGTGCACAGTTCCTTTTGCATGTTGACCGGCTTGTCGGGCTCGCTGCCGGTAGGCTTGAGCTCGACGAGCGACGGCCCTCCGGACGTCGAGACGGTGAAGCCCCGCGCCAGCATGGCGGCGGCCTTCTCGTCGCGCGACTTCACGGTTTTGGATCCGACAACGACCGCGAGCAACGTGCGGCCGTTGCGCGTCGCCGAGGCGATGAGATTATAGCCGGACGGGCAGGTGTAGCCGGTCTTCATGCCGTCGGCGCCTTCGAAACGGCCTATGAGATTGTTGTGGCTGGGCAGAACCTTGTCGCCCGCTGCCAGCCCTTCGATCGAGAAATAGCCGGTATGTTGCGGGAATTCCTTGCGCAACGCGGTGGCAAGGATAACGAGGTCGCGCGCCGTCGTGTACTGGTTGTCGTCATGCAGGCCGTGCTGGTTGACCCAGTTGGAATCGGTCATGCCGAGCCGGCGCGATTCGGCGTTCATCCGCTCTGCGAAGGCTGATTGCGACCCCGCAATGCTTTCGCCGATTGCGGCCGCGACATCGTTGGCCGACTTGACCATGATGATCTTCAGCGCATTGTCGAGCGTCAGTTCCGAGCCGACCGGATAGCCCATCTTGCTCGGCGGCTGGGCCGCCGCCTTCTTGGAGATGACGACCGGGGAATTCAGCGACACCTCGCCCGCCTGCACCGCCCGAAACGCCACATAGGTCGTCATCAACTTGGTGAGCGATGCCGGATACCAGCGCTGGAACGGATTGTCGCTCTCGATCACCTGGTTGGTCCTGGTGTCGATCAGAAGCGAGGGATTGGCGCCTGCCGGACCGCCCGCCGACAGAGCGAGAACGCCCGAAAGAACCGCCGTGAGAATGAATCTGCGCCGCATGATGCCCGAATCGCCTCTTGTCGTGTTTGTTCCCTGGTCCTTAGATTTTCCGGACCGGGGCATATCGCCAAGCGGGGCAATCTGGCCCTCACTGCCCGCGCCCGGGATTTTTCCGGTGCTATTTAGCCTATGTGACGCCAAGATGGCAAAGCTGTAGGATGATTTTTCAATTTGCGGGACCGCGATTCCCGCGCCAACGGAGAGCGCCCATCATGCCCATCCTGAACCGAGCCGCCGAAATGCACGATGAAGTGACGGGCTGGCGACGCCATCTGCACCAGACGCCGGAACTGAACTACGACGTGTTCAAGACGGCGGAGTTCGTGACGCAGCGTCTGCGCGAATTCGGTTGCGACGAGGTCGTGACGGGCATCGGCCGCACCGGCGTGGTCGGCATCATCCGCGGCAGCCTGGGACCGGGCCGCACCATCGGGCTGCGCGCCGACATGGACGCGCTGCCGATCAACGAGGCGAGCGGCAAGCCCTACGCCTCGCAAAGTCCCGGCAAGATGCACGCCTGCGGCCATGACGGTCACACCGCCATGTTGCTCGGCGCAGCCAAGTACCTGGCCGAGACCCGCCACTTCGCAGGGTCGGTTGCGGTGATCTTCCAGCCGGCCGAGGAAGGCGGCGCCGGCGGCCTGGCCATGGTCAAGGACGGAATGATGGAGCGGTTCGGCATCGAGCGCGTGTTCGGGATGCACAACATGCCCGGTCTTCCTCTCGGCCAGTTCGCGATCCGGCCCGGCCCGATCATGGCCGCGACAGCCGAATTCACCATCACGGTGAAGGGCAAGGGCGGCCATGCCGCCATGCCGCACCGCGCCATCGACCCGATCGTGGTGGCGAGCCAGGTGGTGACCGCCTTCCAGACCATCGCCTCGCGCACCACCGACCCGGTCGAATCGGTAGTCGTCACGGTGACCAAATTTCATGGTGGTGACGCTTACAACGTCATCCCCGAAAAGGTCGAGCTCGCCGGCACTGTCCGTACGCTCAAGAAGGAAGTGGCCGCACTCGCGCGCGAGCGCATCCACGCCATCTGCGACGGCATCGCCGCAACCTATGGCGCGACAATCCATGTCGATTACGATTCCAACTATCCCGTGACGTTCAACCACCCGGACGAGGCGGTGTTCGCCGGCGACGTGGCGGCCGCCCTCGCCGGCGACGGCCAGATCCAGCGCGCCATGCAGCCTGTGATGGGCGGCGAGGATTTTTCCTACATGCTGGAAGCTCGGCCCGGCGCCTTCATCTTCATCGGTAATGGCGACAGCGCCAACCTCCACCACGAGGCCTATGATTTCAACGACGAGGTCATCCCGCACGGCATGAGCTATTGGGTGCGGCTTGCCGAGTCCGCGCTGGCTGCTTAGACGCTTGGCGAAAGCGCCCGAAGCGATTATGTGTCGTGGCGGTCGGTCCCGTAGCTCAGTAGGATAGAGCGACAGATTCCTAATCTGTAGGCCGCTGGTTCGAATCCAGCCGGGATCACCACTCAGCCGCTTGTTTTCGCGCTCTCTTTTTGGCCTCGGAAATGTACCGTCATTTCCGGAGATTACCAGCTGTCTTACCGTGGCTGTTGGAGAGACTGCCGCCATTCCTGCCACGTTTTGTCGGTTTTGCACCGCCCGTCTCTGTCGGACGTTTTGCCAGTCCAACAGTTTTTGAAGCGATGCACGATGACGCTGCGACTGCGGGAGAAAGGGTCCGGAAATTGGTGGCCGGCCTGCTTTTCAGATGCCTAAAGCTTCCGACTGATGCGTCCAGAGGATTGGAAGATCGTCTGCCCGCAGAAGCTGGTGTCGAGTGAAAACATGTCCATACGCCCACGGCCGAAGTTGCAGAGAGGGCCAAAACGAGCGCCGCGCCGAATCAAGTGCGGGTTGATTCGGGGTCCCAGCAGAAAGATTCCGGCCGTCGCTGAAAGCCCCCTGGCGGTCGTAGACCAAGCAAGAAGCGCGGGTCCGGACCGTTGATTGATCTTGTCGCTCAAACCTGTGCGCGGGCCTCGCGAGACAACCTGCAACTAGTACCGCGGCCGACGGCGGAACCGCCGATAGCTCCGCTTCTGGCGTGGAGGATGTGCATAAAACCGCCTCCGGGCGTCTAATTCTGCAAGCACCCGTTCCCGTCTCGACCGGTCGGCAATCATTCCACTATCGCTCGGCTGGGGATAATGTGCGTCTGTTGACGAGCCGCATGAATAAACCCTCGTCGCGAAATTGCCGCAACCACAGCCTGTCCCTCGGCGCGCCCTGGCAATAAGCACCACAGCCGACCGTCCTTCTCCCCGGAGATGTCGGTTTGTTGCCGCCACACCGTCGAAATCGAAGAACACGGGCATCGCGCAGTTAAGCCACAAAAACGGAAAGCACTCCTCCGGACGGGGCGTGACGACAACACCCTTGAGCCATGTGGGCCGGCAATGAGGCTCCTTTAAGAAACCGTGAATGGTCCCTTTTAGCCGCGTTCCGTCCACCACCCAGACCATATTGCGGTGGAAGGTCTCGCGTGCAGCCCTTTCAACTGGCGGAAGATGCGAGTACTGGAACTCGATAACCAAGCCACTGTCGGTTCTCACATCCGCGATATGCTTCTCACCTTTTTCGTCGAGGCCGAAGACTTCCTGCCACTCAGAGGGGAACTGGTCCTTCCAGGCGCGATGCCACCGGGTTTCCGGCTCCCACCAAGGATCGCAACTTCTCTTGCCTTTGTGCGCCCAGTGCCAGACTCATTGAGTTCCGCATTTTGCGATCATGGGCTGCAAGCATCCTGGACAGGAAGAAAGCAATCCAGGCGAGGCTTCACATCGAAGATTATTCATCACTCCAAAGCGCATGATCCTCTCCATGTACGTCGGAGACCGCACGCCATCGCAGGCCACGGTCCGATTTTTATTGGGAAAGTATGTGGGCAGCGCGGCCAGCCAAGACTGGTGCTGTTTCTTCTTATCTTAGACGTGCGAGCGTCGTCGGTTTGCACGACTAGTGAAAATGCCCGGCGCCGCTTGTTCTCAAGGCACGCCGAAAAGGTAAACGATCATCGAGGCGAGTCAAGGCTTTCACCGCTTCGTAAATTGCCTGTAGGGTGCCGGTGATCGAAGCCTGGTGCCGTAGCGAGCGCGTGCCATATCCTTGGCACGCAGACCAATCGCTCCACGCTTCTGCGACGGACAATCTCGCCGAGGTCGCAACGCCCATTTCAGGATGTCGAAGATGGCTGGCAGCTCTCTTCGACTGCCCTTTCAGGAGAAGTGACTGAATTTGCTGCCCCCAAGTCGGATAGCTGGAGACCACCTTTTGGCCGCCGCCACCTATAGTCAAACGGACCGGCAGCTTTCAGGGTTTTGAGAGCAGCCCACGATGGCCGGGAAGGCGCAAAGCAGTCATGCACGGCTCACCTTTGAGAGACCAATGAGCTTGAGTCTGAGCGAACGAGCGACTGCCGCAATGCGGTCGTGAGCCGCATTGGTGATTTAGCAATCCTGTCCCACCGTTGTGCACGCCGGTCCCGGATTAGCGCACTGCAATCTTGGCTGGCGTCAGCGCCAAACTAGGCTGGAGCACGCGCCATCCGCCAAACAGTAATTCATTCCCGGATAACGGCAATCCTATCCCACATAACGACAATCCGTTCCCGCGGAACGACAAGCATTTTCCCTGTTAAGGGCGAATTAGGTGGACCAAATCCCTGTTGCGCGCGAAAAATTCCCTGTTTTTCTGCGCAGGGAATTAGCGTTAAACTGCTGTTATCTTAAGGTAAATTGCTGGGTAGCAAACCCTCCGATCCGAGAACCGAGCGCCGAATTTCTCTGTTTTTAGCGGAATTAGCACGGAATCTGTAAGAGAGACTGGTTATCCAAAGACCACTCGGTTCACCATCTTTCATGTTGGCAAGCATTGACCAATGCTTCCTGCTGCCTAGTGCAGGACGTCACGCGCGCTCACGGCAATATGTCAATCAACCGGAACAAGGCGGTACAGCGGCTCGTTAGGGCGACGCCCATGCTGGAAATGCGGCATGGTCTGCAACCGGCGCTGCCGGGCCTGTTGACCTGCTCGCGCCCATGCCGGCTGAATGCGAAGACGAGGCGACCATGCCAGGCACCATCGAGGACCTCGCCGAAGCCGTCCGGGAGCGGAAGGCGATCCTCTTCGTCGGCGCCGGCGTCTCGCGAAGCGTCGGGCTTCCGTCCTGGGAGACATTGATCGACCACCTCGCCTCGGAACTCGGGCTGAACGAGCAGCGCGCGGAGAATGGCGTCAATTATCTCACGCTCGCCGAATATTACCGGTTGAAGAAAGGCAGTCTTGGCGCGCTGCGCAGTTGGATGGACCGCAATTGGAGCGTATCCCGCAGCGACGTGGAAAAGTCCGTTCTGCACCGACTGATCGTATCGCTCGATTTCCCCATCATCTACACCACCAACTACGACCGCAACCTCGAAGTCGCGTTCGAGATTCACGGCAAGGAATTCGTGAAGGTCGCAAATGCACGCGACGTGGCGCGGACACGCGAGGGCGTGGCTCAGATCGTCAAGTTCCACGGCGATTTCGATGACGATGATTCACTGGTTCTGACGGAGACGGATTATTACGACCGGCTCTCCTTCGATTCACCGCTCGATATCAAGTTCAGGGCCGACGCGCTTGGTCGTACAATCCTGTTTATCGGGTACAGCCTCTCGGACCTGAATATCAGGCTCCTCCTGCACCGTCTCTGGCAGACCTGGGAGCGATCCGGCTATGCGAAGGACCGGCCGCAATCCTTTGTCTTCATGGCGCGTCGGGACCCGATAGAGGAGGCTGTGCTGGCGAATTGGGGAATTACCGCCCTCAGTGGCGAATCTGACGATGCGCAGCAGGCGTTGACAGCATTTCTTGAGCGCCTGAATCAGATGCGCTAGCCAAGGATCTGCGCCCGCCAGCGCCTCACCGTCATGCGGCGCCCGACAGAGCGCGTTCGTAGTAACTGCTCCTCCGCCGTCTCTCCAGATCTGATTGCTTCCGCCCCCTTACCCAATGGTCAGGTTGGCTTGCGCAATCTCCTAAAAAGCGCCAGTCGGCGCAAAGATGCGGTTAACCGTCGTCGGCTACGCTCGCGCCTTGAATGGGCCGGGCACCGCAAACGAAGATGGTCAAGCAACTTATGGACTTTTCCGCCGTTGGCCGGGGGCGGGTCATTGTGCTGAGCGCACTCGGCACGCTTTGCTGCATCGCCGTGGCCTTCGGCATCGACAGCTATTCCTTCGGGACCGGGACATGGCGCTGGGGCTCGCAACCGCTCAACAATCTTATCATTCCCCTGCTGCTTGCCCCGCCATTCTTCGGCTATCTGCTCAGCAAGCAGCGTGAACTCGCCATAGCGCATCGCGAACTCATGGTCGTCGCCTCGACCGACCCGCTCACCTCATGCCTGAACCGCCGGGCGTTCACGGCCATGGTGGACCGCTACCTTGACCGCATCGCCGCCCGGAAGGACGGGCATTCCGGTGCGCTGCTGGTCATCGACGTCGATCACTTCAAGACGATCAACGACCGGTTCGGGCACGTTTGCGGCGACGAGGCGCTCAAGGCCATCGCCCAGGCGATCAGGCATGCGCTGCGCGAATTCGACATTTTCGGGCGCATCGGAGGCGAGGAATTCAGCGTCTTCCTGCCGGGCGTCAGCCCCGACCGCGCAGGCATTGTCGCCGACCGCATCCGCACGGAAGTGCTGGCCACCGAACTCAATCTCGGCGAGGAAAGCTGCAGGCTCTCGGTGAGCGTCGGCGGCGTCACCTTCGACCGCGAAACCTCCTTCAGCGAACTCTACCGCCATGCCGACCAGCGGCTGTATGAGGCCAAGCGGAACGGCCGTAACCGCGTGGAGATCGTCCATCACGGTTCGTCCGCGTCACCGAACGCGCAGGTCAGCGTGCACTAGCTCCCTGCTGCAGAGTATCCCGGGCCATCGGCTTTCGTCTGCTGACCCACCATCCGCAAAACATTGCGGCAATTGCGGCCCCCATGGTGTAATGATTGCCAAAACAGCGTGAATTGCGCAGCGCGCGACGAGATATGGAGTTTGGCATGGCCCGCAAAGAGGAAAGTCAGAACATGGCCGTGCCTCCGCATCTCAGGCTCCGCTCGGGCGAACTGAAAGCCGCAGCCACCGACGCGGTGGCCCGCAGCATCAACGAGGACCGGGTCGAGGCGCGCGAGAAGAAGACCGCAAGGCTGAAGGCGCTACGCGAGGCGAAGGAGGCGAAGGAGCGCGCGGAAGCTGCAGCCACCCCGCCGCCCGCCAAGGCGAAAAAGAAGCGGAGCCGCTAGTATCCCGCACAGCCGCATGGCGGCCGGGTACAGATTCATCGGGACCAGAACAATGCCAAAGACACCGCGCCGACCCACTGATCCGATGGCTGCCGCCGAAGCCGCGTTCAAGCCGGCGAGAAAGCCCGAGCCAGCCGCGCCCGTCGCCCGGGCAGTGCCCGCGCCACGCGAACTCGTTTCGATTCGTATCGACCGCGACGTGCTCGACTATTTCCAGGAAGGCGGGCCGGGCTGGCAGGAGCGCATCAACGCAGCGCTGCGCGAGGCGGCCGGCATGACGGGGCGTGCCGACGAAGGCAAACGGCCCGAAGAGCTGAACGCCACCAACGACGACTGACGTCTGCCTTGAAAAACCGGAAGCGGTTTCGGAAAAGATGATGCGCAGATTCAAAGCCTTGGAGCGCCTTCGCGCGTCCACGAGGACACGCGGCGCTCTCAGCTTGGCAAGGCTGGTAGTTATGCGCCCATCGTCTGATCCAGACCGCACAAATCCGTTGCGAAGGCAGGGTCGTCGTGATGAGTTGCGGTCAAAGCAGGTAAGGGGGCGATGACCGGCACAGGGTCCTCGGACATAGACAGCGAGCGCAGGCTGGCGATCGCCACAAGGGCGGCGGCGCTGGGGATCTGGGATTGGAACCTGATCACCAACGAGATGATTTATTCCGACCGGGCGAAGGAAATCTGCGGGTTTCCGCTGGACGAGCCGGTCAACGTCGAGATGGTCCGCTCGATCACCCATCCCGACGACCTGCCGCAAGCCTCGGCGCAGGCCCGCCGCGCGATCGATCCGCAGATCAGATCCCGCGACATCTACCGCTACCGCATCCGCCATTTCGCGACCGGCGAGGTTCGCTGGGTCGTCGCGCATGGCGAGGCGATCTTCGAGGAGGTGGATCGCGTCGAGAAAGCGGTGCGCTATGTCGGCACGCTGCAGGACGTTACCGAACAAGCCAAGGCGGAAGAGGCTGCGCTGGAAAGCGAGGCGCGGCTGCGGCTGGCGATGGAAGCCGCCGACATTGCCGTGTGGGAGGTCGACTTGGCCAACGATACGATCACCCATTCGCCGGAGTTGAACCGGCTGTGCGGCTTTCCCGAGGACGCCCGGCCGACCATCGAGGAATTTCGTTCGCGCTACGCTCCCGGCGAACGCGAACGGTTGAAAAAGGAGGGCGCGGAAGCGCTCGCCCGCGGTGAGACGAGACTACAGTCGGAATTCCGTCAGCTCTGGCCCGACGGCACGCAGAAATGGATGCTTTTGCGCGCCCAGTTCGTGCCCGGCGGCCAGGGAGCCGGGCAGCGGGTCATCGGCGTGTTGCTCGACATCACCGAGCGCAAGCGGGCGGAGGAGCGGCTGAAGATCATCGCGCGCGAACTCCAGCACCGGGTGAAAAACTCACTTGCCATCATTCAGACCATCGCCAACCAGTCCTTCCGCGGCAAGACCGACATGGAAGAGGCGTTCGGCTCGTTCTCGGCCCGGCTGCGCGCGCTGGCCGCGGCCAACGACGCGATCACGCTGGGCGATTTTTCCAGTGCGCAATTGGTCGACGTGGTGAACAAGGCGACGACGCCCTATCGCGACCCGAAAGGCGACCCCTTCGTGTTCTCGGGCGAGGATACCGCCGTCTCCAGCAAGAAGGCGGTTGCGATCACCATGGCGCTGCACGAGCTGTCGACCAACGCCGCCAAATATGGCGCGCTGAGCCGGCCGTCGGGGCGCGTCTCGATCTCATGGTCGGTCTCGCCGGATGGCGCTCTTAGCCTGCAATGGCGGGAGATCGGCGGGCCGCCGGTGAAGCAGCCGCGCAAGAAGGGATTTGGAACGCGGCTCCTCGAACGCGGTCTGTTTGCGCGCGGCGAAGGTTCGGTCACACTGCTCTTCGATGAGTGCGGACTGAAATGCGAGATAAGCATCGGCAAGCCGCAGGAAGCCGTTTGATCCGCTGGCGAGAGGCGGCTCGAAACAAAAAGCCCGCCGGACGCACCGGCGGGCTTTTCCATGGGGTGGCCAGCATCCAGGGGAGGGAAAGACGCTGGCCGGTGTCGGCAGGGAGGGAGGAGAGCCCCGCCGAATAGTGTTACAGGGATTTGTTGGCGACTACGGTGATGTCGGCGCGGTTGATGCCGAGATCGTTTAGTTCGCGGTTCGACAGGCGGCTCAGCTCGTTCACGGTCTCGCGATAGCGGCGCCAGTTACGGTAATTGCGGATCAGGTTCATGATACCCTCGTTCATTCCGGTATTTCGTTTGCCGGCATGAGATAGGTGCGGTCGGTTCAAGTTTGAACGACTGCTCTTGCATAGCCGCAATGCAAATTTTGCATTTCACAAAGGCGTGACCGCAAATTCGGACGTTCAACCCTTGCGGGCGACCACGCCGTCGCAGAACGCCTCGACGATGAAGGTGATCTGGGCGGCTATCTCGGCCGGCGGCACGGCCATGAAGCGCCGCTGCTGGCCGAGGCTGACGATACCGTGCACCGCCGAAAACAGCGATTTTGCAAGCAGCGACAGCCGCTCCTCGCTTTCCTCCGGCAAAAGCAGCCGCAGCGGCTTGACGATGTGGCCGAGCAGATGGATGTGCTCGGCGACCTGCCATTCCGGCACATCCTTCGAGGCGCGGAGGCCGAGCTCGAAAATCGCCGACCACAGCCGGGGGTTGGCCAACACGAACTCGAAATAGGTCTGGCCGAGCAGCGTCAGCGCGCGCTTTGGCAGTGCGCTCGAAGGATCGCGCGCGAAGGCCTCGGCGACCGCCGCCTCGAGACGCGCCACCGTGCGCGAATTGACCGCCGCCACCAGCGCGTCCATGTCCGGAAAGATGTTGTAGATGGCGCCGACCGCGCAGCCGGCCTCACCTGCCACGTCGCGCGCCGTCAGCGCCGGATAACCGTTCTCGGCGATCCTGCGCTCGGCGATCTCGATCAGCGACCGCCTGAGCTGCTCGCGCCGTTCTTGCGTCTTCTTCGCCAATGATCCATCCTTGGCCGCCATGATTTGAACACTGTTCACAAACATCTTGAACAGTGTTCATAATTATGGCAATAGAGACGTGAACGTGGTTCAAGTCAAGGTTTGCGGACTCGGGGGAGCCGTTCTGATGCCGACACTTTACGCGCTGAAACCTGCATTCCAGTCATCGCTCCGGCCGCTGGTCGACATGCTCGCCGCCAATGGCGCGACCGCCAACCAGGTGACGCTCGCCGCGGCAGTACTGTCGATCGCGGCCGGCGCCGCGATGGCGGCGTTTCCAACTGTCGGCTGGGTGTTTCTGCTGCTGCCGGCCGTTCTGTTCATCCGCATGGCGCTGAACGCGATAGACGGCATGCTGGCGCGAGAGCATGGCCAGGCCTCACGGCTCGGAATGTATCTGAACGAACTCTGCGATGTCGTCTCCGATCTTGCCCTCATTCTTCCCTTCGCGCTGGTCGCGACCTTCCCCGCCTGGGGCGTGGCCGCCTTCGCCATCGCGGCAGTGTTCGCCGAGTTTGCCGGCGTGCTCGGCGTGGCCGCCGGCTCCGGCCGCAACTATGCCGGCCCCTTCGGAAAGAGCGACCGCGCGCTGGCTCTCGGCGCGATTGCGGTGGCGGTCGCAACGGGCTTCGCCATTCCGGTGATCGCCTCGTGGATTTTCCCGGCGATGGCGCTCCTGTCGCTCGTCACTGTCATCAACCGCGTCCGCAGCGGCCTCGCCGTCGGCGCGGCCTGATTTGCGTCCTGAGGAACCCGCAAATGCCGCACGAGACCCTGTCTGCCGCGCCGCCTGCCGCCGGGCGACCCGCCGTCGAGCGCACCTTCCTCACTCATGACGGCGCCGAAATATTTTACCGCTGCTGGCCGGCAGCAAGCGCTGCCCCAAAGGGAGCAATTGTGCTGTTCCACCGCGGCCACGAGCATGGCGGGCGCGTCGCCCATCTGGTCGACGAACTCGCAATGCCGGACTACGCCTTCTACGCCTGGGACGCGCGCGGCCATGGCAGGTCGCCGGGCCAACGCGGCTATTCCCCGTCCTTCGCCGCATCGGTGCGCGACGTCGATTGCTTCATGCACGAAATCGAGGCGCGAGACGGCTTCAAGCCCGGCGACATGGCGGTCGTCGCCCAATCCGTCGGCGCCGTGCTTGCCGTAACCTGGGTCCACGACTACGCACCCGACATCCGCGCCCTGGTGCTGGCCTCGCCCGCCTTCTCCGTAAAACTCTACGTACCCTTCGCTAGGGAAAGCATCGCGCTGTGGCAGAAGCTGCGCGGCGTGTTCTTCGTCAATTCCTATGTGAAGGCCAAATTCCTGACCCACGACCCAGAGCGCATAGCCTCTTTCGAGGCCGACCCGCTGATCACAAGGCCGATCGCCTCGAACATACTCGTCGAGCTTTACCGGCACGCCGCCCGCGTGGTGGGCGATGCCCGCGCCATCACCGTGCCGACGCAATTGCTGATCTCTGGCAGCGACTGGGTGGTCAGGCATGCGCCGCAGCACGAATTCTTCGTCAATCTTGGCAGTTCCATCAAAGAGCGCCACGTGCTGAAGGGCTTTTTCCACGACACGCTGGGCGAGCGCGACCGTGCGCCGGCGGTCGCGGAGGTACGGCGCTTCATCTCGGAGCAATTCGCCAAGCCGGTCGCCCGCGCAGACCTGACCCAGGCGCATCGGTCGGGCTTCACCCGCGACGAGGCCGACCGGCTCGCTTCGCCGCTCGATCCCATGTCTCCGAAGGGCCTCTATTGGGCGCTGAACCGCGCTTTCATAAAACTCGGCGCATGGTTCTCCAACGGCCTCAAGACCGGCGTTCAAACCGGCTTCGATTCCGGCTCCACCCTCGACTATGTCTATGAGAACGAAGCGCGCGGCGGCGGGCCTATTGGCCGCGCCGTCGACCGTATCTTCCTCGATGCAATCGGCTGGCGCGGCATTCGCCAGCGAAAGATCCACCTGGAAGATATGATCCCGGCCGCCATCGCGCGCCTGAAGCTGGCGGGCCGGCCGGCAAACGTGCTCGACATCGCCGCGGGCCACGGCCGCTACGTGCTCGACGCGATCGCCAAATGCCCCGAACAGCCCGCCGCCGTTCGCCTGCAGGACTATTCCGACATCAATGTCGCGGCTGGCCAGAAGCTGATCGCAGCGCGCGATCTGCCGCCGAGCTTTTCGTTCCACCGCGCCGACGCCTTCGACGGCGATACGCTCGCCGCGCAGGACCCCGCGCCCGATCTCGCCATCGTCTCCGGCCTCTACGAACTCTTTCCGGACAATGCGCTGATCGCGCGGTCTCTCGGCGGGCTCGCGCGCTCCATGACGCCCGGCGCGCTGCTGATCTACACCAACCAGCCGTGGCACCCGCAGCTCGAGATGATCGCGCGCAGCCTGACCTCGCATCGCGGCAACGAGGCCTGGGTGATGCGCCGGCGCACGCAAGGCGAGATGGACCAGCTCGTCGAGGCCGCCGGCTTTCGCAAGCTCGACCAGCGCATCGACCAGTGGGGCATCTTCACCGTGTCGCTGGCCGAGCGCATCTGAGGTTTTTGTCCGAAATGCATGCGCAGGAAACGGTGGCAGAACCCTACGGGCCGGTGGCGAAACGCGCGGCCTTGTGGCTGCTGTTCCTGGCGCCGTTCTTCTATCTGACCTATGGCGGCGCCAACTGGCTCGCCTCGCGGCGCGAGGATGTCGGCAGCATCGTCTTCGAGTGGGAGCGCGCTATTCCGTTCATCGCCTGGACCATTGTGCCCTACTGGTCGATCAATCTGTTTTATGCGCTGTCGCTGTTCGTCAACGATACGAAGGGTGGCCTCGACCGCCTTGCCGGACGCTATCTGACGGCGCAGGTCGTCGCCGTCTCCTGCTTCCTCGCCTTTCCGCTGGCCGCGACTTTCGTGCGGCCCGAAACCACCGGCCTGCCGGGCTTTATGTTCGCCGTGCTCGGCGGCTTCGACAAGCCGTTCAACCAGGCGCCCTCGCTGCACATAGCGCTGCTCGTCATCATCTGGGATCATCTGCGCCACCGGCTTCCCGAGCCGGCAAAGATTGTCTGGCACGGCTGGTGCCTGCTCATCGGCGCGTCGGTGCTGACCACATGGCAGCACCATTTCATTGACATCCCGACCGGCGCATTGCTTGGCCTGTCCGCGTTGTGGCTGTTTCCCCGCGCCGGCGCCCTGCCCTTTGCCGGCTTCGCGCTGACCGGCGATCCTTGGGCAAGACGGCTCGGCGCATGTTATGCGGCCGGCGCCATGCTGCTCCTCGCAGCGTCAGTCATCGGCGCATTCGCTTCAGCGATCTGGCTGGTGCTGCTGTGGCCGGCGCTGGCGCTTGCTATCGTCGCCTTCGGCTATTTCGGCGCGGGCGCAAAAATCTTCCAGAAAGAAGCTGACGGCACGGTTTCTCTGGCCAGCCGTCTTCTGCTCGCGCCATATCGGCTCGGTGCGAAGGTCAACGCCTGGGCCTGGACGCGGCGCCTGCCGGCGCGAGTCGAGATCGCAGACGGCGTGTTTCTCGGCCGCTTTCCACGATCAAGTGAATCGAGCGGCTACGGCTCGGTAATCGATCTCGCCTCCGAATTCGCAAGACCATTTGGGCCGACGCCGGCATGGGCGAGCATCGCCGCCATGGACCTCGTGCAGCCCACCGCGACCGACCTCGAACGGGCTGCGCAGGCGATCGAGGCGGCGCGGGCGCATGGAACCGTGCTGGTCTGTTGCGCGCTGGGCTTCCAGCGCAGCGCCGGCGCCGTCGCCCATTGGCTGATTTCGACCGGAAGGGCAAAGGACCTGGCCGCAGCGGAGGCGATGCTGCGCAAGGCCGGACGGCCGGTCCATCTTGCGCCGCCGCTTGTTGCAGCCGGGGAAACCGCGCAATGACGCCGGTGCTGGAAACCTGCAACGGCTTTGCCGGCTGGCTGGCGCGTCAGGCGCTGTGGCCGACTGTTGTCGTGGCGGCGGTGCTGGCCGCCGCGCCTCTGGCCGCGCTCGCCGGCGGGGTCGCGCCGAATAGTTGGCCGGCGGCGGCGATCGCGATCGTCGCCACGGTGAGCGGGCTCGCCGTTCTCGCTCTTTCGGCGCTCATCCGCTTCGACGCAGCGCTCTTCCACCTGATGGCGAGTTACGAAGGAGAAACGGCCGGCGGTGCAGCGGTCGACGATGCGCTGGCGCGCATGCGGCTGAAGCCGCAACCGGAACAGACACGAAGCCTCGCCGAGCGCATGGCCGGCGCGCGGCGGCTGGTTTTCCGGCAGCGCCTCGCCTTGGGCGTCTTCGCCATTGCGGTCACGGCCGCACCGCTGGCGTTCCAACCATGAGCGACGCGATGGCTGTTCGAGATAAGCTCGAAACCCCAAGCAGTACGAGGCCCGCCGGCCGCCGCCTGCTCGGCGCGATCGCCTCGGCTGCACTTGCCATGCTGGCGCGCGCCGTCACCGGCGTACGGCCGATCTGGAGCGGTTCGGCGCCGTCGCAGCGCCAGCGCATCTACTTCGCCAATCACGCCAGCCATGGCGATTTCATTCTGCTGTCGGCCAGCCTGCCGGCGAGCGAACGCGCCCGTACCCGCGCCGTCGCCGCCGCCGACTATTGGGGCAAGACCAGGCTGCGCCGCTTCATTGCCGAGGACCTGCTTGGTTCCGTGCTGGTCCATCGCGCCTGGACGGAGCCCGCCCAGAACCCGATCACGATCATGCTGGACGTGCTGGGTAGGGGCGATTCCCTCATCATCTTCCCGGAGGGAACGCGCAACATGACCGACGAGCCGCTGCTGCGCTTCCGCTCGGGCCTTTACAATCTGTCGATCGCCCGGCCCGATGTCGAACTCGTCCCCTGCTGGATCGAGAACATGTCGCGCGTGCTGCCCAAGGGCCAGTTCCTGCCGGTGCCGCTTTTGTGCCGCGTCATCTTCGGCGCGCCCATAGCGGTGGCCGAAAACGAGGACCGCCGCGATTTCCTGAACCGCGCCCATGCCGCACTTCTGGCGCTCGACCCGTCCTTGAGCCGGAGATCTTCCCGATGATGCGCGAAACGACGCTTCTGGTCCTTGGCCTTGCCGGCGTTCTTACAATCGCCAGCGTTGTGGCCGGAATATTGACCTGGCGCGCGGCCGAACCAAGTCCGACGCTGATCAATCTCAACCAGCGCATCAAGGCGTGGTGGGTGATGGTGGCGCTGATCGCCATCGCCTTCCTGTTCGGCAAGGACGGCATGATCGTGCTGTTCGCGCTGATCTCGTTTGCGGCGCTGCGCGAATTCGTGACGCTGACCCATTCGCGGCGCAGCGACCATTGGGTGCTGCTCGGCATGTTCGGCATCATCATTCCAATGCAGTACTGGCTGGTGTGGACCGAATGGTACGGCCTCTTTACCATCTTCATTCCGGTCTATTGTTTCCTGATCATGCCGGCGATCACCGCGCTGCATGGCGACACCGAACGTTTCCTTGAGCGCATCGCCGCGCAGCAATGGGCGGTGATGATGGCGGTCTATTGCGTCAGCCACGTGCCGGCGCTGATGACCCTGCCGATCCCCGGCTATGAAAATCGCGGCCTGCTGCTGATCGCCTTCCTGATCGTCACCGTCCAGGGCAGCGATGTCTTGCAGTATATTTTCGGCAAGCTGTTCGGAAAGCATCGGTTTTCGCCGACCGTATCGCCATCCAAGACCTGGGAAGGGCTGATCGGCGGTCTGTTGAGCGCCAGCGCGCTCGGCGCGCTTTTGTCCGGGCTGACGCCGTTTTCGCCGCTGGAAGCGGCAGGCGTCGCCTTCCTTGCCTGCCTGATGGGCTTTCTTGGCGGCCTTGTCGCCTCGGCCATCAAGCGCGACCAGGGCGTCAAGGACTGGGGTCATCTGATCGAGGGCCATGGCGGCATGATGGACCGCGCCGACAGCCTTGTCTTCGCGGCCCCGGTCTTCTTCCACATCGTCCGCTACTTCTGGACGGTGTGAGAGATCGTTTGAGAATTCGCTCCGGCGAGGCAGATGGCGTGGTTTTCGAGAACCGGAGCGCAGCGGACATTTGGGTCCGTGAGCACCGGAAGCGGAGAAAACAGCGTCAGGCGCCCGCCGGAGAATTATCAAACGGTCTCTGAGAGCCCGTCACTTCACGATGACAATGCTGGTGTTGCTCGGGCCGAAGGTCTGGACGAGTTGGTAGAGATCCGCGGCATGATCCGGGTGCAGCCGGATGCAGCCATGCGAGGCGGGCCGGCCGAGCCGCTTGATGTGCGGCGTGGCGTGAACTGCGTAGCCGCCATGGAAGAAGATCGAATGCGGCATCGGCGCATTGTCGTATTTGCGCGAATACCACATTTTGTGCATGCGCGTCGGCTTGAACGAACCGGTCGGCGTCCTGTAGCCCTTGCCGGCGGTCGAGACTTTCCAGGCGAAAGTCGGGCGGCCGTCGATCAGCACATCCATCCTCTGTTGGGAGATGGAGATGCGGGCGACGATCTGGCTGCCGGAGGCATGCGCGCTGCTGGATCCGGCCTCGAGAAAGAGCGCGATGCCGGCAAGAGCGGCTGCGATGACGTTGATGAGTTTCGTGGAAAGCGTGGCGTTCATGGATGTCTCCCCCAAATGGCCCCTCGGGCCGTCTTCGATGGAGTGCCTTATCGTTCCTGAGTGTTTCGATTTGATTTCGCCGGTTATAGTTTTGGTTTCGTAATTGTTTCCGGTTTTGCCCGATTTTGCCCACAACGATGCCCGATTATGGAGCGGACGGTCACAAAGCAGGTAAAAGCAGCATCCAACAACACAGTATTTGCAACAGAACCGCGCTCTGCGCGGCATCGTCCGGATACATTTCAGGCTTAGCTCACAGCCAACGCAACGAAACGCGCATGGAAAACGAAGATGATACGGATTGGAGCAACCTGGCTGGTGCGGGTGGGGATCGCTACTGCGGCGCTCGCCGGCGTCGGCGTGATGGCGGATCCCGCCCGCAAAGTAGCCTCGGGAGCAGTTGCCGGTGCAAGCGACGCGACCCTTCTGCACGCAATGGCGCTGTTTGCGATCGTCTGGCTGATCGCCAGCCTGCGCATTCGCCGCGAAGCAGGCCGCTGGCGGCTGGGTTTCGACCCGCTTCCGGTCAGGCGCGCTTCCGCAGCCCAGACGGCCAATGCGGGCGATCCCCGCCGCACCGACAGTTTTTAGCACTGCCCAGGCATTCCGAAGGACGCCGCCATGAAATCGAAATTCGCCGCCGGCGCGCTCAGCGCGCTAATCTACTTCCAGGGACTGCTCGGCTTTGCCGGCGTGGCGACCGTGTTGCTAAAGGAGCGCGCGCATGCCGCCGACACCGCCTATCATGACAGTCTGCCGCAGATAGGAATCGTGGCGCTTTAAAAGCGTGCGTGGGCGCCTGTCATTCACGAAAATCCGCTGGCGGGTCGAACCTGTAGCCGGCGCCGCGAATCGTGACGATGCTTTCGGTATCGAGCTTGCGCCGCAGGCGCACAATGCGCGAATCGATCGACCGGTCGAAGGCGTCGGCGCTTTCGGCCGGCGCGGCGGCGATGATGTCGTCGCGAGTCAGCACCTTGCGCGGACTCGCCAGAAACAGCCGCAAAAGCGCGATCTGGCCGGGCGAAAGCTGCTCTTCCCCGCCGGACCGGTGCATGACCAGCGCCGCTTTCAGGTCGACGGTCGCATTCTCGAAAATGGCGAGTTCCGGGGCCGCCTTACCCAGGCGCGCCAGCAGGCCGCCGATGCGGGCGGCCAGTTCCCTCGGATTGACCGGGCTTTCGACGACATCGGCCGCCCCGAGTTCCAGCGCCAGCACCCGCTCGACCAGGTCGCCGGGCCGGCAGATCATGATGAATGCCGGTCCGCTTTCGCCGCCGAACCGCTTCAGGAGGTCGCGCGCGGATGCCGCCGGCAAGCCCCCGGCAACAACAACAACATCAAGGCCGGGCGCGGAAAGCAGCGACGCCGCGGCCCATTCTTCTGCAGCTTCGCGGACCTCGAAGCCGCGCCGCTCCAGATGATCTCGAAGGTCACGGCCAGTTTCGCGCGACGCGCAGACAAGCCCAATGACAGGTCTTCTTGCCATCTATTTTTCCCCACCGCCCAGCAATTTCGGATGATCACTGGACAACATGTTTATACCCAATCTACTTTCCGCTGATAGCGGAGGCGAGACCATACTGCGCGCGCGGATCGTCATTGTTGAGGATGAGCCCGATTTGCGGGATGCTGTCGCCGAATATCTCGGCGCGAACGGCTATGACGTGACCGCGGTGGGCGATGCGCAGGCGATGCGCGATCTGGCCGCCACCGAGAGCTTTCATCTGGCAATTCTCGACATCGCCATGCCCGGCGAAGACGGCTTGTCGCTCGGCCGCTGGCTGCGCTCGAAAATGCCGATAGGCATCATCTATGCCACGGCGGCCGGCGCCTCGATCGACCGCATTGTCGGCCTGGAACTCGGCGCCGACGACTACATGGTCAAACCCTATGAATTGCGCGAATTGCTGGCGCGCGTCCGCAGCGTGCTCCGGCGCGTGCCGCCGCCGGAAGAAATCCAGCCTAAAAAAATCGCGGCCGAAGCGCGTCCGCGCCGCATCGTGTCCTTCGGCGGCTTCAGCGCCGATCTCGACGGCCGCATGATAACCGGCCCCGGCGGTGTGCTGGTCGACATGGCCAAGAGCGAGTTCGACGTGCTCGAAGTGTTCCTGACCCGGGCCAACCGGCTGCTCAGCCGCGCCGCATTGTCCGAGGCCATCGGCTTTGCCGATGAGCCGGAAGTTTCGCGCGCCGTCGACATCCGTATCATGCGGCTGCGCAAGAAGATCGAGGACGATCCGGCCAACCCGAAATTCCTGCGTACGGTGCGCGGCGAAGGTTATATCTTCTCACTTCCAGAGGACGGTCATTGACGATGTCCGCCCTTTGCTCGGGTATCGCATGATCGGCACCACGCCTCCCAGCGTCGACCTTGAGATCGCCGATCCGGGCGTGACAGTGGCGGCCATGCGCATTGCGCGCAGGTTAAGGCATGCCGATGACTGGCAGCCGGAGATCGGCGGTATTCTGGAACTGCTCGGGCGGTCGCTGCACGTCCATCGTACTATCCTGTTCCGCCTGCGAGAGGATCCCGAACAGGGCCTCGTCCAGTCGATCTCCGGATACTGGCTGGACGAGACCCTGGAAGGCATTTCAGCGCCACCAACGATCATATTGCAGTCGCATATCCACTCCGACCCGCTCCTTGGCAGGCTGGCAGTAGAGGGCCGGCAGGGCAAGATATTTGCCGGCCTGACCAGCGAGATAGATGGTTTCCTTCGGCATGATTTCGAAAGGCAGAAGATCAAGACCTTCATGTCCGTAACGGTGTTCGCCCACGGCCACGCCTGGGGCACGGTGGCAATCAACGACTGCGTCCGGGAACGCACCTGGACCGACGAGGAGAAGGCCGCGCTTGAAATCGTGGCCCTGGCTATGGGCGACGCCATCGAGCGCTCGCTTTCCGAGCGGCATGTCGGAGAGATCATCCACGCGGCCATGCTGCAGGCCTCGCTCGATGCCATCATCGTCATCGACGAAAGTGGTAAGATTCTCGAGTTCAATCCCGCCGCCGAAAAGATGTTTGGCTACGGGCGCGCCGAAATTATCGGCAAGGATGTCCTCGACACCATCATTCCCGAATTTTACCGCGAGGGGCACGCCAACGGCGGCGAGTACATGCGGCGCCGTGGCGCGCCGATGATCGGCCGCCGGCTTGAAACTATTTCACAGGATGCATCCGGGCAGATCTTCCCGATCGAACTGACGGCGACCGAAGTCAAGGTCGCCGACCGGTGCCTCTTCATCGGTTCGATCCGCGATCTGCGCGAGCGGCGGCAAGCCGAGGAGGAGATCGACCGCCAGCGGGAAAAACTGCACCAGAACGAAAAAATGGCCGCCATGGGCTCCCTGCTTGCCGGCGTGTCGCACGAACTCAACAATCCGCTGGCCGTCGTCGTGGCGCAATCGACGCTGCTGCACGAATTCGCACCCGATCCTCCGACGAAACTGCGCGCCGAAAAGGTGCGCGCCGCGGCCGAGCGCTGCGGCCGCATCGTCAAGAGCTTTCTCGGCATGGTGCGGCTGCACCAGACCGCGCAGACGGAAATGGATCTCAATTCCGTTCTCCGCGCCGCACTCGAGATCACCGCCTATGGTGCACGAAGCAGCGGCATCGGCATCGACACCGAATTCGCCGAGGGACCTCTCACCATTCTCGGCGATGCCGACCACCTGACCCAGGTGGCAGCAAATTTCCTGGTCAACAGCCAGCACGCGCTGGCGGCGTGGAATGGCGAGCGCCGCATCAAGGTGCGCAGCTTCCGCACCGAAGACGGGAATTGCGGCTTTTCGGTCGCTGACACCGGCCCAGGCATACCCGAAACCATCCGCCACCGCATCTTCGAATCCTATTTCACCACCAAGCCGGTCGGCGTGGGCACCGGCATCGGTCTGTCGATCTCGAAATCGATCGTCGAGCGGCACAATGGCAGGTTGCGCTTCGAGGCGATGGAGCCCACCGGCGCACGCTTCGTTGTCGAACTGCCGGCCGCCAGCGGGACCATGGTCACGCCGGGCGCGAGCGCCCATTCCGGTGGGCTCCGGCATGCGCTGATCATCGACGACGAGCCTGACGTCGCCGGCTCCCTTTCGGATCTTCTGGAACTGATGGGCATCAAATCACATATCGTCCCGGCCTGGACCTCGGCGGCCGACATTTTCGACGGATACGAGGCCGATATAATCTTCAGCGATCTGCGCATGCCTGGCTACAGCGGCATCACGGTCTATCGGCAGTTGATGGCTGAACGGCCGGACCTCGCCCGGCGCTTCGTGCTGGTCACCGGCGACATGATCGGTGCGAAGGTCGAAATCGATGCGCTCCCGGCACATCTCAGGCCGCAGATACTGGAAAAGCCGTTCGCCACTCTCGACGTGCGCGGCGTGCTTGCGGTCATCAACGACCAGGTCGATTTCGCCCGGTAGAGGGACAAAAAAGACCCTTCATCGAGGGGCGTCGATGAAGGGCGAATTTACGCCGGAGGTTTGGGCCCGACGGCGATCAGAATATATTCGGGGTATGTGTCAGCGGTTTTGCGCTGGCGACCATGCGAATCTTGCGCGGCTTGCCCATACCGGACTCCTTGACGATGACGCCGAGGCAATCGGCGCTCTCGGCGCCCCAGGCCTGCCCCCGGCAAGCGCGGTCGGTTTCCGACATGGGCAGCCTGTAGGTCTTAGCGGTCGTAGCGGCGTCTTCGGTCAGCTTGAGCGGCCCTCCGAACGAGGCCCAGGCCGGCCCGGAGGTCGGGATCAGCGCCATCGAAAGAAAGGCGGTGGCGACGATGACGGAAAACATCACCATCGGATGATCGTTGGACCGCTGGCGTAGCGCCAGCCGCGGAAAGCGCGCCGGCCGTTCGCGCGGCTGCCATTGCCGGTCTGACTGTGGGACTGTTGCGATCACGGGCATCTGAGTTGTCTTCGTCTACCTTCGATTCTTGATATTAGCGAAGGTAAACGCGGATTGTATCTGACTGATGCTGCGTCGATGCATTTTTGTAACGGGCAGGAAACAACACAATCGGGCAACTGCGCGGTCGGGTTCGGCGCGCCGTTCTGCTCCTTCCTTAGAACATTGCCCCCAACGGCCTGCGCCACCACGACCAACTGCGCGCAATGCTGCCGGTGCCCGAGCTTTCCGAGACGCCGGGCGACCGCGAAATGTGGAACGTGAACGAGGCGATGCAGTCGCGCAGGTAACGCGCCCCGCCGGGCCGGATAATTTTGCTTTCCTCTGTCCAAACCGGCAGGTTTGGCGCGTCATTGCGCCGGTGGGGCATGGACCCGACCGTCAATGAGAGAGGAAAACAGTCATGCAATATCTTCTGATGCTCTATGTGAACGAGGCTGGCTGGCCGAAGCTGACCCCGGCCCAGCAGGAACAGGGCACCGCCGCCTATGTCGCCTATACCGAGGCGCTGCGGAAAGCCGGCGCGCTAGTCGCCACCAACCGCCTCCGGCCGAGCGCTTCAGCCGCCACGATACGCATCGCCGGCGACAAGCCGCAAGTGCTGGACGGCCCCTATGCCGAATCCCGGGAGCAGATCGGCGGCTATTATCTCATCGAAGCGCCCGATCACGATGCAGCCATGGCATGGGCGGCGCGCTGCCCAACCGTCGACCATGGCGTGGTCGAGGTTCGCGAGATCTGGCCGGTGTAAGCCGGACCCCGAAACAAGCATCGCAATCGGAGCAGCGGCATGCCGAAACTGGTCGAGCCATGTGAAGCGACGCGCATGACCGCCGGCGACGGGTCGATGGCGCGCGCCCAGGCCGAGGGCGTCGCGCGACGCAGCTACGGCAAGCTCGTGGCTTACCTCGCCGCGCGCTCCGGCGATGTCGCGGCTGCCGAGGACGCGCTGTCGGAAGCCTTCGCGGCCGCCCTTGCCGACTGGACGGCGAAAGGCTGCCCAAACAATCCCGAGGCGTGGCTGCTGACGGTCGCGCGCCGCAAGCTGATCGACGCCGGCCGGCGGCGGCGCACCGGCGACCTGGCCAGCGGGCAATTGCGGATCGCTGCGGAGGAGATCGAGGCCGCAGCCGAGGACGGGGGCATTCCCGACAGACGCCTGGCGCTGATGTTTGCCTGCGCCGACCCGAGGATCGAACCCGGCATTCGCGCGCCGCTGATGTTGCAGGCAGTGCTTGGCCTCGACGCGGCGGCGATCGCCTCGGTGTTCCTGGTCTCGCCGGCGGCCATGGGCAAGCGCCTGGTCCGAGCCAAGGTCGCGATCAGGGAGGCCGGCATTCCCTTTGCCCCGCCCGGCCGCGACGAGTTGCACGACCGGCTGGAGGCCGTGCTCGACGCCGTCTACGCCGCCTTCGCGGAAGGCTGGACGCAGCCGCTCGGAACTGACGCACCGCGAGGCGATCTTGCCGGCGAGGCGATTTTTCTGGCCCGCCTGGTCGCAGCCCTGCTGCCTGACGAGCCTGAAGCGCTCGGCCTGCTCGCGCTGATGCTCCACATCGAGGCGCGGCGACCGGCGAGGCGCAATGCGGATGGCGACTACGTGCCCCTGGCCGAACAGGACGCCACGCAATGGGACGCCCACATGATCGATGAGGCCGAAACAGCGCTGCGGCGCGCCTCCGCGCGGGGCGCGATCGGCCGCTACCAGCTCGAGGGTGCGTTGCAATCGGCTCATGTCCATCGCTGCCGGACTGGGCAGGACAATTGGCGCGACGTGCTGCAGCTTTACGATGCCATTTTTGCGCTGACCAACTCCCCCGTGGCGGCAGTCAACCGCGCACTGGCGATCGCCGAACTGCAGGGCGCCGATGCCGGGCTCGAAGCCATGCCGGAGGCGTCGCCGGAAAACCGGCTGAATGAATACCAGCCTTACTGGGCGGCGCTGGCCGAGCTTCTTGCCCGCAACGGCGCAATGGAAGAGGCGAGCAAAGCCTACGATATCGCCACGGGCCTTTCGTCCGATCCGGCGATCCGCCGGTTTCTGCTCAAGCGCCGCGAGGCGTTGCGGGGTTGAGAGCCGGCGCACTGCGAACCGATGGTCTCCCGATCCGCAAGATCGGATCAGCAAAAGCGGCGGCGCAAGCCGGCGTGAAAGCACGGCTATCCGCGCCTGAGTTCGTCGACGGCGTGACGGAGGCTTCCTTTGTGCCGCTGCAGCACCTTTGCGGCTTCCTCCAGTTCAAGCCCGAAGCCCAGCAGGACCGCCGTCTTGACGTCGCCTTTCGCCTGCTCGACCAAGCGCGCCGCATCCTTAGCCTCGCAGCCGACGATTTGGCTGACCATGCCTTCGGCCCGCTGCCGCAGTTTCGCGTTGCTGGCGCGCATATGCACCATCAAGCCGAGATAGACGCGACCGAGCCGAACCATGACCGCCGACGAAAAGAGGTTCAGCACGATCTTCTGCGCTGTGCCCGCCTTCATGCGCGTAGAGCCAGCGATCACCTCCGTTCCGGTCTCCACCAGGATGCGGTGGCGGGCCACCTCGAACAAAGGCGCGCCGGCATTGTTGGCCAGCGCGATCGTTACCGCTCCGGCCGCGCTTGCGGCTCGCAATGCGCCGATCGTGAAGGGGGTGGCGCCGCTGGCCGCGATTGCGATCACGACATCGTCGGGGCCGACGCCGGCGTCCGCCATGGCCGCGGATCCTGCCTCTTTGTCGTCCTCGGCGCCTTCGACGCTCTCGACCAGGGCGCCGAGACCGCCAGCCATCGCGTATACGATCCGGTCGGCGGGCCAGCCAAAGGTCGGCGGCAGTTCCGTTCCGTCCTGCACGGCGATACGGCCCGAGGTGCCCGCGCCGGCATAGACGATCCGGCCGCCCCGCTCAAGCGCAGGCACGGCGTCATCCACCGCGGCCGCTATGTCGTTCAGCGCGCCGCGCACCGCCGCGGCAGCCGAAAGCTGGCCTTCGTACATGGCGGCCACGATTTCGTCCGTGGACCACGAGTCCAGATTTAGATAGCGCGGACTGATCTGCTCGGTGGCCATTCAGGTCCTCGGCATTGCTGCCTTGGAGAAATCCGGCGCCACCCCTTTCGGTTCCGTAACCTTCGGCGCGGTTCGCACAGAGCGCTCCGCCGGTTTGCCGCAGGGGACAGTTTACTTTTTCCGCCCGCACGAACCGATCGACTGCCCTCGCCTTTCGCGCAAAGAAAGTAAGCTGTCCCCGGCACGCACCTCTCCGTCGCCACGCCCGCTCTCGCGTCTGGCCATTGTGGGGAGCGGCGCATGGCAACGACGCCTATCAATTTAGTTAGTTGACGCGCTGCCATGCGCCGCCGGCGTTTTCTCCCCTGATCGCTGTCCGGCCCATCGCTCCTGTCCCGTATGCTGGGACGGAGCGCGGGCGCACAGGCGCGACCCGGGGCCGGAGCGATCCGCGCGACCCAGCGGGTATCGTCTCCGGCGCCACACTTGCCTGGATGCCGGTCGTGTACACCCGTCCCCACCAGCAAGCTGCCGGGACTGAGTATGAGGGAGCGGCCGGATGTGTGGACAAATCGGAGGGGAAAGATTCCTGAAGAATCTTGCAAGCCATTGTTCCTCCTGCAACATTTCTTCATCTCGGCGGACTGCGGTCGGGATGGCGGTCGGTTTTATCCACAAAACGTTCGATGGCAGAAATTCCCGGGCCCGATCATGCCTGCGAAAATCGGCGCCGCATTCATTGCGAAGCCATCGGACATTCCGCCGCCTTCCTGTCGGCATGGTCCTCGAAGATCTTTTCCCGGATCGTGGTCGCATAGGAACCGTCAGGACGCGGAGCCGCCTGGACCAGATAGAAATCCTGGATGGGGAAGTGGTTCGAGTTGTAGCGGAAATTCCCTCGTGTTGAGGTGAAATCGGCAGCGCGCAGTGCCTGCCGGAGTGCATCCTTGTCGTCGAGGTCGCCTTCGACCGCGGCCACGGCGGAATCGATCAGCAGTGCCGCGTCATAGGCCTGCGAAGCGAAGGCCGACGGCGTGTAGCCATATGCGGCCTCGAAAGCGCTCACGAATTTCCGGTTGGCGTCCACGTCGAGATCGGGAGCCCACTGAGACGCGCTGTAGAGGCCTTTTGCCGCTTCCTGTGTAGCCGGCAGCGTGGTTTCATCGACCGTCCAGACCGACAGGAACGGGAGGCTTTCGGCCATGCCAGACTGGTTGAACTGCCGCACTAGCGTGATGCCCATGCCGCCCGGCATGAAGACGAGCAGGGCGTCAGGCTGGAGAGCCCGAACCTGGGACAGTTCGGCCGCAAAATCGAGCTGGTTGAGCGGCACGTAGATCTCCTCCAGCACCTCGCCTCGATAGTGTAGCCGGAAGCCTTCGATGGCGTCGCGGCCGGCCTGGTAGTTGGGAACCATCATGACGATGCGCCGGTAACCCGCGTCCTGCACGTGCTTGCCCATGGCCTCGGGCACCTGATTGTTCTCCGAAGACGTGGAGAAGAAGAATGGATTGCACTGGCTTCCGGCATAGATGGAGGTTCCCGCGTTGACGCCTATCATGAAGGTCTCGCTCTCGGCGATCGGCTGGAAGACGGCCTGCAGAATGTTGGAAGCGATCATCCCGACCACGAAATCGACCTGGTCGCCCTCGATGAATTTTTGCGCATGGCCGACCGCCAACTCTGGCTTCAGCGAATCGTCCTGAACGATCACCTGCGCCTCGATTCCGCCCAGCCTGTCGCCGCGCTGTTCGACGGCAAGGAGAAAGCCGTCGCGAGCGTGCTTCCCGATCGGCGCCATCGGCCCGGAAAGCGTGGTGAGAAAACCGATCTTCAATGTTTCGGCAGAGGCGGTCTCGGCAAGCGCCAGCGTGATCGCCACGCCGGCAAGCAGCGCTTTCATCATGGTGTCGTCCTTTTCTCGTGCGTGCCGCCCTCCCGCCCCGGAAGCGTGCGGTCGTCGAGGCCGGTTGCCCTGTTGACCTGCGATCTGGAATATCCTGCGAGCGTTGCGTAGCCGCGCACGATGGCCTGTCTCTCCTCGTATCCGGCGATCGCCTCGATATCGTCGAAGCCGTGCGGCGCGCGCGCCTCGACCGTGTCGATGACGCGCTCGGGGCCTCCCTTGCGGTTGGCGATCACGATCTCGGCCGTCGCAGGCCGCCGCTCGGCGTCATAGGCGGAAAGTGCGGCCTCGACCCCGGCATGAGTGTCGAGATGGCCGGCCAGGCTTTTGGCGTCGAGAATCGCCTGGCTGGCGCCGTTCGAGCCCACCGGATACATGGGATGCGCGGCGTCGCCGAGTAGCGTCACGCGGCCGAAGGACCAGCGCGCCACGGGGTCGCGGTCGCAGTTCGGGTACTCGTAGAAGGTCGCGGTCGATTCGACCAACGCAACTGGATCGAGGAAATCCAGCCGGAATCGGTCGCGCACGAAGGGCAAAACGTCATCCAGAACTCCTGGCCGGTTCCAGTCCTCGCGGCGCGGGGGAGCCGCCGCATGTTCGGCTATGCGGGCCATGATTGCCCAGTTGGTCAGTCGGCGCTCCGGTGCGCTGGGGGTCGAGGCGATCGGATAAAAGACGAACTTGGCTGCGTTGCCGCCAGCGATCAGCATGGTGCGGCCGTCGCGCCAGACCGGCCATTCGGTCATGCCGCGCCACAGCATGATCCCGCTCCACACCGGAGGGCCTTCGTGCGGGTAGAGGATCGCCCGGACCCTGGAATGAATCCCGTCTGCGCCGACGAGGAGATCGCCCTCTGCTTCGTGAAGCGCGCCCGAGCGGTCCTTGAAGCGCGCGACCACCCGGTCGCCGCGCTGCTCGAACCCGGTCAGCCTGCGGTCGGTGCGGAGAGCGTCCCGGCCGAGACGCACCTTGGCCGTGCGATGGAGAAGACCGAGCAGCCGGCCGCGATGGATGCTGAACTGCGGGAAGGTATAGCCCGCCGCCACGCCACGCGGTTCCTGCCAGATAGTCTGTCCGAAGCGATTGGCGTAGATCAGTTCTCCGGTACGGATTCCGGTCTGGTCGAGCTCTTCGAGAAGGCCCAGCGCGGCCAACTCCCGAGCGGCGTGAGGCAGCATGTTGATGCCCACGCCGAGTTCGCGGACGGCCTCGGTCTGCTCGAATATCTCGACTTCGATACCTACACGATGAAGAAAAAGCGCGCTCGTCAGCCCCCCGATGCCGGCGCCCACGATCAATGCTTTCATGAATCAAGTCCGCATGGCGGTCCCGTTGCCCTGTCAGTGTTCGATAGCCGCTGGCGGCGGCCAGGTCCGAGTGTGACAGAGGAGGAGAATGGCGCAGGCTCGATTCTTGCTCTTTCAGGGTCGGCGCGCGCTGATCCGGGCCGATCGCCATGCTACCTCCCGCAACGCCCCGGGCTGTGTGCCGAACTGCGCCTGGAACTGCCGGCGGAAGTGGTGCAGATTCTCAAAGCCGAGCGAGGTGGCAATCTGTTCCACGCTACGGCCGGTCGTCATCAACTGCTGCTTGGCGCGCTCGATCCTGCGCGCAAGGACATATCTGTGCGGCGCCAGGCCGGTGGACCGCTTGAACGAGCGGGCGAAATGGAAGGCGCTTAGGCAAGCCTCGCCAGCAAGATCGTCCAGGGTCAGTGGATGGTCGATCTCATCTTCGATCCGTTCCAGAACGCGCTTCATGGATGCCGAGGCCAGCCTGCCGCTGCCGCGCTTCGGATTGGCGCCGACGACATGGATAGCCAGAAGGTGCTCCAGCGTGCTCACCTCGATTGGCGACAGTGTCCGCAGCCCCAAGCAGGCCTGCCGCAGCACATGCGCGAGCGACAGCATCGCGCCGTCGGCCGCGATGCGGGGAGCCGGGCTCCGGCCGAGTGTCGGACGCAGGGCGAAGCCGGATTGCCCGGCCTCCTCGGCAGCGGCCTCCAGAAGGGCCGCATCAGGATAGATTTCGAGCGTGTCGCTGAATGCCGGCACCTTGAGGAGCGTCGTGGGCTCTTCCCCGACCACATAGAAGCCGCCGGCTTCCACGTCGACGTCCAGGGTTTTGCCCGCCAGTTCAATGGCTACTTTCGGGTGGCGCGAGAACACGACCTCCAGCCTGTTGGGGATCGTTTTCGACGCTCCTTCGAAGGGCGGCAGCCACGCATAGGTGACACTGAGGCGGCGCAGCGCGATGCGATGACGCCGTTCGCCTCCGTACAGGGCTTCGGCCAACTTAACCGAGCCCTGTTTCCACCCGATCCGCCGCCGTGCCGCAAATGTTGGCTCCGCGCGCATGCGCTCCATGACAGTCTCCCGCCACCTCCGTTCCTTTTCCCGCAGGCGCCCGCGGCGCTGCAGCACTGTCGGAGGGATCGAAGACGACCAGGTCAGTCTGATCCGACACCAGGTCCGCAACGGCTGTGGTAACGGGCAGGTTCCCTGTTTACAAGCAGACGTTGTGCTGCGGCGTCAGTTTTGCCTGCGAGCTGGTTGCGTCCATTCTGACGAGGTGAAGCCGGACCGCCGCAGACCGTCCATCGTGCGCGAGATGCCCTCGCGTAGGATCGCCGCCATCTCGTCGATCTGCTCTTTCGTGATGAGCGGGCTCATCAACCATAGCCCTCATCCTGACGTGCGAGCAAAGCGAGCCTCGAAGGGCGCACCCCGTATACCGCTACTTCAGCAAATCGGCCCAATCCTTGTGGCGGCGGAATTCGACAGCCACAAACCGGCAGAGCGGCGTGATCTTCGTGCCTGAAGCGCGCGCGTCCTCGACCGCTCGCACCACCAGGCGTTCCGCCACACCCCGCCCCCTGTATGCAGGCGGCACCCAGGTGTGATCGATGATGATGTGGTCTGGCCCGCTCTCGACATAAGTGAGTTCGGCCGGATCGCCCTCAGGCATTTCGAGCACGTAGCGGCCCCGGTGGCCGCGCTTTTCCAGCCTTATGCCCAAATTCCTCGTCTGCATCGCCGCCTCGATCTCACTCGGACTCTCCAGACAAAATGGCTGCAAGAGCCGATTGGTTCCTGCCCGGGATCGGACAAATTCGGACGACTGCGCGGTCAGCCTTTCAGCACGTCCGCCCATTCGGCATGCTTGCGGAACTGGGCGTTGGCGAAGGGGCAGAGCGGGATGATCTTCTTGCCGGCCGCGCGCATGTCTTCGACAGCGCGGGCGACGAGCCTCAGCCCCGCGCCCTGCCCGCGAAATGCTTCCGGAACCTCGGTGTGGTCGATGATGATCAAATGCTCGCCGGCCTTGCTGAAGGTCATCTCGGCTTCGTCGCCGGCAGCCGAGCGGATAAAATATCGTCCTTTCGAGCCGGTGTCTTCCAGCCGGATTTCGGGCAGCGTGTCGGTCATGATTGCTCCTGTATGTGCGCAAGAAAATGCCTGGCGGATGCGATTTCATCCGGCCGGATCTCGTGTCCGCCCTCGTGCCAGTGGAGTGTGACATCGGCCCCGGCCGACCGCAAATGCGCATCGAGCCGGGATGTGAGGTTGGGCGGGCAGATCGGGTCGCGGCGGCCGGCGGTGATCAGGATGCGCTTTCCCGCCAGACTGCCCTTCACCTGCGGCTCGAACGGGATCAGCGGATGCATGAGCACGACGGCATCGAACAGATGCGGCTGGAGAAAGACCGTCGAGGCAAGAATGTTCGCGCCGTTGGAATAGCCGAGGCCGAGCACGGCTGATGGCGCTTGAGCCTCGATATGCGCCCGGACGAATTCCGCCATCCTGCTGGTGCGCAGCGCGAGGTCTTCCATGTCGTAGACGCCCTCGCCGGTGCGCCGGAAGAATCGCGCCGCGCCATATTCCGAGACGTCGCCGCGCGGCGAGATAATCGACGCGCCGCGCAGCGTCTCCTGTCCGAGAGAGACGAGTTGGTTCTCGTCTCCACCGGTGCCATGAAAGAGGAACAGCAGTGGCGCGCCAGGCGCGCCGGCTATGGCCCTATAGATGTAGGTGTCTGCGGACATGGCTGATCAGCCCTCCAGCGGCTGCAGGTGTTTTTCGAGATAGTCGCGCAGATGCGCATGCTGCTTCGGCAGTTTGAGCGCCTCGCCGAGATGGGCCGTGTCCTCGTCGCGGTCAAAGCCCGGCTCGTTGGTCGCGACCTCGAACAGGACGCCGCCCGGCGTGCGGAAATAGATCGACCAGAAATAGTCGCGGTCGATCACCGGCGTCACCTGATAACCGGTGTCCATCAGCGCCTTGCGGACCTCGAGCTGCTTTGCCCGGTTTTCGACCGCGAAGGCGATGTGGTGAACGGAACCGGCGCCGAGATCGGCGAAGGGCGCACCCGGCAGAGTTTCGATGTCGATCACATCGGCCCCGTTGCCGTCGTTGATAGCGAGCCGCTTGATGTTGCCGGAGGCGTCGACTTTCTCGTAGCCCATGAATTTCAGCAGCTCTTCGGTCGCGCCGCCGTCCCGCAGCCTGAGCGATGCGGAGTGGAAGCCGCGTATGGCGTCGTCGGCCGGAATGCCGGCTTCGGTCCAGGGCTTGCGCGGATCGTCCTTCGTCTCGACGAGCGCGAAGGAATCGCCGTCCGGCCCGGAAAAAGCCAGCCGGTTCTCGCCGAAGCGCGTCTCGCGCTTCACGTCTTTGACGCCCTCGTCGGCGAACCGCTTTTCCCAATAACCGAGCGTGCCCTGCGGAACCGCAAAAACGGTGGTTCCGACCTCGCCCACGCCGTGCCTGCCCTTGCCGATATTCGGGAAGGGGAAGTAGGTCATGACCGAGCCTGGCGTGCCGACCTCGTCGGCATAGTAGAGATGATAGACGTCCGGCGCGTCGAAATTGACGGTCTTCTTGACCCGGCGCAGGCCGAGCTTGCCGGTGAAGAATTCGTTGTTGCGGCGTGCATCCTTGGCCATCGACGTGACGTGATGCAGGCCCTTGATCTGGTCGAGCATGTCCGTGCTCCTTTCTCGCTATGCGGCCTCGCCGCCTCTTCACGCCCATATGTCGGTCGAACGAGCCGTCGGGGTAGAGGCCGAAGTCAGAATGCACTGTTGCCGATTTGTGAACGAACCGCGGTTGTTTGTTCACTGCATGCGCCTGTCGCAGGGCGGGCAATGAAGGAAATCAGCTTGGCACGAAAATCGAAACGCCCCAATGTCCTGCTAACTACTTGTGACCGATGCCTGCTTCGCAGGCGGGCATGAGCATCTCGACCAGATGCTGGCGTTCGTCAAACTGACCGGGAATGGTGTTGTGAGACATAACCGGGAGTGCCGAGGACAAAGAAAACCCGCGCCGGCGACGGCGCGGGTTTCGTCACGATATTGCAGGGATGACTACTCGGTCATCCTCAGGCGCTGTTCATCGCGGTTCTGGGCATATGTGGATTCGTCATATGCCGGTTGCGCTTCGAGCTGCTCCTGGGTGAAGTTTGTGTAGAGATACCTGTTGCCATCCGCATCGGTCATGAATGCGAGGTTGTCCATAGCAACGGCGACTTCCTTTTCGCCAACGCCAAGGAACCCGCCGACATCGACGATGATCGTATCGACCTTCTCACCTTCGAGAATGACGTCGCCGATCTCGCCGACCATCTGGTCATTTTCGCCGTAGACCGTCGTGCCGATCAGATTTTCCGCGCTCAGGTCATTGGCCGGCATTTCCGTCAGCGTCGACCTGTCGACCGCTGCGGTCGTGGTCTGGTCGGTGGGAGCGGCCGGATCAGCCGGAGCTGCCGCGGTTTGGTCGTCCGCAGGAGCAGGTTCAGCCGGGGCTGCTGCAGTCTGGTCGTCGGCCGGAGCAGGCTCAGTCGGAGCCGCCGCGGTCTGGTCGTCCGCCGGAGCAGGCTCAGCCGGGGCTGCCGCGGTCTGGTCATCCGCCGGGGCAGGCTCAGTCGGAGCCGCTGCAGTCTGGTCATCCGCCGGGGCAGGTTCAGCCGGAGCCGTCGCTGTCTGGTCCGTTGCCGGAGCCGGTTCTGTGCCGGCGGTCATTGCCGGAGCAGGATCATAGGCGCGGCGGTCGAAATCGGCCTGCGCTTCGAGCTGCTCCTTGGTGGCGGCTACGACGAGCCAGCGGTCGCCGTCGCGTTCGGCCCAGTCTACCTCGGCGTAGTTCACGGCGACGTTCTTCTGGCCGATGCCGAGGAAGCCGCCGACGCCGATGACGACGGATTCGACCTCGCCGTTCGGGCCGATGACGATGTCGTTGACTTCGCCGATGTTCTCGGCGTCGTCGCCGGTGCCGTTGTAGACGGTTTCACCGATCAAATTGGTGGCCAGATGGCCGTCGGCACGCGCGATGGGCGCTTCAGCCGGAGCGGCGTCCTGGGTCGCAGGAGCCGCGGGAGCCGGCGCCGTCGTGTCCTGCGCGTAGGCGGCGGTCGACAACAACAGTGTCGCGATCGCCGTGGTAGCCAGCAGATTGCGGATCATGATATGTTCTCCTTGTGCGTGAACTTTCAATGCACTGCCGCGCCTCGGCTGTACCGTCGCAGGGAAGCCAGGCGCGGTTTCACATCGTCACAACGTCGTTACTCCATTCTAGTTCCGAATTTCGCCGGACCCGCCGTCCCGTGAGCCCTGCCGTCCAAGACTGGAACTTCGGCGCGGCGCTCACGTTGAGAAAACCGGCTTCCTCTCCACGAGACGGCGGCTTCGGCGACAGGCGATCGGAGGCCTAGGCATGCGCTTCCTTGCGGTGCTCAACCGGGACGGCGGCGCACTGCGCGGCATGGATCTCAAAGCCTTCTCCGCAAAGATTAAGGAAACCTTGGAGGCCGCCGGTCACTTGGCCGAAACGCGCATCGTCGCGGGCGACGAGATAGTCGACGCGCTCGCCGAGGCGGCACAGCAACGCCCGGTGGACGTGGTGCTGGCCGGCGGCGGCGACGGAACGATATCGGCGGCGGCCGCGGCGCTTAAGGACAGGAATAAGGCGCTGGCCATTCTTCCCGCAGGAACCATGAACCTCTTCGCGCGCAGCTTGGGCGTACCGCAGTCGCTGGACGAGGCGCTCGCGTCATTCGCGAACGGCGAGATCAAGCCGGTGGATGTGGCCAGTGCCAATGGCCGCGTTTTCGTCCACCAGTTCTCGATCGGCATGCACGCGAAGATGGTGCGGTTGCGCGACAAGATGGAATTCCGCTCGCGCCTCGGCAAGATAGGCGCATCCGTCAAGGCTGCCTATACGACCGTAATGAACCCGCCGACCATGACCGTCAGCCTGGAGATCGGCGATGCGGAGATCGTCACCCGAACGACCGGCATCGGAGTGACCAACAATCTGTTCGGCGAAGGTCATTTGCCCTATGCCGACCATCCCGATGGCGGCGTGCTCGGCGTCTACGTCACCGTTGCCCGGCAACGCGGGGAGTTGTTGCGGTTCATGCTCAGTGTGGCGCGCGGAAAATGGCGCGACAACCAGCAGGTCGAAATCCATGAGGCCGAGCGCGTGGTGCTCAAGATCCGCGCGGCCAAAGCCGGCTTAAGATGCGTGATAGACGGCGAGTTGTCGGAACTGGAACGGGAGACGGTGCTGGAAATACACCCCAAGTCGCTTCGGGTGCTCGTGCCGAAGAGTTCCGGCCAAACCGCCTGGGCGAACTCAACCGGCTAGTTTATCGGAGCTTGTTCGTTCCCCTCCACTGTAACGCCGCCGGGCCGTTCGTTGCTCGGCGCGTCGATCGCCTCGCCCCATATCTCCAGAGCGCCCCATACAGCCATCGCCAGCGCCAGCCCGGCCACGAGGACGATGAGGACGGGAAGGCCGCGGCTTCCTTGTCGCGATTTGCCGGGCGGTACTGTCTTGGGCACGATCGTCTCCACTGCATTTTGGCCTATGCCGATCAATGCCCGCGCCATGGCTTGGTTCCAGTCGCATCGCCGGCTGCGGCGGCGAAAAGTCAGAGATCGGGCTTCTTCGGAGTCTTGGCGCGGTTCTCGCGGTAAATGGCATAGGCGGCGAGCGCGACAACCGGCGCTATTACCGTTCCAAGCCCGGCTTTGCCGCGCAAAAGCGTAGGCAAAATCGCAAGCGTGGAAGCGACCGCGACCGCAGTCATGTCGCTTGCGCGCCGCTCCTTGGCCCGCCGCGCCTGAACCCGCGCAGTGGTGGTGTGGACGATGAGGATGACGCCGCTCAAGAGCAGGAAGATTACGCCGATGCCGAGCGCCGCTTCGATAGCGCCATAGCGCCCCGACGCCCAGATATAGATGGCTCCTATAAGGAAGCCGATGCCGCAAAGTGCGGCCACGCCCGCAAGCAGATAGGCGATCGCCGCTCGCTTGGCGCGGCGAAGGGCGAGCGCAGTTTCGCCCGATGCGAAACTTGCGATCAGCGATGCCAGCATGTGGACGCCCCTAGACGATGATCAGGCTAAGTTGGATGATTATGCCGGCGCTAGCGGCGTGACAGGAGCGCAAACAGGAAGCCGACGCCGGCGGCGATTGCAAGCGATGTGACCGGCTTTTCACGGACGGTCGCGATCACCTGCTCTTCAATGTCCTTGGCGTTGGCGCGAAGACCTTCAATGGCGGCCTCGCCCTGGGTGCGCAACTGCTCGACCCCTTCGGCCGCCGCACGGCGCGCTGTGCTGTAGGAATGGTCTTTGGTGGTTGCCAACTGCTCGGCGAGCTTCGCTATGTCGGCCCGCAACTGGCGGATGTCTGCTTCGAGGTCGGGACTGGGACCGGGGCCCGTATCGCCCGCGGATTTCGAAGATCTGCCTGCTGCTGCCGCCATTGCCACACTCCTTAGCATTGTCTGCCGACAGAACGCCCCATGCGAAGCGAGGTTCCGTCAAGGAACGAAAGGCCATGAAAGTGCGTTTCCCGCTGCAAGTCCAGCCGGAAATCTTGAATGGCCAACCGCACTGCCAAGAAGGCGCCGATCGTACGATTGCCGCCCAAGTCGAATGTCGAAATATTTCTGGCGCAGGCGGCGCAGGTTTCGGTCATCGTTGTGGGCATTATATCGCTGATATTCGCGTTGGCGGCGGGCGAATACATTCTGGCGCCGATTTCGCTTGGCGTCGTCATCGGACTGATGCTCGGGCCGATCGCGGCGCGACTTGAGCGGCACGGATTTCCGCCCGGCCTGTCGGCGACGGCGGTCGTGCTGATCTTCATATTCGCTGCCTGCCTGTTCGCTCTCGCACTGGCGGCGCCGCTGAGCTTCTGGATCGGCCGCCTGCCGCAGATCTGGAGCGACCTTCAGGGGCAGCTCGCGCAGTTGAGGCAGCCGCTCCAGGCGCTGAACGGCATCCGCGAGCAATTGCGCAACCTGACCGGCGACGATGGCGTGTCGGTCTCAGTCGATGAAGGCATGGGATTCGAGAGTCTGGCGACGCTGGCGCCTGCCGTTCTCGCCCAGATACTCATTTTCTTCGCCAGCCTCTATTTCTTCGTCGCGACGAGGCATCAGACACGCGTTGCGATCCTGAGCCTGTGCTTCAAGCGGCGCCTGCGCTGGCGGGTCGCCCATATCTTCCGCGATGTCGAAAGCCTGGTGTCGCGCTATCTGATATCGATCAGCATCATCAACATCGCCGAAGGCCTTGCCGTTAGCATTGGACTGTTTCTGATCGGCATTCCCTCCGCACCGCTCTGGGGTGCGCTGGCGGCGCTGGCCAATTTCGTGCCGTTCATCGGGCCGGCCGTGATGGTTGTCATCCTGTTCGCAATCGGGCTAACCGAATTCGACACATTTGGCGGCAGCTTGCTGCCGGTGTTTGTCTTTCTCGCAATCAACACGGTCGAGGGGCAGTTCGTGACGCCCATGGTGATCGGCAGGACGATGACGCTGAATCCGCTGGTCGTGCTGCTCGCCCTTGTGTTCTGGATCTGGTTGTGGGGGCCGCTCGGCGGCTTCATAGCCATCCCGGCTCTGCTGGTCGCCTATGCAGTCGTCAGGAATGTCGTTCCCGGCCTGAATTGGGGCGACGATGCCGGCTAAGCACGTCGACGACCTAAACCAGCGGGCGCAGCTCCTCGCCGAGGCCTTCCCAGCGCGCGAGCGATCTCAGCCCTTCCAGGTCGAGGATCTCGCAGCCGCCGTCGCGCCACAAAATGAGCTTGCGATCCATCAGCTTGCGGATCGTCTTGTTGGTGTGGACCAGCGACAGGCCGAGCGTATCGGCGATGTGCTGCTGTGTAACCGGTACCTCGATGATCGCGCCGCCGTTGAGCCCCACCGTCTTGGCGCGGCTGCCTATGAACGCGATCAGATAAGCGGCACGTTCCTGGGCCGTGCGCCGCCCGACACTGAGCAGGTTCTCGTCCAGCATTTGCTCCTCGCGCGATGCGATCCAGGTGATGTCGTAGGCGAGCCCTGGGTGGTTCCTATAGAGTTCGTGCAGGTCCTCTCGCTCAAACACGCACAGGAGCATCGGCGACAGCGCCTCGACGGAATGCTGCATTTCGCCCATCAGGCTGCCCTGCAGGCCGACGAGATCGCCCGGCATGGCGTAGTTGAGGATCTGCCGGCGCCCGTCGGGCATCAGCTTGTAGCGGAATCCCCACCCGGAAAGCACCGTGTAGAGGTGTGGGCTGTGGTTGCCTTCGACGAGCAGGGTAGCTCCCTTGTCGACCGCCAGTTCGCCCTTCTTGAACCGGCTAACGAAAGCCAGTTCCTGCTTTTCGAATTCACGAAATACCCTCAGCGGCCGCAGCGGACACTTCCGGCAGGGATATTGCTGTGTCTGGAAAAGCCGTATGGTCTGCCCTGACCCCATGTTTGCCCCCTATAAGGTGCCTCTTTTGTTGCTATACGGGAGGCAATACGCAAGGCTGCCTTCCGTCCGGATTCGGACATGTCTTTTTTAAATGACAAGGCGCCAATTTGCGTTCATGAGTCACCTTTCTCAAGGAGATATTGCGATTGTCCGATTTGCTGTCCGGCATGAGAATTCTGGTTCTGGAAGACGAGGTTCTCATTGCTATGGATGTAGAGCAGCTTTGCCGCGATAACGGCGCCGCTGATGTAGTGGTGGCGAGGAACCTTGCCGAGATAGACGCCGACAGGGCGGCAGTGGAGTTTCACGCCGCCATCGTGGACGTCATGCTCGACGGGACGTCGACGCTCGATTTCGCCCGGCATATCCATGAACGCAACGTGCCGTTTGTCTTCGCTTCAGGCTATACCGATCTCGACGAAATCTTCGCGGCCTTTCCCGACGTGGCCGTCATCGGCAAGCCCTATTCAGGCTCCGATCTGGTCGAGGCGGTGGCGGCCGCCGCCGGCCGCCGCCTCACTTGAAGCCTTCCCGCCTCAGGCCGCGTTTGAACCCATCACCTGCGCCGAAATAGAATCGGGACCGTAGTCGGCCTCGCCGGAGATTTTCAGGATCTCCTGCAGGCGGTTGCGCGCGCGGCTGACTCTGCTCTTGATTGTACCGACGGCGCAATTGCAGATCTCTGCCGCTTCCTCATAGGAGAAGCCGGAAGCGCCGATCAAAATGATCGCCTCGCGCTGATCCTCCGGAAGCTGCTCGAGCGCGGCGCGGAAGTCCTCCAGGTCGAGCATTCCGTGCTGGCTAGGATGAACGGCGAGACGTTCGGTCATGATGCCGTCGCTGTCCTGGATCTCGCGCCCGCGCTTGCGCATCTGCGAATAGAACTCGTTTCGCAAGATCGTGAACAGCCACGCTTTCAGATTGGTGCCCATCTGGAAGCTTTCGTGCTTGTCCCACGCCTTGACCAGCGTCTCCTGGACTAGGTCGTCGGCCTTGTCCGAATTCTGCGTCAGCGACACGGCAAACGCGCGCAGGCTCGGTATGGTGCCGAGCAGGTCGTTCTTGAACTGCGGGGTGACCACCATTCCGGTCAGGCCTTTTTCCTTGCGGGCTCAGCTCTTTCTTTCCTTGCGGGCTCAGCTTTTTCAAGCTGGCTGAGCAGTTCGGCGAAACGGTCGGGCACCTCGTCCGAAACGAGCTCGTCGTAATATTGCTTGAGTTTGCGGCCGATTTCGGAATTCGCGCCGAGCGGATCGTTTCCGTTCCGGCGGGGTTTCGCACCGACTGCACCGGTGGCTTGTTTTGTCATATGTGATATTTCGCCCTGTCTTGCCATGGACCCCGTTCCACCCATTTTTTGAACCGGAGGCGGACGGCGAGGCCATCTGGCTGCCCAAATTCCGGCTATAACGGGTCCAGCTTAAATAAGTTCCGCCACGTCGGAACTTTTTCGGGATTTCGGCGTTAATGGGGTTCGGTAACAATCCGCTAGCGGATGATGTGAGGGAACCGCGCATTATGAGTTTATCTGCAACTATTGCTCCCCATTTGCCTTTTCTACGTCGTTTTTCCAGGGCCGTTTCAGGTTCACAGCAAAGTGGTGATGCATTGGTAGCGGCGATGCTGGAGGCGTTGATCGCAGATGTAGGAATTTTTCCGGAAGCGTCCAACGAGCGCATCGCACTTTACAAGACCTTCGCCAAGCTCTTCACCTCGGTCGCGATCCGCGTGCCGCAGGAAACCCCGCACTCGGCGTGGGAACAGCGCGCCGCCGCCAATCTGACGGCGATCTCACCCCGTCCGCGCCAAGCCTTCCTGCTGGTGGCCGTCGAAGGCTTCACGGATGAGGAGGCAGCCGAGATCCTGGACGTGTCGGAAAGCGAGTTCAGCGCTCTTCTGTCGCAAGCCAGCAACGAGATCTCACGGCAGGTCGCCACCGACATCCTCATTATCGAGGACGAGCCGCTGATCGCCATGGATATCGAGGAGATGGTCGAGAGCCTGGGCCACAGGGTAGTGGGAATCGCCCGCACACATGCCGAAGCGACGGCCATGTTCAACAAGACCAGGCCCAAAATGGTGCTGGCCGACATTCAGCTGGCCGACGGCAGTTCGGGCATCGAGGCCGTCAACGAGATCCTGGCGTCCGCCGCGGTGCCGGTCATCTTCATCACCGCTTTCCCCGAGCGGCTGCTGACCGGAGAACGCCCGGAACCGGCTTTCCTTGTAACCAAGCCTTTCAACCCCGACATGGTGAAGGCCCTGATCAGCCAGGCGCTGTTTTTCGACCGGCAGGCCAAGGCGGCCGCTTGACCTCACTGCACGAGATGGAGCAAGGCCGCCATTGGCGGCCTTTCTTTTTCAGGAACCAACAACCGCCGCAGGCGTTTTTTTACGAACAATCCGAAGGAGATGACCCATGCTTTATTGGGCGCTTGTTTTTCTCGTCGTCGCCATCATTGCCGGGGCGCTGGGCTTTGGCGGCATAGCCGGAACATCCGCCGGCATTGCGCAGATCCTGTTCTTCGTCTTCCTGGCGTTTCTGGTGATCTCCTTGCTGGCTGGGCTGTTCAGGCGCGCCTAGCCAAAGCCGTATGCTGGATGCCGTCCCCCTCAAACGGTTTCCAGATACCCGCCGGGCAACGTCTCCGAAAGGGACGCGGCCCGGCGGAACCTCTTGAAAATGGAACCCGTTCCGGCCTGAGCCGTTCATCCGCGACGGGGTGAGTGGCGCATGAGTTTATCGCGAAAGAAAGCTACCGAGGAAACCGCGATGAACTGGCCGTTGGCTGAGAGCAATCCGGAAATCGGACGAAGCCTTCTCCACGCTTTGCGCAATACCGGGATTTCTGTACTCTACCAGGATCGCGGGCTTCGCGTCCTGTGGGCGCAGAACGTGCCTCCCGCATGGTCGCGGAGCGATATTTCCGGCCGCACCGACCACGATTTTCTCCCTTCGTCCCAGGCGGAACGGCTGGCTGCGGCAAAGCGGAGGGTCATTGCAACGGCGCAACCCGAGAACCTGGAAATCAGCTTCCCGGATCGGGATGGCACGCGCTGGTTTGCAGTCTGGCTCGACGCCGACAAATCTCCGGACGGCGCGGTGCAGGCCGTCGTCACCACGGGGGTCGACATCACCGAGCAGAAGCGGCGCGAGCAGACGCTGAAGAGCCTGTTGCGAGAGGTCGCGCACCGCTCCAAGAACCTGCTGGCCATCATCCAGAGCATCGCCTCGCAGACGGGGCGTTATTCCGATACGATCGAGGTTTTCCTGGCCCGCTTCAGAGGGCGCCTGCAATCGCTGGCTTCCTCCCAGGATCTGGTAACCTCGTCCAACTGGCGTGGCGCCGATCTTCGCGACCTTGTGCTTGGGCAGGTCGGCCGCTATAGCCCCAAGCCGAGCGAGACGGTTCGCTTCGAAGGTGAAAATCCTTATCTCAACCCCAATGCGGCATTGCACATCGGATTGGCGATGCATGAGCTTGCGGTGAATTCCGTGAGCTACGGCGCGCTTGCCCGTCCCGACGGATTCGTGACCGTCGCTGCGCATCTGACAGCCCCGCCCGAAAACAGGGATCTCGATTTGTCCTGGTCGGAGAGGATCGATGAAATGGGCAATGGGAAAAAGCGGTTCGGCAGCGTCGCGCTGGAGCGGGTGGTGCCCGCGTCGCTGAACGGCACCGCAACGCTGGACATATCCGACAGTCAGCTGAACTACCATCTGCTGGTGCCGCAGGGCAGTTTCGAGATCGAATAAAACTGCCCGCAGACATGATTAACCCGGCGTTTACCATAAAATCTCGCGCTAGTGCAGTATCCGATGGAACCCGGCACGCATTTCGACGTTTCGGTGCATCGATATACGCTGGAGCGTCCGAATGGTTGCGGAGATTCACAGGCTGGAAAACGCCGCCCGGATAGCCATGGGCGACATCCAGGACCCGGACCAGACGACACCTGAGACACACCCGCTTTCCCCCACTTCAACCTCGGTGATCGTCGCCGTACTGGCCGTTATCGGGGTAGGCTTCTTTGCATTCGCGCTGATCTGACCCTATCCGCCACGCCGTATTTGCCTGCCGCCGTGGGTTGAGCTGTGGGCGAAGCCTTGCCATCGAGCAAACCCTCGCCGCTGAAAGGCAATCGATATTTTGGAACCATGACGTCCGGCATTTCGTTTCTGGCGCGAGAGGTATCCCCCCATGGAACACATTGCCGCCCTTCTGCTGGTTATCGGATGCTCGCAAGACCTGCAGCAATGCCAGGAACTTCCCGCGCCGGTTCCGCTCTATGAAACGGTCGAGGAATGCGAGACTGAAGTTGCTCCCACCTTGAGCGTCCTCACCGGCCAACGCCCGAAGATCTTCGCCAAGTGCGTGACCGTCGACCCGGCGCTCGCGGAGGAAGACGTCGTGCTGGAATGGGACGTGCTTCCAGACGGTACGCTGTACGCCTCCCTTGACGCGCCCAACCTTATGGTTGCATCTACTAGGGACCGCCGCGAAAAAGACGCTCTTACCCAAGAATGATTTCGGACGGTAAACCGGTTTTTGATCGTGCAAGTCACCGATTGCGTGACGAAAAGTGAGGAGTGACCATAGATGAAGAATGTCATTTTTGCTGTCGCCGCGATGATTGCGGTGACCGGTTGCACCACTGCGGAGCAGGACGCGACGGTGGGCGGTCTCGGCGGCGCGGCGATCGGCGCGCTGGCGACAGGCGATGCAGGCGGCGCGATTGTCGGCGGCGTGGTGGGCGCTGCTTCGGGCGTGCTGATCGGCAAGGCAACCCGCACGGGCTGGTGCCGCTACCGCGACCGCTACGGGCGCATCTACGAGGCCCGCTGCCGCTGATTTTTGGTTTTTCGAATATCGAGCCGCTGGCCATCCGATGGTCGGCGGCTTTTTTCTTTTCAGGCGGCGATCGCCATCGCGCCCGGGCCGGGGATCGCTCCCGGCGGGCACTTGCCGAGGATGATCATGCCCAGCACTTCGTCCTTGGTCACATCCCCGGTGCGGGCCGTGCCGACCACCTGACCGTTCTTCATCACGCAGACGCGGTCGGCGAGGTCGAACACGTCGTGAATGTCGTGGCTGATCAGGAAGATGCCGATGCCATCGGCCTTTAGCTGCTTCACCAGTTCGCCGACCTGGGCGGTCTCCTGCGGTCCGAGCGCGGCGGTCGGCTCATCCATAATCAAGATGCGGGCGTTGAACAGGATCGCACGGGCGATCGCCACCGACTGGCGCTGGCCGCCCGACAGTTTGCTGACCGGATCCTTGAAACGCTGGAAGCGCGGATTGAGCCTGCCCATCACCTTGCGCGCCTCGGATTCCATCGCCGCATCGTCGAGCGTTCCCCATGGCGTGCGCAACTCGCGGCCGAGGAACAGGTTGGCGGCGGCGTCGACATTGTCGGCCAGCGCCAGCGTCTGGTAAATCGTCTCGATGCCGTACTTCTTGGCGTCGCGCGGGTTGGTGATCGTGGCCTCCTCGCCATTGACATAGATTACGCCTGCGTCGCGCTTGTAGGCGCCGGACAGGATCTTGATCAGCGTCGACTTGCCGGCGCCATTGTGGCCGAGAAGCGCCATCACCTCACCCGGGTAGAGATCGACCGAGGCGTCGTCGACGGCGCGGATGCCGCCGAAGGCGATCGACATGTTCTTCATCTCGACGAGCGGCTTGCCTGCGGGTTCCATAACCGATCCCTCCTTTAAGCTTGATCCCGAAAAGTTGCAGACTTTTCAGACAAGATCATGCGCTGAACTCAAATGATGCGCTTGCGGTAGAGCGTGTCGAGCCAGACGGCCACGACCAGCACAACGCCGACGACGATGTTCTGCAGCGGCGTGTCGACGCCGAGCAGCACCATGCCCGATTGCAGCGACTGCATCAAAAGCGCGCCGAGCATGGCGCCGGCGATCGTGCCGACGCCGCCGGCCAGCGAGGTGCCGCCGATGACGGCCGCGGCGATCACCAGAAGCTCGTCGAGCGTGCCCAGCGAATTGGTCGCGGCGTTGAGGCGCGCGGTCGAGATGCTGGCGCCGATGGCGGCGAGCAGGCCCATCAGCATGAATATTTTCATGACCACCCAGCGCGTGTTGATGCCAGCCAGTTCGGCTGCTTCCGGATTGCCGCCGATGGCGAATACGTAGCGGCCGAAGCGCGTGCGGGTCGCGATGAAGCTCATAACGATCCCGACGGTGACGGCGATCAGCACAGGTATTGCGATGCCGTGGGCGATGAACAGGCCGCCTTCGGGAAGCTCGAGGTTGTTCGCCTCGGCATAGCGCCTGACGATGCCGATCGGCCAGGGATAGGAGTTGGCGATCCAGACCGCGCCGAGTATCGCCGCGCAGGCGATTGTGCCGATGAAGCCTTCGGCCCAGACCGGACGCAGCGGAAAGCGGAAGCGCTTGCGCCGCGAACGGGCGACGAGGAGCAGGAGCACGAAAGCGATGCAGGCAACAATGCCGACCGCCCAACTCGCGGTAGCGCCGATCGATCCCTGCGGCCCGCCGCCGATCAGCCTGAACGTCGCGTCCATCGGCGCTACCGTGCGGCCGCTGGTGACCCACCAGGCCGCGCCGCGCCACACGAGAAGCCCGCCCAGCGTGACGATGAAGGCGGGAATGCCAAGATAGGCGATCAGGAAGCCCTGGAACCCGCCAATGGCGAGGCCGACCAGCAGGCCCGAGATGAGCGCCAGGATCCAGATGGACGGGCTGCCAAGCGGAATTCCCATGACCTGCGGCAGGAGTTCGGCCTGGACCACGCCCATGATCATGCCGATCAGCCCCAGCGCCGAGCCGATCGACAGGTCGATGTTGCGGGTGACGATCACCAGCACCATGCCGGTGGCCATGACCGCGATGGACGAGGACTGGACCGACAGGTTCCACAGATTGCGCGGCGTCAGGAACAGACCGCCCGAGAGGAAATGGAAGCCGACCCAGATGATCAGCAACGCGCCGATCATGCCGAGCATGCGCGTGTCGAGTTCGGTCGCCCTGAGGAAGCGGGCAACAGGCCCAATCTCGGACGCGCGGGCGCGGTCCGCCTGCGCAGTCGAGGTCACCTCGGTCATGACATTCCTCCCGCCGGCATGCCGTCTCGCGCGGATCACCGGACAATTTTCAGCTTAACGAAACGCCGCGGTTTTCGTCAAACCGCGGCGTCGACTTGTTTCTCGAAGCTCAGTCGCAGGCCGGCACTGTACCGGCGCCGACACCCTGGCAGACCACTTCCTTGGTGACCCACCCCGCGTCGATGACGACGTTCAGGTTGTCCTTGGTGATGGCGACGGGCGCCAGGAACACCGAGTTCATCTCGACGCCGGCGGGGCCGCCGCTGAACTTGACGACATTCGGGATCGCATCCATGGCCGTGCCATCGGCGAGCTGCGAAGCGATTTCAGCCGCGGCCTTGCCGAGTTCGCGCGAGTCCTTCCAGACCGAGACGGTCTGCGTGCCGAGCGCGATGCGGTTCAGCGCGGCATGGTCGCCGTCCTGCCCCGAAACCGGAACCGTGCCTGCCAGGCCCTGCGCCGAAAGCGCGGCGATTGCGCCGCCGGCCGTGCCGTCATTGGAGGCGACGACCGCGTCGACCTCGTTGTTGTTGGCGGTCAGGAACTGCTCCATATTCTTCTGCGCGTTGGCGGGCAGCCAGCCATCGGTATAGGCCTCGCCAACATTCTTGATCTTGCCGGCATCGATTGCTTCCTTGAGCACTTCCATCTGGCCGTCGAACAGGAAATCGGCGTTCGGGTCGGAGGCCGAACCCTTGATGAAGACGTAGTTGCCTTCCGGCTGCACCTTGAACACTTCCCTGGCCTGCAGGCGGCCGACTTCCTTGTTGTCGAAGGTCAGATAGAAAGCGTCCTTGTTTTCGATCAGGCGGTCGTAGCCGACCACCGGAATGCCCTCGGCGACAGCCTTCTCGACGGCAGGGGCAATCGCGCTCGAATCCTGCGCCAGGATGATCAGCGCGTTGGCGCCCTGGCTGATCAGGCTTTCCACGTCGGTTAGCTGCTTGCTCGGATTGGATTGCGCATCGGCCGAAATGTACTTGTCGCCGGCCGCCTCGAGGGCAGCCTTGATCGCAGCCTCGTCCGTCTTCCAGCGCTCTTCCTGGAAATTGGACCAGGATACGCCGATGATCTTGTCCTTCGCCTCGGCCACTGCCGCCAGCGATACGGTCATCGCCACACCCGCCAGAATGGCGGTTGCAAATCTTTTCATGATTTCCTCCCTGCGCGCCCGGAGGCGCAAATGAACTTCGTCCGAAGCCCTTTTTTTCGAGCCTCGAAAAAAAGAATGACGCATGCGGCGACTTCTGTCAATATTCTTGCGGCGCTGTTGACGGCCCCCATGCTGAAAGGGAAGGTCCATCGGGTTGCCGCGGGAGGAATGCTGAAAGATGTCGGTTGGAATTCGCCATGACGATTTGCGCAAGCGCAACCGCGCAATGGTCATCACGGCCGTGCGCCGTGCCTTCCAGCCATCGCGCACCGAGATAGCCCGCGCCACCGGCCTCAGCCACTCCACAATCTCGGCGATCTCATCCGACCTGATCGAGGAAGGGATTCTGGCCGAGACCAAAAGCGGCGAGACGGTTTCGCTGAAGCGCGGACGGCCGCAGGTCGCGCTCGCGCTGAAGCCGGAAGCGGCGGCCGTCGTTACAATCGTCGTGGCGCTGAACTTTCTCTCTGTGGCGGTCGTCGATTATGCCGGGGAGACGGTCACCAGCGAGCAGCGCAAGCTGTCGACACTGACCCTGCCCGAGGAAGAGCTGATAGGCGAATGCCTGGCCATGGTGCAGCGGCGGCTGAATGAGGCGGCCGGTAGGCGCATCATGCGTACGGTCCTCGCCGTGCAAGGCACGACCGACGCCGGACGGCGCACAATGCTGTGGTCGCCGATCACGCCGCATGCCGGCATCGCTTTCGCAGACCGTCTCGAAGGCGCGTTCGATATTCCAGTGACCGTAGAGAACGACTGCAATATGATCGCCGAGGCGCTGAAATGGCGCGATCCCGAGCGCTACCGCGACAATTTCATCGCCATACTGCTTTCGCACGGCATTGGCATGGGGCTGGTGCTGAAGGGCGAGCTGTTCACCGGCACGCAATCCTCCGGCGGCGAGTTCGGCCACATGATCCACCGTCCCGACGGCGCGCTTTGCCGGTGCGGGCGTCGCGGCTGCGTCGAGGCCTATGCCGGCAATTACGCGATCTGGCGCGCCGCCCGCCAGTCGAGCGAAGACGAGGAGCCGGTGGCCGACATCAGCGATGCCGATATGAAGGCGCTGGCAGCCGCCGCCCGCGCGAAGGAGGGGTCGGAGCGCGAGGCGTTCCGCAAGGCTGGCGAGGCGATCGGCTTTGGCCTCGGCAGCCTGTTCGCGCTCATCGACCCAGCGCCGGTGGCGGTCGTCGGCATCGGCGCCGCCGCCTTCGACCTGATCGAGCCGCATCTGCGCGAGGCGATCGCCAGGACAGCCGGTGGCCAGCACTCGGGCGCGATCTCCTTCGCGGTGGAACCGGACGAGGTGCCGCTGATCCGCGAAGGCTGCGCCATGCGCGCGCTGACCTTCATCGACCAGGAAATCTTCGCTACCGGTGCGCCGGCCGAGACGTCTGCGAAGGCGCGCGAACTGGCCTAAAGCGCGCTATTCCTCGCGAATGGCGTAGCCGGCGCCGCGAATGGTGCGGATGACATCCGGCATGCGGCCGGTGTTGACCGCCTTGCGCAGCCGCCCGACATGCACGTCGACGGTGCGTTCGTCGATATAGATCGTCTCGCCCCAGACATTGTCGAGCAATTGCCCGCGCGAGAAAACACGGCCCGGATGCCGCATCATGAATTCCAGCAGCCGGAATTCGGTCGGCCCGAGCTTGACCTCGCTCTTCTTGCGGTAGACCCGGTGCGCCTCGCGGTCGAGCACGATATCGCCGACCTTGAGCACGCTGGACAGCACTTCCGGCTTTGCCCGCCGCAGCAGCGCCTTGACGCGCGCCATGAATTCGGGCGTCGAGAACGGCTTGACCAGATAATCGTCGGCGCCGGTGGCGAGGCCCCTGACGCGGTCGCTTTCCTCGCCGCGCGCGGTCAGCATGATTATCGGCAGGCGCTCGGTTTCCGGCCGCATCCTTAGCCGGCGACACAATTCGATGCCCGAAAGCGCCGGCAGCATCCAATCCAGCACCAGCAGGTCGGGCACGTTCTCCTGCAGCCTTATCTCGGCCTCGTCGCCGCGCGCCACGATCTCGACCTGGTAACCTTCGGATTCCAGATTGTAGCGCAGGAGCACGCCCAGCGGCTCCTCGTCTTCCACAACCATGATTTTCGGAGCGATCATCGATGAAATCCCAATGACAATTGCCTATTCGGCCGACACCGTCTGCGTGGTCTCGTCGAACTTCGGCCGGTTGGAAGGCAATTGCGAGCCGGTCATGACGAAATAAGCGTTCTCCGCGATGTTGGTGACGTGGTCGCCGATCCGCTCGAGGTTCTTGGCGCAGAACAGAAGATGCGTGCAGGCGGTAATGTTGCGCGGGTCTTCCATCATATAGGTCAGCAGTTCGCGGAATACCGCCGTGTATTTCACGTCGATCTTCTCGTCGTCTGCGCGTAGCGCCTGCAAAGCCTGCGGTTCGCGAGCGACGTATTTGTCGACCACCGCCTGGACCTGCACGAGCACCAACTGAGCCATGGCGTCGATGCTGTGCGACAAGTCGCGCGGCGTCGCACTCTGGCCGACCGCGCTGACGCGCTTGGCGATGTTCTTGGCGAGATCGCCGATGCGCTCGAGGTCTCCCGCCATACGAATGGCGCCGAGCACCGCGCGCAGATCCTGCGCCATCGGCTGGCGCTTTGCGATCAGCGTGATGGCGCGGTCGTCGAGTTCGCGCTGTCTGGCATCCATGATCGCGTCGTCGGATATGACCCGCTGCGCCAGCGCGTTGTCGGACGCCAGAAGCGCCCGGATAGATGCGCCGACCATCGCGCCGGCAAGATCGCCCATGTCACGGATCAGACGGTCGACATGCCCAAGTTCCTCGTCGAAAGAGGCAACGGTGTGCTCACCCATTCTATGGTCCTCGCCTTGGCACTCAGCCGAACCGGCCGGTGATATAGTCTTGCGTCCGTTTGTCGTCGGGATTCGTGAACATCTTTTCGGTCGCGTCCTCTTCGACGAGATAGCCGAGGTGAAACATCGCGGTGCGCTGCGAGACGCGGGCCGCCTGCTGCATCGAATGGGTGACGATGACGATCGTGTAATTCTCGCGCAATTCGTCGATCAATTCCTCGACCCTGGCCGTGGCGATCGGATCGAGCGCCGAGCACGGCTCGTCCATGAGGATCACCTCGGGCGAAACGGCGATGGCGCGCGCGATGCACAGGCGCTGCTGCTGGCCGCCGGAAAGGCCGGTGCCGGATTCGGAGAGGCGGTCCTTCACTTCGTTGAACAGGCCGGCTTTCTTCAGGCTCGATTCAACGATCCCGTCCAGTTCCGACTTGTTCTTCGCCAGGCCGTGGATGCGCGGTCCGTAGGCGATGTTCTCATAGATCGACTTCGGAAACGGATTGGGCTTCTGGAACACCATGCCGACGCGGGCGCGCAGTTCGACCACGTCGATCTTCGGATCATAGACATCCTCACCGTCGAGCGTGATCTTGCCCGACACCCGTGCGATATCGATGGTGTCGTTCATCCGGTTGAGACAGCGCAGGAAGGTCGACTTGCCGCAGCCGGACGGGCCGATCAGCGCCGTCACCTGGTTCTGGGGAATGTCGAGGCTTACGCCGAAAAGCGCTTGCTTCTCGCCATAATGCACATCGACACCGTCGCCTCTCATTTTCACCGCTGGCGGGGTCGAGCCGGCACGGACCTTCTGCTCGATGGCTGTTTCGGTCATGATGTTCATTCCTTTAGCTCCATTGCCATCGAATTTCTTACCTCTTTTACCAGCGGCGCTGAAAGCGCTGCCTAAGGAATATGGCCATTGCGTTCATCACGAAAAGAAAGCCGAGGAGGACCAGAATTGCCGCGGAAGTGCGCGCTACGAAACCGCGCTCCGGGCTGTCCGCCCAGATGTAGATCTGCGTCGGTAGTGCGGTCGACGCCTCCAGCACGCCGGCCGGCGGGCTGGTGATGAAGGCGTTCATCCCGATCAGCAGCAGCGGCGCGGTTTCGCCGAGCGCCTGCGCCAGGCCAATGATCGTGCCGGTCATGATCGACGGCATCGACAGCGGCAGGATGTGATGGAAGATCATCTCGTGCTTCGACGCGCCGATGCCGAGCGCCGCCTCGCGGATCGACGACGGAACCGAAGTGAGCGCCGCACGCGTCACGATGATGATGGTGGGAAGCGTCATCAGGGCAAGCACCATGCCGCCGACCAGCGGGGCGGAACGCGGCAGCCCGAACCAGCCGAGGAAGACCGCGAGGCCGAGCAGGCCGAACACGACGGAGGGGACCGCCGCAAGGTTGTTGATGTTGATCTCGATGAGGTCGGTGAAGCGGTTTTTCGGGGCAAACTCTTCCAGATAGATCGCCGCCGCTATACCGACCGGGAAGCTGATCACGAAGCACACGAGCAGCAACCAAAACGAGCCTGAGATCGCGCCCGCCAGACCCGCCAGCTCCGGAAAGCGGCTGTCGGCGTTGAGGAAAAGCGCCCAGTTGAAAGGCTGGGTGACCGCGCCCTTCGCCTCGAGCTGGTTGAACAACTCGATCTGTTTGTCGTTCACCCGGCGCTGGTTTTCCGGCAGGTCGGTGTTCACCAGCCCCTTCGCGAGCTGGTCGATCGGATCCGACATCGGCACCATGAAGGTCGCCCGGCCATCGAGGAGCGCCGGATTGGCGATGACCTGATCGCGAATCAGGAAGGGCGCCGACGACGTGAACATCGAGAAATAGTCGCGTTCCTCGGAGCGCGACAGCTCGCCGACATCCGCTAGCACCGCCCGGCGGAAGACACTGCGCCAGTTCGCGTCCATCAGGTTCGAACGGTCGAGATCGGCCGCGCTGAGGTCGATGTCGACGGTCACCATCGACTGTGTGAACGCCCGGTAGCCGGTGAAACTCAGTGTTCCGATCAGGATGGCAAGGAAGCCAAGCGCGAAGGCGATCGCCACCATTCCGTAAATCTGCAGGCGGCGATCAGCCGCGTAGCGTGCGGCGCGTCGGCGATTCATTTCGGCGGACTTCCACGCGACGGGCGGGCGCATGGCGCCGCCAGCCGGCATCGCGGCGCTTTCAACTGGCAACATCAGTACTTCTCCCGATATTTGCGGACGGTCTGCAGCGCGATCAAATTGAGGCCAAGCGTGATGATGAACAGCACCAGGCCCAGCGCGAAAGCCGCAAGCGTCTTAGGATTGTCGAATTCGCTATCGCCGATGAGCAGGGTAACGATCTGCACAGTGACGGTCGTGACCGAATCGAAGGGGTTGAGCGTCATCTTGGCGATCAGGCCAGCGGCCATCACGACGATCATCGTTTCGCCGACCGCGCGGCTGAGCGCGAGCAGCACACCGCCGACGATGCCCGGCAGCGCGGCGGGCAGCAGCACCTTGCGGATCGTTTCGCCCTTGGTAGCTCCCAGCGCGAAGGATCCTTCGCGCATCGCACGCGGGACGGCTGCGAAGGCGTCATCTGAGAGTGATGAGATGAAAGGGATCAGCATGATGCCCATGACGCCGCCCGCAGCGAGAGCACTGTTCGGCGCCGAGTCGATTCCGATCGACAGGCCGAGGCTGCGCACCAGCGGTGCGACGGTGAGCACTGCGAAAAAGCCGTAAACGATGGTCGGGATGCCGGCGAGGATTTCGAGCATCGGCTTCACCACGGCCCGAAACCGTTCGTTTGCATACTCAGTGAGATAGATGGCCGACAGAATTCCGGTCGGGATCGCGACCGCCATCGCCAGGGCCGAAATCACGAAGGTGCCGAAGAGCACGGGAATCATGCCGAAGGCGCCCTGCCCGGCCACCTGGTCGGCGCGCAAAGCGATCTGCGGCTCCCAGCGCAGGCCGAACAGGAACTCCGTGATCGGCACACGGGCGAAGAACTGCAGCGCCTCATAGACGAGCGAGAAGACGATGCCCGCGGTCGTCAGGATGGCGACCAGCGACGAGAACATCATGAACCAGGTAACGGACCGCTCGACGCTGTGGCGTGCGCGGTACCGTGTCTGAATGGCGCGCAAGCCGAAGAACGCTCCGATGGCGATCAGCGCGGCCGTCACCGCGACCATGGCCCAACTGGAGAGCGCCTGCAAAGATTTCAGATGAGCGACGGCGGCCGTGATCTCCGACGTTGGCTCGCGGAATATGTTCCCAGCCGCGACCTGGCGTATCTCGCTGATCAGGAGGTTCTTTTCCGGGCCGGACATCGCGTCGGCGCCCGGATAGCTTCCCAGCACCAGCATGTTAATCACGCTGTTCTGGAAGAGCAGCCACAGCAGCAGGAAGACAAAGGCGGGTACGCCGGTCCAGATCGCCGCGTTGAGGCCGTGATAAATCGGGCGGGAGTGCGCCTTTTCCGCCGCGGCGAGCCGCTTGCTGCGTCCGCGTGCGGCGCCGAGGAAAGCGGCGACAAGGGCGGCAAGCGCCATGAAGCCCAAAAGATACCCAGCCATAGGACCCCCGACCTGAAATACGTGTTCTCAAAGAGAGAGCGCAGCCGCCCTGCTTGGGACGGCTGCGCCAGATCGGCTTAAGAGCCGAGTTTCTTCGCTTCGGTCACAGCCTTCTGGACCTCGGCGCGCTTCTCGTCGGAAAGCGGCGTGAGGCCGCGCTCCGGCAGGTAGCCGTCGGCGCCGAGAGCGCCGTCCGAGACGTACTCGGCGAGGAACTCGTTCATGTTCGGAATGACGTCGCGGTGAGCATTCTTCACGTAGAAGAAGATCGGGCGCGACACAGGGTACGAACCGTCCGCGATGGTGTCGAAGTCCGGCGCGACACCATTGACCTTCACCGCCTTCAGCTTGTCGGAGTTCTCGTAGAGGAACGAGTAACCGAAAATGCCGACGGCGTTCGGGTCGGATTCGAGACGCTGGACGATGAGGTTATCATTCTCGCCGGCTTCCACGAAGGGGCCGTCCTGGCGCATGCGCGAGCAGACCTCGTTCCACTTGTCCTCATCGGCCTTCTTGAGATCGGCCATACCCGGAAGATCCGCACAGCCGTCATGCATGACGAGTTCGACGAAGGCGTCGCGCGTGCCGGACGTAGGGGGCGGGCCAAAAGCGACGATGTCGATCGCCGGCAGCGAAGCATCGACGTCCGACCACTTCTTGTTCGGATTTGCGACGAAGCCGCCATTACCGTCCGGCAGCTCGGCGGCGAGCGCCTTGAATATCTGCTCCTCGGTCAGGTCCATCTCCGGGGCGCTTGAGGCATGGGCTATCGAGAGGCCGTCATAGCCGATCAGCGCTTCGGTGATGTCGGTGACACCGTTGTCGGCGCACAGCTTGACCTCTGACTCCTTGATGGCGCGCGAGGCGCCGGTGACATCGGCGAAATCGGGACCGATGCCGCCGCAGAACGCCTTGAAGCCGCCGCCAGTGCCGGTCGACTCGACCACGGGGGCCGGGTTGCCGGTCTTGTTCGCGTACTCTTCAGCCGCAGCCTGGCTGTAGGGAAACACGGTCGACGAACCGACGACTTTGACTTGGTCGCGAGCGGCGGCATAGCCGGCGGAGGCGGCGAGCGCCAACGCCGCAGCCGACGCTGTAAGGAGGAATTTCTTCATGTGGCCTACTCCTGTCGGAATTGTTCTTGACGCCCTCTTTCAGCGTCGCGTGAGGCCATAGCGCTCGTTTGTAACAGTTGGATGACACTTTCGTGTCGGTTGGATAACGTCTTCCGTGGAGTATCCGAGCCTGAAAGCTGACCGGGACAGGAGCCACCGCCCAGACGTTTCCGGAATCAAGCGCTTAGGTCAGCAACTGCTAAACCAGGCCGGCCATGCGCGGGTTCCGGAACTGCCGGAAATTTATTCGCGGATGAACGTTCCCGCTTAGCCGGCGTCGCGCCGCTCGGCCGCCTTGTCTCTCGCCCAGCGCTCGATCTTGTCGAGCAGCGCCTTGGGGCTGATCGGCTTGGGCAGGTAATCGTCCATACCGGCTTCGATGCAGCGCTCCCGGTCGCCTTTCAGCGCATGCGCGGTGACTCCGACGATGGGAACCCGGCTCTGCGTCGCTCCCTCCAGTTCGCGGATGGCGGCGGTCGCTTCGAGCCCGTTCATGTCCGGCATGGAAACGTCCATCAGGATCATACCGGGATTCAATTCCTGGAAGGCAGCGACGGCCAGCCGGCCATTGCCGACGATCTGGAAGGTGCAGTCGGTTTCGCCGAGTATCTGCGTGAAGACCAGCTGATTGACCTCGTTGTCCTCGGCCACGAGGATGTCCAGCCGCTGGCCGTTCGGCCTTGCGGGCCGGCTGCGCGGCCGCACGCTCTCGATCGGAGACGTCGGTTCGATCCTTATCTCCGGCGTAGCCGGAGCAGCCGGGTGGTGGCCCTGTGTTGAGCGCCGCTTCTGGATGCTGGCGACGAGCGCTTCGAGAAGCGTCGAGGAGCGCGCCGGCTTGATCAGCTGCGCATCGATGGAGAGATCGCGGTAGCTGGCATTGACCAGCGACTGGTCGACCGATGTCAGCATGACGATCGGTGTGTCCGCCAGATTTGGCGTCGTGCGGATGATGCGCGCCATCTCCGCCCCCGTCATTCCCGGCATCTGGTAATCGAGCACGACGCAATCGACAGGCACTCCGTAGGCCGCCGCCGCCTCCAGAACCTTCAAGCCCTCCGCACCGCTTTCGGCGGCGCAGGAATCGAATGTCCACGACGCCATCTGCTCGGTCAGGATCGCCCGGTTGACCCCATTGTCGTCCACGACAAGGATTCGCGCGCCGGTAACGTCCACAGGCGCGGCCTTGCGACCATTCGGCCGGCCGGCGCTCGGCAGAGCAAGCGTGAACCAGAAGGTCGAGCCCTTGCCCTCGGTGCTATCCACTCCGATTTCGCCGCCCATCAGATCGACCAGGCGCGAAGTGATGGCGAGGCCGAGGCCGGTGCCTTCGTGACGCCGCGTCGAGGAGGCATCGACCTGGCTGAATTTCTCGAAAACCTGTCTCAGCTTCTCCCGCGGAATGCCTATCCCGGTATCGGTGACAGAGATGCGCAGCTTCGCAATGCTATCGGCCATTTCGCCGGTCACATCGACGAGGACGTGACCGGAATCCGTGAACTTCACCGCATTGCCGACAAGGTTGGTGACAATCTGACGGATGCGGCCGACGTCGCCGATCACCAGATCGTGGAGGTTCGGCGCGACCCGAACAATGAGCTCGAGATCCTTTTCCTTGGCGCGGGTGGAAACCAGCGTCGCCACGTCCTCGATCGCCTCGGCGAGGTTGAACGGGGCCGGGTCGAGTATGAGCTGGCCGGCGTCGATCTTGGAGAAGTCGAGGATATCATTGATGATGGTCAAAAGCGCATTGCCCGATTTCACGATGATGTCGGTGAATGTCTTCTGCTTCGAATCGAGCTCGGACTTGGCGAGAAGTTCGGCCATCCCGAGCACGCCGTTCATCGGCGTACGGATTTCGTGGCTCATATTGGCCAGGAATTCGGACTTGGCGCGGTCGGCGAGCACGGCCCGGCGCTGCGCTTCCTGAAGCTCGCTTTCGCGCTGTTTGAGTTCGGTGATGTCGGTGCTGGAGCCGATGAGATGGACCGTACCGTCGATCGAGATCAGCCGGCTTTTTTTGGCGATCAGCTGCCGCACCGTCCCGTCGGGATGGGTGAGACTCTCCTCGAATTCGCTCAGCGCGCCGGTGCGCAGCACTTCGAGGTCGCGTTCCGCAAAACCTTCACCCTCCTCGCCGAAGAAATCGCGGTCGGTAAGGCCGATCGCGGCTTCCTGCGAGACCCCTGTCATATTGGCCCAGGCCTTGTTGACGAACTCGAACGCCAGGGCGTCATTCTTCACGTAGGTCGAGACCGGAAGTTCATCGAGGACATGACGGAACAGGTCGATCTGCCGCATGCTGTCGCGCAGGGCTTTTTCGCGCCGCTTCAGTTCGGTGATGTCGACCCGAACGCCGACGAATGTGCCGTCCGGGGTCCGCGTGTCGAACACCTGATGCCATCCGCCATCCGGGGCCTGCCGTTCGGAAACCGCATGATCGACGTGGTAGCGCTCCAGATAGCGCTCGATCCAGCGATCGCGATTAGTGTCATACAATTTGTCGAGCGAGGGGTCGCCGCTGTTGCGGAAATATCCGATCGAATGAGCGATTTCGAGCGCACTGCGCAACGACCGGCCAGGTTCCCATGCCGCCTTCAGGTCGGGCAGCGATTCCTGCAGCTTGCGATTGGCGAAGACAAACCTGTCGTCACGGTCGTATATGATCACGCCCGCCGGCATCGACTCCAGAACATCCGCCAAACGCTTTCGCGCTTCTTCCGCTTCGGTCTGGCGCGCCTTGATCTCGCTGACGTCGAACAGGAAGCAGCAGACGTAGTCGTTGCCGCTTTCCGTTCTGACACGGTTTTTGCGCACAATGCGTGATTTGCCGATGCCGGGGAATTCGGAGTTTTCCTCGATCTCATACAGTTCTCCGGTGGCGAGCACATGTCGCTCGGATTCCTCGAACGCGGCAACTTCCGCCTGGTCGAGAAAATCGCCGCCCTTTCGCCCGAGCATCGCCTGCGGCTCCTTGCCGAACAGCGAGGCGAAGGCTTTGTTGACGAACACGAAATTGAGATCGCTGTCCTTGACGAAGATCGGGTCCTTGATGGCGTCGATGACCGCTTCGGCCAGCCGCGAGCGTTCATGGGTTTCGGCGAGTTCGGCCTCGCGCTGCTTCATCTCGGTGACGTCGTAGTAGGAGACCAGCCGCTTGCCGCCCGACAACGCAGTCACGGAGTAGATCATCGTGCAGCCGTCGGCGCGCCGGAATTCGCGCGGCGCGACATCGCCCGCCTTGATCTCGGCCAGCCGCGAGGCGACGTAGCGCTCCCACTCCACCTCGTCGACATCGTAGATGCCGTTGTGTCGGTTGATGTCCATCAGCGCGCGGAACGGGCTGCCTACGGTCACATCGCCCGGGGCCAGCTTCCATATGTCGTAGAAGGCCTTGTTGATGATTTCGGCATTCAGCTGCGCATCGAGCAGCACGACGCCCATCTTCATGGAATCGATCGTTCGCTCGAGATCGAACAGCAGTTCTTCGTTTCGTTCGCCGGCATGATGTGGCTGCGCCAGATTGGCGCCGGAAGCCGGTTCACCACGGATCGCCTCGAATTCCTCAAAGGCGGCAAGGATCCGGGTGACGTTGCGCGCCACGCCGCGATAACCGAGAAACACGCCCGCCGAGTCGAATTTCGGAAAGCCTGTGATCGATATCCAGCGGCAGTCGGGCTGCCCGTCGGCCAGTTGATAGACAAAATCCCGAAACGGGCGGCGCGCCTGGAGATCTTCCAGATGGGCGATGGCGCTCTTGCTGCCCTTGGCGACCTGGTTCAGAAAATCGAAACGGAAGCGGCCAAGCACTTCATCGGCGGAGGCGCCGGTCACCCGTTCGTAATCGCTGGAGAGCCAGGAAAAGCGGAGTTCGCTGTCGGTCTCCCAGATCCAGTCCGAGCCGGCGTCGCCGATCTGGCGCATCTCCTCGGCCGAGAAGTGAAGCGGCGCACAGGACCCGGCGCCGCCGTAATGTGCTCCGCCTTGACGCGACAGTTCTGCGCCTTGAGTTTCGATCATGCTTCCCCGTCCCGCTCCGAGCATGATCCCGAAAAGTTGCAGCCTTTTCGGACAAAGATCATGCGGCTAACAATCAGTTAGAGCCCCCGACAACCCCGCCGCAGGTTGGCTCCGGAATATGAGCAACAAGCATTAATGATCCGCTAACCTTAACGCATCATCCACCGCTCAGGGTTGCACATTGCCACGCCGACCAGGAAACCTAGTTCATTGCGGGGGCATGCGAAGGAGTGCAGGCATGGCGAAAAAGCCGATCGAAACCGCGCCGAAAGACGGCAGCAATGTCGAGGTCTGCTGGACCGATCGCGACGGCCAGGAAAACCAGTCCATCGCGCGGTACCGTTCCCTCGAAAGGTTGAAGGCCGCCGGCGGCGACTGGGATGAAGCCGATGCCGGCTGGTGGACGTTTATCGACAGTGAAACGCAGAAGAAAATCGTGCCGCATGCCTGGATTTCAGGCGAGGACAAAGACTGACGCTACAACCTTCCGCTCAGACTTCCTGCTCCGCGGCAACGTGCCCGGGCTCCCCTTGCTTCTGCCCCTGAAGCAAGCCGCGGATCTCCTCCAGCACAGCATCGGCAGCCGCCAGATGCGCCCTGTCGCGCGGGCTCAACCGATCGGGCCGCTGCAGTTCCAAGCGCCTGGTCGCGTAGGCCGCCAGGTGAGCGGCGTGGACGCGGGAAAGCTTGCGGAACGCTTTCTCGCCGGTCCTAGTTTGGGGCGAAGACATTGCGATCCTCCTTGGCCAAGCGAACGTCCGGTTTCAGACAAAGTTGCGGCAGGGATTACAGCGTGGTTAATGGACAGTTACCGGCTCGTGCCCAGCGTCACTCGCTTCCCGCCAGCAAAAGCCCATGGCCAGCAGACTGGTCCGCAGGAACGCGGCTTGTTGGTCCAGCGGCATGTCGGGTGGTTTGCTACTTGATCTTGGCCGAGCCATTTGCATCATCGCGGGCCGGAGAACGGGGTTCCGATGCAAGTAATTTTCGACGGCCACAACGACGTTCTGCTCCGCCTCTGGAACCGCCGCAAGGAAGGCGCCGATCCTGTAGCGGATATGAGCGACGGCGTGGCGGCCGGTCATATCGACCTGCCGCGCGCCCGCGCCGGCGGCCTGATCGGCGGACTCTGCGCCATCTATATCCCGTCCGGCGGCCTCGTTCTCGACCAACCCAAGGCGGACGGACGCTACTCGACGCCGCTTTCGGGGCCCCTCGAACGCGCGCCGTCGCTGGACATAGCCATGGAAATGGCGGCGATCGCCTTTCAATTGGAGCGCGCCGGCTGCTGGAAGCTTTGCCGCTCGATCGCCGACATCGACGCGGCAATGGCCGGGGAAAGGTTCGCCGCCGTGCTCCACATGGAAGGCTGCGAGGCGATCGGCGAGGACCTCGCCGCGCTCGAAGTGTTTTATGCCGCCGGGCTGCGCTCGCTCGGCCCTGTCTGGAGCCGCAACAACATCTTCGCGCATGGCGTGCCCTTCGCCTTTCCCATGAGCCCCGACACCGGGCCAGGCCTGACGGATGCGGGGCGCGCGCTCGTCGAGGAATGCAACCGCATCGGCATCCTGATCGACCTGTCGCACATCACCGAGAAGGGCTTCTGGGACGTTGCGGAACTGAGCGATCAGCCGCTGGTGGCGAGCCATTCCAACGCCCACGCCCTGGTTCCCGTCGCGCGCAACCTGACCGACCGGCAACTCGACGCGATCCGCGAAAGCAAGGGCCTGGTCGGCCTGAACTTCGCCGTCACGATGCTGCGCGCCGACGGCCGCGAAAACGCCGACACGCCGATCAGCGAGATGGTCCGCCACATCGACTACCTCGTCGACCGGGTCGGCATCGACGGAGTGGCGATCGGATCAGATTTCGACGGCGCGCTGATACCAAAGGAAATCGGCGACGCCAGCGGACTTCAGAACCTCGTTGCCGGACTGAAAAGCGCCGGATATGGTGACGCCGATCTCGCGAAAATATGCCGCGAAAACTGGTTCAGGGTGCTGCGTTCCGCCTGGAAGGAGCATCCGGCCAACTGATCCAAAGACAAACTCGTCAACAAAAACAGGGAACAGCCAAAATGATGATGGGAAAGATCAACGGACGCTTTCGCGTTCTCCTCGCAGGTGCTGCGCTTTCGGCGCTGGTTTTCGCAGGCGCTCCTGCACATGCCGCAACACCGGCCGACACGCTGGTCCTCGCCTGGGCGATTGACGACATCATCACGATGGATCCCGGCGAGGCTTTCGAAATCAGCGCCGGCGAGATCACCGGCAACACTTATGACATGCTGGTGCGCCTCGACATCAACGACACCACCAAAGTGGTCGGCGGCGTGGCGGAAAGCTGGGAGGTTTCCGACGACGGCCTGACCTACACCTTCAAGCTCAAGCCGGACCTGAAATTCGCGTCCGGCAACCCGATCACCGCCGAGGATGTTGCCTGGTCTTTCGAGCGCGCCGTCAAGCTCAACAAGAGCCCAGCCTTCATCCTGCAGCAATTCGGTCTGACCGGCGACAACGTCACTGAAAAGGCCAAGGCAGTCGACGCATCGACCTTCGTCTTCACAGTCGATCAGGCCTATGCACCGAGCTTTGTGCTGAACTGCCTGACCGCCACCGTCGCCTCGGTCGTCGACAAAAAACTGGTTATGGAGCATATCGAGTCCGTGACGCCTTCGGACGATTACAAGTTCGACAACGATTTCGGAAACGGCTGGCTGAAGACCAATTATGCCGGCTCCGGCCCGTACAAGCTCCGTGAATGGCGCGCCAACGAAGTTGTCGTTCTGGAAGCAAACGAGAACTACTACGGCGAAAAGGCCAACCTGGCGCGGGTGATCTACCGGCACGTCAAGGAAAGCGCCACCCAACGCCTGCTGCTCGAAAAAGGCGACATAGACGTCGCCCGCAACCTTGAGCCCAACGATCTCGCCGGGTTGTCGGCAAACGCGGACATCACGACGACGGCCGCGCCAAAAGGAACGGTCTATTACATCAGCCTCAATCAGAAGAACGAGAACCTGGCCAAGCCGGAAGTGCGCCAGGCGTTCAAATATCTGGTCGACTACCAGGCGATCGGCGAGCAGCTGATCAAGGGCATCGGCGAGATCCACCAGAATTTCCTGCCCAAGGGCGTGCTCGGCGCGGTCGACGAAAACCCGTTCACCTTCGACGTTGCCAAGGGCAAGGAGCTGCTTGAGAAGGCGGGCCTGAAGGACGGTTTCTCGGTCACCATGGACGTGCGTAGCGCGCAGCCGGTGACCGGCATCGCCGAGTCCATCCAGCAGACCGTCGGCGAGGCCGGCATCAAGCTGGAGATCATCCCCGGCGACGGCAAGCAGACCCTGACCAAATACCGCGCCCGCAACCACGACATCTATATCGGCCAGTGGGGCGTCGATTATTGGGATCCGCATTCCAATGCCGAGACTTTCACCAGCAATCCCAACAATGCCGACGATTCGCCCAACAAGACGCTGGCCTGGCGCAATGCGTGGGATGTTCCGGAACTGACCGCCAAGACCAAGGAGGCCCTGCTCGAACGTGACAACGCCAAACGCGCCGAAATGTACAAGGAGCTGCAGCAGACGTTCCTGGACACCAGCCCGTTCGTGATTATCTTCCAGCAGACCGAAGTCGCCGGGCTGCGCTCCAACGTGCAGGGCTACAAGCTCGGGCCGACATTCGACACCAACTTCGTCGCACCGGTGAGCAAGAACTGATCCCGAAAGGATCGGTTTCTTGAGCAGCATCGAAAGAGTGGAGGCGCGGCGGCCGGGCCGCGGCGCCTCCACCACGATCCGGTTGATCGCGCGCTTCGCGCTGATCGTCGTTATCACCTATCTCGGATTGCTCGCGGTCACGTTCTTCATCGGCCGCGTGATTCCGATCGACCCGGTGCTGGCGATCGTCGGCGACCGCGCGCCGGCCAGCGTTATCGAGCAGGCGCGCAAGCAATACGGTCTCGACCTGCCTCTCTACGAGCAGTTCTTCCTCTATGTGAAGAACGCTCTGACCGGGAATTTCGGCACGTCGGTGCTGACCACCAACCCAGTCATGGAGGATATTCGCCGCGTCTTTCCGGCAACCGTGGAACTCGCCACGCTCGGCACCCTGATTGGCGCTTTCATCGGCGTCCCGCTGGGCGTGCTCGCCGCGGTCAAGCGAGGCAGCCTCGTCGACCAGATCGTTCGCGTCATCGGGCTGATCGGCTATTCCGTGCCGATCTTCTGGCTCGGCCTGCTGGCCCTGCTCGTCTTTTATGCGCGTCTCGGCTGGACGGCGGGTCCTGGCCGCATAGACGTGGTCTACGAGTTCACCTTCACGCCGGTGACCGGCTTCTATCTTCTCGACGCCATACTAATGCGCGACTGGCCGGCTTTCCGCGACATCTTCGCCCACATCATCCTGCCGGCCTCGCTGCTCGGCTATTTTTCGCTGGCCTATATCAGCCGCATGACGCGCTCCTTCATGCTGAACGAACTCAGCCAGGAGTATATCGTTGCCGCGCGCGCAAAAGGCCTGTCGGAGACGCGGATCATCTGGGCGCACGCGCTGCGCAACGCCGCTGTGCCGCTGGTCACCGTGATCGCGCTCTCCTATGCCGGGCTGCTAGAAGGCTCGGTGCTGACGGAGACGGTGTTCGCTTGGCCCGGCCTCGGCCTTTACATCACCAATTCGCTGCAGAACGCCGATATGAACGCAGTTCTTGGCGGCACGATCATCATCGGCTCGGTGTTCATCGGCATCAATCTGTTGTCCGACCTGCTCTACCGCACGCTCGACCCAAGGACGCGAAACGCATGAGCCTTGCCACCATGACACGCCGCGAATGGCTGCTCAGCGAGCGGCCGCAGTCGCGCATGCAGGCGAGGCTCGGCCGCGCCTACGTGACCTGGCGGCGCTTTTCGGCCAACCGGCTGGCGCTGGCCGGGCTCGGCATCATCCTGGCGCTACTGGTCATCGCCGCCCTCGCCGACGTGATCTCCCCCTATTCGCCGGTCATCGGCGATCTGCGCGGCTCGCGCCTGCAGCCGCCCAGCGCCGAACACTGGTTCGGCACCGACGATCTAGGCCGCGACATCCTTTCTCGCATCATCTACGGCTCACGGATCACTCTGTTCGTCGTCGTGCTGGTGGCGATCATCGCCGCGCCCATCGGGCTCCTGGTCGGCACCGTCGCCGGCTATGCAGGCGGCTGGACCGATGCAATCCTGATGCGCATCACCGACATCTTCCTCGCCTTTCCCAAGTTGATACTGGCGCTGGCCTTCGTCGCAGCACTCGGGCCTGGCATCGAGAACGCGGTGCTGGCCATCGCCATCACCTCGTGGCCACCCTATGCCCGCATTGCGCGCGCCGAAACGATGACGGTGCGCAATTCCGACTACATCGCCGCGGTCCGGCTGATGGGCGCCTCGCCGATGCGCATCGTCATCCTCCACATCATGCCGCTTTGCATCTCCTCGCTGATCGTGCGCGTGACGCTCGATATGGCGGGCATCATCCTGACGGCCGCCGGCCTCGGCTTTCTCGGCCTCGGCGCACAGCCGCCGCTGCCGGAGTGGGGCGCGATGATCGCGTCGGGCCGCCGCTTCATCCTCGACCAGTGGTGGGTGGCGGCTGCGCCTGGCGCGGCGATCCTGATCGTCAGCCTCGGCTTCAATCTGCTTGGCGACGGCCTGCGCGACGCGCTTGACCCGCGAGGCGGCGGCCAATGAGCACACTGCTGGACGTTGAGAAGCTGAGCGTCAGCTTCCCGACGCGCACCGGAATGATCGAGGCGGTGCGCGGCATCTCCTTCTCGCTTGGCCGCGAGCGGCTGGGTATCGTCGGCGAATCCGGCTCGGGAAAGTCGCAGACCGGCCGCGCTATCATGGGACTGACGCCGCCCAACGCGTTGATTTCCGCGGACAGGCTCGAGTTCGACGGCATCGACCTCCTGAACGCGCCGCCGCAACTGCGTCGCGACCTGCGCGGCAACCGCATCGCCATGATACTGCAGGATCCGAAATACTCGCTGAACCCGGTGATGAGCATCGGCCGGCAGATCGTCGAGACCTTGCGGACACATGAGGATGTGGGCAAGGCCGAGGCGCGCGACCGTGCGCTCGCCATGCTGGAAGCCGTGCAGATCAGGGATGCTAAGCGCGTCTACGATCTCTACCCGCACGAGGTTTCCGGCGGCATGGGCCAGCGCGCCATGATCGCCATGATGCTGATCGCCGGCCCCGAATTGCTGATTGCCGATGAGCCGACATCGGCGCTCGACGTGACGGTCCAGCTCGACATTCTCGGCATCCTCGACCGGCTGGTGCGCGAGCGCGGCATGGGGCTGATCTTCATCTCGCACGATCTGCGCCTGGTGTCGTCCTTCTGCGACCGCGTCATCGTCATGTATGCCGGCAGGATCGTCGAGGAACTGCCCGCGACCGAACTCGCCAATGCCGAGCATCCCTATACGCGTGGGCTCCTGAACTGCATGCCCGAGATCGGCGCCGGCCGCCATCCATTGCCGGTCCTCGACCGCCAGCCGGAGTGGGCGCTATGAATTCGGCGCTGACCATCGAACGGCTCGAGGTCGCCTACGATCATTTCCGGGCGCTGAAAGGCGTTAGCCTCGATGTCGCTGCGGGCGAATCCTTCGGCCTTGTCGGCGAATCCGGCTCGGGAAAATCGACGCTTTTGCGCGCCGTCGCCGGCCTCGCGCCGGTAACCGGCGGCACGATCACCATCAATGGCGCAAAGCTCGGCGACCGGCGCGACAAGGCGTTTTACCGCCAGGTCCAGATGGTGTTTCAGGATCCCTACGGCTCGCTGCATCCGCGCCAGACCGTCGACCGGCTGCTGCTCGAACCGCTTGTCATCCACGGCTTCAAGGACATCGAGCCGCGCATCATCCGCGCCCTGGACGAAGTCGGCCTGGGTTCGGGCTTCCGCTTCCGCTATTCGCACCAGCTTTCCGGCGGGCAGCGCCAGCGCGTCGCGATCGCCCGCGCGCTGATCCTCGAACCGTCGATCCTGCTTCTCGACGAGCCGACTTCGGCGCTCGACGCCTCGGTGCAGGCGGAGGTGCTGAACCTCCTGGAACAGGTTCGCCGCGACCGCCGCCTGACCTTCGTGATGGTCAGCCACGACCTCGCCGTGATTACCCATATGTGCGACCGGCTGATGGTCATGCAGGACGGCGAGGAGGTCGAGCGTTTGTCTGCGCCCGATCTTTCGGCGCGCCGGGTTACCAAGGATTATACGCGCAACCTCCTGGTCGCCAGCGAGGGCTTTCGGCGCACCGCATAAAGGAATAGCCGTCACCTGCCTGCAGGGCACGGGCAGCTTCTCCAGCCCGGAGCTGCTCCGACTACCCTAGCGCAAAAAGTCGTTTCATCTGTGGGTTTTGCCCTTCTGGTAACACACATCGGAGCTGCCGGATGCTAAGCAGGGCGGCAATTTCAGGCCGCCGAGTCTCGGCCAGGGCGCATGACAGTGATAATGACGACCGGAAAAACCGCATGAAAGTCGGCATCGACATGGGAGCCACCTCCTCGGGGACGGCGGCGACGCTCGATCTCGAGGAATTGCTGGCGACGCGTCTCCTCGTTCAGGGCAATTCCGGCTCCGGCAAGTCGCATCTTCTGCGCCGCCTGCTCGAACAGAGCGCGCCTTGGGTGCAGCAATGCGTTATCGATCCGGAAGGCGACTTCGTCACGCTGGCGGAAAAATTCGGCCATGTCGTGGTCGACGCCGCGCGCACAGAGGCCGAGCTCACCCGCATCGCCGCACGCATACGCCAGCATCGCGTTTCGGTGGTGCTCAACCTAGAAGGCCTCGATGTCGAGCAGCAGATGCGCGCCGCCGCCGCCTTTCTCGGCGGTCTGTTCGACGCCGACCGCGACTACTGGTATCCGGTCCTGGTGGTGGTCGATGAGGCGCAGCTCTTTGCGCCGGCGGTGGCCGGAGAAGTCAGCGACGACGCGCGAAAACTCTCGCTTGGCGCCATGACCAACCTGATGTGCCGCGGCCGCAAGCGTGGATTGGCCGGCGTGATCGCCACGCAGCGGCTGGCCAAGCTGGCAAAGAACGTCGCCGCCGAAGCTTCGAATTTCCTGATGGGGCGCACCTTCCTCGACATCGACATGGCGCGCGCCGCCGATTTGCTTGGCATGGAACGACGTCAGGCCGAGATGTTCCGCGACCTCGGCCGCGGGCATTTCGTGGCGCTCGGCCCGGCAATGTCACGCCGGCCTCTGCCCATCACCATCGGCGCGGTTGAGACCGCGCCACGTTCGTCGAGCCCGAAGCTGACGCCATTGCCCGACGCGCCGGAAGATGCGAGCGAATTGATCTTCACGCCCGGCCCCGAGGAGCGTCGGCCGATCGTCCGCCGCCCTCCGCCGCCACCAACGCCGACGCCCACGGCCGACATCCTTGCCCAGTTGTCGCGTCCGAAACCCCAGACAGAATCGCCGGCAGAACCGCAATTCCCGGCGATCGACGAGGCCGAGCACGAGGCGCTGGTGGAGAGCGTGCTGCGCGAAATCCTGGAGGACGCCGACGCCTCGTTCCGCTCCGACGCCGTGCTCTACCAGGATTTTCTGGTGCGCTGTCGCATACGTCGGGTACCGGGCGAGCCTCTGGCGCTGCCGGCCTTCCGGCGACGGTTGGCGGTGGCCCGCGCCGGCGTCGACCAGAAGACCGCGTCCGGCGAGGCCTGGCAGCAGGCGCTGGCGATGTCGGAGAGCGTTCCCGACGACGTACAGGGCGTGTTCCTGCTCGTCGCGCAGGCCGCGGTCACGTCCGCCCCCTGCCCCTCCGATGCCGAGCTGGCGCGCGCCTATGGTAGCCATTCGGCAAGGCGCGCGCGGCGGCTCCTGACCTATTTCGAGGAACGCGGGCTCCTGGTGCTGCGCACGGACTTTCGCGGCAACCGCGTTGCAGCTTTTCCCGATCTCGGCTGCGAGACCGCGCCCGGCGATCCGAACCGGCCTGACGCGGCCATGGACGAGCAACTTGCGGCAGAATAGTCAGCCGAAAAATATGCTGACGAAATTTTTAAAGTCGGCCGGAACCTTTTTCGTGCGCACCGGTTGTAGCGATGCAGCAGGCATCAGGATCCCCTCCACCAGCCTGTTGTAGCATAAAAAAGCCGCCTTCCCCCCGAGGCGGCTTTTTTCGCGTTCTCTGAACTTACTCGCACACGATGCGTATACGGCCAGCCGCTTGAGTGTCGTTCCGGCAGACCAGCGGCTTTTTCGGCTCGGCGCTGGTCGCGGGCTTGCTGCTCACCGCCGGCTGTGGCGCAGCCGTTGCGCGCCGCGGGCGCGGGCGCGCCTTTGCCGGCGCAGGCTCGGTGCGGGAAATTTGCTGCGGCGCCGGCGGCCTGCTCGGAAATTGTGCCGCGGCGGTTTGCACCGGCGCCGGTTGCGGCGCTCGCGAACCGGGGAGCCGGAGCTTGAACAGGTTCGGCATCCTGGGCTGAGCGAGCTCCAGCCTGTTTAATTCGATGGAGCCGTCCGAGGTTCGCGTGCAGGCGGACGCCGCCGCAAGAGCACAGCAGGCCAGCACGACTGCCGCCAGCCGCGCTATTTCGAACCGTATTGTCTGAAGGGAGCCTGGCACCGATTTCACCGCTTGCGTAGCCGCTGGATGACGGCATCGCCCGAATAGCCCATAGGTCGCGAAAATCTGGTACGCCCAAGGGGAATCGAACCCCTGTTTGCGCCGTGAGAGGGCGCCGTCCTGACCGCTAGACGATGGGCGCTGACAGTTCCGGGCGTATAGTCCGGCCGCCGAAAAAATGCAACCGCGATTCGCGATACCTTGGTGGTTCGGTTTTCGGGTGTGTTGAGATTCAGGTCAGGCCGAGCCGAAAACGGTGGATTTCGAGAACCGGAGCGGAGCGTACGTTCAGGTACGTGAGCACCGGAAGCGCAGAAAGCCGGCGTTTGCAGGCCGGCCTCACCTGAATATCAGCACGCCTCAGAGCGGCCTCATGCCTCATCTGCGCGGCTCGATCAGATCCCAGAGATTGCCGTAGAGATCGGCGAATACCGCGACCGTTCCATAGGCCTCGCGGCGCGGTTCTTCCCGAAATTCGACGCCTCGCGCCAACATGGCTTCGTGGTCGCGGGAGAAATCGTCGGTTTCGAGGAACAAGAAAACCCGGCCGCCGGTCTGGTCGCCCACATGCGAGCGCTGCTTGTCACCGTCGGCTCGGGCAAGCAGCAGCTGCGCGCCGGCGCTCCCGGCCGGACCGACGGTTACCCAGCGCTTGCCGCCGCCGAGGTCCACGTCCTGGATGAGGCGGAAGCCAAGCTTCTGCGTGTACCAGGCAATGGCCTCGTCGTAATCGGCCACGACCAGCGCAACCGTGGTTATCCTGCGCGCGTTTTCAGGCACGTTCCGCTCACTCGGATTTGAGGTCGAAGCGGCCGATGATACGCTTCTCGGCGATGTCGTAGAGGAAAATCGCCCGCCCGCCGCCCGTAAGCTCGGCATCCAGCGTGATGCGGCTTCCCGACAGCGAATGCGAAACGAGCCTCGCGCCCGCAGGAAGCGCAATGTCGCCTGCCATCATGGCGCCTTCAGCGGGAGCCGGCACCGCCTCGTTGTTGCCCACGGTCGCCACCTCGCTCGGCGCGCCGGTTTTGTAGACAATCGCCGCCAGCACCGCCATAAGGGCCAGGAACAGCAGGCCGAGATTGATCGCGACAAAGCGGACAAGCTTGCGGCGCACCTTCTCGACGGCCGGGTCGAGCGGCTTTTCCTCGTTATCGTCAATCGTCGGCCGCGCCATAGTGGGAAAAACCTGGAATTGTCTGCGATGAGCGACCCTGATAGCGAAGCCGGCGCTGCATTGAAAGGGCTGACGGCCGGCCCCGACGCCGCAGGGCTGCGGCTTGACCAGTGGCTCGCGGCAGCGCTTGGGCCGGATTTTTCGCGCAACCGCGTCCAGGCCTTGATAAAGCAGGGCGCGGTTCGCGTCGGCGGAGCGGTGGTGAACGAGCCCAAGCGCAAGATGTTTTCGGGCGATGCCGTGGCGCTGGAACTGCCCGAGCCGGAGCTCGCGGAACCGGCCGGCGAAGACATCCCGCTCGACATACTTTTCGAGGACGACCAACTGATCGTGCTCAACAAGCCGCCCGGCCTCGTCGTCCATCCCGGCGCCGGCAACTGGACCGGCACGCTGGTCAACGCGCTGGTCCATCATTGCGGCGACAGCCTGTCGGGCATAGGGGGCGTGAAAAGGCCGGGCATCGTGCATCGCCTCGACAAGGACACGTCAGGCGTCATGGTGGTCGCCAAGACCGACCGCGCGCACCAGGCGCTGTCCGAGGCCTTTGCCGATCATGGGCGCGCCGGCGACTTGGAACGCGCTTATATGGCGCTGGTCTGGAATATTCCCCAGCGCAGGAAGGGCACGATCGACGCGCCGCTCGGCCGCGCCTCCGACAGGACCAGGCGGGCCGTGGTTCCGGAAGGCCGCGACGACGCCCGCCACGCCGTAACCCACTACGCCGTGCTGGAGCGCTTCGGCGAAAAGCAGGAGGAATTCGCCAGGGCAGCCCTGGCCGAGTGCCGCCTGGAAACCGGCCGCACGCACCAGATCCGCGTGCATATGGCCCATATCGGTCATCCGGTAATCGGCGATCCCGACTATGGCGCTGCCTTTCGCAGCAAGGCGAACCGCCTGCCCGAACCGCTCAAATCGCAGGTCAACGCCTTCCCCCGCCAGGCGCTGCATGCGTATCTGCTGGCCTTCCGCCATCCGGTTTCGGGCAAGCTTATGCGCTTCGAGGCGCCGCTGCCGGCCGACATGGAGGAACTCGTCGCCGGCTTTCGGAATCTCTGAACCTTGGTTGAGAAAACCTGACTCGCATTGTTCACTTTGGCGTGACACTCTGTTTAAGGTTGAACAAATGCTGGATTTTCCGGTTTTGTTCCTATATAAGAGTGTTTGTCGCGGACGGGCGACAATGCCACCGCGCCATATGCCCGCCTTGTTCAGGGGGCAGATTTTAAAGAGGAGGGTGCTTTATGGCCCAGACACTACCAAGCATTGTTTCCGGGGAAGGCGGCCTCAGCCGCTATCTGGAAGAAATCCGCCGTTTTCCGATGCTTCAGCCGCAGGAAGAGTACATGCTCGCCAAGCGGTATCAGGAGCATGAGGATACAGGTGCGGCGCACAAGCTCGTGACCAGCCATCTGCGTCTCGTGGCCAAGATCGCCATGGGCTATCGCGGCTATGGGCTGCCGATCGGCGAGGTCATTTCCGAGGGTAATGTCGGCCTGATGCAGGCTGTCAAGAAATTCGAACCGGAGCGCGGCTTCCGGCTGGCGACCTACGCCATGTGGTGGATCAAGGCCTCGATCCAGGAATACATCCTGCGTTCGTGGAGCCTCGTCAAGATGGGCACCACCGCCAACCAGAAGCGTCTGTTTTTCAACCTGCGCAAGGTGAAGGGCAAGATCCAGGCGCTGGACGAGGGCGACCTGAAGCCCGAGCAGATCACCGAGATCGCGACCCGGCTGAACGTCAGCGAGGCCGAGGTCATCTCGATGAACCGCAGGCTGTCGGGCGACGCTTCGCTCAATGCGCCAATCCGCGCCACCGAAGGCGAATCCGGCGAATGGCAGGACTGGCTGGTCGACGACCATGACAGCGCCGAGACCATTCTGATCGAGCAGGACGAGCTGGAAAACCGCCGCTCCATGCTGGCCGGCGCCATGTCGGTCCTCAATGATCGCGAAAAGCGCATCTTTGAGGCCCGCCGCCTGTCGGAAGAGCCGCTGACGCTCGAGGAGTTGTCGGGCGAGTTCGACATCAGCCGCGAGCGCGTCCGCCAGATCGAGGTGCGGGCGTTCGAGAAGGTGCAGGACGCGGTGAAAGCCGCGGCTAAGCGCCAGGCGCAGGCCCTGCGCACCATCGAGGCGCAGCCGGCGGCGTAAAGCCTTCGGTTCCAGGGACTAAATCAAACCGCGTCGGCGCTGCCGGCGCGGTTTTTTGTTTGGGCATACAACGTTGCGCTCTCCCTTCTCCCACCAGGCGAGGAGTTGAGAACGCGTTTGGCGCTACCCGCCCGCTTCGCCACCGCCCCAATTTGAAGCCTCGCCCTGCTCCTTCCGCACAGCCAGCTTCAGCGCCAGGTCCTCCATGCGCTGCGCAAGGCCGCTTAGCGCGCCGGTCAGCGCCGCGTCGTTCTTGTCGGCTTTGATCAGCGCGTCGTCGCGCGTCTTGCGGAGCGTCATGATCTCGCTCTCCATGCCCTTGACGCGCTTCTGCAGTTCCGCAAGCTCGTCCATGACCATGATGCCAGCCATCACGGTCAGCCGCTGGTCGCCGATCTCGCCGAAGGAATCCTTCAGATGCGAGACGTAGCGGTCGAAGCGCTGGGCGAGGTCGATCAGATGCTCTTCCTGGCCTTCGTCACAGGCCATGCGGTAGGCTTTTCCGTCGATGGTGACTGTCACTTGCGCCATCTGATCACCTGTCCAGAACCGCGCGGATGGTTTCCATGGCGGTTACGAGCCGCCTGGAAACTTCCTTATTGGCCTCCTCCAGCCTTTCGGCGCGGGCCTCGGAATTATCGAGTTCCTGCGCGAGCCGGCTGCGGTCGGCGTTCATGCGCTGCACTTCGGCTTCGGCTTCGGAATAATCCTGCTCGTGTTCGAGGCGGGCCGCGACGCCGTGTTCCAGCGCGTCGATCGCCTTGCCGAGCCGGCTTATGACTTCCTTGAGCGTCGTTTCCCCGGTCATGGCTCCTGTCCAACCCCGCCCATCACCGAATCGTCCGCGTTCAGAACGATTTATACCCGAAACATTAGGCGTCGTGTGAAGCAGCCGTCAACAAACTGATTCGGGCTGTCCCCTGCTATCGCGCAACGACCCGTCGCACGGCGGCCGAACCGGCGTGGAAAGAGCGCCGCTTTTATTGACTCACGCGGCGTGCCTGCTATGTGTCGCCTGCCTTTTTCGGGGGACACGACGCCGCTGTCGCCCCGCCGTCCACTCTGCAGCGAGCCCATGATGAATCAGCGCGAAAAACATGACCGGATGGCCAATGCGATCCGCTTCCTTTCGATGGATGCGGTCGAAAAGGCGAATTCCGGCCATCCCGGCCTGCCGATGGGCGCGGCCGACATGGCGACGGTGCTGTACACGCGCTTCATGAAGCACGACCCGAAGAACCCGTCCTGGCCGGACCGCGACCGCTTCATCCTGTCTGCCGGCCACGGCTCAATGCTGCTCTACTCGCTGCTCTATCTGACCGGCTACGAAGATATCACCATCGACGAGATCAAGAACTTCCGCCAGCTCGGCTCACGTACGGCCGGCCACCCGGAATACGGCCATGCCGCCGGCATCGAGACCACCACCGGTCCGCTCGGCCAAGGCCTGGCCAATTCGGTCGGCATGGCGCTCGCCGAACGCATCCTCAACGCGCGCTTCGGCGACGCGTTGGTGGACCATTACACCTATGTGATCGCCGGCGACGGCTGCCTCATGGAAGGCATCAGCCAGGAGGCGATCTCGCTTGCCGGGCACTTGAAGCTGTCGAAGCTGATCGTGCTTTGGGACGACAACAACATCTCCATCGATGGGCCGGTGTCGCTCGCCGATTCCACCGACCAGCTCGAGCGTTTTGCCGCTTCCGGCTGGAACACGGCGTTTTGCGACGGCCATGACCCGGACGCCATCGCCGACGCGATCGAGCTCGCCCACCATTCGGACCGCCCGACGCTAATCGCCTGCAAGACGACCATCGGCTTCGGGGCGCCGACCAAAGCCGGCACCAACAAGGTCCACGGCTCGCCGCTCGGCGCCGACGAAATCGCCGCGACGCGCAAGGCGCTCGGCTGGACCGCCCCGGCATTCGAAGTGCCCTCCGACATTCTCGACGCATGGCGCCTGTCGGGTCTCAATGCCGGCAAGAAGCGCAAGGAATGGGAACAGCGCCTCGCCGCAGCCGAAAGCGAGATCCGCGCCGAATTCGAGCGCCGCATGCGCGGCGAACTGCCGGGCGGCCTGGACGCGGCTATCGCCGAATACAAGCAGAAGCTTGCCAAGGATAAACCGAAGGTCGCGACCCGCAAGTCGAGCGAAATGGCGCTGGAAGTCATCAACGCCGTGATCCCCGAAACCATCGGCGGTTCGGCCGACCTGACCGGCTCCAACAACACCAAGACCAGCCAGACCAAGCCTATTTCGGCTGGAGATTACGGCGAGCGCTACGTCCATTACGGCATCCGCGAGCACGGCATGGCCGCGGCCATGAACGGCATGGCGCTGCATGGCGGCGTCATCCCCTATTCCGGTACCTTCCTGGTCTTCTCCGACTATGCCCGCCCGGCGATGCGGCTCGCCTCGCTCATGGGCATACGGTCGATCTTCGTGATGACGCACGATTCGATCGGCCTCGGCGAAGACGGTCCGACCCACCAGCCGGTGGAGCAACTGGCCGCGCTTCGGGCCATTCCCAACCATACCGTGTTCCGCCCCGCCGATGCGACCGAGGTCGCCGAATGCTGGCAGCTGGCGCTGGAATCGGCGAAGACGCCGTCGACGATCGCACTTACCCGCCAAAACCTATCGGCGGTGCGCACCGAATTCGTCGAGGAGAACCTCTGCGCCTATGGCGCCTATGAACTCGCGACGGCCAATGGCGAGGCCGAGGTCACCATCTTCGCCAGCGGCTCCGAGGTCGAGATCGCGCTCGCCGCGCGTACCGCGCTGCAGGCGCATGGCCATCCGACGCGTGTGGTGTCGGTGCCCGCCTTCGAACTGTTCGAAAAGCAGACCGACGACTACAAGGCCGCGATAATCGGCAATGCGCCCGTCAAGATCGCCGTCGAGGCGGCCATCCGCCTGGGCTGGGACCGCTTCATCGGTCTCGACGGAATCTTCGTCGGCATGACCGGCTTTGGCGCCAGTGGGCCGATCGAGCAGCTCTATCCGCATTTCGGCATCACAGCCGAAGCGACGGTCAAGGCGGCGGAAGCGCAGCTGCACAAGAAGTCACATTGATCTTTGCCCCGGGCACATTGATCTTGGTCCCGCGGCACCGACCTTCGCCCCCCAAGGAGAACCGAGCATGACTGTCAGAGTTGCCATCAACGGATTTGGCCGCATCGGCCGCAACATCGTCCGCGCCATCTACGAGTCCGGCCGCAAGGACATCGACGTGGTCGCCGTCAACGATCTCGGGCCGGTCGAGACGAATGCCCATCTGCTGCGCTACGACAGCGTCCACGGCCGCTTCCCGCGCGAAGTGAATGTCGACGGCGACACGATCAATATCGGCAGCGACAGCTTCAAGGTCACCGCCATCAAGGACCCGTCGCAGCTGCCGTGGAAGGACCTCGGCGTCGATATCGTGCTGGAATGCACCGGCATCTTCACCTCCAAGGACAAGGCCTCCGCGCATCTTGCGGCCGGCGCCAAGCGCGTCCTGGTTTCGGCTCCCGCCGATGGCGCCGACCTGACGGTGGTCTACGGCATCAATCACGACAAGATCACCAAGGATCACGTCGTCATCTCCAACGCGTCGTGCACGACCAACTGCCTGGCGCCGCTGGCCGCCGTCATGCATGAGACGGTCGGCATCGAGAAGGGAATGATGACCACCATCCATTCCTACACCGGCGACCAGCCGACGCTCGATACGATGCATAAGGACCTCTACCGGGCGCGCGCCGCGGCCCTGTCGCAGATTCCGACCTCGACGGGCGCGGCCAAGGCCATCGGCCTCGTCCTGCCGGAGCTCAAGGGCAAGCTCGACGGCATCTCCGTCCGAGTGCCGACGCCCAATGTCTCGTTGGTTGACCTGAAGTTCGTCGCCAAGCGGAATACCACCGTGGAGGAGCTCAACGAGGCGGTGATCGCCGCGTCGAAGGACAAGCTTAAGGGCGTGATGAACTTCACCACGCACCCCAACGTCTCGATCGACTTCAACCACGATCCGCATTCGTCGACGGTCGCGCTCGACCAGACCAAGGTCATGGAAGGCAATTTCGTTTCCGTCCTGTCCTGGTACGACAATGAATGGGGCTTCTCGAACCGCATGGCCGACACCGCCGCCGCTTTCGGCAAGACCATCGCCTGACGGCTGCGCAAATCGCATTTCAAAACGCCCGGCTTCGTCCGGGCGTTTTCGTTCAGGGCTGCGGCAAATGCAGCGCGGAGCCCGGACGATCCCGCAAATCTGCTTGCGCGCCACCTTACCTTCGCCTCACTCTGCGTTAAGCAGAAGATACGCAGAGGGGAAGGGGCTAAATGGAGCAGTCGATCTATCTCGTTACGCTGGTGGGCGCTGCCCTTGTGCTGGCCGCTGCGTTTTCGAGCCTGATCGCCTTCCGTTTCGGCGCCCCGCTGCTTCTCCTCTTCCTGGGCATCGGGTTGGCATCGGGCGTGGACGGATTGGGTATCCAGTTCGACAACGCGCAGCTCGCCTATTTCGTCGGCTCGCTGGCGCTGGCCGTCATCCTGTTCGATTCGGGCTTCGGCACTCCGCTGAACGTGCTCCGGCAGGCGGCGTTGCCGGCCCTGTCGCTGGCGACAATCGGCGTGGTGCTGACGGCCGGCATATTCGGCGTCGTCGCTTTCTACATGACCGATCTCACCTGGCTGGAAAGCTTCCTGCTGGGAGCGGCCGTCGCCTCGACCGACGCGGCGGCGGTGTTCTTCCTGCTGCGGGCCGGAAACGTCAATCTGCGCGAGCGCGTCCGCTCCACGCTCGAAATCGAGTCCGGCACCAACGACCCGATCGCTATCTTCTTGACCATCACGTTCGTCGAGATCATCGCCTTAGGCGCCGATCCGAAAGCCGAACTCCTGTTCGTCGACCTCGTCGTCGGCTTTGTCCTGAATATGGGGCTTGGCGCGGCCGCCGGACTGATCGGTGGCTTCCTGATCGTGCGTCTGGTCGAACGCCTCAACCTCGACAGCGGTCTGCTGCCGATCTTCGTCTTGACTCTGTCGCTGATAGTGTTCGCCGCCGCCGGCGCAATCCACGGGTCGGGCTTTCTGGCGGTCTATCTGGCCGGCCTGGTGGCCGGCAATTCCGATATCCGCGCGGTGTCGGTGCTGAGGCGCTTCCAGGCCGGCATGTCATGGCTGGCCCAGATCATCATGTTCCTGGTGCTCGGCCTGTTTGCGACACCGTCGCAATTTCCGGAGATATTGGTGATCGCCATCGTGCTCGGCCTGTTCCTGATCTTCGTCGCACGGCCGCTGGCGGTCTGGCTGTGTCTGCTGCCATTCAACATGCCGCGCCAAGAGACGGCGTTCATTTCCTGGGTTGGCCTGCGCGGCGCGGTGTCGATCCTGCTCGCCATAACGCCGATACTCGGCGGGCTGGAAAATGGCCGCGATATCTTCAACATCGCGTTCATCGTGGTGCTTGTTTCGCTGGTGATCCAAGGGTGGACTGTGGGGCCGCTGGCCCGCCGCTTGGGGCTGATCGTGCCGGCGCGGCTCGGTCCGCTGGAAAAGGTCGAGCTGGAGCTGCCGGGCTCCGCGCATCACGAACTCCTCGCCTATACGATCGTGCCCGGCAGTCCGGTGGCGCGCGGGCAGCGCATTCCGCGCTGGGCGCGGCCATCGCTGGTAGTGCGCGAAGGCCGATCGATAAAATTCCAGGACGCCGGCCGGCTCATCGAAGGCGACCACGTCTACATCTTCGTGCCCGACCGCTATCCGCGCCTGCTCGACAGGCTGTTCGCCAGCCGTACCGATGTGGACCCCGAGGACGCCGAGTTCTTCGGCGCCTTCGCCGTCGATCCGACCCGCCCAGCCGCCGAACTCGAAGCCGCTTATGGGGCGGGTCTCTCTGAGGAAGAAGCCGCAATGACGATCGGCGGACTGATCCTCGCCCGGCTCGGCGGACGCGCTGAATATGCGGACCGCGTCACCATCGGCCCGATCGAACTGATCGTGCGGGAGGTCGACGAGAAGGGCCGCATCATTTCGGTGGGCGTGTCGCTCGAGCCGGCTCCGCCGGCGCCGCCGATACCTGTCTTCCTGAGCGCCAGCGAAATCGGCGACCGGTTGCGCAGGCTATTCGGCAAGCTGAGGAAGCGCGGCGTCGCATCGGCGCCGGCCGCCGGTGCCGAGACGCCCGATTCCTACAACAGCCGCGGCCATTGAACTCATTGCATCCGCCGTTCGGCGCGATAGGGTGCGGCAATTCAGTCAGAAAGGTGGTGCAATGGCCGGTTTCAGGACGCTCGACGATATTGGCAATGCGAGGGGTAAACGCGTGCTGGTCCGCGTCGATTTGAACGTGCCGGTCGCGGACGGCAAGATCAGCGATTTCACCCGCATCGAGCGGATCATGCCCACCCTCACCGAACTGTCGGATAAAGGCGCCAGGGTGATCCTGCTGGCGCATTTCGGCCGGCCGAAGGACGGGCCCGATCCGGTCTTCTCGCTCGATCCCGTTGCGAATGCGGTATCCGCGATGATCGGGCGGCCCGTCTCCTTCGCGGCCGATTGCATCGGCAAGGAAGCGGCGGACGCTGTCTCGGCGATGAAGGACGGCGACATCCTGCTCCTGGAAAACACCCGCTTCCACAAGGGCGAGGAGAAGAACGACCCGGATTTCACCAAGGCGCTCGCCGCCAATGGCGATATCTATGTCAACGACGCCTTCTCGGCGGCGCACCGGGCGCACGCCTCGACCGAAGGCCTCGCCCATTTGCTGCCGGCCTATGCCGGACGCACGATGGAGGCGGAACTGCAGGCGCTGGAGAAGGGTCTCGGCAATCCCGTCCGCCCGGTGGTCGCCATCGTCGGCGGCGCGAAGGTCTCGAGCAAGCTCGACCTGCTGATGAATCTGGTGAAGAAGGTCGACGCGCTGGTGATCGGCGGCGGCATGGCCAACACCTTTCTCGCCGCCCGCGGCGAAAGCGTCGGCAAATCGCTTTGCGAGCACGATCTGGCGGGAACCGCGCGCCAGATCATGATCGAGGCGGCGAGCGCTGGCTGCGCAATCATCCTGCCGTCTGACGGGGTCGTCGCCCGCGAGTTCAAGGCTGGTGCCGATAATGAGACGGTGGCGATCAACGCGGTACCGGACGACGCAATGATCCTCGACGTCGGCCCGAAAACCGTCGACGCGATCAATCAGTGGATCGACCGCGCTGCGACCCTGGTATGGAACGGGCCGCTCGGCGCGTTCGAGATCGAGCCTTTCGACGCCGCGACGGTGGCCGCGGCCAGGCACGCGGCGCAACGGACCCGCGAGGGCAAGCTCGTCTCGGTGGCCGGCGGAGGCGATACGGTGTCGGCGCTGAACCATGCCGGCGCGGCCGACGATTTCACCTATGTTTCCACCGCGGGCGGCGCTTTCCTTGAATGGATGGAGGGCAAGGATCTGCCGGGAGTGAATGTGCTCAAGGCCTAGGCCCTGCTTCTTCTCGGGGCGGCTGAAACACTTTCACACCGCAAGTGATATCTTTCAATCGATTCAGGTTTTTGCTGGCATTCCATCGCAAAAAATCTTCTGATAATCGCCCGGGCAGACAATCAGGAGAGTGATGAGATGAACCAGGAAATGACCGCGCAGGCTGCAAACAAGGACGGATTTATTGCAGCGCTCGATCAGTCCGGCGGCTCTACGCCGAAAGCGCTCAAGCTTTACGGCGTCGATGAAAGCGCCTGGTCGAATGAAGCGGAGATGTTCGACCTCGTCCACAAGATGCGCGCGCGGATCATCAAGTCTCCTGCCTTCACCGGCGACAAGGTGATGGGCGCCATACTGTTCGAGCAGACCATGGACCGCGACATCGACGGCACGCCGACCGCGCAATATCTATGGGAAAAGCGCCATGTCGTGCCGTTCCTGAAGGTCGACAAGGGGCTGGCGGAAGCCAAGGACGGCGTCAAGCTGATGAAGCCCATGCCGGATCTCGACGCGCTCCTGAAGCGCGCCGTAGCGAAGGGGATATTCGGCACCAAGATGCGTTCTGTGATCGACGCGGCGAATCCGAAAGGCATCGCTGCCGTCGTCGACCAGCAGTTCGAAGTCGGCAAGCAGATCCTGGCGCACGGCCTCGTTCCGATCATCGAGCCGGAGGTCACGATTTCGATCCCGGACAAGGCGGAAGCGGAGGACATTCTCCTCGCCGAAATCCGCAAGCACCTCGACGACGTGCCGGCCGGCAAGCAGATCATGCTGAAACTGACGCTGCCGACAAAGGCCAACCTCTACAAGCCGCTGATCGACGATCCACGCGTCATGCGGGTGGTCGCGCTGTCCGGCGGCTATTCCCGCGCCGAGGCGAATGAAAAGCTGAGACAGAATGTCGGCATGATCGCCAGCTTCTCGCGTGCCTTGACCGAGGGTCTGTCGGCGGACCAGAGCGATGAGCAATTCAACGCGGCGTTGGCTTCGGCGATAGACAGCATTTTCGAAGCATCCCGCGCCAGCTGACGGATACCCTGCTTCGGCCCAAGGGGAACGATAGAGCGCATGTCGCGCATTGCAACGCTCCTCACCTGGCTCGCATTTCCGATTTATGTCTGGCAGGGGCTCGGCGTGCGCCGGCGCACCGAGCGCATGTACCCGGCCCAGGGCCCCGTGCTGCACGCCATTCCGGGCGACGAGCCTGCGATATCGCTACTGGTGCTCGGCGATTCGTCTGCCGCCTCGGTAGGCATCGGCCATTCCGAAAACGGCCTTGCCGCGCAACTTGCGCTGATCCTTTCGCGGCGGACGGGCCGCGCTGTCCGCTGGCGCGCGGCGGGCTTCAATTCGGCGACGTCCGGGCAGGTCCGCGATCATGTGCTGCCCAACCTTTCCGCCGACCCATGGACGCATATCGTGCTGTCCATCGGCACCAACGACACCAAGAACTTCCATTCCGTGCCGCGCTTCAAGAAGGAGTTCGGCGGTCTTCTCTACGCGCTCCGCGCCAAATGGCCGGAGGCCCGGGTCGTGTGGTCGCCAGTGGTCGAGTTCACCCGCGTCCCGGCGCTGCCGCCGCTGCTCGGCCGCATACTGGAAATTCGGGCGGGCGCGATCAACCGGATGGGCGCGCGCCTGTGCCTGGAGCGCGGCGCGGTGCCGGCGGCGCGACTGCCGATCCTCGATCCGCAAGCCGGATTTTCGACCGATGGCTTCCACGCCTCGGAAGCGGGCTACCGCGCGTGGGCCGAGCATCTGACCAACCTCGTGCTTGGCGAAGGCAAAAGTTCAGTCAGGGCCGCATGATCTTGTCCGAAAAGTCTGCAACTTTTCGCTGCGAGGACCTCCCGGTTCGGGATCATGCTTTATTGCCCGTGGCTTAAGACAACCGTCAGCGATATCGCGGCCAGCGCGATCACTGCCAGCTTCCAGAAATCGCGCCGGTGCCGCAGCCCCGGCAGGCCGAGCGGCTTGATGATCTGGATTATCATCATCGCAACGATGACGAGCGACAAGGCTTTGGACATGCGGCGTTTGAGCAGGAACGGCCAGCTCTGTCAAAGTGCAGCTAACCCATTAGTCAGATGGACGCACGGTTCGGCGATTAGCTAGGGTGTGTTGAGATTCAGGGTAGGCCGAGTCGAAAATGGTGGATTTCGAGGACCGGAGCGGAGCGTACATTCAGGTATGTGAGCACCGAAAGCGCAGAAAGCTGCCATTTGCAGGCCGGCATCACCTGAATATCAACATACCCTAGGGAGGGGCGGCATGGCTTCGCGCTATCATGAGGTTTACGAAAGCTGGAAACGCGACCCCGAAGGCTTCTGGGCGGAAGCCGCGCGCGAGATCGACTGGTTCAAGCCGTGGAATGCGGTCTTCGACCCGAATTCCGGTCCATACGGCCGCTGGTTCCCGGGCGCCGAGTGCAACACCTGCCACAACGCCATCGATCGCCACGCCGATGGAGCAAGGGCCGGGCAACTCGCCCTCATCCATGACAGCGCCTACACCGGCGAGCGCAGAAAATTCACCTACACCGAACTCAAGGCGAAAGTGGTCGCCCTTGCGGCCGTGCTGAAGGACCGCGGCGTCGGAAAGGGCGACCGCGTCATCATCTACATGCCGATGGTACCCGAGGCGGTGTTCGCCATGCTCGCCTGCGCCCGTATCGGCGCGGTCCACTCTGTCGTCTTCGGTGGCTTCGCCGCAAAGGAACTGGCGACCCGCATCGACGACGCGACGCCGAAGCTGATCATCTCCGCTTCGTGCGGCATCGAACCGGGGCGGGTCATCGCCTACAAGCCGCTACTCGACCAGGCGATCGAGTTTGCGCGCCACAAGCCGGAAGGCTGCATTATCCTCCAGCGCCCGCAACAGACCTGCGAACTGACGCCCGGCCGCGACACCGACTATGCGGAAAGCGTGGCCGCAACCAAGGCTGCGGCGCGAAAAGTGCCCTGCGTCCCGGTCCTCGCCACCGACCCGCTCTACATCCTCTACACCTCCGGCACCACCGGCCAACCCAAGGGCGTTGTGCGCGACAATGGCGGCCACATGGTCGCGCTGAAATGGTCGATGGAGAACGAGTTCGGCGTGAAGCCGGGCGAGGTGTTCTGGGCGGCCTCCGATGTTGGCTGGGTGGTTGGCCATTCCTATATCGTCTATGCGCCGCTGCTCCATGGCTGCACGACCATTCTCTACGAGGGCAAGCCGGTCGGCACGCCGGACGCCGGCGCGTTCTGGCGGGTCATATCCGAGCACGGCGTGGTCGCGCTGTTCACCGCGCCGACCGCCTTCCGCGCCATCAAGGGCCAGGATTCGAAGGGCGAGTTTGTGCGGGGATACGACCTGTCGAAGTTCCGCACCCTGTTTCTCGCCGGCGAGCGCGCCGATCCCGAGACGGTCAAATGGGCCGAGCAGAAGCTTTCGGTGCCGGTGATCGATCATTGGTGGCAGACCGAGACCGGCGGGCCAATCAGCCAGAATCCGGTGGGGCTGGGACAACTCCCGGTTAAATACGGATCGCCCGGCGTGCCGATGCCCGGCTACGACGTGCGGATCCTCGACGACGCCGGCCACGCGGTTCCCCGCAGGACGCTCGGCAATGTCGTGATAAAACTGCCGCTGCCGCCCGGCTGCCTGCCGACCCTGTGGAATGCCGACCGGCGCTTCCACGACGCCTATCTCGCAGAGTTTCCCGGTTTCTACAAAACCGCCGACGCCGGCTATATCGACGAGGACGGCTACATCTTCATCATGGCGCGCACGGACGACATCATCAACGTCGCCGGACACCGTCTGTCGACCGGCGCGATGGAGGAGGTGCTGGCCGAGCATTCGGACGTCGCCGAATGCGCGGTGGTGGGCATAGCCGACGTTATGAAGGGCCAGGTTCCCTGCGGCTTCGTCGTGCTCAATTCCGGCGTCGCGCGCGATGCAGCGGTAATCGAGAAAGAGATCGTCCAGCTCGTCCGCGACCGCATCGGCCCGGTCGCGGCCTTCAAGACGGCGGTAATCATCAAGCGCCTGCCCAAGACCCGCTCGGGCAAGATCCTGCGCGCGACCATGCAGAAGATCGCCGATGGCGAAGCCTGGGCCATGCCGGCCACCATCGACGACCCGGCGATCCTCGACGAGATCGCGCAGGCGCTGAGAGACAAGGGCTTGGGAGATAATCCCAGCCCGGCTTAGGAAATCGTTCCGGCAGTGGATCGACTGCCAGTGCTGCGATGGACTTAGTCTGATGGAGCCTTAGGGCCTTGAGGACAGCGTCGTGACTCTGAAGCACCATGACTTCTCCGCGCGTGTGCACCAACAAAGTTCTGTTACCGTGCTCCTTGATCATGACCAGTTGCGTCGAGTTCAAAGAGATGGTCTGGCCACCGCAATCAGTTAGCTGAATCCACATGATTTGGTCTCCGCGTGGTCCATCGACCCACTGTCGAGTGGATGCCGAAAGCAGGACTGTCTGAACGCGCATGACCATCTTATGTTCAAGCAAGAAAGCCGGCAGCTCCCATTTGGGGGGCGGTGTTGGGGGCGCACTTCGGCACGGACGTAATCCGAAATCCAAACTCAGACCCGACCTATTGCGCCCAACTATTGCAGGCTGCAAATTGCGTCAAACGGTTGAACAAGCGTGCGAGGGGACACCATGGCACGGAACTGGATCGTCAGGTTCTGGCTGTCCTTCTCGACCGTCGGACTGCTGGCCGGAACGCTGTTCTTCGCCGCCTCGCTGACACCGATGCTCGTGCCGCGCAATTACCTGACGCAGGGCGTGCTCTCCGGGTTCAGCCTGGCCGCCGGATACGGCATCGGCGTTTTCCTGCACTGGCTCTGGAGATATATGGAGCTGCCGGAGCTCAGGGCCCGCATCAGACGGAACACCAAGCTCGTCGCAGCGCTAGCCTGCGCCATTATCGGCGTCGCCTTCCTCTGGCGAGCGACGGAATGGCAGAATTCGATCCGTGCCGTCATGGGACTCGAGCCGGTCGACAGCGCCCATCCGCTCGAGGTAGGCCTGATCGCGCTCGCCACCTTCGTCGTCCTCGTCGCTCTGGCGCGGCTGTTCCGGCTGACGCTCATTTTCATATCCGAAAAGCTCAACCGGTTCGTGCCGAGGCGCGTCTCCTATGTCATCGGCAGCACGATCGCGATCCTGCTGTTCTGGTCGGTCGCCGACGGCATCCTGTTCCGATACGCGCTGCGCGCCGCCGACAGCTCGTTCCAGACGCTTGATTCTCTTCTGGAGCCGGAGACGCAGCAGCCCTCCGACCCGAAAAAGACCGGCAGTGCCGCCTCGCTGGTCCGCTGGGAGGAACTCGGCAGGCGCGGGCGCGAATTTGTCGTGACCGGACCAACGCGGGCCGAGTTGAGCGCCTTTCTCGGCAGGGACGCGCTGGAGCCTGTCCGCGTCTATGTCGGCCTGCAATCGGCCGAGACCCCGCAGGACCGGGCGAAGCTGGCGCTCGAAGAGCTGAAGCGCGCCGGCGGGTTCGAGCGTTCCGTGCTCCTCGTCGTCATGCCGACCGGCACCGGCTGGATCGACCCTGCGGCCATGGAGCCGGTAGAGTATCTGCACGGCGGGGACATCGCCAGCGTCGCCCAGCAATATTCCTACCTCGCCAGCTGGCTGTCGCTGCTGGTGGAGCCAGGCTATGGCGGCGAGGCTGCCCGCGCGTTGTTTTCGGAAGTTTACGGCTACTGGACCACTCTGCCCAAGGACCAGCGCCCGCGCCTCTATCTCTACGGCCTCAGCCTCGGCGCCCTCTCCTCGGAACTGTCGACCCAGCTGTTCGAAGTGCTCGGCGATCCCTATCACGGCGCGCTGTGGAGCGGCCCGCCGTTTCAGAGCACGGGCTGGCGCGCCATCACCAACGACCGCAACCCTGGGTCGCCGGAGTGGCTGCCACGCTTCCGCGACGGTTCCTTTGTCCGCTTCACCAGCCAGGAGAACGCGCTCGACATTCCAGGCGCGCAATGGGGGCCGCTGCGGATCGTCTATCTGCAATATGCCAGCGACCCGATCACCTTCTTCGACTACCGTTCGCTCTACCGCGAGCCCGACTGGATGAAGTCGCCGCGCGGCCCCGATGTTTCACCGGAACTGCGCTGGTATCCCGTGGTCACCTTTCTGCAGCTCGCGCTCGACATGGCGATGGGCACGACCACTCCCATGGGGCATGGTCATGTCTATGCGCCCGAGCATCATGTCGACGCCTGGATGGCGGTGACCGACGTCCAAGGCTGGACTTCTGAGGATGTCGAGCGGTTGAAGGCGAAGCTGGCGGTGCGGTAGCGAGCACTGTCGCAACCTGCAATTTTATTCCGCCGACTGGCCTGTCTGGAGAACGGCGTTCCGCAACCGGCGGAACTCCTCGAAGCTCCGGCCTTGTTCGCAGCAGCCGCTGTCCTAGATTGCAGCGTCATCCCCCAGCGGCAAACAATCCCCGCAAGACCGACGGAAAACGCACATGAACTGGTTCAAATCGCTCATCGTTGCAGGCGCCATCCAGGCGCTCGCCATACTGCCCGGCCATGCGGGCGAGAATCTCGACGCCATCAAGGCCGCCGGCGTCTTCAGGATCGGCACCGAGGGCACCTACGCCCCTTTCACCTATCATGACGAGAGCGGCAAGCTGGTCGGCTTCGACGTTGAGATCGGCGAGGAGATCGCCAAGCGGCTCGGCGTGGAGGCCCAATTCCTCGAAGGCAAGTGGGACGGCCTTATCGCCGGCCTGGACGCCAACCGCTACGACGCCGTCATCAACCAGGTCGGCATCACCGAGGAGCGCAAGGCGAAATACGATTTTTCGGACCCCTACATCGCCTCCAAGGCCGCGCTGATCGTTCGCGAGGACAATACCGAGATCAAAGATTTCGCCGACCTTTCCGGCAAGAGCGCGGCGCAGTCGCTGACCAGCAATTACGGCAAGATGGCCGAGCAGGCTGGCGCCGAGCTCATCGGCACCGACGGCTTCGACCAGTCGATCGCGCTCGTGGTCCAGGGCCGCGCCGATGCCACCATCAACGACAGCCTGTCGTTCCTCGATTTCAAGAAGAAGCAGCCCAATGCCCCGGTCAAGATCGCCGCGACAGAGGACGAGGCCGCCTATTCCGGCATCATCGTCCGCAAGGGCGACCCGGAGCTCGTCGCCGCCATCAACGATGCGCTCAAGTCCATGAAGGCCGACGGCACCTACCAGAAGATAGCCGAAAAGTATTTCGGCCAGGACGTTTCGCAGTAACCCGGCGGAAGGCACGGGCCGCCTTGCGGCCCATGGCCTCGACCCGTTAAACCCGACCGACTGTTTGACGGGAGTTTCCGGTGCCGCACTGGCTGCAATTGATGTTCGATTCGCTCGGCCCGCTTTTGTGGGCCGGTCTCGTTTTCACCATACCGCTGACGCTGCTGTCCTTCGCTCTCGGCCTCAGCCTGGGACTGGTCTCGGCGCTGATCCGCCTCTTCGGGCCGAGGCCGCTTGCGGCAATCATCCGCTTCTACGTCTGGATCATCCGCGGCACGCCGCTGCTGGTCCAGCTTTTCCTCATCTTTTACGGCCTGCCCTCGATCGGCATCGTCCTCGACGCGTTTCCAGCCGCGCTCATCGGCTTTACGCTGAACATCGGCGCCTACACCTCAGAGATCATCCGCGCGGCTATCTCGTCGGTCGCCAAGGGCCAGTGGGAGGCGTCCTTCTCGATCGGAATGTCGTGGGGCCAGACCATGCGCCGCACCATCCTGCCGCAGGCCGCCCGCGTCGCAGTGCCGCCGCTGTCGAACACCTTCATCTCGCTGGTCAAGGACACATCGCTCGCCGCCGCCATCACCGTGCCGGAGCTGTTCCAGGCGGCCCAGCGCATCGTCGCCACCACCTACGAGCCGCTGATCCTCTACGTGCAGGCGGCGCTCATCTATCTCGCGATCAGCTCGGTGCTTTCGGCGCTGCAGGCGAGGCTCGAGACGCGCCTCGGCCGCTATGGCGGCTTCATGGAGGCGCGCTCGTGATCGAGTTGTCGCATATCGAGAAGAAGTTCGGCGATCATACGGTGCTGAACGACGTCACCGTCACCTTCGCGGAAGGCAGCGTTACCGCGCTTGTCGGCCCATCGGGCGGCGGCAAGTCGACGCTGCTGCGCTGCATCAACCTCCTGGAGATCCCGACGTCCGGCCGCGTCCGGATCGGCGACGACGCGATCGATTTCCATCCCGGCGACAAGATCGGCTGGGCCGCCATCCAGCGGCTGCGCCGGCAGACCGGCATGGTGTTCCAGAATTTCCAGCTTTTTCCGCACCGCACCGCCATCGACAATGTGTCCGAGGCGCTGACGACAGTGCTGAAATGGCCGAGGGAGCGGGCCTTGCAACGCGCGAGGGAACTGCTCGAAAAGGTCGGGCTGGCGCACAAGGCCGACGCCTGGCCGGCAACCCTGTCCGGCGGCCAGCAGCAGCGTGTGGCGATCGCCCGGGCGCTGGCGCCCTCGCCCAAGGTGCTGCTTTGCGACGAGCCGACCTCGGCGCTCGATCCAGAACTATCAGGCGAGGTGGTGGAGGTGCTGGCGCAGCTTGCGCGCGAAGGCACCACGATGGTTATCGCCACGCACGATCTGCGTCTCGCTTCCACGATCGCGCAGGAAGCTATCTTCCTCGACGCCGGCGTGGTCGTCGAAAAAGGCCTTGCTCGCGACATTTTCACCAATCCCGAGCGCCAGCGCACCAAGCGCTTCATCGCGACCCTGACCCAGAAGCCCGCCGAGCAGGAAGGCAGCGGCATCTGAGAACGGCCGGCCCTGCCGGTCGCCCCTGTCCCGAGCCGGGCCGGCCAGCTATAAGGGCGGCGAGCAGGAGAAAATGATATGGCGCTCGACGGCAAGACGGCGATCGTGACGGGCGGAGGCGGCGGCATCGGCTTCGCCATCACACAGCGTTTCCTGCGCGACGGCTGCAAGGTGATGGTGGCCGACATCGACCAGGAAAAGGGGGAGAAGGCCGAGCGCGATCTCGCCAAGCTCGGTGAGGTGCAGTTCGTCAAGACCGACATTGGCAAGCGGCTCGACATCCACAATCTCGTGGCGGCGACCATTGACACCTTTGGTGACATCGACGTCCTCGTCAACAACGCGGCGATCGTCCACGGCGCGGATTTTCTCGACCTAAAGGAGGCCGATTTCGACCGCGTGCTGCGTGTCAATCTGAAAGGCTCCTTCCTCGCCGGCCAGGCGGTCGCCCGCTACATGGTCGATAAGGTCAAGGCCGGCGGCGCGGCCGGATCGATCGTCAACATGTCCTCGGTCAATGCGGTCTTCGCCATTGCCGAGCAGCTCGCCTATTCGGTGTCGAAGGGCGGCGTGAACCAGCTCACCAAGGCCATGGCGCTGTCGCTGGCCCCTTATGGCATAAGGGTGAACGCGATCGGCCCGGGCTCGATACTGACCGACATGCTGGCCGCCACCAACGCCGATCCGGCGAGTATGAAGCGCCTGCTTTCGCGCACGCCGCTCGGCCGCATCGGCGAGCCGTCGGAGATCGCTGCCATCGCTGCTTTCCTTGCTTCGGAGGACGCCAGCTACATCACCGGGCAGACGATTTACGCCGATGGCGGGCGGCTGCCGCTGAACTACACGGTCGAAACACCGGAAACCTGATTTGGCGTCGCAGCTCCTGACAGACTGCTGTCAGTAGCGGTGTGCGATAGTGTCTCCATCAAATAAGGAGGCACCGCCATGAACATCACGCCGAACATCTTCAGCGCCATCAGGCACTATGCCGGCAAGGTCCAGACCATGCGCGACGAATACCGCACCGAGCGGCTCCTAAACTCGCTGCCTGCCAGCATTCGCAAGGACATCGGTTGGCCTGAGTCCTATCCGCAAAGGCGCGCCCGGCGCAATTGAAGCAGGCAGAAGAAAATTGCCTGATTGTTCCGGCAGGACGGAGGTTCTGCCGGAAATTTGAATGGGAGGAGACCGGCAATGCCCGCAGCCAAGACCATCGGGTTCATCTTCGTCGACGGGTTCGCTGACTGGGAATACGGCCTTTTGTCGGCATCCGCGGTCGAGTGGTTTGGGGCGCGGGCCGTTTCGCTGTCGCCCGGCGGCTCGCCCAGGAAATCCCTGAGCGGCTTCCATCTGACGCCGGACCGCAGCCTGGATATCGCGGAAAACGCCGATCTGGACGCCGTAGCCGTTGTCGGGTCGGACCAGTGGGCCACCACCTCACATCCCGATCCCTCGCCCCTGTTGAAGGCCGTGGCGGCGCGCGCCGGCGTTGTCGGCGGCATTTGTGCGGGAACCCTGGCCCTTGCACGGTCGGGCTTGTTCGAAGGCGCAAAGCACACCAGCAACGGCCGCGACTGGATTCTTCACCATGAGCCCGGCTATGCGGGCGCGGCGAATTACGAGGACGTGCCGCATGCGGTCGCCGATGGCAGGATCGTATCCGCCCCCGGCTCCGCGCCAGGCACGTTCGCGCTTGCGTTCCTGAAGGCGCTCTTTCCGGATCAGGAAGGGCAGCTCGCCGAAATGAAGGCGCTGTTCGCCAAGGAATTCACCGGCGCATCGGCGCGAGCCTCCTGACAATATGCTGTCAGGAGCAGCGTGCCATGATGACCCGGTTATCCGAAGGAGGAACCCGATGAACGCCCATGTCCCTGCCCACGCCGCCGTCTGGTTCGAGATTCCGGTAAGCGACATGGAGCGAGCCCGCGCATTCTACGGCGCCGTTCTGCAGAACGAGCTTTCGCTGAACGAGGATGGCCCGAATCCGATGGGAATGTTCGTCGCCCGGGATCAGGATTCGGTCGCCGGCCATGTTTATCCCGGCAAGCCGGCGGCTGCCGGAACGGGCCCGACCGTCCATCTTTCGGTGGCTGCGCCCATCGAAGCCGCGATGGAGCGGGTCACTCCCAATGGCGGCCAGGTGGTTTCGCCGGTCATCGAGATTCCTGCCGGGCGGTTCGCCTATTGCCTCGACCCGGACGGCAACAGTTTTGGTTTGTTCGTTCAATAAGGGCGACAGATGAAGAGTTGGACCGACAGGCTGGATACGCCAGGCATCCACGGCATAAAGCCGTCGCCTCGCAGCTTCGCAGACGTGGTCGAGGGCCAGCCCATGCTGGTGCCGACGGCAAGGCAGGTCGACGATTTCATCCGCGGCATTCCGGAGGGTACGGAAATGGACGTGAGAAGCCTGCGCGCCGGGTTGGCGCGGCGGCATGGGGCGGAGGTGACCTGCCCGGTCACGATGGGCTATCATCTGCGCACGGTCGCCGAGGCGGCGCACGAAGCGCTGGAGCGCGGCGAGCCCGAAGACCAGGTAACGCCCTTCTGGCGGGTGCTCGACAGCCGGACGCCGACGACGAAGAGGCTGTCTTTCGGGACCGGCTTCGTCGCCGAGCGAAGGAAGCGCGAAGGATTGGCGGGATAGACGATGCGGCGCGCAGACAGACTGTTCCAGATCGTCCAGCATTTTCGGGGTGGCCGGCTCGTCACCGCGCAGAAACTCGGCCAGTGGCTCGAGGTTTCGGAACGCACGATCTACCGAGACATCGCCGATCTCCAGTCGACCGGCGTCCCGATCGATGGCGAAGCCGGCGTCGGTTACATTATGAGAGAGGGTTTCGACCTTCCACCGCTGATGTTCACACGTGACGAGATAGTGGCGCTGGTCGCCGGCGCCCGCATGGTCCGTGCCTTCGGCGGGGCGGCGATGGCGCGCGCCGCCGACGAGGCGCTGGTCAAGATCGGTGCGGTCCTGCCTGACGCCGAAAAGGACCGCATTGCCCGCACCGAGATCCATACGCCGATGTGGGTGGTCAGCGACGCCGACCGCGTCGCCATCGACCTGATCGAGCGGGCCGTCGAAAAGCGCCAGGTGCTGAAACTGGATTACCGCGACGAGGCGGGGCGCAGTTCGGTTCGCGATGTTCGCCCGCTCGGCCTGTGGTTCTGGGGCAAAGTGTGGACGCTGGTGGCGTGGTGCGAGATGCGCAATGATTTTCGCGCGTTCCGCATCGACCGGATCGCGAATGTCGCCCCCACCGACCGCACCTTCAAGCCAGAGCGGGGCAAAACGCTGACCGATTTCTATCGCACCATGGAGCGCGGCGGCGAACCAGGCGACCGGGCGGCCCATACCTGAGACGCGCCTCTTCCTTCTCCCCTTGCTTGTGGGAGAAGGAAAAAGAACTACTCGTCTTCCTCGTTATCCTTCGACTTCAGCGCCGTCAGCTTCGCGAACACGGCGTCGGCGTCGAGTTCCTTGTCCACATCCTTCGGCTTCTCAGTCTCCGGCGTCAGCCGCTCGGTCATCGAGGCCGGCAGCAGCGTATCGCCAGTCGGAGCCGCCGGCTGCCTGCCATGCGAGGCGCGCTGCACCTCGATGTCGAGGTCGATCTGCGAGCAGAGGCCGAGCGTCACCGGGTCCATCGGTACCAGGCTGGAGGAATTCCAGTGCTTGCGCTCGCGGATCTGGTCGATTGTCGATTTGGTGGTGCCCACCAGCCGCGAGATCTGTGCATCCTTCAGCTCCGGGTGGTTCTTGACCAGCCAGAGGATGGCGTTGGGGCGGTCCTGGCGCTTCGACAGCGGCGTGTAGCGCGGACCCTTGCGCTTCGATTCGGGCACGCGCACCTTCGGGTCGAGCAGTTTCAGCCGGTGGTTCGGATCGGCGACGCCCTTGGCGATCTCCTCGCGGCTGAGCTGGCCGGTCATGATCGGGTCCATGCCCTTGATCCCCTGCGCCGATTCGCCATCGGCGATCGCCTTCACCTCGAGCGGGTGCAGACCGCAGAACTGCGCGATCTGCTCGAAAGACAGCGCCGTATTGTCGACCAGCCAGACTGCGGTCGCCTTCGGCATCAGAAGCGTATTGGCCATCAGATAATATCCTCTCGTTCGCCCGCGTCCCGTGCGCGGGCGGTGGTCAGACCACCGAAAATGGGAAATTCGAGGCGTATATAACGCTGTTTCCGGCTGGGGGCAAGAAATCTTCGCCGGGACACAGGCTGTCATCGAAGCGTCGTGGAAGCGTCATCCCGTTGAAATATCGGGCGCTCAAAGCAGGACCGCACCCTATTGTACAGGAGAGGTCTTCGATGCCCTGCCATTCCCGTCTTTTCGCCCTGACCGCCGCGCTCGCGGCTTCCGTCACGATGCCTGCCCATGCCGAGATGATGTTCAACCGGATCGCCACTTTCGTTATCGCCGACAATTTGCCGGCCGACGCCGACAGAACCAAGCCGACCTCCTCCGAAATCATCGCCGCCAGCGAGGACGGCATGACGCTGGTCTATTCCGATAGCCCGCTCGGAGCCGTCGGCTTCATCGACATCACCGATCCCGAGGCGCCCAAACCGGCGGGCATGCTCAAGATTGAGGGCGAGCCGACCTCGGTCGTCGTTTCAGGCACGAAAGTGCTGGCCGGCGTCAACACGTCGGAAAGCAAGACCAAGCCGTCCGGCAACCTTGCCGTCATCGATCTCGCCTCGAAAGCCATCGAAAGCACTTGCGATCTCGGCGGCCAGCCGGATTCACTTGCATTGAGCAAGGGCGGAAAATTTCTGGCTGTCGCCGTTGAAAACGAGCGCGACGAGGAACTGAACGACGGCGAAATCCCGCAAATGCCCGCGGGCGATTTGAAGATCTTCACGCTCTCGGCGGGCGTGCCCGACTGCGCGACTATGAAGACCGTGACGCTCACCGGCATCGCGGAAGTGGCAGGCGACGATCCGGAGCCGGAATTCGTCGCCTTTAACGAGGCTGGCGAAATCGCCGTGACCCTGCAGGAAAACAACCATATCGCCATTGTCGATGCCGAAACCGGCAAGATCGTCTCGCATTTTTCGGCAGGCTCCGCCTCGCTCGAAAACATCGACACGAAAAAGGACGGCGCGTTGAATTTCACCGGCAAGGCGGAAAATGTCGCGCGCGAGCCCGACGCGGTGAAATGGCTCGACAATGACCGCCTCGTCGTTGCCAATGAGGGCGACTACAAGGGCGGCTCGCGCGGCTTCACCATATTTGATAGGCGCGGCAAGGTCCTGTTCGAGGCCGGCAACGCCCTCGATCACGCCGCGGCCAATGTCGGCCACTACCCGGAGGCCCGGAACAAGAAAGGCGTCGAGCCGGAAGGCCTGGAGACCGGCAAATTCGGCGACGAGCGGCTGTTCTTCGTGGCGCTGGAGCGCGCCTCGCTCATCGCCGTTTACAATGACACCGGCGCCGAGCCGGAGTTCCTCCAGCTTCTGCCCTCGGGCGTTGGGCCCGAAGGCCTGATCGCTATTCCCTCACGCAACCTGCTGGTCACCGCCAACGAAGCGGACCTGGTCGAGGACGGTCTCGCCCGCTCCCATGTCATGATCTACGAGCGCGCCGACGGTCCGGCCGCCTACCCGCAGATCACGGCGGGGCTGACCGACGACGGCGCTCCGCTCGGCTGGGGCGCACTTTCGGGGCTCGCCGCCGACCCGGCGGCTTCCGGCAAGCTCTATGCGGTTTCAGACTCCGTCTATCGCTCCGCACCGGCGATCTTCACCGTCGACACGACCCAAACCCCGGCGCTGATCACCGCAAAGACGATCGTCACCCGCGACGGCGTGCCGGCCCAGAAGCTCGATCTCGAAGGCATTGCACCTGACGGTGATGGCGGCTTCTGGCTGGCTTCGGAAGGCAATTCGGACAAGCTGACGCCGCATGCGATCGTCCGGGTCAACGACAAGGGCGAGATCAAGCATGAAATAGGCTTCCCAGCCGAATTGCTGGCCCATGAAATCCGCTTCGGCCTGGAAGGCATAACCATGGTTGGCCAAGGCGACGACCTCATGCTGGTCATGGCGATGCAGCGCGAATGGAAGGACGATCCCAAAGGCCAGGTGAAACTTCTCGCCTACAAGCCGAAGGCCAAGGAATGGTCGGCCGTGCGCTATCCGCTCGACGCGGCCGGCGAGGGCTGGATCGGCCTGTCGGAAATCACCGCTCACAACGGCAAGCTCTATATCGTCGAGCGCGACAATTTGATCGGCGCGGACGCCAAAGTGAAACGCATCTACAGCGTGGCGCTTGACGCGTTCAAGCCCGCGGCGCTAGGCGGCGAGCTTCCGCTGGTCGAAAAAGCGCTTGTTCGCAACCTTATCGGTGATCTGCGGACGGCCGCCAACGGCTATGTCGCCGACAAGGTCGAGGGCTTCGCCATCGACGCCGGCGGCGAGGCTTTCGTCGTCACCGACAATGACGGCGTCGACGATTCGTCCGGCGAAACCCTCTTCATCCGCCTCGGCAACATCGAAGCCGTCAACTGAGGCCTTGACTCCAAAGGAAGGCCGCGGCCATCGCCGCGGCCTTCTCAGGCCACATCCAGCACGATCTTGCCGATGTGCTCGCCCTCCTCCATCCGCTCATGCGCCCGCCAGGCTTCCCTGAGCGGGAAGATCATGTCCATTACCGGAACAACCCGCCGCGCCGCCAGCAGCGGCCAGACCTGGGCCTCGAGCGCCGCCGCGATCTGCCCCTTGACCTCGACAGTGCGCGGCCGGAGCGTCGACCCGGTATGCACGAGGCGCTTGACCATCAGCTTGGAAAAATCGGCGCTCGCCACCGCCCCGCCCTGCGTGGCGATCTGCACGATACGGCCCTCGACGGCCGCCGCATCGTAGTTGCGGCCGACATAGTCGCCGCCTACCATGTCGAGAACGACATTGGCGCCGCGCCCGTCTGTCGCCTGCTTCACGGCCGCGACGAAATCCTGCTTGCGGTAGTTGACCGCGCGGTCCGCGCCGAGCTTCAGGCAGGCTTCGCATTTTTCTGCGGAGCCGGCGGTGGTGATCACATAGGCGCCGAGGGCCGAGGCGAGCTGGATCGCAGTGGTGCCGATGCCCGACGAGCCGCCATGGACGAGCAGCGTTTCGCCTGCCTTCAGCCCGCCGCGCTCGAACACATTGTGCCAGACGGTGAAGAAGGTTTCCGGCAGCGCCGCCGCCTCGGTCAGCGTGAACCCCTGCGGCACGGGCAGCGCGTGGCTTTCATGCACCTTAGCGTATTCGGCGTAACCGCCGCCCGGCGTCAGCGCGCATACCGCGTCGCCCAAACGCCAGCGACTGGCGCCCTGACCGACGGCCACCACTTCGCCGGACACTTCGAGGCCGGGCAGGTCGGAGGCGCCGGGTGGCGGCGGATACGCTCCCTTGCGCTGTGCCACGTCGGGTCGATTGACCCCGGCTGCGCGTACGCGAATGAGGATCTCACCTTCGCCGGGCGTCGGCACGTCGCGCTTTTCCGGCTTCAGCACCAGCGGTCCGCCGGGCTGCGAAATCGCCACCGCCGTCATCTTCGCCGGTATCTTGTCTCCATTGGCCATTCTCGGCATCCTTCAAGGCTCGGCCCGCCGCCCGCGGCGATTGCATCGCCGCCCCCCTCTTATGTAGTCTGGCGGCCGATCAGGCAAATTGGAGATGCGGCGATGGCGATCTTCGACGACGAACCGAAAAAACCAGCGAGCCGGCATGAGATCGGCCAGGATCTTTCTTTGCTTTCCGCCTCCGAACTTTCCGAACGGATCGCCATGTTGCGCGACGAGATCGCCCGGCTGGAGGCCGAGCTGAAAGCCAAGGGAGCGACCAAGAGCGCGGCGGAAGCGCTTTTCAGTCGCAGATAGTCGCACCGCTGCCGCCGGACGGCCGCAAAGGGCGGTATGTTCGAGGTCTCGATTCTCCCTCCAGCCGGACCAGCGCATGTTCATACTCGCCGCCTACCGACCGATCGTCTCGCTGCTGCGCGGCACCGCCTTTCTACTGGCCGCATCCGGTCTGCACGGCCTGCTCCTGCCCCTGCGCGGCCAGGAGGAAGGGTTTTCGACGGCCGTGCTGGGCCTTTTGGGAACCGCCTGGGCCGGCGGCTTCGTCACCGGCTGCTTCTTTGCCCCGCGTCTCGTGCGCCGCGCCGGCCATGTCCGCGCCTTCGGAGCGTTCGCGGCCTCCGGCGCCATCGTCGCGCTGCTGACTGGGCTGATCATCGACGAATTCGCCTGGGTCGTGCTGCGCGCCTTCACCGGCTTCACAATGGCCGGCGCATTCATGGTCATCGAAAGCTGGCTCAACGAAAAGTCGACCAACGAGAACCGCGGAACCGTGTTCGGCCTCTACATGATGGTCACTTACGCTTCCATCATGGCCGGGCAGATGATCGTTGCCGCCGGAGACGTGAAATCCGCCTCGCTGTTCATGGTCACCGGCATTTTATTCTGCCTGTCGCTGATCCCCACCGCCGTCTCCACCCAGGCGACGCCGCAGCCGCTGCAGGACGTCGCGCTGGACGTCAAGGGCCTCTACGCCAACTCGCCGGTCGCCTCCGTCGCCTGCGTGCTGATCGGCATCGCCAATGGCGCATGGGGTACGCTGGGAGCGGTCTATGGCGCGCGTATCGGCATTTCTACGGCCGAGATAGCGCTGATGATGAGCCTCGTCGTTGTTGCCGGCGCTGCCATGCAATTGCCGGTCGGGCGCGTTTCCGACAAGACCGACCGTCGCTTCGTTCTTGCCGCCGCTTCGTTGGGATCGGCCGTTTTCGGGCTACTGGTCTTCGTGGCGACGCCGCGATCGGGCGCGTTCGTGATCGCCACGACCGCGTGCTACGGCGCGCTCGCCTACACGCTCTATTCGCTGGCCGTCGCCCACGCCAACGACCACGCCAAGCCGGAGGAGTTCGTCAAGGTTTCGGGCGGGCTGCTGCTGCTCTACGGCTTCGGGACGATGATCGGCCCTGTGATCGGCGCTTTGCTGATGGGCGCAATGCGGCCGGAAAGCGTGTTCCTGGCAACCGCGCTCGCCCATTCCGCTCTGGCCGGATACACGGTGCTTCGCATCGGCCGCCGCGCGCCGGTGCCGGTCGAGGATCGCGAAGCCTTCAAGACGCTGCCTTCCGAACGCGGCGTGACCCCGGAGGCGGTGCGGCTCGATCCGCGCACGCCGGCCGAACAAGAGAGTTGAGATTCGACTACGATTGCCTCACAAGGAGCAATGATCCCGAACGATGCGTTCATGGCCATTGCGGATCCCAACCGGCGCCATCTCCTGGAGGAGTTGCGCCGCGGGCCCAAGACCGTCGGGCAATTGGCCTCTGGCCTGCCGGTTTCGCGGCCCGCCGTTTCCCAGCATCTGAAGGTTCTGCTCGATGCCGGGCTGGTCAGCGCGCGTCCGGACGGAGCGCGTCGCGTTTACGCGGTCAGCGAACACGGTTTTCTCAAGCTCAACATCTGGCTGGATCAGTTCTGGCAGGCTTGAACGTCGCGCGAACGGCGGACAAACCGCCCGTCGGGAAAGCGCCGTTACCTGAGGTCCACCCCAAGCGCGCAAATGATAAAAGGAAAATGCTCCGGCGGCACGCCGTGTCGCCGGCAGCTGCTCGCGCCTATGGCGCGCGCTGTCTTCAGCCTTAATGTCTTGTGGGATTTGCCTTCAGTTTCTCAATCTCGTCCTTGAGTGCCAGCTTGCGCCGCTTGAGAGTCACGATTTCCAGATCGTCGACGGAAGGATGGGTCATCGCTTGATCGATCTCGCGTTCGATATCGCCGTGTTTCCTCTGCAGCTCTTCAAGATGGTTGGCAAGAGACATGATTGGTTCTCCCGTTCATGGTTTCCTCGGAAAGTACGCGTCGCGGAACGCATCCACCGCTGGGCGCTCCATGACGGTACGACGACAGTGTGCCACCAGACGGTCCGGATGTCGAATGTGCGTTGGTAGGATTTCCTGAATGATCGAAATGTGCTATGGGCTGCGCGCCGGGCGGCATCTGCTTCCGGACCCGCCCTGCCAGGCGCAATTCGGGCGCCGGAATTCTACAGACGGTACATGATGTCGGACCAGGAACAGACCGAGATTCGTCTTGAGTTTGCGAAGCTTAAGCAGGAACACGCGGATTTCGATGCTGCGATCAACGCCATGATCGCGACCTCCTGCGATCCGCTGCAGATCCAGCGCATGAAGAAAAAGAAGCTGATCCTGAAGGACAGGCTGTCCAAGATCGAAGACAAGATCATCCCCGATATTATCGCCTGACTGGCGGCGCGGGCTGGCGATCCTTGCGGCATGCCCGGATTTCCGTTATTCGCCACCCTTCAACCAGCCGGGGATCGAGGTTTGAGCAGCAAGCGCGCCGACGTGGCGATCATCATGGGCAGCCAGTCCGATTGGGCGACCATGTCGCATGCCGCCGATACGCTGGCGGCGCTCGGCGTCTCCCATGAGAAGCGCATCGTCTCGGCGCATCGCACCCCCGAACGCCTCTACGAATTTGCCAAAGGTGCCAAGGCGGCGGGCTTCAAGATAATCATCGCCGGCGCCGGCGGCGCGGCCCACCTGCCCGGCATGACGGCGGCGCTGACGCCGCTGCCCGTGTTTGGCGTGCCGGTCGAATCGAAGGCGCTTTCCGGCCAGGATTCGCTGCTTTCCATCGTCCAGATGCCTGCCGGCATCCCGGTCGGCACACTCGCCATCGGCAAGGCGGGAGCGGTCAATGCGGCGCTTCTGGCAGCCGCGGTTTTGGCGCTCGGCGACGGGGAACTGGCGGCACGGCTCGACGCCTGGCGCGCTGCGCAGACGGCAAAGGTGGCCGACTCCCCGGCGGACGCATCGTGACGCAAGCGCTGGCCGCAGGCTCTACCATCGGCATCATCGGCGGCGGGCAGCTCGGCCGCATGCTGGCCATGGCCGCCGCGCGTCTCGGCTACCGCACGATGATCCTTGAGCCGCAGGTGGATTGCCCGGCCGCGCAGGTCGCCAACAGGCAGATCACGGCTGCCTATGACGATAGCGCCGCACTCGCCGAACTGGCTGACGCAAGCGACGTGGTCACCTATGAATTCGAGAACGTGCCGGTCGAGGCGGCGAAGTTCCTTGCCGCAGCCGTACCGGTGCACCCGCCGGCCCGTGCGCTCAAAGTCGCCCAGGACCGTCTGACCGAAAAAACCTTCCTGAACGGCATCGGGATATCCACAGCTGATTTCCGGCCTGTGGATAATGACGGCGAGCTGGCCGCAGCGCTGGCGGCGTTCGGCGGCAGCGGAATATTGAAGACCCGCCGCATGGGCTATGACGGCAAGGGCCAGCGCGTCTTCCGCAATTTCGCCGGCAGCGTTGCCGGGGCATTCGAAGCGATGGGCGGCGTTCCGCTCATCCTGGAAACCTTTGTTGCCTTCGAGCGTGAAATCTCGGTGATCGCCGCGCGCGGCGCCGACGGCGCGTTAGCCGCTTACGATCCGGCCGAAAACATCCATCGCGGCGGCATTCTCCACACTTCCACCGTGCCGGCCGCGATCGGCTCGGCCCCCGCCAGGGCGGCGGCCGAAGAGGCTTTCGCGATCCTGGAGGCGCTGGACTACGTCGGCGTCATCGGTGTCGAATTCTTCGTGCTTCCGGGCGGCGCGCTGCTCGTCAACGAGATCGCGCCGCGCGTTCACAATTCCGGACATTGGACCGAGGCTGCCTGCTCCGTATCGCAGTTCGAGCAGCACATCCGTGCGGTTGCCGGCCTGCCGCTTGGCGATGCCCGCCGCCATTTGGACTGTGTGATGGAGAATCTGATCGGCGACGACGTGCTGCGCGCGGAAGCGCTTCTGGCGGAGCCTGATTTGGTCCTGCATCTCTACGGCAAAAGCGAATCTCGCCCCGGCCGCAAGATGGGGCATTTCACGCGGCTGAAGCCGAAGGGTGCCTAGCCTGCTGCGGCATGTTCACTCCGTCGGCACCGGACAGCTCATATCGCCCTCGTCGCATTCCAGATAGCCGCCAAGCTGCTCGGTGCGGGCTTCTGTAAGGCTCTGAAGGCATCCTGACATCAGGGTCGGGTAGATCGAGCCGCTCTGGCTGCCGGCCGTCGAGAAATCGCACTCCGCGTCGCGGAAGGCGATCCAGGCGCGCTGCGCCGCCTGCAGCAGCTTTCGTCCATCGGGGTCGTCGGAAAGCCGCTTCATGATCTCGCCGTAGGTCTCGTTGAGTTTTGCGTCGACGGTCTTGTAGTCCTCATGCGCACAGATGTTCACGCCCGCCTGGCTTTCGTCGGAGCGGTCACATTCCTGCGCGACGGCAGCGGACGATGAAAGCAATCCGGCGATGAGCAGTATCGGCAATCGCATGGTGTTTTGTCCTCGTGGCATGATACGGCATCTTGCCTGCCATCGCAGTCACACGCAATGCGCGAACCACCGCAGCGCCGGCCATGACCAGTCGCGCCAGCGGTTGACATTCCTTGGCCACCTCGTCTAAGAGCCAGTCACAAATTCCGGCGCGCCATTGGGCGCGTCTTTTAGTTAGGCCCGACAAGGCCCCATTCGACAGGCAAGACCATGAAGATCAAGAACTCGCTCAAGGCCCTCAAGGGCCGCCATCGCGACAACCAGCTGGTTCGTCGCAAGGGCCGCATCTACATCATCAACAAGACCGCGCCGCGCTACAAGGCCCGCCAGGGCTGATCGCGCCATCACGCGAAATTCAGTTTGACCTTCTGCTGCGCGGGGCTAGATTCCGCGCATGCGGAAGTTTTTTGCATTCCTGCCGGCCATTGCCCTGACATTAGCGTTCGCGCCGGCCATTGGCGCTGAAACGACGTCCCCTCCTCCCGCCAAGCCAGCCGCCGCAACGCCCGAAAGCCGCCTCGAAACGCTGTTTGGCGAATTGAAGCGCGAGCGCAACGAACGGAAGGCTGAGCGCATAGCCACCCGGATATTCGAGGAATGGAACCGCTCCGGCAGCGCCTCTGTCGACCTGATGATGCAATGGTCGCAAAAGGCCATGCAGGCGAGAAAATTTGATGTAGCTCTCGATTTCCTCGACCAGGTCGTGACCTTGTCACCGACCTATGCGGAAGGCTGGAATCGCCGCGCCACCGTTCATTTCATGATGCGTAGCTTCGGCAAGTCGATGGCCGACATTGACCGCACGCTGCAGCTTGAGCCGCGTCATTTCGGCGCCTTGGCCGGCTTGGCGCAAATCATGAAGGAGCGCGGCAGCAAGGAGCTGGCGCTCAATGCTTACCAGCGGGTTCTCGACATCTACCCGATGATGCGCAACGCCCAGAACGAAGTTGCGACCCTTTCGGAAGAGCTTGCCGGCGAAAGCATTTGATGCGCATCTGCGGGGAGGCGCGAAACCTTCAATTCCATTTTCTGTTTCTGCTTCCGCTTCCCTCCGGCCGAACATTTCCTGCGTGAATCTGATCTACGCCCTCGCCGCTTTCCTGCTCGCGCTGCTCCTGGTGCTCGTCGGCATCACCCGTGTCGGGTCGTGGCTGATCGAGCGCCGCAATCCGGCGATCGGCAGCTTCGCCGAGATCGACGGCGCCCGCCTGCACTATGTCCATGTGCCCGCGCCGGAAAATCCCGATCTGCCGCCGATCGTCTTCATCCATGGCGCCAGCGCAAATCTCAGGGATCAGATGATTCCGCTCCGGCCGCTTCTGGAGGGCCGGGCCGAATTGCTGTTTCTCGACCGGCCGGGCCATGGCTGGTCCGGCCGCGGTCCCGGCAACAACGCAACGCCGACCGGCCAAGCTGCTTCCATAGCCGCATTGATGGACCATCTCGGCATCAGGGACGCGATCGTCGTTGGCCACTCCTTCGGCGGGGCGATCACCGCCGCCTTCGGGCTCGAACAGGCGGACAGGACGCGCGGTCTGGTGTTTGTCGCCGCGGCTACCCACCCTTGGCCGGGCGGCAAGACGTCCTGGTATTACAAACTGACGACGGTTCCCTTGCTCGGCTGGCTGTTTTCCGAAACGCTGGCCAATCCGGCCGGCTCGCTGCGGATCGCAGGGGCCGCGACCTGCGTCTTCGCGCCCAACCCGGTGCCGGAAGCCTATCTCGACGATGCGGCGATCCCGCTGGTGCTGAGGCCACGCGCCTTCCGCGCCAATGCCTTGGATGTCGAGGGACTCTATCGGCATGCGCTCGCCACCGCGCCGCGCTACCGCGAGGTCATGGCGCCGGCTGTGGTGATTTCAGGCGACTACGACACCGTCGTTTATGAGGAGTTGCATTCGACCGGGCTCGCTCGCGACATTCCCGGGGCAGAACTGGTCTGGGTCAAGAATCTCGGCCACAAGCCGGACTGGATCGCGCGCGACCTGGTCGTGGCGGCTATCGAGAAGGTTTCCGGGATGGAACGCGATCTTCCCGCCATCGCCCGAACCGTCGAGGCAAGGATTGCCGGCGACCGTTCCGGCGAAGGCGTCTGCGTCAACGAGAAGGCGCCGACGGCGCAGCCGGAGCTGGCGCCGGAATAGGGAGTAGGGGAAAATACACAGGGACCGTGAACAAGGAATTCCCTATTCCCTATCTTCAAACCCCGTGCCCGTCCGCGCCGACATAGGCGATGCGCAGCATGTTGGTGGCGCCGGGAGTTCGCAGCGGCACGCCGGCGGTGATGATCACGCGATCGCCGGTACCCGCGAATGTTTCGCCGTAGGCGATGCGGCAGGCGCGGTCGACCATGTCGTCGAGGTCGATGGCGTCGGGCGTCACGACGCAATGTGTGCCCCAGACCAGCGACAGCCGCCGCGCCGTCTCGACCACCGGCGACAGCGCGACGATCGGAACCTGCGGGCGCTCGCGCGCGGCGCGCAGTCCGGTCGTGCCCGATGCGGTGTAGGTCACGATCGCAGACAGTTTCAGCGTCTCGGCGATCTGGCGCGCCGCGAGCGAAATCGCGTCGGCGCCGGTCGCTTCCGGCTCGGAGCGCTGCGCGTTGATGATGCCGGGATAGAGCGGGTCCTGCTCGACCTTCTCGGCGATCCGGTTCATCGTCGCGACAGACTCGACCGGGTATTCGCCTGCCGCCGATTCCGCCGACAGCATGACCGCATCCGCGCCCTCGAAGACTGCGATCGACACATCGGATACTTCGGCGCGGGTCGGCACCGGCGCCGAGATCATCGATTCCAGCATCTGCGTGGCGACCACCACCGGCTTGCCGGCGCGGCGACAGGCGCGCGTGATCTGCTTCTGGATGCCGGGAACCGCTTCAAGCGGCATCTCGACGCCGAGATCGCCTCGCGCCACCATGACGGCGTCCGAAAGCTCAATGATTTCAGCCAGCCGCGCGACAGCCTGCGGCTTCTCGATCTTGGACATAAGCAGCGCCCGGCCGCGTGCGATCTTGCGCGCTTCGGCGAGATCCTCGGGGCGCTGGATGAAGGACAGCGCCACCCAGTCGACGCCGGTGGAAAGCACTGCGTCGAGGTCGGCGCGATCCTTTTCCGTCAGCGCGCCGACCGGAAGATCGGTGTCGGGCAGGCTAACCCCCTTCTTGTCGGAGATCTTGTTGCCGGCGACCACCGTACTGACGATCGATTTGCCATCGGATGTGACTGCCTTCAGCTCCAACCGGCCGTCATCGACCAGCAGGCGTTGGCCCGCCTCGACCGAGGTCAGGATTTCCGGATGCGGCAGGTGTACGCGCGTCGCGTCGCCGAGCGCCGGATTGTTGTCCAGCGTGAACGTCTGCCCCGCTTCGAGTGCGATCTTCCCTTCGGCGAACTTGCCGACCCTGAGCTTGGGGCCCTGGAGGTCCGCCAATATCCCGATCGGGCGGCCGAGCGCCGTCTCGACCGAGCGGATGCGCCCGACCAGCGTGCGCATCAGCGCATGGTCGGTATGGCTCATATTGATGCGGAAAACGTCGGCGCCGGCTTCGAAGAGTTTTCTGATCATTTCCTCCGAGGAGGAGGCGGGACCGAGCGTGGCGAGTATCTTGACCTTGCGGCTGCGTCTCATTGAGGGGGTGTTCCCGTGACAGCTGCGGCGCCGTCCGTTGCGGGCTCGTCGGTCAGCTGGACCATCCAGCTCGCCTGCTCGCCCGTGTCGTATTCCTGGAAGCCGGCTCGCTGGAAGCCGCGCGCGACGCAATCGTTGACGCCGGCAATCTTGAACTCTTTTTCGGCCACGCACATGTTGATCGGGCCGTCCCAGCGCCCGCCGCGCTCGGCGTCTTCCGCGTAGAGGTAATAGAATCGCGAAGACAGCGGGCCTTCGATCAGCGTCTTGCAGGTCGAACCTTCTATATGCCACCAGCCCTCGGTTACCCAGCCGGCCTTGGCGCGGTAGCCGATGCCGACGCCGACCAGACTCTGGGTAGCGTTGCAGACGCGGAAATCGGCGAGCGCCGTGGTGGTTGAAAAGAGCGGGAAACAAAGCGAAAACGCCAGCACAGCCAGGGCGGAGCGAATCCGCATACCTCCGGCCAGTACCATTCCCAAACTCCTCGATTTCTCGGCAAACATGTGTCGATGCCCCTTTTCGGAAATGTCCGGGCGCATGTCAACGCGCGCAACAGCGCCTATCCAATCGATTTAGAGAGTGCCGTGCCTCACCGCATTCCGCCCGGTCCGATTTCGCCTAAAAAGATTGGCGAAACAACGGCGTTGCATGCAGCACGGCTTCGTGAAAAGACAGGCAAATCCCCTCCTGTCAAAAATGCTCTCCGGGACATTCCAGCCGATGACGAGATCAGCACTTTTTGCCCCGTTCGAGATCGTTGAAGGCGACCGCAGTCTCGGCCTGGTGCTGCTGGCCGACCATGCGGGTCGTGACTTGCCCGAGGAATATGCCGGTCTGGGGCTCCCTGCGGAAGAATTCCAGCGCCACATCGCCTACGATATCGGCGTCGAGACGGTGACGCGAAAGCTCGCCGCACTTACCGGCGCACCCGCGGTGATGGCCAATTTCTCAAGGCTCTTGATCGATCCCAATCGCGGCGAGGACGATCCGACGCTGATTCGCCAGCTCTATGACGGCACGGTGGTGCCGGGCAATTATCCGATGTCGGACGACGAGCGCGAAAGGCGGCTCGAACGCTATTACCGGCCTTATCACGATGCTGTCGGTTCGGTCGTGGCTTCGGTGGCGCGGGAATCGCGCCGGGCGCCGTTCATCTTCTCCGTCCATTCCTTCACGCCCATCATGCAGGGCCATGTGCGTCCCTGGCAGGTCGGCGTGCTGTGGGACATGGACCACCGCGCCGCCTGGCCCTTGATCGAAATGCTGGCGGCGGACAAGACCATGACGGTCGGCGACAACGAGCCCTATGACGGCGCGTTGCGCGGCGACACCATGTTCCGGCATGCGATCGTCAACGGCTACGCACATGCCCTGATCGAGATCCGCCAGGATCTGATCGCCGACGAGGCCAGCGCCGAGGACTGGGCGGCGAGGCTGGCGCCGATCGTTGACGCGATCAACGCCCGCCCCGATATACATCAGGTCAAGCAATTCGGCTCGCGCACCGGGCCACTGTGAGGATCAGGCGATGACCCAATTGAGTGAAGAGCAGAAGCGCGATTTCGAGGCGGCGGCGTTCCGCACCCTGGTGGAGCATCTCCGGACACGCAGCGACGTGCAGAACATCGACCTGATGAACCTGGCCGGCTTCTGCCGCAACTGCCTGTCCAACTGGTACCGCGACGCGGCAAACGCCGCCGGGGTCGAAATGTCCAAGGAAGAATCGCGCGAGATCATCTACGGCATGCCCTATGCCGAATGGCAGGCCCTGCACCAGACTGAAGCTTCCGAGGCCAAGAAGGCCGAGTTCGAAGCCCGGCGTCCGAAGGACCACTGACTCGGCTCACCCTCCCCCTTGCGGGAAGGGTCAATGTAGCGTCGGGGTGGGATTGGTGAATGACAGAGCGCTGTCTTACCGCTCCAGTGCGCCTTCCGCCTAGCCTCTCCTCAGGGGACGGATTCCGCCCTTGACCCCTACCGCGCCTTCGGGCATCGAACGCTCCACCTTGAGCCGCGAGTCGCGGACCCTTTCCCCTGGAGAAAAGCATGGCCGACGAGATCACCGAAACCAGCCAGACTGTTGCCGCGGGCCAGCTCCGCGCCTTCATCGAACGCGTCGAGCGGCTCGAAGAGGAAAAGCAGACGATCGCGGACGACATCAAGGAAGTGTTCGCCGAGATGAAAGGCACTGGCTTCGACACCAAGGCGGTCCGCACCATCATCCGGCTGCGCAAGAAGGATCAGGCCGAGCGTCAGGAGGAGGAAGCTATCCTCGACCTCTATAAGGCCGCGCTCGGCATGGAATGAGGCTGGCTGCAGTTCGATGGGCGAGGCCTCATCGTTGCGGGCAAGAGCCAACAACCGCCGAATGACTCGGGGGAACCTTTTCGAACCTGAGGGCGCTCGGCCGAGTGCCGGGCCGGCGATGCCTGCATAGTCTTGCAACGGCACAGTCGGGCGATCCTCTTCACCCAGCGCCGGTACGATTACGATCTGCAGCCGTACTCGTCCGGTCGATCTTCACGTCGCGTGAGTGCCGCCTGGCTCAACCACGCCTGTAAGAGCAATGCCGACGGTCGCCGGATCGTCCTTCAGCACCGCATCGGCCAGCGATATCACCCCCACAAGGCGCTTGTCGCGATCGACTACGGGCAACCGCCTTACCTGGATGTTTCCCATATTTTGCACTACGTCTTCGATTTCTTCGTCGTCGAAGCAATATCTGACGTCTCGGGTCATCGCATCGGCCACGGTTGCGTTGCCGTCCTTGCCCTCGGCGACGGCGCGCACGACGATATCTCGGTCGGTGATCGTTCCGACCAGTCTGTCGTTTTCTCCGACAGGCAGGAATCCGACACCATCGGCAGCCATTCTTTTGGCGACCTTGCGCAGCGACTCCCCTGGGCTGGCGAGATGGACCTTCGGGGTCATTAATTCAGCTACTTTCATTGTGCATCTCCCTGTTCGGAGGCCGGGACAGCGTAAGCGCCTGAGCGGTCTGTTGGGTCCGAGCTTGGCTGATGAACCTCTTGCGGACTGCAGATCTGCAGCGCTTGTGGCGTTCGTCCGACCTATCCATTCCTCATTCACGGAACCAACCGGCATGCAGATGGTTCCCGCCAAACTGCGGCCGGGCTGCGGCTCGGCCAGGATGGCGCTCGCGCCGAGGGCGAAACCGGCAGGAACCGCGCCGGATACGAGGCGGACAACTTAAGTCCGCCGATGGGATTGCCGACCGGAACACTTTTGCCGGGCGGATGTTTGGGCGCGAGACCACGGCCCGGTGAAATGGACAAGGTCGGGATGTTGCCGCCAGAACAAGGGCACGGATATGGACCCGAAAAGTGAGATAGCGCTGCACACTGGCAACAAGATGCCTGTTTTAGGCCTTGGCACATGGCAGTTGACAAACGACACCGCTGGAACCGTCGCCGCTGCCCTGGAGCTGGGATACCGCATGATCGACACGTCCGGAGATTATGGCACCCAGCCCGGTATTGCGGACGGAATCAATCAAAGCGGCGTCGAGCGCGCGGATTTCTACCTGGTCACGAAAGTGGAGGAAGCGGGCGACGCATATCAAGCGACGCTCAAAAATCTCGACGAGCTGCAATTGGACTATGCCGATCTCATGCTCATACACCGCCCGCCGCGCACAGGAGCGGGAGAAGATCTGTGGCGAAGTCTGATCCGTGCGAAGGCGGACGGCCTCGCGAAAGACATCGGCGTCAGCAATTACTCCATCGAGCTCATTGACACACTGATAGACGCGACGGGCGAAGTCCCGACGGTCAATCAGATCGAGTGGAGCCCATTCGGCTACAGCGACGGCATGCTGCGCTACGCACAGGAGAAGCACATCGCCATACAGGCATACAGCCCCCTTACGCGCACCAGACGGCTGCGGGACGAGACGCTTGCCGGGATCGCCGCAAAATACGGCAAATCCCCGGCGCAGGTGCTGATTCGATGGAATTTGCAGCGCAGCACCGTTCCCTTGCCCAAAGCCAACCAACGGCAGCACCTGGAAGAGAACATCGACGTGTTTGATTTCGATATCGGCGAGAGAGACCTGGAAGTCCTCAACCGCTTGAATGAGCAGTACTCGTCGCTTGGAATGCTTCCATACGCTTAGAGCCTTCTCGAGGCTCAGCGTCGGCGCAGACCCCTCGCCTGTACGCTCCGCGTCAGAATATCGTCGGGGTATTGCCGCCACCGCCGGTCGAACTGCCCGGTGCGCCGCCGGTGCTGCGTCCGGCGCCCATGAGAACGCCGGCCCTGCTCTGGATCCGCAGATTGTTCTGGACGTGTTTCACGCCGGGAATGGATTCGGCAATGTCTTCGACGCGCCGCTTGACTGGCCGGCTCATGACCGTGCCGGAAAGCGTGACCTCCCCGCCCTCGACAGTCACGTCCATATCGGACGCATCGATATGCGGATCGTCGGTCAGCCAATCGCTCACATCTTCGCGAATGCGCTGATCCGAACGGGTATAGTTTCGAGGCCCGCGCCCGCTATGACGACCCTGCTCCGGAAACACTTGCCGGACATCGGAATAGCGATGCTCCCAGTCATAGCGGCTTCCGACCACGTCGCGGTAGTCCAGCGCAGCGCCGCCGGTGCCATAGCCGCCGCTTGAGCTGCCGCCGTAGCGTACGCCCGTACCGCCCAAATCGTTCCAGTTTTCATCGTCGTCAAAGTTCCGGTCCGGTATGCGGTCGCTATCCGGGCGGGCTCTCTGCATGTCGTCGGCGCCATACCTGTCGGGCCGCTCGTTCGCTGGATTTGCCATAGCCAGTCTCCTCGTCGGCGATTGCGAGGCAGCGCCTCGCTTGTTCCAAGAACGGTCGCCCAATACGCTTGTTCCGCACAAGCCGATCGCCCAAATCTAGGCATGCGGCTGCCGCCTTGGCTGCCGCTCGATGCAATTACCACTCCAGGTTCGGCCGGGCGATCATAAGCCAGAAGATCGCCATGACTGCGCCGAACGCTGGAAATCCGAAAAGAAACCACATCCGGAACAGGCGATGGTAGCGGGGTGGCAGTGGCGTTTCGGCGACCGCCGCCTGCTTAGCGAGCCTTCCCATCTCCATTTGCATCCAGACGACCGGAAGCCAGAAGGCGCCGGTGAACAGATAGAGCAGGATCGACAAGGCGATCCACCCGTCCCAAAGCGAATAGCCGACATGCCAGGCCAGTGCGACGCCGGTAACAGGCTGCAGGACGACAGCGGTGGCGGTGAAAAGGAAGTCGGCAGCGACGACCATGCGTGCCACGGCGGCCACCGTGCGAGCCTCGCCCGTCCGGTGGGCGAGCAGCATGAAGAAGGCGATGCCGGCTCCGGTGCCGAGCAGCACCGACGCGCCGATGACATGCAGATATTTGAGCATGAAGTACAGCATCAGCGCTCTTCCAGTATCGCCAGAGCGACAAGGTTCAGGGCGAGGATCGGCCATATCTTGACCAGCGCGCCGAGCGGGTCGCTCCACAATCCGGGAAGCAGAATGGTCGCGGCAGCCAGATAGAACAGGGACAGCGCCAGCGCGGCGTAGAGGCCGTATTTGGCCGTGGGGCGGTAAGCGATGGCAAGGCCGACGAGGATATCGGCTAGCGCGCCGGCGACGACCCCTGGCGCTGCCAGCACTCCTGCGCCAGCCCGCCGCATGAGGTCAACGCCCGCATCATATCCTGTCGTGAGCGACACGATGCCGGTCACCAGCCAGAAGACGGGAAATATCGTGAAGACGACCGGCTTGAGGAAGAACAGTCTCGCGTACCATCGTTCCTGCACGGACGCCGGTTCGGCCCGCAGCGCGGCCGTGAGGGACCGAGGCTCGATCCCGGTCATCGTCGCCCAGGGCCGCGGATCGCCAACCGCCCCTCGTGCGATCTCCTTGCGGGCGGTCGATCTCATCGCCGGTCGCCAGCCGAGCGAGCCGGCAAAATCGCCAAGGCGATAGAGGGTCGCAGCAGCCCATTCGGGAAGCATAATTGTGCGCGCGGCTGGCCAGCCCATCCATGCGCGGTAGCGGGCCACTACGTCCTCCATCGCCAGTTGTTCCGGTCCCCCCAGCTCAAGCGCACACTTTGCCGGAGCTAAGGGGTTCACGAAGAACGAGACGGTGTCCAGGATATCGTCGAGCTGCACCACCTGGAGAGGTCCGGATTTGGGCATGACAGGAAGCCATGGCAGCGCCGCCAGGCCGCGGAAGAGCGCACTCCCGCCAGAGGCGTTGCGGCCGAGTACGACGGACGGCCGCAGAATGACCCAATCCAGGTCCCGCGCCATCAACGCTTCGTCGCCGGCGAGCTTGGTTCTTGAAAATTCCGAAACGGTCCCGCGGTCGACGCCGATCGCGGAAAAATGGATGACGCGACGTATGCCCGCCGCTTCGCACGCGGCGAACAGTGCGCCTATTCCTTCGACATGCACTCCTTTCGTGGATTCCCGCGGACTGTCCTGAAGCACGCCCGCGCAATTCACCACGGCGTCGATGCCGGCCAGATAAGACTGCCAATCCTCCGCCCTCGTTGCAGCCGCGAGGTCGATGACAATGGTGCGGCTGGCCGAGACGGGAGAATCCTTGCTGCGCACGACAGCGACGACGGCGTGACCTTCACTGGAAAGCCTTGTGCAGACAGCCGAACCGATCAATCCCGTTGCCCCGGTTACGATGATCTGCATGCCGCACCTCGGTCTCCTGCTTGGTGAAGGTCTATCACGCGCTCCGCGAATTCGAGAGGGGCCTTTGTATCGCAAGCCGCAACCTCGGAACCAGTCTTGCTTCCGGTTCGTTCCAGGCAAGCCAAGTGAGGCCGAAATGAACCGTTCAATGCAAACAGGGTTGTCCGCAGCCATTTCGGGCACTGTTGTCAGCATCGTCACGACGGCTGTACTGGGCCTGCTTGCACGAAACGAGGGCAAAGGCGCCCTGCAGCCCACGAATTCGACCAGCCACTGGCTCTACGGCAGGAAAGCCGGATCTGTTCGCCATGCGGATGTTGCGCACACGCTTGTCGGCTACGGTACCCATCACGCTTCTTCCATCTTCTGGGCGCTCCTTTTCGAAACGTGGCTCGCTTCCAGGCCGCCCCGTCCGCCGCTTGTCATGCTTCGCGATGCATTGGGGGCTGCCGCGATCGCCGCGGCGGTAGATTACGGCATCGTGCCCAGGCGGTTGACGCCGGGTTGGGAGACGGTGCTGTCGAAGCGATCCATCGCGGCCACATTCATGGCGATGGCAGCGGGTTTAGCAGCGGGCGGGATGATAAATAACGAATTCCGTCGAAAGCCAGGCCCGGGCTGGAAAGACGCTCGTTGAAACTCTCCGGATGATTTCCCACCCGAAGTCATTCCGGAAACCGCGTGTTGTCGAAGTCGAAGGGAGTTCCTGGATTGCACCGTCCAGCCATTCTGTCGCTTGGCAGCATCAACGCCGATCTGCAATTCGACATAAAGCAGCCGCTGGGCGAGGGTGGGACCGTACGCGCGGGCGGCTTCGCCCAACGCGCCGGCGGCAAGGCGGCCAACGTCGCCTACTTCACCCACCGGCTCGGCATACCGACAAGACTCCTTGGGCGCGTAGGGGACGACTATTTTGCCGAAGTCGCGCTAAATCCCCTCAGGCAAGCGGGTCTCGAATTGAAGCAGGTCGGTGTTGCGCCAGGCTCCCTTACAGGAATTGCCATTGTGGCGGTGCCGGAGGGCGGAGAGAAAACGATCCTTTCCGCGTCCAACGCCAACGTCGCCTGGGACGCGGGGGCGATCGAAAATGTCACAGCCTCAATCAACAGAGCTCCTGACCACTCCATTCTGGTTGCGGATTTCGAGGTCTCTCCGCGCGTGTTGGAGGCAGCCTTCGGAGCGGCGGAAGCGCGTGGCTTCAAGATCGTGATCGACCCCACATTTGCCGACCGGATCGATATGGAGCAACTCGGCCGCTTTCATGCGATCGCACCGAATGAGCAGGAAGCGGCAGACCTCATCGGCGCCGAGATCAGGGACAGCAATGACGCGGCTCGTGCGGCGCTCCGGCTGAACTCGCTGGGAGTTGAAATTTCGTGCGTCAAGCTTGCCAATGGCGGCTGCATCCTTTCACATCGGCAGAAGGAGACGCGGATACCCGCGCCACCGGTCAAGGCAATCGACAAGACCGGCGCGGGCGATGCCTTCGTTGCCGCGTTGGCAGTTGCCTTGCTCGAAGGCAGATCTGCACAGGAAGCTGCCTGCTGGGGTGTTGCCGCGGCGAGCATCTCCGTGCAGCGAAAAGGCGCGCAGGAATCCTATCCATCGAGGGCGGAGCTCGACCGGATGATCGTTTCCGTCTTGCGAGGCGCCGGGGTTAGCTGATCTCAGGCTGCGCTGGATTGTTTCAGGCGGTGCACCGGCGGTCTTAACCGTCGATCGAATAGACGGCCGAAAGCACAGTTTCGAACGCCTGCGTCAGCGCCCACCGGTGTTCGAAGGCCTTGAACCCGCCGGGAGTCATCCGGGCGCCGCGATGCCGGTGGATTCAGCCACGCCTTGGCACACAAAGTAGATGACGCCTCGGACACGCTTTCCTCTAAAAAGGTAATGGGCATATTGGCCTCGGCTGGCAACGAGTACAGGCATTACCCCGTAAGACCGGCGGTACCTCGCCAAAACGTCGCTCAGACTTGAGAGGAGCGCGGGTTGCCCCGGCGCAGCCGGCCGAAACTAAACCCCTCCGGCACGGCGGCGCGCACCATCATCATCTCTCCGATGGTTTCGTACGTCATCAGACCGACAAGGTGATCCCCACGGTCGATTACGGCGATAGCCGGAACATTTTTCTGCTGCATCATCCTCAAGCCCTCGCTGAGAGATCTGCGCCGGTGGATGCTGGGTATGTCGGTTCGCATAGCGCTGGCGACCGGCGCTTCGGGTCCGGCTTCTTTCAGAGCGCGGATCATGTCGTCGCGGGTCAGCAGCCCTTCCAGACGGCCGGCAGTATCGACCACCGGAAATTCGCGCTGCGTCGTCGCCAGCAGCGCATCGACCGCCTGATCCAAACTCGCGGAGCCCTGCAGTCTCGCGAAATCGGTGATCATCACGTCTCCGACCAGCACGCTGGCGGCAACGTCGCGGATTTGGGCATCCTGCGCTTCCGCCGCCGCGGCGAGATAGACGAAGATGCCTATGAAGATCAGGAAGGGATTATAGAAGAGTCCGATGAAGCCGAAGACGAAGGCGAGCCCCTGGCCGATCGACGCTGCGATCTGGGTCGCTCGCGGCCAGGACATGCGCGATGCGAGGGCGGCGCGCAGAACACGACCGCCATCCATCGGAAACGCCGGAATCATGTTGAACAGGACGAGGAAAACGTTGACCCCGGCGAGCCTGACCAGAAATCCGCTACGCGGGTCTTCCACCTGCGCCATCTGCTCGATTCCCGCCCATCCGCCGAGAGCGACGAAAATGAGCGCGGCGATGACGACATTGACCAGCGGACCGGCGATAGCGATCACGAACTCCTGGCCGGGCTCTTCGGGCATGCGCTCAAGACGGGCGACCCCGCCGATCGGCAGGAGCGTGATATCCGGGGTCTTGATAGAGAAGTAGCGCGCCGCGGCGATATGGCCGAACTCGTGCAGCACAACGCAGGCGAAGATGGCGAGGATGAACGCAACCCCTTCCCAGGCCGCCGGCGCACCGCCGATGCGATAGTGCATGAGCCATATCCACACCAGAAGGAGCGCGAAAGTCACATGGATACGTACCGCCGTGCCGGCGATCGTTCCAAGCTTGAAGGACCATGTCATCCGCCATTCGCTCCCGCGATGCTCGTATTCACCTGCCCGGCCTCGGTGGTCCGGTATCCTCCTCGGGATTTCATCTGGTGATTTCCCGGACAAGATTCGCATTCGGGGCAGGCTGAGTGGGGATCACCCATGTCCTTCATCGTTGGCGACAACCGGCCGGCTTTCCGGCGCGTCGGCCGGAAAGATCGCTATCTGAGCGCGGCGGCCGCGTCGAAATCAACGCCGGGGCTGGTCCGTCGGCTCCGAAATGCCAGCGAGCGCCGTCTTCATGGCGTCCGTATTGGAACGGGCAAGATCAGCCAGCGCTAGAACGCCGACCAAGCGCTTGTCGCGGTTGAGCACCGGCAGTCGATGAACCTGGTGCTCCGCCATCACTTTCGCCGCCTGCTCGATGTCGTCGTCCTCGAAACAGTAATAGACATGCTCCGACATGACCTGTCGGACCGCTGTATTCCCGCTCGGACGTTCCTCGGCGACCGCGCGCATGGCGATGTCGCGGTCCGTCACCATTCCGATCAGCCGATCGTTCTCTCCGACCGGCAGCGCGCCGATATTGTCCGCACGCATCGCTTTTGCGGCCTCGGCAATGTTGGTGTTGGGATTGATCACCCTGGCTCTCGGTGTCATGATTTCCTGAACTTGCATCGGATGCTCCTTTCAGATCGACATATCTCTACTGCTCCCCCTTTCTCCCGGCGCCTTCGCCGGTAGCCGGCATGGCTGGCCTGCTCAGTTTCGCTGGTAGGTCCCGACAAGCTCGGCTTCTTCCACGGCATGCTTCCGCGCCTCTTCCCAAATCCTGTCGACGCCAAGCTGTCCAGGCACGTCGAGGCTGGGCACATCGAGCGCGGCAAGCCGGAAATGATAGTGATGGACGCCGTGCCCCTTGGGCGGCTCGGGGCCGTCATAATACGCGTTGCCGAAATCGTTCTTGCCCTGCCTCAGCGCATCCGGGCCGGGCTTGCCTCCCTCGGCCTCGGGCAGACCGTCAGCGTCCGGAGCGATGTTGAAGACCGCCCAATGGCCGAATGTTCCGCGCGGGGCGTCCGGATCATCCACGACAAGAACCAGACTCTTGGCGCCTTCTGGCACTCCGGACCACTTCAAGGGCGGCGAAACGTTCTCGCCGTCGCGGGTGTATCTTTCTGGAATCGCGCCGCCATCGGGGAATGCAGGGCTGATGAGGGTGAGCGGCATGTTATGTTCCTTTCAGGTGAGTACCACCGGTCAGCGTTCCGCAGGCATGGTCGCAGCCGCCTTCAGCAGTTGGATAACCTCCTCATCCGAGGTCTGCTCGAAATCGACATAGTGCAGGCCGACCGCATGAAAAGGCTCCGGCATGCTGAGGCAGATGATCTCGTCGGCCTGTTCCCGAAGAGCCTCGATGGTGCTTCGAGGCCCGACTGGAACCGCGAGAACGACGCGATCTGCACTGCTGCGCCGCAGCGCCTTCAACGCGACCTTCACCGTGCTGCCAGTAGCGATACCGTCGTCGACGACAATTGCGGTCCGCCCGTCCGTCGGCACGGCTGCCCTGGCTCCGAGATAGCGCTCGCGCCGCCGCTCGATTTCGACGAGCTGGCGTTTCTTTTCGGCCTCGAGATAGTTCGACGAAGGGCCGAGTATCAGGGCGGCCTCCTCGTTCACGACCAATTGCGGTTCCTTGCCATCGACCACCGCGCCTATTGCGAATTCCGGATGCCCCGGAGCGCCGATCTTACGAACGAGGAGAACATCCAGAGGCGCGTGGAGCGCCCTTGCCACCTCGAATCCCACTGGAACGCCGCCGCGCGGCAGCGCCAGCACGACCGGATCGCGCCAATCGGTTTTCGCCAGCTCTTGACCGAGTTGGCGGCCTGCCTCCCGGCGATCAAGAAAAGCTTGCCGTTTTTCAAACACCGTTCAGGTCCTTTCAGCGGAAGGATTCAAGTGGTCCACGAACCACTGCGTGGCATGGCGAACCACCTCGTCGAGCGTGCCCGGCTCCTCGAACAGATGTCCTGCTCCCTCGACGATCACAAGCTGCTTCTCCGCACCCAGGGCGTCGTAAGCTCGTTCGTTCATGCCGATTACAGGGCCATCGCGGCTGCCGACGAGGAGCAGCGTCGGTGCGCGCACTGCTGGCAGCACTTCCAGTGCAAGGTCGGGCCGGCCGCCGCGTGAAACGACGGCGGCAATGTCTGGTTCGGCGGCCGCTGCCCGCAATGCCGCGGCCGCGCCAGTACTCGCGCCGAAATATCCAGCCTTCAGCCCGGACAACTCCGGTCTCCGCCGGACCCACTGCGTAGCCAAGACAAGACGCCTGGCGAGCAATTCGACGTCGAAAACGTTTCGCCGGTCGCGTTCCTCTTCGGGATTGAGTAGATCCAGCAGGAACGTGGCGAGACCGGCACTTCTCAGTTCGCTCGCAACATAATTGTTGCGAGGGCTAAGCCGGCCGCTGCCGCTTCCATGCGCGAAGATGACAATGCCCAGCGCACCCTGAGGAATCCCGAGCAGGCCGTCGAGGCTCTCGGGCTCGATCCGAACTTCTCTTATATCGCTGGATAGCACCTCTGACATGGCTGCTCTCCGAACAGGTTCGGCGTTGCGCGGGTCAGTGCTGGCAACGGCGTCACCGGATGCCATGTCGATAACCGAAAAAGGCGCTGATCGTTCCGTAACGAAAGATTTGATGTGCGACTGAATCGCCAGCCCATCTCCGGCGCCTGTACGATCCTCAAACCGGCCTCGCCCTCCTTCGACCGCAGAAATATATCGATCGAGATGGAGCGGTCGGCCCAGACATTTGCGACCATAGCTTCGCCTTGCTTCATCTGCGCAGCAGCCGGTCGCCATCGGAACCACGATGCTCCTGTTCCGTTTGCTTGAGAGTCCAGCCGGATTGGGCTGCCAGCGATGGAGGCTTGTGATGGCAATGAACCTGAAGGACGGAAGCACGGCGAAAAGCCCAAGGGAACGTACGGCGGAAACCGTGGCGGCGACCAGACGACCAAGCCCGGAGGCTGACATGACAAAAAATGGTGATAGGGATGCCGAACTCTTGCGGACAACCGGGACGAACACGGTGCATGAGCGACGGAAGGCCAACCTGGACACCGAGGACATGACCGATCCGAAGGAGGTCTGGAAGGAGGGCGAAACCACACCTTCCGCCGATCGGGGCGGCCGCGCGGCAACTGCAGGAAGCGGCAGGGTGGCCGATGCCGGCGATCTGGATAAGGCCCAGCCTTCTCCCTATTCCACGGAAACACAGGCCGACGCGGTCGCCAGGCAGACGGACCGCAAGGACGAACCGCCGAGCATTGAGAAGCCGAAGCAGTAGCGGCGGACCCTAACTGTCTTCAGCATGGTCGCAAAAACTGCACCCAAACGGAAACACGCCACGGAACCTGCGGACATCGTTCAATGTTTCAAGGTACGAACCCCGGCTCCTTCCCGGAAGGTACTGACGCATGGCCGCTCGCCAAGGCCCGGGCTCGATCCCGGAAACGAATGCCTCCATCGAGGCGAAGGCCGCGCCGACGCATGAAAACCCGGAGGCGGAAACATTCTATGCCGCAGCCATCAGCGAACTTGCCGCCAGCGGCCTTCCTTTCCTGATTGCCGGCGCCTACGCCGTGAGCGCCTATACCGGCATCTCCCGCGAGACGAAGGATCTCGACATCTTCTGCAAAGCCGGGGACTGCACGCGCATTCTCGCCCTCTTCAAGGACAGGGGATACGCGGTCGAAGTCGAGGACGACCGCTGGCTCGGCAAAGTCTTCCAGGGCCGGAATTTTTTCGACGTCATCTTCTCCTCGTCCAATGGTGCCGTGCCGGTCGGCGATTCCTGGTTCGAGCACGCGCGCGCGATCGAACTCTTCGGCATTCCTGTCAGTATTATCGGGCCAACGGAACTCATCTGGTCCAAATCCTTCATCCAGGTGAGGGATCGCTATGACGGCGCCGACGTCGCCCATCTGCTTCTGAAGGCGCACGATCAGATCGATTGGCAGCGTCTGCTCGACTACATGGAAGTGCACTGGGAGGTGCTGCTCGTCCATCTGCTGAATTTCCGCTGGATCTATCCCAGCGAGCGCGCCCATATCCCTGAATGGCTGTTGGATGAGTTGCTGGACCGGCTGGCCAAGCAGCGTGAACTGCCCGCTTCCCATATGAAGGTCTGCCGCGGCCGGATGTACTCGCTGATCGATTACGAGACCGACGTCAGGGACTGGGGCTTCGCCGATTTGGGTTGTGATGGCGAGCGGCGCAACGACTGATCGTGTCGGGAGTTGTTCTTCGTATGGCCGACCAGAACACGCTCAAAATCGCCGCTATGGGCGACCTCCACGTGAAAGAGGAACAGAACACGTCCTTTCGCGACCTCTTCGGAGAGATATCGCACGCGGCCGACGTGTTGGTGATCACGGGCGACCTGACCGATCTCGGCAAGCCGCGCGAGGCCGAAATCCTGGCAGAGGACTTGCGCGCCTGCTCGGTGCCCGTCGTCGCCGTTCTCGGCAACCACGATTACGAAAGCGCCGCCGTGGAGGAGGTCAGCCAAATCCTGCGGCACGCAGGCGTCCACCTGCTCGACGGACAAGCCACCGAAATCGACGGAGTGGGCTTCGTCGGGGTCAAGGGATTCATCGGCGGATTCGGTCGGCGCATGCTCGGTTCCTTCGGTGAGCCCGCGATCAAGACGATGGTGGCGGAAAGCGTCAACGAGGCGATACGTCTCGAGAATGCGATGCGACAGGTCCGTGCCGAACGTGTCGTCGTGGTGCTGCATTACTCGCCGATCCTGGAAACCGTCGCCGGAGAACCGCCCGAAATCTTTCCGTTTCTTGGTTCGTCCCGACTTGCCGAAACCATCGACCGCTTCCAGGTGAGCGCTGTGGTGCATGGTCATGCGCATCGCGGCGCCTATGAGGGGCGCACGCCGGGTGGCGCTCGAGTGTACAATGTGGCCGCGCATGTGGAGAAGCCTACCGGCCGCCCTTATGCGCTCCTCGAAATCTGAACTGTGAGCAGGCAGCCGACCGGGAACGGAGGCGCGCCGGCCGAACTCGCGGGCGCTTGACACCGTTCGCAAAAATCGCCCGGCACTCGGCGGCCTGTTAGCCAATTCAGACAATCGCCCGGTCCCAACCGCCATAATGCTCCTCGCTGCGGGTGCCCCGCGGCATACTGAGCCCGATGAGAGCGAGCCCTATCACGACGAGGGCGACTGTTCCGGCGGTCGAGGCACCGCCGAGCAGGAAAGGCGAGACCAGAATCCAGGCGCCAAGCGCCACGTTGAGGAACCGTACCGGCCGGACGACCTCGCCCAGCGCGGTGACGGCGACAAGGATGACGAGGCAGCCAGCCACATGATCGCTGAAATAGAGCGGCGGCTGGGTGCCGAACATTAATGGAGTGGCCATCAAAAACGCTCCGAGGGTGATGCTGGCCACCAGAGTCCACGGGAAGGTCACGCCGCCTGTGATGAAATCGCGCAACACGCTTCCCACCGGACGGTCGAGGTCGGGTTCGGGCGTCTGATCCTCCGACAAGGCCGGCCCGCCCATCCAGAAGGTTCGCCAGACCGGCTCGCCGGCCTTGTTGGCGCGCCAGAGATACTGCAAAGTCGCCAGTACCTCGTCGATCGAATACGGGATGAGGATGGCGGTGACGGCCGCCTGGATGATGCAGAGCGTGCATAGCGCGCCAATCAGCGGCGGCTGGATGATGATGAAGCTGACGCTGACGACGCCGAGCGGGATGATCAGCAGGCCGAACAAGAAAACCATCCATGGCATGGTGCGCCAGCGGCGGCGGTCGCCAATGGCTCCGGCAAGGATGTCGAGCGCGTAGGCAAAGGCTCCGAGCCCGGCATCCGCGATCGGAAACCCTTTCGAGACCCAGGACGTCACGACCGCCTCGCTGCCGTTCGAGACGGGCGCGCCGCCCGGCCCGAAGAACGGGTCCCACAAACCGTCGATATGCCCCATTTGGAAAGCGGCAAGATAGCGCGAGACAAATAGCCCGATGAAAGCGAGCGCGATAATCGGGATGCGCTGAGTGAAGGATGACGGTGAGTAGCTCCAGCCGAGCGGCCGGTCGTCGTCGTCGGCCAGGGCGCGCCAGCTGATGCCGGGAGTCGGCGGGATCATCACAGCGAAGGCAACTATCAACATGCCGGCCAGGGTGTCGATTCCATAGGCGGCGGCGCTCGTCGTCCAGAACACGAGCGGCGCGAACATCACCCAGATGCCGACAGCCGCTGCAATCCACTGCACCCAGCGCCAGCGGCGGCTCATGCCGACAAAGGCAAAGAACATCACCAACAGCCCGGACACCATCTCGCTGATGCCGAGGCGCATGTTGCGGAGTTCGGGTTCGGCGATCTCATGTCCCAGCGCCGGAGGAATTGGCGCCGTGACCGGATCGAACAAACCAAGCATAACCGGTGACGTGACCAGCCAAAGTCCGAGCGCGACATTGGCCAGCGGCGCCCAGAGCGTCCACGCCCTGTGCCGTTCCATCGCCGCCTCGACCTCCTTTTCGCTGCGCTCGAGCGGAGCCTGCAGTCGCCGTTCGGCCTGGTCGATCTCGGGCTCTGAAGCCGCGACGACCGAAGATTCGAGCTTGTTCTTCTCATACCAGTCGGTGGGATCGGCTTTCAGCCGCCGGATCATCTCGGGAAGCGTGCCTGTCAGGCTGTGCCGCGGCTGCCAACCCAGCAGGGCCTTGGCGCGCGAGACGTCGATCTCGTAGTGGTCGTCGGAGTTCTCGATCATCCATGGCTTGATGTCGGTGTCCTCCTCCAGAACCTCGGTCTGTAGCCAAGCCCCAAGCTTTGTGAGATTTTTGGGTAAAGCGAGCGTTCGCCAGTCTTCGCCATGCACGAGTTGGCCGATACGCTTCTGCATCTCCTCGTAGGACGGCGTCTCTTCCTCGCCGATCAACAGCACGGTCTCGTCGGGAAGCTCATGCCGATGGTCGACCGTCCGCACGACCGCGTCGACGAGGTCCTTCTTGTGCAGGTAGGGCTGACCACTCTTGATATCGCCGGCGAAGAGGTAGGCCGTCGGCAGCCGCTCGAAAATCCGCGCGATCTGCTGAGCGATGAAGGCGGCGCGGCAGTCTTTGTCATAGACACCCGCAAGCCGCAGCGTCACCGTGCGGATCTTCCCGCGCTCCCTCGCGATCAACGCTTCCGCCTCGGCCTTCGACCGGGGATATGCCCACGCGGGATCGAGTGGGGATTTCTCGTCGATCCTCACGCCCTTCTCCGGGCTCGGCGCATGGACGAGAAGCGTGCTCGAGAACACGAATTGCTCCGTTTCGAAGTTCTTCAGCGCCTTCAGCAGGCGGCGCGTGCCCTGTACCGTAACCGCGTCATATTTCGGATTGTCCTCTCCTGTCGTGTCGTAGTAGGCGGCGAGATGAATGACCGAAGCGATGCGGTCGCCGGCGGTAGAGCGTACACGCGCCATTGTTTCATCGACGCTCTCGTCGGACGTCAGGTTGATCTCGAAGGTGGTCGTTCCCTCGATCGGCTTTCTCGGCTGCTTCACGTCGAGGCCGATCACGCGGTAGCGATCCTTGAGGCCAAGCGCGATCGCCTGGCCAAGGAAGCCGCTAGAGCCGGTGATGAGGACGATCGGATGGCTCGCGTCAGTCATTCCGATTCTCCGCTCCTGGAGGGGATGAAATCTCGAGCGATCCACTACTTCGATTGGTCGAATTGACCGCCCGACGGCTATCGATACAGGCACGCTAAGGGGACTCGCGTGGTTGCAACGCTTCTCCCTTTTGGCACTCGCCGGATGCAGCGAAAACGCCATGTCGCGCGAGTTTGTTCCCGACGGCGCGGACCGTGAACAGCCAGGTGACTAAACCGGTACGCGAATTTGCGCTGAACAAAATCGCCCCTGCACAGTTCAACCATCTTGATGCTTGACCGGGAGATTGGACATGAAACGCGCAATCGTCACCACCACAGCGATCCTTCTGCTGACCGCCGTCTCCGGCGCTCAGGAGCAGCCTTCCGCAACCGCCAAATTCGTCAACACGGCAGGCGAAGAAAACGGCAACGCCACGTTGACTGGAACCGAAGGCGGCGTGCTGATCGAAATCGAAGTCACGGGATTGCCAGCAAGCCAGTGGGTGGCGTTCCATGTCCATGAAACCGGAAGCTGCGATCCTGCGGCAAGATTTGAATCGGCAGGTGGTCACTTTAATCCGACCGACGCAGAGCACGGATACAAGGTTGAAGGCGGCCCGCATGCAGGCGATATGCCCAACCAATATGTCGGCGCCGACGGCACGCTTCGCGCACAGGTTTTCAACGGATCAGTGCAATTGGACGAAGGCGAGACGAATATCCGCGGCAAAGCTTTGATGATTCACGGCGGACAAGACGACTACGAAAGTCAACCCTCCGGGGATGCAGGCAACCGTCAGGCTTGCGCAGTCATCGAGTAGCGAACAACCGGCGACGAACAAGCTGGCCGCTCAAGGAGTCGTCAGGCGAAACGCGGCACTTATGTGCCGGCTGCCACAATCCAGCGCCCCGGTAGGGCGGCGCTTCTGTCATTGAAATGTGGCCGGTACGCCCGCCAAGCGACTTGCCGCACAGGAACCTATTTTATGACTGGGTGTTCTCCTGTTCTAGCTTCGATCCGCTAACGGGGAGCGCTAGCATGCCAAAAAGCTCTGCGCCGATGACGTTCACTGCGGTCAATCCAGCGACCGACAAAACTGTCGGAAGCTATGAGGAAACCTCACCGGCCGCCGTTCGGCACGCCGTCGAGCAAGCCCACGAAGCCTCGCTGCAGTGGCGTCGCCGCGATATCGCCGAGCGGGCGAAATTAATGCGCGCCGCAGGCCGCCTGCTTCGTGAGAGGGCGCATCGGTATGGCCGGCTGATGGCCGAAGAGATGGGCAAACCGATCAAGCAAGGCGTCGCGGAAACGCAGAAATGCGCCGACGGGTGCGATTTCTTTGCCGACAATGCCGCCAGGTTTCTTGCGCCCGAAATCATCGACATCGGAGCCGCCAAAAGCTTCGTTACCTTCCAGCCGCTTGGGGTAATCCTTGCGATCATGCCCTGGAACTTCCCGTTCTGGCAGGTTTTCCGTTTTGCAGCGCCGGCGCTGATGGCGGGAAATGCCGGAGTCATGAAGCATTCGTCGAATGTCCCGGGCTGCGCGCTTGCCATCGAGGAGGTATTTGGCGAAGCGGGATTTCCAGAGCATCTTTTCCGCACGCTTCTGATCGGCTCCGGCTCCGTCGACGAACTGATCGGCCATCCGCTTATTCGTGCTGTCACGCTCACCGGCAGCGGTCCCGCCGGCCGAGCCGTAGCGCGCAAAGCCGGCGAGATGCTGAAAAAGACCGTCCTCGAACTCGGCGGCAGCGATGCCTATCTCGTGCTTGACGACGCGGATGTTTCATTCTCCGCCAAGGCGAGTGCCGAAGGCCGCCTTGTCAATTCCGGTCAAAGCTGCATTGCGGCCAAGCGCTTTATCGTTGTCGACAGTCTGCGTTCCCGCTTCGAGGAAGCATTTGTCGAGGAAATGCGGGCGGCAAAGATGGGCGATCCCTTGTCAGAGGATACGGCCGTCGGCCCGCTGGCACGCCATAATCTGCGCGACGCGTTGCATCGCCAGGTCGAGACAAGCCTGGCAAAGGGCGCCCGCTGCCTGCTGGGCGGCAAGATTCCTGACGGACCCGGAACCTTTTACCCGCCGACCGTTCTGACCGATGTGCGGCCGGGCATGCCCGCCTACGACGAGGAGATGTTCGGGCCGGTGGCCGCCATTATTCCGGTCAAAGATGAAGCGACGGCTATCAATACGGCGAACGATTCCGCTTTCGGACTTGGCGGCGGCATCTTCACCCGTGATATCGACCGTGGTGAGCGCCTCGCCGTCGAGGCCATCGAAGCGGGTTCCGTCTTCGTCAATCGAACGGTCCAATCGCATCCCAAACTCCCCTTCGGCGGCGTCAAGGAGAGCGGTTACGGCCGCGAACTCTCACACTACGGCATCAAGGAATTCGTCAACATAAAGACGGTGGTCGTGTCGGAAAGTGGCGGCTCGCCCGCCGCCGATCGGCGTCAGGCCGCTTCCGCCAAGACCGAATGACGGGCAACCGCAGTTTGATGCTGATCAACGGCTTCTTGTACCGATCGGCGCATCGGTGTGCACGCCGCTGTCAGAGCGCTAGCTGCATCACGATTGCGAGCACCACAAGGCCCACCAGCCCAGCGATGAAGATGATGCGCCGTGCTCGCGTTCTGAGGATGATTTCACCTTGGCGCGCCTTCTCGCCCGGATAGGTGAATTGCTCGGAGTCGTCGTTCTTGGCCATCATTTGCAATGCGGAGCGCCGCTCAAGCCGCCACCGCATCCGGATTTACTTCGCTTTTGGCCAACTTGGTCAGCAGAATATCGGTCTGCTTCTCCTCTTCAAGGCTCTTGTGCAGGATTTGCTGATCGTCGCGCAGATCCAGTTGGCCCGCCAGCGCTGCGACGGTCCCGTATGCCGCGATCTCATAATGTTCGAGCCTTTGGGCGGATGCGATGAGGCCGGCATCGCGGAGGTCATTTCCCTTCAGCATGCTAAGCATTTTTTCGGTTTCATGGATGAGCGCCTGCATTGCCTGATCGGTGTGCGCTCTGGGCTCGGCGCCGTGCTTCTGCAGGAGCGAGACGAGACGTTCCTTCTGGACCTCGGTTTGCTCGCGGTGGTGGAGGAGCGCATCCTTCAAGTTCGGATGCGACGCCACTTCCGCCATCTGGAGCAACGACTCTCCGAGTTGACCTTCGGCACTCGCAAGCTCCTGAAGTTCGGCAAGATACATGTCCTTGAAAGTGGTGATCTGCATGATGGTGATCCTTTTTGCCTCGAGCCGCCGAGATCTCCGTAAGATACGGCAGTACTCCGATGAGGGGACTCTACCTCCCTAACTGGATCGCAGCCCGCTAGTTCCAATCGGAATCCGGGCGCCGCCTGCCGGCATCCGCGCCGTTGCAAGCGCGCCACGATTGTTCACGATCCGCCTGAATCCGAAGGCCCGGCGTCTTCACCAGGATACCGAGAGCCGGCCGTCGTTCCCGAGCGCGACATGAGTGCCAAAAGGCGAACTCTCGCGCTCAAGCATGGCCGCGAGCCAGTCGGCATCTTCGGGCGGGGCGCGGTTCAGCCGGAATTTGTGGAGCCGGAACGGCACAAGATCGAGCGAAAGCAGCTTGCCCTCCGGCATGGTAAGCCGCGGCAGGTACATCAGCGCCAGGTCGCCCCGGAAGTCCTCATAGCCCGTGATCCCTTCATAGTCGGTGAGGAAGTCGCCGCATCCGTAGAGGATCAGCCTGCCGTCGTGGATTTCGATCGGCTTTGGATGGTGGGAGGAATGCCCATGCACGATATCGAAACCTGCGGTGTCGATCAGAGCATGGGCAAGCGCACGTTCCTGCCCGGCGACTTCATACCCCCAGTTGCCACCCCAATGTATCGAGGCGACCGCGATATCCCCGGGCTGCTTCATGCCCTCGACGGATCCGGCGATTTGCTCAAGGGATCGGGCAGAGACATCCGCGAGCAGGTTGACCCCCGGCTTGTAGGCGCCGGCTGCCCATGAAAGCGGGATGCCGCTCGTCTCCAGCCCAAATCCAAAGACGAGCACGCGGCCTCCGATTGTCGCTTCGATCACGGCGGGTGCGGCCGCCTCATCCGCGTCAAACCCTGCGCCGGCATAGGCGAGGCCGGCATGCCGCAGCGCATCGAGAGTTTCAACGAGGCCCGGCTCATCCCAGTCGAGCACGTGGTTGTTGGCGAGCACGCAGCAGCTTACCCACGCCGCCGCCAGGCAGCCGATGTTTGCAGGGTGCATCTTGTAATTGATGCCCTTGGGCACCGGCTGGAGGCTGGTGGTAATGCTGGTCTCGAGATTGATGATCCGGGCGTCGGGAGCTTCGCGGTCCAATTCAGCGAGCGCATCGCCCCAGATATATGTGTCCTCGACCATTCTCGGGATCGGGCCATTGATGCGTTCGGCAAGCTCCACATAGGTCGTCGCGGATTTGACGTAGCGCTCGTAAAGCTGCGGATCGCCTGGGTTGGCGAGAATCTGGTCTATGCCGCGCCCGAGCATGACATCGCCGCACAGGAACAGCTTCATGCTTCCTCTGGCGGGCTGTTCAGGCACCGGGACTGACCCGGCATGCATCGCGATCGGTGGCATCGGTCTTGTGCGCATCCTCTGCCCGCCAACATCGAGTTGGACCGAGGGTTCCACAATCGGTGTTGATTTGCGGGAGCCGGCCGAACGCCTTCACCTTCCGCTCATGGGCGGGCGGGTAGTTCTTCCCGGTCGGCCGCCGTTGAAGCCGGGCTAACGCCTACGACTTCATAGATCTCAAGCATCCCCATGCGGCCCTTCGCCTGGGCCGATCCGAGCGGGCGGAACTCGATCACGCCCGAACAGGCCCGTTCGACCGCAGCGCTCGCCAGAATCGTGGTGCGGTGGATCTTGTTCATGCCTTCCAACCGCGAGGCGACGTTGATCGTATCGCCCATCGCCGTGTACTGCAGTCGCTCGCGCGCGCCGACGCTGCCGACAACCGCCTCGCCTGTATGGATGCCGAAGCGCGTCCGAAACTCCGGAAAGCCTTTGGCCAATTGCGCCTTGTTGAAGAGATCGAGGCGCTGCTCCGCCGCCAGCGCGGCCCGGCAGGCGTGCTCGGCATGGTCTGGATCCCGAATAGGAGCGTTCCACATCGCGTAGATGGAATCTCCAAGGAACTGAATGATCGAGCCGTGATGCGCCGTCACCGCCTCGTCCAGAATGTCGAAATATTCCGACAGCATGGCGACGACCTCCTCTGGCGAGTGGCCTTCGCTGATCGTGGTGAAATCGTAGATGTCGGTGAACAGCGCCGTCACCTCCTGCCGTCGCGCCGACCTGCCGGCGAAATGTCCAGCCTGTATGCTTTTGCGCACGAACTCTTTCGGAACATAAAGGGCAAAGGTGAATATGGCGTCGCGGGCGCTGTTCATCGCCTTGCCGAGCGACGAGATCTCGCTGACATGCGAGGAGGTTTCCACCGGCGTTGTGAAGTCGAGGTTCTGCAGCCGCTTGGCGCTGTCGGTGAGTCGTTCGAGCGACTTGGTGACCAGATGCGAAAGGACCAGCGCCAGGACGATTGCCGCGCCCACGACGACGGCTGAGATCAGCAGGCCATGGACCAGCCCGCGATTTGCCGATGCCATCAGTTCGTCGAGCGGCGCGGCCACAGCGACCCGGTGCCGGGCAAGCAGCAGCGCCGATCGGATCGGCGTCAGCATGACGAGGAAAGTCCGGCCGCCGACATCGACGAATCGCGGCTCGTCGGTCCATGAATCGTCCGAGCGGATATTCTCGATCAGCGTATCCTCCGCGCCCGACGGCGGCGGAACGGACTGGCTAGCGGGCGCCATCAGCCGCCGCATCGTTTCGCGATCGGAATGAATGACCGGATTGCCCGAAGTGTCGACGATGAACGCGACTGTGTCGGGCGTCATGCGTTCGGCGGCGAGGAAGTCGGTGATGGTGTCGAGTAGGATATCCGCGCCGATGACGATGCTGCGATTTCCCTTGTGGGACTGGGCGATCGTTATGCCCAACTTGCCGGTCGTCGCCATCTGATAGGGCCCGATCGAGACCGGGGTCTCAATGTTCGCGGCCGCCTTGTACCAGGGGCGCGTGCGCGGGTCGAAATCCGTGGGCCTTCCGGATGTCTGCCCGACCACCGTTCCTGCCGAATCGAGGAACATCAGCTGTTCGGTCTTATTGGCGCCGGTTCCACCGGCCATGATGCGGATGCCCACGGCCGCATCCTCCGGCGCATCGAGTGCTCTTCGCCAGCCCTCGCTGCTGAGGTTGACGACCTGGAAGAAGGAGCCGTCCGGATAGCCGGCATAGACCCCGTCCACTTGCGAGGCTCGGGTGATGAATTCGCGCAGCGCCGCGATCTTGTCGTCCAGGCGCTCCGGTGGCGGCACGAGGAACGCGTTGGCGACGGATGAAACCACTCCGACAAAAGCTACGGTCTGGCCTGAAAGGACGTTGAACCGGTCGATCAGGCGGTCGGAAAAGATGCCGATGTCGGCCTTGGCGTTGTCGATGGCCGAAGTGCGGGCGCGCTGATAGTTCAAGCCGACAAGGGCAGCCGAAACCAGGACGATCAGCAACACCGTCGTCACGCCAAGCAGCGACTGGAGCGGCCGGCTCCATGTCTGGTCAGCCGGTTCCGCCGGAGCCGGGTTTGTCTTTGCGCGGCCCAGCAGCTTCAACGAACTATCCCACTTTCGGCATCTCGCATCCTCGGATGCCGAAATGCAGGATATTTCCTGTTTTACGGACAATGCAATCCATCCGCCGGATCGCGGTTAACCGGCCGGGTTCACCCAAAGGCGATCACGCTGACGATGATGAAGACCGGGATCAGCACCGCGCCCGACCACAGCATGTAGCCGAAGAAGCTCGGCATCCGCACGCCCTGCTGGCGGGCGATGGCGTAGACCATGAAGTTCGGTGCGTTGCCGATATAGGTGTTGGCGCCCATGAACACCGCGCCAGCCGAAATGGCGGCCAGCGTCGTGCCGAGCGTTGTCATCAGCACCTCGGGGTCGCCGCCGGCGAGTTCGAAGAACACCAGATAGGTCGGCGCATTGTCGAGGAATGACGACAATATGCCGGTCATCCAGAAATAGGCGAAGTTGTTAGGCCCGCCGGCGGGCCCGGTCACCAGCGCCACAAGCGGCGCGAGCGCGCCGTCGAGCCCGGCTCTCAGGATCGCGATGACCGGGATGATGCAGATGAAGATGCCGGCAAACAGCTTCGCCACTTCGAGGATCGGCCCCCAATTGAAGCCGTTGGCGTGGCGGTATTCCTTCCTGGTGACGTAAAGCGAAATAAGCGCCAGCGTCACTATGATGCCGTCGCGTACCAGGTTCTGCAATTGGACCTCGACGCCCTCGAACGTGAAGGCCGGGCCGGGCTTCCACACGGCGGACATCAGGATCGCCGCGATCACGCCGGCAAGCAACGGGATGTTGGCGAGGCCGCGGATGCGCACCTTGGTGTCGGGCGTCGGATCCTTGATCTTGGGCATGCCCTCCTCGCGGAGGTGAAGCACAACGTCGATCACGATGAAGGCAGCGAGCACGAGCCCGCCGACCACCAGCGTTTCGATCCAGAGATTGGTCGTCGTCCAGAAGAAATCCACGCCGCGCAGAAAGCCGACGAAGAGCGGCGGATCGCCGAGCGGGGTCAGCGCGCCGCCGATGTTGGAAACCAGGAAGATGAAGAACACGATGACATGGGCATTGATCGGCCGATTGTCGTTGGCGCGTATCATCGGCCGGATCATGATCATCGACGCGCCGGTGGTGCCGACGATGGATGCCAGGCACGCCCCGATGACCAGCAGCAGGGTGTTCATGGCGGGCGTGCCATGGATGTTGCCCGCGACAAGGATGCCGCCCGAGATGGTGAACAGGGCGAACAACAGGATGATGAACGACATGTATTCGAGGAGCACCGTGTGCAACACGGCGCCCATGGTCGTCTCTGTTCCGAACGACAGCGCCATCGGCAGGACCGCCAGCGCCGACCAGAAGGCGGTCATCTTGCCGTAATGATGCTCCCAGAAATGCGGGTAGAGCAGCGGCCCGGTGGCGATCGAGAGCAGGAGGCCGAAGAAGGGCAGCGCCCAGAGCAATGACATGGTCGAGCCGGGAAGGCTGTGCACTTCTTCCGCCGCCGCCGGATCTACCATCGCTGTCAAGGCCAGTACAAGCGCGCCGGCGACAGCCGCAATACTCGAGACCCGCATTCGATTCGCTCTCCCCGCATCGCATCAGCCGGGCGTCTAGCACGCCGGGATGCGAGCGCCAAATGCCACGCGCCCTTTGACAATGCGCCGCGCCCGGCCGATTAACAGGGGCGGAAACTTGCAGTCCAAGGCGATCCGGGAATGTCGTTCTTTGCGTCTCGCTGGCGCGGCGAAGTGCCGCTCGATCGTCTGTTCTGGCGCGATATGGTGCTCGTCGGCACTGCGCTCAATCTGCTGACGACCGCGGCCGCAATTCTGCTGCTCGGGCTGAAGACGCCGATGGCGATCGTGCTGGCCGTGTTTCTTTCGCCTCTTCCCTACAATATCTTCCTGTTCGCTGCAGTCTGGCGCACGGCGGACACGGCCGGCACCGCCAAGGCGGCCTTTTTCAGGAGTGCAGCCCTTTTATGGTTTGTGGTGGCGACGATCATCTGAACTTCAGGCGATAGCGGCCAGATAGCGGTCGACTGACGCGGTCATCGCCTGCTTCGCGCCGCCGATCACATTGGTGTTCCACCAGGCGCCGTAGATGTCGTTGAAATCGAAAGGCTCCACTGCCGCGGCGATTTTGCGCACGGTCGCGGCGTTCAGCGGGATCAAGTTGGGATAGCTGTACATGAAGCTGACATGGCGGCGGGTCGGCACGACCTGCAGAATGTCGCCTGCGAGAATGGCGTTTCCATTGGAGCGCTTCCAGTGCAGCACCTGGCCGCCGGCGAAATGCCCGCCGCAGCGGATCAGCGTCAGCGACGGGTTGATCGCGCGGGTTTCGCCTTCCCAGCAAACGATCGATGGATGCGGCCGCATGATCCACTGGCGGTCGTCGGCATGGAGGTAGATCGGAACGCCGCCGAAGGCTTCGCTCCAGTCGACCATCACCGAATAGTAATGGCAGTGCGAGATGGCGATGGCCTGCAAGCCGCCGCGCCGCGTGATCTCGGCCACCGCCTCGTCGCTGACCATCGAGACGCAGTCCCACAGCACATTGCCGTCCGGCGTTTCGGCAAGCAGCGCGCGCTGGCCGATGGCGAAGCGCGGCTCGATGCCGAAGGCGAGCACGCCCGCATCCTCCCGCATCACCAACTGATGCTTCCTCGCGAGTTCGCGCGCCGTGGTCCAGGCCTGCCCTTCCCAGCGCACATATTGCCGCTCGTCTTCGCAGATCGGGCATCGCGCGGGCGGCGTATCGCTCTTTGCGAACTGGACGCCGCATTGCACGCAGATGAAGCAGGTCATGCCGCAGCGGCCGGCTCGAAGTTCAGAGCCACGCCATTGATGCAGTAGCGCTGGTAGGTCGGCGGTGGCCCGTCCGGAAAGACATGGCCGAGATGGCTGCCGCAGCGGGCGCAGTGGACTTCGGTCCGGACCATGCCGTGGCTGCTGTCGGTGGTCGTCTCCACGGAACCAGGAACCGGGTCGTTGAAGCTCGGCCAGCCGGTGCCGCTTTCGAATTTCAGCTTCGATTCGAACAGCGGCTGGTCGCAGCCTGCGCATTTGAAGGTGCCGGCGCGCTTTTCATAGAGCAGGGCGCAACTGCCCGGCCGCTCGGTGCCGTGCTGGCGCATAATGTAGTATTGTTCGGGCGTCAGCTTTTCGCGCCATTCGGCGTCGGTGCGGGTGACGGGATAGCGATGCTCGTCCATGTGACCTCCTGCCTTGGGGCTTGGGTGGCCTCAACATAGGTACTCGTGGCGGATGCGCCTAGTCTGTGGTGCATCCTTCAATGCTTCCTCGACAGTTCCCTGGTGGCGCTTTCCAGCCCGGCCAGCGTCAGCGGATACATGCGGTTTGCAAAGATCTCGCGGACCATGGCTATCGAATGGGTGTAGCCCCAGTGCTTCTGGGTGACCGGATTGATCCAGACTGCATTTGGCCATTGCTGGAGCACGCGGGCGAGCCAGAGCGCGCCCGGCTCCGCGTTCCAGTGCTCGACCGAGCCGCCGGGATGCGCGATCTCGTAGGGGCTCATCGAGGCGTCGCCGACGAAGATCACCTTATAGTCGTGGCCGTATTTGTGGAGCACGTCGAAGGTCGGGATCACCTCGGAATGGCGGCGGCGATTGTCCTTCCACACGCCTTCGTAGAGGCAATTGTGGAAGTAGAAATATTCGAGCTGGCGGAACTCCGCCCGGACCGCCGAAAACAGCTCTTCCACCACTTTGATGTGGTCGTCCATGGAGCCGCCGACGTCGAAGAACATCAGGAGCTTGACCGCATTGCGCCGCTCCGGCCGCGTCCTGACGTCGAGATAGCCGTGCTCGGCGGTGGCGTGGATCGTGCCGGGCAGGTCGAACTCCTCCTCCGCGCCCTCGCGCACCCAGCGGCGCAGGCGCTTCAGCGCGATCTTGATGTTGCGCGTGCCTAGCTCGACGGAATCGTCGAAGTTCCTGAATTCGCGCTTGTCCCAGACCTTCACCGCGCGGCGATGGCGGCTTTCGTGCTGGCCGATCCGCACGCCTTCCGGATTGTAGCCATAAGCGCCGAACGGCGAGGTGCCGCCCGTGCCGATCCATTTCGAGCCGCCCTGATGCCGGCCCTTCTGCTCTTCCAGCCGCTTCTTCAGCGTCTCCATCAGCTTCTCGAAACCGCCCAGCGCTTCGACCAGCTTCTTCTCTTCCTCGCTCAGGTGCTTTTCGGCCAGCCGGCGCAGCCATTCTTCCGGTATATTGGCGACGTCGATACCCGCCTCGCCGGAGACCGCTTCGACACCCTTGAAGACGTGCGAGAAAACCTGGTCGAACCGGTCGATATGGCGCTCGTCCTTCACCAGCGCCGACCGGGCGAGGTAGTAGAAACCTTCGACGTCGTACTGGACCAGCCCCGCATCCATGCCCTCGAGCAGCGTCAGATATTCCCGGAGCGAGACGGGAACACGCGCGGCCTTCAGTTCGACGAAAAAGGGGATGAACATTGTGATCTCACGCCTCGCGCACCCGGGCGGGAACGTCCGGCAGAGCGCGCGCCGCCCAGATGCCGGCAAACATGGCCGGCAGGAAAACCAGTACGCCCGGCGTGGCGAGACCAAGCGCGGTCAATGCCGGGCCAGGGCAGAAACCGCCGAGGCCCCAGCCGACACCGAAGATCGCGGCTCCGGCAACCAGGCGCCTGTCGACGTCCGTTCTAGTCGGCAAGTGAAGTGTCGCGGCCAGAAGCGGACGGTCGCGCTTGAGCACGAGGCGATAGCCGGTGAACGCGACCAGCACGGCGCCGGTCACGACAAAGGCCAGCGACGGATCCCAGTTGCCGAAAAAATCGAGGAAGTTGAGGACTTTGGCCGGGTCCGACATGCCGGACACGACGAGGCCGACACCGAACAGCAGGCCGAGCAGGAGATTGACGAGGAACGACATCGCTCAGCCTCCGACCACATGCCGGAGGATGAAGACGGTAGCGAAGGCGGCAGCCATGAAAGTGGCGGTGGCGATGAAGGAGCGCTTCGACAGGCGCGCGATGCCGCAGACGCCATGGCCGCTGGTGCAGCCGCTGCCGAGAGCGGCGCCGAAGCCGACCAGCAGGCCGGCGCCGACCATCAGCGGCAGGTTCGACGACACCGTCTGCGCCACGGGCTGCCCGGTCGTCGCCATGAAGGCGAAGGGCGCCAGAACGAGGCCGGCGACGAAGCCGAGCGCCGAGAGAGCGGAGCGGCTGCCATAGGGCGGCAGCAGGCGGGCGGCGATGCCGCTGACGCCCGCGATGCGGCCCTCGAGCGCGATCAGCAGAACGGCGGAAAGGCCGACCAATACCCCGCCGATGAAAGAAGCTAGAGGCGTAAATTCCGTCATGCTCTCTCCTCCCGCGGCTACAGCAGATCGTACTCGATGAAACCAGTCCTGCGCGCCACGCGGTCGTAGAGTCTTCGCGCTGTCGCGTTGGTCTCGTGGGTCATCCAGTAGACGTTGCGTACGCCACGCGTCTCGGCGTGCCCACGGACCGCCTCGATCAGAGCCGCGCCCGCCCCTGAGCCGCGCGCTTTCGGATCAGTGAACAGATCCTGCAGGTAGCAATTGCCCTCCAGCGACCAGCAAGAACGGTGGTAGAGGAAGTGCACGAGGCCGACTGGCTCGCCGTCGAGGAAGGCGAGGAAGCCCTTCGGTTCGAACTCGCCTTCGGTAAACAGGCGCTTCCACGTGGTGTGGTAGACCTCCTCGGGAACGCTCGTCTCGTAGAAGGTGAGGTAGTCGGTCCACAGCCGCCGCCAGTCGGCGTGGTCGGATTGTTCGAGCGGACGGATGGTGATTGCGGTCATTTCTACCCCTGTCTTCTCGCCATGAACGCCAGCCGCTCGAACAGATGCACGTCCTGCTCGTTCTTCAGGAGCGCGCCGTGCAGCTTGGGCAGCGCGTTCTTGGGATCGGCGCGCAGGTCTTCCGGCGCGATGTCATCGGCGACCAGAAGGCGTATCCAGTCGAGCGCCTCGGAGGTCGAGGGCTTCTTCTTCAGGCCGGGCACGTCGCGGATTTCGTAGAACTGAGTCAGCGCGGCGCGCACCAGGTTCTGCTTGATGCCGGGATAATGCACATCGACGATTTTCCCCAAAGTCTCGGCATCGGGAAAACGGATGTAGTGGAAGAAGCAGCGGCGCAGGAAGGCGTCCGGCAGTTCCTTCTCATTGTTGGAGGTGATGATGACGATCGGCCGGTTGGCGGCGCGGATCGTCTCGCTGGTCTCGTAGACGAAGAACTCCATGCGATCGAGTTCCTGCAAGAGGTCGTTCGGGAACTCGATGTCGGCCTTGTCGATCTCGTCGATCAGGAGCACCACCTTGCGGTCGGCGGCGAACGCGTCCCAGAGCTTGCCGCGCTTGATGTAGTTGCGGATGTCGTTGAAGCGCTCGTCGCCGAGCTGGCTGTCGCGCAGGCGCGACACCGCGTCGTACTCGTAGAGCCCCTGCTGCGCCTTGGTGGTCGACTTGACGTGCCATTCGATGAGGTCGAGCCCGAGCGCGGCGGCGATCTGCCGGGCAAGCTCGGTCTTGCCGGTGCCGGGCTCGCCCTTGACCAGCAGCGGCCGCTCCAGCGCGATCGCCGCATTGACGGCCACCATCAGATCCCTGTCGGCGACATAGGCCGCCGTGCCTTCGAAACGCATTCGATACTCCATCTTTTGCGCCGGACAGTAGGGTCGGGCTGGGGAGAGGGCAAGGGCGCGTCCGTGAAGCACCTGCAGGGTGTGGGACAAATCGAGTGCGAAGATTTTCGAGAATCTTTACAAGCCATTGCTCCGGAAACGATCTTTCTTCGCTTTGGCCGAAACAGGGGTGGATTCCATCCACAATGGCATCTCGGGTGGCGGGTCAGGAGCCCGCCCCTCCACCGCCTTCGGCGGAGGGGACAGAGAGAGATCATGCGGAGGCGAAAGGCGACCGATAGATATTTCCCTTCAAGAACGCTTCGACACCTGCGGTTCCTCTGGCGCGCAGGGGCCGGACGCATTATATTCATCCACGACGGTCTGTGCTTCGCGGCAGGAGAGACATATCCCCGGGGCCTTATCGATCTCGAAGGGAGCTGTCCCTGGGAAGACTCGTGGGTTTTCTCACACGGCGCCCACCTACTTTGTAGGTTCCCGGGATCGACTTCTCCACCGGTTGTGTGGATCGTCACTTTCCCGACATCGCTATTTCGAATGACCGCTGCATTGGGCATCCTGCCTGGCTGGCCGTTGCGGCAACTGCCGGTTTTGTGCCAAGGACGACAAAACAGCAGTTGAACCCGTCCTTATGAAGCAATCCAACCATATGAAGAAGGCGCTGCGCATGGAAGCGCTGGCGCGGCGCGACGCGCTCGACCCGGTCTGGCGCATCGAGGCGTCGGTCGGCATGGCCGACCACGCCGCCGGGCGGATCGAGGTGGAGCCGGGCAGCGTCGTTTCCGGCTTCTGGCCGATGCGCTCGGAAGTCGATGTGCGCCCGCTAATGTTCGCGCTGGCCGAAAAGGGCGCGCGGCTCTGCCTGCCTGCCATTATCGACCGGACCACCATCGTGTTTCGCGAACTGGTGCGCGGCGCCGAGATGGTCGACACGGGCTTCGGCACTTGCGGCCCGGCAGCCGACGCCGCGATCCTCGAGCCGGAACTGATGCTGGTGCCGCTCGCCGCCTTCGACGCGCGCGGCCACCGCATCGGCTATGGCGCGGGCTACTACGACCGCGCCATAGAGCGGCTGCACGATCTTGGCAAAAAGCCCCGGCTGATCGGCATCGCCTTCGACTGCCAGGAGGTCGGGCTGGTGCCTGACGAGCCACACGATGTCATTATCCCCGAAATCCTGACCGAGAGCGGATTGCGCCGCTTCGGCACGCAGGTGAACTCATGAGACTTCTCTTCCTCGGCGACATGGTCGGCAAATCCGGACGCACGGCGGTGTGGGAAAAACTGCCGGGGCTGATCGCCGACTTCCGGCTCGACTTCGTAATCGTCAACGGCGAGAACGCCGCCGGCGGCTTCGGCATCACCGAGGAGATCTTTCAGGAGACGCTTCGTGCCGGCGCCGACGTCGTGACCACCGGCAACCATGTCTGGGACCAGCGCGAGGCGCTGATGTTTGCCGCCCGGGAGGAAAGATTTCTGCGGCCGGCCAATTATCCCAAGGGCACGCCGGGCCGCGGCTCCGGCCTTTTCGTCGCCAGGAACGGGGCGCGCGTGCTGGTCTCAAACATTATGGGCCGGGTTTTCATGCACCCCGAACTCGACGACCCGTTCCAGGCTGTCGAACGCGAACTGGCCGCCTGCCCGCTCGGCGAACAGGCCGACGCGGTGGTGATCGACTTCCACGCCGAGGCGACATCGGAAAAAATGTGCTTCGCGCATTTCGTCGACGGCCGCGTGAGTTTCGTGGTCGGCACGCACACGCACCAGCCGACTGCCGACCACCAGATCCTCGATGGCGGCACCGCCTACATCACCGACGCCGGCATGTGCGGCGACTACGATTCCTCGCTCGGCATGGACAAGGAGGAACCGCTGAACCGCTTTCTGTCGAAGGTGCCGAAGGGGCGTTTCGAGGCGGCGTCCGGCCCGGCGACGATCTGCGGGGTGGGGGTGGACATATCCGACCGCACCGGGCTTGCGGAAAAAATCGCGCCGCTCAGGATCGGGCCGCGACTGGAGGAGACGGCGCCGGCGTTCTGGGGGTAATCTTTTCGCCGCGAGCTTCACTGCCGGACTGACGCCGCTTTCTTCTTCCAAGCGTGCGCCGCGACACATTGCGCTTCTGCCGCGCGCCACCGAAAGTTGACGTTTCCTGCGGCCAGACCTAACTCTGCCTGATCCTTTATCCCTTTTCGCCGAGCAAGCGCCCGATGCCGATAATCGAATTCCTCGCGCCGCACTTTGTCTGGCTCAACGATCCGACGGCATGGGTGGCGCTCGCCACGCTGGTCGTCCTCGAGGTGGTGCTCGGCATCGACAATCTCATCTTCATCGCCATCCTGACCAACAAGCTTCCGGTCGAGCAGCAGACCAGGGCCCGGCGGCTCGGCATAGGCGCGGCGCTCATCATGCGCCTGCTGCTTCTCGCCACCATCTCCATCATCGTGCGGCTGACCGACCCGGTTTTCACCGCGTTCGGGCACGGCTTCTCGTGGCGCGACCTCATCCTCATCGCCGGCGGGCTGTTCCTGGTCTGGAAGGCGACGCGCGAAATCCACCACACGGTCGATCCGGTCGACCACAAGGAAGACATGGTCGGCCATACCGTCACCATGACCATGGGCGCGGCGATCTTCCAGATCCTGCTGCTCGATCTCGTCTTCTCGATCGATTCGATCATCACCGCCGTCGGCATGACCGACGAGATCGCGATCATGTACATCGCCGTCATTACCGCCGTGACGGTCATGCTGCTGGCCGCCGATCCGCTGTCGAAATTCATCGCCAAGAACCCGACCATCGTGATGCTGGCGCTCGGCTTCCTGCTGATGATCGGCATGACGCTGATCGCCGACGGCTTCGGCTTCCACGTGCCGAAGGGCTACATCTACGCCGCCATGGGTTTCTCGGCGCTGGTCGAAGGGCTCAACATGCTGGCGCGGCGCAAGAGAGCGAAGCCGGAAGGCAAACAACCCTGAGGGTGCGTCCGTCGAGGTTCGCCCGGTTCAAGTTGAGCTGAACCCGCGTCCGCGCGGGTTCACACCTCAGGATGAGGACCGTTGCAGCCGCCGCTTTCACCAGGCGTCAGGCTCGCGCACCAGGTGCACGATATTGGCCGGGTTGACGATCCAGCCGCCCCGGAACCCTTCGCCAAGCGACTCGATCGCGTCGCAGCGGACCACGCCCGCTCTGGCGAGGTGTTCGGCGGCAGCCGGAAAATCATCGGTGAACAGTTCGAGCCATACTTCTGCCTGGCTCATCATCGGCGCTTCGTCGATCCACAGCCGGTTGGGGCCGAGCTCGAAGCCGATTGCCGGCGCCTTCGCGGTAAACGGCTTCAGGCCGATCACGTCGCGATAGAAGGCTATCGTCGCCTCGTACTGGTGCGGCGGCACCTTCATGGCGATGTTGACGCCGCCCTCGATCTTCGCAGTCATTTTTTCTCCCCACTGCTTGCGTTCGCTTGAGGTCGGCAACTCGCCGCGCATCTCGCTCGGATAGAAGCCCTCGCGCAGGTTGATGCCGTATTCGACATAGGCCTTCATGCAGGAGAGCATCTGCGACCAGCCCTCGCAGTTGCCGTAGGACGCTTTCCGGCCGGCCTCGTCCTCCCGCCAGCCGGATTCGGCTATGGTGACGAAGGTGCCGCCGTCGTCGAGCGGCTCGAAACCCATCTCGATACGGGTCTGATAGGGCGGCTTGTCGTCCGGGCCGCTGCCGTCCCAGCGCAGCACGATGCGCTTTTCGGGAACAACCTCGTCGACCTCGACGGGCACCTGCCCCCACCAGGTCACGGTGGTGCCGGCGACCAGCGGGGCGCTGGCGCCGCCAAGCGTGGTGAAATAGCCGCTGAGCTTCGCCGGATTGACCACGGCGTCGAACACCTCCGCGACCGGCTTGCCGATGCGCCCCGAAACCCTGAATCCGATAGACATATCCACAACTCCTCGCTTGTTTCGCACGGCATTATGTTATAAAAACATAACATGTCAAGCGGATCGAAAGAGGACAGCGTTTTCAAGGCTCTCGCCAACCACAAACGGCGCGCGATGCTCGATGCGCTGAAGGAGGAGCCGCGCACGACGGGGATGCTGTGCGAGGCGTTTCCGGAGATGGACCGCTGCACGGTGATGCAGCATTTGAAGGTGCTGGAAGAGGCGGATCTGATCGTCGTCAGGCGCGAGGGCCGCGAGCGCTGGAACCATCTGAACTCGATGCCGATCAAGGCGATTCACGACCGCTGGATCAGCGAATATGCGGCGCATGCAATGAGCATACTGGACCGGCTCAAAGCCGACCTGGAAGGCTAGGACGTATCGATATTCAGGTGAGGCCGGCCTGACCTGAATCTCAAAAACGCCCTGGAATGTTCTCTATTCCGCAGCCTTGGTCGCACCGATCCTGTCGGCGTGCTGCTCGCCCCATTCGGCGAGCGGCACCAGCGCGTCGTAGAGCGAGATGCCGAGCGGCGTGGCGGAATATTCGACGCGCGGAGGAACTTCGTGGAACACCTTGCGGTGAACCAGGCCGTGCGCCTCCATCTCCCGCAATTGCTGGATCAGCATCTTTTCGCTGATGTCGGGCACGAGCCGCTTCAATTCGCCGAAGCGGCGCGGCTCGGTGCGGATGAGCCACAGGATCAGCGCCTTCCATTTGCCGCCGATCACCGAGAAGGCGGGGCCGAGGCCGCAACTTTCCGCAAGTTTTTTTGCCATGGTTTTCCTCAATACTTACGCCCAGGTAGGTACCTTACTTTGCAGTCGGTACTTGCCTGAAATCAAGTATTGCATAGGTTTCAGCGACGCCGCGCCGTCAGTCCGCGCGCGGTTCGCAATCGAAAGGAAAGAACTATGGAACCTGTGCTCTTCTACGGCGTGCCGCATGGCTGCTCGTTCGGGTCGATCGTTGCCCTCGAATGGCTGGGCCAACCGTACCGGCTGTGCCGCATCGACATGCTCTCCAAGCCTGAGGGCGAGGCATTTTCTCGCATCAGTCCGCTCGGCGAGACCCCGGCGCTGCTTCTCGAAGACGGCCGCGCCCTGACCGAAAGCTTCGCCATCATGCAAAATATCGGCGCACGCAATCTCGAAACCAGGCTCGGCTTCGCGCAAGGCACGCCGGAATTCGACCGGCTGAACAGCGTGCTCGCCTATCTCCACACAACCTTCCACTCGGTCTTCTCGCCGGCCTGGGCAGCCTACAAGCTGGCCGAGAGCGACCCGAACCGGGAGGTGCTGCGAGCGCTCGCCCGCGACAAGGCGGCGCGCAGCTACGGGCATCTGCAGGACATGCTCGACGGCCGGGAGTGGCTGGCCGGCGGCGAGACGAAAAGCCTGGCCGACGCCTATTTCATCGGCATAGCCCGCTGGGGCGAGGATCTCGGCCTGTTCGACCTCCGCAAGGAATATCCGCGCCTCTACCAGCATATGCAGAAGCTGGAGGCCGACCCCGGCGTGATCTTCGCCCACGCGATCGAGGATGGTAATCCGGGGACGAGCAGCGGCGGCTTCCGCGGTCATGTCACGCTCGACGAACTGAACCCGCGGCTCGCGGCCTAGGCGCTTTGACAAATCCCTCCCGCTGAAAGGCGGGAGGGCTCGATCAGCCTGTCACTCGGCCCCGAGCCGCCTACATTGCCGCTGACAGTCCGCAACCGAAGGTGCCAGCAGATGCTGTTTTTCACCGGCGATACCCATTTCGGCGATACGAGAGTCCTGCGCATCGACCGCAGGCCGTTCGGCTCGGTCGCCGAGCACGACGAGGCGCTGGTCGGATACTGGAACGAGACGGTTGGGCCGGATGACGAGGTGTGGCACTTGGGAGATTTCACGAGAGGCAGCGGGAAGAGCCGCGCGGATGCGCTTCTCTCCGTCCTCAACGGGCGCAAGCACCTGATCATCGGCAACAATGACGACCATGCGACGGTCTCGTCCAGCGGCTGGGCCAGCACCCAGCATTATGCCGAGATGACGGTGGACGGGAAACTGCTCATCCTTTGCCACTATCCCTTCCGCACCTGGAACCAGATGGGCAAGGGTTCGATCAACCTGCATGGCCACTCGCATGGCAGGCTGAAACCTGTTCCTCGCCAGCATGATGTCGGCGTCGATGCCTGGGCATACAGACCCGTCACGCTCGACATGGTGCTCGGGCCACGGCGGGCGCGGGTGTCCGCGTAGGTCGAGTTTACACGCCCTCGAGTATGATGATCGTCGGACGGTCGGGCAGCGTGCGCAGCGAAAGCGTCATCGAGCGGCTGTCGCGGAACTCGACGGCAAAGCCCTCGCCGAGCCTGCCCAGAAATTCGCCGATCGGCGTCGAGTGGCGGTGCATGGGCAGCACCACCGACGAATAGAGGCGCTCGGTGATCTCGGTCATGGCATCAAGCGACAGCGTCATGCCGCCGTCGACCGGCGCCATCACCACGTCAAGCCGGCCGATCGCGCCGTAATGCGCATCCTCCAGCCGGTGATGGAGATGACCGAGATGGCCGATGCAGAGGCCTGCGACCTCGAAGATGAAGATGGAATTGCCGTCCTTGCCAAGATCGGCGGGGCCGCGAATGTCGGTCGGCACGTTGCGGATATAGACGTCGTCGACCACGACCGCATGCCTTGCCGGGCCGCCATCCGGGTTCCAGCCGCGCAGCACGTATTCGATGCCGTCGTCGGGAAAGTCGGTGAAATGGGTGCGGTGCGCCTTGTTCATGGTGGCCACGCGCGGCAGCGGATCGGAGCCGTAGGCGCCGGAGAAATCGGTGGCGACGCGGACGCCGGCCGGCGTTTCGATGATGTAGGTCGAATGCCCGGCATAGGTGATGGTCACCTCTCCTTCCACGGTCGCCTGGGCCGGTGTGAAATTGGCGTAGGTAACGTTCGGGATCCCTTGCGCGATGGCGACGCAGCGGCTCGGCACAGGCTCGTCCTGGGCGTGAGCCGGGGCGGCGAAGGAAAGGAACGCGGCGAGGCAGGCGGCAAGAAGGCGCAAGGCTGGCATGGCGGTCTCCCAGAGGCGGGCGTCGTGACAGCCTAGCAACTGATCGCGGCATGGCGAGCGGGCACGGGTCACATTTTCGCGAGAATGCCAACCTAAAGTCGATAAATCGTCTTCACCATTCGCTACGCGCCTTCTCCTGATAGACAAACCCGTCGGTCTTCCGCTCACCCCACAAACCAAAAGCATTGTCGAGGACATGCGGAGCGCGCCTGTCCAGATATTCGGCGATCGCCTCCCGAACCATCGCGGCGCGTGAGCGTCGTTCACGGCGTGCCAGACGATCCAACCTTCTCAGAAGCGGCTCATCAATGTCGACCAAGATGCGCATGCCCCATCTCCGACGTGTGATATCGGTAATATCGGCGATTTCAGGATTGCTGCAAGACGCAGAGCGGCTGGACCTTTGCGGGCATTTTATCTATAAGCGCCGCCATTCCAGATAGCCGTATAAAGACCAGAAGGGGCTCCATGGCCGGCCATTCACAATTCAAGAACATCATGCACCGCAAGGGCCGCCAGGACGCGGTGCGGTCGAAAATGTTTTCCAAGCTGGCGCGCGAGATCACCGTGGCGGCCAAGCAGGGGCTTCCCGACCCGGCGATGAACCCGCGCCTGAGGCTGGCGGTGCAGAACGCCAAGGCCGAGTCCATGCCCAAGGACAACATCCAGCGCGCCATCAACAAGGCCGTGGGCGGGGACGCCGACACTTACGAAGAGGTGCGCTATGAGGGCTACGGTCCCGGCGGCGTGGCGGTGATCGTGGAGGTGCTGACCGACAACCGCAACCGTTCGGCTTCCAACGTTCGTGCGGCCTTTACCAAGGCCGGCGGTGCGCTCGGCGAAACCGGCTCGGTGTCGTTCATGTGGGACCGCGTCGGCGAGATCGTCTATCCGGCGAAGGCCGGCAGCGCCGAGAAGGTGATGGACGCGGCGATCGAGGCCGGCGCCGACGACGTGCAGTCCGACGAGGACGGCCACACCATCATCTGCGCATTCGAGAATCTCGGCGACGTGTCGAAAGCGCTGGAAGCTTCGCTCGGCGAGGCCTCGTCAGTGAAGGTGATCTGGAAGCCGCAGAACAACATCCCGGTCGACGAGGATCGCGCGCAGTCGATCCTCAAGCTGGTGGCAACGCTCGAGGACGACGACGACGTGCAGAACGTCTACGCAAACTTCGAGGTCGACGAAGAAACGATGGCCAAGCTCAGCGCAGCTTGAGCGTATTGCCGCCCTCATCCGCCTGCCGGCCCTTCTCCCCGTGAAGAACGGGGAGAAGGGCGAAACTCCGACGCCGATGCCCCCTCTCCCCGTTCTTCGCGGGGAGAGGGTAAGGGTGAGGGGCGATAAAAAGTGATACAAAATGAGTATCTCTCTTCCCACCATCCGCATCACCTACTGCACTCAGTGCATGTGGCTCCTGAGGGCCGGATGGATGGCGCAGGAACTGCTGTCGACCTTCGGCCCCGAACTCGGCGAAGTCGCGCTCGTGCCCGGCACCGGCGGGATCTTTACCATCACCTGCGACGAGCACATGGTGTGGGACCGCAAGCGCGACGGCGGCTTTCCCGATGCGGCGAAGCTCAAGCAACTGGTCCGCGACATCATCGATCCGGAGCGCGATCTCGGCCATGCCGACCGCGCCGGCCACAAAGCCGACGATCCGTCCTGACTACTTCCCGAAGGAGAAGCGGTAGACATTGGTCGCCCGCTGCTCGAAACCAAGTTTCCGGTACAGCCTGTTGGCCGCTTCACGCGAGGGTCTTGAGGTCAGGTCCACCGTCCTGGCGCCGGCAGCCTCCGCTCGGGTCAGCGCGTCCGTTACAAGGGCAGCCGCAATACCCTGTCCCCGATGGCGCTCGTCGACCACCACGTCCTCTATGATTGCACGTGTTCCGGTCGGAACATGGAAAATGGCAAGGGTAAGCATGCCCTTCACCATGTCGTCCGACCTGGCGATCAGGAGCGTCGTCGCCGAGGACCCGACGACCCTCTGCAGGTCCTCGTTTCCCGGTGCAGCGGCGGATGAGGACAATTGTGGGACAAGAACGGCAATGGAATCGACGAAGGCCGGGGTGAGCGTGGATATCGGCTCTATCTTGAATTCCGCCATTCGATCTCTTCTCCTGATGTAGTAAAAGACGCACACAGTGCAGTTAGGTCACTTGTCCTTACGTGCGGCGAAAATCGCCCCTACCGCCGCGCCGATGGCAATGCCGATCGCGATTCCGATCGGCACATTGTCGAGCGTCGCCCCAATGACCGCTCCAACGCCGATGCCTACCGCCATTCCAAGCGCCATGCGCGAAAACTGATCACTCAAAATGAACTCCTTCCGGCGGCGGTCGCCAACCAGGAGTTCATATGGGGCAGCGACTTCCCTCGCCCAGCCTCAGGCCGGCGCTCTACCGCAGCGCCATGATGAAGCAGGCCAGCGAAGCGATCCCGCTCAGCGTGCGGACGTGGTTCCAGGGCAGCCATTCGGCGAGGTAGCGCGTCCACAGGGCTGCGCCCTCCGGCGTGTCGGCGCCGGTTGCTGCGAGCGCGTCGTTCAAAGGCACGTTGAAGATCATCGTCACCGCGATGATGCCGACGAGATAAAGGAGGCTGCCGGCCAGCAGCCAGGCAATTCCGGCATCGCCCCACCTGAACGCGGCGACCACCGCCAGCACAACCGACAGGACGGCTGTACCGAAGAACACCGCACCAAACGCCGGGTTGAGGATCGCGACATTGATCGACTGCATCGCCGCCATTCCCTGCCCGGAGGGCAGGCGGGCGAGCGCTGTCATCATGAAGGCCGAGAACACGAAGAACAGCCCGGCCATGAGCCCACTGCCGAGCGCGGCCAGGAAGGTGAGCGCGAAAATCCAGCCGCCGATCATTGGGCCCTCCAGATGTCTTCCGCGCCGCCCCGCCGGAATACAACCTCGAATAGCGGGAGCCTGAATCGCGGGCAACAAAAAACCCGCCTCGCGGCGGGTTTTCGAAATCGTGAATGCGCGCAGGCTTACATACCGAGGCCTTCGTAGCGCTTCTTGAACTTCGACAGGCGGCCGCCGCGGTCGAGCAGCGTCTGCTGGCCGCCGGTCCACGCCGGGTGGGTCGACGGGTCGATGTCGAGGTTCATCGTGTCGCCTTCCTTGCCCCAGGTCGAGCGCGTCGTATACTCGGTGCCGTTGGTCATGACGACCTTGATGTTGTGGTAGTCGGGATGGATATCGGTCTTCATCGGTCTGTTCCTGGCTGTCGCGGCGCGCGAGGCCGGCCTGCGGCGATGCGCCTCTTTTCTAAAACTCGAAGCCGCGGCTAATGAGAGGCGCGGCTTCGAAAAACGGTCGGCGAGCCTATACATCAGCCGAATTTGAATCACAAGGCCGGGCGCCGCCGTCATGACGACGGTCTGAAGGGAAAAACGCCATGGCGGAAACCGGCAGGAGCGCTGAGGATGCGCGCAGGCGCTCGCTGCGGCCCCTGAAGCGGCTCTTCCCCTACATTCTGCGCTATCGCAAGCTGGTCGCCGGCGCGCTTTTGTCGCTGACGGTAGCCGCGCTGATGACGCTGACCCTGCCGCTTGCGGTGCGCCGCATGATCGACCACGGCTTCTCCGGGTCGGATTCCGCGTTCATCGCCAACTATTTCTCAATGCTGGTGGTGATCGCGGCGATCCTAGCGCTGGCCTCGGCCTGCCGCTACTATTTCGTCATCACGCTGGGCGAGCGCGTGGTGGCGGATCTCCGCCGCGACGTGTTTTCGCACGCGACGAAGCTGTCGCCGGCCTTCTTCGACACGGCGCAGTCGGGCGAGATCGTCTCGCGGCTGACGGCCGACACCACGCAGATCAAATCCGCCGTCGGCGCCACCGCCTCCATCGCTCTGCGCAATGTGATCCTCGGCCTCGGCGCGGTCGCCATGATGGTCGTGACCAGCCCGAAACTGTCGAGCCTGGTGATCGCCGCCATCCCGCTGATCGTGCTGCCGCTGGTCGGTTTCGGCCGCTCGGTGCGGCGCAAATCGCGGGCCGCGCAGGATACGCTCGCCGAAGCCACTGCCTATGCCAGCGAGCATATCGGCTCGATGCGCACCTTGCAGGCCTTCACCAATGAAAGGCTGGTGACCAGCCGCTTCGGCCAAGCGGTTGAGTCGGCTTTCGCGGCGGCGCGCTCATCGGTCTTCGCGCGTTCCTTCCTGACTTTCTTCGCCATCTTCACCATCTTTTCCTCGGTGGTGGCCGTGCTGTGGTTCGGCTCGCGCGACGTGCTTTCGGGCGCGCTGTCGCCGGGCACGCTCGGCCAGTTCCTGCTCTATTCAGTGTTTGCCGCCGGCGCGCTCGGCGCGCTTTCGGAAGTGTGGGGCGAACTCAGCCAGGCGGCGGGCGCCGCCGAACGGCTGACCGAGATCCTTGCCGAGCAGCCGGCGATCGTCGCGCCGGCAAACCCGAAAGCCCTGCCCTCGCCGGCAAAGGGGCTGGTCGAATTCCGCGATATTTCCTTCTCCTATCCCGCCCGCCCCGACCTGCCGACGCTGCACGGATTGAGCTTTTCGGTGAAGACCGGCGAGACCGTCGCTATCGTCGGACCTTCGGGCGCAGGCAAAAGCACGGTGTTTTCGCTGCTCCTGCGCTTCTACGATCCGCAATATGGACAAATCCTGGTCGACGGCGTCGATGTGCGCGAAGCCGATCCGCAGGAGGTGCGCAACCGCATCGCCATCGTGCCGCAGGACACGACGATCTTTGCCGCGACCGCCCGCGAAAACATTGCCTTCGGCAGGCCGGATGCAACGGACGCTGAGATCGAGCAGGCGGCTCGCGAAGCGTTGGCAGACGAGTTCATCGAACGGCTGGACAGGGGCTACGACACGCCTGTCGGCGAGCGCGGCGTGATGTTGTCGGGCGGCCAGCGCCAGCGCGTCGCGATCGCGCGCGCGATCCTGCGCGATGCCCCCATCCTGCTGCTAGACGAGGCGACCTCGGCGCTCGACGCCGAAAGCGAGACGCTGGTGCAGACGGCGCTGGAGCGGCTGATGAGGGGGCGCACCACGATCGTCATTGCGCATCGGCTCGCGACCGTGCTGAAGGCCGACCGCATCCTGGTCATGGAAGCCGGCCGCATCGTCGAGGAAGGCACGCACAACAGCCTGGTCAAGAAGGGCGGCATCTACGCGCGGCTTGCGAAGCTGCAGTTCGAGACCGGCGCCCACGCCTTCAAGGGCGCGGCGGAATAGGCCGAACACAACTCGAAATCCTTGCGGCGTTGCTGCTTCAGGTTGTCTCCGGGCTGGGCCCGGGTTAGGTTTTGGCGGCCCCGATGGAGTGACCGCCGTGAAAGCAATCATGTTCGGATTGGTCTTTTTCAGCCTTTGCCATAATGCTTGGGCCGGCGAAATTTCCAGCGTGTACACCGAACTCGATTCCGAGGAGGACTGCACCACCTTCGCCGCGGCCGGGGAAGGCGAAGGCGATTGGTCCAATCTGGTCTGCACCGGCTATAGCGGCTACCCCATCATCATCTATTCGGCGGATTTGAGGGAATCGGTGTTCTACGGCTTCCCGCCCGCGGGCGACCTCGCGCCGGCCTGGGAGAGTTTTGCGGCGTTCAATTCGGCCGGCCCGAAAATCGAATGGCGCATCGAAATGGATGGCGACCGGGCCCAGCCCTTCGCCACAATCCACCGCTGGTTCATCAGCAATGATCCCGACGATGCGGAAAAGAAAACCGAGGTCCTGGTCGTCGCCAAGGTGGGCCAGATTGCCGAGCGCGAAGGCTGCGCCGTCGGGCTGGTCGTGGCGACGGGCAATCCGAAGGCCAACGAAACCGCGCGCAAGATCGCCGACGAGCAGGCGCGCGATTTCGCCTGCGGGGCCGACGAGCGCGTGCTGGTCAGCGGCGATGTGCCGATGCCGGAATTCAGCCGCGCCGATCAGTGATTTATTTCGTATTCTTGGCCCGCTCGATCGCCTCGACGATCATCTGCTTGGCGCGCGCCGAATCGTGCCAGCCGCCGATCTTGACCCATTTGCCGGGCTCCAGATCCTTGTAGTGTTCGAAGAAATGCTCGACCTGCTGCAGCGTGATCTCCGGCAGCTGGCTGTATTCAAAGATGTTCTCGTAGCGGCGCGTCAACTTCGGCGACGGGACGGCGATCACCTTCTCGTCCTGGCCGGCATTGTCTTCCATGATCAAGACGCCGATCGGGCGGACATTGATGACGCAGCCCGGGATCAGTTCGCGGGTGTTGCAGACGAGCACGTCGATCGGATCGCCGTCTCCGGAGAGCGTGTGCGGAACGAACCCGTAATTGCCCGGATAGGTCATCGGCGTATAGAGGAAACGGTCGACGAACAGCGTCCCGGCTTCCTTATCCATTTCGTACTTGATCGGCTGACCGCCGACCGGAACCTCGACGATGACGTTGACATCATCAGGCGGATTCTTGCCGATGGCGATGGCTTCAATGCGCATGGATGGTTTCCCGTTGTGCCCCGCGCGGGTCGATAGCCGCAGCAAGCGCCAAGCGCAACAGCAGACGGGTACGTTCAAAGGTCGCAGGTGAAAGATATTGGGCGTCAGTCCCAGACGAAAGCGACTTTTTTCAACGCCTTCTGGTCGAACACCTCGACGCCCTCGGCGACATCGCGGCCGCCGGCGCCGGCATAGAAGGACAGCGCATTCGTGTTGTCTTCCAGCGCCCAGACGACCATGCCCTTAAGGCCGTGGTCGGCGAGCTTCTGCCTGGCCGCGGCGAACAACCGGCTGCCCAGTCCGACGCCCTGATATTCCGGACGGAGGTACAGCTCGTAGATTTCGCCCTGCTGCGGCAGTTCGCGGGCGCGGTTTCGGCCGACGGTGGTATAGCCTGCGACCTTGCCGCCGATTTCCACGACAAGCACGGTGGCGGAACGGCGAATGGCGTTTGCCCACCATTGGCTGCCGCGCCGGCTGATCATCACATTCAGCGCCCGATGCGGGATGATGCCGGCATAGGCGCCCCGCCAGGCCTGATGATGCACATCGGCTATGGCCTGCGCGTCGCGCGGCTCTGCCCTTCGTATGTCGATGGTTACCGTATTCATGATTGGTTAACCATAAACGCGGCCGGACCGGCAAAGCAATAGTCGAATGGGGCCGGCCATGGCCGTGCACACAGGCATTCTGTTGATATTCAGGTGATGTCGGCTGACCCGAATCTCAAGCACATCACCTTAGTGGGAAAGTTCAAATCTCCACGAGGTGGTCGTCGAGTTCGTTGACGTCGCCCGCCTCCACCGGAAAATGCTCGCTCAGGAGCTTTCCGACCGTTCCCGTGGCCGAAACGAAGCCATCGGCCAATCGCCCTTCCCGCGCATCGGCCACGAGTAGGCCGACCACTTCATCCCAGACCGCCTGCGCAACGCGGCTGTTAATACCGCTGTCGGCGACGATCTCAGCGTATCGTTCCGCCAGAGAAACGAAAATAAGGACGCCGGTGCGCGCCGACGTGACGTGGACGTTTCGCGAGAGGAACTGCTTCAGCGCATTTTCGTGCGCTCGCCTGTAGCGCAGCTGCCGCGGCACCAGGATGATGCGCAACGGCGGAAACAACCAGAGCAGGATCAGCGCACAGCCGAGCGCCAGCATCTGCGCTGCGACGAACAGCGGCGCGCGCAGCGTCAGCCACCAATATTCGAGCGCGAAAGCGGCAACGAGGCTGGCTATGAGCATGGCCAGCATCAATGTGAAGGCGGCGGGAAAGAAATAGCTGTCACTCGAACGCGCGACGACGCAGTAGATTTCACCCGATGTGCTTTTTTCGGCAATCCGGATCGCTTCGGTGATGCGGGCGTGTTCCTTGGCGTTCAGCGGTCGTGACCTGTTGCGCATCTACCAACTCCCCGAAGAACCGCCGCCGCCCGACGAGCCGCCGCCGCCGGAAAACCCACCGCCTCCGCTGCTACCTGACGACCAGCCGCCTCCGGACGAGCCGCTCGAATAGCCCCCGCCGGAAGAGCCGCCACCAAGAGAAATATTCATTCCGAGCCAACGGTAGCGGCCCGGTCCGATCTTCCTGCCGAAAACCGGAGCCAGGAACGCCATGGCGAAGCCGCCGAAGAACAGCGTTCCCCAGACGATGAAGAACAGGACGACCACCAGATCGGGAAATTCGTCGCCGGTTTGCTGGTTGCGCTCGGCGCGCGCTTCCAGTTCGGCGGCGTTGCCCTCCAGCACCATGATGATGTCGTCGACGGCCCCGTTGATGCCGCCCGCAAATTCGCCGGCCCGGAAGGCGGGGACCATGGTGTTTTCGATGATCAGCTTCGAATGCAGATCGGTCAGCGTTCCTTCGAGGCCATAGCCTACCTCGATGCGCATCTTGCGGTCCGACTTGGCGACGATGAGCAGAATGCCATTGTCCTCGCCGGCCTGGCCGAGCCGCCAGGCGCGAAACAGCCGGTTGGCAAAGGGCTCGATCGCCTCGCCATCGAGGCTGTCGATGGTGGCGACGACGATCTGGTCGGAGGATTTTTGCTCGAAGGCGGCGAGCTTTTCCGTCAGTTCCGTCTCTTCGGCCGCGCTCATCAGGTCGGCATTGTCGACCACGCGGCCGGTGAGCGCGGGCAGTTCGGCGGCAAGGGCTGCCAGCGGGGAGAAGAGCAGGAAAGACAGAGCTGCCAGAAGCGTCAGGCCTGCGCCCAACGTTGCCCCCCTCTGTCCAGAGCTTTGCAAAGCTGACTTGTTCACGTTGGCCGCTGACAGACTACCCGCCCTGCTGGGCGCCGAAATCCACCTTCGGCGTCTCGATCTTGTCTTCCGCCACGGTGAAATTCTGGAACGGTTCGTTGTCGGTGAACCAGAACTTTGCCCAGAGCAGAGACGGGAAGGTCCGAAGCGAGGTGTTGTAGACCCGGACTGCCTCGATGTAGTCGCGGCGGGCGACCGCGATGCGGTTTTCAGTGCCTTCGAGTTGTGCCTGCAGAGCCAGGAAGTTCTGGTTTGCCTTCAGGTCGGGATAGTTCTCGACCACGGCGAGCAGCCGCGACAGCGCGCCGGTGAGCCCGGCCTGGCTTTGCTGGAAAGCCCTGAACGCCTCGGGATCCTCGAGCGCTTCAGGCGAAAGCGTGGTCTGGGTGGCCTTGGCCCTTGCTTCGACGACTGACTGCAGCACCTCCCTTTCGTGGGCGGCGTAGCCCTTCACTGTCTCGACCAGGTTCGGAATGAGATCGGCGCGCCGCTGATACTGGTTGAGCACCTCGCTCCACGCCGCCTTTGCCTGCTCCTCGGCCGTCGGAATGGTGTTGAAGCCGCAGGCCGACAGCGCAGGCAGGAAGAGAGCCAGGACCAGCACGGCCCGGAAACTGCGAAAAACGGAAGGGGAAAAGAGGCGCTGGGCGAGCATGGAAACTCCTTGGGTCATCACAGAATGGTGAACAGTTACCACATTGCCGGGCCAAAGGAATGGCTGGCCCCAACATATGCTGGACCATGCGTTGATCACTGTGCCCGCCCGCCGGAACGCGCTAGAGTCCCGGCGGCACAAAGGGCGCTTCAGTGGCAGGCAAGGAACCCGACAGGGACATCGAATCGCGGCGCATTCTAGACCGCATCGCGCGCGAGGCCGATTCGAGCACCCCGCCGCTGGTCTCGCGCACCGCTCAGCGAACGCGGGACCATTTGACGGCCGCGGATGCCGACCCCGCCGATCCAGTCGAATATTGGGGAACGCGCATCGGACGTGCTATTGGGCTGGTCGTGACAATCGGCCTGATCGTCTGGCTGGTGATTTTCGTGGTGCGCGGATAGGGTCGGATGAATTCGGTTGAAGCTGACGCGCCACGCGCGGTCATCGTCGTTTCCAGTCATGTCGCCCGCGGTTCCGTGGGCAATCGCGCAGCGGTCTTTGCGCTCGAGACGCTGGGCTATCCGGTGTGGGCCGTACCGACAGTCATCCTGCCCTGGCACCCGGGTCACGGCCGCGCTACAAGGATCGTGCCGGATCCGGAACAATTTGCGGCATTGATGAAGGACCTCGAGCAGGCGCCGTGGCTGGGCGAAGTCGCCGGCGTGCTGTCGGGTTATCTCGGCAATGTCGACCAGGCACAGGCTGTGGCCTCGCTGGTCCAGGCGGTACGCGCAAGGAACCCCCGCGCCATCTATATCTGCGACCCGATCATGGGCGACGCAGGCGGGCTCTACGTCGCCGAGCCGCTGGCCCGTGCGCTGCGCGACGTGCTGGTGCCGATCGCCGACATCGCCACGCCGAACCGCTATGAGCTGGAATGGATGGCGGGCACGAAACTCGACGACATGCGCTCGGTGATCGCGGCGGCCAACGAGGCCGGGCCGGCGACGATGCTGGTCACGTCAGCGCCGGCGATGATGACCGGCGGCATCGGCAATCTGCTCCTGACCCAGTCAGCGGCGCTGCTCGCCGAGCACCGGATCATAGAACAGCCGCCGAACGGGCTCGGCGACCTCACCGCCGCCGTGTTCCTGGCGCGGCTGCTCGACGGCCAGCCTGCGGCCAAGGCGCTGCAGTCGACCACCGCCGCCGTCTACGAGATTCTGGCGCGCACGGCGAAGCGCGGCGGCGACGAGTTGCAACTCGAGACCGACGCGCAAAGCCTCTCGCACCCTATGGCCATGGTCCAGTTGCGTCATCTGATGCATCCGGGGCGGGATCGGCGGGCATAAAGACGGGTCAGGCCTGACCCGAAACCGAAAGTTCGACGCGGTCGGCGGCGAAGCGCGTTTCGGAGAACTGCAGCGGCGAGCCGTCGAGGGTTTCGTTGATCGCGACCGTCACCAGCACGATCGCGCCCGGCGACAGGCGCAGATCCGCAAGGTCGGCGGAGTCGGCATGCCGCGCAGAGACGAGCGTCGAGCGGCGGACATAGTCGGAGACGCCAAATTCCTGGAGGGCGGCGGTGATGGAGCCGCTCCGGGCGAACGAATTTTCGAAACCGGCAAAACGGCTCGCGTCGAAAAAGCTCGTCGCCCGCGACACCGGCCGGCCGTCGGCCTCTCCCATGGTCTCCAGCCGCAGCACCGGCGCGCCCTGCGGCAGGTCCAGCGCCTCGGCCACCTGGCTGCTCGCAGGTTCGATCGCGTGGTACAGAAGATTGCTGCGGCGATCGCGCGCCTGGCCTTCCAGGCCTTCGGAAAAACGGGTGCGAGCGGCGATCGGATAAGAGAGGCGCTTGCGGCTTTCGACGAACGTCCCGCGGCCTTGCTCGGCTCGCAATACGCCTTCCTGAACCAGCGCCGCGATAGCGCTGCGCACCGTATGGCGATTGACGCCGAAGCGTTCCGACAGCGCCAGTTCCGGCGGCAGCCGGCCATCGGCGCCCAGCACGCCCGAGCCGATCGCCTGCCTGATCTGGTCGGCGATCTGGCGCCAAAGCGCGACGCCGCTCCTGCGCGTCACCTCCCGCTCGAGTCCGGTTCCGATCAATTTCTCTCTCCTGTCACGCACACGTCATGGACACGCGCTAGAAGCCAGCTATAATTTGTTTGGTTGTATAGAACAATAGACAAGTAAGCAGGCGCAGGCTCATGAAGAACGGCAGGCGGGAAGAAGCGGAACGGAACGCGGAGCGCAAGGGTGCAATGGCCGCCCTGGCGATGGCCTCGGCCGGCGAGATCAGGCGGCTCTGGGATGCGGCAGGCATCGAGACGGATGCGCAGGCGCTGCGCGGCCCGGAAACCGGGCTGGTGACGGTGCGCGGACGCATCGGCGGCGCCGGCGCACCGTTCAATTTCGGCGAGGCGACGGTGACGCGGGCGACGGTGCGGCTGCCCGGCGGCGAGGTCGGCCATGCTTATGCACTTGGCCGCGACAAGGAGAAGGCGAGGATTTCGGCAATCGCCGACGCGCTTTGGCAGAACCCCGCCCGCCGCGCCGAGATCGAGGAGAAGATCATCGCGCCGCTCAAGGCTGCGCAAGCGGGCGCCGACGAGAAACGCCGCACGGAGACGGCGGCCACCAAGGTCGACTTCTTCACCATGGTGCGCGGAGAGGATTGATGGACATGCTCGGCCAATCGATCGACGGCGGTTTTGCCGATCCTGTATTCGATGCGCAGTCGGTGTTCCGCGCGGTCATGGACGCCATGGCCCGGCCGGGAACGGTGCAGCCGATCGGCCGCTCCGCCTCACCGCCTGCCCCGCTGACGTCCACGGCAGCCGCGGTGGCGCTGACTTTGTGCGACCACGACACGCCGCTCTGGCTCGACGCAGCATTGCAGGCGTCGGATGCGGTGAAGACCTGGCTCGGCTTCCACACCGGCGCGCCTCTCGCGCACAATCCGGCGGAAGCGCATTTCGCGCTGGTCTGCGACCCGGCCGAGCTGATCGCGCTGGAGAATTTCGGACAAGGCACGCAGGAATATCCCGACCGCTCGGCAACGCTGATCCTTGCCGTAGGCAGCCTGACATCCGGGCCCCCGCTGCACCTCGAAGGTCCGGGCATCGAGACCGAGGCGACAATCTCGCCGACGCCGCTGCCGCGCCACTTCGTCGAGCAGTGGAAGCAGAACCACGGTCGTTTCCCGCGTGGCGTCGATGTGATCCTGGCGGCGCCGGAGCATGTCGCCTGCCTGCCGCGCACCACCTGCATCAAGACGATGGAGGCCTGACATGTATGTGGCCGTGAAGGGCGGCGAAGCCGCGATCGCCAATGCGCATGCGCTGCTCGCCGACCGCAGGCGCGGCGACCGCAACGTGCCGGCGCTGCGGCTCGACCAGATCGTCGAACAGCTTGGACTGGGCGTCGACCGGGTGATGGCGGAGGGCTCGCTCTACGACAGGGAGCTTGCCGCCCTTGCCGTCATGCAGGCGCGGGGCGACATGATCGAGGCGATCTTCCTGGTGCGCGCCTACCGCACGACGCTGCCGCGCTTCGGCTATACGCGCCCGATCGACACGGCGGTCATGGAGGTCGAGCGCCGCGTCTCGGCGACCTACAAGGACCTTCCGGGCGGGCAGTTGCTTGGCCCGACATTCGACTACACGCACCGCCTGCTTGATCCGGAACTGGCCGGCGGCGCGGATGTCGCCGAGCCAGAGCGGCGCGACACCGCTCCCGAGCCCATGCCGCGCGTCTCCGAGATTCTGGCGCATGAAGGCCTGATTGAGCCGGACGGCAATCTGCCCGACGGCCACGTTACCGGCGACATCACGCGCGAGCCGCTGGAATTTCCGATGGAGCGCGACATCCGCCTGCAGGCGCTGTCGCGCGGCGACGAGGGCTTTCTGCTGGCGCTCGGCTATTCGACGCAGCGCGGCTATGGCCGCAGCCATCCCTTTGTCGGCGAAATACGCATCGGCGAGGTCGAGCTGGAACTCGACGTGCCGGAGTTGCCGTTTCCGGTAACTCTGGGACGCATCCGGGTCACAGAATGCCAGATGGTCAACCAGTTCAAGGGCTCGGCCAAGGCGCCGCCTCAATTCACCCGCGGCTACGGCCTGGTCTTCGGCCAATCCGAGCGCAAGGCGATGGCGATGTCGCTCTGCGACCGGGCTCTGCGCGCCCGCGAATTCGGCGAGGATGTCGCCGCCGCGCAGGACGAGGAGTTCGTCATCTCGCATTCCGACAATGTCCAGGCGACCGGCTTCGTCGAGCATCTGAAGCTACCCCACTATGTCGACTTCCAGGCCGAGCTTGACCTGGTGCGGCGCATGCGCGCCGAGCACGAGGCGGGCGAAAATTCCGGGACCGAGGGCCAGAAGGAGGCCGCGGAATGAAAGGCCTATTGTTCTTGATCGGGTGTCCTGCGCCCGCGCGCCCGAGCCGCATAGCCCCGATAGATGACGTAGGCGGTCAACAGCAGCGCCAGGATCACCGGTACGATCATAAGGTCCATTTCGGTCTCCTTTCTCTCAAGGAAACGCGCCATGTCGACTAGCGTTGCGCCCGTCGCCGAACCGATCGCCACCTACAACTTCGCTTATCTCGACGAGCAGACGAAGCGGATGATCCGCCGGGCGATCCTGAAGGGCATCGCCATTCCCGGTTACCAGGTGCCGTTCGCCAGCCGCGAAATGCCGATGCCCTATGGTTGGGGCACCGGCGGCGTGCAGGTGACCGCCTCGATCATCGGGCCGGACGATGTGCTGAAGGTCATCGACCAGGGCGCCGACGACACCACCAACGCCGTCTCGATCCGCGCCTTCTTCAGGAAGGTCGCCGATGTCGCTGTGACGATGGAGACGGCGAAGGCCACGATCATCCAGACGCGGCACCGGATCCCGGAATACCCGCTCACCGCGGGGCAGGTGCTCGTCTACCAGGTGCCTATCCCCGAGCCATTGCGGTTCCTGGAACCGCGCGAGACCGAAACGCGAAAAATGCACGCGCTCGAGGAATACGGGCTGATGCACGTCAAGCTCTATGAGGACATCGCCAAGCACGGCCGCATCGCCACCACCTATGCCTATCCGGTCAAGGTCGAGGGCCGCTATGTGATGGACCCTTCGCCGACGCCGAAATTCGACAATCCGAAAATGCACATGTCGCCGGCGCTGCAATTGTTCGGGGCGGGCCGCGAGAAGCGCATCTATGCGATACCGCCGTTTACCGAGGTCGTCAGCCTCGATTTCGAGGACCATCCGTTCGAGGTGCAGAGTTTCGACCAACCATGCGCGCTGTGCGGGGCGGAGCAGGTCTATCTCGACGAGGTCATCCTCGACGACCATGGCGGGCACATGTTCGTCTGCTCCGATACCGACCATTGCGAGAAGCGGCGGGAGAACGGGCACACGGGGGCGATGGCAGCCGGCGGCAAGGAAGCAGTTGAATGACCGACGAACCCCTCCTTCGCGTCAACTCCCTCTCAAAGTTCTACGGCTCGCGCGTCGGCTGTGAGGACATCTCTTTCGACCTCTGGCCGGGAGAAGTCCTGGCCGTGGTGGGCGAATCCGGCTCCGGCAAGACGACGCTGCTCAACTGCCTGTCGACGCGGCTGATGCCGACTTCGGGCGCGGTCACCTACCGCATGCGCGACGGCGTCTTTCGCGACCTCTACCGCATGAGCGAGGCGGAGCGCCGCTTCCTGATGCGCACCGACTGGGGCTTTGTCCACCAGAACCCTGCGGATGGGCTCCGCATGACCGTCTCGGCCGGCGCCAATGTCGGCGAGCGGCTGATGGCGGTCGGCGACCGGCATTATGGCAATATCCGCGCCACCGCCGTCGATTGGCTGTCCCGCGTCGAGATCGCCGAGGATCGTATCGACGACGAGCCCCGCGCCTTCTCCGGAGGCATGCGCCAGCGCCTGCAGATCGCCCGCAATCTGGTAACCGGCCCGCGCCTCGTTTTCATGGACGAGCCGACGGGCGGGCTGGACGTCTCGGTGCAGGCGCGCCTGCTCGACCTGCTGCGCGGCCTCGTCACCGATCTCGGCCTGGCGGCGATCGTCGTCACGCACGACCTCGCCGTAGCCAGGCTTTTGTCGCAGCGCATGATGGTGATGAAGGACGGCCGGGTCGTCGAGACCGGCCTTACCGATCGGGTGCTCGACGATCCGCGCGCGCCTTACACGCAACTTCTCGTATCCTCGATCTTGCAGGTGTAGCCGCATGATCCCGAAAAGTGGACGCCGGTTTTCGGAAGAGATCATGCGGCAAAGCAAAGGACTCTAACCATGGCAACCCCGCTCGTCGTTTCGCAGCTCGCCAAGAGCTTCACCATGCATTTGCGCGACGGCATCCGGCTGCCGGTCGTCGCCGGCGTGTCATTTTCGATCAGGGCAGGCGAATGCGCCGTGCTCGGCGGGCCGTCGGGCGCCGGCAAGAGCTCCATCCTGAAGATGCTCTACGGCAATTATTCCGCCGACGAGGGCCAGATCATTGTCGATCACGCCGGCCACCTCGTCGATCTGGCCAAGGCCAGCCCGCGAACCATCCTGCAGATCCGGCGAGACACGATCGGTTATGTCAGCCAATTCCTGCGCACCGTGCCGCGGGTCTCGGCGCTGGACGTGGTGGCCGAGCCGCTGGTGGCGCGAGGCGAAACCCGCGAGGCGGCGCATGGCCGTGCCCGCGAACTGCTTGGCCGGCTCAATCTGCCCGAAAAGCTCTGGGCGCTGCCGCCGGCGACCTTCTCCGGCGGCGAGCAACAGCGCGTCAACATCGCGCGCGGCTTCATCACTCCGCATCCGGTGCTGCTGCTCGACGAGCCGACGGCATCGCTGGACGCAAAAAACCGCGAAGTGGTGATCGAGCTGATCGCCGACAAGAAAGCCGCCGGCGTGGCGCTGCTCGGCATCTTCCATGATTCGGACGTGCGTGAAGCGGTCGCCGACCGCATCATCGACGTGACCGAATTCGCAGCCGGAAAGGTCGCGGCATGAGCGGGAAACTTTCCGAGCAGCCGACGATCCATCCGACGGCGGACGTGACCGGCTCGACGCTTGGCCGCTACACCGAAATCGGAGAGCGCACGCGCTTCATCGAATCGTCCCTCGGCGACTATTCCTACCTCGTCCAGGATTGCGGCGTCTGGTGCGCGACGATCGGCAAGTTCGCCAATATCGCGGCCGCGGTCCGCATCAACGCCACCAACCATCCGACCTGGCGGCCAACACTGCACCATTTCACCTATCGCGCCTCGGACTACTGGGACGACGCGGAGCAAGAGACCGATTTCTTCGATTGGCGGCGCTCGAACGCCGTCACGATCGGCCACGACACCTGGCTCGGCCATGGCTCGACGATGCTGCCGGGCGTCACCATAGGCGACGGAGCAGTGGTCGGGGCCGGCGCTGTCGTATCGAAGGATGTAGCGCCCTACACGATCGTCGGCGGCGTGCCGGCGAGGCCGATCCGAGAGCGCTTCGACCGCAGGACGGCGGAGCGCTACCAGGCGCTCGCCTGGTGGGATTGGGATCATGCGAAATTGCGTTCGGCGCTCGATGATTTCCGCGCGCTTTCGGCCGAAGCATTTTTGGAAAAGCACGGCGGCTGACCCGTTTCGCCTCGTCGCGCGGCTTGTTATTCTAGACCGAGCTTGGCTTGGGTAACGCTTTGGAAAAAATCGATTTCAAGAAAACTCTCAAGGCGCTCTACAACCCGCCGGCCGGGGAATTCGTCACCGTTAACGTGCCCGCTATGCGGTTCGTCAAGATCGACGGCGAGGGCGACCCGAACACGTCCCCTGCCTACAAGGCCGCGCTCGAATGGCTCTATTCGGTCAGCTACGCGATGAAATTCGCGGCCAGGGCCGCGCACGGCCAGGACTACACGGTGCCGCCGCTGGAGGGGCTGTGGTGGGCTGACGACCATGCCGCCTTCACTGCCCGCCGCAAGGACGAGTGGAAATGGACCATGATGATCATGGTGCCGGATTTTGTCGGGCAGGCGGTATTCGATCAGGCCGTCGCCAAGGCGGCGAAGAAGCTCGGCGAGGCGCCGTCGACGCTACGTCTCGAACCCAATGAGGAGGGGCTCTGCCTGCAGACGCTGCATATTGGCAGCTATGATGACGAGACGCCGGTGCTCGCCCGGCTCCATGACGAAGTGATGCCTGAGAATGGTTTTACCTTCAATGGCCTGCATCACGAGATTTACCTGTCCGACGCCCGCAAGGTCGAGCCGACGAAGCTGCGGACCATTCTACGCCAACCTGTAAAGCCGATCTGAACATTGCCGTCGCGGACAGCGCCGCGGCGGCGCAGAAGCGACGGTCAGGTCTCCTGTATCGCCGAAAGTTTCCAGTCGTCACCCCGCTGCCGCACGAAGGTCCAGAGTTCCGTCGTCTCTGTCGGCTCGTCGGGATTGCCCTCGACAACCCTGCCGGTCGCGCGATCCACTATTACGTCGCGAGACGAATATTGCAGCGCCGCCGTGGCATAGTCGCTGTCGCCCTCGCGCCAGCTTTCGGCGATGTCGGCCTGATGAAGCTGAACGTCGGAAACGTCGTTGCGGACGCCCTTTTGCGCATTATCGGCCAGTTCTTCGGAAAGGTAGGATACCATCTCCGGCGTCACCAGCCGGCGCAGCGCGGCATGGTCCTCACGGCAGAAGGCTTCCTGCACTTCGGTCAGGCGCCGCTGGAAAGTGTCGAGGTCATCCTGCTGTAGGCTGATTTCCTGGCTTGCAGCCTGCTGAGGCGGCACCTGCGAACTCGAACCGATGTTCGGTATGCTGAAGGAGCGGCCGTTACCGCCTCCGCGTGGCGACGCATCCCGATAGGCAAAATCACCGCGGCCGGAAGCACCGGCCATGGCGGGCTCGCGCGAACCCGCCGGCTGCGAACGAAACAGGCGCACGGCCAGCCAGATCGCGCCGCCGATCAGAAGCGCCTGCAACAGGAAGCCGAACATGCCGGCAAGGCCGCCGAAGCCATGGCCGAGCAGCAGGCCGATCAGGCCGCCGAGCATTAAGCCGCGCAGCATCGAGCCGCCGAAGCCGTTCATGAAGCCGGGCCGTTGCTGGGAAATTTGCGTCTGCCGCGCGGCGTTGGTCGGCGCCGTGTTTGGCGTCATCGAGCGCTCGACAGGAGCGGTCGGCTGTGGCGCAGTCCTGGTCGGCGGAGCCGATTGGAACGTGCGCATGCCGCGGCTGCCGAAGCTGCCGCCGCGGCGGGCGTCGGCGTGATCGACGGCTATCATCGAGAATGCAAGGAACAACCCTGCGAAAAGCGTGGCAAATCGGGTCGTGCTGGAGAGCCGCATCGGTTCCTCATGGATCGGTGATATCGGCCCTTCATATAATGATAAACTGGCCTTGCGCCAGTCGATCGCAAGAGCACGAACACCGCTCTCGTCACCCAAGTTGAAGAAACGCGCGTTGGCGAGTCTGGCGGCGCGGGTGTAGCATCGCCTGATCGCATCGCGACGTCACCCCACCCCACCCCGGTTTAAGCTGCGCTATGCGCTCGTCGACCGCGGTAAGCTGCTGATGCGTGCCGAGGAAAACGTTACCGACATGACTTACCTTTGGGGCGCCGGCTCAACCTATAGCGACCGGCGCCTCGGCTACGAGAAGAAGATGCTGCGCGATTGGTTCCGCAGGCGCTTCGTGCATCTCAGTCCGCCGCGCGGATGACCTTTTCTTGCCTCTACCGCTGTGAATTCGGCGGCGCAGGCTCAGCTTCGATGCCGGTCACGGCTCTGCCGCTGCGATCAGCCACGGCTGATCTCATCCGGACATCGCAGCTTTGTGCGGTTCCGCTAGCGGGACCGGCCGAGCGAATGCTCAATCCGTACCTATCATACCCTTGAGCTCCGTCACCTTCTGCATGCAGCCGGCCTCGTCGCCGGCCTCCGCCATCTCGCGGGCTTCGGTCATCAGTGCCGCCACCTGATCGGCTTCATCGCCGGCGGTTCCGCGCGTCACCTCTTCCTGATGAGGCGTGATCGTTTCCACCTGATCGGACGTAGATCCCGTGATCTCCGGGGTTGTTCCCTGGGCGCCCGGCAGGAGCTCTTCCTGATGCTGCGTCGCGGGCATGCCGGGCTCGTTGGTGGCCGCGCCTGTTTCGGCTGTGACGGTCGGCTGCTCGAGCTTCGTGAGTTCCTCCCGGCAATCCGCGAAAGCCGGCGCTGCCAGCATGACCGATAAAGCAGTGAAAGTCGCCAAACGTATCGACATCAGACTCTCCTTTCATAAGAGGCTTCTTTGATGATTGGAGAGAACGACCGGATACTCGAACTGTTCCGGTGCGCGGACGATTTTCCCAAGCGCGCAGCAGCGTCCACCTTCGCTTTCGGGCGCGAGCGACGCAGGCGCCGAAGGGCTGTGGAATGTAACGAAACTGACATCGAACCGACATTCCCCGTTCATGCGGCTGGCTTAGGCGAAAGCCTGCAAATGCGAAAAGCCCCCGTCGCAAGGAAGCCATCATGCTCGAAATCCGCAATGTCACGCGCCGGTTCGGCAAGACAACTGCCGTCAACGGCGTCGCGCTGGAAATCCCGCAAGGCCAGATGGTCGGCATCATCGGCCGCTCCGGCGCCGGCAAATCCACCCTGCTGCGCATGATCAACCGCCTCATCGATCCAAGCCAGGGATCGATCTTGTTTGCCGGCACCGAGGTGTCCGGCCTGCGCGGCTCCACCCTGCGGCGTTGGCAGCGCGACTGCGCCATGATCTTCCAGCAGTTCAACCTGGTGCCGCGTCTCGACGTCCTCACCAATGTCCTTTTGGGCCGCCTCAACCACCGGCCGACTGCGCTGAACCTCCTCAACATCTTCTCGCGCGAAGAGCGTGCGATGGCGATTTCGGCGCTGGAGCGTCTAGACATCGCACAGACGGCGCTGCAGCGCGCCGGCACGCTATCTGGCGGCCAGCAGCAGCGCGTGGCGATCGCGCGGGCCTTGATGCAGCAGCCGAGGATGATCCTTGCCGACGAACCGATCGCGTCGCTCGACCCGCTCAACGCCAAAGTGGTGATGGACGCGCTGCGCGACATCAATTTGCGCGAGGGCATCACGGTCATTACCAATCTGCACACGCTCGATACGGCGCGAAACTATTGCGAGCGGATCGTCGGCATGGCCGCCGGCAAGGTCGTATTCGACGGGGCGCCGGAGGAATTGACCCGCGAGGCCGTCCGCATGGTCTATGGCGCCGAAAGCGACGGGGCGGAGATTTCCGAGGCCATCACCTCGACCAGCATCCGCGGCGAAAAGCCCCGGAAGATCGCAGCCCAGACCGCACTGAAGCCGGCCCTGGCCAGCGCCTGAGGCCGCGGTCGCATCGCCCGCGTCAAGGGCTCGTCAGCACATCAGCGACCGGCCGTAAGCCGGATAAACAGGAGAGACCTCATGTTCAGAAAAGCATTTCTAGGCGCCGTTTCGCTCGTCGCCGTTGCGGTCGGGACGGCTCAGGCCGAAGACCTCAAGGAATTCCGCATCGGCATACTCGGCGGCGAGAACGAGGCCGATCGCCTGCGCAATTTCCAGTGCATGGTCGACAAGCTTCCCTCCGTGCTGGGTGTCGAGAAAGTGTCGCTGTTCCCGGCTTCCGATTACGACGGCGTCGTGCAGGGCCTGCTCGGCGGCACGCTGGACTATGCCGAACTCGGCGCTTCGGCCTACGCCAAGGTCTATCTCGAAGATCCCAAGGCAGTCGAGCCGATCCTGACCACGGTGCAGACCGACGGCTCGACCGGTTACTACTCGATCATGGTGGCGCGCAAGGATTCCGGCTTCACCAGGCTCGAAGACCTCAAGGGCAAGAAGCTCGGCTACGCCGACCCGGATTCGACCTCGGGCTATCTCGTTCCCGCCGTCACCCTGCCGGCCGCTTTGGGCGGCGTCGCAGTCAAGGATTTCTTCGCCGAGACCGGCTTCGGCGGCGGCCATGAGAACCTGGTGCTCGAAGTGGTGAAGGGCACGTTCGACGCCGGCACGACCTGGGGTTCGGGCGTGGGCGATTTCAAGGACGGCTACACCTCCGGCAATCTCGCCAAGATGGTCGACAAGGGCGTGCTCGACATGGACGATCTTGTCGAGATCTGGAAATCGCCGCTGATCCCGAACGGCCCGATCGTCATTCGCTCGTCGATGGATGCCGACATGAAGACCAAATTCAAGGAGTTCATGCTCGGCCTGCCGAAGTCCGATCCGGACTGCTTCTCCGCCATCCAGGGCGGCGACTTCACCGGCTTCACCGAAGTGACGCCGGAGTTCTACCAGCCGATCATCGACGCGCGCAAAGCGCAGATCGGCAGCTGAGCTATCAGGCAACCGGAACGCGTCGCGGGAGCCGCGGCGCGTTCTCGCTTTGCAGGAATCTCCCATGAGCGTGACACTTTCCGAAGCCGGGCTGGCGGTCGAGCGGCACTGGCGCGAACTGGCGGGCCGCCGCAGGCTCTACACGATCGGCGGTGTGCTGTTCATGGTGGTCGCCATGAGCGGCTCCCTCTGGTTTGCTAATGAGAGCAATGCCGGCAAGTTCTGGGACCGCCTGCCCCATCTGTTCGATTTCGTCGGGCAGCTTTTGCCGCGCGACGGCATGGAAGTGTGGCGCGCAATGTTCGACCTGTCCTCGCCCTATGACGACGGCAGCTTGAAATACAACTATCCCGAAGGCCGCATCTACCTGACGGAGACGTTCTACGTCCCCGAATATCTCTACAAGATGCTCGAGACGATCAACATCGCCCTGGTCTCCACACTGATCGGCTTTGCGATCGGCTTCGTCCTCTGCTTTCTGGCGGCTTCCAATGTCGTCACGCAGCGCTGGCTGCGCTTCTTCGTGCGCCGCTTCATGGAAGTGCTGCGCGCTTTTCCCGAAATCGTCATCGCCGGTTTCTTCCTTGCCGTGCTGTCGCTCGGCGCCGTGCCTGCAATCATCGCAGTCTCGATCCACACCATCGGCGCGCTCGGCAAGATGTTCTTCGAGGTGGTCGAGAACGCCGATATGCGCCCCGACGAGGGCCTGCGCGCGGCCGGCGCCAACCGGCTCGAGCGTGTGTGGTTCGGCATCGTGCCGCAGGTCATGCCGAATTTCTTGAGCTACGGTCTGCTGCGCCTCGAAATCAATGTCCGCGCCTCGACGATCATCGGCGCAGTCGGCGGCGGCGGCATAGGCGAGGCGCTGCGCCTGTCGATCAGCCAGACGCACGAGGCCAAGACGCTGGCCATCGTGTGCCTGCTCCTCATCACCATTATTGCGGTCGACCAGTTTTCCGCCTGGCTGCGGCAGAGGCTTGTCGGCGAGCAGGCGTTCGCCTTCGGCCGGGGAGGCTGATTCATGGCCGTACTATCGCTTTCCGAAGTCGACGAGATCGCCGCCCGCCACCCGCAGGTCTTTGCAGGCTCGCTGCGCAAGCGGCTGGCCGGCTGGGCGATCGGCCTTGGCGTCGCGGCCTACCTGGCGTTCGCCTGGTGGTTCTTCGCCATCGGCACGGTATTCGCCAACGGAAACTGGGACATAGCCGGCGCCTACCTGGCCGACTGGGTTACCTATGAGGCCCGGCCGACCATCGGGATCGAAGAAAACCATCTCGAGATCTCGTTCCCGCGCTTCGACCCGGTCGGAGAGCGAGGCAGCGTCGACTGGTTGACCAGCGAAACCGCGATGGTCGAGCGGGCCGCCGCGGCGCCCGCCGGCAACGCCAATTCCAGTGCGGGCGGCGGTTCGGCGGGAAGCTTCTTGGGACCCGTCGGCGGCAAGCCGGCGCCGACGGGAAAGCTCGGCGGCCGCCGCGCCTTCTCCGGCGACCGGCGGCGCGGCCATACGCCAGGAAGAGACCGTCCGCGCGACCGTAGAAATCGGTTCCCGCAATCTGATCGAAATCGTTCCGGGCCTCGTCACGGTGACGCGCGGATCGGAAACGCTGGTGGCCGACATCGCCAAGGGCCAGTCGGTGACGGCGCGTGGTCCGCTGCCCGATTGGGCGGAGCAGAAAGCGCCGGGAGCAAAGATAATCGTCCGTTTCGGCTTTGCCGGCCGCGCCGAAATCGAAGACGACGAGGTCAAGATCCGCCATCGCTTCTGGGGCTGGGCGAACTTCGTCTTCGACACCAATTCGCCTTTCTGGGGCAAATCGGCCGGCGAGGTGTTCTCGCTGATCGCGTCCGGCGAGCGCGCCGATCCGAAGCGGTCGAACCTGGCGCTGGCGTGGGACAACATCCTCAACAATTCCGAATGGCAGCATCTCGATGTCTGGACCAAGCTGCTGCAGACCATCGTCATGGCGTTCGTCGGCACCGTTTTTGCCTCGCTCCTGGCGTTTCCGCTGGCCTTCGCCGCTGCCCGCAACATCACGCGGAGCCGCATCGCCAATCAGGCAGCCAAGCGCCTGTTCGACTTCCTGCGCTCGGTCGACATGCTGATCTGGGCGCTGTTCTTCACGCGCGCCTTCGGCCCGGGGCCGCTGGCCGGCATTTCGGCGATCTTCTTCACCGACACCGGCACGTTCGGAAAGCTTTATTCGGAGACGCTGGAGAATATCGACGACAAGCAGCGCGAAGGCATCCGCTCGGTGGGGGCTGCGCCGTCCCTGGTTCAGCGCTACGGCGTGGTGCCGCAGGTTCTGCCGGTATTCCTCAGCCAGTCGCTGTATTTCTGGGAATCCAACACGCGTTCGGCGACCATCATCGGCGCAGTCGGCGCAGGCGGCATCGGCCTCAAGCTCTGGGAAGCCATGCGCACCAATTCCGACTGGGAGAACGTCGCCTATATGGTACTGCTCATCCTCATCGTCGTCTTTGTCTTCGACAACATCTCCAACGCCCTGCGCCGGCGGCTGATGGGCGGAGATCCGGCCAGCACACAACCGGTCTGATGCGTCAGGCGATGGGCAGCGCCGGCTCCGGCAATATTCGCCAGGCGAGCCAGGACAGAATAGCGATCAGCCCCATCACCGGGATAACGGCCGCAAGCGCGGCCACCGGCTCGCCTATCAGTGCGGCGGCCGAACCCCCGAGCAGGCCAAACCCCATCTGGAGAAAACCCATTAGCGACGACGCGGCGCCAGCGCGATGCGGAAAGGGCGCCATTGCCGCGGTCATCATCGCCGGCATGACGAAGGCGATGCCGAAGGCATAGAGCCCGACCGGACCCATCACATTCACGAATGTCGGCTCCTGCAGCCTGAGCAGAACCGCCAGAGCGAGACTGCCTGCGGCGACGAAAACCAGCCCCACCGGCACCAGGCGAAAAGCGCCCAGGCGCCCGAGAAGGGCGCGCACGGCCAGCGATCCGGCGAAGAACATGCCCGACTGGGCAAGCATACCGATGCCGAACTGCGACGGGGTCAGGCCGACGCGGTTCATCATGATGAAGGGCAGGACGGTCGCCTGCGCGTAAAGCGCACCCGACGTTCCAGCGACCACCAGGCTGGACAGCATGAAATACCGGTTGACGAGGAGCGCGCCGTAGGAGCGGACCAATGCCGACGGGCTGATCCGCGAAAGGTCGCGGACCACCGTCTCGCGCATGGAGAAGATGGTGACCGCCACGACGGTCATGCCCATCGCCACCATCAGCAGGAAGATGGCGTGCCATCCGAACAGCTCCATGGTCAGACCGCCCAGCGTCGGCGCGAAGGCCGGGCCGACGGCCAGGATGATGCCGATCAGGTTCATGATTCGGGCTGAGCGTTCCTGGGTGAAGAGATCGCGCACCAGCGCCCGCGAAATCGCGACGCCGACGGCGGCCCCGACGCCTTGCAGGAAACGGGCGGCGATCAGCATCTCAATCGTCGGGGCAAGCAGGGCGAGGACGCTGGCGGCCAGATAGATGGCCATGAAGGCGATGGTGACGGGACGACGGCCGAAGCCGTCGGACAAGGGCCCGCAGACGAGCTGGGCGAAGGCGAAGCCGGCAAAGTAAAGCGACAGCGTCATCTTCACGGCGGCTTCCGTCGTGCCGAAAGCGTGGACGATTTCAGGCATCGCCGGCGTGAACAGCGCCATCGAGACAGGACCGATCGCGACCAGCAGCGCGCCGATCAGCGAGACGCGCCGTTCCGTCATCACGGGCGCCGGCAGGGTGGTGGACTGCATGTTCATGCCGCGGAACTTTCCAGCCGGGCGCTTTCGGATTTCGTCGTGGTCAGATTGGCGCGGATCATTTTCAGCGTGTCGAGCAGACGCGCCCAATCGTTCGGATCGATGCCGGCCGACGCATCGGCGCGCAGAGCGGCGCTGAGCGGAGCGACGCGGTCCAGCGCCTCCCCTGCTGCGTCGGTCAGTTGGACGAGCTTGGCGCGGCGGTCAGTCGGATCGGCAAGGCGCTCGATCAGGCCGCGCGCCTCAAGCCGGTCGAGCGAAGCGCTGAGCGTCATCGCTTCTACACCCATGCGTTCAGCGAGGGCGTTCTGGCGAACCGCGCCGGCGCGCGCAGCATGGCTCAAGGTGCGGCTCTCGCTCGGCGTCAGGCCGAGGCCCGCCTCGCCGATGCGCCGGTCCATCTCGGAGCGGATCAGCCGCGCCACGTCGGTGACGAGGAAACCAAAACTGTCGGGGTCGATCTTCCGGTCCATGACTGTAAGCTCACCTTATTGTAAGCGTCACTTATTAATTGACCAGCTCCGCGTCAAGTGTTGCGCCGAACGAGGGACAGCCTTACATCCGACCGGCCCGCCCGCCGGTCCAGCATGAACCCACGAGAGACCCAATGCCGTCTGAAAACGCCGTCGACCTGAACAACAATCCGCTGACGCTATGGAATGGCCCGTTCGGCTTGCCGGACTTCTCCCGCATCGGCAGCGGCGATTTCGGACCGGTGTTCGACGCCGCACTCGCGGCCCACGCGGAAGAGATCGATGGCATCGCCGATAATGTTGAGGCGGCCACGATTGAAAACACGCTGGCTGCGCTGGAGCTTGCCGGCGAACCGCTCGACCGCGTCTCGGCGATCTTCTGGTGCATGGCCGGCGCCAACACCAACGATGTCATCCAGGCGACGGAGCGGGAGATCTCGCCGAAGATGGCGCGTCATTTCTCCGCCATCTCGATGAACGCGAAACTGTTCGCGCGCATCGACGGCCTTTATCAGCGCCGGGCATCGCTGGGCCTCGACCCGGAGACGCTGCGGGTTCTGGAGAAGACCTGGAAGCGCTTCGTAAAGGCCGGCGCGAAGCTCGACGAGGCCGGAAAGAAGCGCCTGGCGGCGATCAACGAGGAATTGGCCTCGCTCGGCGCGAAGTTCGGCCAGAACGTCCTTGCCGACGAGCGCGACTGGGTGCTGTTCCTCGACGCGGACGACCTCGCCGGCCTGCCAGAATTCCTGAAGAACGCGATGGCCGAGGCGGCCGAAATGCGCGGCCAGAAGGGTCGGTTCGCGGTCACCCTGTCGCGCTCGATTTACGAGCCCTTCACCACCTATTCGGAACGGCGCGATTTGCGCGAAAAAGCGTTTCGCGCCTTCATCGGCCGCGGCGAGACCGGCGGGCCGACAGACAATCGCGAAGTGGTCAAGAACACGCTGCGCCTGCGCGCTGAGAAGGCGAAGCTCGTCGGCTATGACAGCTATGCCGACCTGAAGCTCGACGACACCATGGCCAAGACCCCGCCAGCGGTGCTCGAACTGCTTGGACCGGTGTGGAAAAAGGCGCGCGAGAAGGCAGCCATCGACCAGGCAGGACTGGAGCGGCTCGCCGCTGCCGAGGGCAGCAACAACCCGCTCGCGGCCTGGGACTGGCGTCACTACCAGGAAAAGCTGCGCGCCGAGAAGTTCGCCTTCGATGAAGCAGAGCTGAAGCCGTACCTGCAGCTCGAACGCATCATCGAAGCCTGCTTCGACGTCGCTGGACGGCTGTTCGGCCTGTCTTTTGTGGAGAAGAAGGGCATCACCGCCTGGCACCCCGACGTGCGCGTCTTCGAGGTCAGGAATGCCGACGGCAGCTATCGCGGCCTGTTCATGGCCGACTATTTCGCCCGGCCCTCGAAGCGCTCCGGCGCCTGGATGAGCTCGCTGCAATCGGGCTATCGGCTCGGCAAGGGCTCGACCCCTGTGATCTATAACGTCATGAACTTCGCCAAGGCGGCGGAGGGGCAGCCATGCCTGCTTTCGCTGGACGAAGCCAAAACGCTTTTCCACGAATTCGGCCATGCGCTGCACGGCATGCTGACCGACGTGACCTGGCCCTCGATCGCGGGAACGTCGGTGCCGCGCGACTTCGTCGAACTGCCCTCGCAACTCTACGAGCACTGGCTCACTGTGCCGGAAGTGCTCGAAAAGCACGCGCTGCACTACGAGACCGGCGATCCGATGCCGAAGGAACTGCTCGACAAGATGCTGGCGGCACGCACATTCGGCGCAGGCTTTGCCACGGTCGAGTTCACCGCATCGGCGCTGGTCGACATGGCCTATCATTCGCGCTCGGATGCGCCGGAGAATCCGCTCGCCTTCGAAGCGCAGACGCTGGAAAGGATCGGCATGCCGGACGCGATCGCCATGCGCCACCGCACGCCGCACTTCCAGCACATCTTCTCCGGCGACGGCTATTCGGCCGGCTACTATTCCTATCTCTGGTCGGAAGTGCTGGACGCCGACGCCTTCGCGGCCTTCGATGAAACCGGCGATCCGTTCAATCCCGAGCTCGCGGAAAAGCTGCGCCGGAACATCTATGCGTCCGGCGGCTCTGCCGATCCGAAGGAGCTCTACACCGCATTCCGTGGCAAGATGCCGACGCCGGATTCGATGCTGAAGAAGCGTGGGCTGCTCCCGATGATGGCAGGCGAAGAGCTCTGATCGCTGCGGCGGCTTCATCTGGCCGTCATCAAACGGTCAGCGAAGTTTCATCAAAACGCAATCGCCCTGCAACATAGCGGGGCGAAGGCTTTTCCTGCATATTCAGCCATCCAGGAGACAGCCATGAACAGAAGTCTTTCCAGGCGCGCCTTCGTGACGTCGGCCAGCGCCTTGGGCCTCGTCGGCGTTTCGGGGCTCGCGCTCCCTTACTATTCCCGCGCCAACACGCGGCCAGTTTTCACTCATGGCGTTCAGTCCGGCGACGTGGATACCGTCTCCGGAATGGTCTGGACGCGCGTCGATCGCCCCTCGCGCGTGATGTTTGAAGTTTCGACGACAGAGGGCTTCTCGAATCCCGTGAAACTGCCGACGCTCGACGCGGTGCCCGAAAGCGATTTTGCCGTGAAGCGGCTCTTGACCGATCTCGCCTCGGACCAGGACATTTTCTACCGCATGAGCGCGGTCGACCTGTCGGATGTCAGCGCCGTTTCCGAGCCGATTGTCGGCCGCTTCAAGACCGCGCCCGCCTCGAAGCGCAACATCCGCTTCACCTGGTCCGGAGATACGGCAGGGCAGGGTTGGGGCATCGACGACAAGGGCATGTACACCTATGCGACAATGGCCAGGCATACGCCGGATTTCTTCCTGCATTCCGGCGACACGATCTATGCCGATGGTCCGCTGAAGGCCGAAGTCGAGCTGAAGGACGGCACGAAGTGGATCAACAAGGTGCTGACCGATGAGAAGAGGAAGGTGGCCGAAACACTCGCCGAATATCGCGGCCAGTGGAAATACAACATGATGGACGAGCATTGCCGCGCGATGAACGCGGTCTGCCCGACCTTCTTCCAGTGGGACGACCACGAAGTCGTCAACAACTGGTCGGGCTCCAAGGACCTGACCGCAGACGACCGCTACACTGAAAAATCAGTGGGGCTGCTGCAATCGCGCGCCGCACGCGCGTTCCATGAAATGACGCCGATCCGCTTCACGCCGGCGGAGCCTGGCCGCGTCTACCGCAAGATCGCCTATGGCCCCCTGCTCGATGTCTTCTTCCTGGATCTCCGCTCCTATCGCGGGCCGAATGGCGATGCGGTGGAGACCGAGATGACGCCGCAGTCGCGCATTATCGGCGAGGAGCAGATCAAATGGCTGAAGCGCGAACTGGCGAACTCCAAAGCGACCTGGAAGGTCATCGCTTCCGATATGCCTATCGGCATTATCGTCTGGAACGATGCGGCAAATAAAAAAGGCGCCGAGGCGATCGCGAACGGGCAGCCTGGCTCCGCTAGCGGCCGCGAATTGGAGATCGCCGACCTGCTGCGCTACATCAAGAACGCCGGCATCGACAATACGGTCTGGCTGACCGCGGATGTCCACTACACTGCCGCGCATTACTACAATCCAGAGAAAGCGGCCTTCCAGGACTTCAATCCGTTCTGGGAGTTTGTTTCGGGCCCGCTCCATGCCGGCACCTTCGGGCCCGGCGACCTCGACATGACGTTCGGCCCCGAGCTGAAATATGTGAAGGCGCCGACCGCCGAGCAGGGCCAGAACCTGCCTCCTTCAGCGGGGCTGCAGTTCTTCGGATTGGTCGACATTGACGGCGCGACCGAGCAGATGACGGTGCGGCTGATGGATCGCGACGACAGCGAGCTCTACAAGGTCACGCTCGATCCCGTCCATTCGGCCTGAGCGGCCTGGTGGCTGCTTACAACAACAAGCCCGGTCCGCCATCAGGCGGATCGGCACCTGCCTGCGTGCTAGCGGTTGGGATAGCAGGCGAGCGGAATGTTCGGCCAGACTGCTTCGGCGCACCGGGCAGCGGACTGGCGTTGCTCAAACGAAGCGCTCGTCGGCCCGGTGACCATGGGATCTACGCCATAGGGCGCATCGGGGAAGGCCTGTTCCGCCGCGGTGTCAAACTGCACGGCAGGTTTTTCCAGATGCCGTGTGCCGGTCGAATGCGCCACGCCGATCGCGCCGCCCGCCGAGACGGAAGCTGCGACAAAGATACCAAGAAGCTTGAATTTGCTGATTGTCATACCACTTGAACCGTTCTGGCGCCAAAACGATCCGCTTTGGTTAAGGATTTATTGTCGCATGCAGATGCCTAATTTTCGGTAACCATCCGCCCCTTTCGCATCTGCGAAAAAACATGTATGAGCGCGCCAACCGAAAAGGCGGCGCTGACCATCGTGCGCCCAAAGCACCCCTGAGACAGATTTTATGAACCTCCGCAATATCGCGATCATCGCGCACGTCGACCATGGCAAAACCACTCTCGTCGACCAGCTTCTGAAGCAGTCCGGCTCGTTCCGCGAAAACCAGCGCGTCGCAGAGCGCGCAATGGATTCGAACGACCTGGAAAAGGAGCGCGGCATCACTATCCTGGCGAAGGCGACCTCGGTCGACTGGAAGGAAACCCGCATCAACATCGTCGACACGCCGGGCCACGCCGATTTCGGCGGTGAGGTCGAGCGCATCCTATCGATGGTCGATTCGGCCATCGTTCTGGTCGACGCCGCCGAAGGCCCGATGCCGCAGACCAAGTTCGTCGTCGGCAAGGCGCTGAAGGTCGGGCTGAAGCCAATCGTGGTGATCAACAAGATCGACCGGCCGGACGCCCGTCACGTCGAAGTCGTCAATGAGGTGTTCGACCTGTTCGCAGCCCTCGACGCGACCGACGAGCAGCTCGACTTCCCGATCCTCTATGGCTCGGGCCGCGACGGCTGGGTCTCGGAGAATCCGGAAGGCCCGAAGGATCAGGGCCTGGCGCCGCTGTTCGACCTCGTTCTGAAGCACGTGCCGGCGCCTACCGTTCATCCCGGCCCGTTCCGCATGATCGGCACCATCCTGGAAGCCAATCCATTTCTCGGGCGCATCATCACCGGCCGCATCGAATCCGGCACGCTGAAGGCCAACCAGCAGGTCAAGGTGCTTCACCATGACGGCTCGTTGCTCGAAACCGGTCGCGTCTCGAAGATTCTCGCCTTCCGCGGCCTCGAGCGCCAGCCGATCGAGGAAGCGCAAGCCGGAGACATCGTCGCCATCGCCGGCCTGTCGAAGGGCACCGTCGCCGACACGTTCTGCGACCCGTCTGTGACCGAGCCGCTGCATGCGCAGCCGATCGATCCGCCGACCGTCACCATGTCCTTCATCGTCAACGACAGCCCGCTGGCCGGCACCGAAGGCGACAAGGTGACCAGCCGCGTCATCCGTGACCGCCTGCTGCGCGAAGCCGAGGGCAATGTTGCGCTGAAGATCGAGGAGTCGCCGGACAAGGATTCGTTCTTCGTCTCGGGCCGCGGCGAATTGCAGCTTGCGGTGCTGATCGAAACGATGCGCCGCGAAGGTTTCGAGCTTGCCGTTTCGCGTCCGCGCGTTGTCATGCAGAAGGGCGAGAACGGCGAATTGCTGGAGCCGGTCGAAGAGGTCGTGATCGACGTCGACGAGGAGCATGCCGGGGTGGTCGTGCAAAAAATGTCGGAGCGCAAGGCCGAAATGGTGGAACTGCGCCCCTCCGGTGGCAATCGCCAGCGCCTGGTCTTCCACGCGCCGACGCGCGGCCTCATAGGCTACCAGTCCGAGCTTCTGACCGATACGCGCGGCACGGCGGTGATGAACCGGCTGTTCCACGCCTATGAGCCTTACAAGGGCGACATTGGCGGCCGCACCAACGGCGTGCTGATCTCCAACGACCAGGGCGAGTCGGTGGCATTCGCCATGTGGAACCTGGAAGACCGCGGGCCGATGGTCATCGACGCCGGCGTCAAGGTCTATCAGGGCATGATCATCGGCATTCACTCTAGAGACAACGATCTCGAAGTGAACGTGCTGAAGGGCAAGAAGCTCACCAACATCCGCGCCGCCGGCAAGGATGAGGCGGTAAAGCTGACGCCGCCGATCCGCATGACGCTGGAGCGGGCGCTTGCCTGGATCCAGGACGACGAACTGGTCGAGGTGACGCCGAAGACCATCCGTCTGCGCAAGCTCTATCTCGACCCGAATGAGCGCAAGCGTTTCGAAAAGCAGAAGACGGCGGGCGCGGCTTAACGCGCCGCCCCATCTCGGCGGCTCACGCCGCCGATGACAGGAAGGCCGGGCTTTCCTTGACGAGCGCGGATTTCAGCTTCTCCAGCGCCCGGCTTTCGATCTGGCGCACGCGCTCCTTGGAGATGCCGAGCGTTTCACCGAGCGCCTCCAGCGTCGCGCCGTCGTCCTGCAGCCGTCTTTCGGCGATGATGCGCATTTCTCGCTCATTGAGCACGCCGAGCGCATTTTTGAGCCAACCCGAGCGGCGCTCGATGTCGATCGTCTCGCCGACGATCTCATCGGGAAGCGGCGCATCGGAAACGAGGAAATCCATGCGGTCGGCTGAGCCGCCGCCATCGTCGACCAATGGCGCGTTGAGCGAGGTGTCGGGTCCGGACAGGCGCGAGTCCATCATCGCCACATCCGCTTCCGAAACGCCGAGCGCGTTGGAAATCTCCTTGTAGAGCGCCGACCCGGACATTGTTTCCGGCCCTTGCGCCAGCCGCGCCCTGAGCCGCCTCAGATTGAAGAACAGCGCCTTCTGCGCCGAACTGGTGCCGCCGCGCACGATCGACCAGTTCCGCAAGATGTAATCCTGCATCGATGCGCGTATCCACCACGTCGCATAGGTGGAGAAGCGCACCTCGCGTTCCGGCTCGAAGCGGGCCGCCGCCTCCAGCAAGCCGACATGGCCCTCCTGGATCAGGTCGCCCATCGACAGCCCGAAATAGCGGAATTTCATCGCCATGGAGATGACCAGCCGCATATGCGCGGTGGTGATCCGGTGCATGGCGTCCTGGTCGCGATGCTCCTTCCAGCGCAGCGCAAGCTCATGCTCCTCGCCGCGGTCGAGATATGGCGCCTTCATCGCCGCCCGGATCATCGCTCTCTTGGCCTTGTCTCGCATTTGGCGCTCCCAAACTCTGGCGCAATTGCCCGCTAGTTCATTGTTTCCCGATCCTCGAGGGGACCACGCTCCGATTTCCGGGGCGCCGTCCGGGACATGGCCTTGACCTCAAGGCGAAGCGCCCTAGACGCCCTCCAACGCCCCGTGCCCAGGAATGTTCCATGATCTCGGTCGACCGCGCAGACATCGCCTTCCAGCTTTTCAACGCTCTCCCCACGGCGAGCCTCTCCGCATTGCCGCGTTTTGCGGATTATGACCGCGCCGCGATCGACGGCGTTCTCGACATGGCGGAACGGATCGCTATGGATCATTTCCTGCCGCACGCTGCCGATCTCGACATGAACGAACCGAAATTCGTCGATGGAAAAGTGGTCATGGACGAGCGCATCGGCGCCGCACTCGCGGCCTATCGCGAGGCCGGGTTCTTCGGCGCCGGCTTCGATCATGAACTGGGCGGCGCGCAGATGCCGGAAACCGTGCGCAGCGCCATGGGCTTCATCTTCTCCATGGCCAATATCGCCACCGCCGCCTATCCGTTCCTGACTACGGCCGCCGCCAATCTGATCGACGCCTTCGGCTCGCCGGAGCAGAAGGCGCGCTTCCTGAAGCCCATGGCGGAGGGACGATTTTTCGGCACCATGTGCCTTTCGGAGCCGCAAGCCGGCTCCTCGCTTGCCGACATCACGACCAGAGCCGAACCGCAGGAGGACGGCTCCTATTTCCTGACCGGCAGGAAGATGTGGATCTCGGGCGGCGACCAGGAGATTTCCGAAAACATCGTCCACATGGTGCTGGCGAAAATCCCCGGCAGCCCGCCCGGCGTGAAGGGCATCTCGCTTTTCATCGTGCCGAAGTTCCTGGTCGAGGAGGACGGCTCGATCGGTGCACTCAACGGCGTGGCGCTTGCCGGCCTGAACCACAAGATGGGCTATTGCGGCACGACCAACGCCGCGCTCAATTTAGGCGAGGACGGCCCCTGCCGCGGCTATCTGGTCGGCGATCCCGACAAGGGCCTGGTCTACATGTTCCAGATGATGAACGAGGCGCGTATCGGCGTCGGGCTGGGCGCCACAGCTCTCGGCGCGGCTGGTTACCGCGCCTCGCTGGCCTATGCCCGCGAGCGCCTGCAAGGCCGTCATCCGGACGACAAGGATGCCGCGTCGCCGCAAATCCCGATCATCGAGCACGCCGACGTGAAGCGTCTGCTGCTCGCCCAGAAAACCGCCGTGGAAGGCTCGCTGGCGCTGCTGCTCTACGCCGCTTTCCTGGTCGACGCGATCAAGGCGGCGCCCAGCGAGGAGGCGCGGCACGAGACGCGTATCCTGCTCGACCTTCTGACCCCGATCGCAAAATCCTGGCCGTCGGAATTCTGCCTCGAAGCCAACAAGCACGCGATCCAGGTGCTCGGCGGATATGGCTACACGCGCGACTATCCCGTCGAGCGGCTCTATCGCGACAATCGCCTGAACCCGATCCATGAAGGCACGCATGGCATCCAGGCGCTCGACCTGCTCGGCCGCAAGGTGATGCAGGAGAACGGCGCCGGCATGAAGACGCTCGCCGCAAGGATCATGGCCGATGTTACGCAGGCACATGGCGTCGAGGGCTTGACCGCCCATGCCGCCGATCTGGCCGCGCACCTCGCCGAAACCGTCGCCACCACCGGCAAGCTCGCGGCAAAGGTCGGCTCCGACCCACGCCTCGGCCTCGCCAATGCGACGATCTACCTCGACATGATGGGCCATGTGGTGATCGCCTGGATGTGGCTGCGCCAGGCGATGGCTGCGACGCGCAAGCTCGGCTCGCCGGATCCGGACCGGAATTTCCTCGACGGCAAACTGGCCGCCTGCCGCTATTTCTTCACCTACGAACTGCCGAAGACCCGCACCCAGCGCGCACTCCTCGACAGCCTTGACGACACCACGCTGAAGATGCGGCCGGAGTGGTTCTGAACGGGATAGCAACAGGTCGCCAGGCAACAAAAAAACCCGGCGTCGCCGCCGGGTTCTTGTCGGTTGCGTGGGTGAAGGCGTTTATGCGGCTTCTTCCTGTTCCGCGACCTCGGCTTCCTCATTGTCAGCCTTGGCGCCGCGCTTCGGACCCTTGTTCAGGTTGGTCTCGATCATCCGCACCGCTTCGGTCTCGGAGACGCGATTGACCGCGGCGATCTCGCGCGCCATGCGGTCGAGCGCCGCTTCGTAGAGCTGGCGTTCGGAATAAGACTGCTCGGGCTGGTTATCGGCGCGGTACAGGTCGCGCACCACTTCCGAGATAGAAAGCAGGTCGCCCGAATTGATCTTCGCATCGTATTCCTGCGCCCGGCGCGACCACATGGTGCGCTTGACGCGCGCACGGCCCTGCAGGACCTTGAGCGCGCGGTCGACATAGTCGGTCTCGGACAGCTTGCGCATGCCGATGGCGGTCGCCTTGGCGACCGGCACTTTCAGCCGCATCTTGTCCTTGGCGAAATCGATGACGAAGAGCTCAAGCTTGTGGCCCGCGACTTCCTGCTCGTCGATCGACACGATCTGGCCGACGCCATGCGCCGGATAAACGATGTATTCGCTGGTCTTGAACCCGTGCCGGACTGCGGACTTCTTCTGCGGGGTTGTGGTTGCCATTACGCCCTGAACTCCTTGTTATGGCCGGCTGTATCGCCGGTTGAGCTGCTGCGCGGCCGATTGGCCGCATCTAGTGCCGCAAACAGACGAAACCACCGGAAAAAGCCAAGGCCCGGGCAATACGCTTCAAAACAGCGTTGCCTGGCCCAAGTTGCCTTGGTCCGGATTAGGGTTTCCACCTTTCAGTGATTAAGGCTCAGCGCCATATATATCGACGGTGTGTCAGCGGCATATTCCGATTGCATACCACAAAAACCGGCGAGAATCAACAATTTGCTGCACGCGCGAAGCAGCCCCGTGTCAAGCGGCGGCAACGCCTGTCATGACAGCCAGCTTGAGAAAATCTTGTTGGCAAGGTTTAGCGCATGACGCCGAAAACCGGAATAGGTTTTCTGAAAGGATCATGCGCAGGTTAAAAGTCTAGAGAGCGTCCTTGCGCATCCGAAAGGCTCTAGTCTCCCTCGCCGGGATTTTCCGAAAAATACTTCTCGAACTTGCCTTCCATGCCGTCAAATTCCTTAGCGTCCTCGGGCGGCTCCTTTTTCGAGGTTATGTTGGGCCATTTCGAGGCGTATTCGGTATTGATCTGCAGCCATTTGTCGAGCCCGGGCTCGGTGTCAGGCTTGATCGCATCGGCCGGGCATTCCGGCTCGCAGACGCCGCAGTCTATGCATTCGTCCGGGTGGATGACGAGCATATTTTCGCCTTCGTAGAAGCAGTCGACCGGACAGACTTCAATGCAATCCATATATTTGCATTTGATGCAGTTGTCGGTGACGATATAGGTCATGCTGCGGCTCCGGAGCCCTGCTTTTTCTCGACTAATATGGGCGGTGAGGTACCGCCTTTACAGGCCTGTTGCAAGGGCGGCCATTCCCCGCAGGCGCCTCTTGGCGGAACGCAATTTCAAGGCCGTCCGGCTTGATGGTGATGAGGACCGCTATTCCTCTCCGTTGCGCAACCGGTCGGTCTCGCGCCGCTCCTTCTTGGTCGGGCGGCCGCTGCCTGCCTCGCGCACTGGCGGCAGCGCGTCGGGAAGAGCCTCGCCCTTCGGAGCGGGCGGCGGCGACAGATCCTCATAGAGCGCCCGCGCCTCCTCGGCGGGACCGCGGCGGCTACCCTGCTGCAGCACCTTGTAGACCAATATCCGCCGCTCGAGCGTGATGGTCAGCACGTCACCTGGCTTAACCGAATCCGACGCCTGGCCGGCCTTGTCGCCATTGATGCGGACCCGCCCCGCGACCGCCAGCTTCGCGGCCAGCGAACGCGACTTGACCACGCGCGCGAAGAACAGCCACTTGTCGACGCGCTGCCGGCCTTCGGCGACCATCTACTTCTTGAGCTGGTCGCGCAGCGCAGCGAGCTTGGCGAAAGGCGAATCCGGATCGACGCGAACCGGGCGCTCCTCGCGCGGGGGCCTGGCCTGGAAGGGCTGCTTGCCCTGGAAGCCGCCTTTGTCACCCGGATGGTTATCGCGGCGATCCGGCCGTTGCCCATCGGCATTCGGCTTGCCCTTGAACTTGCCGCGCTCGAAACGCTCCTTGCCGCCATTTTTTTCGCGGGGCGGCCGGGCGTCGTTGCGCTGAGGCCGATCGCCCTGCGCCTTGCCGTCGGCGGCGGCAGCGCCGTCACGCTGGCCGCGACGGCGGTTGTCCTGCCTGTGGTGGCGGGGCCGCTGCTCGAACCTAGCCGGCCGCCACAAGAGGATCGGCTTAGGCTCCTCCGCCTCCTCACCGTCGCCTTTAGGCGCCGGCTTGGTGTTTGTCGCTTCGGCAGACTCCGCGACAGGGGCGGTCTCCACGCCTTCCGGACCGACTTTTGCCGAATGGGCGGCGACTTCGCCGGCGCTCTCCGAACCGGGCACGGCGGGCATCAGGTCAGCGGGCAGCTCCTCCGCATCAGGCTTCCAGGTCGCAGCCTCGAGCGGCGGCGCGGCGGCTTCCGTCGAAGATTCGGCTTCTGCAGGCTGCTCCTCTGTGACCGGCTCATCCTGCACGACCGGCGCGATCGCCTCTGTGGCGGATGTCAAAGGTTCAGAAGCGACAGCTTCTCCCTCCGACGCAGTCAGTTCGGGTGCGGACGGTGAAGAACCCAGCACGTCGTCTCCACCCTCCGGCGACACCTCCCCTGCAAGGGAGGAAGAAGGCGCGGCAACGTTTGCCACTTCATCCGCTCCAGCGGAGGGCATATCACCGCCGGCGGCGATCGCCGCTTTGACTGGCTCACTAGCGGCCTTCTCGGCCTCTGCTTTCTTAGCCTCCGCCTTCTCGGCTTCCTTCGCCGCCTTTTCTGCTTCTCGCTTCGCGGCTGCGGCTTCCGCGGCCTCGCGTGCGGCTTGGTCCAGCGCCTCGAGCCGCGTCTTCACCTCGGCTGCCGGCTTCGGCTCGGCGCGGTAGCCGAGGCCTTTCAGGATCTCCTCGATGTCGTCGGCGTTGGCGCCAAGGATCGACATCATCGCCGGCGTCACCAGGAAGGCGCTGCCGTCGAACGCGCCGTCAGGCCGCGGGCCGGTTCCGGCCTTCCACGCCAGCGCCGGACGGATCAGATCGGCAAGCCGCTCCAGAATGTCGACGCGCACGGCGCGGCGTCCGAGCATGCGGAATCCGGCGAGCTTGTAGAAGGCGCGGTCGAAGGCCGGGTCGACCACCACGGAAGTCCTGCCGGCGGCGAGCGCATGGACGACATCGCCGAAACCGGGCTTGTCCTTGCCGTCGTTCTGCAGTGCCCAGAGCAGCGTCACCAGGCCGGCGGGACCGGGCTTGAGCAGGCTCGGCACGAAAACATGGTACGCGCCGAAGCGCACGCCGAGGCGTCGCAGCCCCGCGCGCCCTTCCTGGTCCAGAGATTTGATGTCGTCAGCGATCTCGCGCCGGTTTATTAGCCCGAAATTCTCGACCAGCTGGAAGGCGATGCCGCGCGCAATTCCCGAAAGCTGCTCGGCATTCTTCAGTTCGATCAGCGGCTTCAGCGCCGTCTCGATCTGGAAGTTCACGAAGCGCTCGGCGCGCGCCGCGACCTTGTCTCGGGCCGGGCCGGTGAGCTGTTCGTCGGCGAGCAGGATGACGCGCGGCCGGAGCGCATCCTCGGTCGCGGCCAGCGTTCCGATCGGTGCGCCGATCCAGCGCAGAATGCCGTCGGAGCCGAGCGCGATGTCGCTGTTGCCGGAGGCGGAAAACCGCTCGGCGCGGCTGTCGAATTCCAGCGCCAGCGCCTTCTGCGCCGCAGCCTTGATCGCCTTGCCCTCTTCGCCGCCGGCGGACTGGTCGGCAGTGAATCGGAACCCCTGCAGTTCCCCGACATGGTGGCCCTCGACTAGGACCGTTCCGGCAGGGCTAATTTCGGCTTCAAGCATCGTATTTTCTCTAAGGCGGCGCATGAGGACGGAAGTCCTGCGGTCTACGAAGCGTTTCGTCAACCGCTCATGCAGCGCATCCGACAATCTGTCTTCGATCTCGCGCGTTTTTTGTTGCCAGTGCTGCGGATCGGCCAGCCATCCCGGCCGATTGGAGACGTAGGTCCAGGTCCGGATCTGGGCGATGCGATGCGACAGCGTGTCGATATCGCCCTCGACCGTGTCGGCCCGGCGCACCTGCTCGGCCATGTAGTTCTCATCGACATGCCCATGACGCGCAATGTCGAGGTAGATCGAGGCGACGAGCTCCGAATGCTGGGCGGGCGCGATCTTGCGGTAATCCGGCAGCGCGCAGACTTCCCACAGGCGCGCCACGCGCTCGCGCCCGGTAGCAAGCGCACGGACGTCCGGATCCTGCGAAAGATGCTCCAGCGCCCGGCCGTCCACCGCCGGCAGCGCCCGCGTCAGCCCCTCGACCGGCGCGGTCGTATCGATCGAGCGCTTGAGCGCGTCGATGCTGGAAAAATCGAACTGCGCGGTGCGCCATTGCAGCACCTTCACCGGATCGAAATCGTGGCTCTCGATCTTCTCGACCAGTTCGTCCGGGAAGGGATCGACCTGGCCGGTGACGCCGAAGGTGCCGTCGCGCAGATGCCGCCCGGCGCGGCCCGCGATCTGGCCGAGTTCGGAAGCGTTCAGATTGCGATACTGGAAACCGTCGAACTTTCGGTTCTGCGCGAAGGCGACATGATCGAGGTCGAGGTTCAACCCCATGCCGATCGCGTCGGTCGCCACCAGGAAATCGACGTCGCCCGATTGGTAGATGGCGACCTGGGCGTTGCGGGTGCGCGGGCTGAGCGCGCCGAGCACCACGGCGACGCCGCCTCGCTGGCGGCGGATCAACTCGCCGATCGCATAAACCTCGTCGGCCGAGAAAGCGACGATGGCCGAGCGCGGCGGCAGCCGGGTCAGCTTTTTCGAGCCGGAATAGGCGAGGTGCGACAGCCGCGGCCGCGTCACCACCGAAACGCCGCGCAGCAGCCGCTGGAGGATGCCCTGCATGGTCGCCGCACCAAGAAGCAGCGTCTCCTGGCGGCCGCGCAGATGCAGGATGCGGTCGGTGAAGATGTGCCCGCGCTCGAGGTCGCCGGCGAGTTGCACCTCGTCGATCGCCACGAAGGCGGCGTCGGTCTCCCGCGGCATGGCCTCGACCGTGCACACCGAATATTTCGCGCCCGGCGGCAGGATTTTCTCCTCGCCGGTTACCAGCGCCACCTTGCTCGCGCCTACCTTTTCGCAGACCCGGCCATAGACCTCGCGCGCCAGCAGCCTGAGCGGCAGGCCGATCAGGCCGCTCTCATGCGCCACCAGGCGCTCGATCGCCAGATGCGTCTTGCCGGTATTGGTCGGGCCGAGCACGGCCGTCACGTCTCGTCCTGAAAGGATGAGCGGATCGTTCTTTGGCTGCTGCAGATTCATCGGAAGGGGAAGCGGCCTTTCTGGCTCGGCTTGGCGGCTCGGTGTTCTGCGAACCGGCTGAATGAGGGCCGCTGCGGCGGCAATGGCGATGAGGCGACAAATAGGGTTTCGATCCCGGAAACGGAAGCGGCAAGCGTCAAAATTAACGTTGGAACGAGTCTGGAACGAATCGGAGACGAATCAGTGACTCCAAGAGATTCAGGATTTGTTCACGGCCACATGTAGCTGGGCTGGAGCACTCGCGCACCAGATCGTGAATCGGGTTGTGAGTGCCGCGACGTGACGCCTCTCTTCGGCGTTAACTTCTATCGCAAGAACGTTCAGGCGCGCCTTGCTTGATAGGAGAACCTCTTGATTCACCGACAAATTTTACTTTGGATGCGCGGAGATTCCAAAGGCAACCCGGGCGCCGGTTAACTTCTCGGCCAAACACGGAACGAATCGGCGACGAATCGCTGATTCCGCCGTTTTCCTGCTTTGTTCGACACAACATCTGGGCCTTGACAGGTTTTTCGACTCCAGATGGTGAATCGCAATTTGCCACCTGGCGGGACATTTTCTGCGGCGTGTTAACCTTTGATCCGGCGGACGCCGCCTGGAACTGATTTGATGGGCCGCGACGCCTGCCCGTTTGCCGAATGTTGCCGCGCCATTTCCGCCGAAGCGGCGTCCGGTGCGATTTTCGTTAACGTTCCGGCTAAAGAGGGAACGAAGCGGCGACGAATCGCTGATCGGCCGGATTTCCGGCTTTGTTCACCGCAACATGTTGTGCCGATAGGCAGGCCGGGCAACCAACGAACCCTCGCAGGCCGGCGGGCAAGCAGCTTCTGACGCGTCTTCGGTAACGGAATTGTGCCGCATCGGCACAGCGCCGGTTCAAACGAAAAGCGCCCGCTCCCGCTCGACAGCTCTCGTGATGAACTCCGCCACGGTCTGGATGCGGCGCAGTGGCCGCATGGATTCGTGATAGACCAGCCAGTAGGCGCGGCGGATCGGCGGGGCGGCGGGGACGGGCACAAGCTCAGGCAGCGAGCGCGCGATGAAGGTGTGCACAATGCCGATGCCAGCGCCTGAGCGCACCGCTTCGGCCTGCCCAAGCGCGGAGGAGATGGAAAAGCCGGCGTTCCAGTTCGGGCTGAATTCACCGGCGTAGTCGAGCGAGGGACTGACGACGAGGTCCGGCACATAGCCGACCAGCCGGTGCGCGGCGAGTTCGCCGACTGTTTGCGGCAGGCCGTGCTGTTCGGCATAGGCGCGCGAGGCGAAAAGGCCGAGCGTGTAGTCGACCAGCTTTCCCGCCACCAGCCTGCCTTCGGAAGGCCGCTCGACGGTGATGGCGATATCGGCCTCGCGCCGCGACAGCGAGAATGAACGTGGCACCGGCACCAACTGGATCTTCAGTTCGCGGTGCTTTTCGGTGAGGCGGCCAAGCCGGGAAGCCAGGAAGGCGACGCCGAAGCCGTCCGGCGCGCCGATGCGCACCGCGCCCGACACTTCGTCGCCCTCGCCGGCGATCTCGGCGCGCGCGGTTATCATGTCGGCTTCCATGCGTTCGGCCATTTCGAGGAAGCGTTCGCCGGCCGGCGTCAGTTCGCTGCCGGTGGTCAGCCGGCGGAACAGCTTTGTATTGAGCGCCTGTTCGAGAGCCGCGACCCTGCGCGAGACGGTGGCGTGATTGAGTTCCAACCGCCTCGCTGCGCCCAGAATCTGCCCAGCGCGGGCGACGGCGAGAAAGATGCGGACGTCATCCCAGTTCATGGGGCGATCGTCGGATGAGTGTAGGTATCCATACGCCCCTTATGCAGAAAATCGAATAGCCTGCAATCTCGTTATCGATTTTCCGCACAACGGTTGCTTTTCCGCTCGCGTTGCAATGCACGTCGCAAAGCGGGACAATACGGCAACTCAACGGAATTCAGGGAGAGAGATCATGGTCGAGTACAGTCATTACATCGGCGGCAAGCGCGTCGCCGGCACGAGCGGACGCGCTCAGAACGTCATGCAGCCCATGGACGGCTCGGTGCGCGGCACAGTGGCGCTGGCCTCGAAGTCGGAATTGCGCGCCGCGGTCGAAAACGCCAAGGCCGCGCAGCCGGCTTGGGGGGCAACCAATCCGCAGCGCCGCGTCCGCGTCCTGATGAAGTTCCTGGAACTGGTGCAGCGCGACTATGACGAGCTTGCCGACATTCTGGCTCGCGAGCACGGCAAGACCATCGCGGACGCCAAGGGCGACATCCAGCGCGGCCTCGAAGTGGTCGAGGTCTGTATCGGCGCGCCGCACATGATGAAGGGTGAATTCACTGACGGCGCCGGTCCCGGCATCGACGTCTATTCGATGCGCCAGCCGCTCGGCGTCGTCGCCGGCATTACCCCGTTCAACTTTCCAGCGATGATCCCGCTGTGGAAGATCGCACCCGCCATCGCCTGCGGCAACGCCTTCATCCTGAAGCCTTCCGAGCGCGACCCCGGCGTGCCTCTGAGGATCGCCGAACTGTTCCTCGAAGCGGGCTTGCCAGCCGGCATCCTGAACGTCGTGAACGGCGACAAGGAAGTTGTCGACGCCATCCTCGACGATCCGGACATCAAGGCGATAGGCTTCGTTGGCTCGACCCCGATCGCGCAATACATCTATTCGCGCGCCACCGCCAACGGCAAACGTGCGCAGTGCTTCGGCGGCGCCAAGAACCATATGATCATCATGCCCGATGCCGACATGGACCAGACCGTCGACGCGCTGATCGGCGCCGGCTACGGCTCGGCCGGCGAACGCTGCATGGCGATCTCGGTGGCGGTTCCGGTCGGCCACGAGACGGCGGAGCGGCTTTTCGAAAAGCTCATCCCCCGAGTCGAGAGCCTGAAGGTCGGCCCGTCGACCGATTCCTCGGCCGATTTCGGTCCGCTGGTCACCAAGGAGGCGCTCGAGCGCGTCAAGAATTACGTCGACATCGGCGTCAAGGAAGGCGCCAAGCTCGTCGTCGACGGCCGCGGCTTCAAGATGCAGGGCTATGAGGACGGCTACTATATGGGCGGCTGCCTGTTCGACAATGTCACCGCCGACATGCGCATCTACAAGGAAGAGATTTTTGGGCCCGTGCTCTCGGTGGTGCGCGCACCGACCTACGAGAACGCGATCAAGCTCGCCAACGACCACGAGATGGGCAACGGCGTCGCGATCTTCACCCGTGACGGCGACGCAGCCCGCGACTTCGCGTCCAGGGTCCAGGTCGGCATGGTCGGCGTCAACGTGCCGATCCCGGTGCCGATCGCTTACTATACGTTCGGCGGCTGGAAGGCCTCGTCCTTCGGCGATCTGAATCAGCACGGCCCCGACGCATTCCGCTTTTACACGAAGACCAAGACCGTGACCTCGCGCTGGCCGTCGGGCATCAAGGATGGCGCGGAATTCGTAATTCCGACGATGAATTAACGGGCCGGTTTTTTACATAAAAAGGGCCGCGCATTGCGCGGCCCTTTTTATGTACGGAATAGAACAAAACTTTTTTTTATGTTCCGTGATGGAACGGCCATGGCCGTATCCGGCTTCCTTTTCCGAGCGACCGAGAAGCTTGCGTGGCAGTTCGGTAGATGAACAGCTTGAACCCGCATCCTGGGATTTACTGTGGAAATCCTTTGTTGCCGGAAGGAGGTGCGTCATGGCACGAATTTTACGCCTAATCGCGGCAGCCGCCGTATCGGTGATGCTGTTGCCTCTGGCTTCCGCCTCTGCCGGAGTCCCCTGCGCCGAACGCGGCGAAATCGTCAAGAAGCTCTCGGACGAATACAAGGAGAAGGCGCAGGCGGTGGGTGTCATCAATCCCGAGGCGGTGGTCGAGATCTTCGTTTCGGAGAACGGCACCTGGACCATTCTGGCGACCGGAACCGACGGCAAGAGCTGCGTGCTTTCGGCCGGCGAAGGCTTTGACGGCAATCTGATGGCGGCGTTGCCCGACGCCTGACGCCGTTTAGCGTGAAGCCACCAGCTCCGCATGTCCGCGGAGCAGTGACATAAGGCGGTCGGCTTCCTGAGCGGCCGCCTTTTCATCCCTCTCGAGGATTGCGCCTATCAGCCGGACGTGATGTTCGGCTGACTCGCCAAGCCCGGTCTCGGCCTGATAACGGAACCAGAACCGGCGACTGTGGGTCTGCAGCGGAGCTGCTACGCGAACGGCGAAGGGATTGTCGGCCGCCCCTGCCATTGCCTCATCGAGCGCCTTGTCGGCTTCCAGGAAACCCAGGACATCCCTCGCGGCGACGGCTTTCTGCATAGCAACGGCCGCCGCGTGAAACCGGTCCGCGGCGTCGCGCGTGACATAGCGCGCGGCCGAGCGAGCCAGCACGACTTCCACACCGCGGCGCGCATCGAGCACCCGCAGCCAGTCGGCGGGATGCAGCGGCGCAATGGCGAGCCCGGCGCGAGGACGCACCTCGACGAGCCCTTCCCAGGCCAGCCGCTGGATCGCCTCGCGGACCGGCGTCCTGCCGAGGCCGAGCCTCTCGATCAGCGCGCCCTCGGTCGCAACGCTTCCGGGTGCGAGTTCGAGCGTTACGATCATGCCTTCCAGCGCGCGGTAAGCCGTGGCGCTCGCCGATTTAATACCGGTCTCCAAACCCTTCAGCCCTCATTGATATATTTTTGATATATCACCTGCCGGAAGCGATTGACAGAGTCTTCGGCCTAGAGATATATCACTGATATATCTGATGGAGAAGAGCTATGTGGACCGGGGTATTCCCAGCAGTCACCACCAAATTCACCGAGGAAGACCGCCTCGACCACGCCGAGATGGAGCGCTGCTTCGCGCTGCAGATGGAGGCCGGCTGCGACGGCATCATCGTCGCGGGCTCGCTCGGCGAAGGCCCGATGCTTTCGCATGACGAGAAGCTCGAGGTGATGGCGACGGCGAAGAAGGTCGCCGGCGGAAAGCCGGTGCTGATGACCGTCAATGAGGCCGCAACGCGCGATGGCGCTACGCTTGCCAGGCGGGCGGCAAAGGCCGGCGCCGACGGCCTGATGGTGGTGCCGAGCCCGATCTACCACACCAATCCGCAGGAAACAGTGGCGACGCTGAAGGCAGTGGCCGCAGCCGGCGGCCTGCCGGTGATGATCTACTCCAACCGCCTCGCCTACCGCGTCGACGTTACCGTTGACGTGATGGAGGAGCTCGCGTCCGATCCGCTATTCGTTGCGGTCAAGGAATCGTCCGACGACATTCGCCGCTCGACCGAGATCATCAACCGCTTCGGCGGCCGTTTCGACCTTTTCACCGGTGTGGACAATCTGGCTTTCGAGGCGCTGTCCGTCGGCGCCATCGGTTGGGTCGCCGGTCTGGTCACCGCCTTCCCGCGCGAAACCGTGGCCATTTATCAATTGATGAAGCAGGGCCGGCGGGAAGAGGCGCTGTCGATCTATCGCTGGTTCCGGCCGCTGCTCGACCTCGACGTCTCGACCTATCTGGTCCAGAACATCAAGCTTGCCGAAGTGCATGCGATCGCCACCAACGACCGCGTGCGCATGCCGCGCCTTCCGCTCTCGGGCGAGCGCCGCGCGACCGTGGAGAAGATCGTCAAGGACGCGCTCGCCGTCCGGCCGGCGCTGCCGAGGTTTTGAGAAAGCTGGTACTTTGTCGAACGGCATGGTCTTTGGTCGAGGCGAAGCAGCTTCACTGGTTTGGCGCTGCCCCTCATCCGCCTGCCGACACCTTCTCCCCGTAAGAGACGGGGAGGAGGGAGAAGCTCCAGCGCCGACGCTCCCCTCTCCCCGTTCTTTACGGGGAGGTTACATTTGTTCAGATCGCTCCAAGCATGATGGCTGAGCCAGCGACGAAATCAGACACCATCGCCATCATCGGCGGCGGCATTATCGGCGTCTGCATTGCCGCCTATCTCGCCGAAGCCGGGCGGCGCGTCACCGTCTACGACCGCACCGGCATTTGCGAGGAGACGAGTTCGGGCAACGCCGCCGCCCTGGCATTTTCCGACGTGCTGCCGCTGGCCCATAAGGGCATGCTCGGGCAAGTCCCGAAATGGCTCATGGACCCGCTCGGGCCGCTTTCCATTCCGCCCGCTTATCTGCCGAAACTTCTGCCGTGGCTGGTGCGCTTCTGGCGCGCCGGCGCGGCGGACAGATACGAAGGCGGCCTCAAGGCGCAGGCTGCGATGATGAAGCTCGCCGAAGCCGAATGGGCCGGGCTGATGGCGCGGTCGGCGACAAAGGACATGCTGCGCGAGGACGGCTCGCTCGAACTTTATGAGAGCAAAGCCGAATTCGAGGCATCGCTGCCCGGCTGGGCAGCCCGCGACCGCTTCGGCATAGAATACCGGCATCTCAGGCAGCATGAACTTGCCGCCTTTCAGCCCGGCCTGTCGGGCCGGCTCGTCCGCGGCACCTTCGTTCCGGTCTGGAAGACCGTCGCCGATCCCAAGCTTCTCGGCAAGGCGATCTGGCGCTATGCGGAGGAGAAGGGCGCGACCTTCGTTAAAGGCGATGTCGGGCTCGTCATGCCGTCGAAAGGCGGCATCGTCGTCCAGCTTCGCGACGGCCGCACGCTGAATGCCGGCCATCTGGTGCTCGCGGCGGGCGCATGGTCGCATTTGCTGGCACGGCAGCTCGGCGACCGCATTCCGCTGGAAACAGAGCGCGGCTACAACACCACCCTGCCGGTCGACGCATTCGACGTAAAGCGTCAGCTCATCTTTTCCGGTCAGGGTTTTGTCATCACGCCGCTCGCCACCGGTCTTCGCATCGGCGGGGCGGTCGAACTCGGCGGCCTGCGCCGCCCGCCCAACTATGCCCGCTCGAAGGCGATGCTCGAGAAAGCCAAAAAATTCCTGCCCGGGCTCGACACCCGCGGTGGGCGCGAATGGATGGGGTTCCGGCCATCGCTGCCGGATTCGCTGCCGGTGATCGGCGGACCCAGGCACCACCGCAACGTTCACTATGCCTTCGGCCACGGTCATCTCGGCCTGACTCAGGCCGCCGCCACAGCAAGCTTGATCCGCGATCTGCTTTCGGGGCAGGCTCCGGCAATCGACCTTTCACCATTTTCCGCACAGCGATTCTGAAGGCATTCAATGGCGCGGCATTCATTTTTCTGCATCGACGGGCACACATGCGGTAATCCGGTGCGGCTGGTCGCCGGCGGCGGTCCGTTGCTGAAGGGCGCGACCATGATGGAGCGGCGGGCGCATTTCCTCGCCGAATACGACTGGATCCGGACCGGCCTTATGTTCGAGCCGCGCGGCCATGACGTGATGTCCGGCTCGATTCTCTACCCGCCGACGCGCGACGATTGCGACCTCGCCATCCTGTTCATCGAAACTTCAGGCTGCCTGCCAATGTGCGGCCACGGCACCATCGGCACGGTCACAATGGCGATCGAGCACGGTCTCGTGCGACCGCGAAAACCCGGCGTGTTGCGCCTCGATACGCCTGCGGGCCTGGTGATTGCCGAGTACAAGCAGGTCGGCGAATATGTCGAGGAGGTGCGCATCACCAACGTACCGTCGTTCCTCTACGCGGAAGGCCTCGCCGTTGAATGCCCGGTTCTCGGATCTCTCAAGGTCGATGTCGCCTATGGCGGCAATTTCTATGCGATCGTCGAGCCGCAGGAGAATTATCGCGACATGGACGACCACTCGGCCGGCGACCTCATCGCCTGGAGCCCGGTGCTCCGCGAGCGCCTGAACGAACAATACTCCTTCGTGCATCCCGAAAATCCAAGCATCAACAGGCTGTCGCACATATTGTGGACCGGCGCGCCGAAGCATCCGGACGCGCATGCGCGCAACGCTGTGTTCTACGGCGACAAGGCCATCGACCGCTCGCCCTGCGGCACCGGCACCTCGGCGCGCATGGCGCAGCTCCATGCCAAGGGCAGGTTGAAGGTTGGCGACGACTTCGTCCATGAATCGATCATCGGCTCGCTGTTCAAGGGGCGGGTGGAGAGCGAAACGGAAATGGGCGGGAAAAGCGCGATCATCCCGTCGATCGGGGGCTGGGCGCGCATGACCGGACTGAACACCATTTTCATCGACGACCGCGATCCGTTCGCGCACGGATTTGTCGTCAGATGAGCGGCGGAAATGCCTTGCCTGCGCTTCTCCGGCCAAATGAGTCCGATACGCCGGACGCAACAAAACCTTGTATCAGGGACACACCGCACCGGATTCTTCGATTTGAGGAAAAAGAATCTCCGGATTCGTCAAAGACATTGCGTTGGGCCAATGATAGCTTGCCGCCTAGTCCAGCGACCTTGAGCCAGAAACAACGCAAGCAGTTTGGGCAGGGGCTTGAAGGGCGGACCCGCTGCAAAATGACGTTGCAATCCGGGCTCGAAACTTTAGGACTAGGGGAAAGCAAGAAAAGGAACGCGTCCACGTGGCGACGTTCCAGGGGAGCCGTTTAAATATGGAATATTTCGTCCAGCAGCTTGTCAACGGGCTGACGCTGGGATCGATCTATGGGCTGATCGCGATCGGCTATACGATGGTCTACGGCATCATCGGCATGATCAATTTCGCCCATGGCGACATCTTCATGATCGGGTCGTTCGTAGCGCTGATCGTCTTCCTGGTCCTGACCGCCGTCTTCTATTCGCTGCCGGTGGTGCTGTTCCTGCTGGTCATGATGATCGTGGCGATGCTGACCACCAGCCTCTACAACTGGACGATCGAGAAGGTCGCTTACCGGCCGCTGCGCGGCTCGTTCCGGCTGGCGCCGCTGATCACGGCGATCGGCATGTCGATCGTGCTGTCGAACTTCGTGCAGGTCACCCAGGGCCCGCGCAACAAGCCGATCCCGCCGATGATCTCCAAAGTCTACAACATTTTCGGCATCTCGGTTTCGCAGAAGCAGATCGTCATCGTCGTCGTCACCATCGCGCTGCTCGCCATCTTCTGGTACCTGGTCAACAAGACGGCGCTGGGCCGCGCCCAGAGAGCCTGCGAGCAGGACCGCAAGATGGCCGCCCTGCTCGGCATCGACGTCGACCGCACCATCTCGATCACCTTCATCATGGGCGCCTCGTTGGCGGCCGTCGCTGGCACGCTCTACCTCATGTATTACGGCGTCGTGGTGTTCTCAGACGGCTTCGTTCCGGGCGTCAAGGCGTTCACGGCCGCGGTGCTTGGCGGCATCGGCTCCATCCCCGGCGCCGTGCTTGGCGGGCTGATGATCGGCTTCATAGAATCGATGTGGTCGGCCTATTTCTCCATCGATTACAAAGATGTGGCGGCGTTCTCGATCCTCGCCATCGTGCTGATCTTCCTGCCGTCGGGCATTCTCGGCCGGCCCGAAGTGGAAAAGGTCTGACATCATGGTGCAAGCCGTTTCCACAAACCGCGTCGAGGCGGGAAGCCCCTTTCCTCGGGCAATCCGCGAGGCGCTCTATGCCGGCGCGATCTCCTTCGGCCTGTTCGTCCTTCTGGTCGGATTGAAGACCGACCAGAACATCCGCAACGAACTGATCATCGTCCAGCGCTGGGGCCTGCTGGCCATCGTCGTCGCGTTGACCATGATCGGGCGCTTCCTCTATGTCGCCTTCGTCAGCCCCGCGATCGAGGAGCGCAGGCGGACGAAGGGCAAGGCCGTTCCCGTCATCGCCGCCGAGCCGAGCTATCTCCGCCGGAACCTCATCAATCTCTCCATCGTCGGGCTGTTCCTCTATCCGGTAGTGATCGTCCTGTTCTTCGGCTTCCAGGGCTCGCTGAAATGGGTCGATAATTTCGGCATCCAGATCCTGATCTATGTAATGCTCGCCTGGGGCCTGAACATCGTCGTCGGTCTCGCCGGTCTGCTCGACCTCGGTTACGTCGCCTTCTACGCCGTCGGCGCCTATTCCTACGCGCTGCTCGGGACCGAATTCGGCTGGTCGTTCTGGATCCTGCTGCCGGCCGCCGGCGCCATGGCGGCGTTCTGGGGCGTCATTCTCGGTTTTCCGGTGCTGCGCCTGCGCGGCGACTACCTCGCCATTGTGACGCTCGCCTTCGGCGAGATCATCCGCCTCGTGCTGATCAATTGGCGCGAGGTGACCAACGGCTCGGCCGGCATTTCCGGCATCCCGAAAGTCTCGTTCTTCGGTCTGATCTCGTTCAACGTGTCGGACGACAATTACATCGCCAAAGTGTTCGACATCGCCCAATCGGGCGCCTACTACAAGATTTTCCTCTACTATCTCATCCTGTTGCTGGCGCTGCTTACCGCCTTCGTCACCATCAGGCTGCGCCGCATGCCGGTCGGTCGGGCGTGGGAAGCCTTGCGCGAGGACGAGATCGCCTGCCGCTCGCTGGGCATCAACACCACCAACACCAAGCTCACCGCCTTCGCCATCGGCGCCATGTTCGGAGGCTTCGCCGGCTCGTTCTTCGCCGCGCGGCAGGGCTTCGTCAGTCCCGAATCCTTCATCTTCCTGGAATCGGCGATCATCCTGGCCATCGTCGTTCTCGGCGGCATGGGCTCGCTGCCCGGCATCGCCGTAGCGGCGTTGGTGATGATCGGCGGCACCGAGATCCTGCGCGAGATGCAATTCCTCAAGATGATATTCGGTCCTGATTTCACACCCGAACTTTACCGAATGCTGCTCTTTGGAATGGCGATGGTCATCGTCATGATATGGAAGCCGCGCGGCTTCGTCGGCAGCCGCGAACCCACGGCCTTCCTGCACAAGAGCAAGGCCGTTGCCGGTTCCTTCACCAAGGAAGGACACGGCTGATGAATTCGGAACCGTCCATGAACACTTCGATTCTTGCGGTCGAGCATTTGTCGATGAAATTCGGCGGGTTGGTCGCGATCGGCGACCTGTCCTTCGAGGCTCGGCGCGGCGACATCACCGCGCTGATCGGCCCCAACGGGGCCGGAAAGACCACGGTCTTCAACTGCATCACCGGCTTCTACAAGCCGACCGAAGGCATGATCCGGCTGGCCGGCAGGAGCGGCCAGCAATTCCTGCTCGAACGCATGCCCGGCCACGAGATCACGGCCAAGGCCAAGGTGGCGCGCACGTTCCAGAACATCCGCCTGTTTTCGGGCATGACGCTTCTGGAGAACCTGCTGGTGGCGCAGCACAATAAATTGATGCTGGCATCAGGCTATACGGTGCTCGGCCTATTGGGCTTCAGCGGCTACCGCCGGGCGTCGGCCGAATCCATCGAAGTTGCCAAATTTTGGCTGGAAAAGGCCAATCTCATCGACCGCGCCGACGATCCCGCCGGCGACCTGCCCTATGGTGCGCAGCGGCGTCTGGAGATCGCCCGCGCAATGTGCACCGGCCCGGAGCTTCTGTGCCTGGACGAGCCGGCAGCCGGCCTCAACCCGAGGGAATCGCATGCACTCAACGCGCTGCTGATGGACATCAAGGACACCACCGGCACGTCGATCCTTTTGATCGAGCACGACATGTCGGTGGTCATGCAGATTTCCGACCACGTGGTCGTGCTCGAATACGGCCGCAAAATTTCCGACGGCAATCCCGATTTCGTGAAAAGCGACCCTCGCGTCATTGCCGCCTATCTCGGCGTCGAGGACGAGGAAGTCGAGGAGGTGCTGATCGAGGTCGGCGACGAGCAGGTCATCGAGCAGTTCGACGCCGAGCCGGACAGGGAACACGGCCCGGCGGATTCGTCTTCGATGATGGCCGGCGCGGTATCAGACACGATCGGCCACAGCGACGATCAAGGCGAACGCATCACCGTCTCCAAACGCGCGTCCAAGGCGCAGCAGGTGGACGATCGCGAAGCGCGCGCCAAGGCAAAAGCCGCGGCCGCAAAGCCAGCAGCCGCCAAGGCGAAACCGTCGGCTCCTAAAACCAGGACCGTCGCCAACACGCTCCCCGCGCCGCGCGGCGGCGTCGCCGACAGGCTGGTGCTGATCAAGGGCATCGGCCCCGTGAACGAAAAGAAGCTCAACGAACACGGCATCTTCCATTTCGACCAGATCGCGGCATGGAAGAAGGCCGACATAGAAGCTGTCGAAGCCTATCTGGCCTTTGACGGACGCATAGCACGCGAGGATTGGGTCGGCCAGGCCAGGAAGCTTGCCCGGACCGCCGCCAAACCCGCAGCCGCCAAGCCTGCAACCGGAAAGCGCGGAGAAAGTCGCTAATGGCTACGAAAGCGTTGCTGCAGGTCGAGGGCGTGCAGACCTACTATGGCAATATCCGCGCGCTGAACGGTGTCAACGTGTCGGTCACCGAGGGCGAGATCGTCGCCTTGATCGGCGCCAACGGCGCCGGCAAGTCGACGCTGATGATGACGATTTTCGGCAGCCCGCGGGCGCGGTCCGGCAGGATCACCTTCTCCGGGACTGACATCACGGAGATGCCGACCCACGAGATAGCACGCATGCGTATTGCGCAATCGCCGGAAGGGCGGCGCATCTTTCCGCGCATGACCGTCATGGAAAACCTCCAGATGGGTGCGAGCCTCGACAATCTGAAGTTTTTCAACGAGGACGCGGAGAAGGTGTTCACGCTGTTTCCGCGCCTCAAGGAGCGCATCGCCCAGCGCGGCGGCACGCTTTCGGGCGGCGAGCAGCAGATGCTGTCGATCGGCCGCGCCCTGATGGCCAGGCCCAAGCTACTGCTGCTCGATGAGCCATCGCTCGGGCTGGCGCCGCTGATCGTGAAGCAGATTTTCGACGCGATCCGTGAACTCAACAAGACCGAGGGATTGACCGTGTTCCTGGTCGAGCAGAACGCGTTCGGTGCCTTGAAGCTCGCCAATCGCGGCTACGTCATGGTCAACGGCAACGTTACGCTCAGCGGTTCCGGCGCGGAGCTTCTCGCAAATCCGGACGTGCGGGCAGCCTATCTCGAGGGCGGGCGGCACTAGACGATGTTGCGGGGGCGGAAAGCGCCTTCCGCAGCTAACTGAAAACAGAAAGATGGACAGCGCCCAAGGCTGTCTGGAGGTTGGCGAAAATGCAGGGAATTCTCTACGAGGAACCTTCGGTCTGGCAGTTCTTCTTCGTCACCTGTCTGCTCGGCGGCTGGGCGGCCTGGATGACCGGCAGGGCCTGCGCCCAGACCTGGCGGCCGATGCCCGCTCTCGTCATGTATCTCCTGCTGCTCGGCATCGCTGTGCGCTTTATTCATCATGCCCTCTTCGACGGCACGATGTTCAGCCTGCACTACTACATCGTCGACGCAATCGTTCTGCTGATTATCGGTATTCTTGGCTACCAATACACGCGCACCAACCAGATGGTGACGCAGTATCACTGGCTATACGAGCGGGCATCGCTGCTGAGTTGGAAGCCGAAAGGTTAAGCTTAATCATGAACAAGACGTAACTCTCTGCCGAGGTGAATCGGCGTGACAAGCGCCTGAAAATCGGCAAAGTAGCGCTTTCTGCGATATGGGTGGGCATCGCATGAAAGCTTCATCCAGCCCGCTCAGCTAATGGGAGTGTTTCAATGAAAAAGTCACTTTTGTCCGCTGTTGCACTGACCGCCCTCGTGGCGTTCAGCGGCAGCGCGTGGGCGGACATCATCATCGGCGTCGCCGGCCCGATCACTGGCCCGAATGCCGCTTTCGGCGCTCAGCTCCAGAAGGGCGCCGAGCAGGCGGCCGCCGACATCAATGCCGCGGGAGGCATTAACGGCGAGCAGATCAAGGTCGTCGTCGGCGACGACGTCTCCGATCCGAAGCAGGGTATTTCGGTTGCCAACAAGTTCGTTGCCGATGGCGTCAAGTTTGTTGTCGGTCACTTCAACTCCGGCGTCTCGATCCCCGCGTCGGAAGTCTATGCCGAAAACGGCATCATGCAGATCACGCCTGCCTCGACCAACCCGCAATTCACCGAACGCGGCCTGTGGAACACCTTCCGCACCTGCGGTCGCGACGATCAGCAGGGCAAGGTTGCCGGCGACTATCTCGCCGCCAACTTCAAGGACGCCAAGGTCGCCATCATCCACGACAAGACTCCTTACGGCCAGGGCCTTGCGGACGAGACCAAGAAGGCAGCCAACGCCGCCGGCGTCACTGAAGCCATGTATGAAGGCGTCAATGTCGGCGACAAGGACTTCTCGGCGCTGATAGCCAAGATGAAGGAAGCCGGTGTCACCGTCGTTTACTGGGGCGGCCTGCACACCGAAGCCGGCCTGATCATGCGCCAGCTGGCCGACCAGGGGCTGGACGCTACCTTTATGTCGGGCGACGGCATCGTGTCGAACGAGCTCGCTTCCATCGCAGGCGACGCGGTCGACGGCACGCTGATGACGTTCGCGCCCGATCCGCGCAAGAACCCGAACGCGAAGGAACTCGTCGAGAAGTTCCGCGCTGCCGGTTTCGAACCGGAAGCCTACACGCTCTACTCCTACGCCGCCGTGCAGATCATCGCCGATGCCGCCAAGGCAGCCGGCGAGAACGATCCCATGAAGGTCGCAGAAGCAGCCAAGGCCAATGGCCCGTTCACGACCGCTATCGGCGAGATCGGCTTCGACGAGAAGGGCGACATCACCCGTCCGGACTACGTGATGTACGAATGGAAGAAGGGTGACGACGGCAAGTACAACTACTTCGAAATGTAAGCCGACAAGGCACATCCTGTAAGAGATGCCCGGCGCTTGCGCCGGGCATTTTTTGTTGCGTGCGGCACGGCGTGACGGAAACAAAAGTTTGCACTGCACCATTTTGGCGATAAGCAGGAGACGTAGCTTCCTTCCGGAGTGCGCCCGTGCCCATAGCCAAGATCCTCGTCGCCAACCGTTCCGAAATCGCCATCCGGGTTTTCCGGGCCGCCAATGAGCTCGGCCTGAAAACCGTGGCTATCTGGGCGGAAGAGGACAAATATTCGCTGCACCGTTTCAAGGCAGACGAATCCTACCAGGTCGGGCGAGGACCGCACCTCGCAAAGGACATGGGGCCGATCGAAAGCTATCTTTCGATTGAGGAGGTCATCCGGGTCGCGAAACTCTCCGGGGCGGACGCGATCCATCCCGGCTACGGCCTGCTCTCCGAAAGCCCGGAGTTCGCGGAAGCTTGCGCCGAGAACGGGCTGGTATTTATCGGCCCGAAGCCAGAGACCATGCGGCGGCTGGGCAACAAGGTGGCGGCGCGCAATCTCGCCATCGAAGTCGACGTGCCTGTGGTGCCGGCGACGGAGCCACTGCCCGACAACATTGCGGAGGTGAAGAAGCTCGCCGAAAAGATCGGCTACCCGGTGATGCTGAAGGCATCGTGGGGTGGCGGCGGGCGCGGCATGCGCGCCATCCGCTCGGAAGCCGACCTTGCCCGCGAAGTGACGGAAGGCAAACGCGAGGCCAGGGCCGCCTTTGGCAAGGACGAGGTCTATCTCGAAAAACTGATCGAGCGCGCCCGCCATGTCGAGGTGCAGATCCTCGGCGATACGCACGGCAACGCCGTACACCTGTTCGAGCGCGACTGCTCGATCCAGCGCCGCAACCAGAAGGTCGTCGAGCGCGCGCCGGCTCCCTATCTCGACGCAGCGCAGCGCGAGGAGCTGTGCGGCTACGCGCTGAAGATCGCGCGCGAGACCGACTATATCGGCGCCGGAACGGTCGAGTTCCTGATGGACGCCGACACCGGCAAATTCTACTTCATCGAGGTCAACCCGCGCATCCAGGTCGAACACACCGTCACCGAACAGGTGACCGGCATCGACATCGTCAAGGCGCAGATCCACATTCTCGACGGCTTCGCAATCGGCACGCCGGAATCGGGCGTGCCGGCGCAGGACGAGATCAGGCTGAACGGTCACGCCCTGCAGTGCCGCATCACCACGGAAGATCCCGAGCAGAACTTCATCCCGGATTACGGCCGCATCACCGCCTATCGCGGCGCCACCGGCTTTGGTATCCGGCTGGATGGCGGCACCGCCTATTCCGGCGCGGTCATTACCCGCTTCTACGATCCGCTGCTGGAAAAGGTGACGGCCTGGGCGCCGACGCCGCAGGAAGCGATCGCGCGAATGCACCGCGCCCTGCGTGAGTTCCGCATCCGCGGGGTAGCGACCAACCTCACCTTCCTCGAGGCGATCATCGCGCATCCGAGTTTTCACGACAATTCCTACACGACCAAGTTCATCGACACGACACCGGAACTGTTCGCGCAGGTTAAGCGGCAGGATCGGGCGACGAAGCTGCTCAACTATCTGGCCGATGTAACGGTCAACGGCCATCCCGAAACGCGCGGCCGGCCGCTGCCCAAGGCGGACGCCGCTGCCCCCGTCGTTCCCTATCTCAACGGCACGATTCCGAGCGGAACCAAGCAGCGCTTCGATATGCTCGGACCGGAAAAATTCGCGGAGTGGATGAGGGAGCAAAGCCGCGTCCTGGTCACCGATACGACCATGCGCGACGGCCACCAATCGCTGCTCGCCACCCGCATGCGCACCTATGACATTGCCCGCATCGCCGGAACCTACGCGCGGGCGCTGCCGCAATTGTTCTCGCTCGAATGCTGGGGCGGCGCGACGTTCGACGTTGCCATGCGCTTCCTGACCGAGGACCCGTGGGAACGGCTTTCACTCGTGCGCGAGGCTGCCCCCAACCTTCTGCTTCAGATGCTGCTGCGCGGCGCCAACGGCGTCGGCTACACCAACTATCCCGACAATGTGGTGCAGCACTTCGTCAGCCAGGCGGCCAGGGGCGGCATCGATCTGTTCCGGGTGTTCGATTGTCTGAACTGGGTCGAAAACATGCGCGTCGCCATGGATGCGGTACGCGCGGAAGGCAAGCTTTGCGAGGCGGCGATCTGCTACACCGGCGACATACTCGACCCGGCCCGCGCCAAATACGACCTGAAATACTATGTCGGCCTGGCCAAGGAGCTTGAGGCCGCCGGCGCCAATATCATCGCAGTCAAGGACATGGCCGGGCTGTTGAAGCCTGCTGCGGCCAAGGCGCTGTTCAAGGCGCTGCGCGACGCAACCCCGCTGCCGCTGCATTTCCACACGCATGACACGTCGGGCCTGTCGGCGGCGACGGTGCTTGCCGCAGTCGAGGCGGGCGTCGATGCCGTCGACGCGGCGATGGATGCTCTCTCGGGCAACACTTCACAGCCCTGCCTGGGCTCGATCGTCGAGGCGCTGAAAGGCGACGAGCGCGATCCCGGGCTCGATCCCGAATGGATCCGGCGCATCTCCTTCTACTGGGAAGCGGTGCGCAACCAGTATGCGGCCTTCGAGAGCGATCTGAAGGGACCGGCTTCGGAAGTCTACCTGCACGAAATGCCCGGCGGCCAGTTCACCAATCTGAAGGAACAGGCGCGTTCGCTTGGGCTGGAGACCCGCTGGCACGAGGTGGCGCAGGCCTATCACGACGTCAACCTGATGTTCGGCGACATCGTCAAGGTCACGCCCTCCTCGAAGGTCGTGGGCGATATGGCGCTGATGATGGTCAGCCAGGACCTGACGGTGGCCGATGTCGAGAACCCGGCCAGGGACATTGCTTTCCCGGATTCGGTCGTCTCCATGCTGCGCGGCGATCTCGGCCAGTCGCCCGGAGGCTGGCCCGCCGCCCTGCAGAAGAAGGCGCTGAAAGGTGAGAAGCCGATCACCGTGCGGCCGGGCTCGCTGCTCAAAGCCGCCGATTTGAAGGCAAGCCGCAAGGAGATCGAGGACAGGCTGGAGCGTCAGCTCAGCGAATACGAGTTCGCCTCGTGGCTGATGTACCCGAAAGTGTTTTCCGACTTCTGCGGCGCACAGGAGACTTACGGCCCCGTCAGCGTGTTGCCGACGCCGGTTTATTTCTACGGGATGAAGCCGCAGGACGAGATCTTCGTCGACATCGAGAAGGGCAAGACGCTGGTGATCCGCTGCTTCGCCATCGGCGAGGTCGACGACAAGGGCATGGTCACCGTTTTCTTCGAACTCAACGGCCAGCCGCGGCGCATAAAGGTGCCGGACCGCGCCCATGGCGCATCGGCGACCAGGGCACGGCGCAAGGCCGAGCCAGGCAATGACGCTCATGTCGGCGCGCCGATGCCGGGTGTGGTTTCGGCCCTTGCAGTGGCGACGGGACAGGCAGTGAAGGCCGGAGACGTGCTCCTGTCTATTGAGGCCATGAAGATGGAAACCGCGCTCCACGCCGAACGCGACGGCACGATCGCCGAAGTCCTGGTCAAGGCAGGCGACCAGATCGACGCCAAGGATCTGCTGGTGCTGTTCGGGTAGGGGTCGGCGCCCTCTTTCCCCTGGCCCAACATTTGACCACACCTTCGGGTTGACTCAGCCCTAAACCGATTTAGCTTCCGCCGCGCCCTCCAACGCCCGGAACTCGCCATGGACGCCACCAACCTGATCGCGACCGCTATCCGAGCCCGCTGGGCGGTCGGCGCGGTATTCTTCGTCAATGGCTTCCTCACCGGAAGCTGGGCGCCGCAGATTCCGGTGTTCCTCACCCGCCTCGGCATCAGCGAATTCACGCTTGGCCTGCTCATCCTTCTGTTCGGTGCGGGCGCGATCACGGCGATGACCTGGTGCGGCCACCTGATTTCGCGTTATGGCTCACGGCCGGTGGTGCGATGGTTCGGCGCGATCGGCGCCTTCGGCCTGCTCGTAGTGGCGGCCGCGCCCAATCTGCCGCTCGCCGCCGCCGCAATGTTCCTGTTCGGCGGCCTGATCGGCGGCATGGACGTCGCCATGAACGCCAATGCGGTGGAGGTCGAGAAGCGGCTGGGCCGAGCCATCATGTCGTCTTCGCACGGCTTCTGGAGCCTTGGCGGCTTTGCCGGAGGCGGCCTTGGCGGCATCGCCATCCAGTCCTGGGGTCACCTCCCCCATGCAGCGGCGGTCACCGTGGTGGCGATCGGGATCATGGCGTGGGCGCTCAGCCGCCTCATCGCCGAGCAAAGACCGCTGGCGCATGAGCACCACAAATTCACGCTGCCGAAGAACCCGCTGATCTATCTGGTCGGTGTGGTGGCGCTGTTCTCGATGGTGCCGGAAGGCGCGGTGCTCGACTGGGCGGCGCTCTACCTGCACCAGGAACTGGGCGCCGACCTCGCCACCGCCGGCTTCGCCTTTGCTTTCTTCGCCGGCACCATGGCCATCATTCGTTTCCTGGGTGACGCGGTCCGGAACCGCTTCGGCGCGGTGACGACGCTGCGTGTATCCAGCCTGATCGCGGCGGCGGGCATGTTGGTGGCGGGCCTGTCGCCCTGGCCGTGGTTGACCATCGCTGCGTTCGCCTTTTGCGGCCTCGGCGTCGCCAATATGGTGCCGATCGCGTTTTCCGCCGCCGGCAACCAGCCGGGCACGTCTCCCGGGGCAGGGATGAGTGTGGTGACGACAATGGGCTATTCGGGCCTGCTCGTCGCCCCTTCGGCCATCGGTTTCGTCGGCGAGCGCACCGGCTTCGGGCCGGTCTTCATCGCCTTGGCGGGCCTTTTAATCGTTGTCTGCCTGATGGCTGGACTGGCGCGCACTGCCGATTTCGCGCCGGCGCAACCGGCCGAATGAATTCAGTGAACGACAAATGAAACAGGCGCCGCAGCGGCGCCTGTTTCATTTGATTACGTCAGATCCGCCCCATCAAAAGCAGGATCAAAAGCACCACCAGAATAAGACCGACGATGCCGGAGGGTCCATAGCCCCAGCTGCGCGAATACGGCCACGCGGGCACGGCGCCTATCAGGATAAGAATGAGAATGATGATCAAAATGGTCGTCAGTGTCATGGCATGTTCCCTCGGAGCGGGTGTTGCAATGAGACAACAATGCGCAATTGGCCCCGCCGGTTCCCGGCGGGGCCTTCCTTATCTCACCTGGACCGCTTTCTGACACAGCTTGCGCCTATTCCGCGGCTTTCGGGAAAGCGACCTCGCCTGGAATTGCAACCGGCTTGGCGGCTGCCGGTGTTTCGGCCTTTCCGCTGCGGCGGAACAGCCGGGAGATCCAGCCGGGCTTGCCCTTCCTGTGGGTCTCGCGGGTGAACACCATGAGCATCGACGGCGTCACGATCAGGGTCAGCACGGTCGCGAAGGACAGGCCGAACACGATCGCCGACGACAGCGCAATCCACCACTGGGTCGAGGGCGCATTGATCGTCGTCTCGTGATGGAAAATCTCCAGCCCGAGACCGAAAGCGATAGGCAGCACGCCGAGAATGGCCGACAGCGCCGTCAGCACCACCGGACGGGCACGCTCGCGGCAGGTTTGGAGCACGGCGTCGTATTTGCTCCAGCCCTCTTCGCGGAGACGGTCGTAGGTGTCGATCAGCACGATGTTGTTGTTAACAACGACCCCGGCAAGCGCGATGACCCCGATGCCCGACATCACGATCACGAAAGCCTGACCCGTTAACATCATGCCGAGCAGCGCGCCGATCGTCGCCATGATGACGCAGGAAAGCACAAGCAGGACGCTGGTGAATTTGTTGAACTGCGCCAGCAGTACGATGAAGATCAGGAAGATCGCCGCGCCGAAGGCGTTGCTCAGGAAGGCGCTGGCCTCCTCGCTGTCTTCGTTGGAACCGGCCAGCTTCCAGTCGATGCCGGGCAAGGTCATGCCGCCGACGACATTAGAGACCTCGGCCTGGACAGCCGCGACTTGAAAGCCGGATGCAACGTTGCCCTGAATGGTGATCGTTCGCTTGCCGTCGATGCGGTTCAGGATGCCCGTGGTCTTTTCCGCCTTGCGCGAGACGAAGTTCGAGATCGGCACGGAACCTTGCGCCGTCTCTACCCTGAGCTGGTCGAGCGTCGCCAGGGTACGGCGGTCCTCGGGCAGGCGCAGGCGGATGTCTACCGCATCGTCAACTCCGGCCGGCCGATAGTCGGTCAGTTTCAGGCCGGTGGTGACGAGTTGCACGACGGTGCCGACGGATGTCGGGCTGATACCGTATTGCGCCGCCTTCGAGCGGTCGACCTCCAGCGCCCAGTCGACGCCGGGCGGCGGCAGGCCGTCCGAAACGTCGATCACGCCCGGAACCTTCTTGACCGCCTCCGCGACTTCGGCCGCCCTCTCGTTCAGGCCTTCGGGATTGACCGCCGAGAGCTGCACCTGGATTGGCTTGCCGGTCGGCGGGCCGGCATCCGGCACACGGACCTCGATATCGACGCCGGGAATGCCGGCCATGGCCACGCGCAATTCGTCCAGTATCTGGTGCGCGGACTTGCGCTCGCGCCAGTCGACGAATTCGTACTGGATCACGCCGATCACGTCTTCCGGGATGTCGGCGCCGCCGCCTCGCGTCTTGCCGACCCGAGTGTAGACCGATGTGATGCCCGGCCAGCCGAGGATGCGCCTTTCCGCCTCGCGCGTGGCGGTATCCATCTCCTCGAGGGACAGGTTGCCGCGCGCATGCACGTAGAGCAGGCCGTAGTCGGGCTCGACGGTGGGGAAGAACTCAACGCCCGCGCCGTATTTCGAATAGGCGACCGGCACCGCAACCAGCAGCGCAAGCGTCAACACCAGCACCGTCTTGGGGTATTGTACGGCGCGCTTGACGACCGCCATGTAGGCGCCGTCGCGTTGGTCGTTCTCATCGTGCAGCGGCGCCTTGGCGAACAGGGCGCCGATGGTCGGCGCGAAGATCAGTGCGTAGGCCATGGAGGCCGTCAGCGTGACGATCAGCGTGATCGGCAGGTATTTCATGAAATCGCCGATGATGCCCGGCCAGAACAGCAGCGGCGAGAAAGCCGCGATCCGGGTCATGGTCGCGGCAATAACCGGACCTGCCATGCGCTTGGCGGCAAGTTCGAAAGCCTGCTCCTTCGCCATGCCTTCCGACATACGCCGCTCGGCGAACTCGGTGACGATGATTGCGTCGTCCACCAGCATGCCGACCGCCAGGATCAGGCTGAACAGCACGATCATATTGATGGTGTAGCCCATCAGCGCCAACGCCAGTATGCCCATCAGGAACGAGGACGGGATGGCGAGGCCGATAAGCAGCGATGCGCGGCCCGACAGCGCGTACAGGATAACGATGAAGACCAGGATCACCGCAATGATGACGTGGTTCTGCAAGTCGTTGAGAAGCTGGTTGACGAAGACGGACTTGTCCTGCGTGTAAGTGACTTCGGTACCTTCCGGCATGCTCTTCACGAACTCGTCGGCGACCTTCTTGGCGCCTTCAATGGTATCTACCACGTTGGCGCCGATGCGCTTCTTGACCTCGATGGCTATAGCCGGCTTACCGTCGAGCCGCGTGATCGTTTCCGCGTCCTTGAAGGTGGACCGGACCAGGGCGAGGTCCTGCACGCGCACCACGGCGTTCTGCCCGGCGACGACAGGCAGGTTGGCGACGTCCAGCGGCGTCTCGATCAGGGCCGGGATCTTGATGGCATATTTGCCCTCCGAGCCTTCGATCGCGCCGGCGGCGACCAGGCTATTGGACGCGCCTATGCCCTGGATCAACTGCTCGAGCTGCAGCCCGTAGGACGAAAGCTTGGCCGGATCGATGATCGCTTCGACAAGCTCTTCGCGCGATCCCTGTATGACCCCCTCGAGCACGCCCGGCACTTCCTCGATGCGGTCGCGCAAGGCCTTGGCGGCCGTCGTCAGCGCCCGCTCGGGCACATTGCCCGACAGAGTCACGACAAGGACGGGAAATTCCGAGATGTTGACCTCGTTGACGGTCGGCTCCTCGACGCCCTCGGGCAAATCGGGCTTTGCGTCCTGCACCTTGTTGCGGGTGTCGATGAGGGCGTCGCCGAGGTCGGTCGAAGGATCGAATTCAACCAGAACATATCCGCCGCCTTCATAGGCGGCGGACTTCATCTCTTTCAGCCCCTTGAGATTCTTGAGCTGGGATTCCACCGGCCTGAGCAGCAGGCGCTCGGAATCCTCGGGCGAGATCCCCTGGTAGACGAGGCTCACATACATGATCGGAATGGCGACGTCGGGTTCCGCCTCCTTGGGCACCGACTGATAGGCAACCGCCCCCGCGATCACCATGAACAGCAGGACCGAAAGCGTCAGACGTGCATTGCGTATCGCAAGCTTGACTATGTCCATTGGATTACTGCGTCCCACCCTGGGCTTCGCCGACGAGCTTGTTGATCGCCTCCTGATCGGCTTCGACCGGCTTCACCGTGTCGCCCTCGGTGACGAGATCCTGCCCGGCGACGATGACGCGGGCATCGGCCGGAATCCCGCCAAGCACCAGGCCCTTCGGCGTGTCGTCGACGAGATCGATCGGGAAGAACACGACCTTATCATCTTTGTCGACGGCTCGTATGCCAAGATCGCCGGCGCCTGAGAGCGTGACGACGGAGCGCGGCAGAACCACCGCGTCAGTGCGCTCGGCGAGCAGCTTGATCTCGGCTGTCATGCCGGCCGGCAGCTCCTTGTTCTCGTTGGGAATTGCAACTTCGATGCGGAAGGTGCGGGTCGCAGACGAAGCATCGCGGCTGATGTACCGCAACGTGCCGGTCACGGTCGTGCCGTCGACCAGCCGAATTTCCGCCGTGTCGCCGAGTTTCAGGTAGCGCAGATCGCGTTCGCTCACCTCGCCGATGGCGAGCAACGGGTCGAGGTTGATCAGCGTCGCCACCTCGGCGCCCGCCAGGATGGTGCTGCCGGGCTGGACGGGAACCCGATCGACAACGCCGTTGTAGGGAGCGTACATCTCGTACTGGGCAAGCTCGGCTTTGGCGCTCTCCAGCTGCGACTTGGCCGTAGCCAGCGCGGCGCGCGCCTGGTCGGCCTGGAGCTTGGGCGCGTTGCCACCCCCCACCAGCCGCTCGGCGGCGTCAGCCTCGGCCTGCCGCTGTGCGACCACGGTTTCGGCCGTCCGGACCGCTGCTTCCTTGTCACGAGCGTCCAGACGCATCACCAGATCGCCGCGCTCGACGCGCTGGCCCTGCTTCACAGGCAGGCTTTCTATGACGCCCATGACGCGGGTGGCGAGCGTGACGCGCTTCTCCGCATCGGTCTTGCCCGAAACGCGTATCGCGCGTGCATGCTGCACGCGCGGCGGCGTCACCACGGCCACCGTGCGCAACGGCGCTGCCGGTTGCTCGGCGGCTTCCGTCTTTTTCTCGTCTTCATTGGCGGCGCTGCCCACCGAGGAAAATTCCCCTGTCGCAGTCCAGGCGACAAAACCCGCTAGCACAACCAACGCGGCAAGCTTGTGGAACCTGAATCTCGACATTATCGTTTTCCGTTGTCGGGCCGGCCAGACCGCGTCCTGCAAGGGCGCCCCCGATATGGTATCGCGCCGGGCCATGTTCAATCGCTCCGCGAAGCGACGCTTTGCGGGCGCGCGATACCTACATCAAAGTCGCGCCGCAAAACAGTCAGAAAAATTCATGCCACTATCACAGGTAGCATTTTCCTGACATTTCCAGGCCCCGCGCCCGGCCTCCTGACGCGCCGCGATATGCCCCAGATTGCAACCTGCCGGATTGGCAGCAGGAGTCAGCATGATTCGATGACTTCATGCGAAGGCGACCTCCTTCGACAGCGGAAGCGTGCGGATGCGCTTGCCGGTAAGGGCGAACACCGCGTTGGCAAGTGCGGGCGCCGCAGGGGGCGTGCCGATTTCGCCGACGCCGCCCATCCGTTCCGCATTCTCCAGTATGGCGATTTCGAACGCGGGACATTGAGAAATCCGCATCGCGTCGAAATCATGGAAATTCGACTGCTCGATCATGCCGTCGGCGATGGTGATTTCCTGCCCCATGGCGGCGGAGAGGCCGAACACCGTACCTGAAACCAACTGCGCCTCAATGATGCCCGGATCGAGCGCGGTCCCGACATCGGCGGCGATCCAGACCTTCTCGATGCGGATGCCGGCCGGCGTGTCGGCGACCTGCACGATCTCCGCGACCCAGCCGCCGAAGGAGAGCGTGAAGGCGAAGCCCTTCGCTCTGCCCGGGGCCAGCGGCTCGCCCCATTTCGCCATCGCCGCCACTCTGTCGACGACCTCCACAGCTGTTGGCCAGTCGCCCATTAAGCTCCGGCGCATCTCGACCGGGTCGGTTTTGCCGGCGATCGCGATCTCGTCCATGAAGCATTCGTGGAAAAAGCCGTTGTAGGAATTGCCGACCGATCGCCAGAAGCCGACCGGAATGCCGATGTCGGCCGGTATTGCGGCGACGCGGTAGTTCGGGATCGCGTAGGGCTGGTTGTGCGACCCGTCGGTGATTGTCCGGTCCGGGCCCAGCGGCGAGATCGAGGGGAACATGCGCCGCAGCGCGCTTCCGATCACCGAAGGCGAAGCGATGCGCATGTCGAGCGCTTCCGGCAGCCCGTCATCGCCGAGCCGGGCCTGGAACCTGCCCGCCGCCGCCGGCCGGTATGTGTCGTGCCGCATGTCTTCCTCGCGCGTCCAGGTGACCTTCACCGCCCGCCCGCCCGCTTCCTTCGCCAGCATCGCGGCGTAGATGGAAAAATCCATCTCGCCGCGCCGGCCGAAGCCGCCGCCGAGATGCGTGGTGTGAACATTGACCTTGTCGCGCTCGATGCCGACTGCTTCCGAGCAGAGATAGCGGGTTATCGTCGGCATCTGGTTGGGCGACCAGATTTCGAGCACGCCGTCCCTGAACTGCGCGGTCGCGTTCATCGGCTCCATGCAGGCATGGGCGAGATAGGGCACTTCATAGGCCGCCTCGACCAGTCTTTCGCGCGGCGCGTCGGCGAAGACGATGTCGACATCGCCATCGTCGCGCAGCGCCGAGCCCTCGCCTGACGCGAGCGCATCCTGCAGCGCCCGCGAGACCGCGGCGCTGTCGGCCGGATAGCCGGCCGCGTCCCATTCGACCTCGATGGCTTCCGCCGCCTGGAACGCCGCCCAGGTATTTTCGGCGATCACGCCAAAGCCGTGGCCGTAGCTCGTATCGAGCGCCACGATCTTCATCACGCCCGGCATCTTCTCCGCATTGGAGATGTCGGCCTTGACCGGCTTCGCCCAGAAGCGCGGGCTCATCTTCACGGTGCCGTAAAGCATGTCCGGCAGCACCACGTCGACGCCGAAGATCGGCACGCCGGTCACCTTGGCCAGCATATCGACGCGCGGCTGCGGTTTGCCGAGCAGCTTCCAGTCGGCCTTTTCCTTCAGCCGCACGGTCGAAGGCGGCTCGATCATCGCTGCCGCGGCAGCCACTTCGCCATAGGTCAAGCTCCTGCCGGACCCCTTATGGGTAATCACGCCATTAACGATTTCGAGTTCCGAGGCGGCGACGCCGAGCTTCTCTGCCGCGGCCTCGACCAGAACATGGCGCGCCGCCGCGCCCGCCTGGCGCATCTTGTCGAACGCATCGCGAATCGAGGACGAGCCGCCGGTGCCCTGGAAGCCAAGCACCTTGGATACGCCGCCGAGCGCCCCCCGCACTGTCTCCGCCATCAGGCTCCGGTCGTAGAACGGGAACGGACCGCCCTCTTCGAGCATGGCGGCGTTGTAATAGGCGAAGGAGGCAGGGCCGTGCTCTACGCTAACCGCCGCAAGATCCACATCCAGTTCCTCGGCCACCAGCGCGGCGAGGGTCGTGGAGACGCCCTGGCCCATTTCGGCGCGCGGCGCGATCACCGTGATCGTGTTATCGGGAGCGATCTTCACATAGGGATTGAAGGTCGCCTCGCCCTCGGCAAGCTCGCCGTCGAGCGGGTTCGCATAGGGCCGGGAGACGTACCAGTAGCCGACCGCCACGCCGCCGGCGACGGCTGCTGCGCCGATGAGGAACGTCCGCCGGGCGATCTTTGCGACGCTGGCCATGATCAGATCCCCGCCGTCTTGAGGGCGGCGGCCTTCTTGATCGCCGCGCGGATGCGCGGATACGTGCCGCAGCGGCACAGATTGCCGTTCATCGCCTCGTCGATGTCCTGGTCGGTCGGGTCGGGATTGGCTTCGAGCAGCGCCGCCGCGCTCATGATCTGGCCGGCCTGGCAGTAGCCGCATTGCGCCACCTGCTCGTCCAGCCAGGCCTGCTGCACCGGATGCAGCTTGCCGCGGACCGCGAGCCCCTCGATCGTGGTGACCTCGCCCTCGACCTGGCCCACCGGCAGCGTGCAAGAACGCACCGCCTCGCCGCCTATATGCACCGTGCATGCGCCGCAGGCGGCAATGCCGCAGCCGAATTTCGGCCCAGTCTTGCCGGCGAGATCGCGCAGCGCCCACAGGAGCGGCATTTCCGGGTCTGCTTCGAACTCTATTGATTTTCCGTCGACAATGAGGCGCATGGGGGATGCCTTTGGCTTTCCGTCCGAAACGGGCGTGAGACGCCGATCTCTGACAACTTGACAAATTCTGTTATATTGTCAATGGACCATGACGAAGTGAACAAAGTGACGACAGACGCCGAACCCGCCGACCCCAAGCGAGCCCGCATTCTCGAGGCTGCGATGAGGCTCGTCCTCGCCTACGGCTTCTCTCGCACCACGATGGACGACATAGCCCGCGCCGCGGAAATGTCTCGGCCGGCCCTTTATCTCCTGTTCAAGAACAAGACCGAAATCTACCGGGCCATCGCCGCGCAACATTTGGATCAGGCGGTATCGCGCGCCGAAGCGGTACTGCGCCAGGACGGAGCTTTTTCCGACCGCGTGATGTCGATGATCGAGGAGTGCCTGATCGGGATGATGCGCCAGATCGCTGAATCGCCGCACGGCGCCGAGATACTCGACATGAAGAGCACCCTGGCCGGCGATATCGTTTCCGGCTGGAAACAGCGGCTCGGCGCTCTCATCGCGGCGGCGGTCGAAGCCGAGGCGAATGCGAACGGCGTCGATCTCGAAGCCCGCGGCCTGTCGGCGCGGCTTCTCGCGACATTGCTGCTCGACGGCCTCGAAGGCGTGAAGACGCGTATGCGCAATCCCGACGAACAGCGCACCGCCGCCCGCGGGCTGGTCAGAGTGGTCGAGATCGCAATTCAGCCTTAGTGCGTATTCGCTAAGTCCTGCGCCGCGCCGCTGCGGGCTTCTTGTGCGTCGCCATGAATTCCTGGACCCGTTTGCCGAGGCCCTTGCTGCGCATCGGGCGGAACTCCTCGTCGAGGTCGCCGGAGAGATCGAGCGTCGGCCTTTCGCCCACCGCATCGTAATTTTCCTCGAGCCAGTCGCTGGCGGCGGTGCGGCCGAGATCGCGCAGATATTCCAGGAACGCCCATTCGGCATTGATCTTGGACGAGGCCGAAAGATCCTTGAACGCCTCGTCGGCGTCGATCCGGTGCATGCGGATGTCGCGGAATTCCCCGTGCGGCAGGCGACCGGCGGCGATCAATTCCTTGATAAAGGCTATGGCGCGGAATTCCCGCAGAAGCCCCGCATTGAAGGTGATCTCGTCGATGCGATTCTGGATCTCGTTGGCGGATTTCGGGGTACCCTCGCGGATCACCGGATTGATCTGCACCAAAAGCACATCCTCGGTCTCCGTCGCCTTGAAGAACGGGTAGATCGCAGGATTTCCTCCGTATCCGCCGTCCCAATAGGGCGTGCCGCCGATCTCGACCGCCTGGAAAAGCTGCGGCAGGCAGGCCGAGGCCATCACCACGTCGATGTCGATCTCGTCCGGGTTGAAGACGCGAAGCTGGCCGGTCTCGACATTCGTCGCCGAAATGAACAGCTTGATCTCCTTGCAGGCGCGGACATTGTCGAAGTCGATCTCGTCCCGGACCGCATCGCGCAGCGGATTCAGGTTGAGCGGATTGGCGACATAGGGCGAAAGCATGCGCGACACCGTGTCGTACCAGATGTAGCCCGGCGTGTTCTCCACCGACCAGTTGCCCCAGGCGACGTCCCAGGGCGTGCGCTGCACCGGGCTGAAGCGGCCCTTGCGCGCCACGGCTCGCCAGAAATCGTAAAGCTTCTGCCGCGCTCCGTCGGCGCCGCCGCGCACCCAGCCGTCGGCCAGCGCCGCCGCGTTCATCGCGCCGGCGCTTGTGCCGGAGATGGCGGCGAATTCCAGCCGCCCGTCCTCGATCAGCCGGTCGAGCACGCCCCAGGAAAACGCCCCGTGCGAGCCGCCGCCCTGCAGCGCTATGTTGATCGGTTTCTTGTTCGGCGCATGGCCGTTGATGGTCATTGCGGTGTCCTCACTCAGCCGTCCAGCCGCCGTCAACCGAGATATGCGTGCCGTTGATCTGGGCTGCGGCCGGCGAGCACAGGAACGAAACCGTCGCCGCGATCTCCTCCACCGTGACAAACTGCTTGGTCGGCTGGCGATCCAGCATGACCTCGCGGATCACTGTCTCGCGGTCCATGCCGTGCGCTTTCATCTGGTCGGGGATTTGCGCTTCGACCAGCGGCGTCAGCACATAGCCGGGGCAGATCGCGTTGCACGTTATCTTGTCGCGGGCGAGTTCCAGCGCGACGGTCTTGGTCAGGCCCATAATGCCGTGCTTGGCCGAGACATAGGCCGACTTGAACGGCGAAGCGACAAGCCCGTGCGCCGAAGCGATGTTGACGATGCGCCCGCCGCCGGCCTTTTTCATCAGCGGGACAGCGGCCGCGATGGTGTGGAAGGCCGAGGTCAAGTTGATCGCGATGATCGCATCCCATTTCTCGATCGGGAATTCTTCCACCGGCGCGACATGCTGGATGCCGGCATTGTTGACGAGGATGTCGACCGAGCCGAATTTCTCCGCCGCCCGCTCCACCAGGGCCCGGCATTCGAAGGCGTTCGACATGTCGGCCTTGATATAGACGGCCTCGCCTGGATGCTCCTTGGCGATTGTCTCGGCGATCGCGTGATCCTGCGGCGTATCCGAAAAGGAATTGACGACGACATTGCAGCCCTCGGCAGCAAGTGCATGGGCAATTGCCAGGCCGATGCCCGAGGTCGAGCCGGTGACGATGGCGGTCCTTCTTGCGGTCATGATGCTTCTCCGATGATGTTGCGTCGCAGCATACATATTGCATTGCAGCGAAATTGCGAAGCGTATCCGGCCGAACCGCCGGTTCATGCAAGCCGGTGGCGCCGATGGCCTCAACCCGCCCGGCGCAGCAGCATGGCCACCACGAACAACGCACCGATCGAACTGGTTACGATGCCTATCGGCAATTCCTGTGGCGGCAGAAGCGTCCGGGCGACAAGATCGCTGGCGAGGATCAGCACCGCGCCGAACACGGCGGAGGCGGCTATCAGCCGGGCGTGGAGCGGACCGGCAAAACCACGCGCAAGGTGCGGGACCATCAGGCCGACGAAGCCGATGACGCCGGCAACGGAGACGAGGAGGGCCGTCGAGAACGCCGACGCGATGAAAACCTTGGCGCGAAACCGCGCAACGTCCACACCGAGGCTTTCGGCCGTGCTTTCGCCGGCCAGTAGCGCGTCCAGCCTGCGGTTGTTGTACAGGGCAAAGGCGAGGATGAGCAGGCTGCCGGCCGTCGCCAGCAAGATGTTGTCCCAGCGGGCGAGCCCGAGACCGCCCATCGTCCAGAACAGAACCGAATGTGCGGCGCGCTGGTCGCCCGCGAAAACCATGTAATTGGTCAGGGCGATGAAAAGGAAGGAGACCGCGAGGCCGGCGAGGATCAGCCGCTCCGGTCCTTGCCCACGAACACGGCTGACCAGCAGCAGGACGACTCCGGCGGCCAGGATTCCGCCAGTGAAAGCGGCCGCAGGCAGCGTCCAGACACCGAATCTATCGCCGAACATGGTTATGACCGAGACGGCGCCGGCGGCAGCCCCGGACGACAGGCCGAATAGGAAGGGGTCGGCCAGGTCGTTGCGTGTTACCGTCTGCAGGAGAGCGCCGACGGTTCCAAGGCCTGCGCCGACTGATATGGCGAGCAGCATCCGCGGCAGGCGCAGATCGAGAATGATCCTGCCGACCGGACCCGATACGCTTCCATCCACGAAACCGAGCGAAGCAGCCAGCGCCGCGACCACCTCGGACACCGGGATGACCGTCGAGCCATAGGCTATTGAAAGCAGCGCCAGGGCGGCGATTGCCGCCGTCCCTGCCACCATGCTCAGGCGGTATCGTGCCTGCATCGCCGTCAAAACGCGTCCGGATGCATGGCCTTTGCGACCTTGCCGATGGCCTTGATGTTGGCGGGCCCGGGCGTGAGTTCAGCGTAACGCAGAGCAACGAACCGTTCGTTCCTGACCGCATCCGTTTCCTTCATCGCCGGATGCGCCTTCAGGAAGTTAAGGAGCTTGCGATAGCCGGCGTCGTCCTGGTAGTCGAGCAGGATCAGGAATTCGGGATTGCGGGTCGCCACGGTCTCCCAATCCGTCGTGCCCCAGCTGGTTTCCAGATCCGCCATGATGTTCCGGCCGCCGGCCGCTTCGATCATCGCCGTCGGAATCGCGAACTTGCCTGCTGTGAAGGGTTTGTCTTCGCCGGAATCGTAGAGAAAGACTCGGGTTTCACCTGCTGGTGTCTTGCTCCTGATCTCTTCGAGCTCGTTTTTCCATTTCCCGATCAAAGCTTCGGCCTCGCGCTCCTTGCCGAAAATTTTTCCTAGCTTCTCCATGTCGCCGAAAAGCAGATCGAGCGAGGCGGCGGACCGGTTCTTTTGGAGGTGGACACAGCTTTCGGTCAGCACCAGCGTCTTGATGCCGTAGGGGGCGAGCGTGTCGGGCGTCACGTCGCCTCCCGGCTTCATGCCGTAGTACCAGCCGGCGAAGAAGAAGTCCGGCTGAACCGCCACGAGATTCTCGATGGTCGGATATTTCGGGGCGAGTTCCGGGATGGAGCCCTGCTCGGCGGCAAATTCCGGGCCGACCTTGTACCAGCCGGTAATCCCGGTCAGGCCAACGATCGAAGACTGCAGATCCAGGGCGAACGCCATTTCCGCCATGTTGAGATCCTGAATGACGGCGCGCGTGGGGGCGTTTTCAAAGGTCAGCGGAGTTCCGCAATTGTCCACCGTCACCGGAAATGCCCATGCGGGGGCGGCGAACAATGCAAATGCGAGTGAAAGAGAGCAGGTCTTCATGTCCTCGGGTCTCCTTTTGTGCGTTCAAGGGTTGGGATGTCGAACACCGTCAGTTCGCGATCCTCGGCCGGATGGCGCACACGGAAGACGTCGATTGAGAAAACCTGCCGCACGATGGACTGGGTCAGCGTTTCGCGGGGTGTGCCGTAGGCATGAAGCCTGCCCTCTGTCATAACCGCGACCCTAGTGGCGAACGGGGCGACCAGGGGCAGGTCGTGCAGCACCGCTACGACCGTGATCGGCAGGCGGGACACAAGGTCCAGCAATTCGGCGCGCGCCCTCGGATCGAGGTGGTTGGTCGGCTCGTCGAGGAAGAGGATTTTCGGTTCCTGCGCCATGGCACGGGCCAGTTGCGCACGCTGCCTCTCTCCACCGGAAAGGAAGCCGATCGGGCGATCGCTGAAACCGTCGATCGAAGTGCAGTCAAGCGCATTCTGCACGATTCCAGCGTCATCACGCGGATTTCGCCCAGACGAATGCGGGATGCGGCCGAGCGACACGTAGTCGACGACCGACAGACGCGGATCGGGCTGGTCGATCTGGCCGACGATGGCAACGCTGCGCGCTCTTTCGACGTTAGACAGATCGCGCAGGCGACGACCGCCGAGAAGTACATCGCCACTGGCAGGGACGAGCGCGCCGGCCAGCATGCGCAGGAGCGTGGTTTTGCCCGCGCCGTTCGGGCCGATGATCGCCAGCCTTTCGCCCGCCTCTATCCGCAGATCGACATTATCGACGAGCAACCGCCCCGACTGCGAGCGATAGCTGAGTTCGCATGCGGTCATCAGGGGAGAGGTCATGGCCGCTCTCCGACTTCAACGCCGGATAGCCGACACATTCCGGTGGGAGCGCTCGACAGGGCTGAATCATTCTTCTGCAACCGCGTTTTCCTTCCGAATGACTGCGGAAGGAAGCGGATCGCACGGGTCGAGACGGCCGCGCATCGTTTCCTCCCGGCACACCCCGTCCGGTTCAAGTACTCAGGTGATGGCAGGTCTCCTGGCTCGCGGGTCTCGGCATTGCTCGGCCTTCCCGATCGTCGGATCAGTGGCGTTATCGAGCGTTGCTCACCGCTTACAGTTGCGGGGGCAGCCACGGCATTGGCTCGAAAGAGCCGCACCGTGTTCCCTTTTCACCCCTGGCGCTCGCGCGTTCGGGGAACCATCACGGGTGACGCTATCGGGAGTCGCGGACCGGGACAAGATGGGTCTCACAATTTCGCCTCCGTCACGACGCACCGTTTGTGCCGCTGTGATTGCGGCGATATACCGGAGTCTCGCACGCCGGAACCAACCAGGAAAACTCCATGAAAGCCGTCGTCTTCGAGAAATTCGGCACGCCGCCAAGCCTGCAAAACGTCCCCGATCCCACGCCCTCGCCCGACGGCGTGGTGGTAAAGGTCGAGGCGACCGGGCTCTGCCGTAGCGACTGGCACGGCTGGATGGGCCATGACCCGGACATCACGCTGCCGCATGTACCGGGCCACGAGCTTGCCGGGACTATCCAGGCGGTTGGCGGGCACGTCAGGAATTGGAACATCGGCGACCGCGTCACCGTGCCGTTCGTGGCCGGCTGCGGCCATTGCTTCGAATGTAATTCGGGCAACCACCAGGTCTGCGAGCGCCAGTTCCAGCCTGGTTTCAGCGCGTGGGGATCGTTTGCCGAATATGTTGCGCTCGACTTCGCCGACACCAATCTCGTCCGCCTGCCGGATGAACTGGATTTCGCCACCGCGGCCGCCCTCGGCTGCCGCTTCGTCACCTCGTTCCGCGCAATAGTCGACCAGGGTCGGACGAAACCCGGTGAATGGGTCGCGGTGCATGGCTGCGGCGGCGTCGGCCTGTCGGCGATCATGATCGCCACAGCGATGGGCGCCAACGTCGTCGCCATCGATCTGACCGACGAGAAGCTTGATTTCGCCCGGCAAATGGGCGCGGTCGCCACCATAAACGCCGCCAAAACCGAAAATGTGGTGCGCGCGGTCAAGCAGGTCACCAGGGGCGGCGCCCATGTTTCGATCGACGCGCTCGGCCATCCCGCGACCTGCTACAATTCTATCTCCAATCTGCGCCGGCGCGGCCGTCACGTTCAGGTCGGGCTGATGCTGGGCGACCATGCCAGGGCACAGGTGCCGATGAGCAAGGTCATCGCCTTCGAGCTTGAAATTCTCGGCAGCCACGGCATGCAGGCATTCCGCTACGGCGCGATGATGGACATGATCGCGACCGGCAAGCTTGCGCCGCAAAAACTCGTTGGAAGAAAGATCAGCCTCGCCGAAGCGCCGCAAGCGCTGATGGCCATGGACAAGTTCGAGGGGCTGGGCATCGGCGTCATCACGAGTTTTTGACACCCGGCGCTCTCACGCAATTACTTGACTCAGTCAACTATTTCCATGACATTGATCGGAGCAGCGGAGGCTCCGATGACCGAAATCGCGATCCCATCCAAAGAACAGATCGCGGATGTTCGGGCGTTTACCCGGTTCTACACGCGCCAGATCGGCCTGCTCCAGGAGCGGCTGCACAAAAGCGCTTTTTCGCTGACCGAAGCCCGAGTGCTCTACGAACTCGCCCACCGCGATGGCCTGACCGCAACCGATCTCGGCCGCGACCTGGGGCTGGACGCCGGCTATCTCAGCCGTCTTCTGAAGAAATTCGAAAGCCGCGGGCTTGTGACCAAGGCACCGTCGCCGGCGGATGCACGCCAGTCCATGCTGACGATCACGGAGGCGGGCCGCAAGGCTTTCGAGCCGCTTGACCAGGCGTCGCGGGAAGAAGTTGCGGGATTGCTCGGCCGCCTTTCCACGGAACACCGCGAGGCCGTCGTCTCGGCCATGCAGCGGGTTCAGCGCCTGCTCGGCCAGGATCAGAAGCCGGAGAAAGTCTCCTATAGCCTGCGGCCGCTTCAGGTCGGCGATATCGGCTGGATCGTCCACCGGCAGGGCGTCCTCTACGCGCGGGAATATGGCTGGGACGAAAGCTACGAGGCGCTGGCGGCCGAAATTCTCGCCGGCTTCGTCAAGTCATTCGACCCGGAACACGAGAATGCCTGGATCGCGGAGCGCGAAGGCAAGGTGGTCGGCTCGGTCTTTCTCATGCGCAAATCCGCCGACGTGGCGAAACTGCGCCTGCTCTATGTCGAGCCCTCGGCGCGCGGTCTCGGCGTCGGCCGCCGGCTGGTCGACGAGTGCATCGGATTCGCCCGCGCCAAGGGCTACAAGACCCTGACGCTGTGGACCAATGACGTGCTCGTCTCGGCGCGCCGCATCTATCAGGCTGCCGGCTTCCGATTGGTCGGTGAGGAGCGCCACCATTCCTTCGGCAAGGATCTTGTCGGCCAGACCTGGGACCTCGCGCTCTGACCTGCGAATCGACTTCGCCATTGACATAACGAGCGCCGTCCTCCACCTCATGGCGGAATTTTCGCTCGAAGAGGCCGCCCGATGACCGGGTATTTTTCCGCCCCCTTTGCCCGCCGCAAGTCGGTCGGCGTTGATGTCGGCGGCGTGATGGTCGGCGGCGGCGCGCCGGTCGTCGTCCAGTCGATGACCAATACCGACACCGCCGATGTCGACCAGACGGTGCGCCAAGTCGCGGCGCTGCACCGCGCCGGTTCCGAGATCGTGCGCATCACCGTCGATCGCGACGAGGCCGCCGCCGCCGTGCCCGGCATTCGCGAGCGGCTCGACCGGCTCGGCATCAACGTGCCGCTGGTCGGCGACTTCCACTATATCGGCCACCGCCTGCTTGCCGATCATCCCGAATGCGCCGAGGCGCTGGCGAAGTACCGCATCAACCCGGGCAATGTCGGCTTCAAGGAAAAGAAGGACAAGCAGTTCGGCGCCATCGTCGAAATGGCGATACGCTACGGCAAGCCGGTGCGCATCGGCGTCAATTGGGGGTCGCTCGACGCCGACCTTCTGACCCGGCTTATGGACGAGAACCAGAAGCAAGGCTCGCCGCTGACGGCGCAGGAGGTGACGCGCGAAGCGATCGTGCAGTCGGCGCTGCTTTCCGCGCATGCGGCCGAGGAGATTGGGCTTGCCCGCGATAAGATCATCCTGTCGGCGAAGGTCAGCCAGGTGCAGGATCTGATCGCCGTCTATACCGAGTTGGCGAAGCGCTCCGACCACGCCCTGCATCTCGGCCTGACCGAGGCCGGCATGGGCTCCAAGGGCATCGTCGCCTCCTCGGCGGCAATGGGCATATTGCTGCAGCAGGGCATCGGCGACACGATCCGCGTCTCGCTGACGCCCGAACCGAACGGTGACCGCACCCGCGAAGTGCAGGTGGCGCAGGAACTCCTGCAGACCATGGGCTTCCGCCAGTTCGTGCCGACCGTGGCGGCCTGCCCCGGCTGCGGCCGCACCACCTCGACCGTGTTCCAGGAACTGGCGCAGAACATCCAGGCGGATCTGCGCAAGAACATGCCTCTCTGGCGCGAGAAATATCCGGGCGTCGAGGACCTGAAGGTTGCGGTGATGGGCTGCATCGTCAACGGACCGGGCGAATCGAAACATGCCGACATCGGCATTTCGCTGCCCGGCACCGGCGAGATGCCGACCGCGCCGGTGTTCATCGACGGCCGCAAGGCTGCGACGCTGCGCGGTCCCGACATCGCCGAGGAATTCGAAAAGATGGTCGCGGACTATATCGAGCAGCGCTTCGGGCGCAGCGGCAAGGCCGCGGCGGAGTAGAACGATGCGGGCTGCCCGGCGAACGCTGCGCCTGGCCTCTGCAGTACTCCTTGCGGCCTGCGCTCCGGCCGGGGCCGAACCTTCGTCGGCGCTCGGACCGCCGCCCGTGACGATCGACCGGGTTTGCGACCTGATCGAAATCCATGCCGAGCGCAACAACCTGCCCAAGGATTTTTTCGCGCGGCTGATCTGGAAGGAAAGCCGCTTCGACGCAAATGCCGTCAGCCCTGCGGGCGCGGAGGGCATCGCGCAGTTCATGCCGGGCACGGCTGCGCTGCGAGGCCTCGACGACAGTTTCGACATCGAGAAGGCGATACCGGCCTCGGCGCGATACCTCGGCGAGTTGAGATTGGGCTTCGGAAATCTCGGACTCGCGGCGGCGGCCTACAATGCCGGCGAGAACCGCGTCTCGCGCTGGCTGTCCTCCGGTGGTTTCCTGCCGCTCGAAACGGAGGATTACGTGCTCGACATCATGGGCGAGTATGCGGAAAATTTTACCAATGCGGCATACACGGGAACGATCCGGCCGCTCGACCCGAAGGCGCCGTTCGACGAATCCTGCCGGCGCCTGCCGGCTATCCAGTCGGCGGTGACCGCCATGGCGACCGTCAACATCAAGCCCTGGGGCGTCCAGGTGGCGGGAAATTTCCGCCGCGCAGCCGCGATAAAGCAGTGGCAGCGTCTGAAGGGCCGGTTTTCGGCGCTGCTCGCCGATTACGAGCCGGTCGTCAGCCGCGTGCGCACGCCGATCGGCCGGCGTGGCATCTATGCAGTCAGGATCGGCGTCGACAACCGCGCCAACGCCGACATCATCTGCCAGCAGTTGCGCGGCGCCGGCGGATCGTGCGTCGTGGTGCGGAACCGCTAGATGGGCGTTTCTGATCGGCCGTCGCGGTGCTAAAGAGCGGGTCGCCGCACCAGGTTTGGATTTTAAATGCTCCACAATGCATCAGTTGATGACCGTCTCTACAGAGATCCGGATCTTGTTCAGTTCTACGACATCGAGAATGAAGGCGGCGAGGATCTGGCTTATTGCCTTCGACTGGCTGAAGGCAGGCAATCGGTTCTTGATCTGGGATGCGGCACCGGTCAACTCGCAGCAGCCCTGGCGAATGGCAGATCTGTCACAGGCGTCGATCCGGCAGCCGCCATGCTCGAAATTGCTCGACATCGCTCAAATGGACATAAGGTCAGCTGGGTCGAAGCGGATGCACGCGATGTCCGGCTTGGGCTGAAGTTCGATCTGGTGCTTTTGACCGGACATGCCTTCCAGGTGTTTCTCACAAGGAGCGATCAAGAGGCGGTTCTGCGGACCATCGCTTGCCATCTAGCACCCGCAGGACGCTTCATCTTCGACAGCCGAAATCCCGCGATGGAAGAGTGGCGGACCTGGAATCCGCAACAATCGGAAAGAATCCTTGAGCATCCACGGCTTGGCGCCGTCAAGGCATGGAACGATTCGAGCCAGGATGCAGCCACAGGCGTAGTGACTTACGAGACGCATTATGAAGTTTTGGCGAGCGGGCGGCGCCTCTCTGCCAAGTCGGACATATCGTTCCCGACCAAGGAAGCTCTAGCCGAAATGCTTGACGGCGCTGGCCTCGTCGTCGAGGAATGGCTGGGCGACTGGCTAGGCGGGCCCTATCGCCAGACCTCGCCCGAGATCATCCCGATCGGCCGTTTGCGCTAACCCCTGTCTCTGCTCTTCACGCCGTTTTCGCCAGCGCGCTCTCGCTGAGCCAGGAGCCGATCTTGGCACCGAGGCGGTCCGGCGAGACCGGCTTCGGGATATAATCGTCCATGCCGGATTCCAGGCATTTTTCGCGATCGCCCTTCAGCGCATGCGCGGTGACGCCGATGATCGGAATGTGCGCGCCGGTGGATTTCTCGAACTCCCGGATGGCGTGCGCGGCCTCGTAGCCGTTCATTTCCGGCATCGAGACGTCCATCAGGATCAGCTTCGGCTGCAGCGAGCGGTGCATCTCGACAGCGGTGCGGCCATTGGCGGCGATGCGATAGGAGAGGCCTAGGCCGGAGAGTATCTGTCCGAACACCATCTGGTTCACCTCATTGTCCTCGGCGACCAGAATGTCGAGCGGCGCATTGCCGGGGAGGGCCGCATCGCGCTCTTGCCCGGCAGCCGGCCCGCCGCGCAGCGTCGTGAAGGCCGACGCGACGGCGTTCTGCAACTGCTGTACCGGCTCGCGGACGAACTGGGCCTTGCCAACCTGAGTGCGGGCGCGCTGGATCACGGCGATCACCGTGCCGAGAAGCATGGCCGAGCGGGCGGGCTTAGTCAGGTGCGCGGCAATGCCGTAATCGACGACCAGCCGGCCGAAATCGATGTGATCCACCGACGTCAGGAGCACCACGGGAATGCCGGAAAGCCGGACATCGGAGCTTATCGCCTTGGCGACGTCGGCGCCGCTCATGCCGGGCATCTGGTAGTCGAGGATGATGCAGTCGACCGCCGCCCCGAGCTGGCTGGCGCGATCAAGGAAGGCGAGGCCGACGGCGCCGCTTTCGGCGGCCGCGCAATCGAAGCCCCAGCTTCTCAACTGCTCCAGCAGGATCTCACGGTTCACCGGATTGTCGTCGATGACCAGCACACGTGCGCCGGTGACGTCGACCGGGACGATCTCGTTCTTCGTGCCTGCCTCGTGGACGGGCAGCGGCACGGAGAACCAGAAGACGGAGCCGCGGCCGACCTCGCTCTCTATGCCGATCGTGCCGCCCATAAGGTCGACCAGCCTGGCGGCGATCGCCAAACCTAGCCCGGTGCCTTCGTGCCGGCGGGTCGACGATCCGTCGACCTGGGCGAATTTCTCGAACACGGTCTGCAGCTTGTCGGCCGGTATGCCGATGCCGGTATCCTCGACCCGGACCTTGAGCTGGACCGTCTCCTCGATCACCTCGCCGGATACGTCGATCAGGACATGACCCTTTTCGGTGAACTTCACCGCGTTGCCGACCATGTTGGTGACGATCTGGCGAAAGCGGCCGACGTCACCCACAACGTCGCTTGGCAGCCGGGGGTCTACACGAACGATGAGTTCGAGGTTCTTCTCGGCGACGCGGGCCGAGATCAGCGTGGCGACATCCTCGACCGCTTCGGCCAGCCGGAACGGCGCAGGATCGAGAGTCAGCTGGCCGGCATTGATCTTCGAGAAGTCGAGAATGTCGTTGATGATGGTGATCAGCGCATTGCCGGATTTGACGATGACCTCGGTGAAAGTCTTCTGGCGCGGCGTGAGTTCGGTTTTGGCCAAGAGTTCGGCCATGCCTAGCACGCCGTTCATCGGCGTGCGGATCTCGTGACTCATATTGGCAAGAAATTCGGACTTGGCGCGGTCGGCAGCCTCGGCCTTGAACAGCGATTCCGATGACTGGGCGAAAGCCCGACGGATGGCCTCTTCCATCGGCCGGAAAATCCAGACGGCGACGCTCGCGAGTACAGCCAGCAATGCAGCACTCGCCCAGAGCAGAAGCGCGTTGCCGCGCGCCTCGACCAGCTTGTGTTCGGCGTCCAGCGCCGCGCCGGCGCGTATAAGCGACGGCTGGGCAAAAAACTTGTTCTGGTTATTGATCTCGCGATAGGCGGCTTCGTCCGGGGCCTGGGCCGTGGCCAATACTCCTAGATTGCGGACCATATCGCGGGCCGACCAGAACAGATCGCCATTGATGGAGGCGGAATCGAGTTCGTCCGCGGTCCCCTTGGAGAGGCGTGACCTGACATTCGCCACAGCTGCGGTCAGCGCCTCTATGCTGGCGTTCAGGCGCTCGGCGTGGCCGTGGGCCGCAGATTTGAGCGCGTCGCGCGTCTCGGCTCGCCACGCCGTAGTGGTGGTATCGGCGAAGTTGGTGGCGTTGCGCAAATCGCGCGCAAGCGAGACCATCTGTTCGCTGATCGCGTCTATATCGTGCCGGAATGCGTTGACGCCGTTGAGCGCATAGATGATCGCGGCGGAGGTCAGCGCGAAGGCAAGCAGACCAGAAAGATACCGGATCCGGACGGACCGGATGAACGATGAATAGTCGGGCAACGCACTCTCCGGACACATACGCAAAACTTTACAGATCCGGATTACGCCTCATTACCATTAAAAAAACGTTCAAGCGCAAGGCTTTGGCCAATATCACCGCAGCAGCGTTGCGATTCGAAGGCCGCTCAGTTCCGGCGATCTGCTATGAAGCTTGCGGCGGACTTCAGAATCGCCGCGCGCTCGCCATAGGGTTCCAGTATCGCATGGGCCTGTCCGATCAGGCCGGAAAGCTGGCTGCGCGCCCATTCCACGCCGTGCAGTGCCGCAAGCGTCGCCTTGCCGGCCGCCTGGTCCTTGCCGGTCGCCTTGCCCATGGTCTCGGCATTGGCAGTGAGGTCGAGGAGGTCGTCGGCGAGTTGGAAGGCCAGCCCGATGGCCGAGCCGAATTCGGCCAGGCGTTCGCGATCAGGCGCCGGCGCGCCGCCGACGATCGCACCCGCCTCGCAGGCAAAGCGGATCAATGCGCCCGTCTTCATCGCCTGCAGAGTGATGATGCCGGTCTCGTCCGGCGGTTTGCGCGCAGCCTGCAGGTCCAGCGCTTGCCCTCCGACCATGCCGCCGACACCGGCGGCGCGCGCCAGCCCGAGGACAAGGTCGAGCCGTGTCTGCGCAGACAGATTTCCGTCGCGCCGCTCGGCGGCCGCGCCATCGGCCAATATGTCAAAGGCCAGCGTCAAGAGACCGTCGCCGGCGAGAATGGCGGTCGCCTCGTCAAATGCCCTGTGGACGGTCGGTTGGCCGCGGCGGAGATCGTCGTTGTCCATCGCCGGCAAATCGTCATGGATCAGCGAATAGCAATGCACACATTCCAACGCCGCAGCGGCCCACAACGCGGCTTCGCTGCCGGATTCGGGATCGAACAGGGCCGAACTTTCCAGCACCAGAAAAGGCCGCAAGCGCTTGCCGCCATTGAGCACGCCGTGCCGCATCGCCGCCATGAGGCTCGCCGGCCGCGCGATCTCGCCGCTGCGGGCGCGGTCGTCGAGCAGCCGCCGCAACAGCGCCTCGACTGCTTCGGCGTGTGCCTCAAGAATGGCCTCGAACGGCAATTCGGCTGAAATCGTCATGATCCGACCGTTTACGGCAATCGCGCACCCGGTCAAGCGTCCGCAATCCTCTCTGTTGCCGGCCAGACGTTGCGCGAAAGGCCAAGCACCATTATGCCGGATCGGAAGAGAGGCAGAGGCAGGCGGCTTGGACGAACCGATAGTCGATCCCGAGACCGAGAGGCTGGCGATGGCGCCGAAGCGGAGACGAAGATCGCGCGCCGCGACAGGCCTGTGGGTCCGCCGCACAGTGATGGCTGCGCTTGCGCTCGCGCTTCTGCCGGTGGTGCTGACGCTCCTCTATCTCCTGCCCTTCGTGCATCCGGTCTCGACGCTCATGCTGAAGGATCTGGCGACGTTTTCGGGCTATGACAGGCGCTGGGTGCCGCTTGAAGACATCGCGCCGGTGCTCGCCCATTCCGTCATCATGTCGGAGGACGGGCAGTTCTGCTCGCATCACGGCATCGATCTCGGCGAATTGAAGGTAGTGCTCGACGATGCGCTGGCCGGCGAAGCGACGCGCGGCGCCTCCACTATCCCGATGCAGACGGTGAAGAACCTCTATCTGTGGAACGGCCGCTCCGTGGTGCGCAAGGCGCTCGAACTGCCGCTGGCGGTGTATTTCGATATGGTGATGCCCAAGTGGCGGATCATGGAAATTTACCTGAACATCGCGGAATGGGCGCCGAACGTCTATGGTATCGAGGCCGCCGCACAGCACCATTTCGGTGTTTCGGCCAGCCAACTGACGCCCCGCCAAGCTGCCCTGCTGGCGGTGACGCTGCCCAATCCGGCTGCACGTAACCCGGCCCGGCCCGGCCCAGGCCTGAAGCGGCTCGCCAACACGATCGAACGGCGGGCGGCGCGATCGGGTGGTTATGTCCGCTGCCTCGAATGACGGGCCTGTGAGCTTCAGGTGATGCCGACCTTACCTGAATCTCGGCACGCCCGAGCCAGTCGTCAGACTCGCCCAGCGGGCATAGCGCCGCACGCTTCAAAAAATTTCGCGGCGGGCTGGTCAATCGCGGCTTTGCCGTGTATAGGCTCGCCGACTTTCTCAGATTCCGGTCCGGATCGAACAACTCTTCAACAAGAGCATGCCGGACCTTTACCGATAGATGGAGCAATTCCATGGCTGTGCCAAAACGAAAAACTTCGCCGTCCAAGCGCGGCATGCGCCGTTCGGCCGATGCGCTGAAGGCCCCGACCTATGTCGAGGACAAGAATTCCGGCGAGATGCGCCGCCCGCATCACATCGACCTGAAGACCGGCATGTATCGCGGCCGCCAGGTGCTGACGCCGAAGGAAAGCTGAGCGCTTACAGCGTCCATGCCTAGACGAATAAGGGACCGGCCAAGCGCCGGTCCTTTTCGTTTGGGCGGGTGCTTGACGCTGCAAAATCCTGCCTTCATAGGCCGTCAATCCAATGTCGGGCGCATGATCTGATCCGAAGGATCTGCAACTTTTCGGGACCATGCCAGGTGGGAGATTCCAAATGCTTTCCAGCATTCCGCTGCTGATCGTGCCGTTCATTCTCTACAATATGGGCCTGGCCGGCTTTTTCGGCGGCGGTCCGGAAGGCGATCCCTGGGCGACGGAGATATTCTCGTTCACCATGATGTCCGGCGGCGAGTTTTCGATGACGCTCGGCATTTCGCTGATCGTGGTCGCACTCCTGCTGCTCTTCATTGAGATAGTGAAGTCGACGCGCACCTCGAATGCCTCGGTGGTCGATCATCTGCTTTCCACTTTCGTTTTCGCGGCTTTCCTGGTCGAGTTCCTGCTGGTCAAAGGCGCGGCCCATCCGGTGTTCTTCACGCTGATGGTGATCACCCTGGTCGACGTGCTGGCTGGATTCTCGGTGTCGCTGCGCGCCTCCGGGCGCGACGTTCATCTGGGGTAGCAGGGTACTACGTTTCCTTCCCGTCGAGGGCGGCACGCTCCCGCAGGGGACAGTTTACTTTTTTCCGCCCGCGCCAACCTCTCGACTGCCGCGGCCTTTCCGCGGAAAGTAAACTGTCCCCGGCTCGCACCTCTCCGTCGCCACGCCCGCTGCCGCGTCTGACCATTGTCAAAGAACGCTCCTCATTGGCGAGGAGTAGTCGGGAAGCGGGGCGCGAGGCCGTGCCTCCTAAAGTAAAATAACGTGGCGCGGTCTCCACGCCCCGCCGGCGCTTTGTCGTTTCCATCCGTTCCGCTGGGCGGTTTGCCGGGACCGAAGCCGGTCGCCTCATCGACATTCGGCTTCACGCGGGAGCGTGCCAGTGTTGGCCCCTCAGCCCGCTGATCCCGGGCCGCCCTGTGTGCTCGTCCAGCACTCCGGGACCGTAGTGTCCCGGCGGGAACCCTTGGACGGAACCTGCCCGGGCCTGCCGGCTACGTTGGTGGCAGGACGGAGGCGCCGGTTCCTCCCCACAGATCACCGTCGCGACCGGTGTTCCCGCGGGAGAAACTGCCGGTGATAATGCGCGACAGCCAGGATGCGTGGACAAATCAGCGTGCCAAGATTCTTCAAGAATCTTACATCCCATTGATCTGGAAGGAAGATTTCTTCAACTGGCTCGATACGAGGGCGGGTTTTGTCCACATCCACAACAAACTCCCCGCTCGAGCCGCCAAAAAAAATCGTCCCATTTGTCGGAAAGACATCTCCTCGTTCGTCCTTGAGACGAGAGACGGCTGCGTCGGGCACGCGCCGTTCGGCTCAACACGATCTCAAGAAAGGATCCTGCGATGAAGGTTACTCAACATCTCTGGTTCGAGAAGGACATGGAGGCGGCCATCGGCTTCTACACCTCCCTCATTCCCGGCTCGTCGGTCCACTGGGTCTCGGCAGTGCCCGCCGACAACCCGAGCGGACCCGCGGGCAGCGTCAAGATCGCGGCCTTCACGCTCGGCGACCAGCGCTACATGGCGATCGAGGCGGGTCCGCTCGACCCGTTCAACCACAGCTTCTCAATCATGGTCGAATGTGAAACCCAGGCCGAGATCGACCGGCTTTGGGACGCTCTGAAGGAGGGCGGCTCGACAGAGCAATGCGGCTGGTTGAGGGACCGTTGGGGCCTTTCCTGGCAGATCGCGCCCCAGCAGCTCGGCGAACTCATGAACGATCCCGATCAGGCCAAGGCCAAACGGGTCACCGAAGCGATGCTCAAGATGGTGAAGTTCGACATTGCCGAGCTTGAGGCTGCGGCAAAAGGCTGAGCTGTCGGTGTTGGCCGGCCTTCCTGCCTACCTGCCGGGTTCCCGCTGCTTCGTGGCGTCCCGGCGTTGCCCAGCCCTCCGCTAGGGCTCCGGGCGTTCGTCATTCGAAAAGCCAAATCGTTGGCTTTTCGTCCGCTACGCGGACCATTCCTGCCGGGTCCCCGCTGCTGCGCAGCGTCCCGGCGTTCGCTCGCCTTTCGCCATGCCACCGGCATGGCGAATTCGCGTTCCGCGAACCGGCGGCTCACCCCATAGAATCGATCTTGCGCTGCATGGCGGCGATCTGGTCCTTCAATTCCTGAAGGTCGTCGGATTTTGGCGAAGATTCCTTCTTTTCCGGCTCGGGTGGCGGCGGGGCGGAGGATCCGGCCGGCGGGAAGGGCGTGAACAGGCGCATGGCGTTCTGGAACATTTCCATGTTGCGCCGCGTCTGCTCCTCCAGCGCCTTGAGCGGCGGCGGCATCTTCATCATGTCGATCGAGCCTTTGCCGAGGGCCGACTTCATCTGCTCGCGAAAGCGCTCCTGCTCCTTGGCGAAGGCGCTCATCGACTGCTCGAGGAAGCTCGGCACGATCATCTGCATCTGGTCGCCGTAGAAAGCGATAAGCTGGCGCAGGAACGGGATCGGCAGCATGTTCTGCCCGTCCTTGTTCTCCAGCTCGAAGATGATCTGCGTCAGCACCGGATGGGTGATATCGTCGCCGGTCTTGGCGTCCTGGACGGTGAAATCCTCGCCCTTCTTGACCATCTCGGCCAAATCTTCCAGCGTCACATAGGTGCTGGTGCCCGTGTTGTAGAGCCGTCGGTTGGCGTATTTTTTTATTACCACCGGATCGTCTTTTGCGGGCATCCATATTCCTCCCAGGAACTCCGGGGCTTGCGTAAGCAGCCGGTAACGATTGCGCCGAAAACAGGATATGCGCAAAAGCGTCACGAATCCAAGCGCTTTGTGCAGTGCGAAAGTTCATGCTGCAGTCATGCTGCGGCTAACGGCGCAGCATGCCGCCGCCCCGCCGCCTGACGCAGGGCTGCCGGCCGGCAATTCGATTTGACTCGGCTGGAGGAAAGGGCAAGAAAAGCCTGACCGCTCGACACTTCCAGCACCAGCCCGGAGACGAAAATGTCCGCTTCCAACGCAATCGTAGTCGCCAGCGCCGCCCGCACGCCTGTCGGTTCCTTCAACGGCGCCTTCGCCAACACCACGGCGCACGAACTCGGCACGGTCGTGATCAAAGAAGTGCTGGCGCGCGCCGGCGTCGACGGGCAGGAGGTCGACGAGGTCATCCTCGGCCAGGTGCTGACAGCGGGCGAAGGCCAGAACCCGGCCCGGCAGGCCTCGATCGGCGCCGGCCTGCCCAAGGAAACCACTGCCTGGGGTCTCAACCAGGTTTGCGGATCGGGCTTGCGCGCCATCGCGCTCGGCATGCAGCAGATCGCCACCGGCGACGCCAAGATCATCGTGGCCGGCGGCCAGGAATCGATGTCGATGTCGCCGCACTGCCAGCATATGCGCGCCGGCGTGAAGATGGGCGATTTCAAGCTGATCGACACCATGATCAAGGACGGACTGTGGGACGCCTTCCACGGCTATCATATGGGCATCACCGCCGAGAACGTGGCGCGCCAGTGGCAGTTGAGCCGCGAGACGCAGGACGAGTTCGCGCTTCGCTCCCAGAACAAAGCCGAGGCCGCGCAGAAGGCCGGAAAATTCAAGGACGAGATCGTCGCGGTGACGGTGAAGGGACGCAAGGGCGACACCATCGTCGACCAGGATGAATATATCCGCCATGGCGCGACCATCGACGCCATGCAGAAGCTGCGCCCCGCCTTCGACAAGGAAGGCACGGTGACGGCCGGCAACGCATCGGGGTTGAACGACGGCGCGGCGGCGACTGTGCTGATGACCGAGGCTGAAGCTTCGCGCCGCGGGATCACGCCGCTGGTGCGCATCGTTTCCTGGGCGACCGCCGGCGTGGATCCGCAGATCATGGGCACCGGACCCATTCCCGCCTCGCGCCGCGCGCTGGAGAAGGCCGGCTGGTCGGTCGGCGACCTCGATCTGGTCGAGGCCAACGAAGCGTTCGCCGCACAGGCCTGCGCCGTGAACAAGGATATGGGCTGGGATCCGGAGATCGTGAACGTCAATGGCGGCGCCATCGCCATCGGACATCCGATCGGCGCATCCGGCGCGCGCATCTTCAACACGCTGGCCTTCGAGATGCGCAGACGCGGCGCGAAGAAGGGCCTGGCCACGCTTTGCATCGGCGGCGGTATGGGCGTGGCGATGTGCGTGGAGGCAATGAACTGAGAAGCAAGGCAGTCGGGAATAGGCAGTAGGCAGTGGGAGAGCAAAAGCGCGCAGTCGAAGACGCAGTTCTTTTGCCTACTGCCTACTGCCGCTACCGGTTTCGGATAAGAACATCGAGGGAGGAAAGATATGACCAGAACGGCACTCGTCACGGGCGGATCGCGCGGCATAGGCGCGGCGATCGCCATCGCGTTGAAAAAGGCCGGCTATAACGTTGCCGCGAACTATGCCGGCAATGACGAGGCGGCCAAGAAATTCACCGACGAGACCGGGATCGGCACCTACAGATGGTCGGTGGCAGACTATGAAGCCTGCGTCGCCGGCATCAAGGCGGTCGAGGACGATGTCGGGCCGGTCGACATTCTGGTCAACAATGCCGGCATCACGCGCGACGCGCCTTTCCACAAGATGACGCCGCAGCAGTGGCGCGAGGTCATGGACACCAACCTCAACGGCGTCTTCAACATGACGCACCCGCTGTGGAACGGCATGCGGGAGAGAAAATTCGGCCGTGTCATCACCATCTCGTCGATCAACGGCCAGAAAGGCCAGTTCGCCCAAGCGAACTACTCGGCGGCAAAGGCGGGCGATCTTGGCTTCACCAAGGCGCTGGCGCAGGAAGGCGCCCGCGCCGGCATAACCGTCAACGCGGTCTGCCCCGGCTATATCGCTACCGATATGGTGATGGCGGTGCCCGAAAAGGTTCGCGAATCAATCATCGCGCAGATCCCGGTCGGGCGGCTCGGCGAAGCCGGCGAAATCGCGCGCTGCGTCGTCTTCCTTGCATCGGATGAAGCCGGCTTCATCACCGGCTCGACGATTACCGCCAATGGCGGGCAGTATTTCGCCTGATCGGCAACATCACAGGACATGAAAACGGCGCCCAAGGGCGCCGTTTTCTCGACCGTGCCGATGGTTCAGGCCGGCGTCAGGCCGGCGTGCCGGCGACCACGCCCGGCCGCTTCTCGAACAGGACGTTATTGGCCAAGCCTGCGAGCGCAGCGCCGACGATCGGCGCAACCCAGAACAGCCAGAGTTGCTGGATTGCCCAGCCTCCAACGAACAGGGCAGGCCCGGTCGAGCGGGCCGGATTCACCGAAGTGTTGGTCACCGGTATCGATATCAGATGGATCAGCGTCAGCGTGAGCCCGATGGCGATCGGCGCGAAGCCGGCCGGCACGTCGCCTGAGGTGACACGCAGGATGATCATCAGGAACATGAAGGTCAGCACGATCTCGGCCAGGAGCGCCGCACCCATCGAATAGCCGCCGGGCGAATGCTCGCCATAGCCGTTCGAGGCGAAGCCGCCTGCCAGCGAGAAATCCGCCTTGCCGGTGGCGATCAGGTAGAGGACCGCCGAGCCCACGACCGCGCCGACGATCTGGGCGGCGACATAGGGGAGAAGATCTTTTGCCGGAAAGCGGCCAGCGACGAGCAGGCCGACCGAGACGGCCGGATTGAAGTGGCCGCCGGAAATGCCGCCGACAGCATAGGCCATCGTCAGAACCGTCAGGCCGAAGGCCAGCGAAACACCAAGCAGCCCGATGCCGACATCGGGGAACGCGGCGGCGAGAACGGCGCTGCCGCAGCCGCCGAAGACAAGCCAGAAAGTGCCGAGAAATTCGGCGAAGAGACGTTTAGACATGGTGATGCCCTCCAGGTACCAAGGACCTGATGAAGCCACCAAATCGCGAAAAATACAATCGGAGCGCGAAAGTTTCCGGTGCGGAAAGTCTTTGCCGGGTCCTTACGGCTTGCTGCCTGCCGACAGAACGGGCGCCGGGCCGGGGTCGCCGATCGCGACCCATGCGGCTGCGTTTTCGGAGGACTGGCGCTTGACGAATTTGTACCCCTTCGCGGCCTCCCAGCTCCGAACCGCCGGATGAAGATTGTCGAGCACGAAGTCTCCTTCCGTGGTTCGTAGCGTCAGGATGGCGTGGCCTTCCCCGCTTTGTCTCTTCACCACCGTCAAAAGCACGTTCGAAGGCGACAAGCCCTGTTCCTCGATCAGGATGCGGCGCTTGAGCAGCGCAAAATCCTCGCAATCGCCGGCAATCTTGGGAAAGGTCCACAACTCTTCCTTGCCGAAGAGTTCCCGGTCCGTCTTCGGAGCAATCTCAGAATTGATGCGATCGTTGATCCGCCTGACGGCCGCCCACGCCGCTTCGTCCAGCGCCTCAGGACCGGACGGCTCCGCGATCCTGGCACATTCTTCGCGCCATTTCTTGCAGAATTCGAAATGGCCGATCGGCGAACTGGTCGGGCCGCCGATGTCCATCGGACGTGCAGCGGCATCCGGCGCAAACGCCGCCAAAGCCAAAATCGCAGCCACCAGCCTGAACAGGATCGGATCCCCCTTAGATTGCTATCGAGCCGAGCACGCAAGAGACGTGCCAATGTCGGCAAACGATGTCGGGTAAATTCGTTGACGAATTTCGTGTGGGACCGCGCTGGCGTTTGCGCATGCCCAAAATTTAGGCACATGGGCGAAAATCGCGGCAGCGAAGCGCTTCCTATCCATACCGGCTCAACCCGAGCTCGCTCACATCGATCTCAGGACGACGGCCGGAGATGATGTCGGCGAGCATGCGGCCCGAACCGCAGGCCATGGTCCAGCCCAGCGTGCCATGGCCTGTGTTGAGGAACAGCCCCCCAATGCCGCTTTCGCCGATTATCGGCGGGCCGTCCGGCGTCATCGGCCTCAAGCCGCACCAGAATTTTGCGTCCTTGAGTGAACCGCCGTTCGGAAAAAGCTCGCCGACCGAATGCTCAAGCGTGTCGCGGCGTGCCTCGTGGAGCCTCAGATCGTAGCCGGAGATCTCGGCCGTACCGCCGGCGCGGATGCGGCCGCCGAGTCTCGTGATCGCGACCTTGTAGCTCTCGTCCATGACGGTCGAGACCGGTGCGCCGTCAGGATCGGTGATCGGCACGGTGATCGAATAGCCCTTGACCGGATAGACCGGGACCGAAAGCCCGAGCGGCTTCAGGATCAGCGGCGAATAGCTGCCCAGCGCCACGACATAGGCATCCGCGGTCAATAGCCCGGCGCTGGTCGCAACGCCGGTCACGGCGTTGCCTTCGACGACGATCCGCTCGATCGCGGTCTCGAAGCGGAACTTCACACCGCGCCCGGCGCACATAGCTGCCAGCCGTTCGGTAAACATCTGGCAGTCGCCGGTCTCGTCGCCGGGAAGACGGAGGCCGCCCTTGATCTTTTCGCGCACTTGGGCGAGCGCCGGCTCGGCCGCGATGCAGCCAGCCGGATCGAGCACCTCGAACGGCACGCCGAACTGTTTCAGCACCTCGATGTCGCCGCCGGTGCCGTCGACCTGCGCCTGCGTGCGGAACAATTGGAGCGTCCCGCGGCTGCGCTCATCATAGGCAATGCCGGTTTCCCGGCGCAGTTCACGCAGGCTGTCGCGGCTGTATTCTGCGATCGGCACCATGCGGGCCTTGTTGACGGCGTAGCGGGCAGAGGTGCAATTGCGCAGCATCTTCAGGAGCCACGACCACATCGCCGGGTCTAATTTCGGCCGCACCACCAGCGGGCCGTGCCGCATCAGAAGCCATTTGATCGCCTTCAGCGGGATGCCGGGGCCGGCCCAAGGCGAGGAATAGCCGGGAGAAACCTCGCCGGCATTGGCGAAGCTCGTTTCGAGCGCCGGCCCGCTGCAGCGGTCGATCACCTCGACTTCGTGCCCCGCCTGCGCGAGGTAATAAGCGGTGGTGACGCCGATCACCCCGCCGCCCAGAACCAGAACCTTCACTCGTCAAAACCCCTCTATCTGTCCTCGGCTACGGCAAAGCCGCTCACCCGCCCTCGTAGATGCGGTGAAAGCGGCTGCCGAGCCCGGTCAGGATCTCGTAGCCGATCGTGCCGGCCAGCGCGGCGACATCGTCCACCGTTTGATGCGCGCCGATCAGTTCGACCGCATCGCCCGCGCGTAGCGTGCCGGCCGGCAGCGCCGAAATGTCCAGAACGATGCTGTCCATCGACACGCGGCCGGCGAAGGGCAAGGGCACGCCGTCATGGAAAGCGCGCGACGCCGCATGCCTCGGCCAGCCATCGGCGTAACCGAGCGAGATGGTGGCGACGCTCAAGCCGCCGCCGGCGCGATAGGAATGGCCGTAGCCGACGCCGGCGCCCTCCTCCAGCGTTCGCGTCTGGATAACCTTGGCAGCAAGGCTCACGACCTGCCGCATCGGGTTCGGTTTGTAGGGCGTCGGATTGACGCCGTAGAGCGCTGCACCCGGCCGGGCGAGGTCGAAATGAATGCCGCCGCCGAGAAATATGCCGGAGGAATTGGCGAGTGAAGCCGGCGCCGGCGGAAGCTTCGCCCGCAGCGCTTCGAAGTTGCGGAGCTGCAGGGCATTCGCCGGGCTGCCGGGTTCGTCGGCGCAGGCGAGATGGCTCATGACAAGCTTCAGCTCGATCCCGTCCAGCGCGGCAGGATCAGCGGTGATCGCATCAACCTCCGAGGGCGAAAGGCCGAGCCGCGACATGCCGCTGTCTACCTGGAGAGCGGCGGGCAGCGCTTTGCCGAGACGGCGGGATGTGTCGCGCCAAGCATAAAGTTGCTCAATGCCGTTGAGAACGGGGATCAGTCCGGCGGCCGCGCACTGCGCTTCCGCGCCGGGAGGGATGCCGTTCAAAATGTAGATGGCGACGTTCCGCCCGACCGCGCGCTCAAGTTCGATGCCTTCCGCCACATGGGCGACGAAGAACGTATCGCAGCCATCCTCCATCAAGGATTTCGCGACCTGCGCCGCGCCCAGCCCATAGCCGTTTGCCTTGACCACGGCAGCGCATCGGCCGCGCGTCAGCCGGCTCCGGAGCGTGCGGTAATTTTGCCGGATCGCGCCAAGGTCAATGGAAAGGATCGCACCGGCCTGGTTTACGTCCGGCGTTTCGGATGAGTTTTGCACGTCAAGCGTCCGCTTCCCGCAGCTTTCGCAGCCTCAATAATGATCCAGCGCTTTCAACGCAATGTCTCGCGGCAGAATTGCTAAACTATGCAAAACTTCGTTATTTCACACCTCAACAGCAACAGAATTCTCCTCAAGCAACGCATTGAACCATTGTTTCTTGCGCAGATACTCGTTCAGTCCGCCAGATGCCGGAAGGCTCCGACCACTTCTTCATAGACCTTGCGCTTGAACGGCACGATCAGGCCGGTCAGTTCGTCCATCCTCTTCCAGTCCCAGCGGTCGAATTCGGGCGAGTGGCCGCCGGGCGGCGGGTTGATGCGAATCTCACTCACGTCGCCGTGGAAGCGGAAGGCGAACCATTTTTGCCTCTGGCCGCGGTACTTTCCCTTCCAGACGATGCCGACAAGTTCGGGGGGCAGGTCATAGTTGATCCAGTCCGGCGTCTCGGCGAGCAGCTTCAGGCTTTCCATGCCCGTTTCCTCAAAGAGCTCGCGGCGCGCGGCCTCCAGGGGTTCCTCGCCGGCATCGATGCCGCCTTGCGGCATCTGCCAGAGCTGATGCGAAGTCGCCATTTCGCCGTCGGGCTCGGCAAGGCGATGCCCAACCCAAACGCGGCCCTCGGCATTCAGCACCATGGCCCCGACACAGGGCCGATATGGAAGATCCTCGGCCCTGACGTTGCGCTTTTTTTGCATGGTCAACCTCGTTCCGGATCTGTCGTCAGCGCGGAAACGGGAACGATCTCGATGCCGCGCTTCTTCGCCTCCCGCGCCCAGGAAGCGACCGCATCGACGGTAACGTCGAATGCCGAGCCGGTGCCGATGGCATAGCCCTTGGCGCGCGCCGTGCGTTCAAGCTCGTCGAGCCTCTTCAGTATTTCGCCTCGATTGCGGACCGCATCGATGGCCGTGTCGCCGACCGCGAAGGGAACGCGGTTCTTCAGGGCGAGTTCGGGCGCCACGCTGCGCGCCGTCGAGCCGTCGTCGAGATAGAGAAGGCCGCGCTTGCCGATCTCGGCGAGGAAAGGGCCCATGGCCGAGGCGTCCGCCGAGAAGCGCGCGCCCATATAGTTCATCACGCCGGTATAATTGGTGGTGCGCGACAGCGCCCAGTGCAGATTCTTCAGGTTCTCCGCCGTCGCCGCGTCCACCGTCAGCGTGTTGCGGCCCGGATTGACATTGGGGAAGTCGAACGGCTCTAGCGGCACTTGCATCATGATCTCGTGGCCGGTGCGGCGCGCCTCCTGCATCCAGCGGCCGATGCTGTTGCCCTGCGGCGCAAAGGCCAGCGTGATCTCGCCGGGCAGCTTGCCGATCGCTTCCTGCGTGCCGGTCTGCGACAGGCCGAGGCCGCCGATCACGATGGCAACGCGTGCGCCGCGCGTTCCGGACCATGGCCGGGCGTAGACATCTACGGGACGCCTGCCGTCCTCGCCGCGCACCGGCAGCGGACCGGTCTCGCTCTGTTCGATCAGCGCCTTGTCGGGAAGGTGCGCGACCCGCAGATTCTGGCCGATCTCCGACGGGTCGCGAATAATGACGACGCCCTTGCCGGCGCCGTCGGGCGGATTGACGTTGATGATCGAGGGCCCGTCGGGAACAGCCGCCGGCTTGACCGGCGCGGCAGCGACCTCAGATGCGTTCGATTGCGCCGGCGCTTCGGCCTGTGGGGTCGAAACCACAATCGCCGCCGGATTGCGGAAAGGCCTTTCGCGCAGCGCGATGGCGCCGGAAAAGGCGACGACGCACAGCGCCGCAGTAACTGCTGCGACCTGCCCGACGCGGAAATGCGGCCACACCCGGCGCGCCGGGCGCACCGCCTGCCCGAGAGGGCGTTCGATGTCCTTGTCTTCTGGCGTCACGCCAAATCCCCCGCCGGCGGAACAGTCCCTGAATCAAACTGCCGGAACCTTACGGTCCCGGCAGCAACGCATTGCACAAGTGAACTCCGAGTTACCGCCGACCCATTCTGCCGGACGAAAGCACGGAAACCGCGCCAGACGACCGGCCGAAGAGTAGCAGCCAATCTTACTGGTTCATCACGGCCTTTTCCGGATTGGGCGGAAACGCCGGATCCGTCTTCTCGCCGCGCAGCAGCTCGAGCGCATACTGGAGCTGGATGTCGTCCTTGGGCTCCGGCGGCACATAGGCTGCCGAACCCGAACCCTCGTCGCTCTCCTCCACGCCCTTGATATGCCCTTTCAGGTCGGACTCGCCACGGGAAACATCACGGCCCTGCAGCTCTTCCGGCAGCGGCTGCTCGACCTTGATGTCGGGTGCGATGCCCTTGCCCTGGATCGATTTGCCGGCCGGCGTGTAGTAGAGCGCGGTCGTCAGGCGCAGCGCGCCGTTCTCGGCGAGCGGGATGATCGTCTGGACCGAGCCCTTGCCGAACGAGGTCGTGCCGACCACGGTCGCGCGGCGGTGATCCTGCAGCGCACCGGCGACGATTTCCGACGCGCTGGCCGAACCGCCATTGACGAGCACGACCAGCGGCTTGCCGTCGATCATGTCGCCAGGACGCGAATCGAAGCGGGTGATGTCCTTCGGATCGCGGCCACGGGTCGAAACTATCTCGCCGCGGTCGAGGAAAGTGTCGGAGACGCTGACCGCCTGGTCGAGCAGACCGCCAGGGTTCAGGCGCAGGTCGAGCACATAGCCCTTGAGCTTGTCGTCCGGCACCTGGCTCTTGATCGAATTGATCGCGGTTTCCAGATCGTCGAAGGTCTTCTCGGTGAACGAGGTGATCTTCATGTAGCCGACATCGTTCTCTACGCGGAACTTAACCGCCTTCACCTTGATGATGTCACGCACGATGGTGATATCGATCGGCTTGTCGGCGCCTTCGCGCAGGATGGTCAGCTTGATCGGCGTGTTGACCAGGCCGCGCATCTTTTCGACGGCGTCGCTCAGCGTCAGACCACGTACTTGCTCGCCATCGATCTCAGTAATGAAATCGCCAGCGCGCACGCCGGCCTTGGCGGCCGGGGTGTCGTCGATCGGCGTAATGACCTTGACCAGCTCGTTTTCCATGGTGACCTCGATGCCGAGGCCGCCGAACTCACCCTTGGTCTGGACCCGCATGTCCTTGGCGGCGTCCGGATTGAGATATGAGGAATGCGGATCGAGCGAGGTCAGCATGCCGTTGATGGCGTTTTCCACCAGCGACTTCTCCTCGGGCGGGGTCACATACTGTGCCCGCACGCGCTCGAAAATGTCGCCGAAGATCGCCAGCTGACGATAAGTATCCGAGCCCGCCGCGTTGGCTGTCGAACCGGGCGCGCCATAGACAAGGCTCATGGCGGATGCGCCCATCAGCGCACCGGCAAACAGAAGCGACAATTTACGTACCATTTCCTGTCCTTCCAGAAAGACGCTCCGCCCACCACGGGGCCGGATCGACGGGTTTTCCATCCTTGCGGAACTCAATATAGAGTTCCGGCGCGGTATTTGCACTTGCAGCCGAGGCGTTAGCCACCCTGGCTTCCCCCATCGCTCCGATCGGTTCGCCGGCTAGGACGGACTGACCGAGAGTGACGTTGATTCTGCTCATGCCCGCCAGAACCACATGATAGCCGTCTCCGGCATCCAGGATCAAGAGTTGTCCATACGAACGGAACGGCCCCGCATAAAGAACACTGCCATCGGCAGGCGCGGTGACGATGGCTCCCGATTGTGTCGCAACCATGTCGCCGAGCATCACGCCGCCGTTACCATCCTTGGCGCCGAAACGCCGCTTCATGCGGCCCGCGACCGGCATCGCCACCTGCCCTCGAAGCGACGCGAAAGGCGCGGCGGAAAGCAGCCGATTGGCATCGGGCAGGGCTGCGATTTCAGCCTCGCGCTCGGCCTTTTCCTTCTCGGCCTCGCGCCGCGCCTCTTCGGCCAGGCGGTTTTCCTCAGCCTGCTTTTCCAGCGCCGCGATCAGGTCCTTGAGGCTCGACGCCTTAGCGGCGAGCTGCTCGGACTTGCGCTGCTCCTCGGCGAGCGCGGTTTCGGCTTCGCTCTGCAGCTTCTGCTTCTCCCGGAGAAGGAGGTTCAGCCGCTCCTTTTCGGCGACCTGCTCGCCGATGGATGCCACGAGACGGCCGCGCTCGGCCTCGATGGAAGCTGAAAGCCGCATCATCTCCTTCATATCGGCCAGCAAGATGTCGGTCTCCGCACGCAGTTCCGGCACCACGGCGCCGAGCAGGATGGCGCTGCGCACTGAAGACAGTGCGTCTTCCGGCTTTACCAGGATCGCCGGCGGCGGGTTCAGGCCCATGCGCTGCAACGCGCCAAGCACCTCGGCGAGCACGCCGCGCCGGGCGCTCAGCGAACGCCTTATGCCGTCCTCCTGGTCCTTCAGCGCTTCCAGCCTGCCGGTGATGTCGTCTATGTCCTGGCTGAGCTTCTGCTCGGTCTTGGCCGACTGGATAAGGCTGGCGGTTATCGAGGCATGATCCTTTTTGACGTCCGCGATCTCGGCCGCGAGTTCTTCCAGCCGCTCGGCCGAAAGCTCGGATTCGCGCAGCACGCGCTCATATTCCGCGCGCCGCAGATCGGGCGCTGCCGCTTCGGGAACGCGGTTCTGGCCATGGGCGAAACCTGCGGCAAGCAGCAGCATCGCGGCGGCAAAGATGCCGCGGCGCAGAAGCTCCGCTTTCCGTCCCTTCACCATCATCACAATTCGCGCCACATGCCGCCCGGATTCTATCGGCTCGTTCGTTAACGCACCATCAACCATAGCGACAGGGGCAAGACACGCTTTTGACGAAACACAGCGAGGTCAAGCCCGATGGTAGGGATGGCCCGACAGTATGGTGGCGGCGCGGTAAAGCTGCTCGGCAAGCATGATGCGGACAAGCTGATGCGGCCATGTCATCGCGCCGAACGACAGGACCAAGGCCGCCTGTTCGCGCAACGAAGCCTCGTGACCGTCCGCCCCGCCTATGGCGATGACGAGGTCGCGCCGGCCATCGTCGCGCATCGAACCGATCTTTCGGGCGAATTCCTCGGATGAAAGGCTCTTGCCGCGTTCGTCGAGCAGGATCAGGGAAGTGCCGGGGCCAAGCTGCGCCTGAAGCCTCTGCGCTTCCTCGCGGCGACGCTCGCCGGCGGTCTGGGCGCGGCTTTCCGCGATCTCCGCCACGCCGGAAAATTCAAGGCCCAGCGCCGGGCCGCTTTTGGAAAAGCGGTCAAAATAGCGCTCGGCCAATTCCTTGTCGGGGCCGGACTTCATCCGGCCCACGGCATGTACGGCTATGCGCATCCTGTCCCGGCCGTGAACGGTTCAGTGAACCGTTTCTTCCTCGAGATCCGGCGTCTGCCACATCTTTTCGAGATTGTAGAATTCGCGGACTTCGGGACGGAAGACATGGACGATGATATCGCCTGAATCGATCAGAACCCAGTCGGCGCCCGCCAGGCCTTCGACGCGCGCAGTGCCGAGGCCGGCATCCTTGAGCGCCGTAAGCAGTTGGTCGGCAACCGCCGCGACATGACGGTGGGAACGGCCCGAAGCGACGACCATGTAGTCACCGAGGCTCGATTTCCGCTGAATGTCGATGGAGACGATATTTTCGGCCTTGGAGTCTTCCAGACTGGCAAGGACGGTGTCGAGGGCGCGGGACACGGCTGCGTTTCCGCTAATCCCGGCCGGCGAAGGCATGACTACTGCCTTCTTCCGTAGTGCTGTTCTCAGTGTCTTTCCTTTCGAAACAGGAACAACCAACATCCGCATTATTGCGGAATAATGAATAGATAGGCAGAGTCGGGTAACAGTTTCAAGACGCGGGCCTGCAAAGTACGACCAGCGATGGGACAGCGGTCATCGCGACCCTCTCGACAAACAAGAAACTCATCGCGTTCCAATTGTTACCGAGGGATCAGCCGCCGGATGAGACAATCATGGATATGAATCCCCAGGACGCCATGCTCGCCTTTGAGACCGGACTTGCCCGAATAACGGCGCTGCTGGTTTCGTACTCGCTTTCTGTCGTCGGCGGGGTAGTCCTTCTTGTCGTCGGCTATATCGTCGCCGGACTAGCCGAACGTTACCTGCTTTCGGGCTTAAGCCGAATTCACGGCTTCGATCCAACGCTTTGCCGGTTCTTTTCGAAGCTTGCCCGCTATGCCGTCCTTACGCTGGTCGCGGTCATGGTGCTCGGCCAGCTCGGCGTTCAGACGGCTTCGATTATCGCCGCAATTGGTACCGTCGGCCTGGCGATAGGGCTTGCGCTGCAAGGAACGCTTCAAAACATTGCCGCCGGCATCATGCTGCTTGTGCTCAGACCGTTCCGCATCGGCGAGGATGTCGAGATCGGGGCGATAGCAGGAACGATCGAGGAAATAGGGCTCTTTGCAACGCGGCTACGGACAGCGGACGGGTTTACATGCTCGCGCCGAACTCGACGTTGTGGAACCAGCCTGTCAGAAATTTTTCCCGCAATGGCATCTGGCGCAACGACCTGACCATCCGTATCGGCAATGACCAAGATGTCGATAGGATTCGAAAAAGGCTTGTCGACCTTGCCGTCTCTGACGGGCGCATCAGGAAAGAGCTGCCGCCCACCGCGCTGGTGACCGAACTCGGGGACGATCGTGTCGGCATCACCTTGCGCTACTGGACGTCAACCGCCGACTTCGCCGCCACCAAGCTGGATTTGAACAGACGTGTGAAGTCGGCTCTCGACGAGGAACCCAGCCGGTCAGACGCCACCAGATCGCCTGCCGAGACATAGACGGGAAGGCCGGCTCATTCCGGCTTTGGATCCTCAGAAGAAAAGGCGAGTTCGACCGGCAGCGGCGCCTGCGCGGTCATCGGCGAATAGCCGACTGCGGTTGCGTCGGCGACCCGCTCCGTGGTGAGCACGCGCCAGGCGACGAAAAGGCAGAATGCGGCGCCTATCGCGACGGCGACATACATGAAGGATTGCGTGCCGTAGACTGCGGTAAGCACCGTTCCCAGCCCGGGCACGAGGAACCCCGACAGCGACCAGGCAAACAGCATCGTCGAAGACAGGGTGACTAGATCGTCCTTGGAGGCGCGGTCGTTGGCGTGCGCGCTCGACAGCGAGTAGATGGATTCGCTCGACCCGCTCCACACGACATAGATCGCGATCATGATAGCCAGCGCGCTGCCGTCCATGCGGCTCGCGACGATGCCGGCCAGGACGACGAGCAGCGACGCCGCAATCAGCACATAGCGCCGGTCGGTGCGATCGGACGCCCAGCCGAGCGGAATCTGGAACAGCAGCGTGCCGAGCGGCATGGCGAACATCAGCGTCGCCACCTCCTGCTGAGAATAGCCCTTTGCGGTGGCGTGGATCGGCGCGAAACCGGCGACCATCATCGACAGGCCGCCCACGGCCAGCATGCCGGCCATGCCGACGGGCGAGATGCGCCACGCACGCCCGAGCGCCACGGAAGCGGATTCAGGCGGAGGCGGCGGCCGCAGCCTCGTCAGCCCGACCGGAAGGATCGACAGGGCTGTGAAGGCGATGCCGATCAGCGGCGCACCCGAAGTCGTTATGTCGATGAAGCTCAACATGTACGAGCCAACACCCAGCCCGACGATGTAGCTGACATAGAAGATTGCCATAACCCGGCCGCGGATCGAATTGGCGACGACGTCGTTCAGCCAGCTCTGCGCCACGATGAACACGCCGCTGATGGCGAAGCCGTATAGCGCTCGGGCAACAATCCACAGCACCGGATAGGTGCCGGCGCCCACGAGGGCGTTGGAGAGCACGATCAGCGCCGAAAACACCATGAAGGCGCGAGCGTGGCCGACGCGGCGTACGATGCGTCCGGTCAGCAGGCAGCCGGCCATGCCGCCGGCCGACAGGCCGGTCAGGATGCTCCCGGCCCAGGTCGGCGGGAATCCTTCCGCGCCGAGCCGCACCGGTATGTAGGCGAACATCAATCCGTTGCCGACGGCGACCAGCGCAAGCGCCACGATGACGCTTGCGACCGCGATTGCCGGGGCCGGCGCATCGCGGACCTCGGTCTCGGTTGTCTGTATCTGGTGCGCGGCGTCCATGTCGAGGCGAGCTTGCCCGCAGCACGGGGATCAGGAAGCGTCAAATACGACATCGGCGCGCGGCTGGCGCGCTGGACCGCCGGATTGGCGAGCCTGGATCATCCCGGCGTGTTTTTGGCCTTCGCTCCATTGCGGATGGCGGTGGATGAAAGCGAGGAGCGCGGTCCGTGGATGAAGGTCCAGGCAGGCGCTTTCATGCGCGCAAGCCGCGGCGCGTCCGCCTCGTCGATGCGGGCATAGTCGAACGTTTTGGCCACCACGGATGACAAAAATGACAGGGTCGAGCCTGGCCGATCGATGACTGCGATCGGAAAAGTTAGCGCGATCTGCCGCCAGCGCTGCCAATGATGGAAATCGCGCAGATTGTCCGCGCCCATGATCCAGACGAAATCGACGCCGGGATTGCGCGCCTTGATCAGCGCCAGCGTATCGGCTGTGTAGCGGACATTGTGGCGCGCCTCGAAGGCTGTGACCTTGACGCGCGGATCCCGGGCGACCGCTTCGGAAAGCTTCAGGCGCTCGGAGAGCGCCGAAAGCTCGCTGGTTTTCTTCAGCGGGTTGCCGGGTGTGACGATCCACCAGAGCTGGTTGAGGCGCAACCGCCTGAGCGCGATTTCGGCGACCAGCGCATGGCCGCGATGCGGCGGGTTGAACGAGCCGCCGAACAGGCCGACCGCCATGCCCTTTTCGGCATGCGGCATCTTTAGATGCCAGTGCGCGACGCCGGGGTAGAGTGGAGCGTCCCGGTTCAAAGCAGGCAGGTAATGTTGAGATGGGAGTGCTGCCCCTCATCCGCCTGCCGGAAAGGAAGAGCGCCGGATATCACGCCCGCACCTGCCCCGAACCGCGCACCCGGTACTTGAACGAGGTCAGCTGCTCAACGCCGACGGGCCCGCGCGCGTGCATCTTGCCGGTGGCGATGCCGATCTCCGCGCCCATGCCGAATTCTCCGCCGTCGGCGAATTGCGTCGAGGCATTATGCAGCAGGATAGCCGAGTCGATCTCGTTGAAGAACCGTTCGACGGCTCGCTCGTCCTCCGCGATAATCGCCTCGGTGTGGTGCGAGGAATATGTTTCTATATGCTCGATTGCGCCTGAAACGCCGTCGACGAGCTTCACCGCGATGATGGCATCGAGATATTCGGTGAACCAGTCGGCCTCTGTCGCCGGCCTAGCATCCCCAAAGGCAGCAAGCACATCCGTGTCGGCATGGATCTCACAGCCTGCCGCTCTCAGCGCTTCCAGCACCGGAACGAGATGCGTCGACGCGGCTGCCCGGTCGACGAGCAGCGTCTCGGCCGCGCCGCAGATTCCGGTGCGCCGCATCTTGGCGTTGACCGCAATGGCGACCGCCATGTCGAGCTTGGCCGATTTGTCGATGTAGAGGTGACAAATGCCTTCGAGATGAGCGAAGACCGGCACGCGCGCCTCGTTCTGCACGCGCTCGACCAGGCTCCGGCCGCCGCGCGGGACGATCACGTCGAGATTGCCGGAAAGCCCCTTCAGCATCTCGCCGACCGCGGCGCGATCGGTGGTCGGCACAAGCTGGATCGCGTCGGCCGGCAGCCTCGCGGCCTTCAGACCCTCCACTAGACAGGCGTGGATCGCCGCCGACGAGTTCAGCGAATCCGAGCCGCCGCGCAGTATCACCGGATTGCCGGCCTTGAGGCAGAGCGCGCCCGCATCGGCTGTCACATTGGGCCGGCTTTCATAGATCACGCCGACGACACCGAGCGGCGTGCGCACCCGCTCAATGTGCAGACCGTTCGGCCGGTCCCATTCGGCGATAACTTCGCCGACCGGGTCGCGGAGTTCGGCGATAGCCCTTATTCCGTCAGCCATGTCGCGAATGCGGGCCGGCGTCAGCGTCAGCCGATCCATGAACGATGCGCCGAGACGGGCCTTTTCGCCATTTTTCAGATCGATTGCGTTGGCGGCCAGAATCTTGTCCTCGCCGCGCAGAATGGCATCGGCCATTCCGATCAACGCCGCATGCTTGCGCTCCGCACTTGCGATGGCCAATGGCCGCGCTGCCGCTCGCGCCCGGCGGCCGATATCGGCCATCAGGGCGGCGGTGTCCTCGCGAGATTTATCATGCGTCGTCAGCATGGCTCATCCTTCCGCTCGGGCTGCTTCCACCGGTTCGCGCAGGCTCACCACCAGATCGTCGCGATGGATCATCGCCGAGCGCGCCTCGTAGCCCAGCACGGCCTCGATCTCGGCCGTCTTCAACCCGGCAATCCTTACGGCATCGGCGGCGTCGTACGCAACAAGCCCGCGCGCCATCTCGCGGCCTTCGGGCGTGAGGATCGCCACCGTGTCGCCACGCGAAAAATTGCCGCTGACCAGTTTCACGCCGGCCGGCAGCAGCGATTTGCCCGAGAGCAGCGCTCCGACCGCGCCGGCGTCGACCGTCAGCCTTCCCGCCGGCTCGAGCTGCCCCGCGATCCAGCTCTTGTAGCCTTTGACCGGATTGGCGCTCGGCCTGAACCAGGTCGCCCGCTCGCCGCGCTCGATCGCCATCAGCGGCGAGAGCCTTGTGCCCGAGGTGATGATCATCGCGGTGCCCGCGGCCGTCGCGATCTTGCCGGCGTCGAGTTTCGTGCGCATGCCGCCGCGCGACAGCTCAGAGGCCGCCGCGCCCGCCATCGCCTCGATTTCGGGAGTGATGCGCTCGACGACCGGAATGAATTCTGCCGACGGGTCCTGTGCAGGCGGCGCGGTGTAGAGGCCATCGATGTCGGACAGGAGCACCAGAAGGTCAGCGCCCATCATGGTCGCCACGCGCGCCGCCAGCCGGTCATTGTCGCCGTAGCGGATCTCGGACGTCGCAACCGTGTCGTTCTCGTTGATGACCGGCACCGCCTTCATCTTGAGCAGCGTCGAGATCGTCGCGCGCGCGTTCAGATAGCGGCGGCGCTCCTCGGTATCGCCGAGCGTCACCAGCACCTGGCCGGATCTCAGGCCGCAGCGCGCCAGCGCCTCCGACCACGCGCCGGCAAGTTCGATCTGCCCGACAGCGGCCGCCGCCTGGCTTTCCTCCAGTTTCAGCGCCCGCTTGCCGAGGCCGAGTACGGTGCGCCCGAGCGCGATGGCGCCGGAGGAGACGACCAGCACGTCTACCCCGCCTGCGGCGAGTGTGGAAACATCTTCGGCCAGCGAGGCAAGCCACTCGCGCTTCACCCCGGCGGTGCGATCGACGAGCAGCGCCGAGCCGATCTTGACGGTTATGCGCCGGTATTTTTTCAGAGACTGCATTGCCGACCTATTTCTGCCAGCGGGTATCGACTTCGGCGGGAGCTTCCGCTTCGCGGGCACCATGGACTTCGGCCATGAGCGCGCGCAGCACCGGCTCCACACTCTCACCTGTCACCGCTGACATGATGAACGGCGTCTGCCCGCTTGCCCGCTTCAGCGCCGCAAGCTTCTTCTTGCGCGCGTCCGCGTCCAGCGTGTCGGCCTGGCTCAGCGCCACGATCTCCGGCTTGTCGGCCAAGCCTCCGCCATACGCTTCGAGCTCCGCGCGCACCGTCTTGTATGCCCTTGCCGGGCTTTCTTCCTGCGCCGAGACCAGGTGCAGCAGCACCCGCGTTCGCTCGACATGGCCGAGGAAGCGGTCGCCGATGCCGACGCCCTCATGCGCGCCCTCGATCAGGCCGGGGATGTCGGCGATGACGAATTCGCGGGCGTCGACGCGCGCCACGCCGAGATTGGGGTGCAGCGTCGTGAACGGATAGTCGGCGATTTTGGGCTTGGCCGCGGTGACCGCCGCCAGGAAAGTCGACTTGCCGGCATTGGGCAGGCCGACGACGCCGGCATCGGCGATCAGCTTCAGCCTCAGCCAGATGGTCTTTTCCTCGCCCGGCAGGCCAGGGTTGGCGCGGCGCGGCGCCTGGTTGGTCGAGGTCTTGAAGTGCTGGTTGCCGAAGCCGCCATTGCCGCCGGCTGCGAGGCGATAGCGCTGGCCGACCTCGGTCAGGTCGCAGATCAGCGTCTCATTGTCTTCCTCATAGACCTGCGTGCCAGCCGGCACCTTCAGCACCACGTCGGCTCCCTTTGCGCCCGTGCGGTTGCGGCCCATGCCATGCACGCCGGTCTTGGCGCGGAAATGCTGCTGGTAGCGGTAGTCGATCAGCGTGTTCAGCCCGTCGACGGCCTCGATCCAGACGTCGCCGCCGCGGCCGCCATCGCCGCCGTCCGGTCCGCCGAACTCGATGAACTTCTCGCGCCGGAACGAGACGCTGCCCGCGCCGCCGTCGCCGGAGCGTATGTAAACCTTGGCCTGATCGAGAAATTTCATCGGATTGACAGCTTGCGCCTGTTTCTGGTCTTGGAACGGACTGCTCTAGCGCAAGCGGCACCCGAGCGCGAGAGCGGAATTATGGGGAGCGGGCCGAGGAACATGCCATGAAATGCGTGAGCTACAATATCCAGTACGGCATCGGGCTCGACGACCGCTACGACATCGCGCGCATCGCCGACGCCGTGCGCGGCGCCGATGTGATCGCGCTGCAGGAGGTGTCGCGCAACAATCCCAAGAACCAGGGCCACGACATGGTGTTGGAGATCCGCGCCGCCCTGCCCGGCTATTTTTCCGTCTACGGTCCCAATTTCGAGGCCGATATCGGCTCGCATGTGAAGGACGGACAGGCGGTGAACGTCATGTTCCAGTTCGGCAATATGGTGCTGTCGAAATCGCCGATCCGCCTTTCGCGCAATCTGCTCCTGCCGCGCACCCGCTCCTACGGATATACGAACTTCCAACGCGGCGCGCTGGAGGCGCTGATCGACACGCCGCTCGGGCCGGTCCGCTTCTATTCCACCCATCTCGACCACCGCAGCCCCGAAGAACGGCTGGCGCAAACTCGTTTCCTGCGCGAGCGGCTGCTTAGTTACCCGCTGGAAGGCGGAGCGCTGAGCGGGCTCTCGGAAATGGGGTTCCCCGAGCCGCCACATGCCGAAGCCTTTGTCGTCATGGGCGACTTCAACATGCTTGCGGGCTCTTCCGAATATCTGGAGATGACCGGCCGGGCAGATCATGAATTCGGCATGCCGTTGATCGCCACCCGCCCGGCCGACGCGGCCGCCCGGGTCTCGGCGGGCGAGCCGGCGACGACCTGGGTCGACCCGAAATGCCCGGAGGACAAGAGCCGCTGGAAGCGCATAGACTATGCCTTCGTCAGCGCCGGCCTGGTGGGCGGCATGCGCCGCAGCTGGGTGGACCACACTGCGACCGGCTCCGATCATCAGCCGCTGTGGATCGAACTGGAGTGAGCGGCCGGCGCGATCACGCCGGCCGTAACGCCGCTCACCGTCCCCAGGTCCGCAGGCTGACCCAGGTCTTGCGGTCGAGCCGGTAGCGCTCCACCGGTACCTGGCCAGCGACGATCGAGTTCAGCATGCCCTGGCCGGAATACTGGAAGCCGCATTTGTGGATGACGCGGCGCGACGCCGGGTTGATGACCCGGCACGAGACGTGCAGCACGTTGATGCCGGTGGCGCGGAAGGCGAGGTCGACCAGCGCATGCGCGGCCTCTGTCGCATAGCCGCGCTTCCAGTAGGGTTCGCCGATCCAGTAGCCGAGTTCGAGACCGCGCTCGGTGCTGTTCAGGCCGGCGCAGCCGATGAATGCGCCACTGTCGGCGAGCGTCACCGCATAAACGGCTCCCGCCGCCTGCTTTTCGGCCGATCTGGCGATGAAGGCGTGCGCCTCCGCCTCGCCGTAAGGGTGCGGCATGCGCCCCAGCATCTCGGCGACGCGGCGGTTGTCGGCCAGCACGGCGAGTTCGGCCGCGTCGTCGGCGTGCGGCGGGCGCAGCACCAGCCGCTCGGTGACCAGAACCGGGCAGTCTATCGACAGACTTTCGCCTTCGAAGTCTTCACTTTCGGCAACCATTTTAGTCCTCCAGAAAAAACAAAGAAAAAGGGAGATGGCGGCCCATCTCCCCTGATCCTTTTTCTGGACTGTCCAGACACCGGTCCCCGAGATGGGTCGCCGGTGTTCTAGTCGCGGAACCGGCTACTCCGCTGCCTTCGTCATCGGGTTCACCGATACGTACGTGCGGCCATTGGCTTTCTTTCGGAACGCGACTGCGCCGGCTTCGAGCGCAAAAAGGGTGTGGTCCGTGCCAATGCCGACATTCGTGCCGGGATGCCACTTGGTGCCGCGTTGACGAATAATAATGTTGCCCGGAACGACGGCTTCGCCGCCGAACTTCTTCACGCCGAGGCGCTTGGATTCCGAATCGCGACCGTTGCGCGACGAACCGCCAGCTTTCTTATGTGCCATTGCTGTTCTCCTTCAGTCCCGAGCTTATTCTTTTTCCGCCGAAGCTGCAGCCTTTTTCGGCGCAGCCTTCTTGGCGGGCTTTTCGGCGGCTTCCGCTTCCGGAGCCGCTTCCTTCTTGGCGGCGGCCTTCTTGGCCGGCTTGGCGCCACCGGTCAGGATCTCTGCGATCCGGATGGTGGTTTCATGCTGGCGATGGCCGTGCTTGCGGCGCGAATTCTGGCGGCGGCGCTTCTTGAAGGCAATGACGGTCTTGGCGCGGCCCTGCTGGACCACTTCCGCCGTGACGGTCGCGCCTTCGACGAACGGCGCGCCGAACGTCGCATTCTCGCCTTCGCCGAAAGCCAGGACTTCGCCGAATTCGATGATATCGCCGGCTTCGCCGGCAAGTTTCTCGACCTTGATCAGGTCGTTGGCGGCGACGCGATACTGCTTGCCGCCCGTTTTGATGACTGCGAACATTTTTTGCCTTTCGCTGTTCGGTCCGGCTTTCAAACGCGCAAAGGCGATCTGGCCGTCTTTTTGTCAGTCTGCGGGGTTCAAAGTACAACCGGCGCGGAGAGGCCCCCACGCCGGAATGCTGCGTGCGTAGCCGATGGCTTTGGCGAAGTCAAGGCGAACGGCAAATTTGCAGCCGATTGGGCCTTGTATCGGCGGCCTCCAGCCGTTATCTAGTGCGCCGCGCCGGCAACGGCCGACCATCACCCGGAGAGGTGGCAGAGTGGTCGAATGCACCGCACTCGAAATGCGGCATGGGTGCAAGCCCATCGGGGGTTCGAATCCCTCCCTCTCCGCCAGATGAGCGAGCTAAGCAGCTAAAAAACAACCATAAATTTCAGCACGGCTATTATCTCCCCACTTTCAACCCCACTAACGCCTTTCGCTCAGAAGCTTTGAGCGGCTTTGCACGGCAATGTCGGCTAAGAATACAGGGGCCCGTAATCCTCCCCTCACCATTACTTCGCGGCACGATCCGACAGCGCCAAAAGAGGACGCTAACCTTTGCCAGGGGTGAGAGGGCGATACTGCGTCTATCTACGGTGCTCGGGTTGCGTTGGCCGTGTGGATTACCGCCATGGCGGCGGCCAACACATTCTGTTCCGGCGTCTTGGAGAGCGACCGCAGAGGTGAGGCCTACGCCTGACCGCACTTCACAAAGCAGAAGCGTTAATCGATGGTTTAAGAATGAATGTAGCCGCACACGAAATACGTAGAGGTTGCCTGTGAAGCTCGGACTCACAGTTGAACAGCCATCCGCACCGAAACGGGCTCGAACTGGATGCTGCCAGCCGCTAGAAACGTCAGCCGCCCCGTATCAGGGGTGCCGCTTAAGACCGGATTCGGGCAGTGACTTAAAACGGACGACGGTCCGCATTCGGTCGTGCGCAGCAGCGCGTGGAAACGCCGGATGGCCTCCCGGGGGGCAGGCCAGACGCAAGAAACCCGCCGGAGGCATTGCCTGGTGCAACCGGCGGGTTTCATTCCCAAGAGAGGGGGACCCTTGGAGAACTCACGGAACTGCCCAGGCAACAGCTTGTTCCAGCTCAATTGCCGCGGCGACCGAAAGCTTGTTCCCGTGGTTGCTAGTCTCGATTCACCACTTTGCGCCGGCTTCATTCCAAACGCCGAAACGAGAGCAGCCGAGCACGTCGCGGGCTCGAACCGGGTCTACGAGGTCCGGTCTGGCGTACTGCACCGTGGCACAGAGCGGCCAGTTAAAAAGGATCTTATAGCCGGTGGCATCCGCCCGGAGTATCACCGCAGAACCTTTTGGCAGCGTCTTGGGTGATTGTGCCGCCAGTTCTGGCATAGCAGCATTCAGCTTGACAAATTTGGCCCCTGCAAGAGCGGTTAGTTCAGCAGCATCATTCTGCTGCCGGGTTATTACCTCTTCTCGGACTCGCTCCAGGAACGTGGCGGCGGCGGCCACCTGAGGGAGGTGCGCCTCATAGGAAGCTATTAGTGCAGCGGCGGTCTCGTCGTCAGCTGGTGAGGTTGTGATGAGACCAATATCTGGCAAGGCCAACCAGGTTGCAATGGTAAGCGCGACACCCAAAAACGCGCCAATGATGCCGATGATCAGATTGTTCTTCGAGCCCAGACCGCCGGCGCCTACGTCCTGATGGAGCGACCCAATGACAGTTGGCGACGCCGTCTCGCTTGTCTCGACGGGGCGGGGATCGCTCGTTTCCGACTCAGCATTCGCGTGACGCTGGTGATCGGCGATCATTTCCTCAAGCGCTGCGGTCACTTGCGCCGCGGCTTCGGGCCCAAACGAATCCCTATGCTTTTCTAGGAAACGTCCATTCGCGTTGCGGAGCTTGTCGTACGACTTCTCTATATTGTCGGACTCTGGGTCTTCAATCGAAGATACCGCGCGGCGGAGAGTTTCCGTGTATTTTTGTATATCTAACATTTTGGGACAACGTTGAGGGGCCAGTCGATCTCAGGGCTATGCCCCGGCGCTACCTCAGTAGCCTAGCTCTCCCCCAAAGAGAAGCTCGTGGGCTTGGTCCAGTTCGCCATGTGTTCAAGTCTGAAAAGCGCAACACGTTCCGACGCGCTTCGGCCTTTGGATCGCCGTGATGCCGCGTGCACCATACCATTTCCTCCGACCCAATGTCGCCACAACAAGGGAGCACGCGGCGCATTCAATGTCCGACCTTGGCTGGCGCTATCGTAGGACATTTTCGGCCTTTGCGAGCGAATGATGGCATGAATTTCCGGAGAGAACAGTGCCCCGACGAATCAGAGTGGCAGGAATTCACGCCATCGCTAAAGCCGGTTGTCACAATCGAAGGTCAGCGGACCTATGATCCCGTGATGCGCCGCAAAAAGGCTGACGGAACATGGGAGTACCGGCGAATGACCGAAGAGGAAGCCAAGGAATATGCGGCCAGGGAAATTTGGTGATCGGCACTGGGCCTTCGGGAGAATGGAACTACGCCGGGATAGCTGTTCACAGACGCTTAGCAGTCTCGTCAAAAACCACCGGCGTGGCCGACTCTACAGGCCGGATGAATGGAGCTATCTTTTCCAAAGCCGTTGCGAACAATCGTGCGGCACCGTGGCGATTGATATGGTTGTTGTCCACGTAGAGAAGTTGGCCTTCCGGGCTGCTGTGGCCGCACGTGGTGACGTTGCAAAAGGCGTCAGTCGGATCAACGAATAGAACTTGATCGGGAAACTTCAGGGCGATCCCATTAAGCACTGTGTTGGTGAACCGTAAATCGCTATCCACCTGCTCACGCGAGCGGGGTTCGCATTCCGGTAAGAACGGGCCAATGGGTGAGAGCAAGCACCGTTGCAGGTCAAAGCCCACATTCGGCACCTGTCCGATCAGAACGACCTTCTTACCCGCATCAACCAACCTCTTCACGGTGCCGAGCATACGGTATCTGAACACCGTCTCGGAACGTTTGTTGCTTCTCTCGTCATCTGCCGTCGTGCCCAAGAACAAACGGCCTTTGGACGCGCTCTCGCCGAGGCGGATGTTACTGGCATAGAGCGACCATCGTGCAGCCAGTACCACTACCTTCGCATCCTGATCCTCGACAGCAAACTTTAAGGCCCGCGATACTCGCTGGGTGCAGGATTGGAACCATTTGCTGTTTCTTTCGTGGATGACACTGCCACCTAGCATCGGAATGCAGCCATTGATCGAGCGAGCCAACCCCTTTTCTTTGATAGGGTCCAGCATTCGCCAAAGGGGCGTCCTCAGTCTTGTGGAATGGCTGTCGCCGATCAGGAGGAGGTACGGTGTCGCGCGGTTCACATCGCCAAATGCGCAATCGTATCCGCGCGGCAATCCTGACGTCACACATTTTGACCCGACGCCATTGCCGTCAAGGACTTCGCGATGAAGGGCAACGGACTCGCTTTGCAAACGCCACGTCATCCCCCCTGAAGCATACGCTGCGACAGATGGAATCATGGCCGCGCAAAACAATGCTGCAATGGCCGCGTATGGGCGCCGTTTTGAAGTGACGGTTTGGTTTTTCCATCCCGGCCGGCGAAAAGGCACTTCCACGAAGTACCAGAGCAGCCATGCCAGGCAGACAGACGCCAGCAACAAACCGCCTTGCTCGACCGGGGAAAGTTCTTCTCCCGCCACGTATTTGTAGTAAACAACCACTGGCCAGTGCACGAGGTAGAGCGAATAGGAAATTCGCCCGACGAAGCGCATCCCGTTATTCGCCAGAATGACCCGAAAGCGGCTTTCTTTCCCTGCAAAGATCAGCGCACCAGTCGCAGCCGTGACAGGCAATGCCAGTACGCCCGGAAAGCGAAGCGTCTCCGAATACAACAGAACCGACGCAGCCACCCCGGCGAGGCCGAGGAGAAAGATGACGTCGACAGCGGCCCTCGGCAACTTTGGGGCAAACGGCATAAATACGAGGATCAACGCTCCGACGAGAAACTCGAAGAATCGTGGTGGTGATTGATAGTACGCTTCGTTCCGATCGTAGCTGATCCATGCCTCGCTAAGGCCAATGAGCAAAACGAGCACGACAATCAAAACGAAAGGCCATCGACGAAGACCGAAAAGCGCCACGCTGGCAACGATTACGGCTGGCCAGACAAAATAGAACTGCTCCTCGACCGCCAGCGACCAGTAGTGCAGCAGCGGGCGCTCAAGCGCGCTCGGATCGAAATAACCCGCAGCGCCGCTAAAAAAGATGTTGGCCGCAAACAGCAGCGACCAGACAGCCGATTTCCCAAGCTCCTCAAAAAGTGTGGGTGGGAAGATAATTGCGCCGAAAAAAACCGTCACGAGGATAGTGATCAACGATGCCGGCAGAATGCGTCGTACCCGAGCTTTGTAGAATTCAAGGAAGCTGAAATTTCCGGCGCGAAGGTCGCCGATTATCTTTCCGGTGATCAGATAACCGGAGATCACGAAGAAGATATCGACTCCAACAAACCCGCCTTCGAAGATCAGGAAATCGAAATGAAACAGCGTGACAGAGAGAACCGCTACCGCGCGCAGGCCCTCAATATCGCCACGGAAAGGTCCGTCCGGACCACCAGAAATCATTTGGACCCGTCCCCGTTCTCCTCGAAGAATGCGTTATGGGGGAAACATCCCTTTCTCTCAACAATCGGATCTGATCTGCCTGTCGATTATTTGCGGTTGTGGCCAAATTTCATCACACGCCAGACGCACCAAAGCTTTGTTCCGGCTATACACAACAAAGCCCGCAGCCCCTTTCGAAGCAGCGGGCCAGTCGCGGAGTACCGGGGGAACCGCCCATCGGCTTGGAAACGCGCTAAGGCGGTGGCCGCCCGGTGATGTAAGTGTACAACCCGATGACCCACCCGGCCAGACTGACAACGCCGATACCGATCTTGATCAGCCAATGGCCGAGCGTGCCGGCACCCTCGGCCTTGTTCTTCATCGCCTTCACGTCGTCTGTGATCTCGCTGACACTCTCGACTTTGCTTTTGACGCCCGTCAGGTTGGTTTCGATATTGTTGGTGCGCAGCACTACCTCATCGAGCCTGCGGTGCATGTTCGCCCGGCTCTTGGTCGAGGATTCCTCTGAAACCGCGATGTCCTCCTTTAGATCGTCGACCTTTTCATTGACTGCTTTCACCGTTGCCGTGAGTTCGCCGAGAAGGCGATAAATGTCATTTAGTCCCGCCACACCGCCATTCCCCTGCTGCTGTCCAACATTGAGGTACCGCGATCGTGCTGGGCACATTCCGAGGCCGTCCATGCCTTGGCCCCACACATGCCGGCCGCCGTGTCGTCAATCCCAAAAAGAGCTTCAAGAGAGCCTGCCGCGATCTGCCGGTGCTAAGAGCCGCGGTCGTACCGATGGCCAGGGTCCAGGCGAAACCGTGGGGCGTGCAAATAGCCGGCAACTTCAATCGCTCCGCAGCGATCAAACAGTACCAACGGATGCGGTCTCAGTTTTCTCGATTGCTCTCGAATTATGAGCCGATGGTGAGCCACGTCCGTTCCCCCATCGGTCGGCGTGGCATCTATGCAGTGCGCATTGGCGCCGATTCCCGGGCCGACGCGAACAGCATTTGCTCGAAGCTCCGGAATGCCGGTGCGGCCTGTATCGTGATGCGGAATCGCTGACCCACTTAGCCGCAAAAAGCTCGCCGCCCGGTAAATGACGGCGAGCAGTTGCGGCGTTGCCTGATTTGCCTTGGGAGCGCCCCGAAGTCCCTGCGCTGCGACTTTGTTCCTGCAGAAATGGGAAAATCGCCGACGCGGCTCTCGTCAATCGCTGCGAACGATTTTTACCCTGCCAATATGGCTGTGCCACCGCGCCCAAAGACATCTTTTACGGCCTATATGGCGCAACGCTAATATAGATATTGGCCAATGCGATCCCCACCTACCCAATCGCATTGGCTAGGCCCGTTCAAGGAGGGGCACTTGGACGGGCCGCCTGCAAACAAAACAAAAAAGTAAGAGGCCCGCCAGCCCTTTCGAAGCAGCGGGCCAGTCGCGGAGCATCAGGGGACGCTTCTTGGCCTAGTGCACCCCGAAGTCGCTGCGCTGAGCGCCCGGGCCTATCCCTGGGGTCGTCGCGACCGCATCTCGTTTGCAAGCAAATGTTTCAGCTTTGAAACGAAAACGCTTTTCGCTGAAATCGTCCTGAAACATCGGTGGCGCATTGATCCGCCGCCACCGTGCGAAAGGTTCCATGTCGGTGAGTATTCGAGCGAGATTTGCCATGCCAATATTCGATGGAATCGGACGCTTCGGCGCGGCGCCCGGGAAAGCTGGCCGCAACAGCCAGGCGATCCTCGAGATGAATGCGCTGTCGCCGGAACTGCAGAAGATGAAGCTGACCGACGACAAGTCTTTCGGCCAAGCGGTTGCGGTATATGGACATCGAGCCGGTGATGTCTTCAATATCGGCAGTGCGCGCGAGGCCTTGGATTGGATGCTCTACGAATGGTCGGAGGGCACGATTGACAGCCTCAAGGCGCGGCAGGCCTGCGTCGTGGCCCTGGACGGCGGCGATGCGGAGATTGCTCGCCTGGCATTCCGCCGGGCCGTTGAGGAAGCGGGTAACCTCATCGGCGACGTCGACCGCGTCCACAAGCCGGGCTCAAAAGCCGCGCCCAAACCTCTACCCCTTTCAGCGTAGAGCCAGATGCTAGAAACCCGCCGGAAGATGCCGGGGGAAGCATTTACGGCGGGTTTCTCTGTTCCAAAGGGTGGGACCCCATTGGAGAACTCAATACCGCCAAGACAAAGCTTGTTCCAGCCCAAACGCAAAAAGCTTACCGCCCGGTCAGCAATACGGTCAATTCAGCCCGCCTCAAAGAACGGCGGCCACGGACCTTTGTGAAGTGTTCGCAGTTTGGATGCGACAGGTGTTGTCCGACTGCGGGGAAAGGGATCGGATTGGCTGTTCGCTGGATATACGACACTGAGGGGAAGCCCGCTTATTACCAAGAGGGCCAGTACGTCTACACACAGACCGGGACTTGCGAGTTCTTCGAAAACGGCGGCTGGTGGTACCGGATGCACGGCGGCGGGGCCGCTGCTTATTACGTCAGCAATGGTTGGGTTTATACGCCGGATGGCAAGGCAGTCTTCCACTATGGCGACCGCGACGACTAGACGGCCTATTCCACCGCCTCTCACCTAAACCGCTCTTTCAGCCGCTCGGGTTTCCTGCGACAATCCGCAAATCCGTGCGACATTCGCGCGACATGGAGCGAGCGATGGGCGTCTATAGAATATTCGTAATGGCAATCGGCATATCCTCGGTGACGACCATCGGAATTTCCCACGCCGAAGAGAAATATCGCCTGATCCACGCGATTGGCACCGAGGAAGCGCTGATCAAGGCTGACCTCACCGTTGAGGAGTGTCAAAAGCTCAAATCGGATTTGATCGAACAAAACGTTATCGCCGTCGAAAGCGGCGAGGAAGAACTCAACCTCGGAACGCTGGCTTGTCTGCCCGAGAGTGCGTTCCAGTAAAACGACATTTGCCCGCCAGGGCGAACCGAGGCGGGCTCCAAAAACGACACCCAAATTTCCACCCCTTAATTCATCGTGGCGAGCGCCTTGGTAGCCGTCCCAATTGCCCGCCACGGCCACGCCGCAACCGTGTCGTCCTTTATGTCCTTGACAGCATAGTTTATGAGCGCGACTGCCCCGGCGACGGTAGCGGGAACAGTCAGTGACATCCGGTCATGAGCCGCCTTGGACGCCTTGTGGGCATTGTTGACTTTCGCCTTCAGCGAGACGAGGCCCGCCCGTTGGTCCCAATCCCCGCCGGCCGCGATCTGACTCCGATAGCGGGCTTTCGCGTCGAGGTATTCCCGCTCGACTTGCTCCTGATCAAAACCAAGATCCAGGAGGCTCTCCCGACGCTGATCAATCTCGGAACCCCCGATATAATAGTTCCGCCAATGGATGAGGGCTGCCGGACGACTTCCGAACTCTTTTCGCGCCTCCATCTCCGCGTCGTCTTCTTCACGGCAGAGGGCAATCCATCTGCGGTCGAGGCGCTTTGCCTCACGTATTGCGGCAAACACAGGGTCTTTCCACTGGCCGCCGAGTTCCGTCTCACGAAATTGAGAGTGATTGGCGATCATGTTCATCTGGGATTCCTTTCCTACTGAGGAAGCCCCCGCTTCATTCAGTCCACTTGATTCGGCTTTACGGAAAGTAACTGCGGTGACGGCCGCAGTTACACCGAACCCCGCCAGCATGGAGCGGCGGTTGATTTTTTTATTAGGCATGCCTTCGGCGGCTGCCCGAATAGAGGTGTTCGGCATTGGATATCTCCCAAGCAGTGTGTTACAACGTTAGTAGATTGCGCACATTTGCAGTGCATGGTCAACTATCATCTGCTAACATTTGCTAACGGAGGGGCGTTTGGCTAGGACGGCTGCGCTCGGGCTTAGGATTGAACCGATTGTGAAGGACGCTCTGGAGAGTGCCGCGAAGGCTGACCGCAGGACCGTTGCGTCCTATGTGGAAAAGCTTATCGTCGCTGACTTGGAGGCCAAGGGATTTCTTCCGAAGGGCGCTGCCGAATAGATGGGCAATGGGGGGGATAATGAAGAAGAAGATTGCAACATCATGCCTTATGGCACTAGCGCTGGCCGCTTGCGCCACGACTAGCGAGATGCCACTGGCACCAAATATTGTCAGGCTCGACACACAGGCCAGCGGTTTGCTGTTCGTCGGTAGCGCACCTGCTATCACGATGAAGCGGGCGGCAGAAACCACCCTCGCGCGGGGCTACACCCATTTTCGCCTTGAGCAAGCGTCCATGGCACAAGGCCGCCGGTTAGCGGGCATGCAGACCCATGGGAGTGGCTTCGGCACCGCTAATACGTTCGGCGGCACCACGACCGGCACCTTTTCCGGCAGCTCTTTCTCGACGCCCGTTTACGCGCCCACTGCGAGTGTCGGCGTTACGGTAGTGATGTTCCGGGCAGGTGAAGCCGGGGCAAAAGGCGCTTGGGATGCAGCCGATGTGCTTAAGAAACAGGGCAAGGTCTAGGACAGATAAAGGGCCGTCATGAACGACGAACGCCCCACCCCACCGACTACAGACAAGCGCGTGGTCAACGCCCAGGCCACGGTTCGTAAGCTGAAGCGCCTTGGAGTGGAGACGCGCGGCCTTCCCTCCGGCATCGTCAGACAGCGGCAAAAACTGCGTGAGATTTGCAAGTTGCACGGTGTCGAGCCCGAATACGAGGTTTGATAAATGTCCGCCCTGATAGCGATTTTCATTGCGCAACTTCTCGACCCCGTTCGAATCGGGGTTCTGGCGCTCGCCACTTGGCTGTGTAGAAGAACCGGCAGTTCCGTCATTTCATGGATCGGTATCGCCGTTGCCGTCGTGGGCTTGGCATTCTTCATCCCATTCGGCCTCATGGGGCGGAATGACAGCCTTGCAGCGATGTCTGCATTTGTGGGCATCGCCTCACACACGGCCATCGTTGCAATCGTGCTGTTTGTGGCACGGCTGGTAGACCGCAGGAAAAACAGGGACGTTGCACCCACGGGATAGCTGCGCTCAAAGCGGCGGGCTGCGATTTTGTGCTGTACAATCGTGGAATCGAGGCCGCCACCGGCGACAAAGCACCGCTCGGATGAAAACGCCGCCGCATTTCTTACATTCGGGTATCAAGCGGGCTGTCAACGCCCCTCCTCGCAGCAAACGCAGCCGTGGCCACCGCATTATCTGCATTCAGGACCGCATAAAGTAAGACCCGCCGTGCCGTCCCCGCGCCGTCACCCAAGCGACACGGCGAGCCACGCCTCAACTGCCAAGCCAGTGAGACGATTACCGGCGTCAGCCAGCATAATCTGTGACGCAATTCGGGGGCCAGTTGGTGGTGTTTCGAAATGGAAGGGATCGGGCCGCCGCATTCGCGATCACCTCAACCAACGTGCAGTATCGCTTCGATTCCAGCGCGCGCGAATGGGGGCGCAACGTCCCGGATTGCCTGTGGGCGAAAGGGGTGGGTGATCGCCCCCGGGACGCGCGCCGGGGCCATAAAGCTCCCCGTCCCCGACAGTCACGACGCTGCGCCCCAAAAGTTAAACAAGGGTTGCTTCTGTCCCAAAATGAGACAATTTCTGGACCTCGTTTTCGATCTGGCGTATTCTAGGATTTCGATGGTGGCGGAGTTGTCCTCCGTCTGCTCCGTTCTGTCCATTGGTAGAAAGTGCAATGCGAAAACGCCCGCCTCCCCCGGACGGGCTTTTTCGTGCGAACGATGGAAAGCCCGCCGTGAAGGGGCGTAAGCGGCGGGCTTTCTTCGCATCGGACGCTGCGACCGTGGAAGTGGCTACAATAGCGTAGCTGTTGCGTCGGCGGCACGGGTTAGCGGCCGACTGGAGCTGCCGGCATGGGGGATTAAACCCGCGATCATGGGTGTGCGGCTGCGGCGTCATACCGATCCGCTTGCCGCCGCATCCTGAACTCTGGCTAGAGCCGAATTCTACTGAGTTTTGACGTGCCCAGACCGAGCTGTTTTGCAGTGCAATTAGGAACATTCCGCCGGCACGGCTGTTGGACAAGCCGTGAGCGAATGCCCTCGAATCCAGACGGGAAGGAAACGTCATGAAACTTCTTCTAGCTACAGCATTCTCCGTGGTTCTGGCCATCTCAGGAGCCGCGTACGCCCAGACACAACCGGATGCAGGCGGAACCGATAACGACCCGGGCGGCGGCGGAAGCGACGCTTCGAACTATCTCGCCGGTCCCAACATCCATCAGTTTTATACTGACGAATCCATGGCCACGATGCGCCCCGAAGCGGAGATCCGGACCACATATGAAGCCTTGACTGAAGCCGACAGGGCCAACCTGAAGGCGTCATGCGAGACAAATACGGACGTCAAGTTCACCGATCTGTGCCGTGCGGTGAACGCAATGTGACTGTCCGTTACATCAAGCGGACAAGGGCCCGCCTGACTTAACGAGGCGGGCTCTTTGCAGCGGGTGATCGTTCCGATGCCTCTCATGCTGTGCGAAAGCGGATCACTCCTCGTGCACCTCTTCAAGGGTGGCATGCCGGAGCACTTCTTCGCCCCGCATGTAGCGCACCCGGCCGACCAGGCCGGGCTTCACCCACTCCACTCCGGTCTTGTCGACAGCGATCCCCTTCGGCGCCGGTGCGGCCTTCTGCTTCACCCGGTCCCATAGCCGCTGCCGGAAATCGCGGTTCACCTTCACGAAAGCGCTGCCGGCGTACTGCCGTTTGCCGTTCCGCTCTGCCATCAGCGCAGTTGCTGGCTTGCCGCGCTCCCGGCGAACGCCTAGCAGGTCGAATTCCGATTCCTCGTAGCACTTCGCCTTCAGCCATTCCCGCGAGGGCCCGCTGTGATAGCGGCTGTCGATCCGCTTCGACACTGTACCTTCCAGCCCCATTTTTTCCACGGCGCGGAATACAGCGCTGGCGGAGGCGTCCAGTGTATGGCTGAACTGGATCGGGCCTTCTGCAGGCTCCACAATTTCCTCGAGCATGTGCCTGCGCTCCATCAGCGTCATCTGGCGGAGGTCGTGACCATTGAGGTGGAGGAGATCGAACGTGACGAAAACCAGCCGCTCCGGAGCATTCACGATTGCAGAGCGCAGCGCCGAGAAATCGGAGATCCCGTCATCATTGGTGACGATGACCTCGCCGTCGATGATGGCGGTGTCGGTCGGCAGCTCGGCCGCCGCCTTGGCGAGCGGGCCATACTTGGCCGTCCAGTCATGGCCGCGGCGCGTGAAGATGCGAGCTCGGCCGTGCTTGAGGATGATTTGCGAGCGGTACCCGTCGAACTTGACCTCGTGAATCCATCCGTCACCCTCGGGCGGCTGATCAACCAGGGTCGGTACTTGCGGGGGAATGAATTCAAGCCGGGGCCCGGCGACAGGAAACTTACTCATTCGGTGCCGAATCTAGTAAATGATCCGGCATTTTAGGAGTCCCTGAAATGTGCGATTTTTCCCGGACGATCGCCAGACGCAAGAAACCCGCCGCGAGCTTCGGAAGCAACGGTGGGTTTCGTTCCAAGGGTGGCGTCGAGAGGGGACCCCTTGGGAAGCCCATTAACTAGCAAGACAAAAGCTTGTTCCAGCTAAAACGCAAAAATGGCCCGCCACCCATTTCGGAGCAGCGGCCAAGTTGGGCAGATCCCTGTTCGGTCGGCATATACGGCAGCAGCGGCTCTCCGCGGGCCGCCCGGCCCTTGTTGAGCCAATCCTTCATCTCACGGTCAATCTCGACAGGATCGCGTCTGGGTGGCACGTAGCCGGCGGGCGGACGCTTCATGCGCCACCAATGCTCGAGCTGGCGCCACCGGATCTCACCGACCAGATCGCCGGCCTCATTGAATAGCTCGGTGCTGTTGCGCCTGAGATTGTGGACTTGGCGGAGCTTGCAGCCCCAGGCCGCCATGATCCGGCTCTCGGGCGAGCATGCTGTCTGCCAGGAGGTCCAGCCCTTGCGGCGATCGGCGTTCGCGCCTCGATCGACCAGACCGAACATTTCGATCGTCGAGAGCTTCTTGATCGATGATTTGACGCGCGGATCGGTCATTTACGCGCGCAAATGTGCACGAAATGCCTTTTCGGCGCAATATCTACCGCTTGCGTTTCTTCGGCTTTGGCGCCGGTCGCCGGTCATTACCGATCAGAATGCCGGCTTCCTCGGCCGCCACGCGGAAAGCCTGATGACAGGCGGCGGTCTCGACTTTGCCCTGCAGGGCTTCATGGCAGGCCTTGCGCGCCCGCCAGGCCTTGTCCGTATCTTCCTCGGTCGGCCATTTGTAGAGCAGCCACTCTGCAGCCTGGCGGGCGCTGGAGATGTTCTGGCGTTGACCCCGCCCAGCCTTGATCGTCACGTACTCGTCGAAAGGCCTGTCCTCAAGCCTGGCCATACTCAAAACCACAAACTCGCACCGCGCCGTGATGCCACAGCGTCTGGGAGGCTCGCGGCAAGGGAGGCGTTGCGTTTGCGGTAAGCCGATCCACCGGCACGAAGACAACGTTTGCGACCTTGCCCCGGCATCGCCTTCACCGTCCCGGCTGGCTCTATGACTGGAAGTTAGGAAGATATATTTTGCCCTCAACACCGGCGGTTTGCGCGGTTTGGGCCAGCGCGTCGTAGGCCAGAATGCCGCGAGAGCGAGCGAATACCTCCACTTTGCCACGCGCCGTTTCAGCGTCGCATTCGTCTGCCATGGCATCTCGGCAGGCATCGAGCGCCGCCACGTGAGCCGGACCGCGACCGCAAGCCGGCCATTCTGTCAAGACCTTAAAGGCTTCCCACAGGCTTCCGATGTCGTGCGGATATCCGAGCCCGACTAAGATCGGTACGGGCTGGGCAAATTGCTTGTTGTCCATCGGGACCTCCAAATGGCCGGCCTGAGAGCGCGCGATAGGGCAGCGTAACCGACTTGGCACTGCACCGCAGTGCCCTCAGTCACAGGCGACGAGGCATCGACGATGTGGCGAGCAGCCTCTCTTCGCGGACGCGCGAAAGACTGCAACGTCGATCTTGCTCCATGTCAGAGCGTCAGGAATAATGTCCTAGTGCGGCAATTCTCGAACCCTCGGAGATAGCGCAATATCTCAACAACTAGGCGCACATACGCGATGCCCTACTAGGGAACGGTTTCCAGCCTCGCGGGTTTGAATCGCGGGCGAACGCGTGAAGGCGGCATCATCATGCTACAGATCAACGACACCAAAAAGCTGGTTGAACAGTTCGAGGAGAGGGAGCGGCAAAGCCTCATCCGCATCAAAGCAACTCAGGAACTCATCGAGCAGAACCGCCGGCTGATAAGGAGGTCCCGTGAAATCCGTGCGCGCGCATCCGAACTGGCCGCCGCGCTTGGCAGGACTAACGACCGGACTTAAGAAAGCTCCACATGTGCAGGGTTTCATGGGCAAGGCGTCTCGTCCTTGCGACCGACGTCGAGTTCATCCCTGAGAATGGCGGCGGCGCGCCGTGGATGAAAACCCACCGGCTTACCTGCATCCGGGTATAAAGCGGTCAAGTGCGCAATCGACGGAGTGACCCTCTCCAATTAGCCAAGCTGACTTCAGTGCCTCACAGTTCTATACTCTGATCATTGCCATATCCCCATATGGTCACAGGCCGGAGTCTGCCTCTCTCTCCTCCGAGATCCCACAAGGACGCCGGCCCTTTTTTCTCATCAAGTCCCAATGTTACCCGAAAAAAAGGAACCCGATCTCAAAAAGAGCGATTGCCGTGCCCAGACACATCAACCCAAAGGCGGCAAACGCGAGCCCTCTAACCAGCCTAAAAGTCGCGCCCATCCACGCCTCGAAGCCTGGCCATACCCATCCTCAAACTCGCACCGCGCCCTGACGCTACAGCGTCTGGGAGGTTTGCGGCAAGGGAGCCAACGCCCCTCCGAAAGGATAACTCTATTCTCTTGGCCAAGGTGAAATGAGCGCCTTGCCGCTGTATACTCTGATCATTGCCATTAGCATGGGCTGAGCCGGCGTCCTCCCTATCTCTGACCTCGGTGGACGCTGGCCCCTTTTTTCTCATCAAAACCTATGCATAGCTTCGCCGGGCGCGGCGCCAGCCGGTTCAGGGAACCACGTCACGGAAGAACTGTTCGCTCGACGGTCTTGTAAACCCCGAGCCGCCCACACCACCCCTCTTTGAAAATCCCGCAAAGTCGCTCTCTGGACCTCCGCCGTGGCGCTTTGGATGCTGAACATTGGCGGCGGATTCGCTGGGTTGCTGCTCTCCCTATAGTGCTACCCGGAGCCTGCCGATTTGACGCCGCCGGCCGTTCTGTCGCATTGCCAGATGCCGCCCAATATACCCCCCTCAAAGGCGGCAGGCCGTCCGCTAAACGAGGCGCGGACGGGCCATCTGCGGGGACGTTACAAACTGCTTGCGAGGGGATTGCAGTTGTTGGCTGAAATCAGCTTTGTAAGAAAAAAGCGTTGGAACTCTGGTCATGGCAGCCCCGCCCAAGGTGAGGGCAGTGTCGGTAGGAACACTCCCGTTGTCCTCCGCGCCATTCATATAAGCGATGATGATCAGCCGCCCGGATGCCGCAGCGCCCAGGGATATGGATGCCGGCAAGGTGCTTATAGCTTTATGGTCAACAAGGCTGACCGCAATCTCTGGGTTATAGGACTTCCCGTAGAAGTCTGTCGGGATCACAATCGGCCCAGACGCCACCCCTGTAAGCGCCCGCGTCTCGGGGGATGGAATCGTCAATGGCGCACCCGGTGCCATTCCGAGTTCCGCCCGGATATCGGCAAACGACATGGGGCCGGAAGACTGTAGTGTCATTTGGAAGCCCCTTGAAATTCTATTAGCCCCTGCACCATCAGCGAGCCCTCGACGAAAACTCCGCACTCTGGTCTGGCGCTCTCCAATGGCCGGAAGTCTCCAATTACCCGGATGTTGATGGGAAGCCCGTCCGAGACGCCGATCCCCACTTCGCCTGTGACGTGCAGGTCGCCTTCAATGATTAGGGTTTGCATGCTCTTGCACTCCATTTCCAAGGTCCCGGCTGTCGTCCTTCAGCGATTGCGCTGCTGGCGCATGATGGGAACTAGATTAATGCGTCGATCGTCCTGCGTGCTTCCTGGATCAGCTCTGCTAACTGCCGGCGGCTCGCAATGGCCTCGCAGGTGTAGCGCCCGTGTCGATACTGGCCGTGGGCAGTTCCCCTTGGAGCCCCTGAAAATGCGCCGTGCATGCGGCAGATATGCTTGCCGCGCACCGCAGGTGCCTGGCAGCGCTTCCCGCTCCGCTTGCTCTTGGCCGAGCAGCGAGGCGCACGTTGCATGGGGTTATCTTGCGTTTTCTTCATCAACCCCTCCCCCATGCGTGACGTTGCCGACGATGGCCTGGCCACCCTTTTCAACCGTGACACGCTCGACTATGACGCGTTGCACGCCCTTGCTGCGGTACCGCTTCAGGGCCTCGATTTGGGCAGCGAAGGTCCTGGCGAGTTTGTTGAAGCTGCGGTCGAATGCTTCGTACCTCGCCAGATCGCCTGACGTTGCCATACGGCGCGCGGTGTCCATTGTGGCCAGATGCACGGCTGCCATCTGCGTCGCGAGCATGGATTCGAGTTGGTCCCGTGGTTCAATTCCCGCCACCATTGCAACGGCATAGTTCAGGGTGGGGGCATCGACCTGGCCGCCCTTCTGGCAGACGCTAGCCAATGCGCTCGTGCAGCCGGTGAAATAGTCGAGACTGTTCGATTTGATGGCTTCGGCAACGAGCGTATATCCTGTCATAAGGTCAGGATGATCCAGATCGAGGCGTACGCTGCCGTCGGTCGTTGTCGCTACAAAAGCCGGGAGAGGCGCAACTTTTTTCTCACGGGATTTATACGAAGCGACGGCCTTCCTTTCGAGCGGCGTCGGCTCGTATGGCTTGGCTACCGCCTTTGACTTTCGGTTGGCCATCAGTGCCTCGCAATGCCGCTCAGATGCACGTCGAGCACCATCAGCCCCGCAAGGGTATCCACCGCCTGGGAAAGCAGATGCTGGCCCATTGAATGCAGGAAGTCGGCGGCTTGCGTGTTGCCCTCCTGCCGGTTCGCTTTTGCTGCGGCATGGCATCCCCGAGCGAGGGCCAGGAAAGGGAACAGATCGCCATTCGTGCCATTGACCATCGCTTCCGAGATGCTTGCGGCAAGGTCCTCGTGCATCGCGCCTTTGGCTACGCCGTCGAGAAACCGCCGCTCGATATCGTCCATGATGTCGGGCAACGCAGGGATCAGGCTGCCTTCCGGTATCGCCCCGCATTCCGCCATTTGCCCGTGCCCTTCCGTTTTCATTGGTTCCCACTTATCTTCCGCAAATGAGCTACGACCATTTCCGGCCACCCGGACATTTTTCCCCGACCGGGAAACTTGCCTTCCGGGCTTTGTGCTTGGTGACGTTCATTGTCGCCATGGTGCTGTTTTCCTATTTCGTGCTGCCGCTGGTTTACCGATATGTTTCCCTGCCGCTCGGGGATTGGGGCTATGAAACGGTTCGCCAATGGACAGGCGAACCTCCACGTGCGCCGCGAACCTATTAGCGTCGTGGCGTCACAGTAATCTCCAAAGGGTTCCGCCTCTCCTGACCCAGCACAAGCGGGACACTTCCGCCACGCAATGTCGCGCCGCCGGTTCCTGATGGATTCACCGGAATCGGAGCCCGCGTTGCGGTTGCCGCCCTAGACGCCTGTGCCGCCGCTCCAGCGCCCCGCAGCGTGCCTGTAGCGAGCGCTGCCGTTCCGATCGCCTCCAGTGGCCCCAGACCGCTCGCCATGCCTCCGCCGCCCGCCAGCGCCCCGACAATGGCCGTCCCGTAGCGCGCCAGGGCAGGCATGAGCCGATTGGCGGTGTTGGAGTTGTTGAAGCCTTCCTTTGCTGGCGACAGGTTGCGCATGACGCCGGCATATTTCCTCATCAAATCGCGCTCCGCTTCCGAAAACAGCGTCTTCGCCACGCCGCTGCCCTGGCCGTTCAGCAGGCTATCGAGGTTGTTGGCAATCTTGACGGGGCTCAAGGCTTCGTCGCCTGCCCTTGTCGCCCGCAGCCAGAAGGACTGGCGAATGCCGTTCCATTCCGAGCTATCGGGTCCAAGCGTCTTGCGAAGCAGCTGCGCCGTCATGAAGGACGTGTTCTTCGGATTGGCAACCGACGAGCCCCAGAGATACTGGCCGATTTCTTCCGGGCTCAAATCCTTGTCCATGACGTTGCGGATCGCGCGCTGAGCCTCGTACTGCGGATTGATCTTGCCGCCGGTCTTTGATCGAGGATCGGCCATTGAACGATATTCCGACCATTTCGCCCGCGCCGTCTTCAACTGCTCCAGGACATCATCATCCGCACTGACCAGCCCGCGTTCGAACACCTCGTCGGTCCAGTCGTCGATTGCCGAACTGATCGCCTTCAGGGCCGGTGCGTCCTGCCCAACCGGCGGGTAGTTCTTGCGCAAACCCGCGCGAAGGTTCTCGACCCAGCGCAACTGCGCCTGCACATCGCGGATGTCACCCCCAGGTTTCGGCATGCGCAATATATAATCGTCTATGAACGACATCGCCCGGCTCGCGCCCTGGTGATACATCGGATCGATGAGTATCTGGCGTTCATCGAGACTGCCCCGTATGAAGCCGGGGATGGCGGCCACCGCTTCGCCCGACACAAGCACGTCAGGATTGTTCACCGATGCCTCGTAGGCGTCCTGGCTGGCTGCCTTCAGCGCATCGCGCTTGCCACGCAGTGCAGCGGGAACTGTCTCATAGGCTGCTGACTGCCCAGGGATGACGGGAGCATTACCGGCGATGCGGGATTGCACGTTTCCAACCGATGATCCGACTGCCTCCCGCTGGGCCTGGTCAAAGGCTGACATTGAACCCTGGCTGCGAAGCTGGTTTTCGATATTCGACTGCGGGATCGATCGAGTCGCCTGAGCGCGGGAGAGCGGGATTCCGAACTGATCGGCATCCGCAACATTTGCAGCAGGGTTGACGCCGGGAGCGGCATCGCTGGCCCCCTGAAACGCGCGCCGATATGCAGCGCCGCCTGCCGTCGCAAGGGTCTCGCCGGCAGAACCGAACGCGATGCCAAGTGGGATTGCATCTAATCCCTTTTGGGTCCTGTCAGCCGCGCTCTCGCCTGATCCGGCTCCATACGCCCCGGCCATAAGCCCGCCATCGGCAGCACCGCCAAGCATGCGGGCAAACCAGCCCTTTCCGCTCTTGGCCGCATTGGCGGCGAGGGAAAAGCCGCGTTGGGCAAGCGCTACACCCCCACCGACGCCGCCGGCCACCTGTCCGCCAAGCCGATAGCCAAAGCGCTCCTGTTCGTCCCTCTGATCGGTTGCGCGCTGTTCAGGAAGGTTGGCGTTGTATCGCTCCGAAAAGCTGCCTCCGTCATTTCCGGTGCCGAAGATCGGGTTGAGCGCCGCGTCGCCAGCCGCAGCCAATTCATCAGCCATGCCGAAGGTCGCAACATCGGCCGCGCCCCTGACTACCGTATCCAGCTTGCCGCCGATGGTGTTGCGGCTCGGAGCCGGCCTGTTCGCCATTCCGGTTTGCGGATCGTAGCCGGGGATGTGTGAGCCGTCGAACTCGGGATGCGAGGGAGCGCCCTCAATTACAAAACCCGGCGGGGGCGGCGGCATCGCCGACTGTGCACGGCGGGGCAATTCCTCCAGCTCAAAGCCGGGAGGCGGCGGCGGAACTTTCGCCTGGGTGTTCATCGTGCCGGGCTCCACCTCGTTCCATCCCATTCAAGGACTTCGCCTGTCTTGGGATTGCGGGCCCGCTGGCGGCCGGTATCGGTCCCGGCTCCCCGGCTTGCACCCGAGCCTTGGGGCTGCTGTGGGAAGAGCGGGTTCTGTTCGGCCCACTTGGCGAGATAATCATCGAATCCGGCATCGATCCGCCCGCCATTCTGTTGGGCGTACTCACGCGAAAGGCCGGCGATTTCCTGCTTTCGTTTGGCTAGCTTGCGCTGAATGCCGATCAGCGTCCGATTGCCCTCGGGCGTATTGCCAAGGTGCGGAACCTGCTCGACCACGAAACTGCGGTCGGCGTTGGAAAAGCCGGTTCCGAGCGAGCCTCCCATAGTATCGAGCGCCGCCTGCTTGGACATGGCGTTGAACGTCTCGATCGAGGAAATGCCATTAGGGTCCATGCCGAGAGCCGAGCCGAACCGCTTCAATGCTGCGACGGTCTCTCCACCCGAGCCCGAATAGAAGCCGGGATCCGCCATCATCTGGTCCATGACATCGAAGGAATTCAGAGCGCGCTGCGCTGTCTGCGCCTCAGTCTGAATGTCGAGAAACCGCTTGCCGTAGCCCTCGCCAACGGTCTTGTCGTAGCCCTTTTCGCCCGTGATGTCGTTGGTGATACTGGCTGCTCCAGCACGGCTGGTTTCCAGTATCCAATCACGCAATTCGCCCTGATAGCCTTCCTTTTTGGCCTGCTGATATTCCCGGATATCGGTTGTCATATCCGCATTGGAACGGTCGAACTCCAGCCGAGCCGCTGCGATCTGGTCCGAGAATGAAGGCCTGGGGTTGCGCTTTTCGTCGACTTCGAGCCGAAGTTTTTCCATTTCCAGCGCAGTCTTCGGGTCGCCGCCGCGCGCATGATCCCGCAGGACTTGCTGCAAGAACGTCTTGTCTCGAACGATTACGGATGCCGCGCTCTCGTCGTAACCCTTCTCATTTACCAGCCAGTTGAAAGTGGTGCTTCGGGCTTTGGCCTCTGGATCAAACAGGGTTTGCAGGAAGCCGCCGCCACTCTCCTGCCCCGTGTTTCTGCCCCCGCCGGTATAGACTGGCGGCTGCCGCGAGTTGCGCGAAGGAATGAGCGTCCCTTCGGGATATCCGCCAGCCTTCGTGATCGGCCCCTCGTAACCAAGGTTTGCTGCCGTCCCGCCATTGGATGCGCGCTGCGGGGCCTGCTGGGGCACCGGAGAGGGGGCGGGCATGGAAGCGCCCTGTGGAGCCGCCTGCGGGGGCATTTGAGGCATAGCCATCCCAGCCGAAGGCTGCGTCAGATAGTTGGCTTCCTCTGCCCTCGGGCTGTGCGTCAGCCGGTTCATCGGCTGCGCGCCCTGCGGGTTCAGGATTTGGGCCAGAACTTGCATCAGGTCCATTGTTGAATCCTTGCTCATCTCATCGGGGGAGTGATTTGACCCACGACCCCGGCGAACGGGCCTCGCCGCCAGTTGTCGGGACTAGGCGCGAGTGTCGCCGCCTGTTTCGGATCTTCCATCTGCCCCGGATGCCGCTCGAAATCCGGGATCTCAGCCTGCGGCTGGAACGGGGCCAGCAATCCGCTCAAACCAGGAAACTGGCCCTGCACAGGCTGGTAACTCTGCCCACCACCTTTATTCATCATGCCGAGCATCAGTCTGCCCTCCGCATGGCAGCCAGTGCCGTTTGCGGATTGGTGACAGCAAATCCGAAGCCGCTTGGCGTTTCGACTCCAGGCAGAATGCCGGCTCTCGCATCGGCGACAATGCCGCCAATCGCGCGGCAATCGTGCTTATGCAGCCGCCAGAGCTGCATGAGTGTGATCGGAGGAGCAGCGAGGTAGGACATTGCTATGCAGCAACCTGGCGCGCCGCTTCCGTGGCAGTGTCACGAAGAAACGCTGAGAGCGTCATCCCGCGCCTGCGGGCGGTCTCGAAGAGCCGGCGCTTTTCGTCGGTCGGAATCCGGATGTGGATCACGCCGTCCTTGGCATTCGATACCAGCATAACTGCCTCCATTTTGCTGAAGGCAGTGTACCACCAAAGCCGCGTCTACACAACGTCTGGAAGCCAAAAATATAGCAATATCAAATAGTTATCACCTGTGTCCCGGAGTGTCCAAGGGTGTCCGGGGCTGTCCTCCTGTGTTGCCGACGCGGCAGCGCCCTCGAAGAAAAATAGTGCTGGAATTCACCCCAAGCGGCGATTTGCAACCGCCGAATCTGGGGTCAGCCGTTTGGAAAAATGAACGCCCGGTGAACTGCCCCTTCGAACTGTGTTCAGGCAGCGGCTGATAAATTGCGCCACCCATCAAGGACAAGGTGCGGTCGAGCGCACACGACGAGGCCGAGCTGGGTGTAACGTCCCTTCCGCCCGGCTCGACGGAGGCCGGAAGTTTGCCGGACGGCAGCTTCCGGTCTTTTCCCTTCCGCATCATCGGCAATGTGCCGCATAATCCGCGCAGAGCGGTCGGTCAGATGATCTTGCTTTGTGTGTTGCCAGTCGGGTTTAATAGCCAGCGAAATCGATATTTCCACGGAGCTTTGGGTAGTAACTCTGGTCATCAGCGATGACATGAACCGCCTGCTTATATGGTCCGTTGGGATCTGCCGGGTCGTGAGAGCGACGAATTGCCAATCCTGGGGCGTGGAAAAAGAGGCGACTATCCTCACCCATATTCTTCGCGGTAGCATCCACGACGCAATGGGCGAAAATCCTGCGATCGAACATTAGGGGCGCGCCGAATGAGGTTAACGTGCCAAACTCGGTGACCCAAACAAAGCGAGGCAATTCAGTTGATCGCGCAAGCGCGTGCGTGGCATCGGTAAGGCGATTGCGCAGCAGGCGGTGCTTATATTTCCAGCCATACGTGAGATAGGTCCTCGCCACGACGGCGTTGTTTCCCAACTCGGCAACAAACTCATCGCCCAAAGCCTCCGAAGCTCCGAGGTTTGCGGCGTAGTTCTGCTTCATACCAGGCCACGAAGCAGAATAAGTGCTTAGGAGGTCCCAGGCAAAAAGCTCCGCCTTTTCCGCGGGAAGAAACACCTTGTCGGGGAGGGGTATGATCAGGAACTGAACGTTCGTGTCGACGCTATACGTTGTCTCACCAATAACATCTCCAGCGCGGACTGGCATGCGCAGGTTCGGTCCTTGTTGGTCATCGTTCACATAAAACGCTGAGCAAAAGGACGCGCGCGTCGGTTGATTCGGCAAATTTGCGACAACAGGCTGTTGATGTGAAAAAACCTGACCCGAAGCGATGACAGCGTGCCCTACGTCAGCACCCAGATTCCCAAGACCCACAATCACGGGAATGCCGGAATCGACGTATCGGTTGATGACATCCGCAGGTCGAATCCCTTGCCACACCGGTGGGTTGGAATTCATGCTACCCATATACATCAGTGGTTTGCGGCCACATGTGCGCAGCGCCGATACCATCCCGTTCAAGCTCAAAAACTCCGAGCCGTTTGGAATGGTCGAACTGACGCTGGCAAATTCCTGCATCATCGCGGCTTCGGTGATCCCCACGGTGGAAATCCACGGACCTTTGTGGCGGGCATGGAAGTGGCGGCCCGCAGACCAAATGGTCGCCTGGGCACAGGCACCAATCCTCTGGTCTTGCTGAGTCATCGGTAACGCTCTAACCGAAAGCTCCGCACCAAGGACGTGGGCTTCGTATTTCCCTTTTACCAACGCATGGCTCTCATGTCCTGCCGGTGGGAGTGGCGTCAGTAGAGTGGCCTGAGCAAGTGGGGCTTCGTGGATCGGGCGCAGGACCAAGAAGCCTAGGTAGTCCGCTTGACAACCTTCAAGCCGAGCGGCCATCTCGGACGGAGAGGCGAGGTTCACGATGTCGGTGAGGTCTCGCTTGAAGAAGTGGGCGCGCTTGCACAATTTGGTATGGCGTTTGAACAGCCGAGAGTAATATGCCGCGAAAGCCTCAGTGAAGTCGCGGTCGAGATATTCATCCTCAACCAAAACTGTTTCCGCACCCAGCTCCCTGAGATGGCGAATAATATTGCCAACGATATGCCCGTTGGCCTGACCTAACTCCAAGGCTTGGGTCAGTTGCGTCCAACCGGCCACGTCCAGCAGAATTGCTGAAACAGCCATTTGAAGTTTATCCGAACGTTAGAGGAGCAAACGCTCCGGCCAGTGTCAGGCGACCAAGAGGTATCCGCTCTTTTGCTCGGCGGTGCGGATGTTGGCATCAATAAGTTTGAGCGCCTCGGCCGTCTCCCGCGAAATCTTCGTGTCCAGCGGGGCTATTTCCCTCTGGCCTCTGCGGTCACGGTCTACTTGGGGCGAATCATCTATGCGCTTGAGTTCCATGCTCGACTCCTGCTCTTCCCCCGGTGAGTTAAGCCATTGATCTGACTCTAAAATCCCCATGCCGAAACTGCCGGATGTCTTTACAATCAATGAGTTAGCTGTCAGATCGTTCCCGCAGTATGCACACAAAAGGTTGATAATCCAGAAAAACTTGACTCTTGGGGAAATGATCGAGGGGATTCGCGTACGCGTTCTTCCTTGCCAATCACATGCTCGATCAACGCCCTTGTTGCCCAAGGTGGCGTTGGAAAATCATCGGCGCTGTCGGCAGCCTCATGCCGTTGAGCCATGACAGCATGCGAAGTGTTCTGCATTACGGCCTCCTACCTGCACCTGAGACGATGCGCCCAATGGAGCTGCTTGCCGATGCCGTATCGTTTGACCAACGGGCTATCGTGTCTGGTGAGACGCCTGCAATGCCGGCTGCCTGCTGAAGCGTAAGAGGTTTGTTGCTATTCATGGGAGCGCCTCCATAAAGTGCGCTGCCGCTACCGGGGAAACTCTTTCCCTCCAGAGCCCAATAGCGCCGAAGAGAGACGCTTCCCTGCCGTTTCCGATTACCTTTATTGCGAAAACGGATTTGACGGTCTCAAGGTCTTTTTCTTTGTTTCTTTCTCGGTCTCCTCTCGGTCTGGGTCTCTGTCTGTGTCTCAGGTCTCTGTCTCTATATATCGATAGGGTCTCGATACGGCTTCGATAGGGGTATGAGAGGGCTATCATTATGCAGCCCTCCCGCGCACTAGCCGGGTGTTGGCCAAACCCGAATGATTGAACGGCGTATCGAGCGGATTGACCTTCGATAATCTGGCTTCATCGGCCGCCTGGAAATCAGCCTCCACTTTTTCCCGGATCACGTCACTTTCGATTGCTTCGATGATCCGCCGCGTTCCCATTGCGTGCTTCTCGTTGGTAGGCGGATTGTGCCTGAACCAGCGATCGACATAGATCTCCGCCGTCATCGGATCGAAGCTGATTAATTCCGCCGCAATCAGCCTGTCGCGGGCCGCAGCGTAGTTCGCCGGCTCCCATCGGAGATCGGAACATGCATAGCCGTCAGGCAGCCGGAAGCAGCCGGCGCTGTTCTGGTGTTCACAGGTGAGGAAATAGAGATACAGCACCTGGGCGGTGCTGCACTCCAATCCGGTGAATCTCCCCGACCGCCATACGGCCGGGGAAACTTTCGAGAACTCACGCTTGCTCATCGCGACAACTCCGCGTCGGGAGCGAATTCCCCGAAATGATGGCGCTCGGCCTCGGCCCTTGCGGCAATCGCGTCCTCAACTTTGTCGAAGCAGCCGAGGTGGATCGTGCGGTTGTTCAGGCCGATATATGCCGACCATTTCGCTTGGTCTTTGATGTAGCCGACGCCGATCCGGCCGCTGGTGTTGCTTGCACCTGGACGCCTGTTGCGGGCGTTCTGGAGTGGCGTTGCATCACGCAGATTGCGCCACCGGTTGTCAGCCCGCATGCCGTTCCGGTGATCGACCTGATGCTTTGGCCACTTGCCGGTCATTATTAGCCAGATGACGCGGTGCGCCCGGTAGAGCCGGTAATCGATCTCGACCTGAGTGTAGCCTTCGCTGGTCCTGGTTCCGGCGAGAGCCCCGGCCCGTAGGCCAGGACGAGAAACCCGCCAGTGCAACGCGCCGGTTTCGGGATCGTAGATCAGCAACTCGCGGGCGCGCTCGGCTGTGAGGGCGGGAGACTGGGGGCGGACAGTCAAATCACACCCCCTATCCCTGCCATGCGACAGACTTCCCGGGCGGTCGAAACTGTCAGCCGGAAGCGGCTGGCGACGACAAGGACCGTATAGTCAGAGGTTGCAGTTTCGTTGGGGTTGCGGTAAATCTGAGCAGCTACAGCTTTTGAAATACCGTTTCCGCCGTTCCCGATGATTGAGCCCATCGGGGCGGCGGTTTCGATATGTAGGTTCATCGTTCACCCCCGGGCCGCAGGAGCAGTTGGGAGCGACTCCACGTAGCGACGTAGCTCATCAACCAATATGAGCGACCGCTTACCCTGCTTGCGCCGGGTGATCTTGCCTTCTCTGAACAGTGCGTACAGCGACGAACGCCCGATGCCGGTCATCTCGACTGCCTCGGGTATGCTTACTGCCAGTTTCGTCATGGTATGTTTCTCCGCGATGAACGCACCGGAACGTTGGTGCATGCGAAGAAAGTTGGCTCGAATCGTCTCGAAAGTCGGACAGGAAAGGGTAGAAAGGGGCAGAAAGTCGGTTACTGCCCTCGCGCTCGGGACATAAACTCACGGGCACGGTTCTTAAGGGTGGTCTCGGAAACTTCGGTGCCTTCGCGGGCGAGCACGTCCGCAATCCACCGTTCAACGTCGGCTTGGCGCTGCCAACCGTCCTCATTCAACGGTTCGGGCAATCCGCGTTCCTGGACCTTGCGGCGGAAGGCTTCCTCGATGGCAGGCCAGTCCCCTTTAGTTGGAGCACCGCCCCTATTGATTTGGGCTTCCACGCGATTGGGCGGCCAGTGCTTCAGCACGAAGCTTGTCGGCAACCTTACTCCGTCCCATCTGAGGTCGCCCACGTACAGACTGCCGCCGTCCTCGCGCTCCTCGCTGTCGTCTACAGGAGAGAACCATGGATCGTCAGAATTGCCTTTGTTCATCCGAGCCCAGATTCCTCGTGGCAGAGTTTCATGAATCCGGGGGCGATTGGGCGCAGGGTAACCCTGCACATCTACTGATTCAGCATCGAGAAAATCGAATAGCTCGCGCTCCGCGGCATCCCATCGCTCGGCGACCACCGCTGATCTACTTGGTTTACCCCGGCTGATGATCCATTCGATCGCCTCACCGAGAAAGAGGAATCGCTGAGCCTTGATTTCCGCTAGATCCAATTCGCGCGGATAATCGGTGGGGACAGTCGGATATGTTTCGTTGGTCATCGCTGCACCTTCGCGATTGCACCTTTGGGACCGCAGGGAAACCGGGGGTGCTGTCCCAGCTTGTCGGATGGCCGTCCTATCCCTGCGGATTCTTCATCTCTTCCTGATCGGAACCACGTTATCCGACACAGTTCGACCCAAATAGTCCGCCCACGCCTGCATCAGCTTTCGACGTTTTTCTAATGCATCAGCGCGACGGTAGGCTCGTTCCGTCTCATCGCCGACGCGGTGAGCTAGAGCAGCCTCAGCAACCTCACGCGGAAAGCTTGTTTCGTCACCAGCCCAATCCCGAAAGGCGGAACGGAAGCCGTGGACCGTGTACTTATCCTTCTTGAGCCGCCGCATCAGCATTTCCATTGCGGATGACGAGAGCGGCTTTTTCGGCTTCTGACCAGGGAATACGAAATCCGAGACGCGCGTCTCGTGGAGTTCTCTGACGATCTGCACAGCGCGCTTTGACAGGGGCACCCGATGCTCCTTCCCGACCTTCATTCGATCGGGTGGGACTACCCAAACCGCTGCTTTCAGATCGAACTCCGGCCAGCTGGCTCCCGTGACCTCACTGGATCGCGACGCAGTCAAAATCAGGAACTCCAGCGCCCGCGCCGCCATGGCTTCTGCCCCTTGCAACGCCTTGCTAAACGCCGGAACATCTCTGTACGGCATGGCCGCGTGGTGGCCTCTGGTGAGCTTCTGGCGAGCCGGAAGGACGTTCTTGAGATGACCACGCCACAATGCCGGATTTTCGCCGCTACGCCATCCGCGTGCCTTCGCAAAATCCAGCACCCGTTCCATTCGGCCACGAAGCCGTGATGCGGTCTCTGGCTTCTCCTGCCAGACAGGATTCAGCACCTTAAGCACGTCGTCTGTGGCGATGTCCGAGACCTTCTTCGCCCGGATCGGCTTGCAGTAGACCTCCAGGGTCATCTTCCACTGGGCGCGGTGTTTGTCGTTGCGCCACGACGATTGCATGGAGGCGAGGAACTTGTCGGCGCACTCGCCAAAGGTCGGCTCTGCTTCCTTCTGGCGCTCGGCAATTGGGTCGCGACCCTCTTCAACAGCGGTCCGGCATTCAGCCGCCTTGCCCCTCGCTTTTGCTAACGTGACGACAGGATAGGCTCCCAAGCCCATCTCACGGCGCTTTCCCTCGCGGGCCCACATGAAAAGCCAAGACTTGGAGCCAGATGGTGAGACGTTCAGGTACAGGCCGCCGCCGTCACTGTGCCGGCCGGGTTTAAGCCGGTCGGACTTCGCAGCAACATCAGACAGCTTATGTAGTGTGCGAGCCGCTTTCCCCACTGTGTTCCCCATTTTCGAGTGGGGATAGTAGCGCACAATGACGAACGGTCCAAGACATCACGCCAATTAAATCGCTGGTCTGTATGGGATATGCTGGACAGTGGCGGACGATGGAATACGCTAGTATGGCGGACTCCCTCTCCGCCAGTTCCACCCTGACCTTTGAAAACGACGCTTCGCGCCACCGCCTAGGGGGTCGTTGTTCGCTTCAGGCGGCTGCCCGCGCAACGCTCTTGCGGGTTCTGTGGAACTGCTGGTCGGCCAGCACGCCGAGCAGGATCACCGATCCCATCACGGCGAAATTCAACGAGCTTGGAATGCCGAGCAGATTGACCAGATTCTGCAGGACCTGAAGCAGGACGGTGCCGAGCACCACGCCTATGATCGAGCCTTCCCCGCCGCGCAGCGAACAGCCGCCCAGCACCGCCGCGGCGATGGCGTAGAGTTCGTAGAAATTGCCGTGCGAGGATGGCGAGATCGACCGCGTGTACATGGCGATGAACACCGCCGCGACCGCGGTCAGGCCGCAGCAGATCACATAGGCCGCCGTGATGATACGGGTCGTGTGTATGCCGCTGTAGCGAGCCGCCTCCTCGTTCTTGCCGACGGCGAACAGATAGCGGCCGAACACCGAGCGGTGCAGCACAACGGCCATGATCACGGTGATGATGAGGAAGGCGATCAGGCTGTGCGGAATGCCGTAGAAACGGCCCGCCACAAGCCATTCGAGCGTCGGAAAGCTCGCGCCGAAGGGAAAGCCGGCGGTGGCGTCGTCTGTGTAGTAGCGCGCCACGCCGCGATAGATGAGCAGTCCGCAAAGGGTGACGACGAAGGGCTGCAGGCGCGCCTTGGTTATGAGCAGCCCGTGCACCAGCCCGATCAGGCAGCCGAGCGCCAAAACGACGGCGAAGGCGACGCTCCAGTTGACGGTGCCCAGCGAAACAAGGTCGACAAAGATCACTCCGAGCAGGGCTATGATGGAGCCGACGGAAAGCTCGATACCGCCGGAGATGATGACGAAAGCCTGGCCGAGCGCGAAAATGCCGAACAGGCCGATGAGGTTGGCGGTGTTGGAAAGGTTGACCGGCGACAGGAAGCGCGGATTGATGATGGCGACGACCGTGCCGACCACGAGGATCAGGATGAGCAGGCCCAAATCCTTGCGGTTCATTCTGCGGCTTCCCGGATTGCAGCGCGGCCAACGGCCAGCGAAAGGACATTTTCTTCTGTGAACTGGCTGCGGTCGAGAAAGCCGGCAATCGCGCCTTCATGCATCACCGCGATGCGGTCGCTGACGCCGATCACCTCCTCCATGTCGCTGGAAATCATCAATATCCCCACGCCCCGATCCGAAAGCTCGCGCATCAGCCGGTAGATCTCGTTCTTGGCGCCCACATCGATGCCGCGCGTCGGTTCATCGAAGATTAGCACCCTCGGCCGCAGCGACAGCCATTTGGCGAGCACGACCTTCTGCTGGTTGCCGCCGGAAAGCGAGCCGGCCTCGGCAGTCGTGTCCGGGCAACGTATGTCGAGATTTTTCTTCTGAGCCTCGGCTTCGCGGCGTTCGGTGACGCGGTCGACGATGCCGCGGCGCGACAGGCTTTTAAGGCTGGCCAGGCTGATATTGTGACTGATCCTGAAGGACAGGATAAGGCCGGAGCGCTTGCGGTCTTCCGGCACGAGATAGATGCCCTGCCGGATGGCTTCGCGCGGCGATCGAAGCGCGATCTTGCGGCCGTCGATCCTGATCTCGCCGCCGCGCACGGGATCGAGGCCGAAGACGGCGCGGGCAAGCTCGGTCCTGCCCGAGCCGACAAGCCCGGCGAGGCCGAGGATTTCGCCCGCCCGCAGGGAAAAGCTGACCCCCTGTTCCGGGCTGTAGCTCGTCCTTACATCGGCAAGTTCCAGAATGGCGCTGCCCGGCGGCGCGGCCGGCGGCCGATAGAGCGTCTTCAGGTCGCGGCCGATCATGTATCGGATCATCGTGCCGGTTTCAATTTCGCTGCGCGCCAGTTCGGCGACCAGCTTGCCGTCGCGCAAGACCGCCACGCGGTCGGCGATCTGCTTCACCTCGCCCAGCCGGTGCGAGATGAAGATGACCGCCACTCGCTCCGCCTTGAGGCGGCCTATGACGGCGAGCAGACGGTTGGTTTCGGTCACCGTCAGGCTCGAAGTCGGTTCGTCCATGATGACTAGCCGGGCCTTCAGCGACAGCGCTTTGGCGATCTCGACCAGTTGCATTTGCGCAAGCGAGAGGTCGGAGACCCTCGTGTCGGGCCCGAAGTCGGCGCCCAACTGGTCGAGCAGGGGCTTGGCCTGCCGGTTCAGCGCCTCAGTGTCGATCAGGCCCAGCAGCCCGCCTTTGAGCGGTTCACGGCCGATGAATATGTTGGCGGCAGCGGTCAGGTTGTCGAAGAGATTGAGTTCCTGATGGACAAAGGCGATGCCTGCCCGCATCGAACCGTTCACGGAAAGCCGGTCGACCCTGTCGCCGTCAATTTCGATCTCACCGCCGGAGGGCTCAACCACGCCGCCGAGAATCTTCATCAATGTCGACTTGCCGGCGCCGTTCTCGCCGACCAGCCCGATCACCTCTCCCGGGCTGACACGCAGACTGACATCATCCAGCGCGGTGACCCCTGGATAAAGCTTGGAGATCCCCGTCAGTGCCAGAAAGGAATGGGGCATGCCGCCGATTATGGGAGTGAGTGTCGCCACCATGCAAGAGCGCCGAAGCAGGCCGGCAGGGAGTGGGGCCGGCCTGCTCCATTCGAGGCGTCAGCCGCCGATACGCGCCTTGAGTTCGGCCTCGAAAGCATCGACATTCCCCTTGTCGATGATCTTGGTGGGCACGATGACGAGCTTATTGTCGGGAACTACAGACTTGTCGCCCTCGAGATACTTCGCCATCAGTTTCATGCCCTGGTAGCCCCATTCGTAAGGCTGCTGCACCACGGTCGCGGCGATCGTGCCCTCCTTGACCCCGCCCAGAGTGATCGGATCCTCGTCGAAGGCGACGATGGCGATCTCGCCGAGCTTACCCGATTCCTTCAGCACTTCGTAAATGCGCGGCGGGTTGTACGAATAGAAGCCGACCATGCAGTCAATGTCGGGGTTTGCCGCCAGCGCGTCCTCGACATTGCGCTTGGCACGCGTCATGTCGATGTCGTCGCCGCGCACGTCGACCAGTTCGACCTTGGAACCTGCGATCACCGACTTCATGCCCTCGATGCGCTCGCGCGCATTATCGGCGCCGGGGAGCCCCACGAAGCCGATGCATTTGCCGCCATCCGGCAGCGCCTTCAGCGCAATCTCGCCGGCTTGCTTGCCGGCATCGGTGTTGGACGAACCGATATAGGCGATGCGGTTGGTGTCGGGCGCGTCGCTGTCGGTGGTGAACAGCGGCACCTGCCCGCCGACCTTGTTGAGCGCGTCGGTTGACGATTTCGGGTCGACGGCGCTCACCATGACGGCGGAGACGCCGGCGGCGACCAGATCGTCCATCAGGCGCTGCTGCACGGCGGCGGCGGCCTGCTCGGGATATTTGAACTGCAGATCGTAATTCGGCAGTTCTTCCTGGGCCTTCTTCACGCCGGCTTCGGCGAGTTTCCAGAAATCCGAAGCGCCGTTGACGACGAAGGCGAGCGCCTTCTTGTCCTGGGCATTCGCGCCGGTTGCCGCAAATGCGGCCGTGATCATCAATGCGCATGTCGCAAGGCGGAGTTTCATGTCGTTCTCCTTGAGATCTTATGAGTGCGTGCAGGCAAGCGGAGGCCGACGCCAAGCCGGCCTCCATCATTGCGCTTTCAGTTGGCGATGCAGGTGTCGGCGGTTTCCTGCGTGCATTCGTCGAGCCCGGTATAGATGACCGGCTCGACCGGCTTACCGGCTATGAGGTCCATCATCACCGACGGAGCGCGATAGCCCATCTCGAACGGCCGCTGGCCGACCTGGACATGGCTGCGCCCGGCTTTGAGCGCGTCCATCTGCGGCGGCAGCGTGTCGCCGGCGACGATGATCAGTTCCTTCGAGTCCAACTTGGCCTTCACCTGGTCGGTTACCTGCGCATAGGCCTGCGGCGCGAACTGCGCCCAGCCGCCTTCCAGCACGAATGCATCGAGATCCGGATTTGCGGTGAAGGTGTCCGCCATCTGCCGATTGGCCAGATCGATCTGGTCGTTGGTGAAGACCGGGCAGCCGTCGATCTCGGTCCAGCCATTCTGGCCTGTAAGGCGCTCGATGTCCTTTTCGCCGGAAAGCGTGTCGCGGGTGCCGGCGGCGCGCGCGTTGATGTTATCCGCGGCGACGTTGCCGAGTTGCAGGCAGATCGTGCCACCTTCGGGTTTCAGCCTCTGCAGGTGCTCCGCGAACTTGACGCCCATCAGGTAGTTGTCGGTACCGAGATAGGTCTTGCGCAGCGCCGCGTCGGCCGCGGCGAGATCGGCGTCGATCGTCATGACCGGGATTTTCGGCGCGACTTTCTTCAGAAGATTGGCCATCAGCGGCGCATTGGACGGTGAAATCGCGATCGCCGCCACGTCCGGCCGCGTCAGCAGATCCTCGACGATCTGGATCTCGCCGGCCTCGTCGGCGCTGGAGGCCGGGCCGGTGTAGAGGCATTTGTATCCGGACGAGGCGTTCTCGCTGTTCCATTTCTGGCATCCGAGATTGATCTGCTCGAAGAACGGATTGTCGAGGCCTTTGACCACGATGGCCAGGGTCTTTTCCTGGGCCAGAGCCGAACCGGCCATTGCCGCAAGGGCGGTGCCGGCAACAATGCCGGTAAGCAGTTTGTGCATGTCATCCTCCCAATGATTATGTCGTTGTATTCCAAACACTCTCATCCGGCGGGCGAGCCGCCGGCTGTTCAGCCGTGATCGCACGGCGCGGCCTGCCAAGCCGTTCGTCCATATGGAATTGTCGGGATTGCGAGCCGCCGGCGCGTGTCGGAACACGCCGCGTGGCGATGCCTGCCCGATGCGCCTGTAATCAGAACGAACATGCCGGACCTCCCGGCAGGCAACTAAGCGCAAGCCGAAGCAGGAGTCAATAATTGTCCTACAAATCATATGATAAGTTTTTTCATTCTATTGACCAATGCAGGCAAACCGATGCTAATAGCTGGGGGAAGCAGGTGACGGGAGGTGTCGATGGCTGTCCTACGGCTGGAGGGGATATCCAAGCATTTCGGCGCGATTCACGCTCTGAACGACGTCTCGCTATCGCTGGAGGCCGGCGAGGTGATTGGCCTGATGGGCGATAACGGCGCCGGCAAATCGACGCTGGTGAAGATCATCGCCGGCAATTTCCAGCCGACTCACGGCAAGATTTCCATTCGCGACCGGCAGATGAATTTCCATCGCCCGGTCGATGCGCGCGACAATGGCGTCGAAATCGTCTACCAGGATCTGGCGCTCTGCAACAATCTGACGGCGGCGGTGAACGTGTTCCTCGGACGCGAGCTGACGCGCTCTTTCGGCCCTCTGAAGATCCTCGACTACTCCGCCATGAACGCGGCGGCGGCGAAGCTGTTTCGCGAACTCAAATCGGAGACCAGGCCGAAGGATATGGTGCGCGACATGTCGGGCGGCCAGCGCCAGGCAGTGGCCATCGCCAGGACGCGACTGTCGTCGGCCAGCATCGTGCTGATGGACGAGCCGACGGCGGCGATCTCGGTGCGTCAGGTCGCCGAAGTCCTGAACCTGATCCGGGGGTTGAAGCGCCAGGGCGTCGCGGTGATCCTGATCAGCCACCGCATGCCCGACGTATTCGCCGTGGCGGACCGCATCGTCGTCCTGCGCCGCGGCAACAAGGTAGCCGACAAGCCTATCGCCGGCTCTTCACCCGAAGAGGTGACCGGCCTGATCACCGGGGCCATCGAGGCGGCGTGAAACATCTGAACGGATAGCTGGGGCGGACACATGGTTTCAAGCATCGACGACGCAATAGCCCGGCAGACCCACACGCCGATCTCCTGGATGCTTTCGAAGCAGGCCTTCTGGGTCTTCCTCGCGGCGCTGATCGCCTGCGTGACGCTGACATTCGTCACCGACACTTTCGCCACGCCGCAGAACCTCTTCAACGTCACACGCAATTTCGCCTTTGTCGCCATCATCGCGCTCGGCATGACGGTCGTCATCATATCGGGCGGTATCGACCTGTCGGTCGGCTCGATCCTGTGCCTGTCGGCGATGGTTCTGGCCATTGTCATGAATGCCGGCTACCCGCTTTGGGCCGGAGCAGGCGCGGCGCTGGCAGTTTCGCTGGCGATCGGCGCAATCAACGGCATGCTGATCGCCTATCTCCGTATCCCGCCCTTCGTGGTCACACTCGGCATGCTGTCGGTGGCGCGCAGCGCCGCCATGGTGCTTTCCAACAACAAGATGATTTATCAGTTCGGGCCGGACGAGAAGCAACTCTTCTGGCTCGGCGGCGGTTCGACTTTCGGCATCGCCAATCCGGTCATCGCGCTCGTAATACTGGCGGTTATCACCGCGCTTCTGTTGAAATGGACACGCTGGGGCTGCCACGTCTTCGCCATCGGCAGCAACGAGAAAGCGGCGGTGCTGACCGGCATCGCGGTCCGGCGGCTGAAGGTCAGCGTCTATATGTTCTCGGCGCTGTTTGCGGGCATTGCAGGCGTGCTGGAGGCCGGCTGGCTCGGCGGCGTCACCACCAATCTCGGCCAGTCCATGGAACTGAGCGTGATCGCCGCGGCGGTTATCGGCGGCGCCAATCTGATGGGCGGCGCGGGCACCGTGTTCGGATCGGTGGTCGGCGCAGCGCTCATCGAGATCATTCGCAACAGCTTGACCCTTTTGGGAATCAGTACCTTCTGGCAAGGAACCTTTGTCGGCACGTTCATTGTGCTTGCCGTTGCGTTCGATCGCATCCGGGCACGCCGCGAAGCCGACAATTGAGGATCGGGCAGGGGAAGTTTCAATGCGTACCGGAAAATCGATGAAGGCCGAAGCGGTGGAGGCGGAAGCGCTCCTGCCTGCACCGAAGGCCGGCGGCGGGCGAGCCAACAGCTCGCGGATCGTCGGCACCAGCGTGCATGCGTCAGTGGCCAACGAGATCGGCATGCGTATCGTGCGCGGCGATTATCCGCCCGGCGCCATCCTGCCCAACGAGGCGAAATGGGCCCAAACCTTCGAGGTCAGCCGTTCGGCGGTGCGCGAGGCGATAAAGATGCTGATGGCCAAGAGTCTGCTCAGTTCGCGGCCCAAGGTGGGCAGCTGGGTGGAGCCGCGCGAGCGCTGGAATCTGCTCGATCGCGATGTGCTGACCTGGTACGCGACCTCGCCCAACCGTGAGAGCTTCCTGAAATCGGTCCAGGAATTCCGCCACATCATCGAGCCGGAAGCCACCGCACTCGCGGCCTTGCGGCGTACCGACGAGCAGATGGCCGAAATCAGCGCCGCCTGCCGCGAGATGGGCGAGGCGACATCGCTGCCGCAGCGCACGCAGGCCGACACACGCTTTCACCTCGCCATTCTGCGGGCTTCCGGCAACGAACTGCTGGTGCCGCTCGGCGCGCTCATCGAATCGGCGCTCGCGCATCTGTTCGTCTTCGTCACACGTGAAGCCGACGATCTGCGCCATGCGCAGGGGCTGCATGAGAGCATCGAGAAGGCGATCCGGCTGCGTCGTCCCGAAGCCGCCCGCAATGCGGTGCGCAAGCTCCTGGCCAACACCGACGAGGTTATTGCGCGGGTATGAGAACGGCGGCGCGGCCGGGCCGCACCGCCTCCCCTATCAAGCGGCCGTATAGGCCGTCTTTACGCTCGTATAGAATTCGGCGGCGTAGCGACCTTGTTCCTTCGGGCCGTAGCTCGAACCTTTGGATCCGCCGAACGGCACGTGGAAGTCGACGCCGGCCGTCGGCACGTTGACCATCACCATGCCTGCCTGAGCGTTGCGCTTGTAATGCGTCGCGTGCTTCAAGCTGGTGGTGACGATGCCCGAGGAAAGGCCGAAAGGCGTGTCGTTGGCGGTGTGCAGCGCCTCCTCGTAGTCTTTGACCCGGATCACCGAAGCCACCGGTCCGAATATCTCCTCACGAGAAATCCGCATCTGGTTCGTCGCTTCGGTGAACAGCGCCGGCTGCAAATAGAAGCCCGGCGTCTCGCGGTCGAGCCGCTCGCCGCCAAAAGCGAGCTTGGCGCCCTCTTCGCGACCGATCGCGATATACTTCTCGTCCTGGCCCATCTGGCTTTCGTCGATCACAGGGCCGATGTGCGTGCCCGCCTTCAGCGCATTGTCGACGACGAGGCCCTTCAGCCGCGCCGTCACCGCTTCAACGAAGCGGTCGTGGATGCCTTCGGTCACGATCAGCCGCGACGACGCAGTGCAGCGCTGCCCGGTCGAGAAGTAGGCTCCGTTGACAGCGCAATCCACCGCTATGTCGAGATTGGCGTCATCAAGCACCACCAACGGATTCTTGCCGCCCATTTCGAGCTGGAACTTGCGCATATGCTCGACGCTCGCCGCTGCGACCCGCTTGCCAGTCGCAACCGAGCCGGTGAAGGTGACCGCATCGATATCGGGGCTGTCGAGCAGCGCCTGTCCGACCACCGAGCCCTTGCCCATGACTAGGTTCATAACGCCCTTCGGCAAGCCGGCGCGATGCAGAATGTCGACGATCGCCCAGGAGCAGCCGGGCACCAGGTCGGCCGGCTTGAACACGATGGTATTGCCGTAGCAGAGCGCTGGCGCGATCTTCCAGGCAGGAATGGCAATCGGAAAATTCCACGGCGTGATGATGCCGACCACGCCGACGGCCTCGCGCGTGACCTCGACGCTGACGCCCGGCCTGACACTCGGCAGAATTTCCCCGGCCAGCCTCAGCGCCTCGCCGGCGAAGAAATCGAAGATCTGCGCGGCGCGTACGGTCTCGCCGATGCCCTCGGCCAGCGTCTTGCCTTCCTCGCGCGACAAAAGCCGCCCCAACTCTTCCTTGCGCGCCGTGATCTCGTCCGCGGTCTTGCGCAGTACGGCGTGCCGCTCCAGAAGGCCCGAGCGCGACCAGGCCGGAAAGGCGGCCCTGGCCGCCGCTATCGCCGCCTGTGCGTCATCTTTGCTGGCGCGCGCATATTCGCCAACCACATCGTTGGTGTCGGACGGGTTGATGTTGGGGATGGCCTCGCCGTCGACCCATTCGCCTCCGATCAGGTTTCTGAACAATTCGCTCATATCGATTTCCTTGCTTGCTGATGGCCGCGCGTGGACCGGACTGTCAGCCGATCCGTCGATGCAGGCTGGTACCGAGTTTCGCGCGGCAAGTCACCCCACATGCGTGACGCGGGATCGGAAGACTGGGTTGATTACACTCTTAAACCCAGCCGCCGTCGACGATGAAATTCTGGGCGGAGCACATTTTGGCATCGTCCGAACCCAGGAACAGCGCCATGCGCGCAATGTCCTCGGGCAGCACCCGGCCGGCCAGGCACTGGCTTTTGTCGATCAGTTCGTTGGCCGCGTCGTCGACCCAAAGATCGAGCTGGCGCTTTGTCATCACCCAGCCGGGAACCAGCGTATTGACGCGTATGCCATGCCGGCCGAGGTCGCGGGCAAACGATCGCGTCATGCCGTGAACCGCAGCCTTGGACGCGGCATAGACCGGATAGCCGCCGGTCGCCATCATCCAGCCGATCGAGCCGAAATTGACGATCGACCCGCCGCCCGCCGCAATCATGCCCGGCGCGACGGCCTGGATTGCGAAGAACATGTGCTTCAGATTGACGGCGATGCGGCTGTCGAAATAGGCGGGCGTGACCTCGTCCCATTTGTGCCTTGTGTCGTTGGCGGCGTTGTTGAGCAGCACCCGCGTCGGACCCTGGACAGCCTCTATCTCGCGCAGCGCTTCCCTGTAGGCGTCGGTGTCGGTGATGTCGCAGCGCCGGAACGTTGCCGAACCGCCGCCGGAATTCAGCTCGGCGGCGAGCGCCTCGCCTTCAGTCTCGGCGAGATCGACGAAGCCGACCTTGGCGCCCTCGGCTGCGTAGGCGCGCACGATCGCCTCGCCTATGCCGCTTGCGCCGCCGGAGACGATGACCGGGACGCCGGAGAGGCCGGGGTAACGGGCGAAATTGACAGCTTGCATGCTCATATCAGATCCCTCACAGCGCCCGCACCCGGACGGAAACCGGCCGGTCCACCGCCAGCGGGTTGCGCAGCGGCAGGCCGAATTCCGGCGCTTCGATTTCGAACACGTCGCCCGGCTCCGTTTTGACGCCATCTGCGAAAGACAGCGTCGCCGTGCCGAACATGTGCACATGGATGTCGCCCGGCTGGCGGAAAGCCGGGTACTTGAAGTGGTGGTGCTCCAGATTGGCGATCGAATGCGACATGTTGCTCTCACCCGACAGGAACGGCTTTTCCCAAAAAATACTGCCGTTGCGGATTATACGCGACGAGCCGCGTGTGTCGGCCGGAAGTTCGCCGACCAGGATCTCCGGTCCGAACGACGCGTTGCGGAGCTTGGAATGGGCAAGGTAGAGATAGTTCACCCGCTCCGTGACATGATCAGAGAATTCGTTCGACAGGGCAAAGCCGACACGGAACGGCGTGCCATCGTCGCCGATGACATATATGCCGGCGATCTCAGGCTCCTCGCCGGCGTCGCTGGCGAAATGCGGCGAGATCAGCGGCGCGCCGGGCGCGACCGCCATGGTGCCGTTGCCCTTGTAGAACCATTCCGGCTGCACGCCGATCTGGCCGCTGGCCGGCTTGCCGCTTTCGATGCCCATGCGGAACATCTTCATCGAATCGGTCAGCGTCTCCTCGCCGTTCAGCTTCTGGTGCATGGCGTCGCGCGCCGCCGCCGAGCCGAGATGGGTTAGTCCGGTGCCGGTGAGATGCAGATGCGCCGGGTCGGCATGACTGATCGGAGAACGCAGCAAACCCTTCCGGTAGGCGGCTTCGAGGTCGATCGTCTCGCCCAGCCCCCGCGCCTCGATCAGCGCCGCCAGGCTCGAGCCGGAGCGCGCCGCTTCCAGAGCCAGCGAATAGACACTCTTGGCGCTTCGCACGATCCGCGCCGGCCCGCCATTGCGAACGGCGACCTTTATAATCCCAGCTTCGTCCATCACTTCGGAAATCAGCATCTCAGCCTCCTTGCAATCCGCCATAGGCCAATAGCTGGCCCAAAATTCCGCAGCCATTCCCGTCCGGACGTCGTTCCGCCCGGCGCGTGAAAAACATAGTCCCGATGTCGATCACGATCGTTCCGCTGGAACTTCGGCGAGCTTCAGCGCGCCGTCGATGATCTTATTCCGCTTGTTCCCGGTCTTCAGGCCTTGTTCTTGTTGTAGACGTCGAAGACCACCGCGCCGAGCAGCACCAGACCCTTGATGACCTGCTGCCAGTCGATGTTGACGCCCATGATCGACATGCCGTTGTTCATAACGCCCATGATGAAGGCGCCGATGACAGCGCCCGCGACCTGGCCAACGCCGCCCATGGCCGACGCGCCGCCGATGAACACCGCCGCGATCACGTCGAGTTCGAAGCCGAGCCCGGCCTTGGGCGTCGCCGTATTCAGCCGCGCCGCAAAGATGAGGCCGGCGAGCGCCGACAACACGCCCATGATGATGAAGATGTAGAAGGTGAGCCGCTCCGTCTTGATGCCGGAGAGAGCGGCCGCCTTTACGTTGCCGCCCATCGCGTAGACGCGCCGCCCGAACGTCATGCGCTTGGTGATGAAGACGAACAGCGCGATCAGCACGCCCATGACGATGAGAACGTTGGGCAGGCCGCGATAGGAGGCCATCATGTAGATCAGGAAGAGCACGATCGCCGAAATTATCGCGTTCTTGACGACGAACAGCACGAACGGCTCGGCTTCGTAGCCGTGGCTTTCACGGTTCCTGCGGCTCTTCAGGGCGAAATAGAGCATGGCGGCGACGATCGCCACGCCGATAAGCAGCGTGGTCGCGTGGAGCTTGACGCCGAAAAGCGTGATCGGGCCGATCACGTCGGGGATGAAGCCGGCGGAGAGAAGCTGGAACTCCGGCGGGAACGGCCCGACCGACATGCCGCCCAGGAGCGCCAGCGACAGGCCCTTGAAGATCAGCATGCCCGCCAGGGTGACGATGAAGGCGGGAATCTTCATGTAAGCGATCCAGTAGCCTTGACTGGCCCCTATCAGGCCGCCGACGCAAAGGCAGATCAGCGTCGCAAGGATGGGATCGAGCTTGTACTGCACCATCAGAACCGCAGCGACTGCGCCGACGAAACCGGAAACCGACCCGACAGAGAGATCGATATGCCCGGCCACGATGACCAGGAGCATGCCGAGCGCCATGATGATGATGTAGCTGTTCTGCAGCACGAGATTGGTCAAGTTGACCGGCTTAAACAGCGTGCCGTTGGTGGTGAACTGGAAGAACACCATGATAGCGATGAGCGCCAGAACCAGGCCGTAATCGCGCAGATTGTCCTTGAGCGCCATCTGCGCCGAAGCCTTGGCGTTGCGTTCGGCATTGGTGAGCGTTTCGATGCTCATGACGCTTTTCCTTCCCCGCGCACGATGGCGCGCATTATCTTCTCCTGGGATGCATCGCTGCCAGCCATTTCACCGACGATGCGACCCTCGTTCATGACATAGATGCGGTCGCAGATGCCGAGCAGTTCCGGCATCTCGGAGGAGATGACGAGAATGGCTTTGCCTTCATCCGCGAGCTTGTTGATGATGGTGTAGACCTCGTACTTGGCGCCGACATCGATGCCGCGCGTCGGCTCGTCCAGGATGAGGACTTCCGGATCCGAGAAAAGCCACTTCGACAGCACCACCTTCTGCTGGTTGCCGCCGGAAAGGTTGCCGGTAGTCTGATAGACGCTCGACGAGCGGATGTTGGTCCGTTTGCGATAGTCATTGGCGACGTTCAACTCGCGCATGTCGTCGATGACGCCGTTGTTGGCCACGCCCTTCAGATTGGCGATCGTGATGTTATGCTTGATGTGGTCGATCAGGTTGAGGCCGAAGGTCTTGCGGTCCTCCGTCGCGTAGGCCAGGCCATGGGCAACCGCCTTGCCGACGGTCGAGGCGTCGATCTTCTGGCCGCGCAGATAGACGTCGCCGCTGATACGCTGGCCATAGCTCTTGCCGAATACGCTCATGGCGAATTCCGTTCTGCCGGCGCCCATCAGGCCGGCGATGCCGACCACTTCGCCCTTGCGCAGGCTGATGTCGACACCCTTGATGACCTGCCGGTCGGCATGCAGCGGGTGGTAGACGACCCAGTTCTTCACCTCGAAGATCGTCTCGCCTATGTTCGGTGTGCGCGCCGGATAGCGGTCTTCCAGCGTGCGCCCCACCATAGACGTGATGATGCGATCCTCGTTTATGTCGCCGCGGTCGAGCGTCTCGATCGTGCGGCCGTCACGCAGGATGGTGATGCGGTCAGCTACTTTGCCCACTTCATTGAGCTTATGGGAAATGAGGATGGAGGCGATGCCCTGCTTCTTGAATTCAACGAGCAGGTTGAGAAGCGCGTCGCTGTCTTTTTCGCTCAAGGACGCGGTCGGCTCGTCGAGGATGAGCAACTTCACTTCCTTCGACAGCGCCTTGGCGATCTCGACGAGCTGCTGCTTACCGACGCCGATATTGGTGATCAGCGTGTCGGGGTCTTCCTTGAGGCCGACCTTGGCGAGCAACCCGGCCGCGCCGCGGCGCACCGCGTTCCAGTCAATGACGCCGTAAGAGGCCTGCTCGTTGCCGAGATAGATATTCTCGGCGATCGACAGCAGCGGAACCAGCGCCAGTTCCTGATGGATGATGACGATGCCCTGCCGCTCGCTGTCGTGAATGCCCTTGAAGTGGCATTCCTGACCTTCGTAGTGGATTTCGCCGGTATAGCTGCCTTGCGGATAAACCCCGGATAGCACCTTCATCAGCGTCGATTTTCCGGCGCCGTTCTCGCCGACGATGGCGTGTATTTCGCCGGCGCGCACATTCAGGTTGACATCCTGCAGCGCCTTGACGCCGGGAAAGGTCTTGGTGATGCCGCGCATCTCCAGAATGGTTTTTTCCATCACCGCTCTTTTATCGCTTGGACCGTTCGCCCGTTGAACAGGGGCGAGGATAGCCCAATCACCCAATTCGGCCATCGCTGGCTCGGAGGTTGCAGCAGGTCCTCTCCATATTTGACGGGAGAAGAAGCCAGGCAGGCGGACGGGCGCGGTCAAGTACCGATGCCGCCCCGTCCAGCCTCTTTTTGGGCCGCCTTCGCCCGTGAAAGGGAGAAGGCGGGACTGCCTTACTGCAGATCTTCGGCTTTGATGTAGCCGGAGCCGACCACGATTTCCTCGTAGTTCGACTTGTCGACCGAGACCGGAACCAGGAGATAGGACGGAACCACCTTGACGCCGTTCTCATAGGTTTTGGTGTCGTTGATTTCCGGTTCCTTGCCCGAAAGCACGGCGTCCACGAGGTTCGCCGTCACCTTGGCCAGTTCGCGCGTGTCCTTGAACACGGTCGAATACTGCTCGCCGGCGATGATGCCCTTGACGGACGGGGTCTCGGCATCCTGACCGGTGACGATCGGCCAAGGCTGGTCGGCCGTGCCGTAGCCGACGCCGCGCAGCGACGAGATGATGCCGCGGGAGAGGCCGTCATAGGGCGCCAGAACACCATCGACGCGGCTGCCGTCGGAATAGTTGGCCGACAGGATGTTGTCCATGCGGGCCTGCGCGACCGCGCCGTCCCAGCGCAGCGTGCCGACTTTTTCCATACCCATCTGGCCCGACTTGACGACGAGGTCGCCCTTGTCGATCAGCGGCTGCAGGACGGACATTGCGCCGTCGTAGAAGAAGAAGGCGTTGTTGTCGTCCGGCGAACCGCCGAAAAGCTCGATGTTGAACGGACCCTTATTCTCGGGATAGCCGAGGCCCTTGAGCAGCGACTCGGCCTGCAGCACGCCGACCTTGAAGTTGTCGAAGGTGGTGTAATAGTCGACATTGCCGCTGTCGCGGATCAGGCGGTCATAGGCGATGACCTTGACGCCCTTGTCGGCGGCCTGCTGCAGGACTGCCGAAAGCGTCGTGCCGTCGATCGAGGCAATGACCAGGGCCTTGACGTCCTTGGTCACCATATTCTCGATCTGCGCGAGCTGGTTCGGGATGTCGTCCTCGGCGTATTGCAGGTCGGTCCCGTAGCCCTTTTCCTTCAGCGCGGCGACGAGCGCATCGCCGTCGCTGATCCAGCGCAGCGACGATTTCGTCGGCATTGCGATGCCGACGGTGCCCTTGTCCTGGGCCTGTACGGTGAACGTCATGGCGGCAAGCGCCAGCGCGCCGACCAACGTCTTGATAATTTTCACTGTGATCTCCCTTATGATGATGGCGGCCGGCTATTCCGGCGGCACGCAAGTCTCCCGGTCGCGCAAGGCGGTCCGGCTCATATGATAATTTGGCAGTCCTCCCATTGTCGTCCGCGGGCCGATGCACCTCCCTCGATGCACGGCGGGACGCCGCCACCGGGCGTGCCCGTGACCTCACCACGTTGGATTCGATTGGTATAACTGTCAAATGCGTTGTATGCGCAATGACATGCTGCTTTTGATATACCAGCCGGAGGAGAGGCGGAAATGGCGAACGATGCGACCGGGTCGCTCATGGCCGTGCGGAATGCTGCCCTGTCCGAAGAGGGCGACAGGCTGCTGCGAAGCGGCCTCAAGCTCCAGCATATGCGCATGATCGTGGCGCTCGACGAGCATGGCCAGATCAGCGCCGCAGCCCATGTGCTCAACATCTCGCAGCCCGCCGCCTCGCGTATGATCGCGGAGATGGAGGACATACTCGCCGTGCCGCTCTGCGAAAGACTGCCGCGTGGCGTCCGGCTTACCCCCTACGGTAACGCATTAGCGCGGCGGGCTCGCGCGGTGCTGCTTGAAATGCGCGAGGTCGACCGAGAAATCTCCGACCTGAAATCCGGCAAGGGCGGTTCGGTGTTCCTCGGCGCGGTCACCGCGCCCGCGATCGAGCTTGCGGTGCCGGCGATCCGTAAGGTCCGCGCGCTCTACCCCCGTATCGAGATCAATGTGCAGATCGAGACCAGCAATATATTGGCGCGCGAACTGCTCGCCTCGCGCCATGATTTCATCATCTCGCGCATTCCCGACGATTTGAACCCGCGCCTGTTCGAAAGCCGCGTCATCGGCATCGAGAAGGCGTGCCTGATGGTGCGGCGCGGCCATCCGCTGGCGGGAGCGGCAAGCGTGCGCCTCGAGCAGATGACCAAGTACGAATGGGTGTTCCAGCCGAGCGGCTCGCTGCTTCGCCGGACCATCGAAAGCATCTTTATGGCCCACAATGTCGCATTGCCCGATCGCGTGCTGAACACGAGCTCGGTGCTGCTCACCCTCATTATGATCGCGCAATCCGACGCCATCGCGCCGATAGCGCTTGAAGTGGCGAAATTCATCAAGAGCGACGAAGGCTTGAGCGGCGCCATCGAGATCCTGCCCGTCCCCTTCGAGATCAACGTCCAGCCCTACAGCATGATCCGAACGCGCAACCGGGCGCTCTCTGCTACGGCGCAATTGCTGTATGATTATATTTTGCGCGAGATTCGCTGACCCGTTTAGCGGGTGGCCTCGCGTTCAGCGCCGGAATCCCGCATGCAAATCCAGCCGCCTCCCGAGTTTTTCGTGGCCACGACCGCGCCTCTGAATCTGGAACAGAGACGCCGCCTGAGGCTGGGGTCGCTCATGGCAAAAGCCGAGCGCGAAGGTGCCCGCCTGCAATTCTGGGCGCGCACAGCGGCACTGCTGGCGGTGGAGCTGTTCTTCGCCGTGTTCGCAAAATGGGATCCGGCGTCCGGCTTCATGTTCTCGGCCGTCTTCGTCTTCTTCCTGATCGGGCTCGTCCACTACCGACTCGTGAAGAAAGGCTACAGCCCGGTGTGGGTGGGCGCGGTCTTCGGCACGCTCGACATGATTCTGCTGACGCTTCTGTTGGTCGGACCGAATCCCTTTGCCGAGATTGTCATGCCGCCGGCCATGAGTCTGCGGGAGGCCGGTTTCCAATATCTGCTGATCTTCGTCTGTCTCGGCGCACTGACGCTTTCGCCGCGTCTGGCGGCTTGGCTCGGCCTGGCGGCGGCGATCTGCTGGACCGCGGCTGTCGTCTGGGTCATCACGCGTCCGGGCACGATAATTGCGCTTATACAGGCCGAGAACATGCGGTTCGAAGAGCATGTGAGGCTCTACTTCAATCCGAATTTCGTCGACGTGATCGATCAGCTCACGCATGTCGTGGTGATCCTGATTATCACCGGAATTCTCGCCACCGTCGTTTCGCGCTCGCGCAAGATGGCGGACGATTACACGACCGCCGAGCGCGCGCGTTCCAACCTCGCCCGCCATTTCTCGCCCAACGTGGTCGATGAACTGGCCTCGAACGACGAGCCGTTCGGCCCGGTTCGCCGTCAGGACGTCGCGGTACTGTTTGCCGACATCGTTGGCTTTACCGCCTATTCGGAGGACCACCCGGCCGAGCAGGTGTTCGAATTGCTGCGCACCTTCCACCGCCGCATGGAACAGGTGGTGTTCGACCATGGCGGCACCGTCGACAATTACATCGGCGACTGCATCATGGCGACTTTCGGCGTCCCGGCTTCGGCTAGGGACGATGCCACGCGTGCACTGCGCTGCGCCCGAGCCATGGCGGCGGCCGTGGAAGAGTGGAACGGCGAGCGCCGCGCCAGGGGCAGCGCGCCGGTCGATGTCCGCATCGGCTGCCAGTACGGCCCGGTGGTGCTCGGCGCTATCGGCAGCGAACGCAATCTCTCCTTCGCAGTGGTTGGCGACACCTGCAATGTGGCGAGCCGGCTGCAGACAATGTGCCGCGAACTCAATGCCGAGGTCTGCGTCGGCGCCGATCTCATCGAGGCGGTGAAGCGGGCGGGGGACGAAGACGCACTCGCCGGAATGGTCGAGCACGGCCCCATCCATGTCCGCGGCCGCGATCACGAGGTCGAGGTCTGGCTTTCACGGAAGCCGACAACGGCCAACTAGACCAAACTAGTCGCGAGTTGCGCCACCGGAGAGAGATTGCCGAGCCGAATAGTCAATCCCGTTGGAGTTCCAGAAAAGACGCACAGCCCTACCAACCAGGTTCTCATATGGAACCAACCCAATATTGAAGCGGCTGTCTAGGGAATTGTCCCGGTTATCGCCGAGCATGAAGTAATGGCCTGCTGGTACGGTGAAGAGCCGGGTGTCGTCGCCAAGAGACCTGTCCATGAGGTTTATGACCGCATATGAGACGCCATTTGGCAGGGTTTCCCGCTGCAATCTTGCGGAGTTTTCTCCAATTTCTACCGCTGTGTAGGGGCCGATCTCCTCAAGCAGAACAGGCACATCATCGATGCGGAGTACGCCGCCGATCATCTGAATTTTCTCGCCCGGAAGGCCGACGATCCTCTTGACGTAGTCGACGTTCAAATTCTGAGGGGATTTGAAAACGACAATATCGCCCCTCTCCGGCTCGTTGCCAAAGATGCGCCCTTGGATCGGCATTAGTCCGAAAGGCACGCTGTAGCGGCTATAGCCGTATGCGGTTTTGGAGACGAAGAAGTGATCGCCCTCCAGGAGCGTCGGTTGCATGCTGCCGGCCGGTAACGAAAAGGGCTGAAACAGGAATGATCGAATGACAAACGCCACTCCCCAGGACAGAACGCCGGCTAAAAGAAGAACGAACAGCCCATGGGAATACCATCTGTTCGGCTTCGACCGCGCCGCCAGTGGAACGACGAGAAGTGACGATAGAATACCAGCGCCAATATTAAATAGTCCCGCGGCGGATTGGATATCCAAGTCCAGACCGGGGAGTATCGGAAAGCCAAAATAGGACAGATACAGGCCTGCCAAGGTGATCGCTGCCAGGCTGATAACGGCCAGTAGGCCCCGCCCAATCCACAGAAATCCGCCAAATGGACCGGCAAAAAACGAGACATGCGCGGTTGTCCACCACGACCGTGACTTTGTTCCATCCGGCATTCGTCAAACCCCCGCGCATCAGGAACCAAGTTCTTTCACCGGCCCAACAAAAAAGCGAGGCCCAGCCTCGCTCTTTTCCCACAAGCCCTGGCCAGGAAATGCATGGTGGGGAGCCAGTGGTGAATCATCGGAACCCCTCGACTCCGATGTTCGATGCGTTAGCCAACGCGGCGCAGGCGCGCGGCGAAGAAGCCGTCCATGCCCGAAATGGCGGGGTCGCCGAGCGCCATGTCGGCGGGAGTGGTGCGGAGCGCGCCATCAGGAGTCAGATACTGGCCAAGAACGGGAAACTCGCTGGGCAGTATGGGATCGGCGGCGACGCCGGGCTGCGCTTCGAGGAATGCGGCGAGAAGCGCCTCGCCCTCCAGCGGATCGAGCGAGCAATTGGAGAACACGATGCGGCCGCCGGGCTTCACGAAGCCGATCGCCCGTTCGAGCATGCGGCGCTGCAGGTCCGCGAGCTTTTCGATGTCGGCCGGCGACTTTGTCCATAGCACATCCGGATGGTGGCGCACCGTGCCGGTCGAGGAGCACGGCGCGTCGAGCAGCACGGCGTCGAAAAGCCGTTCCGGCTTGAATTGCAGGATATCTGCCTGGATAGTCGTTGCGGCCAGACCGAGACGCTGGAGATTTGATTCGAGTCGGGCGAGGCGGTTCTTCGAGCTGTCGATGGCGGTGACATGCGCGCCCGCGGCCGCAAGTTGCGCGGTCTTGCCGCCGGGCGCGGCACAGAGGTCGGCGACGCGCAAGCCGGCGATATTGCCGAACAGACGGGCCGGCAGGCTCGCGGCGGCATCCTGAACCCACCATGCGCCCTCGGAAAAGCCGGGCAGTTCGGCGACCGGCGCTGCAAGCCGGGCAACACGAACCGAGCCGGTGGGCAGGACGACGCCGCCGAACTCGGCAGCCCAGCGTTCAGGATCGGATTTGACGGTGAAGTCGACCGGCGCCTCAACGCGGTGCGCGGCGAGGATTTTCTTCGTGGTGTCGGCACCATAGGCGGAAGCGAGCCGGCTGCGGAACCATTCAGGCGCGTCCTGCGTGTCGGCCAGCATGGCCGGCAGTTCCGAAGCCTTGCCGCGCGCTAGCGAGCGGAGCACGCCGTTGACCAGTCCGGAAAAGCGCGCGGTGCGCGGATCGGACTTGGCGTGGGTGACAGCGAGGTCGACCGCGGCGCTGTCGGGAATGTCGAGGAACAGGATTTGGGCGGCGGCCACATGTAACAGGTGCGAGAGCGCCGTGGCGTTGGCGGGCAGCGGCTTTTCCAGCCGGGCCGAGATGAGATTGTCGATGGTACGGCGAAAGCGCAGCGCCGTCACGAGGATCGCCCGCACCAGCGCCCGGTCGCGCATATCGAGCGCTCTGTATTGCGGATGGCCGTGTTCATGGTCAGTCAGCCCGTCGGCCGAAGTCTTCGCATCGACGACGGCTGCGAGCAGCTTGGCCGCCGCCTTACGCGCGGCGAGGCCCGGGACGTTCGGATCGCGGGCTGGTGCTGCTCTTTCGGGCGATCTGCGGCTGCGGTGCAGGCTTTTCTCAGCCGTCACGACCACGGGCCCTTCGGCCCGGTCGGGTTGCGGCCCCAGGGATTGGCCTTCGGAGCTTCAGCTTTCGGCTCGGCCGGGCGTTCCGCCGCTGGCGCGCCCCAAGGCTGCTGCTCGTGGCGAGTCTGAGGGCCGCCGCCCGCTTGCGACATAGCTTGGAGCGCGGCGATGCGATTCTCGGTGTTGGGGTGGGTCGAGAAGAGATTGTCCATGCGCTCGCCGGAAAGAGGATTGATGATGAAAAGATGTGCCGTGGCCGGGTTGCGTTCGGCATCCGGATTGTGGATGCGTTCGGCGTTGCGGGCGATCTTGTCAAGGGCGGATGCGAGCCAGAGCGGGTTGCCGCAGATCTCGGCGCCGCGGCGGTCGGCGGAATATTCGCGGGTACGGCTGATCGCCATCTGCACCAGAGCTGCAGCCAGGGGCGCGACGATCATGGCCACAAGTATGCCGACAATGCCGAGCGGGTTGTTGCTGTCGCGGTTGCCGCCGAAGAAGAAGGCGAAGTTGCCGAGCATGGAGATGGCGCCGGCAAGGGTCGCGGTGATCGTCATGGTCAGCGTGTCGCGGTTCTGCACGTGGGCCAGCTCGTGCGCCATGACGGCGGCGACTTCTTCATAGGAAAGGCACTGCAGCAGGCCGGTTGTGGCAGCCACGGCGGCATTTTGCGGGTTGCGGCCGGTGGCGAAGGCGTTGGGCTGCGGATTGTCGATCAGGTAGACCTTCGGCATAGGCAGCCCGGCGCTCGCGGCTAGGTCGCGCACGATACCGTAATATTCGGGCGCGTTGCGTTCGTCGACCTCGACGGCGTGATGCATCCTGAGCACCATCTTGTCGGCGTTCCAGTAGCTGAAGAGGTTCATGCCCGCGGCGATGAGGAAGGCGATCATCATGCCGCCGCCGCCGCCAATCAGGTAGCCGACGCCCATGAAGAGCGCGGTCATGAAGGCCAGAAGCATCGCGGTGCGTATCATGTTCATCGTCGACTCCATGATGGCCGGCTGCTCAGGGAAAAGGCTCGAACCGCAGCGTCGGTCCGACTATATGATGGTAAACCAACCGCCCAGTTTCAATCATCTTCCAGGAGCGTCGATGTCCGATAGCAATCCGAACAAGCCCGGCGACCCCCCCGTCCAGCAGGGCCTAACGGCTACAAAGCGCATCAGTTCGGCGGCGGAACGCGCGCTCAAGGAGGCGGAAGCTCGGCGCAAGGCTTACCGCGACCGCGAAGCGGCCCTGCCCAAGGAGATCGGCGGGCGTGGAGGCCATGAGCCGGGACGCTATGGCGATTGGGAAATAAAAGGCCTGACCAGCGATTTTTGAGGCTGCATCGACCCCCTGGCGGGCGCTTCTCCCGACCGTACCGACCCGAAGCATTAGCGGAACAAGAAATGGGGCAACGCGTTGAGCGCCGAACGTCCTTTCTCCTCTGCGCGGGGTTACACAGATGCTCATCAGGCTCGGCTACGAAATCGCTATCGAATGCCCCCAGCCGACGCCAGTCATCTCGGTATTGGAAATCCATAAGGACCGCCAGAAGGACATAAAGCGGCAGACCCGCGTGCTGACCTCGCCGTCGACGCCGAGCCATGTCTACGAGGATCGCTACGGCAACAGCTGCCGCCGCTTCCTGGCCCCGGCGGGTGGCTTTCGCATTCTCTATGATGCGGTGATCGAGGACAGCGGCGAGCCCGACGAGACCAACCTGCTGGCCGGCGAGACGCCCATCGAGGAACTTCCGGACGACGTGATCGGCTACCTGCTCGGCAGCCGCTATTGCGAGACCGACCATCTGGGCAATCTCGCGTGGAACCTGTTCGGCCAGACCCCGAGGGGTTGGGCGCGGGTGCAGGCGATCGTCGATTACGTGCACGACCGGCTGTCCTTCGGCTACGGCTATGCGCGATGCACGCGTACGGCCGCCCAGGCGCATGAGGAACGTGTCGGCGTCTGCCGCGATTTCGCGCATCTGGCGATCACGCTCTGCCGCTGCATGAATATTCCCGCCCGCTACGTGAACGGCTATCTCGGTGACATCGGCGTGCCGCCGGACCCGGCGCCGATGGATTTCAATGCCTGGTTCGAGGCGTTCCTCGGCGGCAAATGGTACGCGTTCGACGCCCGTCACAACATGCCGCGCATCGGCCGCGTGGTGGTGGCGCGCGGCCGCGACGCAACCGACGTACCGCTGCTGCACAGTTTCGGACCGCACAGCCTGACCACGTTCAAGGTCTGGACCTACGAGCAGGAGAGCCACCCGGCCAAGCCGCCTTATCACGGCGTCGACCGCACTGTCGGCGCGCATATGATCGCCTGATCCTCCGCTAGGCATTGCATTGTTCCCGAAAATAGGAATAAATGCCTTGCTATGGATTCGCCGACGCCATTCCCATCTCTGACGCGGTTCTTACGGGCCATGCTCGCTGCTGCATCCCTCCTTTCGCCCGCTGCTCCGGCCGAAGCCGCCAAACGCTTCAAGGGTCCGGTCGAAGCCACCGTCATCGAGATCATCGACGGCGACACGTTCCTTGCCGAGGCGCATGTCTGGCCGGGGCACTCGGTGCGCGTGAACATCCGTGTGCGGGGCATAGACGCGCCCGAGATGAAGAGCCGTTGCCAGCGCGAGCGCCTCGCCGCCCTTCACGCACGCGCTGTTCTGGCGGAACTGCTGGGAGACGGCGCTGTGTCAATCTCCAACATCGGCGGGGCGAAATATTACGGCCGCGTGCTGGCGGATGTTGCGACACCGGACGGTTCCGCCGTCTCCGAGATCATGCTCGAACGTGACATCGTGCGCCCGTACCGGGGCGGCAAGCGGCGAAGCTGGTGCGGCTGATCCAGTATGGCACAGGATGCCGTCCCGCTGTGGCACATGTCTTCCGGTGTGTTTCCGCGTCCGTCTCGCAAGGCGGCACCAGGACGAAACCCCAAGCTTAACGTTAACCTCCGGTTTACCACCTCGACCGGAAAAGCGCGGTGAAAACAATCGATTAGTCCCCGCGATCGATGATGTTCGGGTCGCACAAGGTTCCCGGCCGGATTCCTGCACTGTGTTGGGCCAAGCGGCTTATCCGCTGAGCGTGGAGGCAGGAACGATGCGGATCCTCAAAAAAACGAAACAGCTTGCCGGCGATCTGGCCAACGACCGAAGCGGCAATTTCGCGGTGCTTACGGGTGTGATCGCCTCGATGCTGATGCTGTCGGTGGGCTATGGCGTCAACGTCGCGCAGTCCTATCAGCTCAAATCCAGCCTGCGCAACGCACTCGATTCGGCGGTGACCTCGACGGCGCGCGACCTCACGACTGGCGCTATCGAAGAAGAAGACGCGCGCAAGGTGGTAGAGGCGTTCCTCCACGCCAACGGCGACGCCAAATTCGCTACGACGGACCAATTCGTGCTGGACAAACTGGTGATCGACCGCACAGCGAAAACAATCGAAGCGACGGCTTACGCCAATGTGAACCTGGCGTTTCCGCTCTTTTCGACCAAGGATCCCCGTGTTTCGATCAGCTCGGCCGCCGTCTATTCCGACAGGGCGATCGAAGTGGCGATGATGCTGGATGTGACGGGCTCGATGGAGGGCCAAAAGATCAAGGATCTGAAAACGGCAGCGGAGAACGCCGTCGACGCGTTCCTTGCCGGTCAGGACCCGAAGAAGCCGCGGGTCCGAGTGGCTATCGTGCCCTATGCCAATTCAGTCAATGCCGGCAGCCTGGCCAGCACCAGCGTCTTTGTCGAGCGCAAAGCCTCCGATCGCAAGCAGGCGCCCGGGTCGGATGACCCGATCGCCGTTTCCGGTGGGTCTCGTCCGGACAATTGCGCGACCGAGCGCAAAGGCGCCGAGCAGTACACGGATGCGGGTCCGGATGTCGCGATGGTCAACCGGGATTTGCTTCTGACTGAGTTTTCCGAGCGCACCCGAACCCGCGCCTGCCCGTCAGCGGCGCTGGCTCCGCTGACAGCCAACGCGGATGCGCTCAAATCCACGATCAAGAGCTTCGTGGCCGAGGGCGGCACTGCCGGTCATATCGGCATCCAGTGGGCGTGGTATTTGCTTTCGGAAAGGTGGTCGGGCGTTCTCGAAAAAAGCGCGCAACCGGCGAAGTTCGACCCCAAGAAGGTTGCCAAATACGCCATCCTCATGACCGACGGCGAATTTAACCTGTCTTACTTCGACGTAAACGAATCGTCGAAGGTCTACAACGACGCGGGTAAGGAACCGACCCGAACCGCTGCGAAAAAGCTCTGCGCGGCCATGCGTGCGCAGAAGATCGAAATCTTCAGCGTGGGCTTCAAGCTCGAAAACAGCTACGCAAAAGACGTAATGAAGGATTGCGCCACCCCCGATAGCGGCAGCGTCAAGCACTACTACCAGACTTCGACTGGCGCCGAACTCGACGCCGCGTTCAAGGAGATCGCGCGCAACATCGAAAGGCTGGCGTTGACCAAGTAGGAACCAACAAAAGGAAAAGGCCGCCGCTTCTCTCGAAGCAGGCGGCCTTCCGTGTTTCCGTCCGTGGCGCGGCCCCTTGGCCGTGATCCTCATTTTTAGCGCATGATCTTATCCGAAAACCGGTATCCACGCTTGAAGACCACCAGCCGCGCATCTTGCGCCGTTAACGGGAAGGCTGCTTCCCGAAAGGACAATCCGCTGAGGCCACGTTCTGGAAAACGAAATCACTCGACATCGGATCACCTCCTTTCGATTTGTTGAACACGCGCTAAGGATGGGGTGTTCGTTTGGAAATGGCAAGTGCGAGGGGAAAATTCGCCGGAGGCGTAGCCCGGATGCAACAAAGCCGTTGTGGCGGCGCGCCGTAGCAGCCATCATGCCCCTGCCAAGGGGACGCCGGACTTCCGATCCGGCGGCATGCAGAGAATGGACAGCGCAGACAGGGCAGCCCGGATCATCCGGACCTTGATCGACGAGGTGAAGCCGGATTTCGCGGTGCGGCTGTGGAACGGCGAGCGCATCGGGCCTGCCGGCGGGCCGGTGGTGGCCATTAACGATAGCGGCATTGTCGGCCGCGTCTTGCGGCGTCCGGTCTTCAATACCCTGATCGAACTCTGGATTTCCAAAGCCATCGATGTCGAGAACGGGTCTCTGTTCGACATCGTGGAGCGGCGGCCACAGGGGAAATTCAAGGCCAGGCTGCGCCAGCTTCCAAAACTGCAATTGCTGCGCGATCTGCCGGCGCTGATGCTTTCGAGCGGGCGCGACGCGGCGCTCGACCGGCTTGCCGGGCGCAATCCGTTCGTCAGCGGCTCCAACAAGGAGGCGATCACCCACCATTACGATATTTCGAACGCCTTCTACCGGCTCTTCCTCGACGAGCGCATGGTCTACAGTTGCGGCTACTTCAAAGATTTCGCCAACGGCATCGATCAGGCCCAGGCCGACAAGCTCGACCATATATGCCGCAAGCTGCGGCTGAAGCCCGGCGAGACGCTGCTCGATATAGGCTGCGGCTGGGGCGCCATGCTGATCCATGCCGCCAAGCATTATGGCGCCATCGGCCACGGCGTTTCGCTGTCGGAAGCGCAGACCGCGCTCGCCCGCGAGCGCATCCGCGCCGAAGGGCTGGAGGACCGGATCACCATAGAGGTGAAGCCCTATTCCGAACTGACCGGAAAATTCGACAAGATCTCGTCAATCGGCATGTTCGAGCATCTCGGGCTCGCCAATCACGAGGCCTATTTCCTGGACGTCCACCGGCTGCTGAAACCCGGCGGAATCTACCTGCACCACGCGATTACAAGGCGAATGAAGCGTGACCGGAAGGCCTGGAAGCGCAAGGCTCCAAGCTATAAAGCTCTGATCAAATATATCTTTCCGGGCGGCGAGGTCGACCATATCGGCATGACGGTGGAAAACCTGGAGGCTTACGGTTTCGAAGTCCACGACGTCGAGAATCTGCGCGAGCACTACGCCCGCACGTGCCGGTTGTGGGCTGAGCGGTTGCACGCCCGGTTCGATGAGGCTATCGCCGAGGTCGGCGAGGCGAAGGCGCGGCTGTGGCTGCTCTACCTCACCGGCTGCTCGCTCGGTTTCGACGGCGGCTCGGTGCTGATTTACCAGACGGTGGCGACGAGGCGGGCTCGCGGTCCGAGCGGGCTGCCACCGACCCGGGCCGATTTGTACAGATGACGCATTAACGGCGCGGGGTTACTGCTTTTTGGTGCAGGTGCCGTTTTTGTCTTTGGCCATACACTCGTTGTCCAACTCGCCTGTCGTAGGCTTGGTGTCGCGCTCGACATAGTCGCTGGTAGGCCGTTTGCTGCAGTTCGTGCAGAAATGCCATGTGTCGCTGCCATTCTTCCAACGATACTTCATTGCTTGCTCCCCGCACAGTTTGTGGCCGCCGATCGAGTCGGCTCCCACAGATTGTAATGTAGCAATCTAAAGTTTCAATATTGATACTACACTCTCTTTGGTTGTGTCCGACTTATGCTTTCGCCTCGGCCCTCTTATTCTGCCGGTTGGCGATAAGGTCATCGACGACGGCGGGGTCGGCCAGCGTCGAGGTGTCGCCCAGCGCTGCGAAATCGTCCTCGGCGATCTTGCGCAGGATGCGCCGCATGATCTTGCCCGAGCGGGTTTTCGGCAGGCCGGGCGCGAACTGGATCTTGTCGGGCGAGGCGATAGCGCCGATCTCCTTGCGGACATGGGCGATAAGCTCCTTGCGGAGATCGTCCGACCATTGTTCGCCGGCCATAAGCGTGACATAGCAATAAATGCCCTGGCCCTTGATGTCGTGCGGGTAGCCTACGACGGCGGCCTCCGAAACCTTGTCATGGCTGACCAGCGCGGACTCCACTTCGGCGGTGCCCATGCGATGGCCCGAGACGTTGATCACATCGTCAACGCGGCCGGTGATCCAGTAATAGCCGTCCTCGTCACGCCGACAGCCGTCGCCGGTGAAGTATTTGCCCTTGTAGGTCGAGAAATAGGTCTGCACGAAACGATCGTGGTCGCCGTAGACGGTTCGCATCTGGCCCGGCCAGGAATCAGTGATGCAGAGATTTCCGTCTGCCGCGCCTTCGATGATCTTGCCTTCATTGTCGACGAGCTGCGGCTGGACCCCGAAAAAGGGGCGCGTCGCCGAGCCGGCCTTCAGGTCGGTCGCGCCGGGCAGCGGAGTGATCATGATGCCGCCGGTCTCGGTCTGCCACCAGGTGTCGACGATCGGCACCTTCTTGTCGCCGACAACCTGGAAATACCACTCCCAGGCTTCCGGATTTATCGGCTCGCCGACCGTGCCAAGCACCCGCAGCGACTTGCGCGAAGTCTTCTTCACATGGCTGTCGCCCGCGCCCATCAGCGCGCGGATGGCGGTCGGTGCGGTGTAGAAGATGTTGACCTTGTGCTTGTCGATGACCTCCCAGAAACGCGAGGCCGAGGGATAGTTGGGCACGCCCTCGAACATCAGCGTCGTGGCGCCGTTGGCGAGCGGACCATAGACGATATAACTGTGCCCCGTGACCCAGCCGACATCGGCGGTGCACCAGTAGATGTCGCCGTCATGGTAGTCGAAAACATATTGGTGCGTCATCGAAACATAGACGAGATAGCCGCCGGTGGTGTGCAGAACGCCCTTGGGCTTACCGGTCGAACCCGAAGTGTAAAGGATGAACAGCGGATCCTCGGCCTTCATCTTCTCGGGCTTGCAGTCCGGTTTCACCGAGGCGACCTCGTCGTGATACCAGAGGTCGCGGCCCGAAACCCAGCCGGTCTTGCCGCCGGTGCGTCGCACCACCAGCACCTTGTCGACCTCCACCTTGCTCTTAGCGGCGATTTCGATCGCCTTGTCGGTGTTGTCCTTGAGCGGGATGGGCTTGCCGCCGCGCAGACCCTCATCGGCGGTGATCACGAAGTTCGATTCGCAGTCGACGATGCGGCCCGCCAGCGAATCCGGGGAAAAGCCTCCGAAGACGACGGAATGGACAGCGCCGACGCGGGTGCATGCGAGCATCGCATAGGCTGCTTCGGGGATCATCGGCATGTAAATGGTGACGCGATCGCCCTTTTTGACGCCATGCTTCTTCAACACATTGGCGAGGCGGCAGACGTGTTCGTGCAACTCGTTATAGGTGATCTTCCGGTCATCGTAGGGATTGTCGCCCTCCCAGATGATCGCGGTCTGGTTACCGCGCTTCTTCAAATGGCGGTCGATGCAATTATACGAGACGTTGGTCAGCCCGTCCTCGAACCATTTGATCGACACCTTGCCGGTGAAGGAGGTGTTCTTGACCTTGGTGAAGGGCTTGAACCAGTCGATGCGCTTGCCGTGCTTGCCCCAGAATTTGTCCGGATTCTTGATGCTCTCGGCGTACCATTTCAGGTAGGTGTCGTTGTCGATGAGCGCGTTCTTCTTCCACTCCGGCTTGACGCGGTGGATTTTTACCTCGGACATTCTGTCTCTCCCTCCCGAATTGAAGCCGGCAGCGACACGGCCGGGATTTCCGCTGCGAAGGCGGATTCGCGGGCATTTATTATCATTTGGCCGCCTGCCACAATATTAGACCTTGGATTTGCGTGGCGGCATGCCGCACCCGCACCGCCGCAACGCTGTCAGCACTCACCGCCAGATGCTGCCAAGCATTTGATTTTGCGCATGAAACCCGATCGGCTAGATTTGCGTTGTCAATAGACGGTTAACCATCTCGCCGCACACTCTGGCGGTGGAGGATTGTCTGAAAGGCTCAAAGCACACCATGCGCGACATTTCGGAAATGGAACTGATGCTGAAGGGATATGGGCTGACCACAGCGCAGTTTCTCTACCACCTGCCCGACCACCCGCATCTGCTGCAGACCTTCATCTGGCAGGAATACGACATCGCGCCGAAATTTCCGGTGCTGGTGAAGTTCATCGATTTCTGGCGGACGAAACTCGACGGCCCGCTGCATTCAGTGACCTATACCCACCAGAAGCTGATAGCGCCGAACGAATGGCGCATGGTCGACGGGGAATTCGTGCTGCACTGACAGCGGGGACTCACCGAGCTCCGAAGATAGCGCTTCCCACCCGAACATTGGTCGCGCCGAAGGCAATGGCGAGTTCATAGTCGCCGGACATGCCCATGGAAAGCTTCTCCAATCCTGCCTCGCCTGCGAGTTTTTCAAGCAGCGCGAAATGCGGGCCGGGATTTTCCTCGAGCGGCGGGATGCACATCAGCCCTTCAATGGCAAGGCCGTGGACATCGCGGCAGCGCTTGACGAAAGCGACCGCATCGCGCGGCTCGATGCCGGCCTTCTGCGGCTCCGAGCCGGTGTTGACCTGGACGTAGAGACGCGGCGCCTTGCCCTGCTTGCGGATTTCAGTAGTGAGTGCCCCCGCTATCTTCTCGCGGTCGACAGATTCGATCACGTCGAACAGCGCCACCGCCTCCTTCGCCTTGTTCGACTGGAGCGGTCCGATCAGGTGAAGCTCGACATCGGGAAACTCGGTCTTCAGCGCAGGCCATTTGCCTTGCGCTTCCTGGACGCGGTTCTCGCCAAAGACGCGCTGGCCGGCCGCAAGCACGGGACGGACTGCGGCGGCGTCGAAGGTTTTCGACACCGCCACCAGAGTGACCGAACCCGGCTCGCGCCCTGCCTCGCTTTCGGCTGCTGCGATTTTCGTCCGTACCGCGGCAAGCTGTTCGACCGCTTCCGTCATTGCTATATCCCGGTCTTCGGCCGCAGCAGCGGCCTTGGTGTTGACGGTTCCGGCAAACCGTGGTGAAGGTCCGCCCGTCCATCAATCCGCACGTCTTTTAAGTGAAAAACGCCTCATGGCAACCGAACGATATAATCCGCGCGCGTCCGAGCCCAAATGGCAAAAGGCCTGGGACGGCGAAAAGCTGTTCGAGACGCAGAACGACGATCCGCGCCCGAAATACTACGTGCTTGAGATGTTCCCCTATCCGTCCGGGCGCATCCATATGGGCCATGTGCGCAACTACGCCATAGGCGACGTGATCGCGCGCTTCCGCCGCGCCAAGGGCGACAATGTCCTGCATCCGATAGGCTGGGACGCGTTCGGGCTGCCGGCGGAGAACGCGGCGCGCGACAACAAGGTCAATCCGCGCGACTGGACCTACGCCAACATCGAGACAATGAAGGGCCAGTTGAAGACGATGGGCCTGTCGTGGGACTGGGCGCGTGAGTTCGCCACTTGCGACCCATCCTATTACAAGCACCAGCAGCGCATGTTCCTGGATTTCTGGAAGGCCGGGCTGGCGGAACGCCGCTCTGCCAAGGTCAACTGGGATCCGGTCGACATGACCGTGCTCGCCAACGAGCAGGTGATCGACGGTCGCGGCTGGCGCTCCGGCGCCTTGGTCGAGCAGCGCGACCTGACGCAATGGTTCTTCAAGATCACGTCGATGTCGCAGGAACTGCTCGAAGGCCTCGATACGCTCGACAAATGGCCTGACAAGGTCAAATTGATGCAGGCGAACTGGATCGGCCGCTCCGAGGGCCTGCTGATCCGCTGGAAGCTGGCGAAGGAAACCGCGCCGGAAGGCGAGAACGAGCTGGAAGTCTTCACGACCCGTCCCGACACGATCTTCGGCGCCTCCTTCATGGCGATCGCTGCCGACCATCCGCTGGCGAAAAAGGCCGCGGAGGGCAACCCGGCACTGGCGGACTTTATCAAGGAGATCAAGCGCGGCGGCACCTCCACGGTCGAGATCGAGACGGCCGAAAAGAAGGGCTTCGACACCGGCATCCGCGTCGTCCATCCGTTCGACGAAACCTGGGCGCTGCCCGTCTATGTCGCAAATTTCGTGCTGATGGATTACGGCACCGGCGCCATATTCGGCTGTCCGTCGGGCGACCAGCGCGACCTCGACTTCGCCAACAAATACGGCCTGCCGGTCGTGCCGGTGGTCATGCCGGAGGGTGCGGACGCGGCGTCCTTCCAGATCATCGACGAAGCCTATGTCGACGACGGCGTGATGATCAACTCGCGCTTCCTTGACGGCATGACGCCGCAGGGGGCCTTTGCCGAGGTGGCGACGCGCCTGTCAGGCGTCGGCATCGGCAACCGGCCGCAGGCCGAGCGCAAGGTGCAGTTCCGTCTGCGCGACTGGCTGATCTCGCGCCAACGCTGCTGGGGGGCGCCAATCCCGGTGGTTTATTGCGACGACTGCGGCGCGGTGCCGGAGAGAGACCTGCCAGTCGAGTTGCCGGACGATCTGTCGTTCGACAAGCCGGGCAACCCGCTCGACCACCATCCGACGTGGAAGCACGTCGACTGCCCGAACTGCTGCAAGCCGGCGCGGCGCGACACCGACACGATGGACACTTTCGTCGATTCGTCCTGGTATTTCGCACGCTTCACCGATCCGTGGAACGAAGAGAGCCCGACGACGCCGAACGATGCCGACGGCCCGCAGGGCTGGATGCCGGTGAACCAGTATATTGGCGGCGTAGAGCACGCGATCCTGCATTTGCTCTACTCGCGCTTCTTCACACGGGCGATGCGGATCACCGGCCATCTGAACCAGGTGAACGAGCCGTTCGAGGGCATGTTCACCCAGGGCATGGTGGTGCACGAAACCTACAGGGGTCCGAAGGGCTGGGTGCAGCCGTCCGAGGTCAAGATCGAAGAGGCGGACGGAAAGCGCCGAGCGACGCTGCTTGCGACGGGCGAAGAGATCGAGATCGGCTCGATCGAGAAAATGTCGAAGTCGAAGAAGAACGTCGTCGATCCCGACGACATCATCGCCAGCTACGGCGCCGATACCGCGCGCTGGTTCATGCTGTCGGATTCGCCGCCGGAACGCGACGTGATCTGGACGGAAGCCGGCGTGGAGGGGGCGCATCGCTTCGTGCAGCGCGTCTGGCGGCTGATTTCCGAGGCGGCTCCTCACCTTGGCGGCGTCGCGCCGCAAGCAGCCTACGAAGGCGAGGCCGGCGCATTGTCGAAGGCGGCGCACAAGGCGCTGAAGGCGGTGGGCGAAGATATCGGCAAGCTCTCTTTCAACAAAGCGGTGGCGCGGATCTACGAGCTCGTGAACGCGATGCAGGCGCCGTTTGCAGCGATCGCTTCGGGCAAGGCGGAGCCCGCCCTCTCAGCGGCCGCCCGCGAGGCCGCCGACATCCTGATCATCATGATCGCGCCGATGATGCCGCATCTGGCCGAGGAGTGCTGGGCAGCGCTTGGCAGCGAGGGCTTTGTGGCGAATCGCCGCTGGCCGGAGTTTGATCCCGCTCTCGTCGTCGACAGCGACGTCACCTATCCGGTGCAGGTCAACGGCAAGAAGCGCGGCGATTTGACAATCGCCCGCGACGCAGATCAAGGTGCCGTCGAAAAGGCAGCGCTCGCACTCGATTTCGTGCAGAAGGCGCTCGAGGGGAAGAGCCCGCGAAAAGTGATCGTCGTGCCGCAGAGGATCGTCAATGTCGTCGCCTGAACGCAAAGCCCCGGCCCGTCTCCTGCGCGGCATGGTTCTATCCGCCTGTGTCGCGGCGATGGCCATTGCATCGGCGTGCACGGTGCGGCCGCTTTATTCGAACGCAGTGGCGCCTGGAGGAACGGTGACGAGCGCGGCTGCATATCCGTCGATCGACATAAAGCCGGTCCAGACGCGATATGCCCAGGAAGTGCGCAATCATCTGATCTTCATGCTGAACGGTGGCGCGGGGCAGCCGGCCAAGGCGCAGTATTCGCTCGACCTCGGCGTCACCGAGGTCGACCGCCGTTCATTGCTGGCGCCTACGACCACGGGGGAGGACCGGCCCTCGGCCGGAACGATCGTGATGACCTCGTCCTACAGGCTGACTAGAGTCGGCACTGGCGAGGTCGTTGCGCGGGGTACGCGCCGGATTTCCTCGTCCTACGACCGGCCGCGGCAGGAATTCGCCGCTCTACGGGCCCAGCGCGACGCCGAAAACCGTGCCGCCCGCGAGCTGGCCGAACTGCTGAAACTCGCGATCGGCCAGGATCTTTCGCGGCTATAGCTGCCCGCCGGGTTAGCCGATCTTCTGGCCGGTTTTGGACCAGTCGGCGAGAAACGCTTCCAGACCCTTGTCGGTGAGCGGGTGCTTGACCAGCGCCTTCAACGTGACGGGCGGAACGGTCGCGACGTCGGCGCCGATGATCGCAGCCTGCTTGACGTGGTTTACGGTGCGGATCGAGGCAGCGAGTATCTCAGTGCGGAAATCGTAATTGTCGTAGATGGTGCGAATCTCGGCGATCAGTTCCATGCCGTCGACCCCCATATCGTCTATGCGGCCGATGAAGGGCGAGATGAAGGTGGCGCCGGCCTTGGCCGCGAGCAGCGCCTGGGTCGCCGAAAAGCAGAGCGTGACGTTGACCTTGCGGCCGTCTGACGTGATCGACTTGCAGGCCTTCAGGCCGTCCAGCGTCAGCGGCACCTTGATGCAGATATTGTCGGCGATCTTCGACAGCACCTCGGCTTCGCGCATCATCTCCTTGTACTCGGTGGCGACGACTTCAGCCGAGACCGGACCTTCGACAATGCCGCAAATCTCCCTGGTGACTTCGGCGATGTTGCCGCCGGATTTCAGGATCAGCGATGGATTGGTGGTTACGCCGTCGAGAAGTCCCAGATCGTTGAGTTCGCGGATTTCCTTCACGTCGGCGGTGTCGACGAAGAATTTCATGGCAGTCTCCCTGGCAAATTGAAATGCGCCGCATGAGGGCGCCGGGCGGGTTGGACTTTGCTCTAGCCGAAAGTCCGGGCAAGGTCACGCCTCATGAAACAAGATTCGCCACCGCTGCTTGCCGTACCCGTGCTCGTGCCGATGCCGGCCGAGCGGCCCTACACCTATGCGGTTCCGGCCGGGATGCATGTCGAGCCTGGGTCAATCGTGCGCGTGCCGCTCGGGCCGCGCCAGGTGGCGGGCATTGTGTGGGATTCCGTGTGCGAGACGGTCGACGCAAAGAAGCTCAGGTCGATCGAGCAGGTGTTCGACTGCCCGCCGATCGGCAAGGAGATGCGCCGTTTCGTCGACTGGCTGGCCGGCTACACGCTGTCGCCACCGGGCATGGTGGCGCGGATGATCCTGCGCGCGCCGGAGGCGTTGGACCCGGAGCCGTGGATCGAAGGCCTGATGCGCACGGGTGCTGAGCCTGACCGGATGACCGCCGCCCGTGCACGCGTTCTGGATATGGCTTCCGACGGACTGGCCTGGACCCGCTCGGGGCTCGCTCATGCGGCCGGCGTCTCGTCGACTGTGATCGACGGGCTGAAGGGTCAAGGCGTGTTCGAGACGGCGATGATACCGCCGCGGCCGGTCGTCGCGGCGCCCGACCCGAGCTTTGTGACGGCGACATTGACCGGGGACCAGGAGCAGGCTGCCGCGCCATTGCGCGAATCCGTCGCGACAGGCGCATTCGGCGTGACGCTGATCGACGGCGTGACCGGTTCGGGCAAGACCGAAGTCTATTTCGAGGCGGTGGCCGCGGCGCTGGAAAAAGGAAGACAGGTGCTGATCCTGCTGCCGGAAATCGCGCTGACCCAGGCTTTTCTCGAACGGTTCCAGGACAGGTTCGGCGCAAAGCCAGCCGAGTGGCACTCCGACCTTGCGCCGCGCATGCGCGAGAAGGTCTGGCGGCAGGTGGCCGAAGGCGGCGTCCGGGTGGTTGCCGGCGCGCGCTCGGCGCTGTTCCTGCCGTTCAGGGATCTCGGGCTTATCGTCGTCGACGAGGAGCACGACCCCGCCTACAAGCAGGAGGACCGCGTCTTCTACAATGCCCGCGACATGGCGGTGGTGCGGGCGCGCATCGGCGATTTTCCTGTGGTTCTGGCTTCGGCGACGCCGTCTGTCGAAAGCCGGGTCAATGCGAGCCAGGGCCGCTACGCCCGCGTCGCGCTGCCGGCGCGCTTTGCCGAAGCAGCGCTTCCCGACATCAAGGCAATCGACATGCGCCGCTCTCCGCCGGCGCGCGGTGGATTCCTGTCGCCGGTGCTGATCGGGCATGTGCGCGAGACGCTTGGCCGCGGCGAGCAGTCGCTGCTGTTCCTCAACCGTCGGGGGTATGCGCCGCTGACGCTCTGCCGCGTCTGCGGCCATCGCTTCCAGTGCCCGGACTGCTCGGCCTGGCTGGTCGAGCATCGTTTTCGCGGACAGCTCGTCTGTCACCATTGCGGCCATAACGAAAAGCGGCCCGAAGCCTGCCCGGAATGTGGCGCGCTCGACCATCTGGTAGCCTGCGGGCCGGGCGTGGAGCGCATCGCCGAGGAGGTGGTCGGGCATTTTCCCGATGCGCGAACGATCGTGCTGTCATCCGACATTATGGGCGGGGTGAAGCGGCTCCGGCTCGAACTGGAAGCGATCGCCAAGGGCGAGGCCGACATCGTCATCGGCACGCAATTGGTGGCCAAGGGGCACAATTTTCCCAACATGACGCTGGTCGGGGTAGTCGACGCCGATCTCGGCCTGGCCAATGGCGACCCGCGCGCCGCCGAGCGGACCTTTCAGTTGCTGAGCCAGGTCACCGGGCGGGCGGGCCGCACCGGCAAGAAGAGCCTCGGCCTGTTGCAGACGTTCCAGCCCGACCATCCGGTGATGCGGGCAATCGTGTCGGGCGATTCCGAGGCGTTCTACGAGCGCGAGATTGCAGAGCGCGAAAAGGCGGGATTGCCGCCCTTCGGTCGCTTGGCCGGCATCATCGTCAGCGCGGCCACGCGCGCCGAGGCTGAAGCGCATGCGAGGCAATTGAGGCGGGCAGCGCCCGCAGCAACCGACATCCATGTGCTGGGACCGGCGGAGGCGCCGCTGGCGCTGATAGGCGGACGCCATCGCATCCGGCTTCTGGTGCAGGGCGAGCGCCGCTCGGACATGCAGGGATTCCTGCGCGCCATGCTGGCGAACGGGCCGAAGCTACGCGGCTCGGTGCGGGTGCAGGTGGATATCGACCCGCAGAGCTTTTTGTAGGCTATGCACGGTTTCCCATCGGCTTTGCCAACATGCCAAACAGGCAGGAGCGGCTGGCATCCGCCTCGATCGTCTCCAGCACCTCGAAATGATTAACCTCGAGATTGGCGAGAAGCTTCGCCTCCGCCTGCTTGCGCCTCGCCCGCGCTGGCGGCTCGTAGAACAGGAAGAGCATACCATCAGGTGCGAGCATCTCCCTCACGGCGTCGAGACCGAGGGCGGCGTCGAGCCAGAACAAATTGACGTTGATGGCGAATACCTTGTCGAAGGATCGCGCCGGCCCCGCCAGATCTTCCAGCGCGGCGTGGCGGAACGATACCTTGCCGGCAGCCAAGTGAGCTTTATTTCTATGCCGGGCGGCGCTAATGGCAATCTCCGACCGGTCGATCGCGGTTATCGTCCCGGTGGTCAGCAGAGGGCAAATGAGCGAAACGGCCACGCCGCGGCCGCAGCCGATTTCCAGCAGCCGCTCGTCACCGGCGATCTTCAGTTGATCGACCGCCCAGCTCAGCCTCTCCGGGATCTTTTGAGCCATCACAATTCTCCTGGCGTTCAACTATCTGGCGAAGTCGCCGCCGATCGATAGTATGGCAGCGGTGCGAGCGATTCTGGAGGGGACGACAATGGAATTCGCGTTTCCGTGGCCGGTTACACAAGGCGAGTGGCTGGCCTGGTCGTCGGCCGCCATCACCGTGCTATTTGGCCTGATGTTCTTCTTCGCACCGCGTCTGTCGTTCAAGGCCCTGCGGCTGCAGCCCACCGAGAACCATCCGGAAGCGGTGGCGGAAGGGCGCGCGACCATGTCGGGCTTCTATCTGGGTCTCGGCCTCTGCTGCATCCTGCTGACGCCGCAGCCGTTCCTCTATCTGGCGCTCGGCTTCTCCTGGCTGTTCACAGCGTTTGGCCGGCTTGTGTCTATTCTGTCCGACCGCGGAAATACGCTCTACAACTGGGTTTTCGTGCTGGTCGACCTTGTGCTTGCACTGCTGCCGCTGGGGTTCGCGTTCGGCTTCCTTCAGTGAATCCGCAGCGTCTCCGCCGGGCTGCGACAAAACTGCCCAAACGCCCGTCCGGCAACGTGTTGCGGTCGGTAAATGCCTGTGCTAGACGGCAGTCGACTTTCGTTCGGGGGACGCGTCACGCGCAGGCTCTCCGTCGAGAAAATGCAGCAAGGTCAAAGATTTAGCAGAGTTCCACACTCGCGCCAACAATCTTGCGGCCTGTCAGACAAGAGAAAAGACGGTCCGTGGCACAGTCTAGCTCGCCAATCTCTGGAGTCGCGGAACGCTATGCGGGTTCGCTCTACGAACTCGCCGCCCAGGCAAAGGCGGTTTCCGCCGTGGAATCCGATCTCGGCCGCTTCGAGGCACTGCTTGCGGGCAGCGAAGACCTAACTCGGATGATCCGCAGCCCGGTATTCTCGTCGGACGAGCAATTCAAGGCGATCTCCGCCATCGCGGCCAAGGCCAAAATCGGCGGCCTCGTCGGCAATTTCCTGCGGGTGGTCGCGCAGAACCGTCGCCTTTTCGCGGTGCCGGCAATGATCAAGGCATTCCGCCAGATCGCCGCCGCAGAGCGCGGCGAAGTCTCGGCCGAAGTGACCTCGGCCCATGCACTGACCCCGGCGCAGGAAAAGGAACTCAAGACCGCACTGAAAGGCGTCGCCGGCAAGGACGTGTCGATCGCCGTCACAGTCGATCCCTCGCTGCTCGGCGGCCTCATCGTCAAGATCGGCTCGCGCCAGATCGATACTTCGCTCAAAACCAAACTCAATTCGCTCAAGCTCGCACTGAAAGAGGTCGGCTGATGGACATCCGCGCCGCGGAAATTTCCGCAATTCTGAAAGACCAGATCAAGAATTTCGGCAAGGAGGCTGAAGTCTCCGAAGTCGGCCAGGTTCTCTCCGTCGGCGACGGTATTGCCCGCGTCTATGGCCTCGATAATGTCCAGGCCGGCGAGATGGTCGAGTTTCCGGGCGGCATCCGCGGCATGGCGCTGAACCTCGAAGAGGATAATGTCGGCGTCGTCATCTTCGGCAATGACCGCGACATCAAGGAAGGCGACACCGTCAAGCGCACCGGCTCGATCGTCGACGTGCCGGTCGGCAAGGGCCTGCTCGGACGCGTCGTCGATGCGCTCGGCAATCCGATCGATGGCAAAGGCCCGATCGTCGCCGCCGAGCGCCGCCGCGTCGACGTCAAGGCGCCCGGCATCATCCCGCGCAAGTCGGTGCATGAGCCGATGTCGACGGGCCTCAAGGCCATCGACGCGCTGATCCCGATCGGCCGCGGCCAGCGCGAACTGGTCATCGGCGACCGCCAGACCGGCAAGACCGCGATCATTCTCGACACCTTCCTCAACCAGCGGCCGCTGAACCAGGGCGACGACGAGAGCCAGAAGCTCTACTGCGTCTATGTCGCCGTCGGTCAGAAGCGCTCGACCGTCGCGCAGTTCGTCAAGGTGCTGGAGGAGCGCGGCGCGCTCGAATATTCAATCATCATCGCCGCGACCGCTTCGGACCCCGCTCCGATGCAGTTCCTGGCTCCGTTCGCCGGCTGCGCCATGGGCGAGTATTTCCGCGACAACGCCATGCATGCGGTGATCGCCTATGACGACCTGTCGAAGCAGGCCGTCGCCTACCGCCAGATGTCGCTGCTGCTGCGCCGCCCGCCCGGCCGCGAAGCCTATCCGGGCGACGTTTTCTACCTGCATTCGCGCTTGCTCGAACGCGCCGCCAAGCTGAACGATGAGAATGGCAACGGTTCGCTGACGGCTCTGCCGGTCATCGAAACCCAGGCCAACGACGTTTCGGCCTACATCCCGACCAACGTGATCTCGATTACCGACGGCCAGATCTTCCTCGAGACCAACCTGTTCTTCCAGGGTATTCGCCCGGCGGTGAACGTTGGCCTCTCGGTGTCGCGCGTCGGTTCGTCGGCGCAGATCAAGGCGATGAAGCAGGTCGCCGGCTCGATTAAGGGCGAACTCGCGCAGTACCGTGAAATGGCGGCCTTCGCGCAGTTCGGTTCCGACCTTGACGCCGCTACGCAGCGCCTGCTGAACCGCGGCGCACGCCTGACCGAATTGCTCAAGCAGCCGCAATTCTCGCCGCTGAAGACGGAAGAGCAGGTCGCGGTGATCTTCGCCGGCGTCAACGGCTATCTCGACAAGCTGACCTTGCCCCAGGTCGGCAAGTTCGAGCAGGGCCTGCTGGCGCATATGCGCTCGGAGGGCAAGGAAGTGCTCGACGGCATCCGCAAGGAAAAGGCGCTGTCGGACGATCTGCGCGCCCAGCTGAAGAGCCATATCGACGCCTACGCGAAAAACTTCGCCTGATTGCACGGATAGGGCATGGCTTCCTTAAAAGACCTTCGCAACCGTATCGCCTCGGTCAAGGCGACGCAGAAGATCACCAAGGCGATGCAGATGGTCGCCGCGGCGAAACTGCGCCGCGCGCAGGAAGCAGCGGAAGCCGCCCGCCCCTACTCGCAGCGCATGGGCGCCGTGCTGGCAAACATCGCGCAGGCCGTCGGCAATGCCGGCGGCAGCGATGCGCCGCAGCTGATGAGCGGCACCGGCAGGGACGATACGCATCTGCTGGTCGTCTGCACCGCCGAGCGCGGCCTTTGCGGCGGCTTCAACTCGCAGATCGCGCGTTTTGCCCGCGAGCACATCCGCAAGCTGCTGGCCGACGGCAAGACGGTGAAGATCATTACCGTCGGCAAGAAGGGCTACGACATCCTTCGCCGGGAATATGGTTCGCTGATCATCGAGCGCGTCGACCTGCGCGAGGTCAAGACGCTCGGCTTCGTCAATGCGGACGCGATCGCCAAGAAGGTGATAGCGCTGTTCAACGAGGGCGCCTTCGACATCTGCACGCTATTCTATTCCGAATTCAAGTCGGTGATCAGCCAGGTCCCGACGTTGCAGCAGATCATCCCCGCCGGGGCGATCGTCGCGGCCGTGGAGCCGGAGACGGCCGGCGGCAACGCCGTTTATGAGTACGAGCCGGAGCCGGGCGAAATACTTGCCGATCTCATCCCCCGCAACATTTCGGTGCAGATCTTCCGTGCGCTGCTCGAAAACGCGGCCGGCGAGATGGGCGCCAAGATGAGCGCCATGGACAATGCAACGCGCAATGCCGGCGACATGATCAACAAGCTTACGATCACCTACAACCGCCAGCGGCAGGCGCAGATCACCAAGGAACTGATCGAAATCATTTCGGGCGCGGAAGCGCTCTAGCCACATGATGCTGGGACGCCGCAAGTGTTTGCGGACGGGATCGTGTGAAACAAGGAACGGACACAGAGGTTATCACCATGGCTAAAGCAGCTACTCCGAAAGCGGCTCCGGCGGCGAAGGCCCCCGCGGCAAAGAAGGCGGCGCCCGCCAAGGCAGCGGCCGTGAAGGCTCCTGCCGCGGCCGCCAAGGCAGCGCCGGCAAAGGCCGCAGCAGCAAAGCCGGAGGCGGCCAAGTCTCCCGCAGCGGTGCTGACTGCCAAGGGCCCGGCCGGCCGCGTTTCGCAGGTCATCGGCGCCGTTGTCGACGTGCAGTTCGACGCCGAGCTGCCGCCGATCCTGAACGCGCTGGAGACGCTGAACGGCGGCAACCGCCTCGTACTCGAAGTGGCGCAGCATCTCGGCGAAAACACCGTCCGCTGCATCGCCATGGACACGTCCGAAGGCCTCGTGCGCGGCCAGGCCGTGTACGACACGGGTTCGCCGATCACCGTTCCGGTGGGCGACGAGACGCTCGGCCGCATCATGAACGTCATCGGCGAGCCGGTCGACGAAGCAGGCCCGGTTAAGACCGCCAGCCGCCGCGCCATCCACCAGGACGCGCCGGCCTATGTCGACCAGTCGACCGAAGCGCAGATTCTCGTCACCGGTATCAAGGTCGTCGACCTGCTTGCGCCCTATGCCCGCGGCGGCAAGATCGGCCTGTTCGGCGGCGCCGGCGTCGGCAAGACCGTTCTGATCCAGGAACTCATCAACAACGTCGCCAAGGCGCATGGCGGATACTCGGTGTTCGCCGGCGTCGGCGAGCGCACCCGCGAGGGCAACGACCTCTATCACGAGATGATCGAGTCGGGCGTCAACAAGGACCCGCACGAGAACAACGGCTCGACCGAAGGCTCCAAATGCGCCCTGGTGTTCGGCCAGATGAACGAGCCGCCCGGCGCGCGCGCCCGCGTCGCGCTGTCCGGCCTGACCATCGCCGAGCATTTCCGCGACCAGGGCCAGGACGTGCTGTTCTTCGTCGACAACATCTTCCGCTTCACCCAGGCCGGTTCGGAAGTGTCGGCTCTGCTCGGTCGCATTCCCTCGGCCGTGGGCTATCAGCCGACGCTGTCGACCGACATGGGCTCGATGCAGGAACGCATCACCACCACCAACAAGGGCTCGATCACCTCGGTGCAGGCGATCTACGTGCCGGCCGACGATTTGACCGACCCGGCGCCGGCGACTTCGTTCGCCCACCTCGATGCGACGACCGTGCTCAACCGCGCCATCTCGGAAAAGGGCATCTACCCGGCCGTCGACCCGCTCGACTCGACCTCGCGCATGCTCGACCCGCTGATCGTCGGCGAGGAGCACTACCAGGTCGCCCGCCGCGTGCAGGAAATCCTGCAGCGCTACAAGTCGCTGCAGGACATCATCGCCATCCTGGGCATGGACGAGCTGTCGGAAGAGGACAAGATCACGGTCGCCCGCGCCCGCAAGATCGAACGCTTCCTGTCGCAGCCCTTCTTCGTTGCCGAGGTGTTCACCGGCTCGCCGGGCCAGCTCGTGCCGCTCGAAGAGACGATCAAGAGCTTCAAGGGTCTGGTTGACGGCGAATACGATCACCTGCCGGAAGCGGCGTTCTACATGGTCGGCGGCATCGACATGGCAGTCGAGAAGGCCCGTCGTCTCGCGGCCGAAGCGGCTTGAACGAGGCAGTAGGCAACAGGGAGTAGGCAATAGGGGTAAGAAGGAAAGTCGCGGGCGCCTTTCGCCATTGCCGACTGCCTATTGCCTACTGCCTGATTGAACATGGCTGAAGCTTTCAAATTCGAACTGGTCTCCCCCGAACGCCTGCTCGTTTCGGAACAAGTCGAGCATGTCGTCATTCCGGGCGCGGAAGGCGAGATGACGGTTCTGGCCAATCACTCCCCGGTGATGACCACGGTCAAGCCCGGCGTCGTGACGGTCAAACCGGTAGGTGGCGGCGAGGAGCGCTACGTGGTGTTCGGCGGCTTCGCCGACATCCTGCCCTCGGGTTGCACGCTGCTTGCTGAATCGGCCATGCTGGTTTCCGAGATCGATCGCGACGACCTTGCCCGCCGCATCCAGGAAGCCAGGGAAGATCTCGCCGACGCCAAGAACGACGAGGACCGCACCAGGGCCGAGGCTTTCCTCGGGCAGTTGGCGACGCTGCAAGACGCCGTATAGCCAAACCGGCGTTGAAGCACCGCTACGGGACAAAAGAGCGAGGCTAGGCTTCGCTTTTTTATTGGGCGGATGAAAGATCCTGGCTCTGACCCACGAAGTTGGAAGCGCGACGCCCTGGAGCAGCCGTTCTACGGGGGACATCCGCCTGGCGGGGCAATTTCGCCTTCGCGCAACAGCGTGAATCATCTAGACTCTTTTCGGACGGGGGCGTCCGGAGGGTGACTTTTTGGCAGTGGCTGCAGGCAATACGACGCGTCTCTGGGCGCTCGTTGCCAGGGAGTATTGGCGCAGGGCCCGCCGCCGCCTGCGTGCGGGGCCGGTCTATCGCTGGCGCTATACCGGCCGCACGCCCGAGCGGGTTCTGATTGCGCCGCCGGATTTGCGCCTGGCCGATCCGCAGATCGCGCTCGAAATCTACTATGGCCGCTTCCCGTTTTCCGGCCACATGGTCGAGACCGCCGGCCGCTCCCCCTTCCAGCTCGAGGTGGCCAATCGCGGCTGGCAGAAATCGCTGCACGGCTTCCGCTGGCTGCGCCATATGCGCGCCGCCGGCACCGAGCTCGCCGCCGCCAACGCCCGCGCGCTGGTTTCCGACTGGATTGCCATGCATGGCGGCCGCATTTCCGGCGTCGCCTGGGAGCCGGCGACGACCGCCAAGCGCATCATCGCCTGGCTGCAGCATTCCTCGGTGGTGCTGCAGGGCGCGGAACTGCCCTTCTACCGCGCTTTTTTGAAATCGCTGGCGCTGCAAATCCGCTACCTGCGCTCTATGGCGCGTGAATTGCCCGACGGCAAGGCGCGGCTGCGGACCCGCATAGCGCTCGCCTTCGCCGCACTGTCGCTGCCTGCCTCGGCTTCGACCCTGCGCAGCGCCACGCGCAACCTCGCCGAAGAGCTGGAGCGCCAGATCCTTCCGGACGGCGGCCATATTTCGCGCAACCCGATTGTCGTGCTGGAACTCCTGTCGGACCTCCTCCCGCTGCGCCAGACCTACGCCAACCAGGCCGAACAGCCGCCCGAGGCCCTTATCGGAGCGGTCGAGCGCATGCTGCCGGCGCTGCGCTTCTTTCGCCATCAGGACGGCAGCATCGCACGCTTCAACGGCATGGGCGCCACCATCCAGGACCGCATCGCCGCGATTCTGCGCCACGACGACACGGTCGGCGCGCCGCTGTTGCATGCGCCGCATTCGGGCTATGAGCGGCTCTCGATGGGCGAAACCACGGTCATTGCCGATACCGGCCTGCCGCCGCCGATCGACGTATCGGGCGCGGCCCATGCCGGCTGCCTGTCCTTCGAGATGTCGTCCGGCCGGCACAATTTCATCGTCAATGCCGGCGTCGACACCTATGGGGCCGAGGATTTTCGGCCGCTGGCGCGCGCCACCGCAGCGCATTCGACCGCCTCGATCAACGACACCTCCTCGGCGCGCTTCACCCATTCGCCGCGCTTCGCTTTGCTCGGTTCGCCGCTGATCGGCGGGCCGCGGCACGTGCCCTGCGAGCGCATGGATTCGAAGGGCATACAGGGGTTCGTCGCCAGCCATGACGGCTATGTGCCGGCCTTCGGCATCTATCACGAGCGCGAGCTTTCGCTGTCCAGCCAGGGCGATGTGCTGAGCGGCGTCGACCGCTTCCTGCGCGCAGGCGGCGCGCCGGTGCGCGACAATGGCCACGACCTGGTGGCGGTCCGCTTCCACATCCACCCGGACATCGAGCTTTTCCGCGACCGGAACGGCCATTTCGTTCTGGCCGCGCCGCGCGCCGACCGCTGGACGTTTACCTGCAACAAGGTCGAGCCGCAGGTCGAGGAATCGATCTTCTTCGCCGGCCTCGGCGGCCCGCGCCGCAGCCGCCAGATCGTGCTCGCCTTCAAGGCCTCCGAATTCGGCGAGGTGCACTGGCAGATGACCCGCATGCGTCCGGCCGGTCCCTAGCGGCCTCCCCTAAGCGCCGTAGCGCTTCTTCAGATGCGCTGTGAAGTGCGCGGCGTTGAGCTTCTCGCCGGTGGCGCGCTCCATCAGTTCCGGCGTCGACCAGCGCGAGCCTTGCGACCAGATCTTTTCGTGCCGCCAGGCGGTGACCGTGTCGAACTTTCCTTTCGCAATCTCGTCGTCGACCGCCGGGTGCAGTGTCTCCAGTGCCGCCCATTGCTGCGCCGCCATCATCGCGCCCAGCGTGTAAGAGGGGAAATAGCCGAACGCGCCGCTCGGCCAATGCACGTCCTGCATCGGCCCGTCCTGCGGCGTGTCGACGGTGGAGAGGCCGAGATAATCGCGCATCTTGGCGTCCCAGGCTTCCGGCAGGTCGGCGGCTTTCAGCCGTCCGCTGACCAGCTCCTGCTCCAGCTCGAAGCGCAGGATAACATGCAGCGGATAGGTGACCTCGTCGGCGTCGACGCGGATCAGGCCCCGCTCGACCCAATGCACATGGGCTAAAATCTCGTCCTTCGCCCAGCGCTCGCCGAGATATTGCTCGACCAGCGGCAGCGCCCATTCCCAGAAGGCGGGGTTGCGGCCGAGCTGCTTTTCGACGAACAGGCTCTGGCTCTCGTGCATGGCCATGCCGCGCGCCTTGCCGAGCGGCCAGTGCGACCATGGCTTGGGCAGGTTCTGCTCGTACATGGCATGGCCGGTCTCGTGCAGCACGCCCATCAGCGCCGAGAGGAAATCGGAGGTCTTGTAGCGCGTTGTTATACGCACGTCGGTCGGCACGCCGCCGCAGAACGGATGGTGCGACACGGACAGGCTGCCATGGGTGAAGTCGAAGCCGACGGCCGCCATCATGGCGAGGCCGAGTTCGCGCTGCTTGTCGATCGGATAGATGCCCGACAGCGGCCGCAGCGGATTTTTGGCCAGCCGTTCCTCCTGCACCGCCAGCGCTTCAGGCACGAAGCCTTTCAGAAAAGCCTTCAGCTCGGAAAACACCGGAGCGATGTCGATCGCGCGATGGCCGGGATCGTACTGCTCCATCAGCGCATCATATGGTTGGAGGCCGAGGGCTGCGGCGCGCAGTTCCGCCTCCTCGCGCACCAGCGCGACAATGTTGTCCAGCGCCGGCAGGAAGCCAAACCAGTCGTTCTTGGCGCGCAGGTCGCGCCAGAGCTGCTCGGAGCGCAGCCGGGCCGTGGTCTGGCGCTCGACGAACTCCGTCGGCAGGCAGGTCATGTTGGTGTAGTGGCGGCGAAATTCCCGTAGTGCGGCTTGCTGATCCTCGTTGAGCGCTTCCTCTTCAGCCGCCGCGATCCAGTCGGCGATCTCAGGGGCGGTCGCGCGGGCGTGGTGCATGCCGGCGAGCGCCGACATCGCTTCCGCCCGCTTCTCGCCGCCGCCGACGGCCATATGCGTCGCCTCGTCTGCGCCGAGTATGGCGAGCGAATGCTCCAGCGCTTCGAGCTTGCGGCAAAGCTGGTCGATTTTTTCGAAGGACATGATGATTCCGATCGTTTGGGACGGAAGCGAAGGAACAGCAAGGGAAGGGCAATGGCAAGCCGCAACACCTCCTTCTCTTTGAGGGGAAGGGTCGATCCGCGCAGCGGATCGAATGGGGTTTCTGCGGCATGTGGAATGCGATTCTTCCTTCTCCCCTTGTGGGAGAAGGGAGAGGCGCACCTCATCGTCGCCACGCCCGCTTTTGCGTCTGGCCATTGGAGGTAGTCGGGAAGCGGGGCGCGAGGCCGTGCCTCCTAACTATAAGTAACGTGGCGCGAACCTCGCGCCCCGCCGGCGTTCTTGCCCTGGGAAGGAGGGTGCATTGGCGCACGCTGTCCTTCCCGTCGGGCCCGGACCTGGGGGCTCATCACCCAGCCGCGTCACCGATTCACGCGGCCGGCCCGGACGCCGCCTCCCGCCTCGCTCATCCGGTTCATGACCCGAGTTCCCGCGCGGGAGGTGGGCACAGGATAAGAGCGCTGCGAGGGGGTGTGGATGAGGGCAAGGAAAACATTCCTGACAGATGCTGACAGGGGGGCCCGGTTCTGGACCGCCGGAGCACCGCGTCGACCGGTACGGCAAGGATCCTGGGGTCTCCGCTACGTCGCTTCGCTCCTGCTCCGCCCCAGGATGACGAACGGAGGGGAGGCACCTCCCATCGCCGGCGTCACGACTGCCTAATCCGTAACATGGGAGTGACCACAGGACCCGAGCCATGCCCGTTCGGACGAAGCGACCTTTGAGAACGGGCGGTGTATATACTTGTGATATGTCGAACGGCGTATCGCCGAGCACTTGGAAACGTTTGAACTTCGCATAAAACGGGGGAGAAAAATGCTGGGCAACATCCTGATCGCCTTGGTGGCGGCGCTACACCTCTATTTCATGTATCTGGAAATGGTGGCGTGGGACACGCCAAGGGGTCACAAGGCGTTCGGCCTGACGCCGGAATTCGCCAAGGCCTCCAAGGTGCTGGCCGCCAATCAAGGCCTCTATAACGGCTTCCTGGCCGCCGGGCTGATCTGGGGGCTCTACCTCGGTGAGGCCGGCTTTGCCGTGACTATCTTCTTCCTGTTGTGCGTGATCATGGCAGGTGTATTCGGTGCCGCGACCGTCAGCCGCAAGATTCTATACGTGCAGGCGCTGCCGGCGGCGCTGGCGCTGTTGGCGCTTTTGATTGGGTGGTAGGCCGCGCCGCCCCTCATCCGGCCCTTCGGGTAACCTTCTCCCCGTAAACGGGGAGCAGGGAAGAGAGCTACCGTTCCGTCAGCTTCAGCTCGATGCGGCGGTTGCGGCTGCGCGCCTCCGCGGTGTCGGCGGTGTCGAGCGGCTGGAACTCGCCGAAACCGGCCGCGACCAGACGATTGGCCGGCACGCCGTTGTCGATCAGATATTTGACGACGGAGGTCGCGCGCGCCGTGGAAAGCTCCCAATTATCACGGTAGCGCCCGGTACCCGACAGCGGGCGGTTGTCGGTGTGGCCGTCGACCCGCAGCACCCAGTTGATCTCCGGCGGGATCTCCTTCTGCAGCTCGATGATCGCGCCGGCGAGCTTCTGCATCTCGGCTCGCCCCGCCTCGTTGATGACTTCCGAGCCGACCGGGAACAGCACCTCCGACTGGAAGACAAAGCGGTCGCCCACGATGCGGATGTTTTCGCGGTCCGACAGGATCTCGCGCAGCCGGCCGAAGAAATCCGAGCGGTAGCGATTCAGTTCCTGGACGCGCTGGGCCAGCGCGACGTTCAGCCGGCGGCCGAGATCGGCGATCTTGGTGTTGGATTCGCGATCGCGCTGCTCCGACACATCCAGCGCCTGTTCGAGCGCGCCGATCTGCTTGCGCAACGCCGCGATCTGCTGGTTGAGGAGTTCCACCTGCGACAGCGCCCGCTGGCTGAGCTGGCGCTCGCTGTCGAGCTCGCCGGTCAAGGCGCCGATCCGCTCTTCGGCCTGGGCACCGGCACCGGCGCCCTGGTCGAGAAGCTGCTGGAGCCTGCTGCGCTCTGCCTCCGCCACCGATAGCGAGGCCTGGAGATTAGCAAGCGCATCCTCGGCGTCCTGAGTGTTCGACTGCTCCAGCGCCAGTAGCTGCGTCAGCTCGTTGATCTGCGAGTTGAGGCGGGTGAGCACCTCGTCCTTGCCGGAGATTTCGCGGCTGAGCAGGAACTGCGCCAGCACGAACACCGAAAGCAGGAACATGATGGCCAGAAGCAGCGTCGACAGCGCGTCGACGAAGCCAGGCCAGTAGTCTACGCGGCGGTCGCGCCTCGCCCGTGCCAGCGCCATCCTAGCTCAGCTCCCGCTTCTTCAGCGCGTCGGCTATCTTTTCCAGCGTGTTGCGCATCGCCTTCTGCTCTTCCGACTGCGCCTCGACCCAGTCGCGCATGATCTGTTGCTCGGAGCGCATGTTCTTGACCAAGCCCGAAATGCCGTCGGCGAGGTTGGCCATCGCGGTGGCGACGCGGGGATTGGAGCCGCCGGCTTCCTGCAGGCTGCGCAGCCTTTCCGAAAGCGCCTTGATTTCGTCCGAGGAGCCGGCCTTGGCCGGATCGGCGACGATGATATCGGACGACAGATCGGTGACCGAGGACAGCCAGTTCTCCAGCTCGGTATAGAAGCGCGTCTGCGCCCGGCCGGCCTGCAGGTCGAGGAAGCCCAGCACAAGCGAGCCGGCGAGGCCGAACAGCGAGGACGAGAATGCCGTACCCATGCCGGCAAGCGGCGCGGCAAGGCCGGATTTCAAGGAATCGAGCACCGCCGCTGCATCGCCGGAGCCGGGATCGAGCGACTGGATCGTGTCGCCGATGGAGCCGATCGTCTGAAGCAGACCCCAGAAGGTGCCGAGCAGGCCGAGAAACACCAGGAGGCCGATCAGATAGCGCGAAATGTCGCGCGTCTCGTCGAGCCTGGTGGCGATGGAATCGAGCATGGTGCGCATCGAGCTCGTCGACAGCGCCATGGAGGTGGAGCGGCTGAGCAGCGCCTTCATCGGCGCAAGCAGTACCGGCTCGACCACCTCCGAGCCGGCGCGGAACGAGTTGACCCAGCGGATTTCGCGAAACAGCCGCAGCACCTGGATGAAGGCGAGCAGAATGCCGACCGCCAGCACGCCGAGGATCAGCCCGTTCAAACCGGGATTGGTGCCGAAAGCCGAGGAAATCTGCCGGGCAAGGATTGCCGCGATGAAGGCGACGATCGCCAGAAACACCAGCATTGAGAGGAGAAAGACCTGCGGACTCGACAGACGGTCGGGGTCGTACCCGCCGCTATCGGATGCCTCGCCCCCTCTGAATTTTCGCAAAAATGCCATGCGCCCCGAATCCCGTTCCGCGACCGAACTGATCGCAAGTCTGCCGCAATCAAACTGAGCGCGACTCTAAACGGAATTGTGACGAAATTGAAAGGCGCTGTGAGGCCGCGGCAGCAGCTGCGAGACGCGGATCAGAGGCGATCGATGACGAGAGTGTTGATCAGGGCCGCGAAATGCAGGCCGACGCCCGTCACCACGAAGCCGTGCCAGACCGCGTTCTGGAATCGCAGGCCTTTCCACACGAAAAAGATGACGCCGCAGGAATAGACGATGCCGCCGGCGACGATCAGAGCAATCGTCGTGGACGGAAGGATCTCCAGAATCGGCCGCAGGACAACGATGCCGCTCCAGCCGATCGCAAGATAGAAGATAATGGCGGCGCGATCGAAACGGCCGGGAAAGAGCATCTTGGCGGCCATGCCGAGGGCGGCGGCGGACCAGACGACCCCGAGCATCCCGCGCGCAAGCCAGACATCGTTCAATTGTGCGAGGAAGGGCGTGTAGGTCGCCGCGATCAGGAGATAGATCGCCGCATGGTCGAAGCGCCGCAATATCCATTTCGCAGGCGATATCGGCCAGAGATTGTAGGCGAGCGAGATCGACAGCACCGTCAGGACCGAGACGACGTAGAACGCCGCCGCAATGTATTCGCCCGGACCGGCACGAAAAGCCGACATCGCCAGCAGCGCCGAGCCGGCGGCGATCGCAAGCACGATCCCGACTGCGTGAACGATGCCGTCGGCGATCAGTTCGGCGCGCGAATAATGGAAGCGCCCCCTGAAGGGCACGTCGACTTGAACTGGTTTCGGCTCGCTCGTCATCTGCTCGATGGAGCTTATTTGACCGGTCGCCAGGCCGTTTTTCAAGCCTTGGGGGCGCGTCGGTTCAGCGCGGGGCGAGCGGCTTCTTGAGCGTCTTCAGGAGTGCGCGGTGGATGGTCTCGTTGCCGGCGACGATCGAACCGGTCTCGAACATGCCGTTGCCGCCGGCCGGGTCGCTGACGAAGCCGCCGGCCTCGCGGATCAGCAATATCCCCGCCGCCATGTCCCACGGCGACAGCGCGTGCTCCCAGAAACCGTCCATGCGGCCCGCCGCGACATAGGCGAGATCGAGCGCGGCTGAACCCAGCCGGCGAACGCCCGACACTTCGGCCATGACGTTGCGGAGCTCGATAAGGTAGTTGCCGTGATGGCCGCGCCCGAGATGCGGTACGCCGGTGCCGATGACAGTATCGGTGAGTTTGGTGCGGCTGGCCACGCGCAGCCTGCGGTCGTTCATGAAGGCGCCGCCGCCGCGTTCGGCGGTGTAGAGCTCGTCCATGGCCGGATTGTAGATCACGCCGGCGACGATCTGGCCCTGACGCTCAAGCGCCATCGAGATCGAGAAGATCGGCAGGCCGTGCAGGAAATTGGTGGTGCCGTCGAGCGGATCGACGATCCAGCGGTGCTGGTCATCCTCGCCTGCAACCACTCCGCGCTCCTCCATCAGGAAGGCGTAGCCTGGGCGGGCGCGGGACAGTTCGGCGTGGAGTATCTCTTCGGCCCTGTGGTCGGCCTGGCTGACGAAGTCGCCCGGCCCCTTCAGCGACACCTGCAGGTTCTGCACCTCGCCGAAATCGCGCGCCAGCGAGCGGCCGGCCTTCATGGCGGCCTGGACCATGACGTTGAGGATCGCTGAACGGGGCATGGCAGGGTCGCTTTTCGTTGGAAATGGGCAGGAGGCAATATAGGCAGTCGGCAGTCGGGATATGGAATTCTTCTACTGCCTATCGCCAGCTGCCTACTGCCTGATCTTTTCAGTCGGCGCGGCGGACGTAGGTGATCTCGTTGGTGTCGACGACGATCTTCTCGCCCGACGAGATGAAGGGCGGCACCAGCACGCGGATACCGTTTTCGAGCAGCGCCGGCTTGTAGGATGAAGCCGCCGTCTGGCCCTTCACGACCGGGTCTGCCTCGGTGATGGTCAGCGTAACCTGGTCGGGCAGCGAGATGCCGATCGGGCGTTCGTCATAGAGTTCGACGGTGACCATCATGCCGTCCTGCAGGAAAGCGGCGCGGTCGCCGACAAAATCCTTCTGCAGTTCGAGCTGTTCGTAGCTCTCTGTGTCCATGAACACCAGCGCATCGCCCTGCTCGTAGAGATAGGAAAAATCCTTCTGCTCGAGACGGATCTTTTCCACCGTCTCGGCGGAGCGGAAACGCTCGTTGAGTTTGGTGCCGTTGATCAGGTTTTTCAGCTCGACCTGGTTATAGGCGCCGCCCTTGCCGGGCTTCACATGATTGGTCCTGACCGCCACCCAGAGGCCGCCATCATGCTCGATGACGTTGCCGGGACGGATTTCGTTGCCGTTGATCTTGGCCATTTTTCGCTATTCCGGAGGTTTGTACGCCGACAGGCGGTTTCGGCGCCTCCAAGACCACAAATCGGCTAAAGAGGCAAGGGATCGAAGGAAATCCCGGGCGCGGGAGCGCTACCGCAGCCTGTTGGCGCGTTCCAGGCCCTTCTTGAGCTCTTCGTCGGTGAGACCGTCGAAGAAATCCTCCATTTCGGGATCGGTGAGCCCGGCGCGCCGGGCGAGAATGTACCAGGCTGCAGCCGCAATCGGGTCCGGATCGACACCGAGCCCTTTCATATAGAGCTTGGCGAGACGGTTCTGCGCCGCGACATTGCCGCCCGCGGCCGCCCGCCTCATCCAGCCGAACCCTTCCTGCATATTGCGCCCGCCGCCGCGCCCGTCGATCAGCCAGGTGCCGAGATCGAGCTGCGCGGTGTCGAAATTCTGCCGCGCCGCCAGAACCAGCCAGCGCCGCGCTTCCTTCTCGTTTCTGGCCTTGCCTCCGACGCCGTTGGCGCAAATCTGCGCCATGGCGTATTGCGCGTCGGCAAGACCGGACTTTGCCGCGTGCTCGTAATAGGAGACCGCCTTTTCCAGTCCTTTGGCCCCGGTCTCGCGATCGACCAGCATCTGCGCGAAATTGAACTGCGCCAGGCGGTTTCCGGCTTCGGCGGCGGCCTGCATGAGCGCATAGGCGCCTTGCGGATCCTTCTTCACGAAACGCCCGTCGAGGAGCATCAGCGCATACTGGAACTGCGCCTCCGGAACGCCCTGCTCGGTAGCGCGAGCGTACCATTTTGCGGCCTCGGCCTCGTTGCGCGCCATGCCAAGCCCGCGCGACAGGATCTCGGCGACCAGCGTCTGCGCGGCCGGGTCGCCGTTTTCGGCTCGCACCAGCGCCAGATTGTAGGCGGTCTTTGTGAGCCCGCGCTGGAATGCACCAAATGCTGCATCGGCAGGCTTGGCGCCGAAGCGCGCCGGATCAGGCTTGCCGTCGGCGGTGCGGGGGCCGCCGAACCGCGTTGGGTCGATGCCTAGCGGCTTTACTCCTGCGGGCAAGGGTCCGGATGCTGCCGGAGCGGCGGGGTCTTCGATCACCGTGGCGGGGGTGTTTGCCAATGGCTCTGGTGTGACGTCTTTCTGCGCCGGCTCCGCAGGAGCTTCCGCAGGCAATTTCGTTTCCGGCGCGGCCTTTTGTGCCGGTGCGGGATCGGCCGGCGCGGCGGTTTGCGCATGGACGCCGGAGGCAGTCGCCGAGAGCAGCGCCAGCGCCGTGAGCCATACCCGGACGGACGATTGCAGTACAGTCAAAACCTACTCCTCGAACCGTGGCGCCGTCTCGTCGAGAATGGCGTTGGCGCGCGTGACGGCCTGTTCGGGATCGACGCCTTCGCCGAATACGGCGCTGGACAGCGCAACGAACTCGCATCCGGTTTCCGCCACCGTTTCGACCGAAGCGATGTCCGAGCCGGCCATGACGATGCACGGTATCTCGATCATCTCGGCCCACCATTGTCCGAGCGCCAGGTTGCGGTTGTGCGGCTCGGGCTTATTGTCGTAGCCGAAGCGGCCGAAGAACATGTAATCGGGACGCGCCTCGCCCAAATCCAGCGCATCGTCGCGGGTCTTGGCCCCGCCCACGCCGACCGTCATCCGGTCCTGGAACCGCTCGATCGCCTCCTCGAGTGCTGCCCGCCCGGTTTCGAGATGCAGGCCGTCCGCCCCGACCCGGCCGGCAATGCGCGTATCTTCGGCGATGATGGCAGCGATGTTAGCCGCCTGCGCCACGGGCACTATCCGCTCGGCGAAGGCCTGGAACGAGGCTTCATCGAGTCCGTAGGCGGGCAATATGATCGAGGCGATGTCGCCGCCCGAAATCGCGGCGCGCAAGCGCTGCTCGAACGCCGCGGCGTCCTCGCCGGGCGGAGCGATCAGCACGATGCGGCAGCGGTTTGGCGGTGTGACGGGCATTCTTTGGCTTTCTGTCGGTTCCCATGCAGCGGGATCGTGGTTGGATTTGGGCATAGACCAAGGCAGGTCGCTTGAACAGGGTTTGCGCCTCTCGCCGAATCGCCGCCGTCGCGATATTGCGGGACCGCGAAAGGCCTTCCATGCACGCGCTGCTCACCGATCCGTGGTTCTACGCTGCCGCCATTCCGGCCGTCATCCTCGTCGGCCTGTCCAAGGGCGGCTTCGGCGGCGCGGTGGGCTTTGTCGGCGTGCCGCTGATGGCGCTGGTCATGCCGCCGGTTCAGGCCGCCGCGATCCTGCTGCCAATCCTGGTCTTGATGGACATGGTCTCGCTGTGGACCTGGCGCGGCGTGTTCGACCGGCTGACGCTGGCGACGATGCTGCCCGGCGCGATGGCCGGGATCGGCCTCGGCTGGCTGACGGCAGCGCTCGTCACCGCCGATATGGTGCGCTTCATCGTCGGCGCCGTCGCAATCGTGTTCGTCGCACGCTGGGTCTATCAGCAGTTCAGACACGGCTCCGCGTATGCCGCCTCTCCCAACCGGCTGGCCGCTGCCTTTTGGGGGGCAGTCGCCGGCTTCACCAGCTTCGTCGCCCATGTCGGCGGTCCGCCTTTTCAGGTCTATGCGCTGCCCCTCCGCATGGATCCGAAAGTGCTGACGGGCACCGGCGCGATCTTTTTTGCGGTCACCAATGCGGTCAAGCTGGTTCCCTATTTTGCGCTGGGGCAGTTCGACATGACCAATCTGACGGCATCGGCCGTGCTGATGCCGATGGCGCCGCTCGCTACGCTTGCCGGCGCATGGCTCGTGCGCCGCATGCGGCCGGAAGTGTTTTATCCCTTCACCTACGCCACGGTTGCGCTCATCGGGGTCAAGCTCATCTGGGACGGTGTCATCCAAATGTTTTGACGGTGAATTATTTTGTGAAGGGGGAGGCGCACAAATTCGCCCCTTTCGGGCAGCTTCTGCATGGTGGATTTCGTCGCGCCCGCCGATTCGGATTGCGAGAAGCCGCCCGAATGAATGTCACGGAAGAAGCCATGGCCGCGATGACTGTCAGCCCTCCGTCCCGGGACACCCGCATCGACGTTTTCCGTGCGCTGGCCCTGCTGACGATCTTCGTCAATCATGTGCCGGGCACCGTATTCGAACACTTAACCCTCAAGAATTTTGGCTTTTCCGACTCGGCCGAAGCCTTCGTCCTGATCTCCGGCATCGCCGTCGGCATGGCTTACGGACTGAAGTTCCAGCCGGGCAACAGGCTGCTGATCGCGCTCAAGGCGTGGCGCCGGGCAGGCGTGCTCTACGTGGCGCACGTCATGACGACGGTGGCGACGCTGGCGATCTTCTCGGCCGCTGCGCTCTACTTCACGCGGCCCGACCTTCTGAAGTTGATCAACATCCAGAGGATCATCGAGGACACGCCGGAAGCTTTGCTCGGCATCGCCACGCTCGGCCATCAGATCGGCTACAACAACATACTGTCCATGTATGCTGCGGTGCTCCTGATGATGCCGTTCTTCCTGCTGCTGGGCAGCGTCAATCTTGGCCTGATGGTGTTTGTTTCGGGAGTGGTCTGGCTGCTTGCCGGCATCTATCAGATAGCGCCCGCCAATTACCCTGCGGAAGGCCTATGGTTCCTCAACCCCCTGTCCTGGCAGTTTCTCTTTGTCATCGGCATCGCCGCGCTGGTGCATGTCCGGCGCGGCGGCGAAATCCGCTTCAACTGGTATCTGGTCTCCCTGGCCGTCGCTTATCTCATCTTTGCGCTGGTTTGGGTCCGGCTGCCGCTGTGGGGCGCGGAGAAGTCGGTGGCCCTGCCTGCTGTGCTGGCCGGCTTCGACAAGACATTCCTGTCGCTGTCGCGGCTTCTGCACATTCTCTCGCTCGCCTACCTGATCGCTGTGGTTCCGGCGCTATCGAACCTCGCGCGGACCGGCCCCGGCAATCCGCTGGCGGTTCTCGGCAAGCACTCCTTGCCGGTGTTCATTGCCGGGACCATTCTGGCGATGATCGGGCAGGTGATGAAGGCCGTCAGCCCTGGCGGCTTCGCCTACGACGCCGTCCTGATCTCGACCGGCATCGCGCTGCAATTCGCCTTCGCCTACTATCTCGAATGGCTGCCGAAGATCGGCTGGGGCCGAAGCCAGGCCGACCGGAAAACACCTCGCGCTCAATACGGCATGCTGACCATCGTATCGGATGACGGAGCCGAAAGCTCCCGCTATAAATCCCCCGAAACATCTGGTTTTCAGGGGAAATATCAGTGGCAAGCATCTATGACAGCGGACTGGACCGGAACAAAGCGAACTTCCAGCCGCTGACGCCGCTCACCTATCTCGAGCGTGCGGCCAAGACCTATCCCGACCAGACCGCCATCATTCATGGCAGCCTGCGCCTCTCCTACCGGGACTTCTGGCGCCGGTCGCTGCAACTCGCCTCCGCGCTGGCGCAGAAGGGTGTCGGCAAGGGCGATACGGTGACGGTGATGCTGTCCAACACGCCGGCCATGCTGGAGGCGCATTTCGGCGTGCCAATGGCCAAGGCAGTGCTGCATTCGCTGAACACAAGGCTCGACGCCGCGGTGATCGCCTTCCAGCTCGATCATGCCGAGACGAAGGTTCTGATCGTCGACCGCGAGTTTTCCGCGGTCGTGAAGGAGGCGCTGGCGCTCGCCAAGGTGCGGCCGCTGGTCATCGACTACGACGACCCGGAATACGCAGCCGACGCTCCATATCCCAAAGGCGAACGCATCGGCTCCCTGGACTACGAGGCGTTCGTTGCGGACGGCGATCCGGACTTTGCCTGGTCCATGCCGGATGAAGAATGGGACGCGATCTCGCTAAACTACACGTCCGGCACCACCGGCAATCCGAAGGGCGTAGTCTACCACCATCGGGGCGCGGCGCTGATGGCCTACGCCAACACCATCCATGCCGGCATGGGCAAGCACCCGGTCTATCTGTGGACGCTGCCGATGTTCCACTGCAACGGCTGGTGTTTTCCATGGACACTGGCAGTGCAGGCGGGCACGCATGTCTGCCTGCGATGGGTGCGGGCGAAGGCCATGTACGATGTCATCGCCGACCACAGCGTCACCCATCTCTGCGGCGCACCGATCGTAATGTCGACGCTTATCAATGCGCCGGATGCAGAGAAGCGGGAGTTTCCGCAGACGGTGACCTTCAACACCGCGGCTGCTCCGCCGCCGGAGGCTGTGCTTTCCGGCATGGCCGATGCGGGCTTCGCCGTAACGCATCTCTATGGGCTGACCGAGACCTACGGTCCCGCCGTCGTCAATGAGTGGCACGCCGATTGGGACAATCTCGACAAGGGCCCGCGCACCGCAAGAAAGGCACGCCAGGGCGTGCGTTACGCAGCACTTGAGGCGCTGACGGTGCTCGACCCCGAGACGATGGAGCCGACGCCGGCCGACGGCGAGACAATCGGCGAAGTCATGTTCCGCGGCAACATCGTCATGAAGGGCTATCTGAAGAACCGGCAGGCGACCGACGAAGCCTTCGCGGGAGGCTGGTTCCATTCCGGCGACCTCGGCGTGATGCACCCGGACGGCTACATCCAGCTCAAGGATCGGTCGAAGGACATCATCATTTCGGGCGGCGAGAACATTTCGTCGATTGAGGTCGAGGACGCACTCTACAAGCATCCGGCCATCGCCTCCTGCGGCGTGGTTGCGCGGCCGGACGACAAATGGGGCGAGACGCCGGTCGCCTATGTCGAGCTGAAGCCCGGCAGGACGGCGACCGAGGCGGAGATCATAGAGCATTGCCGCACACTTCTGGCGCGCTTCAAATGTCCGCGGACGGTGATCTTCGCGGAGATTCCCAAAACCTCGACCGGCAAGATCCAGAAATTCCGGCTGCGCGAACTGGCCAAGGCTCTGTAGCGGCTATGTAACCGCGCATACGCGGCGGCCCGCACGAGCGACATGGTCCCGAAACAATGCTGATGCAAAAGGCCAGTCGACGCAGTAAAATGCGACGCGGCCGCGGAGGAGGCTCAGTAAAAGGGGAACCACAATGCACGGGATAGCACGCAATTTCTTCACATTGGCTATCATCTATTCTGTTCTCGGAATGGTGCTTGGCCTGTCCATGGCCATGAGCCACGACCATGCGCAACTGCCGACGCATGCGCACATAATGGTTGTCGGGTGGTTGATGTCGGCTGTATTCGCTTTCTTCTATCATCTGGTGCCGGCAGCACGCATCTCCAGGCTGGCGACGATCCACTTCTGGCTGGCGGCGGTCAGCAGCATCGGAATGTTTGTAGGGCTTTTCGTGCTTTATGGCGGCAACCCCTCGATCGAGCCTCTGCTCGGCATCAGCGCGATGGCCTATTTTGTGGCGACGCTGCTCTTCGCCTTCATCGCTCTCTCCGCACTCTGGAGAAGCGAGGAGGCCAGAGCGGCAAGCCCCGTGGCGACGCATTGACGAAAATTTTTCGCTGATTTTCTGCGGGCTGTTAACCGCTCGTTAAGCTTTACGGGCGTTTACTATGGCATCCAGTGATCTGGATTCTTACCGAGTGGTTTGGAGCCACTTCGTTTGACGCCTCCCTGTTAAACTCCTGAGAGCCGCTTTTCAGCGGCTCTTTTTTTGGCGCGACGCTCCTTCTGTGGACAACCCGGCCGCGCTTGCCCGCGTTAACCTTCTGTTAAACATGTGCTTGCCTTCAATCATGCACGGGCGCATTTTCGCGCAACGGTATCGTATAGGTTCGGAACACGCCGGCGGGCTGCCAACAGGGCATGCGGCGGTTTCAGGAATGCAGGGGCGACATGATAATCGAGGCTTCGAAAGGCGGCGCGAAGACTGTCAGGCTGGCGGAACGCCGGATTTTTTCGCAATCCTTCAAGCCGCTCTACAATGAGGGCATGGGGCTGGTCGAACAGGCTGCCGAATATCTCGACGGCCAAGGCCGCGCCGAAGCCAAGAAGCTGTCGCGGCTGGCGGCGACGCTCTACGCCGCCGAATCGATGCGACTCACCACCCGCCTGATGCAGGTCGCCTCGTGGCTGCTGCTGCAGCGCGCCGCCAATTCAGGCGAGATGACCCGCGACCAGGTCGCCTCGGAGAAATCCAAGGTGCGGCTCGACACCGCTTCGGCTCACGGCGACGCGGCCGGCTGGAACGAACTGCCGGAAGCCTTTGTCGACCTGGTGAACCGTTCGCTGAGACTCCAGGCGCTGGTGCGCCGGATGGACGAAGAGATCTACGGAGCCGGGGCCAACCCTACCGCCACCCCCGCCAGCCGGCGCAGCAACCCGGTCTCGGACCAGATCACGCTTCTGAACACGGCTTTCGCCCGCGGCTGACCGGTTCGCCGCCAACCAAAACAGCCGGTTTCCTCACCGGCTGCCTCTCTCCTCACCTGAAATCCTCCGACGGCGGCTTTCTCCGGCGCTTGCGCGGCGCAGGAGGCCCGATGGAGCCTGCTGGCCTTTCGGGATTCACGCCCGGCCAGTTGCGGGCGCAGACCCGCCGCAGATCGTTTCGCACGAGCGGACTCTCCAGGATTTCGACGGCTTCCGGGTAGCCCTCCTTAATGAGCGCGGCGATGATGGTGATCGGCTCGAGGTGCAGCCCGCTCGCCGCAAGCTCGTAAGCCCGGCTGTAGATATAGTCTTCGCGCTCATCGCGAGTCACAACTGCCCCCTTGGCCTCGCATCCATACCAGGCTGAACGGCAGATGTAGGCGGTTCCGTCGCGTAAACATCGTATTAGACGAATGGCGGATGAACCGGCGGAGATGTCGACAGGGACAAGGGGCATTCCGCCGGTTCAACTGCAACCCGCCAGAGGCAAAGTGTCAGCCATCGCAAACGTGGCGGGCGGCAATCGGTTCCCTGTTCTCGGTCAGTCCACAGGGTTTTTCTGACAAGCGCGCCCGGCGCGGTTAGATTCGTCCGCATGAACGGCGCGATTCGCATCTTAGGCATCGATCCCGGGCTTCGGCGCACCGGCTGGGGCGTCGTCGAGACGCTCGGCAATTCGCTGCGTTTCGTTGCTTCGGGCACCGTGCGCTCCGATGAGAAGGCTTCGCTGGCGGTGCGGCTCTGTCAGCTGCATGAGGGTCTCTCCGAGATATTGCGCGCCCAACTGCCGCATGAAGCGGCGGTCGAGGCGACCTTCGTAAATCGGGACGCGGCCGCCACGCTGAAGCTCGGCCAGGCGCGCGGCGTTGCCATGCTGGTGCCGGCGCTCGCCGGCCTCGCTGTCGCCGAATATGCGCCGAATGCCGTCAAGAAGGCGGTGATCGGCGTCGGCCATGGCGACAAGAAGCAGATCGCCATGATGGTGAAGGTGCTGATGCCCAAGGCAATCTTCGACAGCGAGGATGCCGCCGACGCGCTGGCGATCGCCATCTGCCATGCGCATCATCGGCAAAGCGCGGTGTTCAAGCTGGCGGCGCTCGCGGGGTGACCATCTGGAGCATGTTCTTGACTTGTTCCGTAGGTCGGAATATTCCTTACTTGTAAGAGGATGGGAGCATTCTATGCGCGTGACGAGCAAGGGCCAGGTGACGATACCGCGGGATTTGCGCGAGACGTTCGGCATTCATCCCAACAGCGAGGTCATCTTCGGCGTCGAGGATGGAAAGATCACCATTGTTCCCAAGGATGACGAGCGGCGGCTGGCTGACCGTGGCCGGCTTGACCACTTCCTGGCGGCTCTGGATCGCCTTGAAGGAACCGGCGATCAGACAATGGATGCCCAAGACGTCATGGCGTTGACGCGGGACCGCTGAGCGTGGCGACTCTTGTCGATACCAACATCCTGATCGACATCGCCGTTCGCGACCCGATCTGGCTGAAATGGTCGCGCTCACAATTGGCTAGCATGCGCAGACGCGGCGGCGTCATCATCAACCAGATCATCTACTCCGAGTTTTCGATGCGCTATGACACGATCGACGAAGTCGACAGCATACTTCCCGAAGAAGAGTTTCTGCGCGAGGGGCTACCCTGGGAAGCCGCCTTCGCCGCCGCAAGGGCGTTTGCGCGCTACCGCCGGCTGGGCGGCTCCCGCGAAAGGGTATTGCCGGACTTCTGGATCGGAGCGCATGCCGCCATCCGTGGCTATGCCATCCTGACACGCGATCCAACCGGATACAGAACGTATTTTCCGGGCGTGGAACTCGTTGCCCCGGATACCCATCCATGAGCTTGAGGCATCCATGATCGGCAAGCTCAAAGGCACGCTCGACGAGATCGACGAGGACCACTGCATCGTCGACGTGCATGGCGTCGGCTATGTCGCCTTCTGCCCGGCGCGCACGCTTGCCGCCCTGCCCTCGCCCGGCGAGGCGGTGACGCTTTTCATCGAGACCTATGTGCGCGAGGACATGATCCGGCTCTACGGCTTCCGGACCGCGCTGGAGCGTGAGTGGTTCCGCATGCTGATGAACAATGTGCAGGGCGTTGGCGCCAAAGTGGCGCTGGCGATCCTGTCGACGCTCGCTCCTTCCGACCTCGCGAATGCGATCGCGCTGAGGGACATCGCCACGGTTTCCCGGGCGCCGGGCGTGGGGAAGAAGGTCGCCGAGCGCATCGTCACCGAACTGAAGAACAAGGCGCCGGTTTTTGCCGGAACGGCGTCGGGAACGATCGGGCTGAAGCAGGAGCTTGGCGAGGGCGTTGCACCGGCGCCGGTCGCCGACGCGGTCTCGGCGCTTACCAATCTCGGCTATTCACGCGATATCGCGGCGAATGCGGTCGCGGCAGCGATGAAAAGCGCAGGCGACGGCGCGGATTCGGCCAGGCTGATAAGGCTGGGGTTGAAGGAACTGGCGCGGTGAGCAATTGCCGGACTGAGGATTTCTTACTATTATCTGGTTGGTAAGAAATTTTCGTAGGAGTCGGAAAATGGGTGGGTATGCTACGTTATCGTCGAAAGGCCAACTCACAATTCCCAAGGACGTCCGGGATGAGTTGGCGCTTGCGCCTGGTGACAAGGTCGTCTGGACCGTGGTGGACGACCATCTCGTCGGGACGCCGAAGAACCTGAATTTTGCCGATCTTGCCGGATTTCTCGGTGATCCCCCAGGCGGACCGGCAACGCTCGAGGAAATAGATGCGGCTGTCAGGGAAGCCGTCGGGCGGCATGTTGCCGGCGACGATGATCGCAACGACCGCGAGGACGCCGCGTGACGCAGGTAGGAATCGACACCAACATTTTGCTGCGAATGGTGCTCAACGACGACCCGCAACAGCGCGCCAAGGCTCTTCAATTCGGCAATGGTTTAACGCCGGAAAGTCCAGGTTACATCAGTCTGATAGTTCTGGTTGAGTTCAACTGGTCACTCGTTTCGCGTTATCGGCAGCCAAGGAAGCAGGTGTTGGCCGCCATCCATAGGCTCATCAGGACGAGATCGCTTGTATTCGAGAGCCATAATGCCGTGGTTCGCGCCTTGGAGCGGTCGAACAACAACGCAGGTATAGATTTTGTCGACGCGCTGATCGCTGAGCATAATCGCGAACAGGGCTGCTCGCATACTGTTACATTCGACCGCGCGGCCGCTTCGAGAATCCCGGCTATGGAACTTCTCACATGAACACCGCCCCCCGCCTCGTCTCTTCCGACCCGCGCGGCGAAGACGCCGACGCGACGCTGCGCCCGCAGACACTCGACGAATTCGTCGGGCAGGCGGCGGCGCGGGCCAACCTGAAGGTCTTCGTGGAGGCGGCCAAGGGCCGCGGCGAGGCGCTCGACCATGTGCTGTTCGTCGGCCCCCCCGGCCTCGGCAAGACCACGCTCGCCCAGATCATGGCGCGCGAACTCGGCGTCAACTTCCGTTCGACCTCCGGCCCGGTCATTGCCAAGGCCGGCGATCTGGCCGCGCTGCTGACCAATCTCGAGGAGCGCGATGTCCTGTTCATCGACGAGATCCACCGGCTGAGCCCGGCAGTCGAGGAAATCCTCTATCCGGCAATGGAGGACTATCAGCTCGACCTGATCATCGGCGAAGGTCCTGCCGCGCGTTCGGTAAAGATCGACCTTGCCAAGTTCACGCTGGTCGCCGCCACGACGCGGCTCGGCCTGCTGACGAATCCGCTGCGCGACCGTTTCGGCATCCCGGTCAGGCTCAATTTCTATTCTATCAAGGAGCTGGAGATGATCGTGCGGCGCGGCGCGCGCATTTTGGGCATGCCGCTCGGCGACGACGGCGCGCTGGAGATCGCCCGGCGCGCGCGGGGGACGCCGCGCATCGCGGGGCGACTGTTGCGCCGGGTGCGAGATTTCGCCAGCGTCGCCGGCGCGGGCCATGTGTCCCGCAAGGTGGCCGACGAGGCACTGACCCGCCTCGAAGTCGACGCGCTCGGCCTCGACCAGCTCGACCGGCGCTATCTCTCCATGATCGCGCAGAATTTCGGCGGCGGACCGGTCGGCATCGAGACGATCGCGGCCGGGCTTTCCGAGCCGCGCGACGCCATCGAGGACATCATCGAGCCCTACCTGATCCAGCAGGGCTTCATCCAGCGCACGCCGCGCGGCCGGGTACTGACCGCCAATGCCTGGAAACATCTCGGGCTGGAAGCCCCGAAGGATCTCGCCATCCAGCAAATTAGTCTTTTTGAGGACGACTAATCTGATGGCGCAAAGGCGCATGATCACACTCGACGCCGGTCGCGACCATTTCAGTTATCGCGTCGCCGGGCTCGCAGTCGAGGATGGGCATGTCCTGCTGCACTCGGCCGCGCACGAATCCTTCTGGACGCTGCCTGGCGGTCATGCGGAACTTGGCGAGGACTCCGCTGCCACACTTTGCGGGAAATGGCCGAGGAAATGGGACTCGCCGTCGAGGTAGGCCGCCTGTTCTTCGTGATCGAGAATTTCTTCGTCTATCGCGGACGCGACTACCACGAGTTGCTCTTCATTCACCAAATGACTCTGCCTGCCGGATTTCCGAGAACCAGGGACCAAACTGTCCACCTTCTCAGGGAAGGAAACAACGAGCTCGAGTTCCGCTGGCTGATGGCGAACGAAGACAATCTGTCGAGGATCGGACTGCTTCCGGCGTTCTTGCGCCGGCAGATAGCCGCTTTGCCCTCAGGCACCGAACATATCGTTTGGCGTGAGAAGCCATTCGTCAGTCCAGCGTCCTGACCATCTCCATCACATCCGGCTCGGCTTTTCGTCCCTCGAACTCCTCTACGATGCCGAATGCCCCGCCATAGGACCAGAGCGCCCAGGCGAAGCCATGCTTTTCGGCGCGGGCGATCATGTCCCTTGCATAGGCGGCGCGTGAGGCGGCTGGCATGACGAAGGGGTTCTCCCACTCCTGGCGGATCATGCCGAACTCGCCGAGGAAGATGTTTTCCGGCTTCACATCGTGTTCCGACGCCCATTTGGCGACCGTGTCGAACGGCTCGTCCATAATCGCCGACAGTTCCTCCTCGGTATCCATCAAGGCGATCTGCTCGTCGAGATAGGCGAGCATGCCGCTACGGCGCGACCAGGGCGCTTCGGCCTCGATCGTTTTCCGAACCTTTTCCAATGCGGCGTCAAGTTCGGCGCGGGGCACAGCGTAAGGCGGGTAGGGCAGCCCGGTAACATAGCGGATGAAATCGCCGGCCCAAGTGGCGCCTTGCGTCGTCAGCAGGAAGGGCGAATAGGAATGAAAGGTCCAGATGATATTGCCGTTGGGAAAGTCCTTCGGGTCGATCTTGGCCAGGCCTTCGGCACCGGCCCAGCAGGCGCCGCTCAGCACCAGCGTCAGCCGTGTCGCGGACGAACGCGCCGCCGCGTAGAGCCGCTTCAGGCGCTCAGGCCAGAGGTTGGCGCCGTCCTCTTCGCAGTCGAGCACCGGCTCGTTCATCAGTTCGAAGGCGACCAGCGAAGGGTCTTCCTTCGACAGGGTGCGCGCCATGACTCGGATAAAGTCGACATAACCGTCGAACACTGCGGGATCGTTCATGACGGCGGTCATGTCGACTGCGCGATTGTCGCCGGCCGGGAAAAGATGCATGTCGACGACCGCCTTCAGGCCGGCCTGGTTGACCAGTCGGACTGATTCCAGGATCGAGGCAAAAAGCTTGTCCCGGAACCCGAGGGTCGTGTCGGAAAGGAAGGGCGAGGGGTCGACGGGGATGCGGGCGAAGTCGAAGCCGGCATCCTTCAATGCGATGAGGTCGCTCTCCCGGAGGCTTTTGCGCCATTCCGGAAAAGGCAGGATCGCAGCCTCCTCGCCCCATTTCGTCTCGTCGGGCCAAGTCGTCCAGATGTCGAGGTTGATGCCGCGCTTCATGGAAAAATCGGCCGCGCTCGCCGGCGCCCCCAGAAGGGCGACCAGCGCCAGCGTCAGAAGAAAGTTCCTGATCGTTGTCGCCAATAATGCCATCCGGGTCTGCCTTGTTGCCGGATTTTACCTGTCAGTTCGGCCCGAAAAAGGAAAGCGTCATGACGGATCATGGTGAATCGGATTTTTGCCTGCGGCTGAACAAGCAACCCAGTGGTGGGCATGTTCGTTGGCTCAATGGCCAGATTAACCTTCTTTATAATCCGTCGTTCTCACATCGTTAATATTCGGTTAACTGAGTTGAATACACGCAAAAGGATAGGTGGGTGCAATGACTGTAGTTGACCGGTGGCGGCCGGAGACAGCAGCCGGGGGATATACGCGGGACGATGAAGCCGTAGAATTCTATACGCGCATCAACGCGCTCGTGAAATCAGATATGGTTGTCGTCGATCTTGGCGCAGGACGCGGCTCTCGTTACGACGGCCAGAGCGCTGAGTTCCGCCAACGGTTCTGCAATTTTCATGGCCGCGTGAAACGGGTGATCGGGCTCGATGTCGACCCGGTTGTCCTGAACCATCCGCATCTCGACGAGGCGCATGTCATCAAGCCAGGCGGCCGTCTGCCGCTGGACGATGACAGCATCGACATTATCATCTGCGAATGGGTGATCGAACATATCCAACACCCGAAGGAGTTCGCACGGGAGATCAATCGCGTTCTGAAGCCTGGCGGTTGGCTCTGTGCACTTACGCCGAACCGCCTTGGCTATGTGGGAATAGGCAATATGATCGTGCCCGAGACGGTCAAGGATCGCTTGATGCGGCTGGTATGGCCCGAGCGGCCAAAGGAAGATGCGTTTCCGACATTCTACCGCATGAACTCCCTGGACAGCATTCGCCAGGCTTTCGAAGGAAAGAACTGGTCGCATCACGGCTACATTTCCAATGGCACCCCAAAATATCACGGCGGCAAGGCGGTTGGCTTTGCCTTCATCTCGCTGCTTCAATGGATGATGCCACCCCCGATGCGCACCAATCTGATGGTGTTTTCACGAAAGCGCCCATAGCCGGCAGGCGGACGGGTTGCTGGCGCCCGCGGCAGCGATATCCAGCAGAAACCAACAGTGTTTATCCAGCGACCTGAGTCTGGATGCGAAAGCGCGATTAGCCTCAGCCAGAAGACAGTTCTTGATCGCTGCAGCCAATAATGCCATCGGGGTCATGCATTTTGCCGGATTTCACCCGTCGGTTCGGCTGGAAAGGAAAGCCTGATGGCAGAGCATGGCGAATCGGATCTGCTGATGGCCGGCCTTTCCGGCGAACTGACGCCCTCCGGCCATCGCCTGATGGCGCGGGTCTACTATGCCGACACCGACTTTTCCGGCGTCGTCTATCACGCGCGTTATCTCGAATTCTTCGAGCGCGGCCGCTCCGATTTCCTGAGGCTTGCCGGCGTCCACCACACCGAACTTGCCGGCGGCAAGCATGGCGAAAGGATCGTCTGGGTGGTGCGGCGCATGGAGATCGATTTCCGCGGCTCCGCCCGCATTGACGACATACTGACGATCGAAACGCGGGCCGAAGAGATTTCGGGCGCGCGCATCTTCATGGCGCAGCAGCTGAAGCGCGGCCAGGAGGTGCTGGTCGAAGCGAGGGTGGAAGCCGCGATCATCGGCGAGAACGGCCGGCCAAGGCGCTTTCCGCACGAATGGATCGCGGCGTTCATGCCGGGCAAGGCCTGAATCGGCCGCCTCCACTAACCCATCCTTAACCTTAACGGTCCATGAAGAGACGAGGTGAAATCGGGCGGATTTGTGCGCCTTCGTTTCACCAAACTTTGCCCTGAAAAGGCCCGCAACGGCGCATTTTCAGGGCATTCCGGAAGCTTCGTGCGAACGGACCGAACGGGATGATGCGCATTGGGCTAAGCCGCGAGCCAAGCCCCGGGTATCTAAGGAATTGTTTGTATGGAAAACCTACCTCTCGCCGAGCCGGGCGTGCAATTATCGATCTGGGCGCTGTTCTGGCAGGCCGGATGGGTCGTGAAGCTGGTGATGATCGGCCTGCTTCTGGCCTCGATCTGGACCTGGGCGATCGTGGTCGACAAGCTGATCGCCTATGCCCGCATGCGCGGCGCGCTGAACCGCTTCGAGCAGATATTCTGGTCCGGGCAGTCGCTGGAGGAGCTTTACCGGACGCTCGCCGACCGCAAGACGGTTGGCATGGGCGCGATCTTCGTGGCGGCGATGCGCGAATGGAAGAAGAGTTTCGAGAAGGGCGCGAAATCGCCGCTCGGTCTGCAGACCCGCATCGACAAGGCGATGGATTTGGCGCTGACGCGCGAAATGGAGCGGCTCGAGGGCAAGCTCGGCTTCCTCGCCACCATTGGTTCGGCGGCGCCTTTCATCGGCCTGTTCGGCACGGTTGTCGGCATCATGACCTCATTCCAGGCCATCGCCGGCTCGAAGTCGACCAATCTGGCGGTCGTCGCGCCCGGCATCGCCGAGGCGCTGCTCGCCACCGCGATCGGCCTGCTCGCCGCCATCCCTGCCGTCATCGCCTACAACAAATTGTCGTCAGACGCCGGCAAGATCGCGGTCAGGATGGAAGGCTTCGCCGACGAGTTCTCCGCCATACTCTCGCGCCAAATTGATGAAAAAGTAGCCCCCAAGGGCTGAGGACAACAAAAGCATGGGAATGTCAGCGGGACAGATGGGCGGGCGCGGGTCGCGCGGCCACAGGCGGCGAGGCCGCCATCACGGCCTTATGTCGGAAATCAACGTCACGCCTTTCGTAGACGTGATGCTGGTGCTGCTCATCATCTTCATGGTGGCGGCGCCGCTCTTGACGGTCGGCGTGCCGATCGACCTGCCGGAAACGCAGGCCAAGGCTCTGAACTCGGACACGCAACCTATCACTGTTTCGGTCAACCAGGGTGGCCAGATCTACCTTCAGGAGACTGAAATTCCTCTCGAGGAAGTGGTGCCGAAACTCGAGGCGATCGCCCAGGCCGGCTATGAGGAACGCATCTATGTGCGCGGTGACAGGACCGCCGACTACGGCACGGTGATGAAGGTGATGGCCCGCATTTCGGCGGCCGGATACCGCAATCTCGGCCTTGTGACGCTACAGGAACAGGACGGCCAGTAGACGTCGATGAAAGCCGGTCTCACCACATCGGTCGTCATGCACGCAGCCCTGCTCGGCTTCGGCCTGTTCACGCTGTCGGCGCCGAGCGCACTCGAGGTCGCCGACGTCGAGGCGCTGCCGGTCGACATCGTTCCGATCGAGGAGATCACCCAGATTCAGCAGGGCGACAAGACCGCGACCGTCAACGAAACGCCGGCGCCCTTGCCGACGAAGAAGCCGGACATCGTTCCGGACGCGCAGAAGGTCGGCGAAAATACCGTTGACACCGACAAGCCGGCCACGCCGGAGCCGAAGCCCCGGCCCGTCGAGACGGCGGCTGCGCCTCCACCCTCCCCCGAGCCCGCGCCGCGGCCTGAACCAGTGGAGCAGCCCAAGCCCGAGCCCGTGAAGAAGCCCGAGCCCAAGCCGGCCGCCGCGCCGGCGACGGAAGTCGCTCCGGCCGCCGAGCCGAAGCAGGAGGTCACGCCCGACCCGGTCGCCGAGACGATCGTGGCCGAAAAAGCCGAGGCCGAGGCGGTGAAACTCCCTGAAAACGCTCCCGCGCCCGAGGCGCGGCCGAAGCCGCCGCAGGCGCAGACCGCCAAGACGCCGGACCGCAAGGAAGCCGACAAGCCGACGCAGCAAGCGGCGGCCAGGCCGAAATCGACGGAAAAGGAATTCAACGCCGACGAGGTGGCGGCCCTCCTCAACAAGGAGAAGGCCTCCGGCGGCGGCGCCAAGCGCTCGACGCAGCAGGCCGCGCTCGGCGGCGAGAAGACCACCAGCGGCTCGAAGCTGTCGCAAAGCGAGATGGACGCATTGCGCGGCCAGGTCCAGCGCTGCTGGAACATCCCCGCCGGTGCACTCGACGGCGAGGCGCTGAAGGTCTCAGTCCAATTCAAGCTTGATCCCAGCGGCGCTCTCGAAGGCACGCCCGAGATCATCGCAGGCGGCGGCTCTTCCGGTGTCGAGCGCGCGGCCGCAGAGGCCGCCCGCCGCGCGGTGTCGCGCTGCGCTCCCTACAATCTTCCCGCCGAAAAGTACGACGCGTGGGCCGATGTCATCGTCAATTTCGATCCGAGCGAGATGTTCTGAGGCATCCGCATGCCCGATACGGACCAAAGAGGCTGAACTTCATGAAGAACTTCCTGACGACACTCCTGATGATTGGCGCTCTCGCCGCCGGCATGAGCGCGGCTGTCCTGCCGGCGCAAGCGCTGGTCGAGATCGACGTCAACAAGGGCAATGTCGAACCGCTGCCGATCGCCATCACCGACTTCCTGTCGGCCGGCTCCCTGGGCGCCGAAATCGCCGGCATCGTCGCGGCGGACCTCAAGCGCTCCGGCCTGTTCGCGCCGATCGACAAGGGCGCTTTCATCGAGAAGATATCCAACCCCGACGCAGCCCCCCGCTTTGAGGACTGGAAGGTCATCAACGCCCAGGCGCTGGTCACCGGCCGCGTCAGCGAGGAGGCCGACGGCAGGCTGCGCGCCGAGTTCCGGCTGTGGGACACGTTCGCCAGCCAGCAACTCACCGGCGAGCAGTTCTTCTCCTCCAAGGCCAATTCGCGCCGCGTCGCCCACATAATCGCAGACGCCATCTATGAGCGGCTGACTGGCGAGAAGGGTTATTTCGACACCCGCGTCGTGTTCATCGATGAATCCGGCGCCAAGAACCAGCGCCGCAAGCGCCTGGCGATCATGGACCAGGACGGCGCCGGTGTGCGCTACCTGTCGGACGGCAAGTCGATCGCGATGACGCCGCGCTTCTCGCCGACCCGCCAGGAAATCACCTATATGTCCTATGAGAGCGGCGAGCCCAAGGTCTATCTCCTGCAGATCGAGACGGGGCAGCGCGAACTCGTCGGCAATTTCCCCGGCATGACATTTGCGCCGCGCTTCTCGCCCGATGGCCAGAAGGTGGTCATGAGCCTGCTGCGCGAAGACGGCAACTCCAACATTTTTTCCATGGATCTGCGCAGCCGCACGACGACGCGACTGACCAATTCCAACGCGATCGACACTTCGCCCTCATATTCGCCGGACGGCAGCAAGGTCGTCTTCACCTCTGACCGCGGCGGCCAGCCGCAGATCTATGTGATGGGGGCCGACGGCTCCGGCCAGACCCGCATCTCCTTCGGCGGCGGGAGCTACTCGACGCCGGTGTGGTCGCCGCGCGGCGACCTCATTGCATTCACCAAGCAGTCTGGCGGACAGTTCTCGATCGGCGTGATGAAGACCGACGGTTCCGGCGAGCGCATCCTGTCGACCGGCTTCCAGCAGGAAGGCCCTACCTGGGCGCCCAACGGACGCGTCATCATGTTCTTCAAGGAGGAAGCCGGTTCGGGCGGACCGCGTCTGCACTCGATCGACCTGACCGGCCGCAACGAGCAGCCTATCCCGACGGCGAACTTCGCCTCGGACCCGGCCTGGTCGCCGCTGCTCGAATAATCCGGTCCATGGAAACGCGGCGACTTTCTGAAGCCGCCGCGTTTGCGCCGCATTTCCGCCTAGGGTGCGCGCAAACTGGAACTTGGACGGCCCGGCATTGCGGACGGCGGTGGCGGAAACCGAAAATTAACCATGTTTCTTGAACCCCGGTTAACCGCAATGTGGTTACTGGAATTTCAACGATTTTACTCAAATGCTAAGGAGAGGCGGGATGCGCCGCATCGCAAGACTTACCACGAATCCCGTAATCATCGCCATGGTGGCGGCGCTGGCGATTGCCGGCTGCGCCTCCAAGAAGACGCCTAACAGCGCAGCCGATCTCGGCCTCGGCGCGGGCGCGGCGACACCCGGCTCGACGCAGGACTTCACGGTCAATGTCGGCGACCGCATCTTCTTCGACACGGATTCCTCGGCGATCCGCGCGGACGCTCAAGGGATTCTCGCCCGGCAGGCCCAGTGGCTGAACAAATACCCGCACTACGCCATCCAGATCGAAGGCCACGCCGACGAGCGCGGCACGCGTGAATACAATCTGGCGCTCGGCGCGCGCCGGGCCGCCGCGACCCGCGACTATCTCGCCGCCCGGGGCGTCGCCGCCAACCGCATGCGCACCATCTCCTTCGGCAAGGAAAAGCCGGTCGCGGTCTGCGACGACATTTCATGCTGGTCGCAGAACCGCCGCGCAGTAACCGCGCTGAGCGGCGCCGGCAGCTGATCAACCCTGACGCAGTGGCGTTCGAAGGCGGTCCTGGCGGGCCGCCTTTTTCGTTCCCATGGCCTGCAAACAAAATTTGGCCGAAGTCCTCGCGTCCTGATAAAAGCGAAAAAGCGCTGTTCCGCGCGACGCGATATCCACACACTGCGAGAGGCATATGTATTTTCGAGCGATCCTGAGCGGCACACTCGCCGCAATCCTTCTTTCCGGGACGGCCGCATTCGCCCAGCCGAGCGAGCAAGACCGCCCCGGCATCATCGACCTGCTGCCCAAATTTGGACTTCCCGGCGTGTTCGGCGCAAAAAAGCCGACGAGACCGTGCGGTATGCTCAGGCCAGCGATCCACGCCTGGTCGCGCTGGAAGAGCAGATCCGCTCGCTGTCGGGCACGATCGAGGAGCTCAACTTCCAGATCCTGCAAATGCAGGAGCAGATGCGAAAGATGCAGGAAGACAACGAGTTCCGCTTCCAGGAACTCGAGAAGCGCTCGGACGCCAAGGGCAAATCCAACCGCACCGTCGCCGAAGCCCCGCCGCCCGCCCAGCCACAGCCGCCTGCCGGCGGCGCCGCACAGGCGCCCGGTAGCGTTGAGGAAGTCATCACCGGCGACGCGGCAACCCAGAACCCGCCCGCGCCGGGCGCGCCACCGAAGACCTTCGGCACCATTACGTTCGACGAGAACGGCAACGTCACGGGCGGCAGCGTCGGCGACCAGGCGACCCAGGGCGTGATCACGCCGCCGCCGGCGAACGGAGCCGCTCCTGCCCCCAGCGGCGAAGTGGTGGCTGCGCTGCCCGCAACCGACGATCCGGAAGAGCTCTACCGCAATTCCTACGAATTCATTTTGTCGGGCGACTACAGCACCGCGGAAGCCGGCTTCCGCGACCACATTGCGCGCTTCCCCTCCGATCCCAAGACGGCGGACTCGCATTTCTGGCTCGGGGAATCGCTGCTCGGCCAGCAGAAATACCGCGACGCAGCCGAGGTTTTCCTCTCCGCCAACAAGAGCTACCCGGATTCCAAGAAGGCCCCCGACATGCTGCTCAAGCTTGGTGTATCGCTGGTCGGCCTCAACCAGCGCGATGTCGCTTGCGCCACCTTCGCCGAAATCGGCAAGCGTTATCCCAACGTTTCCGGAGCGCTCAAGGGCCGCGTCAAGCAGGAACAGGCACTGGCCGCGTGCTGATCCTTGGAGCGTTTCACGGCCAGCTTGAAGCGCTCTAGGTGGACAGCGACCTTATCCAGCCATTTTCGAACTTCGATTTCGCCGCGCGCGACGCGATAGTCGCCGCGGTCTCAGGCGGCAGCGACTCAACCGCCCTGCTCCTGCTGATGAAAGCCTATCTCGACGCGAAGGCGCCGGCAGTGCGGCTCGTTGCGGTGACGGTCGATCACGGTTTGCGGCCGGACTCCGCTGCGGAGGCGCTGGCGGTCGCGAATTTCGCCGAAAGCCGCGGCATTTCCCACCGTACCCTTTCCTGGGAGGGATCGAAACCTTCGACCGGCCTGCCGGCGGCGGCGCGCGAGGCGCGCTACGCATTGCTGGCTGGGGCCGCGGCCGAAGAAGGCACGGACCTGATCGTCACCGGCCATACCGCCGACGACCAGGCCGAGACCGTGATGATGCGCCAGGCCCGCAGCGATGGCCGCGGCCTTGCCGGAATGGCCCCTGCCACCCTGTTCGACGGAAAGGCCTGGATCGTCAGGCCGCTGCTCGAGACCCGACGCGAGGCGCTGCGCCACTATCTGCGAGCCAATGGCGTCGCATGGGTGGAAGACCCGACCAACGTCAACCAGGCATTCGAGCGTCCGCGCGCACGGGCTCGTTTGCGGGAGCAGGCCGATGTTTCGAAGTTGCTGCTCGCCGCCCGCGATGCTGCCCGGCTACGCGAATATCTCGGGCGCGAGGCGGCCGGCCTTATTTGGGCGCATGCGCGTCACATCGCGCCGGGCCTGTTCAGGCTCGATCCGGCCTTCGCAACCGCCGAGCCTCGCGACGGCGCGGTCTATGCGCTGCGCATCCTGCTGGCCGCAATAGGCGGCGCGCCGCATCTGCCCGACGAGGCGCGCGTAGCGCGACTTTTCGACCGGCTTTCGGCAAAACCCCTTTGCGCCACATTGTCGCGGATCCTGGTCGACGCGCGCCGCAACGGCATCTTCCTGCTGCGCGAAACGCGGGGTTTGCCCGAACCGTCGCCGGTTCGTGACGGCATGATCTGGGACGGCCGCTACCGCATTTCAGGCGAGGCCGAAGGTTTGTGGATCAGCACACGAGGTCCGGACGTCAAACCGGAAATCGTAACGGAGCTTGCAGATATTCCGCCGAGCCTTGTTCGCGCAGCACTTTCCGCCGAGCCGGTATTTTCAGGCGGAGACGAGCCAGCCGCAGCCGCTGCAATTCCGCTCCTCGCGCCCTGGATGCGATTCCTGCCTTCCTTCGATCTGGAGCCGGCGCGGGCTGCAGCCGAACTGCTGGGCGCCGCGCCGCCGCCGGCCCCGCCATACGCAAAACACAATATGACCGGAGCTTAACCGAGAAGAGCGGTTCCGCTTGGCAATGCACCGCGCCCTACCTATGTTAGGGGCACAAACTCACACAGGACTTGCGCCCGTTTTCGGTCGCAAACGGGACATTCGATGAATCCGAATTATCGCAACCTCGCGCTCTGGGCGATCATCGCCGTTCTCCTGATCGCACTGTTCAATCTTTTCCAGACGCCGCAGACGCGGGGCGCGACCAGCGAGATCGCCTATTCGGAGTTCCTGACCGATCTCTCTTCCGGCCGCGTCAAGACGGTGACGATCGCCGGCGACCGCATCAGCGGCACCTATACCGACAACAATGCCGGCTTCCAGACCTATTCGCCGGGTGATCCTTCGCTGGTTTCCAAGCTCGAGCAGAAGGGCGTGACGATCAACGCGCGGCCCGAGAATGACGGTTCGGGCTCGATCTTCAGCGCGCTGATCGGCTGGCTGCCCATGCTCTTGATCCTCGGCGTGTGGATTTTCTTCATGCGCCAGATGCAGTCGGGCTCCGGACGCGCGATGGGCTTCGGCAAGTCGAAGGCCAAGCTTCTGACCGAGGCGCATGGCCGCGTCACCTTCGGCGACGTCGCCGGCGTGGACGAGGCAAAGGAAGACCTGGTCGAGATCGTCGACTATCTGCGCGACCCCCAGAAATTCCAGCGCCTCGGCGGCAAGATCCCGCGCGGCGTGCTGCTCGTCGGCCCTCCCGGCACCGGCAAGACGCTGCTTGCGCGCTCGGTGGCAGGTGAAGCCAATGTGCCGTTCTTCACCATTTCCGGTTCCGACTTCGTCGAAATGTTCGTCGGCGTCGGCGCGAGCCGCGTTCGCGACATGTTTGACCAAGCCAAGAAAAATGCGCCCTGCATCATCTTCATCGACGAAATCGACGCCGTCGGCCGCCATCGCGGCGCGGGTCTCGGCGGCGGCAATGATGAGCGCGAGCAGACGCTGAACCAGTTGCTTGTCGAGATGGACGGCTTCGAATCCAACGAGTCGATCATCCTGATCGCCGCCACCAACCGTCCCGACGTGCTCGACCCGGCGCTGCTTCGGCCCGGCCGCTTCGACCGCCAGGTCGTTGTACCGAACCCCGATATCGTCGGCCGCGAGAAGATCCTCAAGGTCCATATCCGCAACGTGCCGTTGGCTCCGAATGTCGACCTCAAGGTCATCGCTCGCGGTACGCCGGGCTTCTCCGGCGCCGACCTGATGAACCTGGTCAACGAAGCCGCCCTGATGGCGGCGCGCCGCAACAAGCGCCTGGTCACCATGGCCGAGTTCGAGGACGCCAAGGACAAGATCATGATGGGCGCGGAGCGGCGCTCTTCGGCCATGACCCAGGCCGAGAAGGAGCTGACCGCCTATCATGAGGCCGGTCACGCGATCCTGGCGCTCAACGTGCCCTCGGCCGACCCGTTGCACAAGGCGACCATCATCCCGCGCGGCCGCGCGCTAGGCATGGTCATGCAACTGCCGGAAGGCGACCGTTATTCGATGAGCTACAAATACATGATCTCCAGGCTGGCGATCATGATGGGCGGCCGCGTCGCCGAAGAGTTCAAGTTCGGCAAGGAGAACATCACCTCCGGCGCATCCTCGGACATCGAGCAGGCGACGAAGCTGGCGCGCGCCATGGTCACGCGCTGGGGCTTCTCCGACAAGCTCGGCCATGTCGCCTATGGCGAAAACCAGGAGGAAGTCTTCCTCGGCCATTCGGTGGCGCGCACGCAGAACGTCTCGGAAGAAACCGCGCAGATCATCGACGCCGAAGTGCGCCGGCTGATCGACGAGGCCTATTCAACCGCAAAGGCCGTGCTGACAAAGAAGAAGAAGGACTGGATCGCGCTGGCGCAGGGCCTGCTCGAATACGAGACCCTCTCCGGCGAGGAGATCAAGCAGCTTCTGGCCGGGCACAAGCCCGCGCGCGATATGGGCGACGACACGCCGACGAGCAGAGGCTCGGCCGTGCCGAAGGCCGGTGCGACGGGCGGCGGCCGCCGCAAGAAGAGCGGCGGCGAAGAGCCCGAAGGCGGCATGGAACCTCAACCGCAGGGGTGAAAGCCCGTTTCGAACGAAGCAAGAAGTCATGATGCCGATGGCATCATGACAGGCCTGCAAACGCCGGGATGCTGCGAAGCAGCGGGACCCGGCAGGCGAGCGACGAGCGAAGCCTGACGAATTGCCCGCGCGGCGCTCAGCGCGCCGCGATTGCCGCCGCCGCCCCCGCCATCGTCGTCGCGCTGATCCGGTTGGCGATCTTCATGGCGCGCCGGCTCTTCAACAGCTTGCGCGCTTGCGCGGCCGCGATTACCCAGCCGACATCGATGGCGATCAGCACCACGGCCATGGTCAGGGTCAGTTCCAGCCAGCCGAGCATCGACACCGAGGCGAGGTCGATGATGGTCGGCAGCAGCGCCAGGTAGAACATCATGATCTTGGGATTGCCGAGCGTCACCGCCATACCGGCCAGGAACAGTTTTGCCGGGGAATCCTCGCGCGGCATCGAACCGTCGCGGACCTCGACCGGCGCCGTCCACATCTTCCAGGCGAGATAGGCGAGATAGGCGACACCGAGATACTTCACGACCACGAAGGCCAGATGGAAGGTCTGCGCCACGAATGCCAGGCCGAATACCGCCAGCGAGAGCCAGATCGCCTCGCCGATCCACATGGCGGCCAGGAACGGCAGCACATCGCGAAAACCCTTGGAGATTACCCGTGCGACCAACGCGGCTATGCTCGGTCCCGGCGATCCTGCGGCGACGAACAGCGCACCCGCGAAGATCAGCAGCGATGTCGGTTCCATGGCAATCCCTCCTCCCAGGCGGCGGTCGACGCGGCAGCATATTGCAACCGTAAAGCCGCGCAAGCCCGCCGCCACAACTCGCACGGATTGGCCTGCATCCTGGCATGCTCCCCGGAAGCGCAGCTTTTCGGGACGAATCCGGCCGACAGCAATCAGACGCCGAACCAGCCGATCACGCCGCCCATGATCAGGGCGACGCCCAGCCAATGCCCGGCGTCAATGATGGTCAGATCCCAGCCGTAGCCCTCGTAACGCTGGTTCACCGCGGTCGAGGTCGCGAGAAAGCCGAGCCAGAGGAAGAAGCCGGAGACGACGCCGTTCCACAAGGTGACCCGACCAGTACCGAGATGGCCGATCACGCCGGCCATTACCCACGCCATCACCAGTTCGCAGACGAAGCTCGTGACCAGCAGCGGCGCCAGCGGCGGCGCCGATTTCGACGAGGGGTCGAGGCGCGCCGCCTTGATCCAGGGCTTCGACAGCACGCTGTACCATGCCGCCCCGAAGCCGAAGGCGGCAATGGCGGCGACGACGATTGCGAGATAATTCATGCCGGCGAAATTCATGGCGACTCCCCTTTTCGCCCGGATTCAACGCCCGTGCAGCGCAACCGTCAAGCGAAGTGCCAGACCGTGGTCTTCTTCACGTCCGCATCCTCCAGCGCCCGCGTCACCGGAACCTCATAGACGGCGAGCGCCTGCATTCTGTCCTTCGGCAAATAGGAGCGGCCGGGATCGCCGATGAGGATCTCAGCGCCGCGCTCGCGCAGGCTCGAGAACCAGGGGATGAGCCGTTCGGCGAAGGGCCTGTCGTAGAAGACGTCGCCGGCCAGGACGACGTCCCAGCCGCCGCCCGTGCCGACGACATCCGAGCCGGTAAATTCAATGACGATGCCATTGGCGCGGGCGTTGAGACGGATTGCGGCCTCGCAGAACGGGTCGATATCGGCCGCCAGAATATCGCGAGCACCGGCCATATGCGCCGCGATCGCGACCAGCCCCGAGCCGGAGGCGAAATCCAGCACGCGCCTGCCGCGCACCGTTTCGGGATGGTCGAGGATATAGCGGGCCAGCCCCTGCCCGCCCGCCCAGGCAAAGGCCCAGAACGGCGGCGGCAGGCCGATCGCGGCCAGCTCGTCCTCGGTTTTCAGCCAGAGGTCGTGCGCTTCGTCCGCGAGATGCAGCTTGATTTCGGGAACGTGGGGCGGCGGCATCAGGGAAGTGTTGGCGAGAACGAAGCTCTCGGCCTCCGCCGGCGCCAGGCTGTTCACGGCGCCGGAACAAGGCCGCCCGTGCGGCAGACTTCCTTCCATTCCTCCGGCGTGACCGGCTGGACCGACAAGCGGGAATTCACCACCAGCACCATCTTAGACAGCTTCTCGTTGGCCTTGATCTGGTCGAGTGTCGGCGGGTTGGGAACATCCCTAACCGCCCGCACGTCGACGCATTCCCAGCGCGGATCGTCGGTGGTGGTGTCGTGATGGGCCAGCCCGCAGACTTCGACGATGCCGACCACATTCAGCCCTTCATTGGAGTGGTAGAAGAAGCCGAGATCGCCGATCTGCATGGCCCGCATATTGTTGCGGGCCTGGTAGTTGCGCACGCCGTCCCATTGCGTGCCGACCTCGCCCTTGGCCTTCAGCATGTCGAAGGAAAAGGTCGAAGGTTCCGATTTGAAAAGCCAGTAATTCATGTCTGCGATCCCTCTTCTCGCCTCATTGCGTACTACGCATTCGCCGGATTGTTGAAAACCCAGTTCCAGGGCTGGATGTCGACTGCCGCAAACAGCCCGGCCACCGCGTATGGGTCGGCAGCGGCGATTGCGCGCGCCGCATCCCTGTCCGCCGCCTCGATCACCACCAGGCTGCCGCAGGGCTTGCCGTCGTCATCCAGGAACGGTCCGGCGAATTTCAGCGTACCTTCGGCGTTGAGCCCGTTCAGGAACGCGACATGGTCCGGTCGGTTGTCGAGCCTGACCTGCAAATGGCCCGGCTTGTCACGGCAGATGAACGCAAACAGCATCGTTTCTCCTCGAAAATCCTATTCGGCCTCGGTTCGCAGCGGCCGTGACATCAGCGCCGTTACCGCTTCCCTGATGGTGATGGCGCGCTCCAAAATCTGGGCCGTCGCGCCGATGATCGGGGCGTCGATGCCGCGATCGCGGGCGATGCGGGCGGCGATCGAAGCGGTGGCGACGCCCTCGGCGAGCGGTTGTCCGGACAAATCCGAGCCGCGGCCCAGCGCCAGCCCATAGCCATAATTGCGCGACTGCGCCGACGAGCAGGTCAAAAGCAGGTCGCCGAGGCCGGAAAGCCCCATCAGCGTCTCCGGGCGGGCGCCGAAGGCTGCACCGACGCGACGCAATTCGACGAAGCCGCGCGTGACCATCGCGGCTTGCGCGCTCGCGCCGAGACCGGCGCCGGTGATCGCACCGGCGGCAATCGCGAAGACATTCTTCAAGGCGCCGCCGATTTCGACGCCGATCAGATCGTCGGTCGAATAGCAGCGCAAATTGGCGGCGGAGAAGCGCAATGCGAGCGTGGCCGCCAGCGCCTCGTCGCGGGCCGCCACGACCACGGCCGTTGGCAGGCCCTTCGCGACGTCCGAGGCAAAACTCGGCCCGGAAAGCGCTGCCACCGGGTTGGTCGGCATGATTTCGCCGGCGATGGCCGACAGCAGAGCGCCGGTTTCGCGCTCGATGCCTTTGGCGCAGAGAACAACGGGGATGTTTGCGGGCATCCAGCCTTGGGCCTGGCTCAACACTTCCCGCAGCGACTGCGCCGGAGTGACGGCCAGAACGCAGTCGGCGCGATCCAAGGCCGCCTGCATGTCCGTCGTCGCTTCGATGCCCTTGCCGAATTTGATGCCGGGCAGATAGCGCGGGTTTTCCCCGCCCGAGATCGCGGCGGCGATTTCCGCATCGCGGGCCCACAGCCGGGGCTTGTGCCCGGCGCGCAGCATGGAAAGGGCAAGAGCGGCGCCCCAGGCGCCGCCGCCTAGCACGGTGACCGTATAGCTGCTCATGCCTTGGCCCCCCGCCTTCCAGAACCGACAACGGGCGCCGAGATGCTGTCGAGCGGCCAGCGGGAGCGCGGAACGAAATCCATGGCTTCCGGATCGGTCATGCCTGCCCGCAAGCGTTCTATGCCGGCCCAGGCAACCATCGCCGCGTTGTCGGTACAGAGTATGTGCGGCGGCGCGACGAAGCGGAAGCCATATTCGCCGCAGAGCGTCTCCAGCGTCCCCTTGATCTGCCGATTGGCCGCAACGCCGCCCGCCACGACCAGCGCCGGGGCGGCGATGTCGGGAAATTCGCTGCGGAAGCGCGACAGAGCGCGCGAAACGCGGTCGCCCAGCGCGTCGGAAACGGCGAGTTGGAAGGAGGCGCAGATGTCGGCGACATCCTTGTCCGACAGCGGCGAGATTTCCGTGGCCGCCTGGCGCACCGCCGTCTTCAGCCCTGAGAAGGAGAAGTCGGGGCGCTGCTCGCCTTTCATCGGGCGCGGGAAGAGGAACCGGGACGGATCGCCGCGCGACGCGGCGATCTCGACATTTGGCCCGCCGGGATAGGGCAGGCCTAGCATCTTCGCGGTCTTGTCGAACGCCTCGCCCAGCGCGTCGTCGATTGTCGTCGCCCAGCGCTGGTAATCGCCGACGCCGCGGACGAGTACGATCTGCGTGTGGCCCCCAGAGACCAGCAGCAGCAAATAGGGGAAGGCAAGACCATCGGTCAGCCGGGCGGTCAGCGCATGGCCTTCGAGATGGTTGATCGCGATCAGCGGCTTGCCGGAAGACATGGCAATCGCCTTGGCAGTCATCAGGCCGACGATCAGTCCGCCAACGAGGCCGGGACCGGCCGTCGCCGCGATGGCGTCTATCTCGGAGAGATCGGTCCTGGAATCGACCAGCGCCGCCTCGATGATGCCGTCAAGCGCTTCGACGTGGGCGCGCGCCGCGATCTCGGGCACCACGCCGCCGAAGGCCGCGTGCTCCTCGATCTGGCTGAGCACAATGTTGGACAGAATTTCCGGGGCGCGACCGACCTCCAGCCCAACGACGCTGGCCGCGGTTTCATCGCAGCTCGTCTCGATGCCCAGTACCCGGAATGATTTGTCGCGCTGCATCATGATTGCCGGAGCGCCCATTCCCCGATAGGAGATCGTTGGGCAGATAACCCTGTTCGCGGGGTGGGTATCACGGACCGCGCGCCATGCAAACAACAGCCTTCAAAATCGGGACACGCGGCAGCCCGCTTGCGCTCGCGCAGGCGCTGGAAACGCGCGACCGGCTGAGGGCGGCGCATGGCTTGCCGGAGGACGCCTTCGCGATCGAAGTGATTTCGACCAGCGGCGACCGCATCCAGGACCGACCGCTTTCGGAAGTCGGCGGCAAGGGGCTTTTCACCAAGGAAATCGAGGAGGCACTGCTTTCCGGCCGTATCGACATCGCCGTGCATTCGTCGAAGGACATGGCGACCGTATTGCCGGACGGACTGGAGCTTTCGGCTTTCCTGCCGCGCGAAGATCCGCGCGACGCCTTCATCGGCAAGACAGCGCCCTCCATAGCTGAACTGCCGCACGGCGCGACCGTGGGCTCGTCGTCGCTGCGCCGGCAGGCGCTGATCCTGCGCATGCGCCCGGATCTGAAGGTGGTGATGTTCCGCGGCAACGTGCAGACGCGCCTGCGCAAGCTCGAAGAGGGCATCGCCAACGGAACAATCCTGGCCAATGCCGGCCTGCGGCGGCTCGGGCTGGAACATGTCGCAACACACCTGATGCCACTGGATGCGTTTCCGCCAGCCCCGGGACAGGGCGCCATCTGCATCGAAAGCCGCATCGCCGATGAACGGGCGGCATCTCTCGTCGACGCGATCGACCACCGGCCGACCGCACAAGCCCTGGCCTGCGAAAGGGCCTTCCTGGCGGTCCTCGATGGGTCGTGCCGCACGCCGATAGCCGGCCACGCGGTGGTGGAAGGCGAAAACCTCTCCTTCACCGGCCTGATCCTGACGCCGGACGGACGCGAAGCGCACGAGGTTTCCGGCTCCGGCCGCGCCGAGGATGCGGCCGCGATCGGCCGCGCCGCCGGGCAGGAGGTCAGGTCAAAGGCCGGGACGCGGTTTTTCGAAGGCTGGGCCTGAATGCCCCGCCGCGTTCTGGTGACCCGCCCGGAACCCGGCGCGTCGCAAACGGCAAAACGGCTGCAAGCCGCCGGATTTTCGCCGCTGGTGTTGCCGCTGTCGGAAACCCGCGCCCTGCCGGTCGATTCGGTTCCCGAGATATTCGATGCGGTAGCGGTGACGAGCGCCAACGCCATCCGCCACGCATCGCGGGCACTTCTCGACCGGCTTGCCGGCAGCCGCTGTTATGCGGTGGGGCAAAAGACGGCGGCGGCGGCCCTCCAGGCCGGGTTTGCCGATATCGTGACCGGGCCCGGCGACGCCGATGCGCTGGCGAACGCCATCATTTCAGCCGAGAAACCCGGTGCCGCGATCCTTTACCTCTGCGGACGCGTCCGCATGGCGGCTTTCGAGGAAAAGCTCCGCGCCGCAGGCATCAATGTGCGTCCGGTCGAAAGCTACCATACCGTCGCGATAAACCACGAGACGGGCCTCGTCCGCCGCTTGCTGGACGAGCAGCCGGTCGATGCCGTGCTGCTTTATTCCGCCAAGGCCGCTGGCGCTTTTGTAAACATTGCAAGCCGGCCGGAACTCGCGCCCCTGTTCGCGGGCGCCGGCCTTTACTGCCTTTCGCCACGCGTCGCTTCGGCGCTCGCCGGGCGAGATGGCGTGCAAATTCATGTCGCGGCGGAACCGAACGAGGAGGCGCTGCTTTTGCTTCTCAAAAATGCCCGCTGAACCGCGCCATCACGCCGCCCCTTTTCAGCCGATGCTGGTGTGATAGTTAGTTGTCCGATACACCGTCCCCGCATTCCCGGGATCGAAATTACAAGAATTGCGGAGGCCGCCATGGTCAAGACGCCGAAGACGCGGCATTCCAAGCCGCAGCGCGAGCGGGTGACGATAGAGCTGGAACCGGACGCGGTTTCGCGTGTCGAAGAGACCGACGAAGACGTAGACGGCGGTCAGCCGCCGGAGCCGCAGCCGGCGGCGGAATTCGTCGAGGCAGAGAAGGAAGGCGTTAGCGAGCCCGCCGCCGAATCGGCCGATGAACCCGCGACCGCCGCCGAGCCGGCTGAAGCGGCCGGCGAACGCGAACCCGCTGCAGATTCCGAAACGGAAGCGCCTCGCCCCTACGGCTACGGCTTCGAGGCCGAGGAAACGCCGCGGCGCGAAAGGCCGGAAGAGCTGGATGCAGGCGCAGTTGCGGCGCCTGAGCAGCCTGCTATTGTATCGGCTCCGAAACGAAATGGCCTGGCGCCCGTGGCAGCCGGACTGATCGGCGCGGTTCTGGCGCTGATCGGGGCGGGCGGGCTGCAATATGCCGGCGTGCTTGGAAGTCCCGGAGCGGCAAGCGGCGCTCCCGCACTCGACGGCGTCCAGTCGGAAATCGCGTCGCTGCAGCAGGAAGTGGCGGCGCTGAAGCAGGATACAGCCGCTCCGGATGCCGATATTGCGGGACAGGTCGACGGCCTCTCGGCTTCGCTGGATCAGGTGAGGGCGGATGTGGCGGCCCTGCAGCAAGCCGTCGGCTCCGGCAGTGGCGGCGACAATGCCGGGCTGCAGGCGCTGGACAACCGGGTCAAGGAGATCGAAACGGCGATCGCCAGCCTCGGTCAGACCGGCGCTCAGGCCCCGGCGGCCGAGATCGCTGCCCTCGGAGATCGCATCGCCGGCCTCGAGACGCTGGTCAAATCGGCGGGAGAGAAGGCGACGGCAGATGAAGGTCGGCTTGCCACCCTGGAAGAGAACGTGGCGGCGCTTTCGGGAAAGATCGACGCTCAGGCGGCGCAGCCCAAAATCGCCATGGCGATAGCGACGTCAGCGCTCAAGGCCGCTGTCGATCGCGGCGCGCCTTTCCTGGCCGAGTTGGAGACCTTTGCGGCCATCGCGCCCGATGCGCCCGAGATTCCTGAGCTGCGCGCCTATGCTGAAAAGGGCGTTGCCTCGCGCGAAGACATTCTTGCCGAGACCGATGAAGCGGCCAAGACAATGATCGCCGCCGAGCGCACCGTCGACACCAATGCCGGCTTTTTTGAGCGGCTACTCCACAGCGCCGAATCGCTGGTCACGGTCCGGCCGATCGGAGCGGTCGAGGGCGAAGGCGTGCCGGAAACGGTTGCCCGCATGGAAGTGGCGCTGAATGCCGGCGATTATGCTGCTGCAATCGCCGAATACGAGAAACTGCCCGAAAACGTCCAGGCGGCGGCGGGCGTATTCATCGAAAAGGTCCGCAACCGCCTCGCCGTCGAGCGACTTCTGGATCAGGCAGTCGCCGGTGCGATGAAGGCGTGAGCAGGACTATTTAGATGATACGCATCCTTTTCTTCCTCCTCATCGTCTTCGCGCTCGGCCTCGGCTTCGCCTGGCTCGCCGACCGGCCGGGCGACATGGTGGTGACTTTCAGCGGCTATCAATATCAGGTGAGCCTGATGGTGGCGGCGGTCGCCGTCACTGCGGTAGTCGCGACGGTTATGATCGTCTGGTGGCTCACCAAGGCGATCTGGAACAGCCCCTATACCGTGGCGCGTTATTTCCGGGTGCGCCGTCGTGACCGCGGCTACCAGGCGCTGTCGACCGGCATGATCGCTGCCGGAGCCGGCGATGCCGGGCTGGCCCGCAAGATGAACAATCAGGCGGCGAAGCTGATCCGCTCCGACCAGGAGCCGCTCATCCAGTTGCTCGACGCCCAGTCGTCGCTGCTCGAAGGCGACCATGACGGCGCGCGGCAGAAATTCGAGGCGATGCTTGACGACCCCGAAATGCGGCTGCTGGGCCTGCGCGGACTCTATCTCGAAGCCGAACGGCTCGGCGAAAAATCCGCGGCGCGGCATTATGCCGGGCGCGCCGCCGACCTTGCCCCGCAACTTGGATGGGCAGCCGAATCGACGATGGAGGAGAAGGTCGAGCGCGGCGATTGGGATGGTGCGCTCAAACTGGTCGACGCGCAGAAATCCAGCCGCCAGATCGAGCGCGACGCCGCCAATCGCCGCCGCTCCGTGCTGTTGACCGCCAAGGCGATGGCGCTCCTCGATACCGACCTGCCGGCCGCGCGCGCCGCCGCCGTGGAGGCCAACCGGCTGCGCCAAGATTTCGCGCCGGCGGCAGTGATAGCCGCCAAGACGCTGTTCAGGCAGAACGACATCCGCAAGGGCGCCAAGATCCTGGAAGCCGCATGGAAGGCCGAACCCCACCCCGAAATCGCCGACCTCTATGTCCACGCTCGCCCGGGCGACGCCACCCATGACCGGCTGGCGCGAGCGAAAAAGCTGCAGTCGCTGAAGCAGAACCACCCCGAATCCTCGCTGGCCGTGGCGCGCGCCGCCTTCGATGCCGGCGAGTACCGGCTAGCGCGGGAGGAGGCGGAGGCCGCCATCCGCATGCAGCCGCGCGAAGGCGCCTACCTGCTTTTGGCCGACATCGAGGAGACAGAGACCGGCGATCAGGGCAAGGTGCGGCAGCTCCTGTCGAAGGCCATGCGCGCGCCGCGCGACCCTGCCTGGGTCGCCGACGGCTACGTTTCCGAGCGCTGGGAGCCGGCCTCGCCTGTGACCGGCAGGCTCGACGCCTTCGAGTGGCGCGCGCCGATGGAGCGGCTCGGCCAGCTGATCGAACAGGATCAGGAGCATCCGTCGCTGCAGGTCGAGAAACCGGCACTTGTGGCGCCGGTCGAAAGCCCGGTGCAAAAGCCCGCTCATGTCGAGGAGACGGCGCCTGTGGTGGAGCCGGCTGTGCCGGTCGAACCGGCGACAGTTGCACCTGAAGGGAACGGAGCGGAGGCGCCTGCGCCGATCGCGGCTCCGCCACCGGCTCCGGCCAATGACGCTGACCGCGAGCCCAAGCGATCTGCGATCCCGGCAGTGCCCGATGTCGGTGCCCAAGGCGAGGTGTTGACACCTCCCATCCCGGACGATCCGGGCGTCGATCCCGATGAAGCCGCCGAAACCGAACCGCGCCGGTTCCGGCTGTTTTGAATTCGATCTGGTGAGGCAACCCATGTTTGAACGTCTCGTTTCCTTCCTGAAGAAGCTGCCGCCCGGAGAGCCGGGATCGCGGCTCGAGCGCGAGGACGATCCACGCGTGGCGGCCGCGGCCCTGATGTTCCATGTGATCAATGCGGACGGCGTGCGCCACGATGTCGAGTGGGAGCGGCTCAAGGAGGTGCTCTCGGAGAGCTACGGCGTGAGCGGCGACGAGCTTGAGAGCCTGATCACAGCCGGCGAGAAAGCCGACAACGAGGCGATCGACCTCTTCGCCTTCACCAGCGTCCTGAAGCGGCACCTCGACGAAGAGGCCCGCATCGAGTTCATCCGGGCGATGTGGGAGGTCGTCTATGCCGACGGTATGCTGCACGAGCTCGAAGACAACATATTGTGGCGCGTTGCCGAGCTGATCGGCGTCGACCGGCGCGAGCGGGTGCTGGCGCGCCAGGAGGCTGCGCGCAACGCGCCAGGCGCGATCGGCGAATCGGCGGACGAGTAGCATTCATGCCGCGAGTGGCGACGCGGGCCGCCAGGCCGAAAATTCTGATCGTGCTGCACCAGGAAACCTCGAGCCCCGGCCGCGTCGGCCACCTGCTTCTGGAAAACGGCTTCGATCTCGACATCAGGCGGCCACCGCTCGGCGACGAATTGCCCGAGACGCTCGACCATCACGCCGGCGCGGTTGTGTTCGGCGGACCGATGAGCGCCAATGATCACGACGATTTCGTCAAGCGCGAGACCGAATGGCTCGCCGTCCCGTTGAAGGAAAACCGCCCGTTTCTCGGCATCTGCCTTGGCGCGCAGATGCTGGTCAACCATCTCGGCGGCAAGGTCGAGGGCCATGGCGAAGGGCTGGTCGAGATCGGCTGGTATCCGCTGAAGCCGACCGAGGAAGGCAAGCAGCTGATGCACTGGCCCGAAATGGTCTACCAGTTCCATCGCGAAGGGTTTTCGCTGCCGTCCGGCGCGACACTACTGGCGACCGCCGAGATCTATCCGAACCAAGCCTTCCGCTATGGCGACAATGCCTGGGGCATCCAGTTTCATGCCGAACTGACGCGTGTGATGATGCACCGCTGGGTGGTGCGCGGGGCGCATCGGTTCGTACTGCCCGGCGCCCAGCCGGGCCGCGACCATCTCGGCGGCAGGCTGATCTGGGACATGCATCTGAAGCGCTGGCTCACCGAGTTTCTGGAGATGATCTTCGGCAATCCCGAACGCTGAGCCGTCCGGCGGCTTCAGTGCCGTCCTTCTAGATGGCGCACTTTGCGCAGTTCCGGAAACAGGAAGGCCCAGAGACCTGCCACCACGACCGCGCCGACCCCGCCGAACACCACGGCGGGCACGGTGCCGATCAGCGCCGCCATCGTGCCGGCGCGGAATTCGCCGAGTTCGTTGGATGCGCCGACGAACACCCCGTTGACGGCATTGACGCGGCCGCGCACCTCGTCGGGCGTCCAGAGCTGGATCAGCGTCTCGCGCACATAGACGCTGACCATGTCGGTCGCGCCAATCATCGCCAACGCGAAGATCGACAGCCAAGGCACCGTCGATACGCCGAATACGGCGGTGAACACGCCGAACATGGCGACGAAGAAGAACATGATCCGCCCCGCATGGTCTCTGAGCGGGTGTCCCGCCAGCCAGATGGCGACGAAGATCGCGCCGATGCCGGGCGCCGCGCGCAACAGGCCGAGACCCCAAGGGCCGAGTTCGAGGATGTCGCGGGCATAGACTGGAAGCAGCGCCACTGCTCCCGACAGAAGCACCGCGAACAGGTCGAGCGAGATCGCGCCGAGCACGATCTTTTCGCTCCAGATGTAGCGGAAGCCGGCAAACAGCGTGTCGAGGGTCGGCTTGTCGGTTTCGGTGCGCTGGGCCGGCTTCGGGATCGAGATAACCAGCAGGCTCGAGACCAGCATGAGCACCGCAGCCGTTCCATAGGCCGCTTCGGGTGAAACGCCATAGAGCAGGCCGCCCGCGACCGGACCGACGATCGTCGCCATCTGCCAGGCCGACGAATTCCAGGCGACAGCGTTGGCGAAATCGTCCGCCGGCACCAGATTGGCCACCAGCGAGGCCGACGCCGGCCCGAAGAAGGCGCGGGCGATCCCGAACGCCGCCAGCACCGCGAAAATGGGGATCGGGCCTGCAAGTCCGCGGATCGCCAGGACGAGAAGCGCCAGCGCGCAGAGCGCCTCGAGAAGGGCCGCCAGCGCCATGATCAGCCGCCGCCCGAACCGGTCGGCGACGACGCCGGTGATCAGGACAAGAAGCAGAGATGGCGCGAACTGAATGACGCCGACCAGACCGAGATCGAACGGATTGCGCGTCAGGTCGTAAATCTGCCAGCCGACTGCCACCGAGACGATCTGGGTGGAGAAGGTCGCGAGGAACCGCGCTGCCCAGAAGCGCAGGAAGGAGCCGTGGCGAAAGGCGGCATAGCGCTGGTCGACTGCGGTCTCGGCTTCTGAACTCATCTCGGCGCTTCATTCATGGCCGTCAGGCATCGACTCCAGATAGCCGAAGCGCAGTGCCTTAGCGCAGTTTCGGCACGCTTGCGCCAGCTTATCGGCGCTGGCCCAAGAAATTTTTGCATTCAGCGGCTGCATCGGCAGGACGCAGGATTTCCTGATTGCGAAACCGATCCCCGGCCGGTCCACCTGGGCCCGCCGGCAAGCGGCAGCGCCAGAGGCCACGCGGGGGCGGCGAAAAAATGGACGAAAAGCCTCTCATGTGAGAAACTTCACATACGCGCTACAACTGCGGTTGCACAAATGGCGATCGGGTTAAAGGGGGTGAACATGTGGATTCGGCTGACGCGCGCTGACGGAAATCCGATCACGGTCAACACCGACTACCTGGTTTCAATCCAGGACCACGGAGACCGCACATTGATCGTGCATACCTGCGGCGAGTTGCTTGTCCTGGAAAGCCAGTTGGCGCTTTTCGAGGCACTGCGCCTCCAGCCGATCGATCGCGACGGCCCCAAGCGGGACCGTCGCGCGGAACTTCACTGAATCGCAAAGCAATCCGACCGCGAACAACCGATCCGCGTTGCAATGCCTGAACTATGGTGAAAATTCGATCCGCTGGTGGAGCTGAGGAGGATCGAACTCCTGACCTCGTCATTGCGAACGACGCGCTCTCCCAGCTGAGCTACAGCCCCGTCCAGCGGATGGGCCGTATTTATGTGCGGCGCCCCCATACTGTCAAGCAAAGAGCGGGCGCGATTCGACGCTCCGGCAACCAGCACTTGCCGCGTCGCCGGCCAGTGGCTACATGTCGCCAATTCAATGGGAGAACGGCATGATCGCCCTCATTCAGACTGTGGTTCTGGCGCTGGACATTTACTGGTGGCTTCTCATCGCTTCGGCGGTTTTCTCATGGCTCTACGCTTTCAACGTCGTCAATTCCCGTAACCAGTTCGTCGGCACGATCGGCAACTTCCTGTTCCGCATCACGGAGCCGGTGCTGGCGCCGGTCCGTCGCTTTCTACCCGATCTCGGTGGTATCGATATTTCGCCGATCATCGTGCTCTTGATCATCTTCTTCATCCGCCAGTTCCTGCTGACCACGGTTGCGCCGCTCGTCATCTGAGCTTGCCCGGTGGCCGGCTTCTGGCGTGTGCGCGACGACGGGATCGACATCCACGTCCGGCTGACGCCGCGTGCTTCGAAAGACGCCATCGAAGGCATCGAGGAAAAAATGGACGGACGCGCGCATCTCAATGCGCGCGTCCGCGCCGTCCCTGAAAAGAGCGCGGCAAACGCGGCTCTGGAGAAGCTGGTGGCCTCGCTCATGGGCGTTCCAGCGAGCAGCGTATCGGTTGTTTCGGGCGCGACATCGCGCCTGAAGACGGTGCGGATCGCCGGCGAAGCGAGGGAACTCGCGGCGCAGCTGAAGAAGCTCGTGGACACCGGCAAAGCCGGAGATTGAGCGGACGATTAACGCCGGCGGCTAGTTTGAGCCAGCATGCCTGCCCGCATTGCGCCCGGAAAAGATGCAGCCGCCGAGGAATGTGCCTTCGAGCGCGTTGTAGCCGTGATACCCGCCGCCGCCGAAGCCGGCCACTTCGCCCGCGGCGTAGAGGCCGGGGATCGGCTCGCCCGCCGCATCCAGGACCTGCGAATTGAGGTTGGTGTGCAGCCCGCCCAGAGTCTTGCGGGTGAGGATGTGCAGGCGAACGGCGATAAGCGGGCCGTTTTCAGGATCGAGTATCCGGTGCGGTCTGGCCGTGCGGATCAGCCTGTCGCCGAGATAGTTGCGCGCGCCATGGATGGCGGTGACCTGCGCATCCTTGGAGAACGGATTTTCCACCTCGCGGTCGCGCGCCTCGATCTGGGCCAGCAGCCGGTCGTGATCGATCAGGCCTTCGCCGGCCAGCGCATTCATGCCGGCGACCAGTTCGCGCAGATTGCTTTTGACGATGAAATCCTCGCCCTTTTCCTTGAACGCCTCGACCGGCGGCGGCGCGCCCACGCCGCGCCGGCTCTTCAGCACCGCGCGCCATGACTTGGAGGTAAAGTCCGGATTCTGCTCCGAGCCGGACAAGGCAAATTCCTTCTTGACGATCTTCTGCGTCAGCACGAACCAGGAATAGTCGTGGCCGGTCGAAAGGATGTGTTTCAGCGTCGACAGCGTGTCGAAGCCGGGCATGCATGGCGCGGGCAGCCGGTTGCCGGTCGCGTCGAACCACAGCGAGGACGGCCCGGGCAGGATGCGGATGCCGTGGTTCGGCCAGATCGGCGCCCAGTTCCTTACGCCTTCCGTGTAGTGCCACATGCGGTCGGCATTGATGACCGCGCCGCCGGCCGCCTGCGTGATCGCCACCATACGGCCGTCGACATGGTGCGGCACGCCGGCGACCATGCTTCTGGGCGGCGGCCCGAGCCGATTCGCCGGCCAGTTCTTTCTGACCAGGTCGAAATTGCCGCCGATGCCGCCGGAGGTCACGACGACCGCGCCCGTGTGAAATTCGAAATCGCCGATTGCCTCGCGCCCGGATTGCTGGCCGCGCTCGACGGTCGATGGCTCGAGCTCCTCGCCTGCAACGCCCGTCACCGCGCCGTTTGTCTTGACCAATCGGCTCGCCCGATGGCGGAATTTCAGTTCGATCTTTCCCTGGGAAACGTGCTCGCGCACGCGCCGGACGAACGGCTCGAGCACGCCCGGTCCCGTGCCCCAGGTGATATGAAAACGCGGCACCGAATTGCCGTGGCCATGCGCGTGGCCGCCGCCTCGCTCGGCCCAGCCGACCACCGGAAACCAGCGCATGCCTTGCTGATGGAGCCACGCCCGCATCTCGCCGGCGGCGAAATCGACATAGGCTTCCGCCACTTTGCGCGGCCAGAAATCCTCGTCGCGATCGAACTGCGCCGAGCCCAGCCAGTCCTGCATCGCCAGATCGCGGCTGTCCCTTATGCGCAGCCGCCGCTGTTCCGGGCTGTCGACGAAGAACAGCCCGCCAAGCGACCAGAAGGCCTGGCCGCCGAGCGAGTTTTCGCCTTCCTGTTCGAGAATGATGACCCGCTTGCCGGCATCGGCAAGCTCGGCCGCCGCGACCAGCCCGGCGAGACCTCCGCCCACGATGATCGCGTCGGCATGTTCGGCCATGGTATCCCTCCCCGTGTGGTTGCAGTGTTGGCCGAGGGCAGGTGAGCGATCAAGGAAAATGTCGGTCTTCTTGTCCCGGCAGGCTTGTGGTGCTACGGCCCCGCCACAGCGCTTTCGATCCGAAAGGACTCCGCCATGGCCGTCACCTCGAAGAAAATCCCCGCTCCCGATCTCGTGCCGGTCCGGCGAGCGCTGCTGTCGGTTTCGGACAAGACCGGGCTGGTCGATTTCGCCGCCGCCCTGGCGCATTCAGGTATCGAGCTGGTCTCCACCGGCGGCACTGCCAAGGCCATCGCCGACGCCGGCATTGCGGTGCGCGACGTTTCCGATCTCACCGGCTTTCCCGAAATCATGGACGGGCGCGTAAAAACGCTGCATCCGGCCGTGCACGGCGCATTGCTCGGCATACGCGACGATCCCGAGCATCAGGACGCAATGCGCGAACACGGCATCGAGCCGATCGACCTCGTCGTTGTCAATCTCTATCCATTCGAGGATGTCCGCCGTTCCGGCGCCGACTATGCCTCGATCGTCGAGAATATCGACATTGGCGGCCCGGCCATGGTCCGCGCCTCGGCGAAGAACCACGCCTATGTCGCGATAGTCACCGATCCGGAGGACTATGCCCCTCTCCTCAACGCGCTGGAGATGAACATAGGCAACCTGTCGCTGGAATTCCGCCAGAAGCTCGCCGCCAAGGCCTTTGCCCGCACCGCCGCCTATGACGCCGCGATCTCGGCCTGGTTCGCCGAAGCTCTGGAAATCGAGAACCCGGCCTGGCGCGCCTTTGGCGGAAAGCTCGAAAGCGTCATGCGCTACGGCGAGAACCCTCACCAGCAGGCTGGCTTTTATCTGACCGGCGACCGCCGTCCGGGTGTCGCCACGGCGCGCCAGCTGCAAGGCAAGCAGCTCTCCTACAACAACATCAACGACACCGACGCCGCCTTCGAACTTGTCGGCGAATTCGATGCTTCGCGCTCGGCAGCGGTCGCTATCATCAAACACGCCAATCCCTGCGGCGTGGCGGAAGCAAAGTCGCTGAAGGAAGCCTATCTGAAGGCGCTGGCCTGCGACCCGGTCTCGGCCTTCGGCGGCATCGTCGCGATGAACCGCACCCTCGACGCCGAGGCCGCCGAGGAGATCGTGAAAACCTTCACCGAGGTCATCATCGCGCCTGACGCCAGCCATGACGCGCAAGCGATCGTTGCGCCGAAGAAGAACCTGAGGCTGCTGATCGCGGGCGGATTGCCTGATCCGCTCGCCGCCGGCCTTTCGGTGAAATCCGTCGCCGGCGGCCTGCTGGTCCAGGGCAGGGACAACGCGGTGGTCGTGGCCCGCGATTTGAAGGTCGTCACCAAGCGGACGCCCTCGCCGGTCGAACTGGCCGATCTGCAATTCGCCTTCCGTGTCGCCAAGCACGTCAAGTCAAACGCTATCGTCTATGCGAAGGACGGCGCGACGGTCGGCATCGGCGCCGGCCAGATGAGCCGGGTCGATTCCTCGCGCATCGCAGCGCGCAAGGCGCTCGACGCCGCTGAAGCCGCGAGCCTGGCGGAACCTTTGACCAAAGGCTCGGTCGTCGCTTCCGACGCGTTCTTCCCCTTTGCCGACGGGCTCTTATCGGCGATTGAGGCCGGCGCCACCGCGGTCATCCAACCCGGCGGCTCGATGCGCGACGACGATGTCATCGCCGCCGCCGACGAGCACAACATCGCCATGGTCTTCACCGGCGTCAGGCATTTCCGGCATTGATCCCGGCTCCCCTTGCGGGGAGGGTGGCCCGAAGGGGCCGGGTCCTCCCTCCCGAAGGAGGATTTCTACTCGTATGTGACAGTCCTCCCGTAAACGGGGAGGAAAAGATCACACCTGTGCCGGCACCTCATACTGCCTGCTCCTGACCCAGGGCAGCAGCACCAGTCCGATCATGAACAGCGCTATGATCGGCGTGACACCGAGGCGCTGCGCGTCCTGACTCGACAGGCCGAGCGCTTCCGACGCGAAGAAGGCGGTCGCGAACGCGATCGCCAGTGGCCCGATGAAGCTGGTCGCGCGGCCCGACAGCGCATAAAGGCCGAATGCTTCCGTCACCTTGTCCTTCTCGACCTGGTCGACCAGCAGCGTGCGCGATGCCGCCTGGATCGAGCCGCCGGCTGCCCCGATGAACGCCCCGGCAACATAGAACATGATATCCGGGACGTTGGTCTGGCTTCCTTCCGCGGCGATGGTCATGAACAGAACGTCGGTGCGGGTCGTCGAGATCACCAGGATACAGCTGACCGTCAGGATGAGGATGGAGCCGCTGACCACTGCTTTCGGTCCGAAAGCCTGATCGGCGCGGCCGCCGAGCCATGCGCCGATAGCCCCGGTCAGATTGGCGAGTATCCCGAATATGCCGATCTGCACGATCGACCAACCGAGCACGCCCGCAGCGTAGATGCCGCCGAAGGAATAGAGCGCGTTGAGCGCGTCGCGGTAGAACATCGACGACATCAGGAAGCTAAAATAGCTGCGCTCGGAGGGCAGGCGGCGCAGCGTCTTGCCGAGCTCGGCAAGGCCACGCCTGACCGCCCTGTCGGCCGCAGGCCTTCTCTTGGCGTCCGGCGTCCACAGAAACATCGGCAAGACGAAGATGACGTACCAGATGGCGGTGAGCGGGCCGGAAGCCCGGTCGCCCTCGCGTGTGGCGGCGTCCAGCCCGAACAGCGGCTCCAGCCCGATCAGCGTCTTGCCGGTGGCCGGCTGTCCGGCGAGGAACCCGAGGACGATGATCAGCGAGACCAGCCCGCCGAGATAGCCGAGCGCCCAGGCCGAGCCCGACAGCCGCCCGAGTTCGGCGCGAGGCACCAGATCGGCCATCATACCGTTGTTGAACACCGCCGCGAACTCCATTCCGACCAGCGCGATCATGATCGCGATCATGATGAGGCCGATGTTCTCCATGCCCGGGACCGCATACCACAGCATCCAGCAGCCGATGACGCCGATGACCGAGAAGCCGAAGATCCACGGCTTGCGCGGACCGGACGCGTCGGCGATCGCGCCGAGCACCGGCGACGAAAAGGCGATCAGCATCCCGCCAATGCCGGCTGCGTAGCCCCAGAGTTCCTGGCCCCGTGCCGCATCCGACGCCACCGCGGAGGCGAAATAGGGCGCGAACACGAATGTTATGATCAGCGTATGGAAAGGCTGCTGCGCCCAGTCGAACAGCATCCAGCCCCATATGCCGCGCCGCGTCGCAGCGTCCCGCTTTCCCTCGACCATTTCTGCTTTTCCTCCGGACCGCCCGGTTATATCCCGGTCAGGTCGCTCATCAGCCCTGCCGCAACCGACAGGCGCGACACCGTGATCTCGCCGCCCTCGGTCAGCGCCTGCAACCTTTCGCGGGTGCGCGCTATCCGCTCTCCGCCGGCTTCGAGCCAGCGTGCGACCGGGTCGTCGACCTTGCCGAACGCCGTCAGCGCCGCCACCGCGATCCCGCGCCGCGCCGCGCCAATCGTGTCGGTGGCCCGCGTGAGCGCCAGTCCGTCATAATAGTCCGGCGGCGAGATGGAGCGAGCGGCCTCCTCGACGCGGGCAATCCGAAACGCCTCGCTTACCGCGAAGAAGGCTCGCGCCGCGGCCAAGATATCGGCCTTAGCCGTCCTGGCGACCAGCGCGATGTCCGGGATAAGCGCCGTCACATCGGTCAGCGCCAGCTTCTCGGCGAGCGTCTCCGGCGCGCCGGCCGAGATGAAGCCCAGCCGGCGCTCGGCGAGCTTCGCCGCCGTGAAGCTCGGCATCAGTGCCTGGAGCTTCGGCTCCAGCGTCTTGCGCGCTTCCTGTAGCTCGCCGATGCGTTGGCTGAGCGGCGCGGTTCCCGCGTCGTTCTTGAGCAACCAGGCGCTCGTATTGTAGATCAGCCGGCCAACGGACTGGTAAAGCTCAAGCTGCACCTGCCCGTCTATCCTGTTGTCGAGCGCGTCGATCTCGGCATACATGGCCGGCAGCGAAAACCCGTCGCGCACCACTGCGAAGGCGCGCACGATATCGTCAGCCGGGCGCCCGGTCATATCCTGCAGCCGGCTGACGAAGGAAGGCCCGCCCCGGTTGATCAGATCGTTGGCGACGACACGCGCTATGATCTCGCGGCGCAGCCTGTGGCCGCGGATCTCGGCCGAATATTTCCTCTCCATCCGGTCGGGGAAATACGCCATCAGGTCGCGCTCGAAATGCGGATCGTCCGGCACCGAACTCGCCACGATGTCCGAAAACAACACGATCTTGGCATAGGCGAGCAGCACGCCGAGCTCGGCCCGCGTCAGCGGCTCGCCGCGCGTCTCGCGCTCCAGAAGCAGGGCTGGCGAAGGCAGCGTCTCGACCGCCCTGTCGAGCAGCCCGCGCACTTCCAGCGCGGCCATGAAGCGTGCCTGGTGCGCCAGGTCGGCCAGCCCCCGCTTGCGCTGCAGCGAAAGCGCCAGTGTCTGCTCGTAATTGTTGGCGAGCACCAGCCGGCCGACTTCCTCCGTCATCTCTGCTAAAAGCTTGTTGCGCGCCGGCCGGCTCAGCGATCCCTTGCGCATGGCCGACGCCAGCGCGATCTTGATGTTGACCTCGACGTCGGACGAATTGACGCCGCCGGAATTGTCGATCGCGTCCGAATTACAAGCGCCGCCGAGCAGACCGAACTCGATGCGGCCGCGCTGGGTCACACCGAGGTTGGCCCCTTCGCCGATCACGCGCGCACCGACTTCCGCCGCCGTCACGCGGATCGCGTCATTGGCGCGGTCGCCGATTTCCTGGTTCGTCTCGCCGGTGGCCTTCACATAGGTGCCGATGCCGCCGAACCAGAGAAGGTCGACATCCGCCTTCAGAATGGCGTTCATGATCTCGGCGGGCGAAACTATATGTTTGTCCATGCCGATCGCCGCAGCGGCCTGGGGCGACAGGGTTACGGATTTCTGCGCCCTCGACACGATGATGCCGCCAGACGAGAGCTTCGACTTGTCGTAGTCCTGCCAGCTCGAGCGCGGCAGGTCGAACACGCGCCTGCGCTCAGCCATCGACACTGCCGGATCCGGATCCGGATCGATGAAGATGTCGCGGTGGTCGAAGGCGGCGATCAACCGCGTCTGCTTGGAAAGCAGCATGCCGTTGCCGAACACGTCGCCCGACATGTCGCCGACGCCGACGACCGTGAAGGGCTGCGCTTGGATATCCCGGTTCATCTCGCGGAAATGCCGCTTCACCGCTTCCCACGCGCCCTTGGCGGTGATGCCCATCTTCTTGTGGTCGTAGCCCGCCGAGCCGCCCGAGGCGAAGGCGTCGTCGAGCCAGAAGTCGTGCGCCTGGCTGATCGCGTTGGCTGTATCGGAGAAGGTGGCAGTGCCCTTGTCGGCGGCCACCACGAAATACGGATCGTCGCTGTCGCGCCTGACCACTCCCTCAGGCGGCACGACCTTGTCGCCGTCGAGGTTGTCGGTAATCGAGAGCAGGCTGGAGACGAAGTTGATGTAGGCACTCTTGCCAGCCTCGAACACGGCCTCGCGGGTTCCGCCGACAGGCGAGCGCTTCGGGAAGAAGCCGCCCTTGGCGCCCACCGGCACGATCACCGCATTCTTGACCTGCTGCGCCTTCACCAGGCCCAGCACTTCGGTGCGGTAATCCTGCGCCCGGTCAGACCAGCGCAGGCCACCGCGCGCCACCGGACCGAACCGCAGATGCACGCCTTCGACTTCCGACCCATAGACGAAGATCTCGCGCCATGGCCGCGGCTCCGGCAGGCCGTCCACCGCCCTCGAATCGAGCTTGATCGCCAGCGACTGCCCTCTTTCCTTCGTTCCGGATACGAAATGATTGGTGCGCAGCGAAGATTCGACGAGGTTGAGATAGCGCCTGATGATCGTGTCGTCGTCGATGTTGGGCACATCCTCCAGCGCATCCTTGATCTTGGCCTTCAGGTGCTTTGCCGTCACAGCGCCGTCTTTTTGCGCTGCCGGATCGAACAGCGCGACGAACATCTGGTAAAGGCCGCGCGCTATCTCGGGATAGCGGTTGAGCACGGCCGCGATGAAGTCCTGGCTTTGCGGTATTCCGGCCTGCTGCAGATAGCGGCCATAGGCGCGCAGGATGATGATCTCGTTCGACCACAGGCCGGCGGTCTGGGCGAGCGCATTGAAGCCGTCATTGTCGGCGTCGCCGCGCCACACCGACAAGAACACGTCCTCGAACAGCTTACCGCCGTCGGAGAGGTCGATCGGCCGTCCGAACACATTCTCCAGTTCCATGTCGTGCACGAACACCAGCCCGGTTTCGCGGTCGCCAACCTCGAAGGTGCGCTCGCTGATGACCCGGAAGCCGATATTCTCCAGCACCGGCACTCGGCGAGACAGCGCCACCGGCGCGCCGAAATGGTAGATCTTCAGCGCCGCCTGCTCCGACCGCTGGTCGGCATGGCGGTAATAGTCGATGGCGATCGGGTTGTCGGCATCGAGCCTGGCGATGCGGCCCGCATCGACCAACGCCTCGGCCGGGGAGAAGCTGCCGCGGTAGCTTTCCGGGAATTTCGCGGCGATCGCGGCCAGACCCGGGCCGGCGCCAGACGCCTCCGTCGCCTCGCGCAGGGCATCCTCCCAGGTGCGGACGATGTCGCGGATCGCCGCCTCGATCGTCTTGGGATCGACCTTCGGGGTCTTTCCTCCGGAGCGGCCTATGATGAAATGTACCCGCGCCAGGCCCCCTTCCGGGAAGGCCGGATAGTAGGCGGACAGCCGCCCCTCGAATACCGTTTTCAGATAATCGCCTATGCGGACGCGCGCCCGGCTGTCGTAGCGGTCGCGCGGCACGAACACCAGGACCGAGACGAAGCGGTCGAACTGGTCGACCCGCACCAGGGCGCGCACACGCGGCCGCTCGACCAGTCCCAGGATCGCCTCGGCATGCTTGCGCAGCGTCGGCACCGTTATCTGGAACAGTTCGTCGCGCGGATAGGATTCCAGCACGTTGATCAGCGCCTTGCCCGAATGATCGCCCGGGTCGAAGCCCGACCTGGCGATTACCGCCTGCGCCTTGGAGCGGAGATAGGGGATCTTCATCACCGAGCGCGTATAGGCGGTCGAGGTGAACAGGCCGACGATGCGCAGTTCGCCCGAAAGCGCGCCCTTCTTGTCGTAAGTCTTGACGCCGATATAGTCGAGATAGATGCGGCGATGGACGGCCGACTTGGCGTTGGCCTTCGTCACGATCAGCGGATCGGGTCCGTGCAGGAAGACGCGGATTTCCGGCGTCGTCGTCGCGCCTTCGATCTCGCGCCGCAGCACCATCACGTCCGGGTCGTGCAATATGCCGAGGCCGGGGCTGGCCGCCCGCTCCAGCGTGCCGCTCTTCTCTCCGCCTTTGTAGCGGAACTCGCGCATGCCGAGGAAAGTGAAATTGTCGTCGCGCAGCCATTCGAGGAAGGCGATAGCCTCCGTCACTGCTTCCTTGTCGAGCGGGATCGGCGCATAGCGGAAGTCCGAGATCGCCTGGTCGAGCCGCGCCAGCATCGGCTTCCAGTCGTTGACCGCCGCGCGAACTTGGCCGAGCACCCGCGCCAGCCGGTCGTGCAAGCCTTTCGCCTCATCGTTGGAAAGCCTGCCGATGTGGACGTGAATGACGCTGAGCCTGTCGGCGCCGTGATCCTTGGCCGAACCGCCGTCTCCGACGATTTCCTCGACGCCGTGCTTGCCGTGCCTGACCACGATGACCGGATGGGTTACCAGCGCCGGCTCGCCGGCGGTCTCCGTGATCTCGCCCAGCACCGAGTCGAACAGGAACGGCATGTTGTCGTTCACGACGGTTATGACGGTGATCGGCCGCCCGTCGCGCACGACGCCTGCCCCGCTGTCGATGGCGATGACACTTTCGCCCTTGCGATGCTTCGTAACCGCGCGATACGCAAGCTCGGCCGCCTTTGCGAGCATCTCGGGCTCATAAGCGGCGACGTCTTCTGCGGGGGTGCGGGCCAGCAGGTAGTCCGCCAGTTGTGACGGGCCGTCGCTTGCTTTTGGGAGTGAGTGAGGTTTTCTGGCTACCGCTTTGGACTTGGCGCTGGGTGCCATGATGCTTAAACCTCCCCCGGTCCCATGCTTTTGCGGCTATCGTAGCAGATCAACCGCATTTGGCGACACGGGCATAGATGCAAAATGCGAACTTCGCATGAAAGGGAGATGACAGCCATGAACGGACGCATCCATGCACTGGACCTGCCCGCCGCCGAATTGAGTGAGGCGACGAAGGCCTATTTCGTCAAATGCGAAGAGAAGCTCGGGCTGGTACCCAACGTGCTGCTCTCCTATGCTTTCGACGAGAAGAAGCTGCGCGCCTTCACCGATACCTACAACGATCTGATGCTCGGCGATTCCGGCCTTTCGAAGCTCGAGCGCGAGATGATCGCGGTCGTCGTCTCTTCGATCAACCACTGCTACTACTGCCTTACAGCGCATGGCGCGGCGGTACGCCAACTGTCCGGCGACCCGGCGCTGGGCGAGATGATGGTGATGAATTATCGCGCGGCAGATCTTTCGCCGCGCCAAAAGGCGATGCTGGATTTTTCCGCCAAACTCACGGAACACCCGGCAAAAATCGAGGAAAGCGACCGCGCCGCCTTACGCGAGGCCGGCTTTTCCGACCGCGACATCTGGGATATCGCTTCCACCGCCGCCTTCTTCAACATGTCGAACCGTGTCGCCGCAGCGATCGACATGCGGCCGAATACCGAATACCACAAGATGGCGCGGTGAGAACCTAGCCTGACTGCCAGGCTAGGCGCCGGGAAAGCGAAACCATTTCTAAGCATTCGTAACAGATACTCACACAAAGTGATGTCGGAACGATGTGTTATTGTGTCAAATGAATGACTGCGTAAACACGCGCGGGGAAGTTACGTAAAATGACGAGACGATATTTCGGAACGGATGGGATCCGGGGACGGGCCAACAAATTTCCGATGACAGCCGAGGTTGCGATGAAGGTCGGCATGGCTGCCGGCCTCTCGTTCCAGCGCGGCAACCACCGCCATCGCGTCGTGCTCGGCAAGGACACGCGGCTGTCAGGCTATATGATCGAGAACGCGCTGGTCGCGGGCTTCTGTGCCGCCGGCATGGATGTGTTCCTGCTGGGACCGATCCCGACGCCGGCCGTCGCCATGCTGTCGCGGTCGCTGCGCGCCGATATCGGCGTGATGATCTCGGCCTCGCACAATCCGTATTACGATAACGGCATCAAGCTGTTCGGCCCCGACGGCTACAAGCTGTCGGACGAGATCGAAATGCGCATCGAGGCGCTGCTCGACCAGGATGTCGACATTTCGCTGGCCGACGCCGACGGGCTCGGGCGCGCCAAGCGCGTCGACGGCGTGCATGACCGCTACATCGAGTTCGCCAAGCGTACGTTGCCGCGATCGATGTCGCTGGCCGGCCTGCGCATCGTGATCGATTGCGCCAATGGGGCCGCCTACAAGGTGGCGCCGGCAGCGCTTTGGGAGCTCGGCGCCGAGGTCATCACCATCAACAATGAGCCGAACGGCTTCAATATCAACGAGGAATGCGGTTCGACGCACCCGGTCGGCCTTACCAAGAAGGTGCATGAGGTGCGCGCCGACATCGGCATAGCGCTCGATGGCGACGCCGACCGCATGGTTATCGTCGATGAGAATGGTGAGGTCGTCGACGGCGACCAGATCATGGCGCTGATTGCGGAATCCTGGCACCAGAGCGGTCGTCTGGCCGGCGGCGGCATCGTCGCAACCGTCATGTCCAATCTCGGTCTCGAACGCTTCCTCGGCCAAGCCGGCCTGCAATTGCATCGCACCCAGGTAGGCGACCGCTACGTGGTCGAGCACATGCGCGCTCATGGGCTGAATGTCGGCGGCGAGCAGTCCGGCCATATCGTGCTGTCGGATTTCTCCACCACCGGCGACGGGCTGGTGTCGGCTCTGCAGGTACTTGCCTGCATCAAGCGTCAGAACAAGCCGGTCAGCGAGATCTGCAAAAAGTTCGAACCGGTGCCGCAACTCCTGAAGAACGTACGCTTTGCCGGCGGCAAGCCCCTGGAGGCGCCCCCAGTAAAGGCCGCGATCGAGGATGCGCGCAACCGACTCGGCAAATCCGGCCGCCTGGTTATCCGGCCTTCCGGCACCGAGCCGCTGATCCGGGTCATGGCCGAGGGCGACGACCAGAAGCTGGTCGAGACGGTGGTGAATGACATTGTCGGCATCATCGCCGACATCAAGACCGCCGCCTGACCGAACCTCTTTTTGGCATTAAAAGGCCCGCTGATCGGCGGGCCTTTTCATTTGTGCCTGCCGCAATCAATTGCGCGATCGTGGTTAAGCAACAGGGTTAAGCACGCCTTAACCTTTGCGTTTCATTATCCAAACCCGAGTTCAATCTCTTTCGGGCGCATTCGCGCCGCGAGGATTCGCAGGGGTAGGGAATATGCACGATTTCGCAAAAACAATTCTTGCGGCCATCATCGTGGCCGGGGCGGCGGCGCCCGCAATGGCGGCCGATCTCTATGAACCGCCGATCATCGAAGTGCCCGCGCCGGTCTATGGCGGCTGGTACATTCGCGGCCATATCGGCATGAGCAACCAGCGTTTCGACGGACTGGATTCCAGCCTATACGACAACCCGACCATCTCTGATTTCGGCTGGTACGACGAAGGCGGCTTCGCCTCTGCGCCGCTGTTTGGCGCCGGCATCGGCTACCAGTTCAACGACTATCTGCGCGGCGATCTCACGGTCGAGTATCGCGGCAAGTCCGATTTCGAAGCCCTCGACTGGGTGGATTCCACTGTCACCGGCCTGACCACCAACGATTTCCGCGCCAAAAAATCGGAATGGTTGATTATGGCCAACGCCTATGCCGATCTCGGCACTTTCTACAACGTCACGCCATATCTCGGCGCCGGTATCGGCGCGTCGCGCAACACGATCTCGCATTTCCGTGACGTCAATGTAATCACCGGCGGCGGCGGCTATGCGGACGACGAGTCGGAATGGAATTTGGCCTGGGCGCTGCATGCGGGCCTGGGTATCGAGGCGACCGAAAGGCTGACCCTCGATCTCGGCTACAGCTTCGTCTCACTGGGCGATGCCAAGACCGGGACGTTCCACAATGACGATCCGGACTTCGACCTCGACAATGACGGGTTCCAGTTCAACGACCTCTACTCGCACGACTTCAAGCTCGGCGTGCGCTATGCGCTGAACTAGTGCTCGGCATCACAATCGCAAAAAAGGCTCCTTCGGGAGCCTTTTTTGTTTGATTTCAGGCGGTCGCGGCGCGGAGCCTCAAAATAGCCGTTAACCTTAACCGCCACTTAACCACTATAGTTAACAATGCTTCCGATACGGCGGGCAGGCTTGGGCTTCGCCATTTCGGGAGTGTGGTCATGACCCAGAAATCGCGAATTCTCCTTCTGCTTTCCGCGGCGGCGCTGATGCCGCTCGCGGCGGCCAACGCGGCCGATTACGATCCGCCCATCTTCGTCGAGGAAGCGGCCGAGTTCGTTCCGGTCGAAGTGGGCTCTGGATGGTATTTGAGGGGCGATGTCGGCTACGTATTTTCCATCGATATGGGGCGGGTAGACTACCGGACCTTCGACCCGGTCACCGCAACCTATGGCGGGGCTTCCTTCGACACGTTCGAACTGGATAAGGACTTCACCTGGGGCGCCGGCTTCGGTTACCGCTACAACGACTGGATCCGCGGCGACCTGACCGTTGATGGCTTCCGCGCTGACTTCGACGGGACAACGTCGTCCGGCGGCCCCTGCACTGGCGACCCGATCCTTGCCGGGACGGGCTGCCGCTCGGAAGACTCTTCTTCGGTGTCGGTCGTAAGCATAATGGCCAACGGCTATATCGATCTCGGCACCTATGTACGTGTGACTCCCTATGTGGGCGCTGGCGTCGGCTACAGCTACCTCTCTTGGGACGGCCTCGACAGCAACAATTATTGCGTCGACGGCGTCAGCGCCTGCCCGGCCCCCGGCGGCGCCATCTCCAGCGCGGGCCACGACGGCGAAAAGGACTGGCGCTTCACCTACGCCTTCATGGCCGGCGCCGCCTACGACCTCACTCAGAATCTGAAGCTGGACTTGGGCTACAAGTACCGCCACATCGACGGGGGAGACATGTTCGGTTGGGACGACTTCTCGGACGCCGCCGGCGCCTCGGGCGTTCAGGGTACCGACGACGGCTTTTCGACGCACGAGGTCAAAATCGGCCTGCGCTACGAACTCTGGTAGGCGCAGACTTTCTCGATCAACGCGGCGGGCTTTTGGCCCGCCGTTTTCGTTTGCAGCCTGAATGCGACAAAAACATTTCTCTTGACGTCAGAGGCCGCAGGCAATATCGCCGTCCGTGGGCCACCCCTCCCCAACGAGGGGCTTGCTATCTGGAAGGATAGAACCACGATGACGACTCTTTCAAAGCCGGACTTGCGTCCGGCAAACCCCAATTTCTCCTCAGGTCCCTGCGCCAAACGGCCCGGCTGGTCACTCCAGGCGCTCGGCAATGCCGCGCTCGGCCGCTCCCACCGTGCAAAAATCGGCAAGTCTAAGCTTGAGAACGCCATCGCGCTGACGCGCGAAGTGCTCCAGGTTCCGACCGACTACAGGATCGGCATCGTGCCGGCTTCCGACACCGGCGCGGTCGAAATGGCGCTATGGTCGCTGCTCGGCGAACGGGGCGTCGACATGCTGGCCTGGGAAAGTTTTGGCGCGGGCTGGGTAACCGATGTCGTGAAGCAGCTCCGGCTGCCGGACGTGCGCCTTTTCGAAGCGCCTTACGGCGATTTGCCCGATCTTGCAGCCGTCGATTTCGACCGCGACGTGGTCTTCACCTGGAACGGCACGACCTCGGGCGCACGCGTCCCGAACGGCGACTTCATCCCGGCCGACCGCAAGGGCCTGACCATTTGCGACGCCACCTCGGCCGCATTCGCGCAGCGTCTCGATTTCGCCAAACTCGACGTCGTCACCTTCTCCTGGCAGAAGGTGCTGGGCGGCGAAGGCGCGCATGGCATGCTTATCCTGAGCCCGCGCGCCGTCGAGCGGCTGGAAACCTACAAGCCTGCATGGCCGCTGCCAAAAATCTTTCGGCTTACTTCGGGCGGCAAGCTGATCGAGGGCATCTTCAAGGGCGAGACGATCAACACGCCCTCCATGCTCGCGGTCGAGGACTATCTCGACGCTCTCCAATGGGCCAAATCAATCGGCGGGCTCGATGCATTGATCGCTCGTGCGGATGCCAATGCGGCTGTCATTGCCGACTGGGTTGCCGGCAATCCGGCGGTCGATTTTCTCGCTTCCGCCCCGGACACGCGCTCCAACACCTCGGTCTGCCTGCGCTTCGTCGACCCGGCGGTCGCCGCCCTCGACGATGCCGGCCAGCAGGCATTCGTCAAAGGCTTCACGGGCGCGCTGGAGGCAGAAAAAGTTGCCTACGACATCGCCAGCTACCGTGACGCTCCGCCCGGCCTGCGCATCTGGTGCGGGGCGACCGTCGAGACTTCCGATCTCAAGGCGCTGGCGCCTTGGCTTGACTGGGCATTCGCGCAGCAGAAGGCGGCGTTGAAGACCGCAGCCTGATTGGCGGTTTCACTGCCGGGCGGTGGGGTCATGAAACACTCTCTCAGCGCACGCAACTTCATTGCCGACACACTGGCGCTCGTTCTGTTCTTCACCGTCGCGAGCGGGCTGAACGAGCGATTTATCGCCGGCATGTCCTGGCATGAGGTCTTGGTTTCGCGCTTGATCGGAGCGCCTCTGATGGTCCTAACGGCCCGGCCCTACGGACTCTGGCGGGACTGGGTCCTCGCCAGGACCGGTCCGTCAACGCGACGGGGGACGCTCCTCGCCGACGGGTTCGCCCTGCTGGTGTTCCAGGTGCCGATCTACGCCGCCATCATCGCGGCGGCTGGCGCGGAAGTGCTGGCGATAATCAAAGGCGTGCTCGGCTTCGCGGCCCTCATGCTGCTTCTTGGCCGACCCTACGGCCTGTGGCTCGACTTCATCCGTGGGCTCTTCGGTCTCGAAGGGCCCGGACAGAAACCGATGTCGCTGGGGGGTTGACGTCAACAACCTGGCCAAAGGCCGCTCACGGTCTGCCAATCCACTTTCCATTCAACGGATCAGGGCAATCGCCCCAACATCAGGATACCATCATGGCACCGCGCGTACTCGTCTCAGACAAACTCTCCCCTACCGCCGTTCAGATATTCAAGGATCGCGGCGTCGAGGTCGACTATCTGCCCGACATCGGCAAGGACAAGGAAAAGCTGCTCGAAATTATCGGCCAATATGATGGCCTCGCCATCCGCTCCGCCACCAAGGTCACGGAAAAGCTGATCAATGCGGCGCCGAGGCTGAAGGTGATCGGCCGTGCCGGCATCGGCGTCGACAATGTCGACATACCGGCCGCCAGCCGCAAGGGCATCATCGTGATGAATACGCCCTTCGGCAATTCGATCACCACAGCCGAGCACGCCATCGCCATGATGTTCGCGCTGGCGCGGCAGATCCCGGAGGCCAACGCATCGACCCATGCCGGCAAGTGGGAAAAGAACCGCTTCATGGGCATCGAGATCACCGGAAAGACGCTCGGCATCATTGGCTGCGGCAATATAGGCTCGATCGTCGCCACGCGCGGCGTCGGGCTGAAGATGCACGTCATCGCGTTCGACCCCTTCCTTTCGGAGGACCGCGCTTCCGAACTCGGCGTCGAGAAAGTCGACCTCGATGAGCTGTTCGCCCGCGCGGACTTCATCACGCTACACACGCCGCTGACCGACAAGACCCGGAACATCATCAATGCGGATTCCATCGCCAGGATGAAGAACGGCGTCAGGATCATAAACTGCGCCCGCGGCGGCCTGGTCGTTGAGGCCGACCTGATCGCAGCGCTGAAAAGCGGCAAGGTGGCGGGCGCCGGCATCGACGTGTTCGAAACCGAGCCCGCGATGGAACACCCTCTGTTCGGGATGGAGAATGTCGTCACCACGCCGCATCTCGGCGCCTCAACCACTGAAGCGCAGGAAAACGTGGCGCTGCAGATCGCCGAACAAATGTCGGACTATCTGGTCAAGGGCGCGGTTTCCAACGCCATCAACATGCCTTCGATCACCGCGGAGGAAGCGCCGCGCCTGAAACCCTTCGTCAAGCTGGCCGAGGTTCTGGGCGCTTTTGTCGGCCAGGTGACGGAAGACCCGATCAAGGAGGTGGAGATCCTGTTCGACGGCGTTACCGCCACGATGAATACGCGCGCCCTGATCAGTGCTGCGCTCGCCGGACTGATCCGGCCGCAGGTTTCAGACGTCAACATGGTGTCGGCGCCGATCATGGTGAAGGAGCGGGGGATCATTGTCGCCGAGGTCAAGCGCGACAAATCGGGCGTCTTCGATGGCTACATCAAGCTTACCGTGACGACCGAAAAGCAGACGCGCTCGATCGCGGGAACCTGCTTCTCCGACCACAAGCCGCGCTTCATCCAGATCAAGGGCATCAATCTCGACGCCGAGGTCGGCCAGCACATGCTCTATACGACCAACCCCGACGCACCCGGCATCATTGGCCTGCTCGGAACCATTTGTGGCAACAACAATGTCAACATCGCCAACTTCCAGCTCGGCCGCAACCGGCCCGGCGGCGACGCCATCGCCCTGCTCTATCTCGATGCGCCGTTTCCTGAAAAGGCGCTGGCGGAGCTGCGGGCGAACAAGTCGATCGACTCGGCCAAGCGGCTGCAGTTCGACGTGGGCGGGATGTGATGGCGGTGACGGCGAAAAAGCACGGGCTTCCTGTGAGCTTTTTGTTTTCGGCCTACTGCTGTATCATCCGGCAGTTGGAGGCACCGGGATGAAATTGGTCGTTGACGTACGATGGGACGATGAAGCCTCGATCTGGTACGCCGTTTCCCGTGGAAGGATTGGGCTAGCGACCGAGAGTGAGTCTCTCGATGGTCTGCGTGAGCGTATTTTGCTGGTCTTGCCAGACTTGCTCGATCTGGACGATGTCGCAGACCTCGATGTCGAGCTTGTTGTCCATGGCATTTCCGCCCCGTCCAATCCCATCGCGGCTGAATAGCCCTTGCCGGTAGGTCTACACTGTGGATACGCGCCTATAGTGACGCCATGATTAGTTGCGGCACTTAGGTGATCGATGCAGAACTTTGCTAAGCCGTTGAAGAAATTGCTCACGAGCGCCGGTTGGACGATGCTTCGGCAAGGTAAGGGGGATCACGAAATCTGGCACAATCTTGAGACCGGGCAACGTGTCACAGTGGTGACCTTCCTGAAGTCTCGCCACTTGGCGAACGACATATTGAAGGATGCCGGGCTGCCCAAGGCCTTCTGATCACACCTCTATTTTCCGGCCGCTATGCTCCGCGAGCCAGATGCCGCCGAGCACCATGATCATCGCCAGGGCGTGATAGGCATAAAAATCCTCGCCCAGGAGCAGGATCGACAGCAGCGTGCCGAAGATCGGCACCAGATTGATGAACAGGCCGGCGCGGTTGGCGCCGATCAATTCCACGCCGCGGATGTAGAATATCTGCGCCAGGATCGACGGGAACAGAACCGTATAGACGACGATCGCCCATCCTTGCGCGTCGGGCACGATGGCGTTTGCGGTCCAGAACTCCGCCAACGCGAAGGGAATGCAGGTGACGAAGGCGGTGCCGGTGAGCATGATCATCAGGCTTTGCCAGTGGATCATCGGCCTGAAGCGTAGCGCAACCGTATAGGCGGCATAGACGAGCGCCGCGATCAGCATCAGCGCGTCGCCGAAATTGACGCCGAGGTGCAGCAGCGCGACGGGATCGCCATGGCTCGCCACCACGGCCACGCCGGCCAGCGAAAGGATGAAGCCGACGATCTGCGCCCACGTCACGCGCATGCGAAACAGAAGAAAATTGCCGGCGAAGATCAGCATCGGGATGCCGGCCTGCTCGATCGACGCGTTGATCGCGCTGGTATAGATCAGCGCCGTGTAGAGCGCCATGTTGAAGACGGTGAAGCCGAGCGCTCCGAGCGCCGTCAGATAAACCAGACGCCGGCGCACCTTGCTCCAGTCGGCCCTGAGCCGCGGCCAACCTAAGGCGAGCAGGATAGCCATTGCGAGCCCCCAGCGCAGCGTGGTGAGCAGCATGGGCGAGACATGGCCGACCGCCAGCTTGCCGGCAACGGCATTGCCGCCCCAGAACAGGGTGGTGAGGCCAAGCAACAGATAGGCATTTTTGTTCACGGGGCGGGTCCGAAGGATCAGGCCTGCCGACCTAGGCCCCGCCACCTGTCAAGTAAAGGACGCCAGACGCGGAAAATCTTGTGCCTGCGAGCACTTGGCGCGGCAAAGAATGGTCGCGCTCCGCGCTTCGTGACGTTATAGAGGCCTGTCGTTTCGTGCACTAGCAGCCGCTTTGGCGGCGTCTGAAGGGAATAATCATGGCCAATGTGGTGGTCGTCGGCTCGCAGTGGGGCGACGAAGGCAAGGGCAAGATCGTCGACTGGCTCTCGGAGCGCGCCGATGTGGTCGTGCGCTTCCAGGGTGGCCATAATGCCGGGCACACTCTGGTCGTCGACAGCAAGGTCTACAAGCTATCGCTGCTCCCTTCGGGTATCGTGCGCGAGGGCAAGCTCTCCATCATCGGCAATGGCGTTGTTTTCGATCCGCATGCATTCGTGGCCGAATCGGCGAAGCTGAGGGCTCAAGGCGTCGATGTTACGCCCGAATGCCTGAAAATTGCCGAAAACACCGCGCTTATCCTGTCCTTGCACCGGGAACTCGACGGGTTTCGCGAAGATGCGGCGTCGAATTCGGGCACAAAAATAGGGACAACCCGCAGAGGCATCGGACCGGCCTATGAAGACAAGGTCGGCCGCCGCGCCGTGCGGGTGATGGATTTGGCGGATTTGGACACTCTCCCCCTCAAGGTGGATCGGCTGCTGACGCACCACAATGCACTGCGGCGCGGGCTCGGCCATCCTGAGGTCGCGCATGAGGCGATCATGCAGGAACTGACGTCGGTCGCCGACGACATCCTGCCCTATATGGACCGGGTCTGGAAAATCCTCGACGACAGGCGCCGCGCCGGCGCGCGCATCCTGTTCGAGGGAGCCCAGGGCACACTGCTCGACATCGACCACGGCACCTACCCGTTCGTCACCTCGTCCAATACAGTGGCCGGACAGGCCTCGCCCGGCGCGGGCATTGGTCCCGATTCAATCGGCTATGTGCTCGGCATCACCAAGGCCTACACCACGCGGGTCGGCGAGGGGCCGTTTCCGACCGAGCAGGACAACGAAATCGGCGAGTTCCTGGGCACCAGGGGTCATGAATTCGGCACCGTAACCGGCCGCAAGCGGCGCTGCGGATGGTTTGACGCGGTGCTGGTGCGGCAGGCGGTAGCGGTCAACGGCATCAACGGCATCGCGCTGACCAAGCTCGACGTGCTGGACGGCCTTGACGAGATCAAGGTCTGCACCGGCTACCGCCTCGACGGCGTGCTTATCGACTATCTGCCGGCGAGCCAGGGCGCGCAGGCGCGCGTCGAACCGGTCTATGAAACGCTGGAAGGCTGGAAAGGGACGACCAAGGGCGCGCGCAGCTGGAACGACCTGCCGGCCCAGGCGGTGAAGTATGTCCGCCACATCGAGGAACTGATCGGCGCGCCGGTGGCGCTGCTCTCAACAAGTCCGGAACGGGACGACACGATACTTGTGACCGACCCGTTTCAAGACTAGATTTTGGCCCTTTCCGGGCCTCGCGGCCGTCATGAAGGCGCGATCCGGAACAAGGAATTCACAGGTCGACAAGCATGGCAGATTTCGTAGCGGTTCTGAAAAAGACGCTGGACGGGTTGAACGACGCCACTCCGCAAACGCGCGAGAAGGTGTACGACAAGGCACGCTCGACCATCGCCGCAAAACTCGCCGCGATGAACCCGCCGCCGCCCGAAGGCGTGATCGACCGCCAGAAGCGCGCCCTCGAGGAGGCGATCGCCAGCATTGAGCGGGAATATGCAGTCGAACATGCGTCGAACGACCCGCTGGCCGAACTCGAGAATGTTTTCGCGTCTTTGAAGAATCCCGAGCCGCGGCCGCTCCGGCAGGAACCGCCTGCGGCGTCGAAAGCTGCCCCTCCACCTCCGCAGCCTGCGCCTGTTCCCGCGCCGGTGTCCGCGCCCGAGCCCCCGCCGGCGGAAAAGGTTCCGCCATTGGCGGGCAGCCCGGCACTGGGTCCGGAGATGGAGCGCGACGACGCGGTCCACGAAGACGAAGACGACGGCGATCCCGAAACGGAAATCATAGCGCCGGATCGTCCCTATGAGCGCCGACGCAGCTATGGCGGCCTCGTAGCGGCCGGCATCGCGCTCGCCCTTCTCGCGGGCGGCGGCTATGGCGTCTGGCTGAACAAGGACGCCTTCAGCGACATTCTGGGACTGGAACAGTCCGGCCCCATGGCCGGAGCACCGGTCGAGACCAGGCCGCTCGTCGAGCCTGAAGACGAGCCGGAAACGGAAATGGCTGCGGCGCCTCCGGCGGAAACTCCGCCGGCCGATACGCCGCCGGCCGCCGCTCCCGCCGAAACCAAGTTCACGCAGCGGCTGACCAGCGATGGCGGCGAAGTCGATCCCGGTCCGGCCGGCGGCGAGGCCGCCATCGGCGAAGGCACCTCCGTCGCCGCGGCGACGCAGCCCCCGGGTGCGCCTGTAACGCCCGAGCCGGCCGCGCCGGCTGACCAGAACGGCGCTGCGGAACCGGGCGCGCCTCCAGCCGGGCAGCCGTCGGCCGCAGAAGGCGAGACGCCGGCCGAACCCGATGTTCCGGTCTCAGAGCCGACAGTCGCCGTCGGCCAGAGAGCGATCTTCTACGAGGAGCGCACCAATGTCGCCGAGGGCTCGGCAGAGCCTGGCTCCATCGTCTGGTCGCTGGTACAGGAATCACCTGGCGGCGACCTGCCCCCCGAGCCGGCGATCCGCGCCGAGGCCACCATCCCCGGCAAGGACGTGCAATTGCGCATGACCATCAGGCGCAACGCCGACCAGACGCTGCCGGCCAGCCACATCATCGAGGTTATATTCCTGACGCCCGAAGGCTTTGAGGGCGGCGGCATCGACAATGTTCTGCGCATTTCGATGAAGGGCTCGGAGCAGGAGGCGGGCAGCCCGCTGATCGGCATTCCTGCCAAGATCGCCGACGGCTTCTTCCTGGTGGCGCTCAACGATTCCAAGCCGGAGATCGACGCCAATCTTACGCTGCTCCGCCGCCAGAGCTGGATCGACGTGCCGGTCATCTACAAGTCCGGCCGCCGCGCGCTTTTCACCATGGAAAAGGGCATTCCCGGCGCGAAAGTGTTCGACGAGGCGATGAAAGCCTGGCAGGCCGCAAGCAGCAGCGCCGGCTGATGAAGGGCCGCCGGGCGGCGCGTCAGAATCCCTGGAACAGCATGTCGAGCGCGCCGACGATCTGATCGTGGTGCGGAAGCAGATTGATTCTGGACTCGGCAAGCCGAACCGCGGGAACCGTAGCGATCAGATGCGTGAACATTGCATAATGCTTGCCGTTAATTGAGAAAACCGGATTGAGCTTACGCACTACCCGCAACTTTTCGACATACGGCACCAGCGGGACCACGACGCGCGTGTTTAATTCATCCAGAAGGTCGGCTTGGACCTCGAGCAGATAGCCGGGTCCGCCCGGATTCGGGAACACGTCGTACCGCGCCATCAGAACTGCCGGTATTTTTCCAGCGGCAAGCCGTGTTTCTCTACATACTCGTTAAGGCTCTGGATCGCCTCTCGGTTCTCGATCTTCCAAAGCCGCGCCTTTTCTTCGGCCACCGCATCCGCGATGCTTTTCTCGGCGACGCGGGAGATGTTGATGTCGAGGTTCTTCGCCTCGGCGACCAGCCGCGCGTCGAGGGAAAGGTTAGTCGATTTTCGTTGTGCGGAACGGGACTGGCGCATCATGGGTGTCTCACCAATTGATGCGCACAATCTATGCGCATCAAAAGACGATCGCAATGCCGCTCAGCCCTCCAGCTCTTCCCGCAGCATTTCAAGTTCCAGCCACTCCTCCTCCATTGCGGCAAGGGTGGCGCGCTCCCTGTCGAGCGCGGCGATGGTCTTCTGAAAGCCCTTGGGGTCGCGCTCATAGAAGGCGGGATCGGCAATATTGTTCTCCAGTGCCGAGATCGAGGCCGACACCGCCGCCATTCTTGTCGGCAGGTTTTCCAGCGCGAATTTCTGCTTGAAGGACAGCTTTTTTGCTGGACCCTTTGCCTGGGCAGCGTTGGCGCGTGAGGCTTCCGTCGGCGCTTTCACGATGCCGCGCCGGTCGTCCAGTTTTGTCCCGCCTCGTTGCGCCAGCATGTCGGAATAGCCGCCCGCATATTCGATCCAGCGTCCGTCGCCATCCGGCGCGATGATGCTGGTCACGGTGCGGTCCAGGAAATCGCGGTCATGGCTGACCAGTATGACCGTTCCGGCAAAGCCCGCGACGAGTTCCTGCAAAAGCTCCAGCGTCTCCATGTCGAGATCGTTGGTCGGCTCATCGAGCACCAGGAGGTTGGCCGGACGCGCCAGCACTCGCGCCAGGATCAGCCGCGCCCGCTCGCCCCCGGAAAGCTCGCGCACGGGCGTGCGCGCCTGCTCGGCCTTGAACAGGAAATCCTTCATGTAGGAGACGACGTGGCGCTCCTCGCCATTGATGACCAGGTTCTCGCCGCGCCCGTCGGTGAGGAAATGCGCCAGCGTCTCCTGCGGGTCGACCGACGCGCGCTTCTGGTCGAGGGTGGCAATTTCGAGATTCGTGCCAAGCCGAACCGTGCCGGCGTCCGGCTTCAATTCGCCGGTCAGCATCTTGAGCAGCGTTGTCTTCCCCGCCCCGTTCGGCCCCACCAAGCCGATGCGGTCGCCGCGCTGGATGCGCGTGGAAAACCCCTTCACGACAGTCAGGTCGCCGAAGCTCTTCTCGATGTTCTTTGCCTCGATGACCAGCTTTCCGGATTCGGCCGCGTCGCTCGCCGCCATCGTGGCGACGCCTTCCGCCCCGCGGTGGCCGCGAAAGCGCTGCCGCATCGACTGGAGTTCGCCCAGCCGTCGCATGTTGCGCTTGCGCCGCGCCGTCACGCCGTAGCGCAGCCAGTGCTCCTCGCGCACGATCTGGCGGCCGAGCTTGTGCTGTTCGCGCTCTTCCTCTTCGAGGATCGTGTCGCGCCATTCCTCGAAATGCGCGAAACCTTTTTCCAGCCGCCGGGTCCGGCCGCGGTCAAGCCACACAGTCGTCCGCGAGACGCGCTCGAGAAAGCGGCGGTCGTGCGAAATCACGATCAGCGCCGACGACGAGCGGTTCATCTCCTCTTCCAGCCACTCGATCACCTGCAGGTCGAGATGGTTGGTCGGCTCGTCGAGCAGCAATATGTCGGGCTCGGGCGCCATGACGCGGGCGAGAGCGGCGCGACGTGCCTCGCCGCCGGAAAGATCGTTCGGGCTCTCCTCACCTGTCAGACCGAGATGCTCCATCAGATAGGTTGCGCGGTAGGGATCGTCGGCCGGCCCAAGCCCGGCCTCGACATAGGCGCGAACGCTGCCAAAACCTTCCATGTCCGGCATCTGCGGCAAATAGCGGATCGTCGCGGAAGGCTGGCGGAACACCTCGCCGTCCTGCGGCTCGACCAGGCCGGCGGCAATCCTGAGCAGCGTCGATTTGCCCGAACCGTTGCGGCCGACCAGCGCGATGCGCTCGCCGGCCGAGGCCGAAAGCGACGCGCCATCGAGCAAGGGCGCGCCGCCGAAGGTCAGTCTGATGCCGTCGAGATTGAGAAGCGGTGGCGCCATGTCGTTCAGTGTTCCGGAAGCGGGTAAGGATGAGCCAGCAGGACGGCGCGGCCGCTTTCCAGGGAAATGCGCAGGCGCCCCCGCGTCTCGTTGGAGATCGTCAGCGAAGAGCCGAACGCCACCTCGACCCTATCGAGCGGCCATTTTGCGCCCTCGACCGACAGCCCGAAAAGTCGGGAGAAGCCGAGAATGGAAAACAGCATGCCGTCGTCGTCATAGTCGAACTCGGCGGCGCCCGGCAGCAGCGGAATTCCTTCCTGCGCGCCACTGGTCAATAACACCTCGACGCCTGCTTCGGCGAGCCTGACCGCCAGCGCGAGGTGCAGGAACTCATGGTCGGCGCGCTGCCCGCCGAACGCGCCGCACAGCACCAGCGACGTCGCGCCGAGACCAAGAGCCTCTGCGATGGCCAGTTCGCCGTCGGTCTTGTCCTTTGCGGACGGAAACGTCTTGCGCGGAATATCTGAATAATGCGCCGGCAGGACCGGCGGAACCGAATCGAAATCGCCGACCCAAAGTTCCGGCTCGACCCCAAGTGCCGCCGCATGCCGGATGCCCGAATCGGCCGCGATGACGCGCGCGCCGGCGATTTGCGCGTCGAGGCGCGGCGTGCGGACGAGGCCGCCGCCGAGGAGGATTGCAAATCTGCTCATGGCGGTGGCCCTTATCACGCGCCGCCCCCGAAACGGAAGGCGGCGATTGCGCGCCATCGCCCGCAAACAAGCGCTTGCTCTGCCCGCCCGGCGGCCCTATGTCTGGAAATGCTCTAACGGGGTGCCGGATGCGACGTTTCGCATGCCGGCTGAGAGGCAGATCGCCAACCCGCTGAACCTGATCCGGTTTGCACCGGCGGAGGGATTAGATGCCTCGGACGCCCGGCGCTTCAATTCCCTTTCAAAACGAATGAAGGAGGCGCCGATGCGCATTTTGTTGTCCCTTGTCTCAGCACTAGCGATTTCCGCCGCGGCCGTTCCGGCTTTCGCGCAGGAAAAGCTCACCATCTACACCTATGAGAGCTTCACCGCCGAGTGGGGCCCGGGGCCGCAGGTCGAAAAGGCTTTCGAGGCGGAGTGCGACTGCGATCTCGAATTCGTCTCGGTCGCCGACGGCGTGGCGCTGCTCAACCGGGTGAGGCTCGAAGGCGCCTCAACCAAGGCCGATATCGTGCTCGGCCTTGACACCAACCTTACAGCCGAGGCCGAGGCGACGGGCCTGTTCGCCCCGTCAGGCACCGATCTCGCTAACGTCAACGTGCCCGGCGGCTGGACCGACGATGTCTTCGTGCCGTTCGACTACGGCTATTTCGCCGTCGTATACGATACGGAAAAGCTCGAGAACCCGCCGAAAAGCATGAAGGAGCTGGTTGAGGGCGATCCGGAACAGAAGATCGTCATCCAGGATCCGCGCACCTCGACGCCCGGCCTTGGCCTGCTGCTCTGGGTCAAGGCCGTCTATGGCGATGAGGCGCCGGAGGCCTGGGCGAAGCTGCAGAAGCGCGTATTGACGGTCACGCCGGGCTGGAGCGAGTCTTACGGCCTGTTCACCAAGGGAGAAGCGCCGATGGTGCTGTCCTACACCACCTCGCCCGCCTACCACGTCATTGCGGAAAACACCAAAAGGTATCAGGCGGCGGCTTTCGAGGAAGGGCACTATCTCCAGGTCGAGGTGGCCGGCATAACCACCACCGGCGCGAAAAACCCGCTGTCGCAGAAGTTCATGGCATTCATGACCGGGCCTGGCTTCCAGGATGTCATTCCCGAGACCAACTGGATGTTCCCGGCGGGCCGGACCGAGAAACCCCTTCACCCGGCATTCGCCGATCTGGTGCAGCCGGCAAAGACGCTTACCTTCGGCCCCGAAGAGGTCGCAGAGAACCGCAAGGCCTGGGTCGACGAGTGGCTCGCCGTGATGAGCGAGTGATTAACCGGCAATGAGCCGACTGCCCCTCATCCGCCTGCCGGCACCTTCTCCCCGTGAACAACGAGGAGAAGGGCGATATTCCAACGCTGACGACCCCCTCTCCCCGTCCTTCACGGGGAGAGGGTAAGGATGAGGGGCAGCGCCAGCGTGCTGAGACTGACAACCGCCAACCCCCGCATCGCCGCAGGCATTGTCGCGCTGACGGCAATCGCGATCCTCATCGGCGGCGCTTTCGCTGGGCTGATCGTCGAAGGCGCGCGGGAAATATCCGGCCCTCTATCGGCTTTCGATTCCTACCTGTTCCGCGTCATGCGCTTCACCCTGTGGCAGGCGCTGCTGTCGACCGCACTGTCGGTGGTTCCGGCGATCTTCGTTGCCCGCGCTCTGTCGCGCCATCCGAGTTTTCCCGGCAGAAGCCTCATCCTGCGCCTTTTCGCCGTGCCGCTGGCGCTGCCGGCGATCGTCGCCGCGCTAGGCGTTCTGGCGCTTTATGGCCGCGCCGGCTATTTCGCCGACGTGTTCAGCGCCGTCGCCGGCCAGAACTGGCCGGGCATTTACGGCCTTTCCGGCATCCTGGTCGCGCACGTCTTCTTCAACCTGCCGCTGGCGACGCGGCTGTTTCTCGAAGCGCTCGACACGGTGCCCGCCGACCAATGGCGGCTGGCGAGCCAACTCGGCATGGGGGCGAGACCCGCCTTCCGGCTGATCGAATGGCCGGCTCTGCGCGCCAGCCTGCCTGGCGTCGCCGGGCTGGTCTTCATGCTCTGCATCACCTCCTTCACCATCGTGCTCACGCTCGGCGGCGGGCCGCGCGCCACCACGCTCGAGGTGGCGATCTACCAATCGCTGCGCTTCGACTTTGATCCCGCGCGAGCGGTCGCATTGACGCTGCTGCAGATCGCGCTCACCGTGGCAGTTGTTTTCGCGCTGATGCGGCTCGGCGCCAACATCACCAGCGATGCAAATCTGCCGGTCGCGCCGCGCCGCTACGTTTCTGCCAGCAAGCCGGAAACGACGTTCAACACCGTGCTCCTCATCATAGCGCTGCTGTTCGTTGCCGGCCCGATGCTGGCGACGGTTATCGCCGGACTGGACGCTGATCTTGTCCGATTGGCGGGTGAAACCGCGGTGCGGCAGGCAACGACAACCAGTATCGTGCTCGCTACGCTATCAGCGCTGCTTTCGGCGGCGTTGGCGCTTTCGCTCGTCATGGCGCGGCGGGCGCTGGCGCTAAGGCGCGGAAGCGGTCGCAAGACGCTCCTCGAAAGCGTCGTCGACACCGGCGCCAGCCTTGTTCTGGTGGTGCCGCCGATCGTCATTGGCGCCGGATGGTTCGTGCTCTTGCGCCATTTCGGCGACGTTTTCGCTGTGGCGCCTGTCATGGTGGTGACCGTCAACGCAGTCATGGCGATGCCCTTTGCAATCCGAGCCGTTCGGCCTGCCCACGACGCGGCGAGCGAACGCCATGAGCGCCTGTGCGCGCAACTCGGCATCGGCGGCTGGAATCGGCTGAGGCTGGTGGAATGGCCGGTTCTGCGGCGACCGTTGATGACGGCATTCGCCTTCGCCATGGCGCTATCGCTCGGCGATCTCGGCGTTATAGCGCTGTTCGGCAGCGATGCCGTGCAGACCCTGCCCTATCTGCTTCTGGCGCGCATGGGCAGCTACCGCACCGATGATGCCGCGGGGCTTGCCCTGCTGCTCGGCCTGCTCTGCCTGGCGCTGATGATGTTGGCCGACCGGCTCGGAAAGGGCTTTCTCCCGCGATGACCACAGGCGCTGCAATCCGGCTCGACCATGTCGCCTTCAGCTATGGCGAAGCCGCCATGAATTTCGACACGGAGATCAAGGCATCCACCATAACCGCAATCATGGGCGCCAGCGGTTCCGGGAAATCGACGCTGCTCAATCTGATAGCCGGTTTCGAGACGCCGCAGGCGGGCCGCGTCCTGATCGGCGGAATGGATGTTACCCGCCTGGCGCCGGCCGCGCGGCCGGTATCGATGGTGTTCCAGGAGAACAATCTGTTTGCGCATCTGAGCGTAGAGCAAAATGTCGGGCTCGGCCGCTCGCCGGCCCTCAGGCTGACGGCGAAAGACCGTGAAGCGGTAGCCGGCGCGCTTGAACGCACGGGTCTTTCCGGCAAGGAGAAACGCCTGCCGCGAGAGCTTTCAGGCGGCGAGCGGCAACGCGTCGCGCTCTCCCGCGCGCTTGTGCGTGACCGCCCGGTGCTGCTGCTGGACGAGCCCTTCGCCTCTCTCGGCCCCGCGCTGCGTGAAGACATGCTCGACCTCGTCACAAGCTTGCATGCCGAGCGCGAGATGACGGTGGTGCTGGTCACGCACCAGCCGGGGGATGCGCGTCGTATCGCGCAGCGCATGATCTTTCTTGAAAGCGGAACCGTCGCCGCGACAGGCGAAATCGAGTTTTTCTTCGGACCTGATGGACCCGAGGCGTTCAGGCGCTATATCGGCACGAAAGAAACAGGGGGCCTTTCAACCGAAACCGCCCGGAAGACGACATAATTTGCAGGCAAACCGCGCTTGAACTTTCCTGCGTGATTTGCATATGCGGGTCTTGTTCAGGTCCGCGTAACATTGATCAGTCATCATGCTCCGGATTGTCGCGAGAAAGGAACGCGTTCTGCCGACTTGCCTGACCACGGAAGCGATCACGCCGAAGCCGGCGCGCATTACTGCGCGCTTCGGCATGGCGGTGGCGTTGACCGCGTTCGTCGCGGGCTGCCAGTCGATGACGCCCGATATCAAGGAATCCGCGTTCCAGCCTTCCGACAATCCGGTCACCGTCGACAATGTTTCGCGCAACGACAGGCTGGCGGAGATCGCGCGCGGCCAGCATCCGCGCATTCTCGCCACCTATGGCGGCGAGTATTCCGATCCCAAGCTGGAGCGCATGGTGGCCAAGGTGGTGGGCAATCTGACCACCGTTTCGGGCAATCCGACCCAGGCCTACAGGATCACCATCCTCAACTCTCCCAACGTCAACGCCTTCGCGCTGCCGGGCGGGTATCTCTATGTGACGCGCGGGCTTCTGGCGTTGGCCAATGATTCGGCCGAGCTCGCCGCCGTCATCGCCCACGAGATGGGCCACGTCACGGCCAATCACGGCCTGCAGCGCCAGCAGAAGGAAGCCGAGGAGGTGCTTGCCACCAGGGTCGTCACCGATGTTCTCGGCGAGAACCCGAGCGCCAAGGTGGCGCTGATCCGCGGCAAGCTGCGCCTCGCGCAGTTCTCGCGCAACCAGGAGCTGGAGGCCGACGCCATCGGCATCAGGGCCAGCGGCCAGGCAGGCTTCGACCCGTTTGCGGCGGGCCGCTTCCTCCAATCCATGGCCGCCTACAGCGAGATGCGCAGCGTCAGCGGCGCCAGCGACCCGAATCTCGACTTCCTCGCCAGCCACCCTAATGCGCCGCAGCGTATCGAGCTGGCCCAGCGCCATGCCCGCCAGTTCGGTACGCAGGGCACCGGCGTAACCGACCGCGATTCGTTCCTCGCCGGCATTGACGGGCTGCTGTTCGGCGACACGCCGGAAGAAGGCTATGTCCGCGGCAACACTTTCCTGCATCCAGGGCTCGGCGTCTCGTTCTCGGTGCCGGCGGGTTTCGTCATCGACAATTCGGCCGCAGCGGTCACCGCGACCGGCCCCGGCGACATGGCGATCCGCTTCGACGGCGTTTCGATCGACCCCAACGTGCCGCTCACCGACTATATCCGCAGCGGCTGGGTCGCCGGTCTCGACAATGCCAGCGTGCGAGCCGAGACAATCAATGGCAATCAGGCCGCTGTGGCGAGCGCACGGGCCGAAGGCTGGCAGTTCGACATCACTGTGATTCGCACTGGCGGCAAGGTCTATCGCCTGCTGACGGCGGCGCCCTTGGCCAACACCTCGCTCGACCCGGTCGCGCGCGCCGTCAGCGGCAGTTTCAAGGCGCTGAGCGCTAGCGAAAAAGCGGCGCTCAAGCCGCTGCGCATCCGCGTCGTCACCGTCAGGCCCGGCGACACGGTCGGCTCGCTTTCCGCGCAGATGGCCGGGGTCGACAAGAAGCTTGAACTTTTCCGGCTGCTCAACGCGCTGTCGCCGGGCGCATCGGTTTCCGCCGGCGACAAGGTCAAGATCGTCTCGGACCGCTAAGCCTGAGCTGTTTATCGCGTAACGGTCAGCACCGTCCGCTTCGAAAGAACCGGCAAAAGCCGGGCCATCACCTTGGCAGTCACCGCCACGCAACCTTGCGTCGGGGTGAAGCCCGGTCTTGCGAGATGGAAGAAGATAGCGCTGCCGCGTCCGCGTCGACGCGGCGTGATGTTCCAGTCGAGCACGATGCAGACATCGTAGAGCCTGTCTTCGCGCAGCATGTGTTCGTGGCTGGCGGCATAGGGCAGCTTCACCGGACGGTTGTAGTTGCGGTCGTCCGGAACTTCACACCAGCCGAGCGATGCATCGATTGGGGTCATGGACAGCCGTGAATTCCCGGGCGCAAAACGGTCGCGGCGAAAGTAGCCCGAGAGGATGCGCATGCGCGCCAACGGCGTCGCACCATCGCCTTCGCGTTTGCGCGAGGATATGCCGCCGTGGCCTATAGCGCATGGAAACACCATTCCGCCGGCATTCAGGAGCCCTTTGCAGCGGTCGCCCGGCTTCGCCCGCACTGTCAGCGCCGAAAGGCCACCCCGCAATTTTGTCCCGGCCCCATTGCGTTCACGTTTTTTGGAGTATGATCGCATTGCGAAGCAAATCACCGTGATTGGCTGTTCCGATGGCTACGTTCCGCATAAACGATGAACGGTCAACAGAATTTCTTTTAGAAACAACGGATTGATCCATGACATCTCGAACCATCCTGATCGTTGATGACGACGAAGACCTGCGCGCCACACTTGTCGAGCAACTGTCTCTGTACGAGGAATTCGACGTCCTGCAGGAAGCAACCGCGGCCAAGGGCATCGCGGTGGCCCGCGCCGGCCTCATCGATCTCCTGGTAATGGATGTGGGTCTGCCGGACATGGATGGCCGCGAAGCTGTCAAGCTCCTGCGCAAGGGCGGCTACAAGGCGCCGATCATCATGCTGACCGGCCACGACACCGATTCCGACACTATCCTGGGGCTCGAGGCAGGCGCCAACGACTACGTAACGAAGCCGTTTCGCTTCGCCGTATTGCTCGCCCGCATCCGCGCCCAGCTGCGCCAGCACGAGCAGAGCGAGGACGCTACCTTTTCCGTCGGTCCCTACACGTTCAAGCCCAGCCAGAAGCTGCTGATCGACCAGCGCGGCGCTAAAGTGAGGCTGACGGAAAAAGAAGCCTCGATCATCAAATATCTATATCGCGCCGACCAGAAAGTGGTGACCCGCGACATCCTTCTCGAAGAGGTCTGGGGCTACAATTCCGGCGTCACCACCCACACTCTTGAAACGCACGTTTACCGGCTTCGCCAGAAGATCGAGCGCGATCCTTCCAATGCAGAAATTCTTGTGACAGAAAGCGGCGGATACAAGCTGGTTCCGTAACCGGTTCTCCGGCAGTGGGGGCTGCCGAAGGAGGGAGGGATCAGCGCCGTGAATCGGGGACACAATGGCGCTGGATGACGAAATTCGCATCCTGTCCGGCGTGAGGCTTTTCGAGGGCTTCAGCCAGGAACAGTTGCGTCTGCTCGCCTTCGGCGCCGAAACCATGCATCTTGCGGCCGACAGAAAGCTTTATCGCGAAGATGACGAAGCCGATTCCGCATACGTCGTGATCAAAGGCACGATAAGCCTGTTTCGCGAACAGGGCGATCAGCGCATTCCCGTCGGCACGGCCGAGGCCGGCGCAATGCTGGGCGAACTCGCCCTGATCGCCGACACCAGACGGCTTACAAGCGCTGCCGCTGCGACCAACGCCGAAATCCTGCGGCTGAACCGCAAGATGTTCCACCGCATCCTGGAAGAGTATCCCGAGCTCGCGATCACGCTGCGCCAGCGCATCGTCGAAGATCTGCAGGCGCTCGTCCGCCGCATCGAAGCCGTTGCCTCGCGTTTCGAGAGTTAAAACCCTTCAATCAAGTTCGAATCGGGCAATGACCGGTACATGGTCTGACGGCCGGTCCCATCCGCGCGCCTCGCGCAGGATTTCGATGCCGGAGAGACATTCTGTCAGGTTCGACGATGACCAGATATGGTCGAGGCGGCGTCCGCGGTTGGAGAGCTCCCAATCCTGGGCGCGATAACTCCACCAAGTATAGAGCTTCTGGTCGAGCGGCACATTGAGTCGCATCAGATCCACCCATTCGCCGGCCTTGCGCATGGCTTCGAAGCTTTCGGTCTCCACCGGCGTATGGCTGACGACATTGAGAAGCTGCTTGTGCGACCAGACATCGTGCTCGAGCGGCGCGATGTTCAAGTCGCCAACCAGAATTGACCCCGAAAGCTCGTTATATTCAGCCCGGATAGCATTCATTTCGGCTACGAAATCAAGCTTGTGACGGAATTTCCAGTTGATCTCCGGATCGGGTTCGTCGCCTCCGGCTGGAACATAGAAATTGTGCACCAACAGCGACTTTCCGCCTGCTGCAATCCGCACCGAAAGATGCCGGCAGTCGCCCTTCAGGCAGAAATCTCGCTTCTCCACCGTTTCGATCGGCCGGCGCGCGATGGTCGCCACGCCATGATAACCTTTCTGGCCGCTGATCGAGATGTGCTCGTAGCCGAGCTTCCGAAACGCCGCGAAAGGAAACAGATCGTCGGGACATTTCGTTTCCTGAAGACACAGAATGTCGGGCGCGCGCTCGAGCAGAAGCCGCTCCACGATCGGCATGCGCAGCCGCACGGAATTGATGTTCCAGGTGGCGATGGTGAATGTCATGAGGAGATCCGGACGGGAAACAAGGCCCGGAAACTGGCAGCGCCGCGCACGGATTACAAGCACGTCGCCACGACAAGCGGGCGCTACCCAGCCTTTCCACAGTTAACGCCCCGGAGGCGCTCCGCGGGAATGCCGACTAGCGGCTGGAATGCCTCTTTTTGTTCAGCTCAATATTGCGCCTGTAGTCGATCTTGAACAGATCCTGGTCGATCTTAACGCCCTGCCGCACATTGAAGATCATCACCGTCGTATCCTTGCCCTGCGCGTCGGTAATGGTCCACTGGCGAAGATCGTAGGATTTCGGATCGAACATCATGGTGATGTGCGAATTGCCAAAAACCGATTTGTCGGCGAGCTGGATCGTCGTCAAATCTTCCTCTTCCTTGACGCTCCTGACCTTGTTGCCGGACAGGTCGATGCGTTCGTCGAGCAGCAGCTTCAGCGGCGTCTTCGACAATGGATAGAGGTCCATCGTGTTCATCTTCTTGTTGTCAAGCACGACGGATTGGCCGTCGGAGATCACCTTGAAGCCGGATGAGCCGTCATAGTTGAAGCGGATCTTGCCCGGGCGTTCTATGTAGAACTTGCCGCCGGTCTGTTCGCCGCGCGGCCCGAACTGCACGAATTCGCCGGTCATGGTGCGCACGCTGGCAAAGTGGTCGGCGATTTTCTGCGCCGTTTCGGAGGCCGCGGCATGGGCCGGGGCGACGAGGCTGATGCCGGTCGTCGACTTGAGGGCGAAGCTGCCTGCGGCCAAAACAGCCAGGCCCAGAAATGCGCGTCGCGTAGCGCTGGACCCATGGAGCTGATTTGGGGTGTCTTTTGTCATGACGGTGGTCACTTTCGCGTTCATCAAAACTTATGCCTGTCGATATTGAGTTAGTTGGGCTTAAGTTTGGCGGCGGCAAGGGCGGCTAAAACTTGTCCTCCTCGGTGGGCACCAGGATTTCACGCTTTCCGGCGTGGTTGGCCGGGCCGACGATACCTTCCTTCTCCATCTTCTCGATGATCGAGGCGGCGCGGTTATAGCCGATCCCGAGCCGGCGCTGGATATAGCTCGTCGAGGCCTTGCCGTCGCGCAACACGACGGAGACCGCCTGATCGTAAGGATCCTCGGAATCCTCGAAATTGCCGCCGCCGGAACTGCCGCCGCCCGAGCGCGAACCGCCGTCATCGTCGTCCTCACCATCGTCCTCGGTAATCGCGTCGAGATATTCGGGCACGCCCTGCAGCTTGAGGTGGGCGACGACCTTCTCGACCTCGTCGTCCGAGACGAAAGGCCCGTGCACGCGCTGGATGCGCCCGCCGCCGGCCATGTAGAGCATGTCACCCATGCCGAGCAGCTGTTCGGCGCCCTGCTCGCCCAGAATGGTGCGGCTGTCGATCTTGGAAGTGACCTGGAACGAGATGCGGGTCGGGAAATTGGCCTTGATCGTACCCGTGATGACGTCGACTGAGGGCCGCTGCGTAGCCATGATGACATGGATGCCGGCCGCGCGCGCCATCTGCGCAAGCCGCTGCACCGCGCCTTCGATGTCCTTGCCGGCGACCATCATGAGGTCGGCCATCTCGTCGATGATGACGACGATGAAAGGCATCGGCTCGAGATCGAGATTTTCCGTTTCGTAGATCGCCTCGCCGGTCTGCTTGTCGAAGCCGGTCTGCACCGTCCGCGAGATGCGTTCGCCCTTCTTCTCGGCCATTGCCACGCGCTGGTTGAATCCGTCGATGTTGCGCACGCCGACCTTGGACATCTTGCGGTAGCGGTCCTCCATTTCCCGCACTGTCCATTTCAGCGCCACGACAGCCTTCTTCGGATCGGTCACGACAGGCGTCAGCAGATGCGGGATGCCGTCATAGACCGACAGTTCCAGCATCTTCGGATCAATCATGATCAGCCGGCACTCCTGCGGCGTCATGCGGTAGAGCAGGGACAGGATCATGGTGTTGATAGCCACCGACTTGCCCGAGCCGGTGGTGCCGGCCACCAGCACGTGCGGCATCTTGGCGATGTCGACGATCACCGCTTCGCCATTGATCGTCTTGCCGAGCGCAAGCGCGAGCTTGGCCTTGGTCGTCTCGAAATCGCGGCTGGCGAGGATCTCGCGCAGATAGACCGTTTCGCGCTTGGCGTTGGGCAGTTCGATGCCGATGGCGTTGCGGCCCGGAACCACTGCGACGCGTGCGGCGATCGCGCTCATCGAACGGGCGATGTCGTCGGCAAGGCCGATGACGCGCGACGATTTGATGCCTGGCGCCGGCTCCAGTTCATAGAGCGTCACCACCGGACCCGGCCGGACGTGGATGATCTCGCCCTTCACGCCGAAATCCTCCAGCACGCCCTCGAGCAGCCTTGCGTTCTGTTCCAGCGCGTCCTTCGATAGCGAGGCGTCGCGCACCACGTTCTTCGGCTCGCTCAGGAAGTGCAGCGTCGGCATCTCGAACTTGGAGGAGCCTATCAGAGAAGTCTGCGCCTCGCGCTGCACCCGCCCGCCCGGCGCCGGACGCGGAGCGGGTCCCTCCACCCGAACCGACTGAGGCGAGCGGAAATTCTGCACCTGCGGGGCGGCCGGTCGCCCGTCGTCCGGGTCGAGCGAGAAATCCGCTTCCTCATCGTCGTCCGGGTCGATGGAAGGCGCGCGTCCGTCTGCCACCATGGCGGCAAAAAATTCAGGCTCGACCCTCGCCCGGCCTCTGGCGCTGACTCTGGCTTCGGCCATCTCGGCAAACTCGACGCGCTCGGCAGCGCGCCGCCAGCCGCTCTGCGGGCGAATTTCATCGTCGAAGCCGTCATCGCGGCGGCGATTTGCTGCCCGGCGACGAAAGAACGCCCGGATCGAGAGCCACCAATGGGTGATGGCGCCAAGGGCGAGGATGCCTTCGTCATCATCATCGTCGTCGTTGCCGAGCGCCAGATTGTCGGGCTCGCGCTCTTCTCGGAGCGGTGCCCGGTCGATCGGCGCAAAGCCGTTCCGCCGCGAAAGCAGTCCCGAACCATAGGCCGAGAGCCAGACGGCGGGACCGGCAAAGGCCATGACGAGCAGACTGGCGACCCAGCCGGTCGGATAGCCGCCGGTCGCGAGCGACGGCAGCTTCAGCACCATGTCGCCGAACACGCCGCCGAGGCCGGAAGGGAGCGGCCAGGTCGGCGGCGCCGTGACGCACCCGGCGATCGCCGCGAAAAACAGCGAAGCGCCGAACCATGCCAGCGCCCGCCGCGGCATCCTGTCGACGCCGCGCGCCGTGGCGAAAAAGAACCCCCAGATCACCGCCGGAACGAGCGCGGCGACCGAAGACAGGCCGTAGAACTGCATGGCGAGGTCGGCAAAGACCGCGCCGGGGTAGCCCATTGCATTTGTCACCGGATTTGCGGTGGCGTGGCTGAAACTCGGATCGGCGACGTTCCACGTCCCGAGGCTGGCGAGGCCGAAGGCGACAAAGGCGAAAAGCGCCAGGCCGACCGCGCGGCCGACCTGCCGGCGCGCAAATGCCTGGAAGCCGTGCTCCGTATCGGTCAGCGCGAATTGTGTGGCTGAACGCATTCCCGTTCCCCGTCCGCAATAAATTTCGCCCGACAACAAATCTCGGGCAGATTCGGCTTCCAGCCTATCGGGGGGAAGGTTAAGGCCGCATTAACCATGCACCTTGCCCTGGCGTGCATGCCTCTGCCGCGCGTGCTCACGCTCTCGCTGCCGAAACCGCGCATTTCATCAAGCCGCTGGCGGCGGCTTGATGATTCTTCTTGCTGAAAGGGCGCTGGGCGGCCGAACGCGCGAACATGCTGCGCCCGGTCGCCCGACAGGTCAGACGCTTAGCACCGTGCGGTGTAGATCGAGCCGTCCGCACGCTGGTAGCGGCAATATTGCGGACGTGGAGTGGTAGCCGTGCCTACGGCAGCGCCAAGCAGCGCGCCGGCGCCGGCGCCGACCACAGTGGACTTGGTATTGCCGCCAATCGCCTGGCCGGCAAGGGCGCCGACACCGGCGCCCACCAATGCACCGGTACCGGCGCGCTGTTCCTGTTCACTCGTCGCGCAACCGGCGAGGGACATCGCCAGAAGGGCGGAGGCGACAATGGCAACTTTGCGAGATCTCATGATGCTGCTCCTTGAAAATGGGCCCTGCCCTCGCCGGAGATATTTCGACAACCCGCGTCCAGCGTCAACCTCATGTCTACAAAGGACCCATTGAGCCTGAAGCTTGGGCATCCGTGGCGTTAGATAAAAAGAACCCGGCCGGAGCCGGGTTCAGGTGCGGGAGACATTCGCCGCCCGAGGGGATTCTATCGCTTCCGGGCTGCGCCCGGGAGAGATCAGCTGTGGTAGGCGACCTCGCCATGCGAGGTGAGGTCGAGGCCCTGCGTTTCGGCTTCGACGGTCGGGCGCAGGCCGACGATGGCGTCGACGAGCTTGTAGAGGATCGCCGAGATCACGCCGCACCAGACGATGGTGACCAGCACGGCCAGTATCTGGGTCCAGACCTGCCCGCCCATCGTCACGCCTTCGGCATAACCGATGCCGCCGAGCGAGGCCGACGCGAAGATCCCGGTTCCGATCGCGCCGACGATGCCGCCGATGCCATGGATGCCGAACACGTCGAGCGAATCGTCATAGCCGGCTTTGATCTTCACCACCGTGACGAAATAGTAGCAGAACGCGCTGGCGATGGCGCCGAGCACGATCGCGCCGACTGGACCGACCAAGCCCGCGGCGGGCGTAACCGCAACCAGGCCGGCGATCATGCCGGACGCCGCGCCGAGCATCGACGCCTTGCCGCGGGTAAGCGATTCGATGCCGACCCAGGCGATGATGGCGCCGGCGGTCGCGGTGAAGGTGTTGATCATGGCGAGTGCCGCGCCGCCATTGGCTTCCAGATTGGAGCCGGCGTTGAAGCCGAACCAGCCGAACCACAGGATCGATGCGCCGACCATGGTCAGCGTCATGGAGTGCGGGGCCATGTTGTCGCGTCCGTAGCCGCTACGCTTGCCGACCATGATCGAGCCGACCAGCGCGGCGATGCCCGCATTGATGTGAACGACGGTGCCGCCGGCGAAGTCGAGCGCGCCCCATCCGAACAGCAGGCCGCTGGCGTCCCACACCATATGGGCGATCGGGAAATAGACGAACGTCACCCAGAGCACGACGAAGAGCAGCACCGCCGAGAATTTTATGCGCTCGGCGAAGGCGCCGATGATCAGGGCCGGAGTGATGCAGGCGAAGGTCATCTGGAAACAGATGAACACCAGTTCGGGAATGACGACGCCTTCCGAGAAGGTCGCGGACGTGCTGTCAGGCGTCACGCCAGTCAGGAACAGTTTGCCGAGGCCGCCCCAATAGGGGCTGGTGTCGCCGCCGAAGGCGAAGGAATAGCCGTAGACGACCCAAACGATCATCACGACCGCCACGATCATCGTGCACTGCATCAGCACGGAAAGCATGTTCTTGGCCCGGACCAGGCCGCCATAGAACAGAGCGAGGCCGGGAAGGGCCATGAACAGGACGAGGATGGTACACAGCATCATCCAGCCGGTGTCGCCCTTGTCGGGCACGGGCGCGGCGGCTGCAGCCGCATCAGCCGCGGCTGGCGCTGTCTCCTGGGCGAAGGCGGCAAGCGTGCCGAATGCCGTCAGCGCCAGCGTGCCGAGAACGGCAGTGCGCGCCAGCGGCGCAAAACTCTCTGAAATTTTCATTGGTGTCTCCATGACTGCTGGCGGCTCAAAGCGCGTCGGTGTCTGTTTCGCCGGTGCGGATACGTACGGCCTGGTCGATCGAGAAGACGAAGATTTTTCCGTCGCCGATCTGCCCGGTCTTGGCCGCGCTGGTGATCGCTTCGACGGCCTTGTCGACAAGGTCGGTTCCGACGGCCACTTCGATCTTGATTTTCGGCAGGAAGCTCACCGCATATTCGGCTCCGCGGTAGATCTCCGTATGGCCTTTCTGACGCCCGTAGCCTTTGACTTCGGTGACGGTCAGGCCCTGGATCCCGACGGCGGTGAGCGCTTCGCGCACCTCGTCGAGCTTGAACGGCTTGATGATTGCCATCACGATTTTCATAAGGTTTCACCCTTTGCTGATGCGGATCCCCGCAATTGCGCGACATCGCCGAGCCGCCCGAGGCAGCCGATGAGTACTGAGCGCAATTCAAGCTCCGTGCCAGTTGGCGCGGGACGCGTTAACCGTCTGGAAATCAAAGGATAACGGGGATCGCGAGGCTGCACTGCAAGCAGACGCGTCAAATCGTCTGCTCAAGGAATAGGCAATTTTTAAAAATTGCCTATTCGGCGGGCGAATGCCTCAATCTTATCAGTCCCTCCTGGGCGACGGAGGCGATCAGCGTACCGTCCCGCCCATAAAGCGCGCCCCGGGTAAATCCGCGCGAACCCTGCGATGAAGGGCTGTCCTGGGTGTAGAGAATCCAGTCGTCGAGCCGGTGCGGCCGGTGGAACCACATCGCATGATCGAGGCTCGCTGCCTGGATGTCCGGATCGAACACCGCCCGCCCATGTGCGAAGGTCGAGGTATCGAGCAGCGTCATGTCGGAAAGATAGGCGAGCACCGCGGCCTGCGTGGCCCGGTCTGCCGGCACCGGCCCGGCGGTGCGGATCCAGATGTTCTGTTCCGGCGCGAGCTTCTCGCGGCTGGTATAGTGCTTGAGCATGACCGGTTTCATGTCGATGGGACGGTCGCGCTCCCAGTAGCGCTTGATGCCTTCCGGCACGGCGTCGCCGAACTTGCCGATCAGCTCCTGCTGCGTCATCAGCGTGTCGGGAGCCGGCACGTCGAGCGGCATCGGCACCTGATGCTCCAGGCCGTGTTCTTCGCCCTGGAACGATGCTTCGAGCGAAAAAATCGCGTGGCCGTGCTGGATAGCCACCACCCTGCGAGTGGTGAAACTGCCGCCGTCGCGAATGCGGTCCACTTCGTAGATAATCGGCACCTTGGTGTCGCCGGGACGCATGAAATAGCCGTGCAGCGAATGGACATGGCGGTCGGGATTGACCGTACGCTGGGCTGCGACCAGCGCCTGCGCGATGGTCTGGCCGCCGAACACCCTTTGCCAGTCGAGCTTGGGACTGCGACCACGATAGAGGTTGTGTTCGAGCTTCTCCAGGTCGAGAATGGACAGAAGCTCTTGCATGGCCGCCGACATTTTCAGGCCTTTGGAACCGCGTGGAACTGCCCGGGTTTCGAACAGGAACGGCGGGGCAAGTCAAGCCGGCCCGGAAAGACGAAGGATGCTAGCAATGCCACACGGAAAATCAGCAGGAGAAAGGCCTCCTCTCGACGTTTTGGTGGCTGGAGCAGGCTATGTCGGACTGGCCGCCGCCGTCTCCATGAAGCAGGCGAGACCGAATCTGTCTATCGCGGTGGTGGACGCCGCGCCTGAAGGCGTGTGGGAAAAGGACGGCCGCGCCTCAGCTATCGCCGCCGCCGCCTGCCGCATGCTTGGCCGCCTCGGCTGCTGGGACGAGATAGAACTGCAAGCCCAGCCCATCAACGACATGATCGTGACCGATTCCCGCACCAGCGACCCGGTTCGCCCGGTGTTCCTGACCTTTGGCGGCGAGGCAGCGTCGGGCGAACCCTTCGCGCATATGGTCGCCAACAAGACGCTTAACGGGGCGCTTCGCCGGCGGGCCGCCGAACTCGGCATCGACATCATCGAGGGCGTGGCGGTCCGCGCCTTCGAAACCGGCATCGCCAACGTGCTGGTGCACCTCGCCGACGGTATAACGCTCGAGGCGAGGCTGCTGGTCGCAGCCGACGGCGTCAATTCGCGGCTGCGCGACATGGCCGGCATCAAGACGGTGAAGTGGGAGTACGGGCAGTCCGGCATTGTTTGCACCGTGGCGCATGAACGGCCGCACAATGGCCGCGCCGAGGAGCATTTCCTGCCCGCCGGCCCGTTTGCGATCCTGCCGTTGATGGGCAACCGGTCGTCGATCGTATGGACCGAGCGGACGGAGGACGCCGAAAAGCTCGTCAACGGCGACGAACTGGTGTTCGAGATCGAACTCGAGCAGCGTTTCGGGCTGAAGCTCGGCGAAATCCGGGTCGAGGACAAGCCCCGCGCCTGGCCGCTCGGTCTGACCCTGGCGCGAGCCTTCGTGACGCCTCGTTTCGCGTTGTGCGGCGATGCCGCGCACGGCATTCATCCGATCGCCGGACAGGGGCTCAACCTCGGCTTCAAGGATGCGGCCGCATTGGCCGAAACAATCGTGGAAGCCGACCGGCTCGGGCAGGACATCGGCGCGCTCGACGTCTTGCAGCGCTACGAGCGCTGGCGGCGTTTCGATACCGTTCAGATGGGCATCACCACCGACGTCCTGAACCGGCTGTTCTCCAACGACTTCGCGCCGCTGCGAACCATCCGCGACATCGGGCTCGGCCTGGTTGACCGTATGCCGGCGATCAAGGGCTTCTTCATCCGCCAGGCTTCCGGCCTGTCGGGCGGCATGCCCAGGCTGCTCCGGGGCGAGCCGATCTGATTGCGAACAGCGAGACGAAGTGCATCCTGACACAAGGCTGTCAGGTACCTATCGGGGCGGCGGTGGCGTACTGGAGACGGATTCCGTAGTTGGAATCGGTCCCAACATGGAGGAAACGCAGATGACCACCGCAGAGCTTGCCAAGGATTTCACTGAGCTTCTCAAGCAAGGCGACCACGAAGGCGCCGCCAGGAAGTACAACGCCGAGGACATTGTTAGCTATGAAGCGATGGAGGGCCCGATGGCGGTCTGCCATGGCAAGGAGGCTGTGAAGCAGAAGGGAGACTGGTGGTTTGAAAACCATGAGGTTCACGGCGGCTCGGTCGAGGGCCCCTTCGTAAACGGCGACCAATTCGCCGTCCGCTTCAAGATGGACGTTACGCCCAAAGCCACCGGTGAGCGTGGCATGTTCGATGAGGTCGGTCTGTATACGGTAAAAGGCGGCAAAATTGCCGAGGAACGCTTCTTCTATTAGGGGCAGGTGGACGACATCGCTGAAGAGTCGAGCCTCCTGTGCTATCGCACCTTGGATTTAAGCGGCTTTGGTCGGTTTCTATGGCAACGCTTCACTTGATGGTGGGACTTCCCGGTAGCGGTAAGACGACCTTGGCTCGGAAACTCGAGGCCGAGTACTCCGCGCTACGCCTTACCGTTGACGAATGGCACACTCGGTTGTTCGGGAGTGACGTTCATGACGATAGTGATGAAGCGGATTGGTCAAGGCATAACGCTCGGCACGCAGCGATCGAGGCGCTTCTGTGGGAAGCCACGGCGAGAGTGCTGGTACTTGGCGTGGATGTGATTTTGGACTTTGGCTTCTGGACCAGAAGTGAGCGCGACGAGCTTCGAGCAAAAGCTCACGACCTCGGTGCAGGTTTTAGGATTCATTTTGCCGATATCTCCGAAGAGCTACTGTTGGAGCGCATCAAGGCCAGGAATGCTCAGCTTCCCGCCGGTACTTTTCATATCCCCGAGATCAAACTCAAAGAGTGGATGCACTTGTTTGAACCACCATTGCCGGACGAGTTCATTCCCTAAGGCTATGTCGGCGGCGCGGCTCCTATTCCAACGCGCCATTTCTCGATGGGCGCTGATGTGACTAGACGCAGCACGCCATATTGGAGGGCCGTGCGCAATTCGTGATTTTGCACCGTCCGGGAAGGACCGCTTCGGGCTCGAAGCGGTCCTGCCACTTCGCTGAATTAATGGCCCCTGACCCCGGAAAATTGCAGCACGCTTGTAGCTTGCGTGAACCCAGGCGTTATATTTGCTTTCGTGGCCGCGGCGCCGGCCCCAACTCAGCCCAAGGAGACTTCGATGGACCGACACGCAACAGCCGTCTGGAAAGGCGCTCTTAAAGGTGGTTCCGGCACGCTGGACAGCCAGAGCGGCGCGATCGCAAAACTGCCCTATTCGTTCGAGGGCCGATTCGAGGATGAGAGCGGCAAGTCGGGCACCAATCCGGAAGAACTGATCGCTGCCGCCCATGCCGGCTGCTACGCGATGCAGCTTTCGCACTTTCTCGCCGAAAACGGTACGCCGCCCGAAAAGCTCGACGCCGAGGCGGTGGTGACCCTGATTCCCGGTACCGGCATCACCGGCAGCGCGCTGACGGTGGTGGGCACCGTGCCCGGCATCGACGAAGCGAAGTTCAAGGAACTGGCGGATAAGGCCAAGACTGAATGCCCGGTTTCCAAGGCGCTCGGCGCGATCAAGGTTTCGCTCGACGCTCGCCTGGGCTGAGCGATCGACATGATAAAAACGGGCGCTCGACCTGGGCGCCCGTTTGCTTTTCCGTCCTGGCGCTCAATGGCTCGCAATACCCTGGTGCGCGGCCTTTCCCCAAAGCTCCTCAAGGCGTGCATCGCGGCCGCAGGCGCTGCGGTAGTATTTGTAGCGGAGCGGGTTCTTTTTGTAATAATCAAGGTGATAGTCCTCGGCCTGCCAGAAGGCGCCGGCCGGCTCGATCGGCGTGACGATAGGCTGGCCGAGCGCGGCTTCAGCCTCCGCCTTGGCCTTTTCCGCTGCGGCCTTCTGAGCCTTGCCGGCCACATAGATCGCGGTCGTATAGGCATGGCCGCGATCGCAGAACTGGCCGCCATCGTCGGTCGGATCAACCGAGCGGAAGAACACCGCCGCCAGTTTCCCGAAATTCGTCCTGGCCGGATCGAACTCGATCTTCACCACTTCGCGATGGCCTTCATGGTTCTGGTAGGTGGGGTTCTGCAGCTTTCCCCCCGAATAGCCCGACGTCGTCGAGATCACTCCCGGCACGCGGTCGAAATCGCTCTCGACACACCAGAAACAGCCGCCGGCGAAAATGGCGGTTTGCGTTTCAGCCGAGACGGCATGCGCCGGCATGGACAGGCCGGCGGCGAGGGCAAGCAAGGCGGCGCTGAGCGATCTGGAAAACATCTGCGGAGGTCTCCTCTTCGGCTGAAGAGGTAGCGCATCCCCGCAATGTCTCAAAGTCAAGCCGCAACAATCCTGCGTGATCGTGCGTCGACAGGTTTCAGCGGATTGTGTAGGGCTCGAACTCCGCAAAGGCGTCCTCAGGAACCTTGGCTGATAGAAGGTCCAGGTTGCGCTTGAGGGTTGCCGGCGAGGCCGTGCCGAGGAGCATGGTCGCGACGACCGGATTGCGCAGCGGAAACGCCAGCGCCGCAGCCGCCAGCGGGATGCCCCTGGATTCGGCGACGCGCTGCATGCCGGCAACGCGCGCCAGAATATCCGGCGAGGCCGGGCCGTAGTCGAAATTCGCACCTGCGACGGGCCCGGTCGCCAATATGCCGGAGTTGAACGCTCCGCCTATCACGAGCGACGTCTTTTGCTCCTCGCAAAGCGCCAGCAGTTCGGGTTCCGCCGAACGGTCGAGCAGCGAGTACCGTCCGGCGAGAAGGATGCAGTCGAGCGGAGCCTGCCGCATCACATTGAGGCAGATCTGTACCTCGTTGACGCCCAGCCCATAGGCGGAGATGCCGCCCGACGACTTCAGCTCGTCGAGCGCCTTCAGCCCCGAATCCATCAGCTGGCGGAAGTGAAGTTTCGTTTTCTCCGCACCATGCGTATAGACGCCGATGTCGTGCACGAACAGTATGTCGATCCTGTTCAGGCCGAGCCTGGCATAGCTGAACTCGACCGATCGCATGATGCCGTCATAGCTGTAATCATAGTCGACCGCGAAGGGCAGCGGATCGACATAGCTGTGGTCCGGCACATCGGCTTCGGGCACGGGCCGAAGCAGCCGGCCGACCTTCGTCGAGAGCACATAGCTGTCGCGGGGTTTGTCGCGAAGGAAATCGCCGAACCGCCGCTCCGACAGGCCGAAGCCGTAGAATGGAGCGGTGTCGAAATAGCGGATGCCGGCATCCCAGGCGCTTTGCAGAGTCTGAATCGCCGTCTCGCGCGGGCAGGAGCGGTAGAGGCCGCCAATCGACGCTCCACCAAAGCCGATCTCGGTGGTTTCGAGCGTGGTCTGCCCGATGCGCCTCTTGTTCATTCGTCATCCTTGCGCGCCGGGTGGGTTCCGACAGCGGTATGTCACTGGACAATCGCCGGAAATGTCTTTTTATCGTCAAAAGACATTTGAGCGTCAACCGGTTTTGACGGCCCGAATGATCGCCGCCGATTGGCGCGGCGCCGAACCAGAGCTCGGAATGTCCAAGCAGAATACCGTCTACAAGGACGCCTATAATCGCTGCCTGCGCCTGATCGAGGCAGGCGGCAGCCTGGCCTCCGAGCCCGAACTGGGAACGGCGCTCGGCGTCAGCCGCACCACAGTCCGTACCATTCTGGCCAGAATGCAGGAGCGCGGCCTCATCGAATGGGACAAGCGCAGCAAAATCGTGCTGCGCGATCCGACGCCGGCGGACTTTTTCCCGGACGAAGAGACGGATTCGCTGTCCGAAATCATCGAGCGCAGCTTCATGCGCAAGCTGTTGGCCGGAGGAGTCAAGGCCGGCACGCAGATCAACGAGCTTGAACTGGCGCGCGAGATCGGCGTCGGCACCACCAGCGTCAGGGAGTTCCTGATCCGCTTCAGCCGCTTCGGCCTGATCGAGAAGCGCCCGAACAGCCACTGGGTGCTGAAGGGTTTTACGCGGGCTTTCGCGCTCGAACTCACCGAGATCCGCGAAATGTTCGAGCTGCGCTCGGCGGCCGCCTTTGCCGCGATCGAGCGTCACAATCCGGCCTGGGCGGAGCTCGATGCGATGGAGCGCGAGCATCGCGATTTTCTCGCTGCGGTGGCGACGCGTTACGCCGAGTTTTCCGAGATGGACGAGCGCTTCCACCGGCTCATCCACAAGGCGTCACACAACCGCTTCATCGTCGATTTCTACGACGTGATCGCGATGATCTTTCACTACCACTACCAGTGGAACAAGACGAACGAGGTGCAGCGCAACGCGCTCGCCGCCACAGAGCACCTGAATTACATCGCCGCGCTTAAATCCGGCGATCTGGCGGAGGTCGAGAAGGCCTGCCGCCGCCATCTGCAGTCAGCGCGCGAAACGCTGCTGCAATCCATCCCGGAAGGTTGGACCTAGAAGCGTTTCCGGCCGGCGCTACATCACCGCGCCGACTTGCCAGGGCACGAACTCGTTGTCGCCATAGCCGAGTTCTTCGGACTTGCTGCGCCTGCCGGAAGCGACGGCAAGAATCTCGTCGAAAATCTCCCGGCCCTTCTCCTCGACGGTGACGCCGCCGAGGATGTCGCCACAATTGATGTCCATGTCCTCGACCATGCGCTCGTACATCGGCGTATTTGTCGCCAGCTTGATCGATGGAACCGGCTTGCAGCCATAGGCCGAGCCGCGGCCCGTGGTGAAGCAGAGCATGTTGGCGCCGCCCGCGACCTGGCCCGTCGCCGAAACCGGATCGTAGCCGGGCGTGTCCATGAACACGAATCCCTTCTCGGTCACCGGCTCGGCATATTCATAGACCGCGTTGAGGGTGGTCGAGCCGCCCTTGGCGGCAGCGCCCAGCGACTTCTCCAGGATCGTGGTCAGCCCGCCGGCCTTGTTGCCGGGCGAGGGGTTGTTGTTCATTTCGCCGCCATTGCGCTCCGTATAGGCTTCCCACCAACGGATGCGCTCGATCAGCTTTTCACCGACTTCCCGGTTCTTTGCACGCCGCGTCAGCAGGTGCTCTGCGCCATAAATTTCCGGCGTCTCGGACAGGATCGCGGTGCCGCCATTCTTCACCAGTATGTCGGCCGCAACCCCAAGCGCCGGGTTGGCGGTAATGCCGGAATAGCCGTCCGAACCGCCGCATTGCAGCGCCAGCGTTATCTCCGATGCAGGCGCCGTCTGGCGCTTGGCACGGTTGACGACGGGGAGCATCTCCTTGATGCGCTCCAGCCCCTGCTCGATTGACTTGCGCGTTCCGCCCGTGTCCTGGATGGTCATGGTGCGGAAGGTCTCGCTCTCCTCGATGCCATAGAGCTGTTTCATCCGGCCGATCTGGAACACTTCGCAGCCGAGCCCGACCAGCAGCACCGCGCCCAGATTGGGATTGGCGGAGTAACCCCACTGCGTGCGCTTGAGTATCTCGAAGCCTTCGCCGCCGCCGGCCATGCCGCAGCCGGTTCCATGGGTGAATGAAACGACACCATCGACATTGCCGAACTGTTCGAGGATGCCGGACCGCGTCGCGGCCTCGGCCATGAAGCGCGCAACGGACGCCGAGCAATTCACGCTGGTCAGGATGCCGATATAATTCCTTGTCCCGACCCGGCCATTGGCGCGGCGAAAACCCTCGAAGGTCGCCTGCTCCTCGACCGGCAGCACGTTTTCCGGCCGGGCACCCATGGCGAACTGATAGTCGCGCTCGAAATCGTGCATCTCGACATTGTGCTCGTGAACCCAGTCGCCCGCCGCGATCGGGCAACTGGCGAAGCCGATGATCTGGCCGAACTTCACGATCGGTTCGCCTGTCGCGATGGCGCGGGCGGCGATCTTGTGGCCGAAGGGAATGCGCTGCCTCGTCGTCAGGCCGGCCGCGATCGGCAGTTCCTTCTCGATCTTCTCGGCGGCAACGACAACATTGTCCTCGCTGCTCAGCCTGAGCGTCCTGGCGATTGCCTGCTGTGAGTTCATGATCCCGTTCCGGTAGTTGAGAAAGCGCAAATCCCGAGTTGACGCGATCAGCACGCCAAGCATACTAACATGTCAGTACGTTCCGCAAGGAGAAAGACGCTGTTGTCATGAACGTCGGTTCGAAAATCGAAGCAGGCGGCCCCGCCAATGCCCGACGCATGGATGGCAGCGCGACCGAGCGCGTCGTCGAGGCGCTGAGGGAAGCGATCGTCACCCTGGAGATTCCGCCGGGCGCAGCACTCGACAAGGCGGTACTGACCGCCCGGTTCGGGGTCTCGCGATTTCCGGTGGCCGAAGCTTTCACCCGGCTGAAAGCCGAGGGCCTGGTTGACATCCGGCCGCAGAGCGGCTCTACGGTTTCGCTGATCCGCCTTGCCGACGCCCGCGAGAACATGTTCTTGCGCCGCGCGCTAGAAGGCGAGGCGCTTGCCCTGCTTGCCGCACGCAACGATATGACCCTTCTGGCGGAAGTGGACGAGAATCTTCGCTTCCAGAAATCGGCGATGGAAGCCGGCGACCGGCCGGGCTTCCACCGCCTCGATCTCGAATTCCATGATCTGCTCATCAGCGCCGTCGGCTTTCCCCGGATGCGCGCCACCGTCGAGCGCGCGCGCCTGGCGCTCGACCGGGTGCGCCGGCTGCTCGGCACGCCGCGCCGTCACGCCCTGACTTTTGCGGAGCATTGCGCCATCGCCGAGGCGCTGCGCAAAGCCGAGCCAGAAGCTGCGCGGGCTGCAATGGCCGCTCACATTGATTCCGTGATGACCGAACTCGAGGCGTTCGCGGTCGCGAAGCCCGAAGTCTTTGCCGACCAGGATGCAGCCGCTCACCCGCTCCAGGTATAGAAGACGGCGAATAGAAGCAGCCAAACCACGTCAACGAAGCTCCCGTACGAGACCGAGATTTCGAAATGGACTTTCTTCGCGACGCTGCTTCGATGGTGGAACCATACATCTCCCAGTACGGCATCGCGGCTCTGTTCGTCATCATCTATCTGGAATCGCTCGGGGCGCCGCTGCCAGGCGAAAGCGCATTGGTAGCCTCGTCGGTAATGGCTGCCAGCGGCGACCTTTCGATCGTGCAGTTATTCCTGGCCGTCTGTGCGGCCGCGGTTCTTGGCGACAGCACTGGCTACGCGATCGGCAGAATCGGCGGGCGCCCGCTACTGCAGCGCTATGGCTGGGTGGTCCGGCTCACGCCCGAGCGCCTGTCCGATCTGGAACGCCTGTTCCGCCGCAAGGGCCCAATAATCGTTATTGGCGCGCGCTTCGTCGTCTTGCTTCGCCAGCTCAACGGGCTGGTCGCCGGCTCGGTGGCGATGCCCTGGCGCAGCTTTGTCGCTGCGAACGTGCTCGGCGCGGTGCTATGGTCGGCCGTCTGGTGCTTCGGGCCTTACTTTCTCGGCGAGGCGTTCAATCTGCATGGCATACTACAGAAACTGTAACGTCCTCAGACCCGTCGCTCGACCATCATCTTTTTGATCTCGGCGATCGCCTTGGCGGGGTTCAGGCCTTTCGGGCAGGTCTGCGTGCAGTTCATGATCGTATGGCAGCGATAGAGCCTGAACGGGTCCTCGAGATTGTCGAGCCGTTCGCCCGCCGCCTCGTCCCTGGAGTCGATCAGCCAGCGATAGGCCTGCAGCAGCACCGCCGGGCCGAGATAGCGCTCTCCATTCCACCAGTAGCTCGGACAGGAGGTCTGGCAGCAGAAGCACAGGATGCACTCGTAGAGGCCGTCGAGCTTCTGCCGGTCCTCATAGCTTTGCGGCCATTCCTTGGCGGGCTCGGGCGAAACCGTCTTCAGGAACGGGTCGATCGAGGTCAACTGCGCATAAGGCACGGTCAGGTCCGGAACCAGATCCTTGACCACCGGCATGTGCGGCAGCGGGTAGACTTTTACCGCGCCCGAAATGTCGTCCATGCCTTTGGTGCAGGCGAGCGTATTGCCGCCGTCGATGTTCATGGCGCAGGAACCGCAGATGCCTTCGCGACAGGAGCGCCGGAGTGTCAGCGTCGGGTCGACTTTGTTCTTGATCCACAGAAGAGCGTCCAGCACCATCGGCCCGCAATCGTCGAGATCGACGAAATAGGTGTCGAGGCGCGGGTTCTCGCCGTCGTCCGGAGACCAGCGGTAGATCCGGTATTCGCGCAGATTGGTCGCGCCTTCCGGCTTGGGCCAGGTCTTGCCCGTGCGGATCTTCGAGTTCTTGGGCAAGGTCAGTTCTACCATGGCTCAGGCGCTCCGCGTCGCATGATCGAGAATGGTCGGGCAGACCGCGATGGGACGTTTGACGCCGTTGCGTAACGTCCGCAGTTTTCGCGCGGTCATGGCGAGATGCCCCGCCAGCCGCCGCAGCTTGAATTGCGGCCGCCGAACGAATGCATCGAGCCGCGATTGCCTGCTCGGCTGGGATATAGTCGTTTTGAACGCGCCGCGAAATCCGTCCTGCGCGCCTGCCGATGTGTAAAGCGGAGTGGCGAGCCCTGGCTCGGCCTGAAGCCGCGGGATGCCGGCGAGATTGAGAAACGCGTCGGAGGGCGCAGCGTAATGCTTCGCCCTGTGCAGGAGCCGGCGCGCCGCAGCCGGCCGCACCAGATATCCGCCCGATCCGCCGCGATCGACGAAGAGCCTGAAATGCTGGATCCCGCTTTTCGGAGCCGAGGAGTAGGGCTTTCGGGAAACCCATTTCTCCGCCCCGCGTGTCTCGAGGTTGAGGATGTCGAGCACGTCGATCTCGTTCAATTCCGCCAGCCATGACGGTAGCTTTTCGGAGAGGACGACGTCGTCCTCCAGCACCAGCACCGGCCGGTTGCTGTCGACGCAGTGCCGCCATGCGCGGCTGTGGCTGTGCAGGCAGGCGAGTTCGGAACGCGAAAGCGGGCGCATATAGGTGCCGCTGAGGCGATCGAATTCGTCGTCGCCGATCATCGTGGCGTCGGTCGCCCTCAACCGGGTGAATTCCAGTCCGAGCCGCTGCATCTGCGATGCGATGAACGCCAACCGGTCCGGGCTTCTGTCCAGATTGATGACGAGGATTTCCGGCACCATGGCGACGACTCAATACACCCGCGCCTTGGGCGCGATCTTGGCGAGGCTGATGCCGCCTTCGTCCTCGGCGAGCAGCGTTTCGGTATGTACCGGCCGGTAGCCGAGCGTGACCTTCCCCGCCTCGTCGACCCAGGAAAGCGTGTGCTTGCGCCAGTTCACATCATCGCGGCTGGAAAAATCCTCGCGCGCATGCGCCCCGCGGCTCTCCTTGCGGGCCTCGGCGCCGTAGACGGTCGGAATCGCATTGGCCATCAGGTTCTCCAGCTCCAGCGTCTCGACGAGGTCGGAATTCCAGATCATCGAGCGGTCGAAGACCTTGAGGTCGGGCAGTTCGGCCCAGATCGCGGACATGCGCCGGCAGCCCTGCTCGAGCGTTTCCTGCGTCCGGAAGACGGCCGCGTCTTCCTGCATGGTCTTCTGCATCTTTTCGCGCAGGAACGCGGTTGGCGTTCCTCCGTTCGCATGGCGGATCCGGTCGAAGCGCGCCATGATCTTGTCGACCGATTTCTCGTCGATCGCCGGAATAGGCGTGGTGCGGTCGACCACCTGGCCGGCGCGGATCGCCGCCGCCCGGCCGAACACGACGAGATCTATCAGCGAATTGGAGCCGAGCCGGTTCGCACCGTGCACCGAGGCGCAACCCGCCTCGCCGACCGCCATCAGCCCTGGGGCGACGGCGTCGGGATCTTCCGGCGTCGGCCGCAGCACCTCGCCCCAGTAATTGGTCGGGATGCCGCCCATATTGTAGTGGACGGTCGGCAGCACCGGGATCGGCTCGCGCGTCACGTCGACGCCGGCAAAAATCTTCGCCGATTCCGAAATGCCGGGCAGCCGCTCGTGCAGCACCGCCGGATCGAGATGGTCGAGGTGCAGGAAGATGTGGTCCTTGGCCTTGCCCACGCCGCGGCCTTCGCGGATTTCCAGCGTCATGCAGCGTGAAACCACGTCGCGCGAGGCGAGGTCCTTCGCCGACGGGGCGTAGCGCTCCATGAAGCGCTCGCCTTCCGAATTCACCAGATAGCCGCCTTCGCCGCGCGCCCCCTCGGTGATCAGGCAGCCCGAGCCGTAAATGCCGGTCGGGTGGAACTGCACGAACTCCATGTCTTGCAGCGGCAGTCCGGCCCGCACGATCATGCCGCCGCCGTCGCCGGTGCAGGTGTGGGCCGACGTCGCCGAGAAATAGGCGCGGCCGTAGCCGCCGGTCGCCAGCACCACCATCTTGGCGGCGAAGCGGTGGATCGTGCCATCATCGAGATTCCAGGCCACAACGCCGGTGCAGACACCGTCGTCGGACATGATCAGGTCGAGCGCGAAATACTCGATGAAGAATTGCGCATTGTGCTTCAGCGACTGGCCGTAAAGCGTGTGCAGAATGGCATGGCCGGTTCGGTCGGCCGCAGCGCAGGTTCGCTGCACCGGCGGACCATCGCCGTAATTCATCATGTGGCCGCCGAACGGGCGCTGGTAGATCTTGCCTTCTTCGGTGCGCGAGAAGGGCACGCCGTAATGCTCGAGCTCGTAGACCGCGGCCGGCGCCTGGCGGACCATGTATTCCATGGCGTCCACGTCACCGAGCCAGTCGGAGCCCTTGACGGTATCGTACATGTGCCATTGCCAGCTGTCCGGACCCATATTGGACAGCGAGGCTGCGATGCCGCCCTGCGCGGCAACGGTGTGTGAGCGCGTCGGGAAAACCTTGGTGATGCAGGCGGTCTTCAGTCCTTGCTCGGCCATGCCGAGCGTAGCGCGCAGCCCGGCGCCGCCGGCGCCGACCACCACCACATCGAATTTGTGGTCGACGAAAGTGTAACCCTTACCGGCTGACGCCGCGCCGTTGCCTGGTCGTTCCTTGGCCACAGGTCAGCCCCCGAATGCGATTTTGAGAATGGCGAACACGCTTGCCGCGCCGACTGTCACGGCAAAGAAGATGTTCAGCATCAGCAGCGTGACCTTCGCGCCCTCGCCGTGAACATAGTCCTCGATGATGATCTGCATGCCGAGCCGCATATGGTCGAGGCTGATCAGGATGAACAGCGATGCCGTAAGCGCAATCAGCGGCTGCGCAAGCGCTGCCCGCACCTCGCCGTAGCTCGCGCCGCCGACCGAGAGAATCCAGCCGAGAAGAAACAGCGAAAGCGGTACGAGCGCGATCGAGGTGAGTCGGATGCGCCAGAAATGGCCGGTTCCATCCTTGGCCGAGCCGAGGCCGCGCACCTTGTTCAGGGGAGTTCGCATATCGGACATAGCTGGCTCCTATGCGCCGAACCAGAGATGGCCGGCCCAGATCAGCACCGTCAGCACGATGGAGCCGGCGAGCGTCGCCCATGCGAGCTGGGTCGAAGTGTCCTTTTCCAGACCGCTACCGGTATCCCAGATCAGGTGCCGGATCCCGCCGAGCATGTGCAGCATCAGTGCCCAGGTGTAGCCGACCAGCACGATAAGACCGATCCATGAACCGAGAACCTGGTTGGCGAGGTTGAAGGCGTTCTCCGACGTCGCCGCCGCGATCAGCCACCAGGCGACAAGCAGCGTTCCGAAATAGAGCGCGCCGCCGGTGATCCGGTGCAGGATCGACATCAGCATGGTCGCCGGCCAGCGATAGACCGTGAGATGCGGCGACAAAGGACGCGCATGCGGCCGGGTGGCTGGTGAGTGGCTCATGGCTCCCCTTTCGGCATCTGCGGGATCGCAACCGAATGCGGCACGAAGGCTTCGGAATGCGACTTTTTCGAACCCGGTTTCTAAAGCCCTTTTTGCACCGCGTCAAAGCCGGAAAACCGTTTCGGCAGACACATTTAGTCTTTGGCTTTTCGTCGAATTGCCTTCAATCGATTGAAGGCGCGGCGCCTTATGCTGCGGTGCGTCAAGCGCCTCGGATCATCGCGCCGATGGAGTTTCCGCTTCGCCGCCCGACGAATCAGCGCATGCAGGTGAGCGGCTCATGGCCGCCGCGCATGAACAGCGCCTCGCGGCCTTCGAGCACGATCGCATCCGAGGCCAGGCCGTAGCGGTTGCGCTGGGTCGCAGGCGATGCCGGGAGGTCGAGGCTTTCCCCTTCCGGACCGACCACACGCACGGAGGAACCGAAATTCTCCACCGTGACCAGTGCGCCGCCGGCACAGGTATAGCTGGCCATGCGCGGCTGCGCCTCGCTCGTGCTTTCGGCCGACGCGACGGTCGCTTCTGTTTTTGCCTCATCGGACTGGCACGACGCGACGGCGATTGCGCAGGCTACGGCAATGAGCGCGCCTGACGGCCGGCCGCGGCGAATTGGCTTTTCTACCATAGCGCGCAAACTATCCGCTTTGCCGCACGAAGATCAATGACCCTCGGCAGCCCTGGCGGGCGGCGGGCAAGAACCCGCATATTAACCATATTCCTCAATTGGCCGGCCGGGAACGAGCTGGCTCTTAACAAAGGTTAAGAAAGCGTTAACTTGAGGCGATGGAGGCAAATCACCTCAAGCAATGGAGACGCATATGCGTTCCGCATCGTTGAAAAGCTTGCTCCTGGGGCTGGCCACGGCGCTTGCCTCGGCCCCGGTATTTGCCGGCGGCATTCACGACCACGTCTATGCTGACAGCTTCGGCAATCTCATCATCTACAGCCCTGCCGGCTACAAGCGCATCATTGTCGGCGAAGGCCATCTGGCCAAGGAACTTTCCGAGTTCACGAGCGCCGGCGAGCCGGAAATCGTCTACCTCGATGAAGAAGACCGGGTCGCCGGTGTCCGGGAATGTTACCGCCCGCCTTGGCTGCTCAAGGGCAGGAGCTACATGTACGGCTTCGACGAGGGCGAGATTCCGTTCCAGGGTGGCCCCTGCCGCTGAGCGAAGGGCTGGCCCAGCGCGCCAGCCCTGATTTGGTCATCTTTCTCCCGCCAATGATGGCAGGTGTTAACGATTGGTGAACCAGATGAGCCAGGCCGCCCTTCAGTCACGCCGGCTGAAAGATCACATCACCTCCCTTGAGACGATGACGCGCTTCGTGCTGGCCACGCTGGCGCTCGGCAGCGGCGTCTACACCTATCTTGGCGTGCGCAGCCTGCTCGACGGTTCGGCGACATTGGTGTTCTTCGCGGCGGTCATCTACTCGGTTTCCGTTTCGGTCGCCATGTATGGCTTCTGGACTTACCTGATCCGCTTCCTGCCGGAAATGCGCGACGCCGCCTCGCGGCTGGCGCTGGTCGGCATCATGGCGGTCGGCTCGCTGATGATCGTCGCAATGTCGTCGTGGCTGAACGCAGCGGCGCTTGCTGGCTCGGCTGCCGTGGAACAGCACCTCGCCATCACGCTCGAGGACTATACCGCCGATCTCGACCAGGCGCATGGCAACGCGCTCGGCGCGCTGTCGCTGCTGCCCGACATCCAGCGCGCTTCGGAGCGCTTTGCCCGGCTCGCGCAGGACGAGCAGAATTCCGGTGCGCTGACCGGCACGTCGGGTTCAGGCAGCGTGGTGCAGCTCCTGAGCCAGATGTCGGCGCAGATGAAGGAGCTGGAGGCAACCATCGAAGGTTCGCGCGAAACCATCCAGATCGGATTCCAGCAGGGACAGAAGCATCTCGCCGCCATGCGGGGCCTTGTTTCGGCGCCCGGCCAGATCGCCGAAAGATCGGACAGATTCGCAGCCGAAGCGGTGGCGCTTTCCGGCGTGATCGCTTCACTTGAACAGACGTCGATCGCCCCTTCGGTCAGTCGCGCCGCCGCCGACCTTTCCGTCGGCTTCATCGCCCCGGTGGCGGATGGAAGTTCGCCCGATCTCGCCGGCCGCCAGGACGCGGTTATGGCGACGATCCGCGGATCCGTGGAAGCGCAGTCGAAGGCGCTCTCGGATGCAGCGGCCGAAATCCTCGCCCAGCCGAAAGTGGCCGAACGCCGCTACGTTCCTCTGACCTCGGCCGATGCCGTGCTGCGTTACGCGTCGGATTTCATCCCCAGCTGGGCCGGCGCGATCTCGATCGACCTCTTGCCCGCCGTGCTGGTCGGCATAATGGTCGTCGTCCACGGCGCCATGCGACGTGGCGAGGACCGGTTGGAAGAAGCCGATCGCATCACCGCCGGCGACATGCTGCGTTCGCTCGACCTGCACGAAACGATGCTCGCCCGCCGCCAGGCGGCAGGAGCCGAGGAGCCTATGGCCGAACCGCATCCGGCATCGCCGGAGCAAAGACCCGCTGCGGAAAACGTGACGCCGCTGACCTTGTCCGAACGCAAGCGGATTGATCCATGATGCCGGGCTCCGCTCCAGTGGCGGGTTCAAAAACGCCCCGGCGCAACATCCTCATGCGCTACTTCGCGCGCTTCGATGATGGCGAGGTCGTCCGCTGGGCATTTCGCGGTCTGCTCATCGGCGCGATCGGTGTTCTAGCGCTGGATCTGCGCGACCTTGCCGAAACCAATGGCTGGAGCTCGCCCGAAGCTGTGCTGGCGGCGCCCGAGCCTGTCCTGCCGCCGGCCGTGGAAACCGATGCTCCAACGCCATCCGCCGATCCGGGCAAATTCGTCACCGCCGACGAAGCCGAGCTGCGCCGGCCGATGGCGTTCACGCTCGGGGCGGCCGGCGTGATGACCGCCGAAGGCAGCATCGAGCCTGGCTCGGCAGCGCGCTTCGCAGCCGAGATCGAGCAACGCGGCGAATACGTGAAAACGGTCTCGCTGAACTCGCCCGGCGGCGCGCTCGACGATGCCATGGCCATGGCCAAGACGGTGCGCGAACTCGGCATCGCAACGGTGGTCGCAGACGGCGCGCTCTGCGCCTCGTCGTGCCCGCTGTTCTTCGCCGGCGGCAAGACTCGCAGCGCCGGGGAAAAGGCGGCAATCGGCGTGCATCAGTTCTACGCAGCCACACTGAGCGAAACCGCGCCCGAGCAGGCGATGGCCGACGCGCAGGCGACGACCGCCCGCATCTCTCGCCATCTGACGGAGATGGGCGTCGACCCGGCCCTCTGGCTGCATGCGCTCGATACGCCGCCGCGGGCGCTCTATTACCTGTCGCCGGACGAGCTTGCCGAATACAAGCTCGTCACAAAAGTTTCCTCGGTGGCGAGCAAATAGCCGCTCGGGTGCTTCAGCCCGCGCTCGACAACTCGCGCTCCTTCGCCTCGAACACGCGGACGCAGTCGCGGCCGCCTTTCTTGGCGTCGTAGAGCGCCTCGTCCGCCCTTCGCATGAGGTCGGAGATGCCTTCTCCACCCCGAAGTTCAGCAACTCCGAAGCTTGCGGTGAAGCGCCTGTCATGCGGCAGGCCGTCGATCGGCAGGCCGGCAAAGGCGCTGCGGGCTCCCTCGGCAAAAAGCCTCGCGCCCGAAAGGTTGGTTCCGGGCAGAGCGACGGCGAATTCCTCGCCGCCGATGCGGCCGGCTATCTGATGGCCGCCGGTGGCGCTACGCAGAAAGCCCGCAAAGGCTTCGATGACGCGGTCGCCGGCCGCGTGCCCGAATGTGTCGTTGACTGCTTTGAAATGGTCGAGGTCCGAAATAACCAGCGTCATCGGCAGACCCGTGCCTACGGCGTCGCGCAGCGCCGCCTCGGCGTGGCGCTCGAAGCCGCCCCGATTCAGCAACCCCGACAATGCGTCCGTTTCCGATTTCGCCGTGACGTCGGCGAAGATGTCGCGCACCAGTATGACCAGCATCAGCAAGGCAATGGCCATCGCGAACACGGTTCCCATCGATTGGGAGAACAATGCATAGTTGGTCTTCAGGTAGTCGTGGGCGGTCGCGCCGGTGCCGCCGAATGCCTGGAACAGAAACGCCTTGCTCAGAAACTGCAAGGCGCTCGCCGACAGCACCGCCATGAATAGATTGTCGAGCGGTCGTCTCGACTTGGCCGACCATACGATGCCGACGCCGACCGCCTGCATCAGGAAATAAGGCAACTGGTATAGCAGCATCCGGCTGAATGAATCCCGCGGCATCTCCTGGATCAGATAGCAGGTCGCGATCGAGGCAACGAAAACTACGCCCATCAGCCGCCATGGCGCGGCGACCTCGTATTTCCGGGCGACGCCGGCGTTGAATACAGCCATGGCTGCGAGCAAGGCGGCAAAGGACGCGACCACGGCGAGCCGGGATGTTCCGAGCGAGGCGATGGCGAATTCGAGACCGAAATTCGACATTGCCAGCGCAAAGCCGAACGCCATCCAGCGCGCCGCGTCGTTCTTCTTGTCGTAGACCGCAACCATGAGAAAAGCGACCGCCAGGAGGGCGGCCACCATCATGTTTATCGCCAGAATAAAACCCGCCCCGCTCATTTTCGACTGCCCGCTCCGATCGGCGCGGACTCAACCACGATCGAGCCAAAAAGATATTAACGGGGATGAACATTCCGCTGCGTCAGTCCGGCCGCAAAACGCACGGGCGATTTTGACGCACTGCCTGGCGGGGGGCTTGGAACCGCCGGCCCTTAGTCTTCGTTTCGGATGAGCGACACGGAGAGATTGAAATGGCCAACACGATCATGCTGACCGACCACGAAGCCATTCGCGACTGGGCCGCCGCCCGCGCCGGCTCGCCGGCCATCGTAGATGTCTCTCCGGAGGGCGGTACACAGCCGATGCTGCGGATCGTTTTCGGCCAGAATGCCTACGAGGACCAGGACCAGGCCGAACGCCCGGTCAATGCCGGCGGCTACGAACTGGTCGAGTGGGACGACTGGTTCCGGCTCTTCGAAGAGCACGAACTGGCGCTCATCGTTGCAGAGGACATACCGGGTTTGCGCGACGAATTCCACGAACTGGTGCGGCGTTTTTCGCCGGGCGACTGATCCTTGGGCTGTCAGGCGTAGCGAACGCCTGCCGGCGCGATCGTCCGTTGTTGCGGGCGCCGATAGGAAATCCGCACGCTGTCGCGGCCGTTCCTCTTGGCCTGGTAGAGCGCTTCGTCGGCCTGGCGCAGAAGCGCCGAGAGTTCTTCCTCGCCCACAGCGACGCCGAAGCTTGCGGTGACCCTTGCACTCGCCGGCAGCCCGCTTGAGCCGTGCTGCGAAAACGAGGTTCTGACGTCTTCGGCAAACATGCGCGCAGCCGTCAGGTCGCCTGGAAACAGGATCGCAAATTCCTCGCCGCCAAGCCGGCCCAGGATTGCGCTTTTTCTAGCCTTGGAACGCAACTGCGCCGCAAAGGCCGCAATCACCTGATCGCCGACAGCATGGCCGAATGTGTCATTTACCGCCTTGAAATGATCGAGGTCGGCGATCACCAGCGCGGCCGGCACGCCGCTGTCATGCGACCGCTTCAGCATAGCGGTCGCCCGTTCCTCGAAGCCGCGCCGGTTGAGCAGCCCCGACAGCGGATCGGTATGCGATTCCGCCTTGAGTCCCTTGAGGATGTCGAGCGCTGCTGCGGTGAACAGGCTGAGCGCGATGACAAGCGACAGAAGCGCGTGCGACAGAAGCGAGGTTGTCCAGTAGAGGGAATCCTGAAGTCCCTCATAGGTGTTGAAAGGCCCATTGATTTTCAAAGCTATGATCGTGCGCACGAAGAAATTCAGCGCGGCAAGCAGCGACAGCACGAAGAGAATCGATTCCGTCGGGCCGTTTCGTCGAACCGTGCGCAATTCGGCTGCAACGACAAGGCTGATGCCGCCGAAAGCGAAATTGATTGCGTAGATCCGCCATGTGAGTTCGGGCCGGACGAACAGGAACCAGCAAAAGGCGATCATGCCGCCGAGGCCCAGAATACCGAGCGCGGCATACGGCACCCGCCTGCCATAGCGCGCCACGACGGCGCCGGCGAGGCAGGTAGCGGCAAGCGTGAAACACAGGTTGGAGAGCAGCTTGGTCAGTTCCTGCCCGACCGGCAGGATGAAATACTGCAGCAGGAAACCGACCGCGGAGGCGGAATATGCCGACGCCAGCACCGCCAGATAAAGCCTGAGCCGCTGATGAAGCCACAGCGCCAGGAACGCCGATGCGAGAACAAGGGCGATCCCAGGATTAAGCAGCGCTATGATTAGGCGAGTGTCCAACCGCTTCCCTGCCCGTCTTCCCTTGCGGAATGTCTAGCGGCAAGGCGCAAACAAGCGGTTAAGCCCAAGCTGCGAAACGGAAAATCCGCCCCGCAGGCCGGGCGATCATCAGAGCACGTCTATTTCCACTCGCGAATGTCGACGAAATGCCCGGCGATAGCCGCCGCCGCCGCCATGGCCGGCGAGACCAGGTGAGTACGGCCCTTGAAACCCTGGCGTCCCTCGAAATTGCGGTTCGAGGTCGAAGCGCAGCGTTCGTGCGGCTTCAACCTGTCGTCGTTCATCGCCAGGCACATCGAGCAGCCCGGCTCACGCCAGTCGAAACCGGCGGCGATGAAGATCTTGTCCAGCCCCTCGGCCTCGGCCTGTTCCTTGACCAGTCCCGATCCCGGCACGATCATCGCGTTGACGCGCGGATTGACCGTCTTGCCCTCGACGACCTTCGCCACCTCGCGCAGATCCTCGATGCGACCATTGGTGCAGGAGCCGATGAAGACACGGTCGAGTTCGATATCGGTTATCCTGGTACCGGCCGTCAGACCCATATAGTCCAGCGCCCGCTGCTTCGAGGTGCGCTTGTTCTCGTCGGCGATTTCCGCCGGATCTGGCACGACGCCCTGGACCGAGACGACATCCTCCGGCGACGAACCCCATGACACGATCGGCGGCAAATTGGCAGCGTCGAGCACCACCACCTTGTCAAAATGCGCGCCCTCGTCGGATTTCAGCGTCTTCCAGTATTCGAGCGCCATGTCCCATGCCTTGCCTTTAGGCGCGCGCGGCTTGTCCTTGACATAGGCGTAGGTAGTCTCGTCCGGCGCGATCAGGCCAGCGCGGGCGCCGCCTTCGATCGACATGTTGCAGATCGTCATGCGCCCTTCCATCGACAGCGCGCGGATCGCCTCGCCGGCATATTCGATGACGTAGCCGGTGCCGCCGGCCGTGCCGATCTCGCCGATGATGGCGAGGATGATGTCCTTGGCGGTGACGCCGGCGGGCAATTCCCCGTCGACCCGCACCAGCATGTTCTTGGCCTTGCGCTGGATCAGCGTCTGGGTGGCCAGAACGTGCTCGACTTCCGACGTGCCGATGCCGTGCGCCAGCGCGCCGAAGGCGCCGTGCGTCGAGGTGTGGCTGTCGCCGCAAACGATGGTCATGCCCGGCAGCGTGAAGCCCTGCTCCGGGCCGACGATGTGAACGATGCCCTGGCGGCGATCCTTCTCAGAATAGTATTCGACGCCGAAATCGGCGGCGTTCTTCGCCAGCGCCTCGACCTGAATGCGACTTTCCTCATTCTTGATTCCGAGTTTGCGGTCGGGCGAGGTCGGCACGTTGTGGTCGACCACGGCGAGCGTCTTTTCCGGATGCCGTACATTGCGGCCGGTCATGCGCAGCCCTTCGAAGGCCTGCGGGCTGGTCACCTCGTGCACAAGATGACGGTCGATGTAGAGCAGGCAGGTGCCGTCGTTCTGGCGGTCGACGACATGGTCGTCGAATATCTTGTCGTAGAGGGTGCGCGGTGCGCTCATTTGCGTAAATCCGTCGATGAGGAAGAGATAAAGGACTTCAGCCGAAGCCGTAAGCCGCCGGCCCGAGTGACAGGCTCAGATAAGTCGGCTGGTTAGTGCGCCGGAAATCCGCGCAAAGAACCGTGCAGGCAGGCGCTTCTTGTCCTGCAGCACGAAACCCTTGTAGGCCGGATTTCCGAACAGTTCTTCCATGCGGCGCTCTTATCAATGTTTTGGGAGTTGGGCAATTGCCTCCGCCGGCAGCGAAACACTGCGATCCCCTACACTGCGCCCAGAGTTACCGATCCGATGGCTGCGCATGCGAGGGATCATCCGGCTTGGGCTCGACCGTCCGCTGGGCTTTGTCGCCCCCTGCCGAATTGTTGAAATCCGGACCTTTGTTCAGGTCGAGCCGGGTCTCGAGTGTTTGCAGCAATCCCAGGACGATCAAGGCCAGCACAGTGCCGAAGGCGGCGATCTGCCAAAGGCCAAGCCCGGCGGCGAGACCGATGGCGCCGGCCAGCCACATTCCGGCGCCGGTCGTCAGTCCGTGCACCTCGCCGCGCGCAAACAGGATCGTTCCGGCAGCGAGGAAGGCCACTCCTGCGGTCACCGCCTCGACCACGCGGATCGGGTCGAGCCGGACCGCATCGTCAACGAACATCGGCGCATTGACGATCTCGATGGTCAGAATGGCGAAGGTCGCTGAGGCGACGCAAACGAGAATATGCGTTCGCAAGCCCGCGGGACGATTGCGCCATTCGCGCTCGAAGCCGATCGCTGCGCCGAAGATCGTTGCCAGAAGCAGCCTGGCGGCTATTACCGGAAATCCCGTGAATGTACGGTGGCCGAATTCTTCCAGAAGCTGTTCCATAAAACCCTCGAGCGACACGGCAGTAACGTGCCGGCTGGAAGGCGGTTCCGGAGGGCGGTTGGCTACAGGATCTCGAATACGAACGCCTGCACCAGCACTTCGGGCTCGGCCACGGCGAAGGCGCGGAACGATGGGCTCTCCTCGACCTGCCGCCAGCGGTGCGCCTGCTCCAACACCGCGAATTGCTCGCGAAATTTTCCGCCCAGCAGAACCGTGTCGCGAACGGTGAAGATCGCATGGCCGCCGGGCCGGGTTATGCGCACCAGTTCGTCGAGGCTCGAAGCCGGGGCATGGCCTTCGGTGAAGACGCCGGTCGAAAAGAACGCGGCGAAATGGTCGTCCGGCCAAGGCAGCATCTCGCCGAGCGTGGCACGCCGAAGTTCTCGATACGCGCCGCGCGCGGCGGCGAGAGCCAACATCTCTTCGGAAAGATCGAGACCATCGATTTGGTTGTAGCCCAGCGCCCGCAGATAGGGACCGGACAGGCCGGTGCCGCAGCCGGCATCGAGCAGCGCGTCAGCGTCCCTGCCGACATAGCGCGCGACCCAGCTTGTGATCATGAAGGGCAGGCAATAGCCGGAGGCCGCGGTCTCGCGATCGTAGGCATTCGACCAGGCTGCATAGGCTTGCGCCAGTTCGTCCGCAGTCCGCGCCGTATAGACCTGCTCGAGCGCCGATTTGTCGCGATTGGCAGTCATGCCATGCGTCCCCTTCGCAGGCGCTGTTCCAGCCCCCTCAGCCCGAGCGACAGGCCGACCGTCAGCACCAGATAAATATAGGCCACTATGGAGTAGGTCTCGAAAAAGCGGAACGAGCCGGAAGCATAGACCTTCCCCATCTGGGTGATGTCGGCGACGCCAAGCACGGAAACCAGCGAGCTGTCCTTGACCATGGCGATGAAATCATTGCCGTAGGGCGGCAGGATGGTGCGGAACGCCTGCGGCCAGATGATGTGGCGGAAGCGCCGGTAGCGCGACAGGCCAAGCGCCTTGGCTGCCTCGATCTGACCTGTGTCGACGGCCTGGATGCCGGCCCTGAATATCTCCGCGATGAAGGACGAATAGGCGATGGTGAGCGCGATGATCGCGCGCCACATCAAGGAAACGTCGCGCACCTGCATGGGCTCGGTTATCCCGGCGGCCTGCAGCGGATAGGAAATCCAGTTCCACAGCACGACGAAGGCAGGCGCGCCAACGAAGGCGATCCAGAACAAGAGGACCAGGATCGGAATGCCGCGGACGATCTCGACATAGAAGCGCGCGGCCTGACGCAGCCAGACCGAACCGGACAGGCCGAGAAGCGCGATTGCGAGGCCGAGCGCGGAAGCCAGCGTATAGCCGACCAGCGTGACGAAAACGGTTACGCCGATGCCCTTGGCGACGATGGAAAACACCTGCGAATAGAGATCGCTGGCCGCGATGAACAGCGCCGCCGCGACGGCAAGCGCCCCGGCGGCGGCCAGCCACCAGGGGAATTCCTTCTCAGGCTTGGCGGAAGGGGGCATCAGTCAGGGCTGCGCGGTACGGCGCGCGCAACCGTTGCGAGTCGGCAAATCCGGGAAGCCAAGCATCCTCGATAGGCCGGGCTTACTGCCCCATCTTGTAGTCGAGGAACCACTTCTTGTTGAGGGCATCGATGGTGCCGTCGGCCTTCATAGACGCTATGGCGGCATTGACCGGCGCAACGAGGTCGGAACCCTTGGCGAAGATGAAGCCGAAATCCTCGGTGCCGAGCGGGCCGCTGATCACCTTGAGCTTACCCTCCGACGCTTCGACATAGCCGTTCGCCGCGACGCCGTCGGTCAGCACCAGATCGACGTCGCCCGATTTCAACGCCTGCACGGAAGCGCCGAAGGTCTCGAACAGCTTGATGCGCGGGTTCTGCTCATCGCCGTCGAGCACCTCGTAGACCGCGACATAGAACGGCGTCGTGCCGGCTTGCGTGGCGATCAGGCCGTCGGTCATCGCGGCGAAGCTTTTGGGGTCGGTGAAGCGGTTCTCGTCGGCGCGAACCAGCATGCGCATTTCCGAGCGCATATAGGGGTCCGAGAAGTCGACCTTCTCCTTGCGATCGTCCTTGATGGTGATGCCGGTCATGCCGATCTGGTACTGGCCGTCGGAGACCGCCTGGATCATCGCGTCCCACGAGGTGTTCTGGTACTCGACCTTGAAATTCAGCCGCTTGGCGATCTCGTTCATCGCGTCATATTCCCAGCCGATCTGCTCTCCGGTCTTGGGATCGACGAACTGCAGCGGCGGATAGGCGTTCTCGGTGACAACAACAACATTCTTCCCACCGAGATCGGGCAGCGCCTGAGCGAAAGCCAAAGCCGGCATCAGAAGCACAGCCAGCAATCCGGCCAGAGAAATTTTTGAAGTCATGTTTCGCTCCCAAGCTTTGCGGAAACAGAATGGTCCGGCGAGTTTAGCCGCCGTCCAGCGGCAAACAAGCCATGCAGCCTGCTATTTTGCTGGACGGCGCAGGTCCAGAGCCAGCAATTCTTCATCAAAAAAGCGGCCGTCCACGCATAACGCATCCCGCTCGAGACCGTAGGACTGAAAACCGAGCGAGCGATAGAGCCGGCGCGCGGCGGTGTTTTCGGCTGTCACGGTGCATTGAAGCATCACGCCCAGCGCTTGCGCATGGGTAATGATCCTTTCGACGAGCTTTCGCCCCAGTCTGGCCGCACGCCAATCGGGCGCGACATAGACCGCCACCATCGTGCCCTTGTGCCTGGTCTTCTCGCGGGTGTTCTGGATATAGGTCGCCGTGCCGACGAGCCTTTCCCCGGCGAACGCACCAAACGAACGCTGGGGGCGGCCGGCACGGCGCGCCTGATCATCTCTTCATCAGACAGCGCTTCCTCGTCCGAGATGCTCGCTCCGAAAGACAGCGGGCTGTCGCGCAGAGCCTCCAGCCTCAGCGCGCAATACTGACCGGCATCGGTTTCGACCAGCGGCCTGATAAGGATATCGGAAGACAGCATGATCAGGCCGATTACCGCTTCGTCGCACCGATCGAAAACGACATCGGGATCTTCGGCATGCCTTCGGGAAGCACGAACTGATCCTCTCCCGCCTCCACCACGAAGGGAAACGCCTTCCAGACGACGATCTCGTGCTCGTGCAGAAAGTCGATCGACAGCCCGGCCGCGATCAGCGCGTTGACGATGTCGGAGAGCGGGTGGATCCATTCATAGCAGCGCGTGTTCGTCAGCGCCCGCGCGTCGCCCGTATAGGTCTGTGCCTCGTCGAATACCAGCGGCTCCGCCACTGGCGTGCGCCAACCGAATTCCAGTTCCAGCCTGCCTTCACGCGCCTCGAACTGGTTCATCGCCGGATGCCCCTCCAGCAGATAGAGTTTGCCGTTGGGCCGTAGCAGCGCCGCCACGACCCTGGCCCAGGCAAAGATGTCGTCGAGCCAGTTTATCGCGCCCCAGGTGACGAACACCATGTCGTAGGTCTGGCCGAGCGCCTCGGCGGCATCGAACACCGACGCCTCGACAAAGCGGACATCGGCTCCGGCATTGGCGGCGAACCCGCGCGCCGCCTCGATCGCTTTCGGCGAAAAGTCGAGACCGGTCGCGCTCTTCGCGCCCAGATGCTTCAGGCTGATCGTGTCGAGGCCGATATGGCACTGCAAGTGGACAATATCCTTGCCGGAGATGTCGCCGATCTCGCCGGCTTCCAGAGCGTGCAGCGAGGAGCCTCCGGCCAGCACCTTGGCTATTCGGTAGCTGCCGGTGGTGTCGCTCGAATGCAGTTCGGCGCGATTGTCCCAGTTACGCAAATTAGCGGCTGAAAACTCGTTCATCTTCTCCCCCAACAAAAAAGGCGGCCGAAGCCGCCTTTGAAGAATTTCCGCCAGGCTTATTCGGCGGCGGTCTCGGCCGGCTTTTCGGCTTCCGCGGCGGCTGCAGCCTCGGCGGCGGCCTTCTTTTCAGCGGCTTCCTGAGCGGCCTTTTCGGCTGCCAGAGCCTCGGCGGCAGCAATCTTCTCGGCCTCGATGCGCGCCTTTTCGGCGTTCAGCGCGTCGCGCTCGGCGTCATTGAGCTTGCGGGCGCGAACGCCGGTGTTTTCCGAAATGCGGGCCGACTTGCCGCGGCGATCGCGCAGATAATAGAGCTTGGCGCGGCGAACCTTGCCGCGGCGAACGATTTCGACGCCTTCGACCATCGGCGAGTACACGGGGAACACGCGCTCCACGCCCTCGCCATAGGAGATCTTGCGCACGGTGAAGCTTTCCTGGAAGCCGGAGCCGGAGCGCGCGATCACCACGCCTTCATAGGCCTGCACGCGGGTGCGGCTGCCTTCGGTCACGCGCACCTGCACGCGCACCGTGTCGCCTGGCTGGAATTCGGGAAGCGTGCGTTTCGCTTCAATTTTCGCGGCCTGTTCGGCCTCGAGCTGACGGATGATGTCCATCGCCTTTACCTCTTCTTGGTTCTCAACAGCCAGAGCGCCCGGCGCTTGCGTTGCAGTCCCATTGACCGCTCGGCTATGCCTTTCTTCCAGACGGAAGCGAGACAGGGGCGAATTCACCGTCCTTGTTGACGGGTCCCGGTCGAATATTGCCGGTTGGGCTGCGCGCATACACGCTTCCGGCGCGTTTGTCACCTCCAGCGCCCGTCTTTTTTGCCACATGGGTGCAAATGCAGGGCGGACCTTCTACTATGTCGCCAAGCTAATCCTTTGCAGCGAGCAGATCGGGGCGGCGCGCCCTGGTCAGCCGCTCGGCCTGCTCGCGCCGCCAAGCCGCGATCTTCGCGTGATTGCCGGACGTCAGCACTTCGGGAATCGCCCGGCCCTCGAACTCCTGCGGCCTCGTATAGTGCGGATGCTCGAGCAGTCCGTTCTCGAAGCTCTCCTCATTACCCGAAACCTCATTGCCCATGACGCCCGGCAGCAGCCGAACGACCGCGTCGAGCAGCACAAGCGCCGCCGGTTCGCCGCCGGACAGGATGAAGTCGCCGATCGATACTTCCTCCAGCGCGCGCGCGTCGATCACACGCTGATCGACGCCTTCGAAGCGGCCGCACAAGATCACCGCTCCCGGCCCGTCCGCGAGTTCGCGCACCCGCTCCTGCGTCAGCGGCTTTCCGCGCGGGCTCATCAGGATGCGCGGGCGCGCATCGCCCGCGGGCGAAGCGTGATCGATGGCCCGGGCAAGGATGTCGGCGCGCATCACCATGCCCGCACCTCCGCCGGCCGGCGTGTCGTCCACCGTCCTGTGCCGATCGGTGGCGAAGTCGCGTATCTGCACGGCTTCCAGCGACCACGTTCCGGTTTCCATCGCCCGGCCGGCGAGAGACAGGCCGAGATGGCCGGGAAACATTTCGGGGTAGAGGGTCAGGACGGTCGCGCGAAAACTCACCGGTTGTCTCCCGCATCGCTGCGCCCGCGCGGACGCTTTCCCGGATCGAAATTCTCACCCTCCGGTTCATCGTCCTCGCTTTCGACCAGCCCGGCAGCCATCGTGTCGACGGCGATGAATCCGCCATCAATGTCGACCACCGGCACGGCTGCCTGGGTGAACGGGATCAGAACCCCCTTCCTGCCGCCGAGGATAAGCTCCAGAAGGTCGCCGCCGCCGAAATTCTGCACCGCCGCTACCTTGCCGATCTCGGTTCCCGTCTCGTCCCTCACCACCAGGCCGACCAGGTCCGTGTGATAGAATTCGCTATCCTCGCCCTCGTCAGGCAGAGCGGAGCGGTCGACGAAAAGTTCCGTGCCTGCCAGCGCCTCGGCCGCGTTGCGGTCCTTGACCTCCTTGAAACGCACCACGACGACGGTGTTTGCCGGCCTGATACCAGCGATCTCGAAAGATCGCCCGTCCCTGGTGAAAAGCGGTCCGTAATCGCCCAGCGCGAGCGGGTCGGCGGTGAACGTCTTGACGCGCAATTCACCCTTGATGCCGTGCGGCGCGCCGATGACGGCCATCTGGACCGGGTTTTTGAGCTTGGACATGTTCATTCCCTACTCGCCGCCTCACTGCATTTCAATCGCGCCATTCTTCACCGCTTGCTAACTTCGGCGCATCAGCATGCGTCGAATCGCCGGATAGCTCGCCATGCAGGAATTTCTCATCTCGGCCAGGCCCGACCTCCAGGCGGCGCGCGAAGCCTGGCTTAAGATGCTGGTCAGGGAGCGCCGGCTGTCGGCGCTGACCGTCGAGGCCTACGAACGCGACACGAGGCAGTTCTTCCAGTTCCTGACCGGACATTGCGCAGGTCCGCCCGCTATTGCGGATATCAGCGAGCTCCGGCCGGCCGACCTGCGCGCCTTCATGGCGTCTCGGCGCTCCGGCGGAGCCGGGCCGCGCACCCTCGGCCGCGGACTCGCCGCCATCCGCTCGTTCCTGCGCTTCCTCGAACGCCGCGGCCTCGTCAACGCCGCGGGGGCGGCGGCTCTTCGCGCGCCGAAGCAGCCGAAATCGCTGCCCAAGCCGCTGACGGCATCGGATGCAAGGCGCGTCGTATCGAGCGGCGAGCAGCTGGCCGAAGAGCCTTGGATCGCCGCCCGCAACGCCGCCGTGCTGACCCTGCTCTACGGTTCCGGCCTGCGCATTTCCGAGGCGCTCGGCCTTTGCGGCGGCGAGCTTGCTGGCGAAGGCGATATGGTGCTCCGGATAACCGGAAAAGGCGGCAAGACCCGGCTGGTTCCGGTGTTGCCGATAGCGCTGCAAGCGACCGCCGAATACCGCAGGCTGTGCCCTTACGATCTCGATCCGAAGGCGCTGCTGTTTCGTGGCGCTCGCGGCGGCCCGCTCAACCCGGCGATCGTCCAGCGCGAAATGCAGAAATTGCGCGGCGCGCTGAACCTGCCCGACACGGCGACGCCGCACGCGCTGCGCCACTCCTTCGCCACGCATCTGCTCGGCAGGGGCGGCGATCTCCGCACCATCCAGGAGTTGCTGGGACATGCCAGCCTTTCGACCACGCAGGTCTATACCGGCGTCGACACGGCGCGCCTGCTGGAAGTCTACGAAGCCGCTCACCCCCGCGCGTAGCACATGCCTTCGATTGGACAATTTTCGAGTGCCGGTTAACCGTTTCGCCTCTTTTAGTGGCTAACGATGCGCCGATGAAACGCGTGATAGCCCTTGCCGACCGAAGCGCAATGCCAGCTTTGAAGCTGCTTGCCGCGGCCAATGTGTTGTTCCTGATCTCTTTCGCTGTCATGCTCGCGCTCGCGACCGGCGAGGCACGCGGCGAAATTCCAGCCTGCAAGGGCGTCGACATGCTTGCCGCCATAGAGCGGGAAGACCCGGCGCTGCTGGCCAGGATCAGGGCGGAGGCCGCAGCCACGCCGAATGGCGATTCCCTGCTGTGGAAGCTGGAGAAGGCGGGCCAGGAGCCTTCATTCCTGTTCGGCACGATACATATGACCGATCCGCGGGTCACCAGCCTCTCGCCTTCAGCGAAAAGCGCTTTCGACGCCTCGCAGACCGTTGTGATCGAAACGACGGAAGTCCTGGATCCGGCAAAGATGCTTGCCGGCATGATGAAGAACCCCGAACTGACTATGTTCACCGACGGCACCACGCTTATGTCGCTGATGTCGCCCGAAGACGCCGAAGCGGTCGAAAACGCGCTCGACGAGCGCGGCATTCCACCCGCGACTGTAGCCAAGATGAAGCCTTGGATGCTGTCGGCGATGCTTGCGCTTCCCGCCTGCGAGCTCGCGCGCAAGGCGGCCGGCGCCCCGGTGCTCGACGCCAAACTGGCGGAAGATGCGAAGGCGGCCGGCAAGAGGCTCGAGGGTCTCGAAACGGTGGCCGATCAGCTCGAAGCCATGGCGTCTCTGCCGATCGAGTTCCATATGCAGGGTTTGATCGATACGCTGAAACTCGGGGATCGCACCGACGACGTGATCGAAACCATGATCGTTCTCTACAAGAGCGGCCAGACGGGCATGTTCTGGCCCTTGTTCCGCGCCGTGCTCCCCGGCGAGGATGGCGACGAGGCGGGCTATGCGGCTTTCGAAGAAACCATGGTGACGGCCCGCAACCGGAACATGGCGGCGAAGGCCGCGCCGATGATCGACGAGGGCAACGCCTTCATCGCTGTGGGCGCGCTGCACCTTCCCGGTCCGAATGGATTGATCGAATTGCTGCGCAAGGACGGCTATACCGTTTCCGCGGTGCGCTGAGCCATTCACGCAAAGCGTGATTTGTCCCTTGCGCCACTTCTGGTAGTCTTCATCCGTCCAATCGATTGCGAAGGATGACGATCATGACAAAATCGCTCCTGCTGGCCGCTGTTCTTGGCCTCTCGACTTCCGGGGCTTTCGCCTGCGAATTCCAAAGATCGGTCAAGGTCGACAAGACGGTTGTTGCAAGCGTCGCGACGACGGCGTCAGAGCAATCCATGTCGACGCCCGCACCGGTGATCGTGCCGGAGAGACCGGCCGTCGAACAAGAGGCCGAGTAGCGCTACACGCATCCCGGCATTTCGCCATGAAAGGCTCCCGCCCGACCGGGCGTCTTCTGGCCGGCTCTCCAATGAAATGAAACCGAATCGGCAATTGCGCGTTGTCCCGTCAGCTTAACCAGACGGAGTACCGACTATGGCCGACCCATCACGCATACCGGATCCGCGCGCGAACGATCCGGACAACCCGTCTACGCCCGTCGGAGCCGATCCGCTAAGCTCCGATCCGCGGCTTAATCCAGCCAATTCACAAGATCCGCGCGTCGTCGACAACCGCAATGTCGTCCAGTCGAGAGCCGCCAGCAGCGGCGTCCTGATAGCCGCCGTGGTCCTTGTGCTCGCCGTCATCGCCTACTTCGTCTTCGCACCGGGCACCGATACTGCCGTGACGCCGACAGGTGAGGCGGTGACGACCGAACCGGCAACGCCGGCCCCTGATGCGACGGCCCCTGCGACGCCCGCTCCGGACGCAACGGCTCCGGCGCCTGACGCGAGTGCTCCGGCAACGCCGGCCCCTGATGCAACCGCTCCGGCTGAACCGGCTCCGGCGCCTGCCGAGCCTGCTCCGGCCCCCGCGCAGTAATACCTGGAAAAGAAAAACGGCCCGCTTTCGAGCGGGCCGTTTCGGCATGTCATCTCGCGGGCGAAGCGAGGAAAGCCCTCACATGTGGATCGGCTTGGAGAAGGTGGCGAGCGCCGCCTCCTTGACTGCCTCCGACATGGTCGGATGGGCGTGGCAGGTTCGGGCCAGGTCTTCCGACGAGCCTCCGAACTCCATTAGCACTGCGGCTTCGTGGATCATCTCGCCGGCGCCGAAGCCGACGATGTGAACGCCGAGCACCCGGTCGGTCGCCTTGTCGGCGAGGATCTTCACGAAACCGTCGGTATGCAGCATGGCCCGCGCCCGTCCGTTGGCGCTGAACGGGAATTTTCCTGCCTTGTATTCTATCCCTGCCTTCTTCAGCTCTTCCTCGGTCTTGCCGACCGCCGCAATTTCGGGGCTCGTATAGACCACGCCCGGGATCACGTCGTAATTCACATGTCCGGCCTGCCCGGCGATGATCTCAGCCACCGCTACACCCTCTTCCTCCGCCTTGTGGGCGAGCATCGGGCCAGCGATGACGTCGCCGATCGCGTAGATGCCGGCAACATTGGTTCTCAGATGCCCGTCGGTGTTGACCCGGCCGCGATCGTCCAGTTCGACGCCTGCTTCGGCAAGACCCAGCCCATCGGTATAGGGCCGGCGTCCGGTGGCGATCAGCACGATATCCGCCTCGACCGTTTCGGCATCGCCGCCCTTGACCGGCTCGAAGGTGACCGAAGCGCCCTTCTTCGTCTTCGCCACAGCCGTGACTTTCGAGCTTAGCTTTATGTCGAAACCCTGCTTGGTCAGCATGCGCTGGAACTGCTTTGCAACCTCGCCGTCCATGCCGCCGAGGATCGTGTCGAGGAACTCGATGACTGTGACTTTCGAACCGAGGCGGGCCCAGACCGAACCGAGCTCGAGCCCGATCACGCCGCCGCCAACAACCACCAGATGCCCAGGCACCTTTGCGAACTCCAGGGCGCCGGTCGACGAAACGATCACCTTCTCGTCGAAATCGACCTCGACGCCCGGAATGCCGGCAACGTCGGATCCCGTGGCGATGACGATGTTCTTCGTCTCGATCTCTTCGGTTTTGCCGTCCTCGCCGGCGACCGCGACCTTGCCGGCGCCGAGCACCTTGCCCGTCCCGCGGAGCACGTCGATCTTGTTCTTCTTCATCAGGAAGTCGAGACCCTTGACGTTCTGCTCGACCGTCTGATCCTTGTGCGCCAGCATGTTCTTCAGATTGAGCTTCGGCGTGCCGACGTCGACCCCCAGCGCCGCGAAGGAATGCCCGGCCTCCACGAACATCTCGGACGCATGCAGCAAAGCCTTGGAGGGAATGCAGCCGACATTGACGCAGGTGCCGCCATGGGTGGGACGCTTTTCGACCACCGCGGTCTTGAGCCCGAGTTGCGCCGCCTTGATCGCGCAGACGTAGCCGCCCGGGCCAGTTCCAATCACCACGACATCGTAAGCCATTTTCCATCCTTGTACGGTTTGAGCGGCCTCGCCCGCTCACTGAAATTATGGTCCGGCGTGGCGGTTTGCCACGGCGGAGCCATTCACTCCTGGCAACCCTTCAATGCAAAAACATCCCACGGCACCTTCGCGAGCCCGTCCGCGCCGAAAGCCGCCGATCTTTGCAGCGAAGGGCCGAGATCCGGGAAAATCAGCTTGGCCGGCGCGTCGCCGCCTTCGGCGGGCAGAAGCTCGATATTGCCCTTGTCATCGGACGTGTAGATGACGCCCTGCCAGACCGTGCAAATCGCAAGCTCAGCCCCGGTCACGTCGCCTTTCGGGCATTTGTGCATCAGCATGCCGTTGGGCCGGGGCACGGCTTCCGTCCACATCACGATACCGTCGAGCACCACGTCATCTTCGAGGAGCATGCGGAATGTGTTGGTGACCACCGCCGTATTCCCGGTCGGGGCGAAGTTGATCTCGGCCACGCCGTCGCGTTCGCCATAAATGGCGAGTTCCATCGGGCAGGCTGCGAACGCCGACGCGGACGATGCCGCCAAAATTCCAAGCGCAGCCATGGCCCGCGCCAAAACCAAGGCTTCGCCTCCAGCGCTGACGGCTTTCTCGCTGAACAGACCGGGCAGCATCAAGACATCAGCCTGATCAGCATCAGAAGGCCGACGATTGACGCAGCAGCGGCTTCCATGGATTTCCCCCGGTCGCATATTCCGGAAGCGGAATTGCTTCCGGAAAGCGCTGTTACAACTCGCGGCTATAGATCGGCGAAGCCGCGTCTAAAGATCCAGCACCAACCGTTCAGGATCCTCGAGGCTCTCCTTGACCCGCACCAGGAAGGTCACCGCTTCCTTGCCGTCGACGATTCGATGGTCATAGCTGAGCGCCAGATACATCATCGGCCGGATGACGATCTGGCCGCCGACCACAACCGGCCGCTCCTGGATCTTATGCATGCCGAGAATGCCCGATTGCGGGGCGTTGAGGATCGGCGTCGACATCAGCGAGCCATAGACGCCGCCATTCGAGATGGTGAAAGTGCCGCCCTGCATGTCGGCAACCGAGAGCTTTCCGTCCCGCGCGGCAAGGCCCAGCCGGCCGATCTCCTTCTCGATCTCGGCGATGCTCATCTGTTCGGCGTCACGCACCACGGGCACGACAAGGCCCTTTTCGGTGCCGACGGCCACGCCGATATGGGCGTAGTTCTTGTAGATGATATCGGCGCCGTCGATCTCGGCGTTGACCGCGGGGATCTCCTTCAGCGCATGAACGATGGCCTTGGTGAAGAAGCCCATGAAGCCGAGCTTCACCCCGTGCTTCCTTTCGAACACATCCTTGTATTTCGTGCGCATGTCCATGATCGCCTTCATGTCGACCTCGTTGAAGGTCGTCAGCATGGCGGCGGTGGACTGCGCTTCCTTGAGCCGGCGGGCGATGGTCTGGCGCAGCTTGGTCATGCGCACGCGCTCTTCGCGCGTCTCGTCGCCCGCCGAAGAGGGCGCACGGGCAGCGGCCGGCGCGGCGGGTGCCGGTGCGGCCTGCGGGGTCGAAATCCCCTTGGCCAGGGCTTCGAGCACATCGCCCTTCAGAACCTGACCGCGCTTTCCGCTACCCTCGATCTGATCGACGGCGACATTGCTTTCGGCGAGCAGCTTGGCGGCTGCCGGCGCCGGCGGCATCTTGCGGTCAACAATCGGCGCACTGCCGGCGATCACGCTCGCCTTCTCGACGGCTTCCTTGGCCGAGTCGGCCCCCGCCTTGCCTGCGGCTTGCGCGACCGCCTCAGGCCTGGCCGCCTCTTTCGCAGCCTCGGCTTTCGCCGGTTCCTTGGCGGCAGGTTTTGCACCCTCGCCCGCCGAAATCGTGCCCAGCAGCGCGCCGACGCCGACCGTCTCGCCGTCCTTGGCAGTGATCTCAGCCAGCGTGCCGGCGGCGGGCGCCGGCACCTCGATCGTCACCTTGTCGGTTTCGAGTTCGACCAGCGGCTCGTCGGCCGCAATCGCGTCGCCTGCCTTCTTGAACCATTTGCCGATGGTCGCCTCGGTGACGGATTCGCCGAGCGTGGGAACGCGGATTTCGGTAGCCATCTTATGCCTGTCCGTTTCTGAATGTCTTGGTTGCCATGGTCGTCCGAAACTACTTCGCTACTCGCCGAGCGCATCGTCGAGCAATGCCTGCAACTGCGCCAGATGCTTCGACATCAGGCCGGTCGCGGGTGATGCTGCAGCCGGCCGTCCCGTATAGCGCACGCGCTGATGCTTGGCGTCGATATGGGCGAGCACCCACTCCAGATAAGGATCGATGAACGACCACGCACCCATGTTCTTCGGCTCTTCCTGGCACCAGGTCATTTCCGCGTTGCGGAAGCGCGACAGCTCGTTGATCAGCGCCTTGGCCGGGAACGGGTACAGCTGTTCGACCCTTAGCAAATAGATATCGTTGATGCCGCGCTTCTCGCGCTCTTCGTAAAGGTCGTAATAGACCTTGCCGGAGCAGAGCACGACACGGCGGATCTTCGAATCCTTGACGAGCTTGATCGGCTGGTCGGGCAGAAGCTGCGCGTCGTCCCACAGCAGCCGGTGGAAGGCGCTTTCGCCTGACATCTCTGCCAGCGTCGAGACGGCGCGCTTGTGGCGCAGCAGCGATTTCGGCGTCATCAGGATCAGCGGCTTGCGGAAATCGCGCTTCAACTGCCGGCGCAGAATGTGGAAATAGTTTGCCGGAGTGGTGCAGTAGGCGACCTGCATGTTGTCTTCCGCGCAAAGCTGCAGGAAGCGCTCCAGGCGCGCCGACGAATGCTCCGGGCCCTGGCCTTCATAGCCGTGCGGCAGCAGGCAGACGAGGCCGGACATGCGCAGCCATTTTCGTTCGCCCGAGGAGATGAACTGGTCGAACACCACCTGCGCGCCATTGGCGAAGTCGCCGAACTGCGCTTCCCAAAGCGTCAGCGCCTTGGGATCGGCCAGCGAATAACCGTATTCGAAGCCGAGCACCGCCTCCTCCGAAAGCATGGAATTGACGACTTCGTATTTTGCCTGGGCCGCGCTCAAATTGTTCAACGGTATGTAGCGGCTCTCATCCTTCTGGTCATAGAGCACCGAATGGCGCTGCGAGAACGTGCCGCGTTCCGAATCCTGGCCGGAGAGCCGGACCGGATTGCCGTCGAGCAGTATGGAGCCGAAAGCCAGCGCCTCGGCAGTCGACCAGTCGATGCCTTCGCCGGAATCAATCATTTTCCGCCGCGTCTCCAGAAAGCGGCTGATCGTCCTGTGCGCCTCGAAGCCGTCGGGCACCTCGGTCAGCTTCTTGCCAATTTCCTTGAGCGTCTTGAGCGGCATGGCGGTCTTGCCGCGCCGCCGCTCGTCCTGATTGTCGGCGGTCCGAAGACCCGACCAGGCGCCATCCAGCCAGTCGGCCTTGTTGGGCTTGTAGGACTGCCCGACCTCCCACTCGCTTTCGAGATGAGCGCGCCAGTCGGCCTTCATCTTCTCGTACTCTTCTTGGGTCAGATGGCCTTCGGCGATGAGCTTCTCGGCGTAGATCTGCACCGTCGTCTTGTGCGAGCGGATGGCGCGATACATGATCGGCTGCGTGAATGCCGGCTCGTCGCCTTCATTGTGGCCGAAGCGCCTGTAGCAGAACATGTCGATGACGACCGGCTTATGGAACTTCATCCGGAATTCGATCCCCACCTTGGCGGCGTAGACCACGGCCTCCGGGTCGTCGCCGTTCACATGGAAGATCGGCGCCTCGATCATCTTGGCTACGTCCGACGGATAAGGAGACGAGCGTGAGAAGCGCGGATTGGTGGTAAAGCCGATCTGATTGTTAATGATGAAGTGCAGCGTGCCCGCCACGCGATGGCCGCGCAGACCCGATAAGCCTAGTATTTCCGCGATCACGCCCTGACCGGCGAAGGCGGCATCGCCATGCAGCAGCAGAGGCAGCACCTTGGCGCGATCCTCCAGCGGTATGATCTCGTCGCGCCCGCGACCGTATAGCAGGTCCTGCTTGGCGCGCGCCTTGCCCATCACCACCGGATCGACGATCTCAAGATGCGACGGGTTGGCGGTCAGCGAGAGATGCACCTTGTTGCCGTCGAACTCCCGGTCCGAAGACGCGCCAAGGTGATACTTCACGTCGCCCGAGCCTTCGACGTCGTCCGGCGCGTAGGAACCGCCCTTGAACTCGTGGAAGATCGCCCGATGTGGCTTGGCCATGACCTGCGACAGTACGTTGAGCCGGCCGCGATGTGCCATGCCCAGCACGATGTCTTGCATGCCGAGCGAGCCGCCCCGTTTCACGATCTGCTCAAGCGCCGGGATCAGCGATTCGCCGCCGTCCAGGCCGAAACGCTTGGTGCCCTTGTATTTGACGTCGATGAACTGCTCGAAACCTTCCGCCTCGACCAGCTTCTGCAGGATGGCCTTCTTGCCCGCCGGGGTGAAGGCAATGCCCTTGTCCGGGCCTTCAATCCGCTCCTGCACCCATGCCTTTTCTTCCGGGTCAGACATGTGCATGAACTCGACGCCGAGCGTCGAGCAGTAGGTTCGCTTCAATATGTCGAGCATCTCGCGGATGGTCGCATATTCGAGCCCGAGAACGTGGTCGATGAATATCTTGCGGTCGTAATCCGCATCCGTGAAGCCATAGGCTTCCGGCGACAATTCGTTGTAATCCTCCATCGGCTTGGCGATGCCGAGCGGATCGAGATTGGCGTGCAGATGGCCGCGCATGCGATAGGCGCGGATCATCATGATGGCGCGAACCGAATCGCGCGTCGCCTGCAGCAAGTCGGCGTCGGAAAGCACCGCGCCGCCAGCGGCGGCCTTGTCCTTGACCTTCTTTTCGACGTGCTTCTCGACCAGGCCCCAATTGCCGTCGAGGGCCGAAACCAGCTCGCCATTGGCCTGCAGCGGCCAACTGGGACGAGCCCAGGAAGCGCCCTTGGCGTTCTTCTTGATGTCGATCGCGTCGTCCTTCAGCGCGCCGAAGAAATCGCGCCACTGAGCGTCCACCGAAGACGGATCGTCCTCATAAGCAGCGTGCAGTTGCTCGATGTAATCGGCATTGCCGCCATAGAGGAATGAAGTAAGAGAAAACTGGTCGTTGGCCTGATCTTGTCGTGCCATCGCACTACCCTTTTCTTAGTCGACCGCAAAAAGTCGCGCGCCGATGGAAGTCTGCGATCGATGCGCTTCCGCCTCGTCGGCGACCTGATAACTCATGCCTGGCTTCAGAACGAACTCGCGACCATCGTCGAGCGTGGTTTCCAGTTCGCCCTCGAGACAAAGGAGCACGTGCCCATTCCGGCACCAATGGTCCGACACATAGCCTGGAGAATACTCGACCATGCGCACACGGATGCGGTTTTCGTCCGGCCCGAAGTGACGCGTCCGCCAGATCGCCTCACCCCTATCGCCCTTGTGCACCGTCGGTTCGACCTTGGACCAGTCGGTAGCGCCGAAGGGAATGGCTTCCAATCGCATGATCTGGTTCTCAGCCCTTGATCGCCTCGACCAGCGTCGTGCCGAGCCGGGCCGGCGAAGGCGACACGCGGATGCCCGCCGCTTCCATCGCTGCGATCTTGTCTTCGGCGCCACCCTTGCCGCCGGAGATCACCGCGCCGGCATGGCCCATCGTTCGTCCGGCCGGAGCCGTGCGGCCGGCGATGAAGCCCGCCATCGGCTTTCTACGGCCGCGCTTGGCTTCGTCAATGATGAACTGCGCGGCATCCTCCTCGGCCGAGCCGCCGATCTCGCCGATCATGATGATCGACTTGGTCTCGTCGTCGGCCAGGAACATTTCGAGCATGTCGATGAACTCGGTGCCTTTCACGGGATCGCCGCCGATGCCGACGGCGGTCGACTGGCCGAGCCCTTCATTGGTCGTCTGGAACACCGCCTCATATGTAAGCGTGCCGGAGCGCGACACAACGCCGACCGAGCCCTTGCGGAAGATGTTGCCCGGCATGATGCCGATCTTGCATTCATCGGGCGTGACGATGCCCGGGCAGTTGGGGCCGATCAGCCGCGAGTTCGAGCGGTCGAGGCGCGCCTTGACCTTGACCATGTCCATAACCGGGATGCCTTCCGTGATGCATACGATCAGCGGAATCTCGGCCTCGATCGCCTCGATGATTGCGGCGGCGGCGCCAGCCGGCGGCACATAGACCACGGAGGCGTTGGCGCCGGTCCTTTCCTTGCCTTCGGCCACCGATGCGAAGATCGGCAGTTGGGCGCCGCCTTCGACCGAACCCCAGGTTTCGCCGCCCTTCTTCGGGTGAATGCCACCGACCATCTTGGTGCCGTGATAGGCAAGCGCCTGCTCGGTATGGAAAGTTCCGGTCTTGCCGGTCAGGCCTTGCACAAGGATCCTGGTGTTCTTGTCGATGAGAATGGACATTGAGATTCCTAGAGCCGCTTGAGATCGGTAACGGTGAGATTGCTTTGGGCGTTGCCGGTGTTGACCGTGGTCGCCGGCTCGAACATCAGCACGACGGGCTCTTCGGTCAGCGAACGCGGCCGATGTTCGACTCCCCGCGGCACGACGATGAAATCGCCTTCGCCGAGCTCAACGGGACCGTCGCGAAAGTCGATGGCGATTCTCCCGCGCAGCACCAGAAACGCCTCGTCTTCCTTTTCGTGAGCGTGCCAATCAAACGCGGCGCCGAACTTGGCGACCTTTGCCTGGCTGTCGTTGACATCGCCGGCGATATGCGGATCGAGCACCTTGGTGATTGTCCGGTCCGCCGCTTCAACGAGGTTTATTTTGCGCGGAGGCATGGCCTCAACCCTTCACCGCCGCGACGATCTTCTTGGCGGCGTCATCGAGGTCGTCGGCCGAGATAACGTTCAGGCCGCTCTCGTTGATGATCTTCTTGCCGAGTTCCACATTGGTGCCTTCCAGGCGCACCACCAGCGGCACTTTCAGCCCGACTTCCTTGACCGCCGCGATCACGCCCTCGGCGATCACGTCGCAGCGCATGATGCCGCCGAAGATGTTGACCAGGATGCCTTCGACCGCCGGATCGGCGGTGATGATCTTGAACGCCGCCGTGACCTTTTCCTTGGACGCGCCACCGCCGACATCGAGGAAGTTGGCGGGCTCGGCGCCGTAGAGCTTGATGATGTCCATCGTCGCCATCGCCAACCCGGCGCCGTTGACCATGCAGCCGATATTGCCGTCGAGCGCGACATAGGCGAGATCGTGCTTGGAGGCTTCGATCTCCTTTTCGTCCTCTTCGGTCGTGTCCCGCAGTTCCATGATCTCGGGGTGGCGGAAGAGTGCGTTGTTGTCGAACGAAACCTTGGCGTCGAGCACGCGCAGGTGGCCGTTCTTCATGACGATCAGCGGATTGACCTCCAGAAGGCTCATGTCTTTTTCGAAAAACGCCTTGTAGAGGATCGGAAACAGCGTCTCGCCGTCCTTTGCCGCATCGCCGGACAGCTTCAGCGCGCCATTCAGCGCCTTCAGATCGTCGGCGGTGACGCCCTTTTCCGGATCGATCGCCACGGTAACGATCTTCTCCGGCGTGTCGTGCGCGACAGCCTCGATGTCCATGCCGCCCTCGGTCGACACGACGAAGGCGATGCGGCCGACTGAGCGATCGACCAGGATCGACAGATAAAGCTCGCGGTCGATGTCGGCGCCGTCCTCTATATAGAGGCGGTTGACCTGCTTGCCGGCCGGGCCGGTCTGCTTGGTGACGAGCGTGTTGCCGAGCATTTCCCTAGCGTTGGCGACGACGTCTTCGACCGACTTCGCCAGCCTGACGCCGCCCTTGGCGTCGGGCGAAAGCTCCTTGAACTTGCCCTTGCCGCGGCCGCCGGCATGGATCTGGCTCTTCACCACATAGAGCGGTCCGGGCAGTTTCTTCGCCGCCGCCTCGGCCTCGCCCGCACTCATGATCGCGACGCCCTCGGCGACCGGCGCGCCAAATCTCTTCAGAAGCTGCTTGCCCTGATATTCGTGGATGTTCATCGCAAAGGCCTCACTTCTTGCCGAGATTGGGGGCGATGCCGACGCAGGCCTCGCAAAGCGCCGCCACCGATTCCACCGACTTGTCGAACATCTTCTGCTCGGCGCTGTTCAGGTCGATCTCGATAACGCGCTCGACGCCGCCGGCGCCGATGACGGTCGGCACGCCGACATACATGTCCTTCACGCCGTACTGGCCGGAAAGATAGGCCGCGCAGGGCAGAACGCGCTTCTTGTCGCGGAGATAGGCCTCGGCCATCTGGATGCCGGAAGCTGCCGGCGCGTAGTAGGCCGAGCCGGTTTTCAGCAGGCCGACGATTTCCGCGCCGCCGTCACGAGTGCGCTGCACGATCTTTTCGAGCTTCTCCTTGGAGGCCCAGCCCATCTTGACCAGATCCGGCAGCGGGATGCCGGCGACGGTCGAATAGCGGGTCAGCGGCACCATCGTGTCGCCATGGCCGCCGAGCACGAAAGCGGTGACGTCCTCGACGGACACCTTGAACTCCTCAGCCAGGAAGTAGCGGAAGCGCGCCGAATCGAGCACTCCGGCCATGCCGACGACATGACTCTTGGGTAGACCGGAGAATTTCTGCAGCGCCCAGACCATGGCGTCGAGCGGGTTGGTGATGCAGATGACGAAGGCCTTCGGAGCATATTTTTTGATGCCAGCGCCGACCTGTTCCATGACCTTGAGGTTGATGCCGAGAAGATCGTCGCGGCTCATGCCGGGCTTGCGCGGCACGCCGGCCGTGACGATGCAGACATCGGCGCCCTCGATTCCGGAATAATCGTTCACGCCCGTAACCCGCGCATCGAAACCCTCGACCGGCGATGACTGGGCGATGTCGAGGCCCTTGCCCTGCGGGATGCCTTCGGCGATGTCGAACATCACGACGTCGCCGAGTTCCTTCAACCCGATCATATGGGCGAGGGTGCCGCCGATCATGCCGGAACCGATGAGCGCTATTTTGTTGCGTGCCATTTGTGGAGATTTTCCCTGTGTCTGTGACAGGCGCGCGGCGGCGCCGAGGAGAATTTTAGGCCAGAGCGAGGAGGACATGCTGCCAGGAATTTCGACGCTGGGCATAGCGTTATGACCAGCATTTTTCAACCGATTATTTCTGCACTATCGATTTCAATCGGTTAGACCAAAGTGGATTTACGTAAACGTCAAAGTTTTACTGAAGCACCTAAGCGGAGGTGGCCGGGGCGGCCGCTTTTGCAGGCGGGTTTTGCTCCGCCTGCCGCACCGCCCAGTCGTCCAGCCAATCACGGCTCTGCATCTCGATCAGCCGCGAGGCTGTGCGGTCGAACTCGAACGCTTCCGTGCCGCGGCCGCCATAGAGATCCTGCGGCGCGGCCGCCGCACTGACCACCAGCCGAACGCGATGATCGTAGAGCGTGTCGATGAGAAGAATGAGACGCTTCGCTTCGTTGCGCTTGCCTTCCGCAAGCACCGGCACATGGTCGATGAAGATAGTTGAAAACCGCCCTACGATGGCCAGATAGTCTCGCGCGCCGAGCGGGTTTTCGCAGAGATCGGCAAACGAGAAGCGCGCCGCATCGCCCGCCGCGAGCGGCACTGCCACTTGCCGGCCCTTGACCGTCAGCGTGGTTGGACCAGCCGGCTGGCCATGCGCCACGAGGTCCCATTCCTCGTCCATCAGGCGATCCGCCTCAGGCCCGAGCGGCGTGATGTAGACCGGCATTCGGTTCAGCTTTTCCAGCCTGTAGTCGGTCGGGGAATCGAGCGCGAGTACATCGGCGTGGCGCTTCAGCATGCCTATGAAGGGTTCGAACAGTCCGCGGTTCAGCCCGTCGAGATAGAGATCGTCGGGCGGCACGTTCGAGGTGGCGACGAGCACGACGCCCTGTGAAAACAACGCCGAAAACAGCCGCGACAGGACCATGGCGTCCGCTATGTCGGTGACGGAAAATTCGTCGAAACACAGTACCCACGCCTCTTCGGCAAGCTGCCGCGCAACGGGCGGAATGGGATCGTCCTCCTTGGCCTCGCCATTCTTGCGCGCCAGGCGGTGCTTCTGGATGCGATCATGCGCATCGGCCATGAAGTCGTTGAAGTGGACGCGTCGCTTGCGCCGCGCCGGCAACAGCTCGAAGAACATGTCCATGAGCATGGTCTTGCCGCGCCCGACGCCGCCATGAATGTAGAGGCCTTTAACCGGCGCCCGGGTTTCCCGCCTCTTGGCGAACAGCCAGCCGAGCGCGCTCGATTTCTGGGCTAGCCGCTTTGAGCCAATCTCGTCGATCAGCCGGTCGAGGGCGGCGACCACCTTCTCCTGGGCTGGATCGCGCTCTATCGCACCGGTTTCGACGGCATGGGCATAGCGCTGCGCGACCGTGGCATGCGTCTGAATGCCGTCGCGCAGGTGCATGGCGAGTGCCGCGAAGGCCCGATTAGCGGCTGAGCGAGATCGGCACGCCGCTTTCGGTCTGGCCGTCGAATTTTTCCGGCCCGGAAGCATAGAGGCGAGCAAGAGTGCCGCCACTTTCATCATAGAGCGTCAACTGCTTGCCGGCGACGTTCCACGACTTCACGCCGTCGATCGGAGCCGGGCAGCGCAACGGCCCGGCGCGGAATCCCTGGCCGAACTTGGTCTGAGGCGTGGCGACCTTGCAGCTCTGCCCCGACACCGAAGCGTTCCAGACCCCAGCGACGCTGCTTGCGGTGAGGTCGGGCGCGTTGGCGGCCGCCTCGGGCGGCAACGCTGCAACCTGCTCGCCCGCTCCGGGGGCGGCCGGAAATTGTGAGGCGGCGGTGCCGGGTACGGCCGGAGGAGGCAGCGCTCCCGAGGTCACAGTGCCGGCGGGAGCTGGCTGCAACGGAGCCGGCGCCTGCGAGTCGAGCGACGACATGCGCGAGCTCTGGCACCCGCCAACCGCGAGAGCCATTAGCGATATGGCCACAAGGCCGGTTCTCGAAAATGCCATTCAAACCTCCGCCGGACGCTGTGCGCGCGCCGTCCGATCATTTTCTGTCCCACCACAAAGATGGAGATGGTGGCCAAATTTCAACCGGATATGGTTAAAATACAGTTTGCTATCGAAAATTGTTGCAAAAATGTCCCAGCAATCCGCGACAGAGCGGCCCAGTCTTCATCCGCCGATCGCTTCGCTCGGCACAAAGACATAACCCTCCGGCCCGACGATATGACACTCGCGCAATCCATGCGGCTTGTCGACTGAGCCAGCGAGAATGATGTGTCCCTCGTCGCGCGCTCGTGCCTCGATCCCGTCCGGATACGCTCCGTAGAGGCGTATTTCGATGCCCGCGCCCCGAGTCTCCGCTCCCGCGATCACTCCGCTCATCGGATTGTCGGAATAGGAATGATCGGCGTGCAGCATGAAGATCGAGTCGAGAATTTCAATCACGCCGAAATCCTCGTCGGAGTAGACGGTTCTAGCGCCGAGAACATTGCGGCAGAAAGTTTCCATCGGCGCGATCTCCGAAACCAGCAGATTGAGCCCGATGCCGCGTGGCAGCGACCGGCCGAAATCATCGGCTTTCATCCAGGGTGTTCCGGTTCGCTTCATGGCCATGTGTCGTCTCCCAAATCCGCAGCCGCCGATCCCTCGGCCGGTTCCTGATTACCCGCTTGGCGGGAACTCATGTCCCGAGCCTGCGTTCAGCAAAACGGATCAATCACAGGTTTTTGCAAAAATGATCAAATGGATTCTAATCCTTCTGGTGATCGCCGCGGTCGCCAGCCTGCTCGGGTTCGGCCGCCTGGCCGGCGCAGCGGCTGCCGGCGCGCAGATACTCATCGGCATCGTGCTCATTGTCTTTTTGCTGGTCCTTTTCGGCGTGATAGCAATTGCCTGAGCAATTGCGCCGGCTGCCGGCTGCATCACTGGTAATTTCCGGCTGGTTCCGCCATATAGGCGCCAACAGCACGAGACTTTTGATCGATGGCACGCGAGGCGCCCTTTGCCAGGATGAACGGGCTCGGCAACGAAATCATCGTTGCCGACATGCGGGGACGTGCGGGCCGCGTTTCGCCGGCTGCGGCGATCGCGCTCAACGCCGACCCGGCCACGAAATTCGACCAGATCATGGCGATCCACGATCCGCGGACGCCGGGTACCGCCAATTACATAGAAATCATCAATTCGGACGGCTCGATGGCACAGGCCTGCGGCAACGGCATGCGCTGCGTGGTGCAGGCTCTGGCGGCGGAGAGCGGGCAAAAGCTTTTCACCTTCGAGACGATCGCCGGCATATTGAATGCGGAGGAGCATGCCGACGGAATGATCTCGGTCGATATGGGCGTTCCGCGTTTCTCCTGGCAGGATATCCCGCTGGCCGAGGAATTCGGCGACACCAGCAAAATCGAGTTGCAGATCGGTCCGATCGACGCTCCAGTCTTGCATTCTCCTTCGGTCGTCTCGATCGGTAATCCGCACGCCATCTTCTGGGTGGACCGGGACGTCTGGGACTATGAACTCGACCGCTTCGGCCCGCTGCTCGAAAACCACCCGATTTTTCCCGAGCGCGCCAACATCTCCATCGCGCAGGTCACCGCCTCCCATGCGCTGACGCTGCGCACCTGGGAGCGTGGCGCCGGACTCACCAAAGCCTGCGGTTCGGCAGCCTGCGCTGCGGCGGTAAGCGCGGCGCGCACCGGCCGCACCGGCAGGAACGTCACGGTCACCGTGCCCGGCGGGCCGCTTGCGATCGAATGGCGCGCCGACGACCATGTCGTTATGACCGGGCCGGCCGAGTGGGAATTTTCCGGCACGTTCGATCCGGAAACCGGGGTGTGGACGCGCGACCGTCAGGACGTCGCCTGATGGCGGTGGAAGTGGTCACATTCGGCTGCCGGCTCAACACCTATGAATCCGAGGTGATGCGCCGCGAGGCGAACGCTGCCGGCCTCGGCGAATTGAAGGATGGCGCGGTCATCTTCAACACCTGCGCGGTAACCGCCGAGGCTGTGCGCCAGGCCAAGCAGTCGATCCGCAAGGCGCGGCGCGAAAACCCGCAGGCCCGCATCATCGTCACCGGCTGCGCCGCCCAGACCGACCCGGCGGCGTTCACCGCCATGGGCGAGGTCGACCTCGTGCTCGGCAACGAGGAGAAGCTGAAGGCCCACAATTATCGCGCTTTGCCCGATTTCGGCGTAAACGACACCGAAAAGGTCCGCGTCAACGACATCATGTCGGTGACGGAGACGGCCGGCCACATGGTCGATGCGATCGAGGGCCGGGCTCGCGCCTTCGTGCAGGTGCAGAATGGCTGCGACCATCGCTGCACTTTCTGCATCATCCCCTATGGCCGCGGCAATTCGCGTTCGGTGCCGATGGGCGCGGTGGTCGAGCAGGTGAAGCGCCTCGTCGGCAACGGCTATGCCGAGGTGGTGCTGACCGGGGTCGACATGACCAGTTTTGGCGCCGACCTGCCAGGTGCGCCAAAGCTTGGCCGGCTGGTCAAGACAATCCTGCGTCAGGTCCCAGATCTCCGGCGTCTGCGTCTGTCGTCGATCGATTCGATCGAGGCAGATGACGATCTGCTGGAGGCCATCGCTACCGAGAACCGGCTGATGCCGCATCTGCATTTGTCGCTGCAATCGGGCGACGACATGATCCTGAAGCGCATGAAGCGCCGCCATCTTCGCGACGATTCGATCCGTTTTTGCGAGGATGTTCGGCGGCTTCGCCCCGATATCGTCTTCGGGGCCGATATTATCGCCGGCTTCCCGACCGAAACCGAGGAGATGTTCCAAAATTCCGAGAAGATCGTGGAGGAGTGTGGGCTGACGCATCTTCATGTCTTCCCATTTTCGCCGCGCGAGGGAACGCCGGCCGCACGCATGCCGCAGGTCGATGCCAGCGCCATCAAGCGCCGTGCCGCGCGCCTGCGCGCCGCCGGCGAGGCAGCCTACCGCCGGCATCTCGACAGCCTGGCGGGCTCACGTCAGTCGATCCTGATCGAGCGCGGCGGACTCGGCCGCACGGAAAGCTTCACGCTGGCCGCGATCGAAGACGGCGCGCCGGGAGAGATCGTCGAAGCAGCCATCACCGGCCATGACGACGCCCGCCTGATTGCCTCGCCGCTTGCCCTGAAAGCCGCATAGACGGACGGACGCATGGCATTTGGTTTCATCAAGAAAGTGTTTTCCTTCGGCAAGAAGGAGGTCGTTGAGGAACGTCCGGCCGAAGACGCGCCTTTGCCGCCGATCGACTGGAAATCGCTCGAAAGCCTCAAAGAGGGGGAGGAAAGCGGATCTCCGGCTCTACCTGACGAACCGGTTCCGGCCCCTCCGGAAAAGCCGGTCCCACAGCCGACGCCGGAAGAACCCGCTCCCCCGCCAACGCCGGAAAAGCCTGCTCCTACGCCTACCCCCAAGCCTGCTCCCGAGCCGACGCCCGCCGAGCCGGAGCCGGGCCCAACACCTGTCCCTCCGCCTGCACCGCAGCCCGATCGTCCGCCGGCGCCACAGCCCGTTCCGCCGCCTGCACCGCAGCCGATAGAGCCGGAGCCTGCGCCTGTGGAAATTCCGCCGCCGGCCGAACCGGTGCACGAGCCGCAGCCGTCCGTTCCGCCGGAAATCCCCGTACAGCCCCCGGAAACCCCGGGCACGCCGCCGCCCGAAGTGCCTGCGCAACCCAGGCCTGTCGAAATTCCGGTTCCGTCGCAGCCCACAGAACTGCCCCCGGCCGAAAGCCTGCCGCCGATTCGTCAGCCGTCGCCTGTCGAAACCGAGCCGGTACTGGCCGAGATCGCGCCTGAGCTAGAGGCCACGCCGAAGCCTGCCGCTGGCAAAGTCGTGGTGACAAAGAAGGTCGAGCAGAAGGCCGAGCCCGTGGCGGCCCAGCCTGTGGCGAAGCTGAGCTGGTTCCAGCGTCTCAAATTCGGCCTCTCGCGCTCGTCGAGGGAGCTCGGCGACAATATTTCCGGGATCTTCACCAAGGGCCGGCTGACCGAAGACATTGTCGATGATCTCGAGGAAGTGCTGATCCGCGCCGACCTCGGCATGGAGACGGCGATCCGCATCACCGAAACGCTGTCTTCCGGACGCTACGGCCGCCAGACGACCGAGGCCGATGTCCGGCAGGTTATGGCGCAAGAGGTCGAGAAGGTCTTGGCGCCGGTCGCCATGCCGCTCGAGCTCGACCTTTCGCACAAGCCGCACGTCATCCTCGTCGTCGGCGTCAACGGCACGGGAAAGACCACCACCATCGGCAAGCTGGCGGCCAAGCTCACCGCCGGCGGCCTGTCGGTGATGCTGGCGGCCGGCGACACGTTCCGCGCCGCCGCGATCGAGCAGTTGAAAATCTGGGGCGAGCGCACCAACTCGCCGGTAGTCGCGTCAAAGCTTGGCGCCGATGCGGCCGGGCTCGCCTGGGACGCCTACGAAAAGGCCAAGGACACCGGCTCCGACGTGCTGATAATCGATACCGCCGGCAGGCTGCAGAACAAGGCCGAGCTGATGGCCGAACTTGAAAAGATCGTCCGCGTACTCGGCAAGCACGATCCGGAAGCGCCGCACACCGTGCTGCAGACGGTGGATGCGACGACCGGCCAGAACGCGCTCAACCAGGTTGAGATCTTCCGCAATGTCGCCGGTGTCAACGGCTTGGTGATGACAAAGCTGGACGGCACGGCGCGCGGCGGCATACTTGTAGCCATCGCCGCCAAGCACAAGCTGCCAGTCTATTTCATCGGCGTCGGCGAACAGGTCGACGACCTCGAACCGTTTTCCGCAAGCGATTTCGCCAAGGCGATCGCGGGAGTTGCCTGAAGCATGAACCCACGTATCCTCGAACGCGACCCGTCTGACCCGAAGAAGAAGGAGGTCAATCCGCTGCTGAAGCTGGCGCTGGAGTTGGGGCCACTGATGGTCTTCTTCTTCGCCAATGCGCGCGGCGAATGGCTGGTCGAGAACTATCCCGCACTGGGCAATTTTGGCGGACCGATCTTCCTCGCCACCGGCCTGTTCATGATCGCCACCGCAATCGCGCTCACCGTCTCGTGGCTGCTCATACGGACACTGCCTATCATGCCTCTGGTTTCGGGCGTGGTGGTTTTCGTATTCGGCGCGCTGACGCTTTATCTGCAGGATGACATTTTCATCAAGATGAAGCCGACCATCGTCAATTCGCTGTTCGGGCTGACGCTGCTCGGCGGGCTCTGGTTCGGCAAATCGCTGCTTGGATACGTCTTCGATTCTGCCTTCCGGCTCGACGCCGAGGGCTGGCGCAAGCTCACCCTGCGTTGGGGCCTGTTTTTCCTGTTCCTGGCCCTTGTCAACGAGATCGTCTGGCGCTCGTTTTCGACCGACGCCTGGGTGGCGTTCAAGGTCTGGGGCATCATGCCGATCACGCTGGTTTTTACCTTCAGCCAAATGCCGCTGATCATGCGCCACTCGCTGGACGAGCAGGCCAAGCGATAGTTTGCGGAGGGGGAGCAGAGCATGCAATTCATCGAAAGCCGTGAAGAACTGCGCACGCTCTACAAGAGCCCTGGCGACGGCGCCGTGCGCAAGGAATTGCCGCGGCTCGACGGGCATTGCCGGAGCTTCATCGCCAAAAGCCCGTTCGTGCTGATCGGCTCGTCCGACGGCAACGGCAATGCCGACGTGACGCCGAAGGGCGATCGGCCGGGCTTCGTCGCCATTCTCGACGATAGCACAATCGCCATTCCCGACCGGCCGGGCAACAATCGGCTCGACACGCTGGAGAACATAATCGTCAACCCGGCGGTCGGCCTGCTCTTTCTCATCCCCGGCATGAACGAGACGCTGCGCATCAACGGCCATGCCCACATCACCGCCGCCGCCGCCTTGCGCGAAAGGTTGGCTGTGGACGGCAAGCTGCCGATCAGCGTCGTCGTCGTTGCCGTGAAGGCTGCCTACATGCACTGCGCCAAGGCATTCATGCGATCCGAGCTTTGGAAGCCCGAAAGCTGGCCCGACCGCGCCGCGCTGCCGACGCTTGGTGAAATTCTGCGGGACCAACTGGCGCTTAGTCAATCGGTCGAGGCCACCGACAAATGGCTCGACGAGGGCTACCAGAAGACGATGTGGTGACCGGCAGGCGCTCCATCCCCCGCCGGCTTGGGCGTTCGGCGTTCGGCGCATAGCAAGTCCTACAGGCATGCATTCAGCGCAATGGTGCATTGCAGCATCTGATGTTGCAACGCACACAGCCTGTGCCAATCTATGGAGCATCGGGAGGAACAACCAATGTCGCCGAATGCGACAGCTAAGGGGACCTCACCATGATCCTGTCAAACATCGTTGCACGTAACAAAGACCGGCTCGCCAAGCGAAACCGCTATAATCGCCTCGTGGCGGAGATCGAAGGATTGTCGCCGCGCGACCTGGCCGACATGAACGGCAATCGCGGCGAAATGCTTCGGCATGCCTACCAGGAAGTCTACGGCTGACAACCGATGGCTCGGCCTAGCCGAGCCACTCTATCCAGCGGCCGTGATAATCGCATCTGGCGAGACGCCTTGTCTCGCCAGCAGGCCATAGCGTCAGGCTCAGCGTCGCGTGCATGTCGGTGGTCGACAGCGGCTCCATCCGAAGCCAGGCGATCGGCGCATCCGCAGTGGCGGCTGCCCCGGCGCTTTGAAGGTCGGTTGAAATCGACGACTTCGTATCTTCGGGCAAATATTGCCACATGATCGAATGGAACAGCACGTATGCGCCGCCGCCCTGCCGTGAGGCCAGACTCCGTCGCACGAAGGCCGCGGCATCGGCCTTCTCCAGCCTGAACGGCTGGATAGCGGCGAGGCTGAGCGCCGCATCGAGCCTCTGAAGCCGCATCGTCTGGTCCGCCCAGATATAGGATTTGAGCCGCAGCCGATCCTCGGCCGTTGCGATATCAACCGGGGCGATGTCCGAACCGGCGCGCTTCCCGACTTCCAGCCGGTCGTGGACCGGAACTGGATTTCCCCGGACTTCCGGCGCAAGGCGCACCGGCGAACTCGGATCGCCCCATTCTGCGTCGCCATAGCGATAGTGAAATTTGTCGAACAGTAGATTGAGCCCGGCGCTCGATCCGATCTCGTGCAGCGCTAGCGGCAGCCCTGTTTCGCGTGCGATTGCCAGGAAACCTGGCAGCAGCATCGCTGAACGGGCGATCTCGTTCGTCTGCGGCGCGCTGGCGAGCGAGGCGAGCAGTTCCCGATCGTGCCGGGCGATGGCGTTTCGCAGGGCAGCATGAAGATCTGGCTCGGAGGTCTCCTGCGGCGGATAGGCCGCGGCAAGCCCGGAATCCCTGCCGGCCAGCACCAGCGCGTGCAACGCGCCGCAAAAGCGCAGCGCCAGCGCATCCTCGCGGGTATTGCCGGCCCAGTTCAGAACCTTTCGCCCGGTCCGTGTCCTCTCGTCGAGGCACTCCGCCAGCGCCCGGCACAGGCGGGCGGTGAAGGGCGAGCCAAGTGTTTCGCAGGACGCCGCCTGATGGACGAAATGCTGACGGATGATATTCGGATCGGGAGGAGAAGGATGGACGTCGTTCATGCGGCCGACGTTAGTGCACCGCCGCAGCTATTGCGAGACTCCGAGCGCCTTCTCGATTTCGGGCAGGAGCCTGCGCTGAACGGCGTCCACCGTCAGCGGCCCGACATGCTTGAACAGGATCTTGCCGTCGCGACCGACCAGAAAGGTCTCCGGCACGCCATAGACGCCCCAATCGATCGCCGTTCGGCCTGCCTCGTCGATGCCTATCGCAATGAACGGATTGCCGAGATCGCCGAGGAAGCGGCGGGCGTTTTCGGCCTGATCCTTGTAGTTCAGCCCGGCGATGCCGAAGCGGTTGTCCTCGGCCAACGCCATCAGTACGGGGTGCTCTTCCCGGCACGGCGCGCACCAGGATGCCCAGATGTTCACCAGCGTGACCTTGCCTTTGAAATCAGCCGAGTTGAGCCCCGGCAGATCGAGACCGGGCAGAGGCGGCAGGCTGGTCTCGGGCGCCTGCTCTCCGATCAGAGCCGAGGGCACGGTTGCGATGTCGCGGCCCGACAGAAGCTGGGCCAGGAAAATGCCTGCGAGCGCCAGAAAAATGGCCAGCGGCAGGAAAACGAACAGCTTGCTGACCGGGCGCTTTTCGGGCTGCGTCTCTGTCGTCATGCGGAACTCCCGCCGCGATCGGAGCGGCGCCTTGTACCACTCGCCTCGAGTTCGGCCAGTTCGCGCCGTCTGGCGCGCTGATCGAAAAAGATCCATGCCACGAGCCCGATGATCGCCAGCGCCGAAACGGCATAGGCCGCCGTGACATAGAGCGCATGCGCTGTCATGGCCGGGACTCCGGGAGCAAACAGGTTCCGCGTGTGGTCGCCATTGGTGACTTCATGGTGCATTTAAATAGCTGCGCAGTCTCGCCTCTGCAATCGAACGCCCATGCGGCGGATTTGCGGTCGGTGGTCTGAGATCAGTCCGCCCCCCATCGCAGCGCCAGCGCGGCGGCGACTGGCCCGAGCACGGCCAGAAATAGAGTGAGTGCGCAAAGGATGAGAAAGGGCGGCAGGAATGGATCGGGCTCGGCCACTGCACCGTAGCTGGCAGAAACGCCGAAAATCAGCACCGGTATGGTCAGCGGCAGCACCAGCACCGAAATCAGCAGGCCGCCGCGCGGCAGCGCCACCGCCACGGCCGCGCCCGCCGCGCCAATGAAAGTGATCGCCGGAGTGCCGACCAGAAGCGTCAGCGCGGCAGCGCCTATCCCTGTCGGCGGCATATTCATGAACAGGCCGAGCAGCGGCGCGGCAGCGACCAGCGGCAAGACACTCGCCGTCCAGTGCGCCAGGCATTTGACGAGGACCGTCAGTGCCGCCATGTGCCGGTCGCCCGACATGACGAGCTGGTCGAGCGAGCCGTCGTCGCGATCGGCCTGGAACAACCGGTCAAGGCCGAGCAGGCTGGCGAGCAGCGCCCCGATCCACAGGATCGCCGGGCCGATGCGGGCAAGGAGGTTGAGATCCGGGCCGACGCCGAAGGGAATGGTGGCGATCACGGCGAGGAAGAAGATGACGCCGGTCAGCGCCCCGCCGCCGGCGCGCACGCCGAGCCTGACGTCGCGGAGGTAGAGGGCTAGCATTGCTATCCCTCTCCCCGTCTGGAGAGGAGGTCCATCCTCAACTCCTGCGCCCCTTCCAGTCCAAGCGGCTGATGCGTCGCGCCCACGATGATCCCGCCATCGTCGAGATGCGCCTTCATGAGCGCTGCGAACTGCGTCTCCGCCGCTTTGTCCAGCCCGGCGGTCGGCTCGTCGAGCAGCCAGACGGGACGGTAGCTGACGAGCAGCCGGGCGATCGATGCGCGACGCCGCTGGCCTGTCGACAGATAGCCGAAAGGCAGGTGGCCGATATCGCCGAGGCCTACGATCTCCAGCGCCTCGCCGCATTCCAGATGCGTTTCTCCCAGAAATTCCTGCCAGAAGCAGAGATTCTCGGACACTGTCAGCGCCGTCTTCATCGCATTTTCATGGCCGAGATAGTGGCTTGCCGCCGAGACGGTCGGGAATATCTCGCCGCCACCCTCGATCCCGACAACTCCCGAGGAGGGAGGTAGCAAACCCGCCAGAACGCGCAGCAGGGTCGATTTTCCGGCGCCGTTCGGGCCTGTGACAACCAGGCTTCCGCCCGTTTCAAGCCTGAAGCCGACGCCGGAGAAAACTTGCTCGCCGCCGCGCTCGCCGCTCAGATTGTCGGCGGTCAACCGCATCTGCCCCCGTCTCCGATGATTCGCCGCGCGTGCGTCGCAGCGATTTTGCCTGTAGTCGGTCTAGAACTATTCTAGGAAATTCTCTATACGCCGGACAACCGGGCCAGCGGTCGGCCCGGGAACCGAATTTTGCGCCGAACCAACGAACTCGCCGCCTTGAACGGCAGGACGCGGGGGACGGACAGCGGAAATGGCCGTACCCGCACCTTTGCGCGTGATTCGCATGCCACAGGAGTCCGTTCCCGTTTCGGCTGAACAGACCAAGGATGGGATCGCACGTGTCAAAATCTCTCGACAGCTTCAATTGCCGCAGAACGCTTCAGGCAGGCAGTTCCGAATACACCTATTACAGCCTGATCGAGGCTGAAAAGAACGGCCTGACCGGCATAGCGCAGTTGCCCTATTCTATGAAGGTGCTGCTCGAGAATTTGCTGCGCAACGAAGACGGCCGATCGGTCACCAAGGCCAGCATCCAGGCGGTCGCTAGCTGGCTGACCGACCGTGGCTCGGCCGGCGTCGAGATCGCCTACCGGCCCGCCCGTGTGCTGATGCAGGATTTCACCGGCGTTCCGGCCGTGGTCGACCTGGCGGCCATGCGCGACGCCATGGTTTCCCTCGGTGGAAATCCGCAGAAGATCAATCCGCTGGTGCCTGTTGACCTGGTGATCGACCATTCCGTCATCGTCGACGAGTTCGGCACGCCTATGGCTTTCAGCCGCAATGTCGAGCTGGAATACGAGCGCAACCAGGAGCGCTATAAATTCCTGAAATGGGGCCAGCAGGCGTTCCGCAATTTCCGCGTGGTGCCGCCCGGAACCGGCATCTGCCACCAGGTCAATCTCGAATATCTCGGGCAGGTCGTATGGACCAACAGCGAGGAGGGCGAGATCACCGCCTATCCCGATACCTGTGTCGGCACCGATTCGCACACTACCATGATCAACGGCCTTGGCGTTCTCGGCTGGGGCGTCGGCGGCATCGAGGCCGAGGCCGCGATGCTCGGCCAACCGGTCTCGATGCTTCTGCCCGAAATCGTCGGCTTCCGCCTCACCGGTAAGCTGAAGGAGGGCGTCACCGCTACCGATCTCGTGCTCACCGTCACCCAAATGCTGCGCAAGAAGGGCGTCGTCGGCAAGTTCGTCGAGTTCTTCGGCTCCGGCCTTTCCAACATGACGCTGGCCGACCGCGCCACCATCGGCAACATGGCGCCGGAGTATGGCGCGACCTGCGGTTTCTTCCCGGTCGACGCCGAGACCATCCGCTACCTGACCATGTCCGGCCGAGCCGAAAGCCGCATCGAACTCGTCGAGGCATATTGCAAGGCGCAGGGGATGTGGCGCGAGAACGTTTCGGCCGACCCGGTCTTCACCGATCTGCTCGAGCTCGACCTCGGCGATGTCGTTCCCTCAATGGCAGGCCCCAAGCGCCCGGAGGGCCGGGTCGCGCTGGAGGGCATTCCGGCGGGCTTCTCCAAGGCGATGGAGACCGAGTACAAGAAGACCGTGGACGTGTCCAAACGCTACGCTGTAGAGAGTGAAAACTTCGATCTCGGGCATGGCGACGTTGTGATCGCCGCGATCACCTCCTGCACCAACACATCCAATCCGAGCGTGCTCATCGGCGCGGGGCTACTCGCCCGCAACGCCAACCGGCTGGGCCTCAAGCAAAAGCCCTGGGTGAAGACCTCGCTTGCGCCCGGCAGCCAGGTGGTCGCCGAATATCTGGAAAAAGCCGGCCTGCAGAATGAACTCGACCAGCTCGGCTTCAACCTCGTCGGATTCGGCTGCACCACCTGTATCGGCAATTCCGGGCCGCTGCCTGCCCCGATTTCGAAGACCATCAACGACAAGGGCCTGATCGCCGCCTCCGTTCTTTCGGGAAACCGCAATTTCGAAGGCCGTGTTTCCCCTGACGTGCAGGCGAATTATCTCGCCTCCCCGCCGCTGGTGGTCGCTTACGCCCTTGCAGGCACCGTGACCCTCGACCTCACCACCGAGCCGCTCGGCGAGGACCGCGAGGGCCGTCCGGTCTTCCTGAAGGACATCTGGCCGACCTCGCAGGAGATCGACGCCTTCATCGCCGAGCATGTCACCCGCGAACTCTTCGCGCGCAAATATGCCGACGTCTTCAAGGGCGATGAAAACTGGCAGAAGGTGCAGACGCCGGAAAGCCAGACCTATGCCTGGGACGATGGCTCGACCTATGTGCAGAACCCGCCCTATTTCGTGGGCATGCACTCTCGCCCAGGCGATATCGGCGAAATCAAGGGCGCGCGGGTGCTCGGCCTGTTCGGCGACAAGATAACCACCGACCACATTTCACCGGCGGGATCGATCAAGGCGGCGTCGCCTGCCGGCAAGTACCTGACGGAGCACGGCGTCGGCGTGGCCGATTTCAACCAGTACGGCACGCGGCGCGGCAATCATGAAGTCATGATGCGCGGCACCTTCGCCAACATCCGCATCCGCAACCACATGCTGGGTGAGAACGGACGCGAAGGGGGTTACACGATCCACTATCCTTCCAAGGAAGAGATGCCGATCTACGACGCTGCGATGCTCTACAAGCAGGAGGGAGTGCCGCTGGTGATCTTCGCCGGCATCGAATACGGCAATGGTTCGTCGCGCGACTGGGCGGCCAAGGGCACCAACCTGCTTGGAGTGCGGGCAGTCATCGCCCAGTCTTTCGAGCGTATCCACCGCTCCAATCTGGTCGGCATGGGCGTCGTGCCTTTCGTGTTCGAAGAGGGCGACAGCTGGGCTTCGCTCGGCCTGAGGGGCGACGAAACCGTCACTATCGAAGGGCTAGAATCGATCCGCCCGCGCCAGAAGATGGTGGCGAACATCATCTTCGCCGACGGCACTGTCAAGAACGTGCCCATCCTCTGCCGCATCGATACGATCGACGAGCTGGATTATTTCCGCAATGGCGGCATTCTCCAGTATGTGCTGCGGGATCTCGCAGCCTAATTGGCATCCGACTGCATTCAGACCGCCGGAGACAATCTCTCCGGCGGTTCTACTTTGAGAGCCTGCTGGCGCGGCGCACCGTAGCGCGCCACAGCGGCGAGCAAGACTGCCAGCATCAGGCCGTTCAGCATGTGCCAAAGGAAGTGCGTGCCGAGCGGAAATGCATCGCAGAATTTGAGGTCGATCGCCCGGAAGGCGACGGAGGCGACGAATATTCCGGCAGCGGCGAAATTGTACCCGCCCGCCCGGTTGCCGCTTGCAAGAACCACCGCCCCGAAGAACAGGAGCGCCAGGAAGGGCGGCAGATAGCCTGTAGAACCATTGGAGGCCTCGCGCAGCCAGTCGGGCACGAGAAAGGTGATCAGGCCTGCGGCGGCATAGAATGCGACGAAGATCGGCAATGCCCTTTGCCAGCTCATCGCCATGAAGCGGCGCAGATTCAAAAGCGTGTAGGCAAGCGTGAAGCCGGCGATGGGCAGGATGTCGGCCCATTTGGTCAACTCGTTGGCGAATGTGTGAAACAGCGCCGAGCCGGCGCCGATGGCCACGACCCACCACGCCAGAACTTCTGCGAAGGTGCCTGCGCCATGCCTGCGGACCTCACGGACTCCCCAGAGGCCGGCGGCGACGAACGCCAGATTACTCAGCGCATTGATCGGCTCCGCCAACAAGGCTGGCGATGTCCGCTCGCAATAGAGGTCGATCTGATACATCAGCCCGTCGAGCATTTGCGTTTTTCCTGTTTGCACCGCCGCGTTTCACCGCAACGTGACTTCCCGTTGAAGCCGCCGTCTGCCTATTGTTTGGGCAACCAGAAGAAATCCGGTTCCGCCGGCAATAACAAGTTGGACGTAATGATATTCCGATTCCTTTTCACGCTCGCCGCGGCGGCGTTGGCATTGCCGGCGTTTGTCGGCGCCGTGTCGGCGGAGGAAACGGCCCGGCCAACCGGCGTGGTTGAGCTCTTCACCAGCCAAGGCTGCAGCTCGTGCCCGCCGGCGGATGCGCTCCTGGCGGAATTGGCGGCCCGGGACGATATCGTAGCTCTCGCCTATCACGTCGACTATTGGGATTATCTCGGCTGGCGCGACACGCTTGGTAGCCCCGAAAACACAGCTCGCCAGCATGGATATGGCAAGTCTTTCGGTATCCGCTCCGTCTATACGCCGCAGGCCGTCATCAACGGGCGCATCCATGTCAACGGCTCGAGCAGCGCCAAGGTGTGGGATGCGGTCGAAGACCTGAAAGGATCGGGCGATGGCCTTGCCGTCGGACTGACCGTCACCCGCGCCGGCGATAGCGTCGTGATCGACGCCGAAGCCGCAAAAGGTGAAGCGAAGAAAGCCCATGTCGTTGTTGTCTATTTCGAGCCTGCGCAGCCGGTTGTGATCGAGCGCGGCGAAAATGCGGGGCGAACGGTGACCTATTGGAACGCCGTGTCGGATGTCCAGACCGCCGGCATGTGGCACGGCAAGGCGGCCCGCTTCGAATTGCCCGCAAGCGAGGTGTCCAGGAAAGGCGGTTGCGCCGTGCTGCTCCAGTCTGTCAGCAAGGACGGCTTGCCGGGTCCGATTTTGGGCGCGGCGATGATCCGCAATCCAGGGAGCTGAGCGCCGACCAAAAAACCGGCATCAGCTTGAGCTGACACCGGTTCAATATATTGGGATCGTTGCACTCGGCCTTAAAAAGAAAGCCGAGGTTGGTTCGATCCGACGCAGACCCGTGGGCGGGGGGCTTGGGGTTACGAGCCGGTGCCGGACCGAACCGTCTCAGGCAACGAGGCTAAGTTCGTCGGACATTGGGGCCGTAGCTGGGATAAAAAACGGCAGCAATGTGGCGAAGAATCACCAATCAATTCAGTTTGTACATATTCGTGATTCAGTCCGTACGGTTTCGGGGCTAGACAATTCCTGCCGGAAATTTAGCAGCGAATCAGATCGTTCGGGCTTGCATTTTTGGGGTGAACGCGCGACCTTTCCTTCGCAAAAACGTCACGAAAGGCCGTTTGCATGACTGATCGCGGGAATGGAGCGGAGGGTAGGGAAGACACCGCCATACTGATCCCGCTCCATGAGGCAAGACGCGAACGGCTCGACCTTCCGGTAAGCTTCGACAGACGTGAAATCGACCAGTTGCTGCGGCTTTATGGCCGTATGGTGGCTGCCAATGAGTGGCGCGACTATGCGATCGATCACCTCAACGACCGCGCCGTCTTCTCGGTTTTCCGCCGCGCCAGCGAAACCGCTCTTTTCCAGATCGTGAAAAGCCCGAAGCTGGCCCGCAAGCAAGGCGCATTCAGCGTCGTGGCGGCGGGCGGCGTCATCCTCAAGCGCGGCCATGAACTTGCCCGGGTGCTCGGCGTGTTCGACAAGGCGCTGAAGCTGGTAAAGGCCTGATTTCCCAAATTTTTCCCCGATTGCGCGGCCTGGATCGGAACGGTCCGTCGCTTGATGGGTTGTCGTACAGTGTATAGAGATCGTCCGATCTGCGGATATTGTATATGAACGACCCAAAGCCGTTGAGCGCGCAAGATCGCCGGGAGCGCCAGAAGGCGGAAGTCCGCGCGGAACTGCTGACGGCGGCGCATGAGCTGGTGCGGGAAGAAGGCTATGAAGGGCTGACCATCCGCAAGCTGGCCAAGCGGGTCGGCTACGCGCCGATGTCGGTCTATTCCTATTTCGCCGACAAGCACGCCATCCTGCACGCGATTGCCGACGACGCCTTCGAGTCCCTGGCCCGCCGCCTGGAAGCGCAAGCGCCGAAGGAGCCGTTGGCGGCGCTCCGCAAGATGATGACGGAATATGCGGCTTTCGGGCTGGAAAATCCGAACGAATACCGCACTGTCTTCATGACCGACGATCACACTCACGATCCCGACCGGGGCGTAACCGAGCCCGGAAAACACAATCCCGCGCTGCAACTGCTGCTCAAACGTGTTCAGGCCTGCATGGATGCAGGCATATTCCAAGGGGACGTGCACGCCTTCGCCACGCTGTTATGGTCTTTTGGGCACGGCACGGTCTCGTTGCTCATCACGTTTCCGCATTATCCCTTCGGCGATCGCCAGAAATTCCTGGAAATGTCGATGGACGTCGCATTGGCGGGATTGAAGGCGCATCCTGTCGGCACGTTGACGCCGCCCGACGCGCGTTGCTGATCCACCGGCGCAGGCGAATCGCCGACTGCAGAGACTTCGCTGGTCCTCCCGCGAGAAGATATTTTCGTACGCGTACGAATCCGCTCTTGAATCGTGTTACCGCTGCTCGTATCTGTACACCGTAGTGTACATGTACAAAGAGCGGAGAACGATAATGAGGAAGATAGCTCTAGCGGTGGCAGCCATTCTGGCGCTGTCCGGCACCGCATCGGCCAACGATTTCGCCGCCACGCTGCACTATCCGGAATCGCCGCGCAGCGAACCGCAGGCGGCCAGAAAAGTGCTGGACCGCACCGTCACGCATTCGATCAAGCGGGAGACTTCACGCAAGGTCGCGTCCCGTCGCGCAAGCGACACCGCGGATGCGGCGAAGAGCCGGCGCAGTGGAGTCGCGGTAGACCCGTGGATCGTGCCTAACTTCCGCTGATTGTCCGCTCACCAGTGCGAATCCGAGCGTCCGGCGATGGCAAACGAAAAACGGCGGGCCTTGAGCCCGCCGTTTTCATTCCGAGATTGCAGCGATCAGCTGGCGGCGGCTTCTTCGGCGGGAGCCGGTGCGGCGGCGGCGGCGGCAGCTTCATCCTGCGCCTTCTTGATCGCATCGATGCGTTCCTGAGCCTTCTTGCCCGGCCGCGCCTTGTTCGGGTTCACCCGCGGCTCGCGCTTCGACAGACCGGCCTCGTCCAGGAAGCGGGCCACCCGATCGGTCGGCAGCGCGCCGTGGCCGAGCCAATGCTTGATACGGTCGGCGTCAAGCTTGACGCGCTCGCCGCCTTCGCGCGGCAGCAACGGGTTCCAGGCGCCCACGGTCTCGATGAAGCGGCCGTCACGTGGCGAGCGCACATCGGCGATGACGATGTGGTAGTAGGGGCGCTTCTTGGAGCCCGCGCGGGCCAGACGAATTTTCAGTGACATTTTCTTCTCCTAAAAGTGCAGTTCGTTTGATCTGAGGGTTTGTGTTCTATTCGCCGATCTTCACGGCTGAACTTCTGGTCTCGCCGCCGTTGGCTGCGAGCATTTCGTGATGACGGATGACTTCGTGGATGATGAAGTTCAGGAACTTTTCCGCGAAATCAGGGTCGAGCTGGGCGTCGTCGGCAAGCCGGCGCAGCCTCGCTATCTGGGTCTGTTCCCGCGCCGGATCGGCCGGCGGCAGGCCGTGGGTGGCCTTCAGCACGCCGACCGCCTTGGTGCAGCGGAAACGCTCGGCAAGCATATGGATAAGTGCGGCATCGATATTGTCGATCGAGGCGCGCAGCTCTCCGAGAAGTGCCTGGGGGTTGTCGTTCATCGCGCTCATTTCTTCTTCCCCAGGCCAGGAAGGCCGCCTCCGCCAAGGCCGGGCAGTTTCGCGCCGCCCGGCAGTCCGGGCAGACCGCCGCCGCCCAATCCTGGAAGCCCGCCCGGCAGGCCCTTGCCAAGGCCGGCCGCCTGCGCCTGCTTCTGCAGGGCTTCGAGTTGCTTCGGATCCATCTTGGAGAGATCCGGCATGCCGCCCATACCGCCGGCAAGCCCGCCGAGTCCCATCTTCGAAGCCAGCCCGCCCATCATGCCGCGCATCATGCCGCCGCCCTTGCCCTTGCCGCCCATGGCCTTCATCATGTCGGCCATCTGACGATGCATCTTCAGGAGCTTGTTGATCTCGGCGGCATCCGTGCCGGAACCCGCGGCGATGCGCTTCTTGCGCGAATGCTTGAGAATGTCCGGGTTGGCGCGCTCGGCCTTGGTCATCGAGCGGATGATGGCGATCTGGCGGCCGAACATCCTGTCGTCGAGCCCGGCGGCCGCCATCTGGTCCTTCATTTTGCCCAAGCCGGGCATCATTCCCATGATGCCGCCCATGCCGCCCATCTTCTGCATCTGGCCGAGCTGGTCGGCGAGATCGTTCAGGTCGAACTTGCCCGACTGCATCCTCTTGGCCATCGCCGCGGCCTTTTCCGCGTCGATGGTTTCGGCAGCCTTCTCGACGAGCGAGACGATGTCGCCCATGCCGAGAATGCGGTCGGCGATGCGCTTGGGATGAAACTCCTCCAGCGCATCCATCTTCTCGCCGGTGCCGATCAGCTTGACCGGCTTGCCGGTCACGGCGCGCATCGAGAGCGCGGCGCCGCCGCGCCCATCACCGTCCATGCGCGTCAGGATCAGGCCGGTTATTCCAACCCGCTCGTCAAAGCTCTTGGCGAGATTGACAGCGTCCTGGCCGGTCAGGCTGTCGGCGACAAGCAGGATCTCGTGCGGCGACGACACCCGCTTGATGTCGGCCATCTCGACCATCAGCGGTTCGTCGATATGAGTGCGGCCGGCCGTGTCGAGGATGACGACATCATGGCCGCCGAGCCTGGCCGCCTGCACCGCGCGCTTGGCGATATCGACCGGCGATTGGCCGGCGACGATCGGCAGCGTCGCAACCCTGGTCTGCTCGCCGAGCTGGCGAAGCTGTTCCTGGGCGGCCGGGCGGCGGGTGTCGAGCGACGCCATCAGCACCTTCTTGCCCTGGCGCTCGACAAGGCGCTTGGCAATCTTCGCCGACGTTGTGGTCTTGCCCGAGCCCTGCAGGCCGACCATCATCACGACCACCGGCGCCGGCGCATTGAGATCGATCGTCTGGCCCTCGCTGCCCAGCATCTCGACCAGCTCGTCATGGACGATCTTGACGACCATCTGGCCGGGCTTGATCGATTTGACGACCGCAGCACCCACCGCCTTGGCGCGAACCTTGTCGACGAACGAGCGAACGACATCGAGCGCCACGTCGGCTTCGATGAGCGCGCGGCGGACCTCGCGCAGCGCCGCCGACACATCGGCTTCCGACAGTGCGCCGCGGCCGGTGAGGCCGTTTAGAATTGAACCAAGTCGCTCTTGCAGCGATTCGAACATCGTTCTTCCTTGTGTCTCTGACCGGTTTCCCGCCCAGAGGTAATGTCTCCCTGCACGAGAGCCAAGCTATAGCCAAAGCCAAAAAGCACCCGGGGGCGCATCGCGCTGCCGGGTGTTGGCCTCCGGGATCGATTTATACCTCTAAGGGTCCCGGTCGGCTGCTCGGAGTCTGTACTCGTCGCGGAATTTGCAGCGCAAGAACATCATGCGACGCGAAATGTCAAGGTAGCGGTGGAAAACGAGCTCCGCCAGGATGGCAGTTGCGTTGGAAACAGACGAACGCCGGGCGGATGTGCCCGGCGTTCCAGAGGAAAGTCCTCGGCTGCTACTGCCGCATGACGTATACGATCCTGCGGGTATCCGGCTCGACCAGCACCGGCTGATTGTTAACGTTGACGTAGCGGTACTCGTAGTTCGGGATCTCGCGAAGTTCGACGGTTTCGGGCAGGCTGGCGCCGACCACGACCTCGCCTTCAAGATAGACCGGTTCGACCCGGTTGGACGTCACGAAGGTGCGTACCTCGGCCGGCGGCTCGGCGGCAGCACCCGTGGCGCCGCCGATGGTCGCGCCGGCAACGCCGCCGACAGCTGCACCGATAGGTCCGCCGATGATCGCGCCGGCAACAGCACCGGTGGCTCCGCCCACAACAGCGCCTTCCGCGCCGCCTTCACCGGATGGGGCAGTGACCACCTCGACGGAACCGGCAGGACGTTCGGTGACCACCACCTGCTGGCCGCCGAAATTGCCTGTCAGATAGTCTGAATAAACCCAGCCCTGACCGCCGGCTTCGGCGACTGAGCACCATTTGCTGCCCTCGATGCAACCATTCAGCGTTGTCGCCTGTCCGGCGGCCAGAACCCCGATCACAGGGTGCTGCGGACCGGGACCGGCGCGAACGTTGAGGTCCGTCGTGGCGGTGACCGATGTCTGGGCGAATGCCGACGCCGACATTGCAAGCAATGCGCCGGCGGAAGCGGAAATCAGGAGATTGGATTTCATGATAATCCTCCGTGGATTCGTTGTCCCGTCCGGTCATAAACGGAGCCAAACCGGTTCTGTTCCGGTCCAAGCCGTTTGGGCCGTGTGACTGCTTGTTAAATTGTCTTTGCAGAAACCGTGGATCAGCGCCGGGTAATCAATGACTTCGCGCGCGTGGCCGCAGCAGGCCCTGAGAACCGTTTCTCCGATTTTTCGGAGATTTACGTCGCGCCGAGTTGCGCCGCCACCTGCCGAGCCACCGCTTCACCTGAAAGCCTCGCGCCGCCGCAGGTCTGGCGATCCAGCCAGCGCTTCGCCCGCGAACCAGATGCGTTCGGCTATCGGTTCCATGAGGGTGGCGCGCGCCGCCGCCCTGCCCGGACTGGCCGCCGCTTGGTGAGCATGCCCATCGGCAGATCGAAGAACGCTTCGACGACGGCATCCGGCAAAGCGGGCGAGAATTCGATCTCCTCGAATGCCAGCACCGCCGGCGAGGCGGTGACGATGACGGCCCTGGCGCGGATCGTCCCGCGATCGGTGACGCAGGCGACGCCCGACACGTCCCAAAGGATTTTCCGGACCGGGGTCGACAGTTGGACTGGCACATCGGCCCCGTATTGCGCGACCAGCGCGCCAAATCCTTCCCTGGTGAAGTAATTCGGATCGAGATCGGCGGCCGCGCGAAAGTCTTCTATCGAAACCTCATCGTAATCCTGGCCAAAATCCATCGGCCCGGCAAAGGTGGCGGCGGCGCGCGGCGCATGACCGGAGGCGAGCAGCAACGAGACGCTGTCGTCAGTCCCGCTCCATTTCTCGAGCGCCGCCGACATCTCGCAGTCGGCGCGTTTCATCTCAGCTTCTTCTTCCTCAGAAGCCTTGCGCTTGCCGTAGTAGAGATGGTCAACATTCATGTCGTGGTAATGAAGCGTCCAGCCGGCGGCTTCGGCTTCCGCAAAATAGGGATTTCGATCGGCGGCATGGATCCAGGCGCAGCCGATATCGAACGGGATGCCGAAATGTTCGGTGGACGTCCAGGCGCGGCCGCCGACGCGGTTCATCGCCTCCAGAACAGTGAAGCTCAACCCTGCTGCGCGCAGGGTCTTGGCTGCGGCCAAACCAGCCGAACCCGCGCCGACGACCACGACGTCAACATCTTTCATGACTTATTCAGCCCCTTGCCACAATATATACTTGATCGTAGGGAAGTTCTTCGGCGTTCGCCAGCGGTTCGAATAGTCATGACGTTTTGACCGCCTGGCCGTCACCAGAGGCGATTCGCCGGCAAGCTCCCTTCGGGGATCGATTCAGGCAACCAGGAGAACAGCATGGCATTTTTTGCCAAGGGAACGATTTTCGCCGCTGCCGCATGCGCCATGCTCGGCGTCGCTGCGGGGACCGCACAGGCCGCGACGTGCGGCAACAACGCAGCCGGCTTCGAGAACTGGAAGCAGGAGTTCAAGCGGGAGGCTGCAGCCCGCGGCATCGGCGGCAATGCGCTGAGGGCGCTGGACAACGCCAAATACGCGAGCAAGACGATACACGCCGATCGCAACCAGAAGAGCTTCAAGCTGTCGCTCAGCCAGTTCATGGCGAAACGCGGCGGCAAGCAGATAGCCTCGAAAGGCAAGAGCCTGAAGAAGCAGAATGCTGCGCTGTTGGCGAGCATAGAGCAGCGCTACGGTGTCCCGCCCGGCCCTCTGCTGGCGATCTGGGGCATGGAAACCGGGTTCGGCGGCTTTCTCGGCAATCAGAACACCGTCTCGGCTGTGGCGACGCTCGCCTATGACTGCCGCCGCACGGAATTCTTCACCAACCAGCTTTATGCGACGTTGCAGCTCGTGCAGAACGGCACGCTGAGCCCCTCGGCGATCGGTGCGGCGCATGGCGAGATCGGGCAGACGCAGTTCCTGCCGGTCAACGTGCTGAAATACGGCGTCGACGGCGACGGCAACGGCAGGATCGACATGGTCAAATCGAAAGCCGATGCGCTCGCCTCGACGGCCAATTTCCTGCGCGGCCATGGCTGGCGACCGGGCGGCGGGTATCAGCCTGGCCAGGCCAATTTCGGCGCGCTCCAGGGCTGGAATTCGGCCAGCGTGTACCAGCAGGCGATCGCCATTATCGGCGCGGAAATCGACGGGCAGTAAGCTCGACCATCGCTGCGGCGCCGGGCCACCGTGCCCGGCGCTCAAGACTTGTATAGGCCACCAAGTCGGCCGAACTCGGCCTAGCGCACTTCGATCCTGTAGGAGCACCCGGCAAGCGTCTTGCCGGGATGAGAATCGACGGTGGACACGTTGAGCGTGATACGCGTCTCGAAGACCATCCCGAGATCCTCTTCCTTCGCCTCCAGGACGACTTTCTCGCCCAGGAATTTCTCGGCCGTGGCGATCTCGGGGGTAATTTCGAGCTTCTTTGCCAACTCGTCCGGAGCGGCGTCGAGCACCGCCATCGGACCCGAAGCAGTAAAGACGACGCGGTCGGCATTGCGGCCGAAGACGCCGATCGCGGCAGGCAGCTTATACTCCTTCAGGAACGGATTGTCCGAGGCGAGTTCCTGCCAGCCCAACGCCTCCGCGGCTTCCGGCTGGCCGGTCAGCCACAGCGCAAAACTGTTATATTCACGCGCATCCGCCCGGCACTCGATCAGAGACGCCAGATCGACGGCAGAAGGGTCGAATTCGGCATCGGTCGCCGACGCTGCGCTCGCCGAACAGATCAGCGCGACGATGCATCGGCCAAGGCGCATAGACCTCAGCGTTTTCTGTCACGCGCGGCAAGCGTCCTGAGACGCAGCGCGTTGAGGCGTATGAAGCCTTCGGCGTCCTTCTGGTCGTAGGCGCCGCGGTCATCCTCGAAAGTGACCAGCGCGTCGGAATAGAGCGACTTCTGCGAGCGGCGGCCGGTGACGATGACGTTGCCCTTGTAGAGCTTCAGCCGCACTTCGCCCTCGACATCGTGCTGGCTCTTGTCGATCAGCGCCTGCAGCATTTCCCGCTCCGGCGAGAACCAGAAACCGTTGTAGATCAGTTCGGCGTAGCGCGGCATCAGCTCATCCTTGAGATGTGCCGCACCCCGGTCGAGCGTGATCGATTCGATGGCGCGGTGCGCGGAGATCAGGATCGTGCCGCCGGGCGTCTCATAGACGCCGCGTGACTTCATGCCGACGAAGCGGTTTTCGACGAGGTCGAGCCGGCCTATGCCGTTATCCCGGCCGAGATCGTTGAGCGCGGCCAGCATCGCCGCCGGCGACAGCTTTTTGCCGTCGAGCGCAACCGGATCGCCGTTCTTGAATTCGATGGTGATCTCGGTCACGGCGTCCGGCGCATCCATCGGCGAAATGGTGCGCTGATGGACGAATTCCGGCGGCTCGCTCCACGGGTCCTCCAGAACCTTACCTTCTGACGACGAGTGCAGGAGGTTGGCGTCGACGGAAAACGGCGCATCGCCCCTTTTGTCCTTCGGCACCGGAATCTGGTGCTGCTCGGCAAAGTTCAGGAGGTCGGTGCGCGATTTGAAGGACCAGTCGCGCCACGGCGCGATGACCTTGATGTCGGGGTTGAGTGCGTAGGCGGAAAGCTCGAAGCGGACCTGGTCGTTGCCCTTCCCGGTGGCGCCGTGGGCGATCGCGTCGGCGCCGGTTTCCCTGGCGATGTCGACGAGGTGCTTGGAGATCAGCGGCCGCGCGATCGCGGTGCCGAGAAGATAGGTGCCTTCATAGACGGTATTGGCGCGGAACATCGGAAACACGAAATCGCGGACGAACTCTTCGCGTACATCCATGATGCGGATGTCCTTGATGCCGAGCATTTCGGCCTTCCTGCGCGCCGGCTCCAGCTCGCCGCCCTGGCCAAGATCGGCGGTGAAGGTCACTACCTCCGCACCCAGCTCGGTCTGCAGCCACTTCAGGATGATAGAGGTGTCGAGACCGCCGGAATAGGCGAGCACGACCTTTTTGACGTCTTTCCACTTAGACATTTTTTCCCCGAGGCTTTGCTGAGCGGTACCAGTTGGGCCGCGTCTCGGGCGGGACTTTTAGCAGGAATGCCGGGCCGAACAAGGCCCGGCATGCGCCATACCAAAGACCGCGCATTCAATAAACTTTAACGATTCTGACCAAGACTTCGCGCCCAATGGCTCAACTTGCCGAAATCATTGAAGGGGCTGCCGAACCAGCCGTGAACGGGATCGCCGGACGTGGGTGGTTGGTTTTTTGCGCGGCCACGTTCCTGCTGGCTGGGGCTCTGTCGGCCACGGCCGGCGACCGCTGGGAAGAGGCCGGAAGCGGCGCTGTCGCCATACTGCCGGCTCCGCTGAAGGCCACCGCAATCAACGGCGGCTCGTTTTCCTGCGCCGAGCGGCGCTGGAACTTTCGCCTGCGCGTCGAGGCTGCTTCGCCATTGTCCCGCCAAGAACTGGATACGGTTATTGCGATAGATGGCGTAGACTTTCCGGCCAACGCCAACCTGAGTCCCGGCGTGGCAACGATCCCTATTCCGTTCGAAATGCTCGAACCTCTGAAGGCGGGCAACAGGCTCTCCTTTGCATTCGACGGCGCGCGCGCCGCGGTATTTTCGCTGAAGGGGTCGCGCGACGTGCTTGACGCGGTCGCGCCCCGTTGCAGCGAAGTTGACATGTCGGCCTATGAAAGCGTGGCTCTCTCGAAAACGGATCAGGCTATCGGGACCGCGGCAAAGCTCATGGCCGAAGAAGCGGCATTGTTTCTCGACGCGACCAGCAAACAGCCGGCCCTCGCGGCGGCTTCGGTCAAGATCGCGCCGGATGCCGAGCTCGTATTTGCCTCGGTTTGCGGCTCCAGCCGCTATTACGGCCAGTCGGGCTGCACGCTGAGCGGCTTTGCCCGCCAAGGTCCAGGAGGAGATTGGCGCGAGGTCTATAACAGCGAGGGCATGGCGCTCTACCTGGATCGGAAAACTTCAGCCGGCGGCTGGCCCGACCTTGTAGGTTTGGCCAAAGGTGGCGGAGCGGAACCGAGTCACTGGACGTGGAACGGCCTTGCCTACGAGATCCGCGAGCCTGCCGTCGCAAAAGATGCCGAGCTCCGAGGCGCGGTCCAGTAACCGAGCTGCCATCAATCCGCTGGTGTCTCTGCGGAGATTCGGATATTGAGCGCCGTCGTTGCCGAGGTCCGCTCCATGCCTTTCATCCCGGAAGCCAGCATCATCATCCAGTTCGCAGTCGCGACCTTCATTATCGCGATCACGCCCGGGCCGGACATGACCCTGTTCGTCGGACGAGCGCTTTCGGAAGGCCGAACCGCCGGCTTCGCTTGCATGTTCGGCGCAATGACCGGCGTAATCATCCATACTGCACTGGTGGCGCTCGGGCTTTCCGCCTTGATCGTCGCTTCGCCGCAGGCCTTCCTGGTGCTGAAGATCTTCGGTGCCGGTTATCTGATGTGGCTGGCTTATCAGGCGATCCGCAACGGCTCGGCCTTCTCGCCTGAAAGGAAGGCGGGTACCGGCCGCACCCTGTTCCAGAACTGGGCCACAGGGCTCGGGATCAACCTCATGAACCCCAAGGTCATCTTGTTCTTCATGACATTCTTGCCGCAATTCGTCTCGGCAAGCGACCCGAACGCACCGGCAAAGCTGCTATTTCTGGGCCTGCTTTTCATCCCGCTATCGCTGCCGGTGACCGCGCCGATGGTGATCGCCGCCGACAAGTTCGCCGGGCTTCTGAAAAAGAACCCGACGGTGACGCGGGTGGTGGATTATCTGTTCGCCGGCGTGTTTTCAGCCTTCGCGCTCAAGATTCTGACGGCGCAGGCGAAATAGCCAGCCGTCGCGTCAAACCGGCGAATACGAATATTTTGCCCATTCAAACGGTCTTGGCGCCGTTGACCATCAGGCGCACAACGTAAAGCGACGTCGTTGCGGTGATGTAAAGGCAATTGCGCTTGATGCCGCCGAACACGCAGTTTGCGACGCATTCCGGCACCTTGATCTTGCCGATCAGCGTTCCGTCCGGATCATAGCAATGGATGCCGTCGGCGGCACTGGTCCAGATGCGGCCCTGAGTGTCGAGCCGGAAGCCGTCGAACAGCCCGGCCGTGCAATCGGCGAATACCTCGCCGCCGGACAGCGCATTGTCCGGACCGACATCGAAAACTCGCATATGGGCCGGATTTTCCGCGCCGTGGGTCCGCCCGGTATCGACGACGTAGAGTTTTCTTTCGTCGGGCGAGAAGGCGAGCCCGTTGGGCTTGACCATGTCGGTCACCACGGCTTCCACTTCGCCGCTCGCCGGGTCCACGCGATAGACCTGCGAACTGCCGATCTCGCTTTCAGCCTGGTCGCCCTCATAGTCGGAATCGATACCGTAGGTGGGATCGGTGAACCAGATCGAGCCGTCCGACTTCACCACAACGTCGTTGGGTGAATTCAGGCGCTTGCCGCGCCAACGATCGGCGATCGTCGTGATCGAGCCATCGTGCTCCGTACGGCTCACGCGCCGGCCGGAATGCTCGCAGGTGACCAGCCGGCCCTGGCGATCGACGGTATTGCCGTTGGAATTCCCCGAGGGCTGGCGGAAGACGCTAACCTGTCCGTCGGTCTCGTCGTAGCGCAGCATCCGATTGTTGGGAATGTCCGACCAGACGAGGTAGCGGGCGGCGGCGAAATAGGCCGGACCCTCCGCCCATTTGCAGCCGGTGAACAGCTTTTCGACATGCGCATTGCCATTGAACAGGCGCGAAAACCGCGGGTCGAGAATTTCGTAGTAGTCGGCTGTGGCCAATGTCTCCCCCTGTTTTTCTGCCCACGCAGTCTGGTACCGGACGTTGCCTATTCGCCGTGGCCGGCGATCATCATGGCTTCGAGCGCCAGGCGGTCGACCTTCTTCATGCGCTCCGATTCCGATTTGAGCTGGCCGCAGGCGGCAAGGATGTCGCGGCCGCGCGGGGTGCGGATCGGCGAGGCATAACCGGCATTGTTTATGTAATCGGCGAACTTCTCGATCGTCTCCCAGTCCGAGCACTGATAGTTGGTGCCGGGCCATGGGTTGAACGGGATCAGGTTGATCTTGGCCGGGATGCCTTTCAGGAGCTTTACCAGCGCTTTGGCGTCTTCGAGCGAATCGTTGACGTCCTTCAGCATCACATATTCGAACGTGATCCTCTTTGCGTTCGAGAGGCCGGGATAGGCGCGGCAGGCGGCGATCAGATCCTTCAGCGGATACTTCTTGTTGATCGGCACCAGAAGATCGCGCAGATCATCATTGGTCGCATGCAGAGAAATCGCCAGCATGACGCCGATCTCGTCGCCGGTGCGGAAGATCTCGGGCACGACGCCGGAGGTCGACAGCGTGATGCGACGCTTCGACAGCGACAGCCCGTCGCCGTCGGAGGCGATCAACAGCGCCTTCTTGACCTCCTCGAAATTGTAGAGCGGCTCGCCCATGCCCATCATGACGATGTTGGTGATCTTGCGGCCTTCGGCCGGAACTATGGCGCCATCGGGCGTGCCGCGCTCGGGAAAATCTCCGAGCCGGTCGCGTGCAGTCAGCAGTTGCGCCAGGATTTCTTCAGCTGTCAGATTGCGAACCAGTTTCTGCGTGCCGGTGTGGCAGAACGAGCAAGTCAGCGTGCAGCCGACCTGGCTGGAAATGCACAACGTGCCGCGGCCTTCCTCCGGAATGTAGACCGTCTCGATCTCGACTGGACGGCCTGCGCCTCTGGCGGGGAAACGGAACAGCCATTTACGCGTGCCGTCATTGGAGATCTGTTCCTCGACGATTTCGGGACGAGCGATGGTGAAATGCTGCTCCAGCGTCGCGCGCAGATCTTTTGAAATGTTGAGCATTTCGGAAAAATCCGAAACGCCGCGCACGTAAAGCCAGTGCCAGAGCTGCTGCACGCGCATCTTGGCCTGGCGCTCGGGCACGCCTGCCGAAACCAGCGCTTCGCCGAGTTCGGCGCGCGACAGGCCGATCAGCGAGCCTTTTGCCGTCATGGCGGCACGGGCGCGCAGCATGTCGCGCGTGGGATTGGCGGTTAGATCGAGCGAAAGGGTCATGGCGACGCCATATGGTGGGCCGAAGCCGGTTTGTCTAATGTTGCCGCGCACATATCACGACGAGGCCGGCGCGTCACGCCGGCCGAAATGCAAAGGGCCGGACGACGGTCCGGCCCTTCTGAACCAAGCAGGCGTTCTGCTATTTGCAGCTGGCGATCGAGCTCAGCGCTGCCGAAATGCCCTTCAGCGAGAAGGCATAGTTGGTTGGATTGCCGCGCCCGGACTTCGCCGAGACCTTCATGTCCGAGCCGGCCTTCATCGCCGCAATCAGCAATGGCTCTTCCGCGGCATTCTCCACCCAGGCGGACTTGCCGCGAGTGAACATGGAAAAGGACTTGTCGCCAACGGTGACGGAAACCTTGGAATTTTCCTGGAAATTGTACGAGGCGATGAATTGCGGTTCGAAGGAGACATCCTGACCCGGCCGCTGGCTGACGAAGAAGAAGATATCGCCATGATCGAGATTCGAAGGCTGCTTGTCGGTCGGCACGGTCAGCACATAGCAGACTTTGCCGTTGTTGGCCTGATAGCTGTAGGTGCCCCAGGCGCTGTGCTGTCCGATCTTGGTAGCCGACTGGGCCAGCGCCGGCATGGCGCTCGCAACCAGTATCAGGCTTGAAATCGTCGCAATCAATCCGCGCATTATTACCGTTTCCCTGTCTTTTCGCATGGTATGCGGGGGCAGGCCGGATCTAGGCCCTGCCATCAGTTCATTTTGATTTAATCTGGGTTACCAAATGGTGAACCGCGTTCCAAAAAAGGATCGTTTCGGCCATTTGGCACTACCCGCCATCCTGACGCCACGGCCGTTTGCGCGACCCGGCGTTCGTCCCATAAGCAGTTCAAGACGGGAAAAACGGCAAGAGTTTGACTTTTCGTTTCAACGTGCAACCGAACGTCAGCGCCGGAATGGCAAATATCCCGTTCAATCGAGTTCGGCCAGCGCCTTGCGGGCGGCTTGGCGGTGAGCCGGAGTGACATGCGCCTTGACCGCGGCTATCGCGGCGGTCAACACCGCGACATCGTCGGTGAATCCGAAGCCGAGCAGGAAATCCGGAATAGTGTCAGCCGGCAAAACGAAATAGGCGAGCGCTGCAAGCAGCGTGCCTTTGGCGCGCAGCGGCGTCCGGTGATCCAGCGCGCAGTAGTAGGCGGCGACCACCTCGTCCATGAATGGCACCTGTCGCGCCGCCCGCTTGGCGGTTTGCCAGAACCTTGCCCGCACATCGTTCTCGGGATTGTCCTTGCCTGCGCCGAACATGCGAAAGCTGAAATTATTTGCGGTAGCCATGCCCTTTGCCTCCTCGACATCGGAAATGTGGTAAACAGCAAACCCTTTCGCAAGATGCCCGCCACGCCCAGAGCCGTGCGGCGGTTCATCCCCCTGGCAAGTTTGTCTCTGGCCATTTTCCGCCATCGTGTTAATCGGTCTTCGTCATGTCATCATAGCGGACGATCGATGATCGCAAAGGTGCACACCAGCATACTCTTCGTCTGCCTCGGCAATATCTGCCGCTCGCCGCTGGCCGAAGGCGTATTTCGCGCGGTAGCGGCCTCGCGTGGCACCGAAAGCGCCTATCTCATCGATTCCGCCGGCACCGGCGGGTGGCACCACGGTTCCGCGCCCGATCCGCGCTCGATTGCCATCGCGGCCAGCCACGGCATCGACATTTCGGCGCAGCAGGCGCGCAAGGTCGTGCCTGAAGATTTCCACCGCTTCGACTTCATCCTCGGGATGGACCAGTCGAATGTCGATGACCTGAAGGCGCTGGCGCCGCCGGATGCGAGAGGCCAAATCCTGCTGTTTCTCGATTTCGCAGAAGGCGCTTCAGGCGAAGTGCCGGATCCCTATTATGGTGGGGCCGACGGCTTCGCCTCTGTCTACCGCATGGTCCGCCAGGCTTCGGAAAAGCTGGCCGACAGGCTGGAACGCGGGTCGGCGCCTGTGAGCGGCCAGACTTCTTCCACCACATAGGGGCCGCCGCCGACCGAATCGCGCGACGACATCAGGACGAAACGAGAAACCTTGAACGGCAACGTCGAAAAGTTCCCGCGGGCCGATAGATACTGCGCGACGTCGACCGGATTGGGATTTCTAAGTCTGGCGAGCGTGACATGCGGCATGAATTTGCGGGGATCGGCGGCGATGCCGACGCGCTGGCAAATGCGTTCGATTTCTGCCTGTAGGGCGTAGAGGTCCGGCGATGCGGTGACGCCGGCCCAGATGGCGTGCGGCTTTTTCGAGCCGAACGCCCCTACGCCGGACAGGGCAAGCGAGAAGGATGGCCGCCTTACCCGGTCCAGCGCATTGGCGATTTCATCGGCGACATGGCCTTCGACATCGCCGATGAACCGAAGCGTGATGTGGTAATTGTCGACATCGACCCAGCGCGCTCCGGGCAGGCCGCCGCGGAGCAGGGAGAGGGACAATGCGGCATCGCGAGGAATTTCGAGGGCGGTGAAAAGTCGCGGCATGGCCAGGCTCCCTTCATCGAATCGAAATCTCGAGCCCAGCGAATCACTGATCCGGACAGGCCGCAAGCGGTTTATTGGTTACATTCGCTCAACATTTTCGGCAGCCGCGATGTTCCAGGCTGCGGCATCAAGTATCGTCCGGCTGCTCCGCAATCAGTTTTTCCACGCCAGGCAGGAAGCGCTCGACCATGCGGTCGATGCCCTCCGCGTTCGGGTGCATCCCGTCTTCCAGCAGAAAGCTGCGGTCGGCCGCGACGCCGTCGAGAAAAAACGGATAGAGCGGCACGTCATGCTTTTCCGCCAGCCGCGTATAGATGCCGTCGAAAGCAGTGACGTAATCCGACCCCAGATTTGGCGCGGCGCGCATGCCGGCCAGGAGAACGCCGATGTTGCGGGCCTTGAGCCGCGAGATCATCTCGTCCAGGTTTTTTTCGGTGAGCTCGGGCGAGACGCCGCGCAGCATGTCGTTTGCACCAAGTTCCAGGATGACCAGGTCGGTTCCGTCCGGCACCGACCAGTCGAGCCGCGCCAGACCGCCGCTGGTTGTGTCGCCCGAAACTCCCGCATTGGCGATCACGACATCGTGACCTCGCGCGCGTAGCGCCTTTTCCAGCTTTTCGGGAAAGCTTTCGCCCGGATTGAGGCCATAACCGGCCATCAAGCTATCGCCGAAGCCGACGATTTGATGCGGTTCGGCCGTAACCGGAGATAAAGATGCGAACCAGACGACGATGGCGGCGAGCAAAGCCGAAGCCGGACGTTTGAATGCCATGACCAACAACCCATATGACGAAAGCGCTTCCGGCTTCGTCCTCCATATAGGATAGATTTTTCGTGACAGAACCCGTCATCCATTTGAAGGACGTGTCGCTGACGCTCGGCGAAGGCGCTTCCTCCGTTCATGTCCTGAAGAGCGTCAGCCTCGACATCGCCGCCGGCGAGGCGACCGGCATCGTCGGGCCATCAGGCTCGGGGAAGTCGACCCTGCTGATGGTGCTTGCCGGGCTGGAGCGGGTCGACGCCGGTACGGTGCGCGTCGCCGGCGAAGTCCTGAACGGCAGGAATGAGGACCAGATCGCGGCATTTCGCGGCCGCAATATCGGCATCGTCTTCCAATCCTTCCATCTGATTCCCAACATGACAGCACTGGAAAATGTCGCCGTGCCGCTGGAGCTTGCCGGCCGCAAGGATGCTTTCGCCATAGCCGCGCGCGAACTCGAAGCCGTCGGCCTCGCCGATCGCGTAACCCACTATCCCGGCGAATTGTCGGGCGGCGAGCAGCAGCGGGTGGCGATAGCCCGGGCGCTGGCGCCTGAACCGCGTATCCTGATTGCCGATGAACCGACCGGCAATCTCGACCAGGCAACCGGACGTCAGGTGGCCGACTTGCTGTTCGCCAAGGCGCGCGAGCGCGGTATGACGCTTGTGCTGGTGACGCATGACGCGGCGCTGGCTTCCCGTTGCGCGCGGCAGGTGTCAATGCGCTCCGGTCGCATCGAAGCTGCTCCGCTGGTCGCGGTGTCGGCCTGATGCCGTTTTCCCAGACGCTGAAACTCGCCATCCGCTTCTCGCTGCGAGAGATGCGAGGCGGACTATCCGGCTTCATGATCTTCCTGACTTGCATCGCGCTTGGCGTTGCAGCGATCGGCGGCGTCAATTCGGTCGCCCGCGCCATCACTGCGGGCGTCGCCAATGAAGGCCAGACCCTGCTCGGTGGCGACATTCGGTTGGAATTGAACCAGCGCGAAATGACGGAAGCAGAACACGCGTTCGTCGCTCAGCTCGGCACGCTCGCCGAAAGCGCCAATATGCGCTCGATGGCGCGGCTCGAAGACGGCTCCGACCAGTCGCTCGCCGAGGTTAAGGCGGTCGACGACGCTTACCCGCTCTACGGCGCCCTCGTGACCGAGCCGGCGCTATCGCGCGCAGAACTGCTTGGCGAAAGAGCCGGCGTTTTCGGCGCCGCGGCGCCCGATATATTCTTCGAGCGAATGGGCATCGCTCTTGGCGACCGTGTCAAACTGGGCAGCGCCACGTTCGAGCTGCGCGCCAGGATCGTCAACGAGCCGGATGCGGTGTCGGACGGGTTCGGTTTCGCGCCACGGCTGATGGTGTCGCTTGATGGCCTGCGCGCTTCCGGGCTGATCCAGCCGGGCAGCCTGGTCGAGCATGCCTACAAGGTTCGGCTTCCCGCCATTTCGACCGAGACGGACCTTGCCTTGATCCGCAACGAAGCATCCGAGCGCTTCCCAGAGGCGGGATGGAGCATCAGGACGCGCAGCAACGCCGCTCCGGCGCTGTCGTCCAACATAGAGCGATTTTCGCAATTCCTGACGCTCGTGGGTCTGACGGCACTGGTCGTCGGCGGCGTCGGCGTCGCCAACGCAGTCAGCGCCTATCTCGACGGCAAGCGCGGCGTTATCGCCACCTTCAAGAGCCTCGGCGCCTCCGGTGGATTTGTGTTCACGGTCTATCTCGTGCAGATCATGATCATCGCCGGCATCGGCATCGCCGTCGGACTGGTGCTCGGCGCGCTGATGCCATTCGCCGCCGGCGCCGCGCTGTCCTCGGTCATCCCGGTGCCGGCGGAAGGCGGGTTCTATCCAGCCGCACTTGCAATGGCCGCGCTCTTCGGGATGCTGGTTACGCTGGCTTTCGCACTTCTGCCGCTTGGGCGAGCGCGCGCTGTGCCGGCGACCGCGCTATTTCGTGAGATGGGCTTTGGCGGTCGCGGTCTGCCGAGGCTCGCCTATGTGGCCGCCTCGCTTGGCCTTGCCGTCATTCTAGCACTCCTGGCGATCTGGTTTTCCGGCGACAGGCGGATTGCGGCGATCTTCGTCGGCGCGACGATCTTCGCCTTCATAGTGCTGCGCAGCGTCGGCGTAGCCGTTCAATGGCTGGCAAAAAGGTCGCCGCGCGTGCGATCCACAGCGCTCCGGCTGGCGATCGGCAACATTCACCGGCCCGGCGCGCTGACGCCTTCGGTCGTGCTGTCGCTGGGACTTGGTCTGACCCTGTTGGTGACGCTGGCCCTGATCGACGGCAACCTCAGGCAACAGATCGCAGGCAGCCTGCCCGAACGCGCGCCGAATTTCTTCTTTGTCGACATTCAAGCCAGCGAGGTCGACGCTTTCACCGCCCTGGTGCAGGACGCGGCGCCGGCAGGCAAACTAATGCGCGTGCCGATGCTGCGCGGCCGCATCATGGCGCTGAACGGGGTCGACGTTCAGACGATGAACGTGCCGCCCGAAGGCGCCTGGGTGCTGCGCGGCGACCGCGGCCTCACCTACTCGCCTACCCTTCCGGAGAACGCGACGCTGTCGCAGGGCGAGTGGTGGCCGGAGGATTACGGCGGCGAGCCTCTGGTGTCCTTCTCGGCGGAAGAGGCGCGCGAAATCGGCCTGAAGATCGGCGACACCGTGACGGTCAACGTGCTTGGCCGCAATGTTACCGCCAGGATCGCCAGTTTCCGCGAAGTGCAGTGGGAATCGATGGGCATCAATTTCGTCATGGTGTTCTCGCCCAATACGTTCGCCGGCGCGCCGCATTCCTGGCTCGCGACGCTCTCCGTGGAAGGCGCGACGGCGGCGGACGAATCCCGCATCCTCAATGTAGTGACGCGAGCATATCCCACCGTGACCACCGTCCGGGTCAAGGATGCGCTTGACGTGGTAAACCGGATTGTCGGGCAACTGGCGACCGCAATACGCGCTGCCGCCAGCGTGGCGCTGATCGCTTCTGTGCTGGTACTGGCTGGCGCTCTGGCTGCGGGCAACCGCGCCCGCATCCACGACGCGGTGGTGCTGAAAACGCTGGGTGCGACCCGGCGTACCCTTATCGCGGCCTTCTCCTTCGAGTATCTGCTTATCGGGCTTGCCACCGCGCTCTTCGCGCTTTTCGCCGGTGGCATCGCCGCCTGGTTTATCGTGGCGCGGATCATGACGCTCCCTTCCAGCTTCCTGCCGGAGGTGGCCGCGCTGACGATACTATTTGCGCTGGTGCTGACGGTCGGCATCGGCCTGGTCGGAACATGGCGCGTATTGGGTCACAAGGCCGCGCCGGTTCTACGCAATCTGTAGGTCGTGACCGGAGCGCCGCGCAGCCGCTTCCTCTTCCCGGGTTGGCTGAATTCAGGGTTTTGCTTGTCGATTGGTCGTTCACGCAGGGTTGCGGCGTGTAACGGGTCTTGTCCTTCTCCGAAAGAAGCATCATATTCCGCCTCAGGCATGCTGGAGTCCCCGCCAGCGGCGCCTGGGTCGGCGACGACCCGACACCGGACGGGGCAAAGCAATAGAGGAAATCATGGCTGACCTTCGCAATTATCAGGCACGCGCCGGGGTAGTGGGCTCCCGCGCCGGTGCCGCTATCGACGAGGGCCTGCGCGCCTATATGCTTAAGGTTTACAACCTTATGGCGCTTGGCCTCGCAATCACCGGCCTGGCCGCGCTCGGCACCGTCATGGTGGCGACCACCAATGATCCGGCGAGCGCGGTTGCCACGCTTGCCAACGGCAAGATGCTGACCAACGCAGGCGCGCTGCTCTATGGCTCGCCGCTGCGCTGGGTTGTCATGCTGGCGCCGCTCGGCATGGTCTTCTTCCTGAGCGCCCGCATCCACACGATGAGCGTTTCTGCGGCCCAGACCTCGTTCTGGATCTTCGCCGGCCTGATGGGCCTGTCGCTATCGTCGGTCTTCCTGGTCTACACCTCGGCAAGCATCGTGCAGACCTTCTTCATCACGGCGACCGCCTTCGGCGCGCTGTCGCTCTGGGGCTACACCACCAAACGCGATCTGTCCGGCATGGGCACGTTCCTCGTCATGGGCGTGTTCGGTCTGATCATCGCGATGGTGGTCAACATCTTCCTGCAGTCCTCGGCCCTGCAGTTTGCCATCTCGGCGATCGGCGTGCTGGTCTTTTCGGGCCTGACCGCCTACGACACGCAAAAAATCAAGGAGATGTATTTCGAGGGCGACGACGTGCTGGTCGCCGGCCGCAAGGCCATCATGGGCGCGCTGACGCTCTATCTCGACTTCATCAACCTGTTCGCATTCCTGCTGTCGTTCCTGGGCAACCGCGAGTAAACCGGTCCTGGACCAGCAAACCATACAAGGGCGGCCCAACGGCCGCCCTTTTCTTTTGCGCGCAGCCCTGCTTCAATCAAGGCAGACGATAGAGGCTGCACAATTTATGGGCATTTTCATTAGAGCCGCGGTGGAGGCGGACCTCGACCGGATCACCGAAATCTACGCCGACGCGGTGGAGAACGGCACGGCGAGCTATGAACTCGAACCACCGACAAGGAGCGAGATGGGTGCCCGCTTTGCGGCGCTGACTTTATCCGGCTACCCCTACATCGTTGCGGAAGCCGATGGCGAAATTGTCGGCTACGCCTATGCGAGCGCCTTCAGACCGCGTCCTGCCTACCGCTTCATCGTCGAGGATTCGATCTATGTGGCGCCGGAAGCCAAGGGGCGGGGTGTCGGCAAGGCTCTGCTGGAGCGGCTGATCTCCGACACGAAATCACTCGGCTTTCGCCAGATTATCGCGGTGATCGGCGACGGCAGGCCTGACAGCCCGTCGGTGAAATTGCATGAGAGGATGGGGTTTAGCCACTCCGGCAGGCTCGAGGGATCCGGCTACAAACATGGCCGCTGGCTGGATACGGTGTTCATGCAACTGGCCATGAATGGCGGCTCGGATAGGGATCCCGATCCGGATTCGCTGCCGGAGCGCCGGTTCCTGGCGCCGTCGCGCTGAAACATTGAGCGTGCCTGGTCTGGCAATCCTTCGGGTCGGCTCGACCACAAGCTACGCCTTTCCCGCAGCCGCCTGCTCCGGCGCCTCCTGCACTGCGCAGGCCTCGGCTTTATCGACCGATAGCCTTTGCTCGCGCCGGCAAACCGGTTAGGATTCCCTCTCAGCTACTGGAAATTGCGCCCCTTGGGCATGACGCTGCTCGCCTTCCGTGACAGCTCCTCACGGTCGTTTGCGGGGGACGGCGTCTTTTTTCCCCCTTGCGTGAGAAAATTGCGCCCTGGCCGCTGCGGGCCATTCCGCCCGCCCGGACCGGCCGGGGCGGCCAATTGAGCTTCCTCGGAAAGCTCGGCCAGCCAGTGGGAAAGATCCTCGATCTTCTCCGCCACGATATGGATGACGCCCGATTCCGATTGCAGGCGGCCGCTGACGCGGATGAAGCGTGAGCCCATGACGACCGCGCGGAATCGATCGAAAATCCTCGGCCAGACGATGATATTGGCGACCGCCTCTTCGTCTTCCAGCGTCAGGAAAATCGCGTTTCCCGTGCCCGGCCGCTGCCGCACAAGCACAAGGCCGGCCACCGAAACACGTTTGCCGTCAGCGACGTCCCTGAGACGGGCATTGGGCGTTATGCCTGATTTGTCGAGGGACCCGCGGAAAAAGGAGATCGGGTGCGCCTTGAGCGAAAGTCCGAGCGACCGGTAATCGTGAATGACATGCTCGCCAAGAGGCATCACGGGCAGCCTTGTTTCGGGTTCGTTGTCGCGCAGGCGGATTTCGGGGCGGTCGAACAGCGGCAGCTTTTCGGCAGCGCTTTTCCCATCGAGCGCGCGCACGGCCCACAGCGCGTCACGCCGATCAAGGCCGATCGAGCGGAATGCGTCGGCTTCGGCGAGCCGTTCGATCTCCCCCACATTGAGGCCTGACCGCAGCCAGACATCGCGCACCGAATCGTAGCCGAGCCCGCGCCTGCCTACGAACTGCTCCATGCGTTCTTCCGAGAGCCCCTTGACCTGCCGGAAGCCGAGCCGGACCGCATGACGAGCCTTGATCACGCCTCGCATTTCAGCGTGGCGAGCGGCAATCCGCGAGGGATCGAAGGGAGTCTCCTCCAGCGCGCAATCCCAGCCGGAATGGTTGATGTCGACCGGTCTTATCTCGACGCCGTGCTCCTCGGCGTCGCGCACGAGCTGCGCCGGCCTGTAGAAACCCATGGGCTGGGAATTCAGGATCGCTGCGCAGAAGACATCGGGATAATAGGCCTTGAACCAGCAGGAGGCGTAGACCAGCAGCGCGAAAGACGCGGCATGGCTCTCGGGAAAGCCGTATTCGCCGAACCCCTCGATCTGTTTGAAACAACGCTCGGCGAACTCCTGCGGATAACCGCGAGATACCATGCCCTTGATCATTCTTTCGCGATAATTGCCGATTGTTCCGGTGCGCTTGAACGTCGCCATGGCGCGCCGCAACTGATCGGCTTCGCCGGGTTCGAATCCGCCTGCGACGATCGCGATTTTCATCGCCTGTTCCTGAAACAAGGGCACGCCGAGAGTCTTGTGCAATATCTGCTTAAGTTCCGGAGTGTGGTAGTCGATGCTTTCCTTGCCTTGCCGCCGGCGCAGATAAGGATGCACCATGTCTCCCTGGATCGGGCCGGGTCGCACGATCGCTACTTCGATGACGAGATCGTAGAATTTGCGCGGCTTGAGCCGCGGCAGCATCGACATCTGCGCGCGGGACTCGATCTGGAAGACGCCGATCGTATCGGCGCGGCAGATCATGTCGTAGACATTTTTGTCCTCGGCCGGGATGGTGGCCAATTCGATCGGCCGTCCATACGCGTCGCGAACATCGTATCGCCTTTCGAGAAGATCGAAGGCACGGCGCAGGCACGAGAGCATGCCGAGCGCCAGAATATCCACTTTCAGAATGCCGACGGCATCGAGATCGTCCTTGTCCCATTCGACCATCTTGCGCTCGTCCATGGCCGTTTTCATGATCGGGACGATCTCGTCGAGGCGGTCTCTGGTGATGACGAAACCGCCGACATGCTGCGACAGATGGCGCGGAAAACCCAAAATGTCGTTGGCGCGGGCGATCACGTGCCGGGTCCGCAGGTCGGACTTGTCGAGGCCGGCGGCTTTGGCTTCCTTTTCGCTGAGCTCTGAAGAGGACCAGCCCCATATCGAACCCGAAAGGGCGGACATGACGTCGTCGGATAGGCCGAGCGATTTCGAAACTTCCCTGAGTGCGGAACGGCCCCGATAGGTTACGACCGCTGCGGCCAGCGCGGTGCGCTTCTGGCTGTATTTTTCGTAGATGTACTCGATGACCTTGTCGCGCTTCTCGTGCTCGAAATCGACATCGATATCGGGCGGCTCGTTGCGCTCGACCGAAATGAACCGTTCGAAGAGATGGTCGATGATGTCTGGCCCAACATCGGTAATCCGAAGACAGAAGCAGATGACTGAATTGGCGGCGGAGCCCCGGCCCTGGCAGAGGATATTCTGCGAGCGGGCGAATTTCATAATGTCGTGGACCGTAAGAAAATAGCGGGCGTACTTCAGTTTCGAGACGATGGCGAGTTCGTGCCGCAGCAGTTGTTCGATCCTTTCAGGCACGCCGTCCGGATAGCGGTCCCGGGCCCCTTCCCAGCTCAGCCGTTCGAGTTCCGCCTGTGGAGGAAGTCCGGATTCCGTCGGCTCGTCGGGATAATTGTGTTTCAACTCCACCAGCGAAAAGCTCAGCGTCTTCGCAAACCGCACCGTCTCGTTCAGCGCCTGCGGGTACCGGCGGAAAAGACGCGCCATCTCTGCCGGCGGCTTGAGGTAGCGTTCGGCATTGGCCTTCAATTCCAGACCGGCTTCGGCGACCGGAACATTCAGCCGGATAGCGGTCAGCACATCCTGAAGCGGGCGGCGCTCCGGCACATGATAGAGGACATCGTTGATCGCCATCAGTGGCAGGTCCGCCGCCGCGGCCATGCCGGCCGCCTGGTCCATCCGAAAGCGGTCATTGCCGCCATAATCCGGCGAGACGGCGAGCCATACCGACTTTCCGAAGCGATCTCGGAGCAGATGCAGGAAATCGTGTTCAGCCGCCGCATCCTTCGTGAGGTTGGGAATGACGGCAAGCGACATGCAATCTCCCCATTCGAGGAGATCGTCCCGATAGACGAGCGGCGCGCCCTTCTCGCTTTCCTCGCGCAGGTTGGCCTGAGTGAGCAGACGGCAGAGGTGTCCCCAACCTTTCCTGTCCTGCGGATAGGCGAGTACATCCGGCGTGCCGTCGGTAAAAACGAGTCGGCAGCCAGGATGGTAAGGGAGTTGTATGGGATCGGCGTCTTCCGAAAGTTTGATATGCTTGGATTGACTCCAGGCGCGCACCACGCCGGCGACCGTATTGCGGTCCGCAAGACCCATTCCGGCATGGCCGAGAAGACAGGCGGTAAGCACAAGCTCCTCCGGCTTGGAGGCGCCGCGCAGGAAAGAAAAATTCGACTGGACGCAAAATTCGACATAGGGGACGGGGGCGTTCATGCGGAGAACCCCTGCAGGTACCAGCGCGGATTTGACCCCGGAACCCCATAAAGCCCTTCCCGGTAAAGCCAATAACGATGGCCGTTTGAATCCTCGACGCGAAAATAGTCCCGGGTCCCGGCGTTGCTTTCCTGCCGCCACCATTCCGGGGCGATGCGTTCGGGCCCTTCCGCACGCGCGACCCGGTGCAGGGCGCGCCTCCAATGAAAATGCGGTGGCGCACCTTCCGGTACTTCGGTTATCGGAACGTGAATCGGCTCGGGGCGGGTAAAGAGGCGGAGCGGGCGCTCGGGAAAAGAATTGCAGGATGCCGGCGAATTTTTTCTGCCGGACCTGAAAGGCTCGACTTTCTCGGATCTCATTTCGTCGAAGGGAAGCAGCGAGGCCGCCCGTTCGGGCAGATGGCTCTCGACGAGCATCGGTTTCAGTAAGGTATTTCTGCCCAGGCGCGCCCGGACACGATCGGCGAACAATGCGATATCCTCGTCATTGGATGCCGTTTCGCCGGTGAGATCGCCTTGTTCCGTCTCGAATAGCGCAGTTGAGAAGGCCGAAAGCCGGACGAGATCAAAACCATAGCCGACTTCGATGCTTGTTTCGAGCGCGGCCAGCCTTTCGTGAAAAAGCTTGCCAATAAGACGCGGCTCGCGAATGGGCATCGACGCGCCGACTGCGATACGGTTGACGGCCCCATCCACCCGGAACAGACATAACTCGAGCGCCCGGGCGCCTTCGCCGCGACGTTCAAGATCATGCTTGAGACCCGCGGAAAGCATCAGCACAAGGCGCTCGATATCCTCGATTAACACTATGGGCTCGGCGAAATGTCGCTCCACCGAAAGCGACGCCACGGGGAGGCGTGGCGATATGACTTCTTCGATCCTGCCCAGCGCCTGATCGAGACGGACGAGCAGCACCGCGCCGAAGCGGCGGACAAGCGGAGCGCGGGACGCCGTCATTACCGATCCGACGCTCCTCAGGCCAACGCTCTCCAGACCGGCACGGACGCCGGGATCGAGCCGCAGGGCTGAGAGCGGGAGCGGCTCCATAAAATGTTTCTCCTGCCCTTCGGGAAGAATGCCGTTTCCTGCTGAGAACCGCGCCGCCGCCCAGGCGGCGCCTGCCGTAGAGGCAAGGCCGGCGCGGGCGTCGAAGCCTTGCTGGAAAAGTCGCGCCAAGAGATCGTCGAGCAGCGCCTTTTCGCCGCCAAAGAGATGTGCGCAGCCGGTGATATCGAGAAAAAGGCCTTCCGATCCATCCAGCGCCACCAGCGGCGTGTAGCGATCGCACCAGTCGGCCAGGCTTTCGAGCAGCCTCAGATCCGCTGCCGGCTCCGCCTCGATAATTTCAATCGAGGGATACATCGCGCGGGCATCGGCAACTCCCATGCCGCGTTTCAGACGCAACGCCTCAGCCTGTTCATCCAAGGCGGCGATGCACTGGGAGTTCTTCTCCTGACGGCTGATGACCAGCGGCGGGTTCTTCGGGCCGGAACGCCAGAATCGTCCCAGTCTTTTTCGCAATATGCGTTCCGTGCTGAGATAGGGGAACCATAGGGACAGGATTCTCCGCCCGTCTTTCCTTGAAACTGTGCTCATGGGGGTTCCACTCCAACGTGAATTGCGTTGGCGCCGAGGTTCGGTTCTTGCTGATGGCGATTGTAAAAACGGGGGGCCCGATCGAGCCGGCAAGCGGACCAGCAAAGGTGCGCCGCAGCCCGGAGGGTGCGGACGACACCACAAGCCGGACGGGCGCCGCTGTCGGCTCGGGATGGGCGGCCTGGCGCAGCAGAAACACGGGGCGACCGGCTTCTCGGGCGCGAAAATGCAGCCGCCGTGTCGTAGCAAGATCCACATGTGAAGGGTTGCCGCGAATTTCGAGGAGTACCGCCGAAAACCCCTTCAGCCGCGCGGCTTCCTCGGCGATCCAAAGCGCGTCCGCAAGCTTCGGCGTCTGCGCAACCATGAGCCCGGCTGGATCGATATTGTAGAGGGAGAGCATTCCAGGCGCGTAGGGGAAACCAGCCTCCCGGAAGACCTCCGAAGTTCCGATCCACAGCATCGGTGCTGCGACCGAACCACGGGAAACGGACATGATTGCCAGGATAAAGCCGGCGGCGGCGGCGGCGGCGCGTGTAGACGGGCCATGAACTTCTATCAGCGCAGCCTCCGGCAGGCCGCCGCCGAGGGCTACATCGAACCGCTCGGCGCCGGTGGCTAAAAAGCCCTGCTCCCGCCGGACAAACCCGTGACGGCGAAGCAGAGCCTCGCCTGTCGCATCAATCTCACCGAGATGCTCGGCAAGCCGCCCTTCGATCTTCGCGATTTTCCGGCGCAGGGCAAAAACGGTCTCCTGCGCCAAGGCGCATGTCGCCATGACGGTCTGCCTTCCCGAGGCTCTTGTTCCTGTTATGTTCCCATTGATTCCAGAGGCTGACTGGAGAGTCAAGCGAGTTGTGAGGGGAATTTATTCCTCAATATATTGCGAAGAAAGCATATGCTGGCACCAGAAGCCGCCGTTGCACTGCTGACGCGTCGCTGGCTATCGGCTATTTTCCCCATCGCCCCGCAAAGGCCTCGAAAGCCACCGGCCAAACGGCTATATGCCGTCAAAAGGAAACAGAATGGCCCGCATCTACAAGACCCGCGCCTGGCATGATCAGCTTTCGCCTTCGATCGAGGAAATGGAGTTCCTGGCGCTAGAGGCTTACGCCCACCTGCCCGAGGATTTTCGCAAGCTGACTGGCGAAGTGATCATCCAGATCGCGGAATTTCCGACCGACGAGATCATGGACGACCTGTCGCTGGAGACGCCCTTCGACCTGCTTGGCCTGTTCGAGGGACGCGGCATCGCCGAGCGCTGGAATCCGCAGACCGGCGAGGGCCCCAACCGTGTGACGCTTTATCGCCGCGCCATCCTCGACTACTGGGCCGAGAACGAGGAGGCGCTGGGCGACATCGTCACCCATGTGCTAATTCACGAGATCGGCCACCATTTTGGGCTCAGCGACGACGATATGGAAGCGCTTGAGGCCGCCGCGGAGCAGGCGCAGACGTGACTGGCGACGGCTGGCACGATGCACTGCCGCACTGACCGCTTCGCGGCCACCCTTCCCCTTCAAAGGGAGGGAGACGTCGCGCCGCCGATCAATAATCGCTGAGTTTTATTCCCGGCTCGTATTCCACGCCATCTACATCCTTCACCACCGCCTGCCCGCAGCGCATGGTCTTGGTTTCGGCGTGGAAGGCATAGGTCGGCGAGCCGAACAGATGCCAGCCCTTGCTCACCGCGGCGGTCACCTTATGGCAGAAGCTCGCATCGTCGGGTCCGGTGAGAAAGCGGTAGAGTTTCATTGATTTGCTCCTTTGATCGCCGCGGCTTTCGCCAGCAGTTTTTCCGCCTGGATGAGATGAAGCCGTTCGACCATGCGGCCGTCGAGCGCAAGTATGTTTTTTCCGGTATTTTCCGGCAGCTCGAACGCCGCCACGATTCCAGCGGCTTCGGCCAGCGCCTCCGGCGACGGCGAAAACACCGCATTGGCTGTCCCTATCTGTGAGGGATGGATCAGCGTCTTACCGTTGAACCCCATGGCAGCGGCCTCGCCGCACTCGCGGGAAAAGGCCTCGGCGTCGCGGAAATCATTGGCGACGCCGTCCAGAATGTCGAGGCCGCCGGCGCGCGCGGCCAGCACCATCTGCATCAGCCAGGGCGTAAGATAGCGCCGGTCGGCCGTGGCGAGGATGCCGGTCTCCTTGGCCAGATCGTTGGTTCCGGCGACGAGGCAGGAAAGCCGTGCGGCCGGGTCGCGGCCGAGTTCAGCGATCGCCGCTATGTTGATGAGCGCCCGCGGCGTTTCGATCATCACCCACAACCGCACGCTCTCGGCCGCGTCACTGTCGTCTAGGACGTCGCCAGCCTCAAGCACGTCGCGCGGCGTATCAGCCTTGGGGAGCAGGATGCCGTCTGGCGCGCAGGCGATTGCCGCCGAGAGATCGTCGGCGCCCCATTCTCCGGCAAGCGGATTGATGCGGATGATCATTTCGCGCGGGCCGGCGGCGCGGTTGGCGAATATTGCTTTCAGGCTCTCGCGGGCCGGGACCTTGTCGGCGGGCGCCACCGAATCCTCGAGGTCGAGAATGACCGCGTCGCTGGCGAGGGACGGGATTTTCGCCACCGCGCGGGGCTTGGAGACTGGGACGTAGAGCACCGAACGGCGGGGCGAGAGGCGATCTTGCGGCATTTGGACTTCATGCCTGCCAATCTTGGCCCTTGCAAGTCCTCGCCTGGCAGTGCTTGAAGCGGCTTCTTCATTAACGGTTTCCAGCATTCGAGGACAGCGCATGGCGCGATATGACGTGGTGATCATCGGCGGGGCGATCGTCGGAAGCTCGATCGCCTACTATCTGCGCGAGGAGGGATTTTCCGGCTCGATTGCGCTGGTGGAGCGCGACCCGCAATTCACCCATTCGGCGACGACCCTGTCCTGCGCCTCGATAAGGCAGCAGTTTTCGATCCCCGAGAACATAAGGCTATCGCAGTTTACGCTGGCGCTGTTCCGGCGGCTGGAACAGGAATTCGGCGAGGGCGCCGATATCGGCTTTCGCGAAGGCGGTTACCTGATCCTGGCGGGCGAGAACGGACTGCCGATCCTCGAGCAGAACCACAGGGTGCAGATGGCCGAAGGGGCCGACATCGTGCTGGAGGAAGCATCGGCGCTGGAGCGGCGGTTCTCATGGCTTTCGACGGAGGGCATAGCGGCCGGTGCCTTCGGGCGCACGGGCGAGGGCTGGTTCGACGCCCATGCCATGCTGATGCTGTTTCGCAAGGCGCTGCGCCCGAAAAACATCGATTTCATCGCCCAGGCAGTCACCGGCATCGAGCGCGATGGCGGGCGGGTGACGTCAGTCATGCTCGACAATGGCGACAGGCTGGAGGCTGGCACGGTCATCAATGCGGCGGGGCCGTCGGCCGGCACGGTTGCCGCCATGGCCGGGCTGGCGCTGCCGGTCGAGCCGCGCAAGCGCAGCGTCTTCGTCTTCGAGGCGATGGAGAAATTCGCCGACATGCCGCTGCTGGTCGATCCGAGCGGCATCTATGTCAGGCCGGAAGGCTCGGTCTATATCACCGGCGGCGCCGAGCCGGAAGAAACGGATGGCCCCGCCGATCCGGCCGATTTCGATCCCGACTGGCCGCTTTTCGAGGAAGTGATCTGGCCGGTGCTGGCGACGCGCATCCCAGCCTTCGAGGCGATCAAGCCGACCCGCGCCTGGGCCGGTCATTACGACTACAACACGCTCGACCAGAACGCCGTCGTCGGGCCGCACCCGGAGGTCGGGAATTTCATCTTTGCCAACGGCTTCTCCGGCCATGGTCTGCAGCAGGCGCCGGCGGTCGGCAAGGCAATCGCCGAACTGCTGGTCCATGGCGGATATCGGACGGTCGACTGCTCGGCCTTCAGCTATCGCCGCATTGCCGAAAACCGGCCTTTCCGCGAGTTCAACGTTATTTGAGCCGTGTTTTAGAAGTCGAAGATCTCGCCGAGCAGCGATTTTTTCTTCTTGTAAGGCCGGTGCTCCTGATGCCCGTAGGAGCGATTCTCCCGGCCATAGCGGGCGTCATCGCGGGGTTTTTGGTAGCTCTCCTCGGGGGCGGATCGCTCGATGATCTTGTCGAGCTCGCCGCGGTCGAGCCATACACCGCGGCATTTCGGGCAGTAGTCGATCTCGATGCCCTGACGCTCGGCCATCACCAGTTCGGCATTATCCAGAGGACACTGCATCGTTGCTCCTTAATCTGATTTGACTGAACCGCAGATAGGGACGCAAGGCGGCAGTTCAAGCAACGCAGGTCCGGCCGGCGCGTTCGTTCGGTGCTATGTAATAGCCCCACCAGGGGTGGTTTCTATGCGGCTCCGATCCTAAGGAACGATCGCACTATGTGCATATGAACGCCGGCGAGCAGTCAAGAGATGGCATTGTAGCCATCAACATGGGCAGTGGAAAAAATAATTTCGGATATTGGGAACCTTATTGGAGGCTGCGCGTTTCAGGCCGCTAACGTTTGTTGTTGAAGCTTCAACGTGGGCACGGACCGGCGGTCGCGACCCCCCAAGCCCCCCGCCCAGCGATGGTCGGTCCATCCCCCAATTTTCGTGAAATCGCCTTCGCGCCAATGCGAAGCTAGTGCTCTTGCTGCATAAGGCCCGCGACTGCGCTTTGATTCGGCGCTCGATTTGTGTAGAGCGGTGACGAGGAATTTCCGGAACGACATTCAGGCCGAAAACCATGGAAAAATTCACCAAACTCACCGGCGTCGCCGCGCCCCTGCCGATCGTCAATGTCGACACCGACATGATCATCCCCAAGGACTATCTGAAGACGATCAAGCGGACCGGGCTTGGAACCGGCCTGTTCGCCGAGATGCGCTACAATGACGACGGTTCGGAAAATCCCGATTTCGTGCTCAACAAGCCGGCCTACCGCAAGGCGCAGATCCTGGTCGCCGGCGACAATTTCGGCTGCGGCTCCAGCCGCGAGCACGCACCCTGGGCGCTGCTCGACTTCGGCATTCGCTGCGTCATCTCGACCAGCTTCGCCGACATTTTCTATAACAACTGCTTCAAGAACGGCATTTTGCCGATCACCGTCAGCCCGGAAGACCTCGAAAAGCTGATGGACGACGCCTCGCGCGGCTCCAACGCCACGCTCTCCATTGATCTCGAGGCCAAGGAAATCCGGGGGCCGGACGGCGGCGTGGTGAAGTTCGATCTCGACGAGTTCAAGCGGCACTGCCTGTTGAACGGCCTCGACGATATCGGGCTTACGCTGGAAAAGGCCTCGTCGATCGACAGCTTTGAGAAAAGGAACGCCGAGAGCCGTCCCTGGGCATGACGCGAAAGCTCATCTCCACCGGCTCGCCCTTCGAGAAGACCGCGGGCTATTCGCGCGCGGTGGTGCAGGGCGACTGGTGTTTCGTTTCCGGAACGACCGGCTACGACTATGCCACCATGACGATGCCGGAGAGCGTCGAGGCGCAGGCGCGCAATTGCCTCGCGACTATTTCCAGGGCGCTGGAAGAGGGCGGCTTCTCGCTCGCCGATGTCGTCCGCGCGCACTACTACATCACCGACGCGGATTTCGTTGACCGCGTCTTTCCGATCCTGGGCGAAGCCTTCGGCGACATACGTCCCGCCGCCACCATGATCGTCTGCAGCCTGAACAAGCCGGAGATGAAGATCGAGATCGAAGTCACCGCGCTGCGGCGCGAGCCGACACCGGCATGAACCTTTACTCCCTCCTCCAGGCGCGTGCCGCCGACGGCAAGCCGGTCAGGGCCGGCCTGATCGGCGCCGGCAAGTTCGGCTCGATGTTCCTCTCGCAAGTGCCCACCACGCCGGGGCTCGAGGTCACGGTGATCGCCGATCTCAACCCGGAACGTGCCAAGCACGCCTGCCGGGCAGTGGGCTGGGAGGAGGAGCGGATCGCGGCAACGGTTTTTGTCGAGGACGGACGCGACCTCTGCGCACGTGACGTGGACGTCGTCATCGACGCAACCGGCTCGCCGCAGGCCGGCGTGGTCCACGCGCTCTCGGCCATCGAGAACGGCAAGCATATCGTCATGGTCAATGTCGAGGCCGACGTCCTGGCCGGGCCGGCACTGGCAGCACGGGCGCGAAAAGCGGGTATCGTCTATTCCATGGCCTATGGCGACCAGCCGGCGCTGGTTGCCGAGATGGTCGACTGGGCGCGCGCGGCCGGCTTTCGCGTCCAGGCGGCCGGCAAGGGCACGAAATACCTGCCGGTCTATCATCAAGTGACGCCCCACGATGTCTGGACACATTACGGACTGACATCCGAGGCCGCGCGAGCCGCGGGCATGAACAGCCAGATGTTCAATTCCTTTCTCGACGGCACCAAATCGGCGATCGAGATGGCAGCGATCGCCAATGCCTGCGAGCTCGACGTGCCGGAGGACGGGCTGTTGTTTCCGCCTTGCGGCGTCGACGACCTGTCGCATGTGCTGCGGCCGCGCGAGGCGGGCGGGCAACTCTCGGGCGCCGGCATGGTCGAGGTGGTGTCGTCGCTGGAGCGCGACGGCCGGCCGGTCTTCCGCGACCTGCGCTGGGGCGTCTATGTGGTGCTTGAGGCGCCAAACGACTATGCCGCGGCCTGCTTCCGGCAATACGGGCTGCCGGTTGATTCTACCGGCCGCTATGCCGCCATGTACAAGCCGTTCCACTTGATCGGGCTGGAACTCGGCATTTCGGTGCTGAGCGCGGCATTGCGCGGCGAACCGACGGGCCAGAGCCGCGCCTTCCGGGGCGATGCCGTGGCGGTGGCCAAGCGCGACCTGAAGCCCGGCGAGATGCTCGACGGCGAGGGCGGCTACACCGTCTGGGGGAAGCTCCTGCCGGCGAAAAGATCGCTCGACATGAAGGCGCTGCCGATCGGCCTCGCGCACGGCGTCAAGCTGGTTCGGCCCATACTCGCCGGGCAGGCGGTAACTTTCGACGATATCGAGCCGCCGCCAGACAGTCCGGCTCTGCAGCTTCGCCGCGAGGCCGAGGCGATGATTTAGACGAAGCCGGCGCTTGCGCGCAGCCGGCTGCGCGTCTAGCAAAGCGCCGGCTCCCAATTCCGAAAGGTTGTTCCATGGCATCGCGCAAACTCCTCCTTCTTCCCGGCGACGGCATCGGCCCCGAAGCGATGGCGGAGGTGAAAAAACTGATCGCGGCGATGAACGAGAATTTCGGCGCCGGCTTCGAGACCGAGGAAGGGCTGGTCGGCGGCTCGGCCTACGACGCGCATGGCGCGGCGATTTCGGATGCCGACATGGACAAGGCAATGGCCGCCGACGCCGTGCTGTTCGGTGCGGTGGGCGGGCCGAAATGGGATGCCGTTCCCTACGAGGTTCGTCCTGAAGCCGGTCTTTTGCGCCTGCGCAAGGACATGCAGCTCTTCGCCAATCTCAGGCCCGCAATCTGCTACCCGGCGCTAGCGGCATCTTCTTCGCTTAAGCCGGAGGTCGTTGAAGGTCTCGACATACTGATCGTGCGGGAACTCACCGGCGGCGTCTATTTCGGCGAGCCGAAGGAAATCATCGACCTCGGCAACGGCCAGAAACGTGGCATCGACACGCAGGTTTATGACACTTTCGAGATCGAGCGTATTTCGGGCGTCGCCTTCGAACTCGCGCGGACACGCAAGAACCACGTCACCTCGATGGAAAAGCGCAACGTCATGAAGTCGGGCGTGCTGTGGAACGAGGTGGTCACCCAGACGCACAAGACGAAATATGCGGACGTGAAGCTCGACCACATGCTGGCCGATGCAGGCGGCATGCAGCTGGTCCGCTGGCCAAAACAGTTCGACGTGATCGTCACCGACAATCTGTTCGGCGACATGCTGTCGGACGTGGCGGCGATGCTGACCGGTTCGCTCGGCATGCTGCCGTCGGCCTCGCTCGGCGCGCCTGATGCGATGACCGGCAAGCGCAAGGCGCTCTACGAGCCGGTGCACGGCTCGGCGCCGGACATTGCCGGCCAGGGCATCGCCAACCCTATCGCGATGATCGCTTCGTTTGCCATGTGCCTGCGCTACTCGTTCAACATGGTGGCGGAAGCGGACCGGCTTGAAGCGGCGATCGCCGCTGTCCTCAATGACGGGCTGCGCACGAAAGACATTCTTTCGGCGGGCATGACCGAGGTCGGCACCATTCAGATGGGCGACGCCATCGTGCGAAAATTTCTGGCCCTTTCGGCGTGAATTCGCGTCGAGCGCAATAGCGTTACAGGAAGGCAATCCAGCGCCCGGCAAGCAGCGCCGCGATCCAGATCGTCAGCGACAGAAGCGCGCCGATCCTGAGGCCGGGGCTTATGCCGCCGCCGGCCAATGCCTTCCGCCATCCGGTGCTGAAACGGATGATGCTCGCGTTCACCACGCCCAAGGCCACCAGCGAAATCTTTGTCAGAAAGGCCAGATTGCCCGCGTATTCCAGCGGCTGGACTGAAAACAGCAGGAAACCGGTGGCGATCGCAAGCACCAGGCCGCCTGCCGAAATCCCAGTCATCACCCTGAGGAACGGACCCGCCTGAAGGCTGGGGAACAGGCCGAGAATCCTGAGATCCGCAGGCAGGATGGCGCCGATCAGCAGCGTCAGCGCGAAAATGTGGGTCGCGTTGATGAGCGGATAGACAAAAAGCGAGCGGCGGATGAGCGCCGCCACCTCCCAATTGTGCAGCGTGTGCAGCCAGTCGATTAGCATGCGCGGGGCCTCAGGCGCCCGGCACGCGATTGGGATAGACGTCGAAAGTGTTGCCGTTGACGATGATGCGCGCCGCCTTCATGCGTCGTTCCGAATGGTCGCGCGAGCGGAAGCCGACGCTGGTCACCGTATCGCCAATCTTCGCCGCGCGCTCGTCAAAACCGGCGCGGGTGGTCGGCGCAAGCGGCGCGAGATCGACGTGCCAGACGCCGTCCTCGGCGCGAACGTCCAGGGTCACGTGCGGATTGCCGATATAGATATCCTCGATAACGCCGGTGAGCTCGAATGGGTCGTCCTCGGTCCAGGCCCAGCCATGGTGGGCAAGCGCCGGGACGGCCGCGGCAAGGCACAGCGCTCCCACAAGGAGTGCGCGGCGGGGGATGCGCAGGATCGGGTGATTCATCGCTGGTCCATCCTTCCTCGTTCATCAAAGGGTATGGCGGGGCCGGGGATGGTCAAGTCACAAGCTGCTGATCGCGCCTCACATTGACTCTTCACCGAAAGCGCGTAAAAGGCAGCCGCGAACAGGATTTCATTATGCGCGGCCTCTTGATGGCGCTCTTTGCATTCGACTTTACCGGCCACGATTCCAATCGTGCCGGACGCGAACGCGCATCCTTCCGTTCCAGCAAAACTACGGCCAAAGCGACCACCAAAACGGTCTGATCACCCTTGGCCTGCTCACCCTCTCCCGGGTCCGGCCCGGGGGATGGAACCCGCTCCGGCCGGCGGGTTTTCTCCAGAAACGAGCGGAGAGGGACAGGAGAACTAACATGGGTTTCAAGGTTGCGATCGTAGGCGCCACGGGCAATGTGGGCCGGGAAATGCTCAATATTCTCGAAGAGCGCGGCTTCCCCGTCGACGAGGTCGTGGCGCTTGCCTCGCGCCGCTCGCTCGGCACCGAAGTATCGTTCGGCGACCGCACGCTGAAGGTCAAAGTGCTCGATACCTATGACTTTTCCGATACCGACCTCTGCATCATGTCGGCCGGCGGCAACGTCTCGAAGGAATGGTCGCCCAAGATTGGAAAGCAGGGCTGCGTCGTGATCGATAATTCCTCGGCCTTCCGCTACGATCAGGATGTGCCGCTGATCGTGCCGGAAGTTAACCCCGACGCGATTTCGCTGTTCTCCCGCAAGAACATCATCGCCAACCCGAACTGCTCAACGGCCCAGCTCGTGGTGGCGCTGAAGCCGCTGCACGACCAGGCCAGGATCAAGCGCGTGGTGGTGGCGACCTACCAGTCGGTCTCCGGCGCAGGCAAGGAAGGCATGGACGAACTGTTCACGCAGACCCGCGCCGTGTTCGTGGCCGACCCGGTCGAGGCCAAGAAGTTCACCAAGCGCATCGCCTTCAATGTCATCCCGCATATCGACGTGTTCATGGATGACGGCTTCACCAAGGAAGAGTGGAAGATGGTCGCCGAGACCAAGAAGATGCTTGACCCGAAGATCAAGCTGACGGCGACCTGCGTGCGTGTACCGGTGTTCATCGGCCACTCCGAAGCCGTCAATGTCGAGTTCGAGAAGCCGATCACGGCCGACGAGGCTCGTGACATACTGCGCGACGCGCCGGGCTGCCTGGTCGTCGACAAGCAGGAAGACGGTGGCTACGCGACGCCGATCGATTCGGCCGGCGAGGACGCGACCTACATCTCCCGCATCCGCGAGGATTCGACGGTCGACAACGGCCTGTCGATGTGGATCGTCTCCGACAATCTGCGCAAGGGCGCCGCGCTCAACGCGGTGCAGATCGCCGAGCTGCTGGTCGAACGCGGGCTGATCACGCCGAAGCAGAAGGCGGCCTGATTGTCATCTGTCGATGTGGCGCTGCGTCCGGCCGCCGCGTCGGACGCTTGCGACATCGCAAGGATCATGCGGGCGGCGCTTGGGTCGTTCGCCTGGATGCCGACGGTGCACACGCCGGACGAGGATTTGGCGTTCATCAGCGGGACCGTTCTGCCGCTGCAACGCGTGACGGTTGCCGAAGCCGGCGAAGGCATCGTCGGCTTCATTGCAGTCCATGGCGCATGGGTGGAGCAGCTTTACATTGATCCCGTCTGGACCGGGCGGGGCATCGGCAGCCGGCTCCTTGAACAGGCGACCGCCGGCATGAGGGAAGTGAAACTGCACTGTTTCCAAGCGAATTCCGGTGCGCGGCGTTTCTATGAACAACACGGATTCACGGCCGCAAATTCGGCGACGGCTCAGGAAATGAAGAGCGGCTTCCCGATATTCAGTATCTAAGGCGAAGCTGATGCCGGCACACTTCACCATCGCCACGCCCGGTTTTCACCGTCTGGCCTCTGTCAAAGAGCCCTCCTCATTTGCGAGGAGTAGTCGGGAAGCGGGGCGCGAGGCCGTGCCTCCTAACTATAAGTAACGTGGCGCGAACCTTGCGCCCCGCCGGCGTCTTGCCCTGGGAAGGAGGGTGCATTGGCGCACGCTGTCCTTCCCGTCGGGCCCGGACCTGGGGGCTCATCACCCAGCCATGCCACCGCAGCATGACCGGCCCGGCGCCGCCGCCCTCATCCGATACCCGGTGCGCACCGGATTTCCCGCAAGAACGGTGGGGCCATTATGCGGGAAGGCCAGCGATGATGAACAAATTGGGTGCAAAAATTCTTCCCGCCGGCTGTTATGCCATTGATCCGTAAGGAGGATTTCTTCGATCGGGCCGGAACGAGTGTGGATTCTATCCACGTTTGAGGACGCAGCGCGCATTCAGAAAGGCGTTCTGCGTCGACGCGGAGGTAAATTCGCGCTTCATTTCCGGCTGCGCGAGCGGGCAGGTTCGGCGTCCGGATCGACGGTGCGCGCCTCCGAAGGCAGCATCACCGGTATGCCGTCGCGCACGGGATAGGCGAGCTTGGCCAGCCGCGAATAGAGCTCGGAATTCTCCTCATCCCATACCAGCGGGCCCTTGGTCAGCGGGCAGGCGAGCAGTTCCAGCAGCCTGGCGTCGATTTTCGGCTTTTCTTCCTTACGCATCCGCTTCCCCCGGCCGGCGTCTTTATTGCAGGCTGGAGCCGAACTCGTCGTCTTCGCGCGCCAGCGCCATTTCAGTGATCGCGATCAGCGTGTCGGCGCGCGTCTTCAAATCCGGCGCCTCGAGCAGCGCCTGCTTTTCGGCCGCGCCGTAAGGCGCCATCATTGACAGCGCGTTGACCAGCATGGCGTTTTCGGCGCGGCTGACGCTGTCCCAGTCGGCCTCCAGGTCGTTGGCCTGCAGATAAGCGCGGAAGGCCTTGAGGAGCGCCGGCCGGTTGACGTCTCCGGCGGTCGGGTCCTCCTTCAGATCGGCCAGGAAGGGCGTGATGCGGCACTGCCTGAACGGCGTCTTCACAGCCATCTCCTCGGCGATCCGGTAGCGGCAAACGCCCTGCAGCGAAATCAGATAGCGTCCGTCGCCGGTTTCGGCGAGCGATGTGACCCGGCCGAGGCACCCTACTTCGCAGATCTCCGGCTCGTCATCGTCGCGCATCGACCCGTCGAGGGCCGGCTGCACCATGCCGATCAGCCGCGTTCCCGACATGACCTCATCTACCATCTGCAGATAGCGCGGCTCGAATATATTGAGCGGCATGCGCCCGCCCGGCAGCAGCAGCGCGCCGGACAGCGGGAAAACCGCGGCTACGGTAGGCAGATCGGATGGGAGCCGGTAATGGGCGTTTCCCGCCTGCATTTCATTCTCCGTTCCGGCGATAGCCCTGAATCTGGAGCATCTGTCGGAATCCGCAAGTCAATTTCGAAGTCCCCGGAATGGACCGGCCGAAGCCTGTTCCATTCCGAGCAGATACGCCGTTACGAAAACAGCAGCGACGACAGTTTGCGCCGTGAAGCCAGCGTCACCTCGTCGGTCAGGCCCCAGGCCTCGAAGAACTGCAGAAGCTGTGCGCGGGCGCCGTCATCCTTCCACGTTCTGTCGGCCTTGACGATGGCCAGCAGATTGTCGGCGGCCTCCTGCCGCATGCCAAGCGCATTCTGGATCATGGCGAGGTCGAAGCGCGCCTGATGGTCGTTTGGATCGGCTGCGAGGCGGCGCTCGAGTTCGCCCGGATCGCCGAGCGCGGCGGCCTGTTCGGCAAGCGCGAGCTTGGCGCGGACGGCGGCGAGCGCCGGGGCATCCTTCTTGTCTTCCGGCGCGCGCGCCAGAATTTCCTGCGCAGCCGCGCTGTCTCCGGCCTGGAACAGAATGTCGGCGAGGCCGGCGAGCGCGTCGACATTGTCGGGAGCCTGCGCCAGAACCGCTTCGTAAATCTGCGCCGCACCCTGCAAGTCGCCCGCCTCGCGGGCTTCCGCCGCTGCAGCCAATGCGTCGGCAATCTGCGCCTGACCATTGCCCTTGCCGGCGACCTTTTCGATGAAATCGCGGATCTGGCTTTCGGGGATCGCGCCCATGAAGCCGTCGACCGGCTGCCCGTCCTTGAAGGCGATGACGGCCGGGATCGACTGGATGCCGAGCTGGCCCGCAATGGAAGGGTGCTCGTCGATGTTCATCTTGACGAGCTTGACCCTGCCACCGGCGGCCTGCACCGCTTTTTCAAGGGCAGGCGCGAGCTGCTTGCACGGACCGCACCAGGGGGCCCAGAAGTCGACCAGCACCGGCTGGCGGCGAGATTCCTGGATCACGTCGGCAGCGAAGCTCTTGGTGGAGACGTCCTTGACTACGAAGGGTTCAGCCACCAGCGGCGTTCCGGTCGCCGGACCGGGAGCGGGCTCGCGCGGCGGCTGGCCGTTGCCGTACTGTACGCTGGTGGAATACTGGCTTCCCATCCCGCCGAACGGATTGTCCTTGGTGTTCATTGCTGCCCTTTCGGTCGCTGCCGGCCCGCCGTTGCGGCGCCGCCATTGCTGGCGGCCCTCGCCACCATGTGGCATTCATGCCGATACTTTCAAGATATGAGGCTCGTGTCCGGTCGCCTTCACAAAGGCCAGAAGATCCTCGCTGGCGATGGATGTCGTCGCCTCGTTGGTGAGTGGATGCGCGTTGACGATCTCGTCCCGCATCAGCGCCTCGTCGATGACGAACTTCACCCGCCCGCCCGTATCGTTGATCAGGCCGAAGGCAGTGACCGCGCCGGGCGTGACGCCCAGATATTCCATCAGCGGCTCCGGTTTGCCGAAGGAAACCCGGCCGGCCGCGCCGATGATATGGTGGATCTGCTTCAAATCCACTTCCGCCTCTTCGCCCACGGTAACCAGGAAGAAATTGTCCTTCTTGTCCTTGAGGAACAGGTTTTTGGTATGCCCACCGTCGATCTCCCCGCGGAGCGCCTGCGAATCCGCAACCGTGAAAAGCGGCGGATGGGATTTTGTCCGAACCGAAATGCCGAGGCTGTCGAGATAGGCAAAAAGGTCTTCGGGCGATTTCGGCATGGGTGCAGATTCCGGAGCGGGCGCTTGTCGGCAACGGTTTATGACCAAAGCCTGCCGCAAGACAAGACCGGAAGCGGCAGCGACCCACCTTCGAAAGCGGGTGCGGCCTCGCTGCGCGGCCGGCAAAATCGTCGCACGAAACCCGCCATTTCCCTGTTGCAATCGGCTCGCTCTTCGGCCATATAAGCGCGGCTTGCGGTCGATGCCGTGCGAGCGGGTGTAGCTCAGGGGTAGAGCACAACCTTGCCAAGGTTGGGGTCGAGCGTTCGAATCGCTTCACCCGCTCCAGTTTCTGCCAAGAAATCAATTACCTAAAACGGCCGCCGAGAGGCGGCCGTTTTGCTTAGTCCGACACGGGCAGCACCAAGGCAGCGAAGGGCAATTTCGCGTAGTCGTATCGCGCTTGCCGCTGGCAACGAACCAGACTGATAGACCCGCATAGCCGGGGTCATACTCACATACCTCTTGAGCCATCGCGCTTCTGCAAATGAAGGTCGGGGCCGGTCAGGCCTCGACGGAAGATGCCGCATGTGCCGCGGCGGCCCCTCCTTGCTTCTCGACTTGCAGGGGCGGCGGCCATCTGAGCAGCGCCTGATGGCCTACTGGAGTGAGCTGGTAAACGCCGCGCTCAATGCTGACGAACCAACCATAGACGTTCCGGCGCAAGATCTTGTAGGCATTCGGCAGATCAGGCCGCAGGTCTCGCGGCCGCCTCGGACCATCGGCCAAAGCTGCCGCACACGCCAAGGCCTCCTGCCGATAGGCAGTCATGATCGGATTTCGCGAGCCGCCGCCGACGACCGGATCCCCCTGGCGGCGTTTATGCTCATCGACCAGCCGGGAACGCCGTTTAGGATCGCGACGCGGCAAAGGAGCAGCCGGGCTGAGCAATACCTCCACATCGTCAGACGCAGTGACGCCGAGCAGGCCTATTCCGAGGCGGCGGCACAGATTTCGAAACCGAACATCGCTCTCTCGGCCTTTTCCGCGAGCCGACATCCTTGCCGCCACCCAGACTTCATCGGCGGCGGCCATTCGGTCGACGCCCTGCAGCACGAGTTCCAGATTGAACTGAAGCTTGAGTTCACACACGACCACAACGGGCGGGGAGTCTCCGCTCACCGCCAACAGATCGCATCCGCCGATTTCCCCCTTCACGGTAAAACCGAGGCGTTCGAGAAATTGTTTCACCGGTGCGTAGAGCGAAGTCTCAAACATGGTCAGTCGATGGCATCGTCGGCGGGACCAATGGCGCGCTAGCCTCGATCGCGACCAGGCTGAGGCTGGTCATTTTGGCGCCCGGGGTTTTTCGCCGAACAGAGCCGCGAAATAATCTACCATCTCCGGAACCATCCTTTGGCCATACCCGGCAGCCCCGGCCAGCGAAAGCGCCTGCTTGGCGGCGTGAGACATTAGGCTGGGCACGCCCAGACCATCCGCCATCCTGCCGTAATACCCGACATCCTTGCGCGCGTTGGCTATGGAGAAGGCCAGCATATCCGGCTTGCCGTCCACCGCATTGGCCTTGATAAAATCCATCATGCCCGACTTCAGCGGCCCGGCGGACATGACGCCGTAAAGGACTTGGCGATCGATGCCTGCCTTGTCGGCCATGGCGAAAGCTTCGGACATGGCGCAAGCCGTTGTCATGGCGAAGAAGTTGTTTATCAATTTCAGAGTATGGCCGGCGCCCAGCGGCCCGACGTGAAAGACGTTCTCGCCAATATCCCTGAAGATAGGTTCGGCGCGGATGAAGGCTTCATGGCTGCCGGCTGCCATAATGTTGAGCTTGCCCTCCACCGCGTGCGAGGGAGTGCGGCCGAGCGGTGCATCCATATAGCTTGCGCCCCTTGCGGCGACGGCCTCGCCGATCCTGATTGTCGAATCGGGCAAGGAGGTGCCGAAGTCGATCACCAGAGTTCCGCTGCGCAAGCCGGCTATGATTCCGGTCTCGCCGAACATGCGCGCCTCGACCGAGGCCGATGTGTCCATGCAGAGCATCACGACGTCGCTTTGCCCGGCGAGGTCGCGCGCAGTCTTCGCTTCGGCGGCACCACGCGCCACTGCCGCGTCGACATTCGCCCTGTTGCGGTTGGCCATCACAGTCATTGTATAGCCAAGGCTCTGGAGGCGTTTTACCATGGCGGACCCCATGAGCCCCAAGCCGACAAATCCGATTGAAGGCTTCTGTTGCATCTAACACCTCTCTTGCACATTTGAGCGCGACCACCTGGTCGCAAGCAACGGTCGGGCGACCTGGCAGTCTCGACTCGACAACTTCTACGCGCTTTTTCAGATGCCGCCGATGCGCTCATCCGACGAATTCCGCACACGGGTAGGACGGCGACCGATGCGACATTGACCCTGGGAAGTCGGTAGACAATAGTACCCTCGGAGGATGAGAGCGCAAATAAAATGCGCAGCAGCATGCCAGCGACATCAGCTTACGCACCTGCAATCGCCAATGGGAGGTAAAAAAGTGAACGGTTTTCGAGTTTTAAGAAATACGGTGGCGCTGTTTTTCGGCGCGGCCGTTGCGGCGGTAGGATTCCCGGGTCAGGCCTCGGCACAGATCAAATTGATTGGTGCAAGTCAGTTCAACGAGGACCATGCCTTCACGAAGACGATGCGCAAATTCGAGGAACTCGTTAAGGCTTGCTACACCGATGAGCCGATCGAATTCGAAATGCACCTGAATTCCGAGCTGGGGCTCGAGAAGGATTACGTAGCCTACATGAACCAAGGCCTGTCGGTCGACTATGCCGTGGCTTCGCCCGCGCATATCTCGACCTTCTCGGCCATGGCGCCGCTGATGGACATGCCCTTCCTGTTCCGGGACGAGGACCACTGGAGGAAGGTGCTCGAGCAGGACGCTCTCAAGCCGGTCGCCGACGATATCCTCGAAAAGGCCGACATCAGGCTCCTGGGCTATGCCGGGGGCGGGACACGCAACATCTTTGCGACGAAGCCGATCACCAATATGGCGGAGTTGAAGGGCGTACCGCTCCGGATGCAAGGCGCCCCGATCTGGACGAGCGTCTTCAACGCCCTGGGCGCGGCGCCAACTGTGATCGCCTACAACGAGGTCTACAACGCCATCCAGACCGGCGTCATTCAGGGGGCGGAGAACGAGGCAGCCGGCGTCGAGCAGATGAAGTTCTACGAAGTCGGCCCGCACCTGTCCCTGACCAGGCATGCCATCACCATCAGGCCGCTGTTCATCGCCAACAAGACGTATCAGCGGCTGCCGGAGGCGCTGCAGACCTGCATCGACGAATCCGGAGCGGCGGCCGGAAAGTTTGGCCGTGACATCGAAAGCAGCGAAGACTCGAAGAAGGTCCAGGAGATGGAGGCAAAAGGCTGGTTGACGACCCACGAGTTCACCGAGCGGGACGCCATGCTGACTGCAGCCAAACCGGTGCTCGAGAGCTACGCCGAGGAACTGGGCGCATCGGAGGTCCTGAAGGCCGTACAGGCGGTCCAGTGACCGGATTTACATGATCCGAGCGGGGCTGCCCTTGTGCGGCCCCGACGCGTCTTCGCTACCTCTGCTGCCGCCGCCCGAGGAAATCCATGACACGCGTACTCGACGTCGTCCATAACGTCCTGAAGGTCACGCTCGCCCTGCTCGTTGCGGGCCTGCTCATCCCGGTCACCGCACAGATCCTTTCCCGATTCATCGACGTCGTGCCACGCTACATCTGGACCGAGGAGATCGCCCGGTTCTGCTTCGTCTGGATGATCATGGTCGGAGCTATGTGCGCAGTGCGCGACGGCACGCATTTCGATCTGGAGGTTCTGCCGGAATCGTCCAATCCGAAGATAGAGGCCGCCAAGCGCATTTTCGTCCATGTCATGGTCCTCGTCGTCGCCTTCATATTCATGTGGTACGGCTGGCATCTGATGCTGTTCGGCTGGTATCAGAAGTCCGAGATCGCGGCCCTGCCGATGAACTGGATGTTCGGCGCCTGGCCGCTCTGCGGGATCATCTTCACGCTGTTCATTGTCGAGAAGATTGCCAGGGAAATGGCGATAATCCGCGGGAAAGCCGCATGACCCCCGGGACCGTCGCCGCCATCATGTTTGGCGTGCTGTTTCTGCTCATCATCCTTCGTGTGCCGGTCGCCTTTGCTCTAGCGCTCGCCTGCCTGCCAATCTTCTATTTCGAACCGCGCCTGACGCCGGTCCTTGTCCTCCAGGAGATGTTCCGCTCCTACAATTCCTTCGTGCTTCTGGCCGTCCCGTTCTTCCTTCTGGCTGCCAACCTGATGAACGTGGCTGGGATCACCGACCGGTTGATACGGCTGGCACGCGCCATGGTCGGCCACCTGCCTGGCGGCCTCGGACACGTGAACGTGGTCGTCTCGATGTTCTTCGCCGGCATCTCCGGCAGTTCCACGGCGGATGCCGCCGGCATCGGCTCGCTCCTGATCCCCCAGATGAAGAAGGAGGGCTTCTCCTCGTCATTCTCGGTTGCGGTGACGGCGTGTTCGTCGGTGATGGGCGTCATCATCCCGCCCTCGATCCTGATGGTGGTCTGGGGAGGGTTGATGTCCGTTTCCATCGGCGGACTCTTCATCGCCGGGATTATACCCGGCATCCTGATCGGGCTTGCCCAGATGGTGGCGGTCTACGTCTATGCGCGCCGCCACGGCATGGGGCTGCACGATCGCGCGACACTGCGCGAGCTCGCAAGCGCCCTGGCCCGCGCCGTCCTGGCGCTTCTGACGCCGGTCATCATCGTCGGCGGCATCGTCGGGGGTTCTTCACCCCGACCGAAGCATCTGTCGTCGCTGCGCTCTATGCTCTGGCGCTCGGCCTCATTATCTACCGAACGGTCGGCCGTCGGAAGCTGGCGCACGTCTTCTACGATACCGGCCGCTTCGCATCGATCGCGCTATTTTGCATCGGCACTGCCAGTGCTTTCGGCTGGACGCTGGCTTATTTCCGCATCCCTGCGGCCCTCGTTGGCTATGTTCAGACACTTGACCTTGGGATTGCCGAAATGGGCTTTGCCGTGGCGATAGCATTTCTCGTCATCGGCTGTTTCATCGACGCAATCCCGGCCATTATCATCCTTGGGACGGTTCTGTACCCTGTGACGCAGGCGGTGGGGATGCATCCGATCCATTTCGCCATGATCGGCATCATCAGCCTGGCATTCGGTCTGGTGACGCCCCCTTATGGGCTGTGCCTCCTGATTTCCTGCTCCATCGCGGGTATTCCGGTGAAAAAGGCTTTGCGTGACGTGGCGCTTGTCCTTCTGCCGATGCTGGCCATTCTGATCCTGGTGATCCTGCTTCCATCGCTAACTCTGTGGCTTCCGCGGCTGATGATGCCGCAGTTCGTCAACTGAAATGAACCCGGAAGCCGGCGACCGCAGACGTGGTTTAGCCGTTTCAGCCCTGAGCGCTTCTTCCACACAGGTGGGACCCCAGCCGACTTTCTCCCGCTTAGGCTAAGCCGGCCATATCGGCTTCTCGCAGGCCATTGATGCGCCTTTCCAACTCGACCTAGCGGAGGCTCGGATATCGTTCAGCGCGTTGTCAAATGTGCGGCGCCGGCCTCTCGGAAGGCCTGCTCAGCCGCTGCGATTTCATCGCGACTGACATCCGCCGACACTTGAATCTCGCCCCGAAGGGCTGGGTCGAGATCCGAGCCTTCGTAGTCGCCTGCAGCATCTCCTCCGGATGGCGCAGTGCCGGAGGTGTTTGCGGCGTCTTTGGCCTGAACGAAAATGTCTGCCCGGTCGATTCCGTGCTCTTGAACAAGATGCTCGATCACACGGTCAGCCGCTTCCCGCGTCCCGAATGTCCCACAGATGGTCTTTACATTATCGTCATCCATGCGGTCACCTTTCACATAGGAAGACGAAATCGATGGGAACTGAAATCGTTCCGCCCGGCCTACTCTTATGAATGGCAGGGGACCCTCCCATCGGGCCGAAACACGCGTCTGCTTCCTGAATCTTGATCTCCAAGAGACCCGGACGGCACTTATGTGCAACTGATAGTCTCGCGGCTCGGCCTCGGAGCGCGCATCGCGACGCTGAGTGCCGGACTGGCTCTCACCGCGGATCACTTCCTGGTGGTATGAGCCGGCTCACTGCTACGTCAGTTCGGCATTTTTAAGGTGTTCGCCGCGGGCAGACGCGTTTGCCGTCAATGCCCGCTGTTGGGCGGTCGATCATGACCCTCCTCACCGAAAAGCCGCGGAATTCCGCGGCTTTTTCGTGTCTGCCCGCGACAAAACCGCGCAATGGAACTTTCGCGGCAAATCACGTTATGATGCTCCGGCATTTCCGCGGGATTGGAGGTTTCCCCGGATTGCGGAGGAACCGGGGTATGGCGATTGCGCTTGTACTCGTTCTGGTGGTGGTGGGCTCGGTCCTGTTCCACGCCCTCAGCCCTTGGTGGTGGACGCCCATCGCCTCGAACTGGGGCTATATCGACTCGACGCTGATCATCACATTCTGGATCACCGGCGCGGTGTTCGCTGCCGTCGTGCTGTTCATGGCCTATTGCGTCTGGCGCTTCCGCCACAAGGAAGGCAACGTCGCCCACTACGAACCGGAGAACAAGCGGCTCGAATGGTGGCTGACCATCCTGACCGGGCTCGGCGTCACCGCCATGCTGGTTCCAGGCCTGTTCGTCTGGAATCAGTTCATCACGGTTCCCGCCGACGCAACCGAAGTCGAGGTGATCGCCCAGCAATGGCAGTGGAGCTACCGCCTGCCCGGCGCGGACGGCAAGCTCGGCACATCCGACAGCCGCCTGGTCAGCCCCGAGAATCCGCTGGGCGTCAATCCGGACGACGCAAACGGCCAGGACGACGTGGTCGTCGAGGCCGCCGACCTGCATTTGCCGATCGACAAGCCGGTGAAGATGTTGCTGCGCTCGATTGACGTGCTGCACGATTTCTACGTGCCCGAGTTCCGCGCCAAGATGGACATGATCCCCGGTTCGGTCACCTATTTCTGGTTCACGCCGACGCGGACGGGGACCTTCGAGGTGCTGTGCGCGGAGCTTTGCGGCACAGGGCACGGATTCATGCGCGGCATCGTCATGATCGATACCGCGGAAGACTACGCCACCTGGCTCGGCGAGCAGTCGACATTCGCGCAATTGTCGGCGCCCGAACAGGTCGGCGCGGCCGAAGAGGCGGTGGTGCGGCCTTGAACGGGGAGGCCGTAGGGTAGGAAAGGGACTTTCGAGCGGCCGGGCCTGAACAAGCCGCGGGTCTCGCCGGAAGGAACAAGGAGGCGAACCGATGGTCGATGCCACACCTGGCGCCGTGGATGTCATTCCGCCTGCGGAAGTTCCAGAGGTCGAACTCTACCATCCGCATAGCTGGTGGACGAAATACGTCTTCTCGCAGGACGCCAAGATCATAGCCATTCAGTATTCCGGCACCGCACTCGCCATCGGCCTGGTGGCGCTGGTGCTTTCCTGGCTGATGCGGCTGCAGCTCGGCTTCCCCGGCACCTTCGATTTCATTACCCCCGAAGCCTATTATCAATTCGTTACCATGCATGGCATGATCATGGTGATCTACCTGCTCACCGCGCTCTTCCTCGGCGGCTTCGGCAATTACCTGATCCCGCTGATGGTCGGCGCGCGCGACATGGTGTTCCCCTATGTGAACATGCTCTCCTACTGGATTTATCTGGTTGCGGTGCTGGTGCTGGCCGCAAGCTTCTTCGCACCCGGCGGCCCGACCGGCGCGGGCTGGACGCTATATCCGCCACAAGCCATCCTCAGTGGCACGCCGGGCGGCCAGGAGGCCGGCATCATCCTGATGCTGGTTTCGCTGATCCTGTTCATCATCGGCTTCACAATGGGCGGCCTGAACTATGTGGTGACGGTGCTGCAGGGCCGCACCCGCGGCATGACCCTGATGCGCCTGCCCCTGACAGTGTGGGGCATCTTCACCGCCACAGTGATGGCGCTGCTGGCCTTCCCGGCGCTGTTCGTGGCTTGCGTGATGATGCTGTTCGACCGTGTGCTTGGCACCAGCTTCTTCATGCCGGCCCTGGTCGAGATGGGCGAGCAGCTGAGCTATGGCGGCGGCAGCCCGATTCTGTTCCAGCACCTGTTCTGGTTCTTCGGCCATCCGGAGGTCTACATCGTCGCGCTGCCGGCCTTCGGCATCGTCTCCGACCTGATCTCGACCCACGCCCGCAAGAACATTTTCGGCTACCGCATGATGGTGTGGGCGATTGTCGGCATCGGCGCGCTCTCCTTCATCGTCTGGGCGCACCACATGTATGTCTCGGGCATGCATCCCTATTTCGGCTTCTTCTTCGCAACAACAACATTGATCATCGCGGTGCCCACCGCCATCAAGGTCTACAATTGGGTGCTGACGCTGTGGCGCGGCGACATCCATCTGACCCTTCCGATGCTGTTCGCGCTGGCCTTCATCGTCACCTTCGTCAATGGGGGGCTGACCGGGCTGTTCCTCGGCAATGTTGTTGTTGACGTACCGCTCTCGGACACCATGTTCGTCGTCGCGCATTTCCACATGGTGATGGGCGTTGCGCCGATCATGGTGATCTTCGGCGCGATCTATCACTGGTACCCGAAGATCACCGGGCGGATGATGAACGAGGCGATGGGCCAGTTCCATTTCTGGGTCACCTTCGTCGGCGCCTATGCGATCTTCTTCCCGATGCACTATGTCGGGCTGGTCGGCGTGCCGCGGCGCTATCCCGAAATCGGCGAGCCGGCCTTCATCACCGCACCGGTGGAAAACCTCAACGCCTTCATCTCGGTGGCCGCGCTTGTCGTCGGCTTCGCGCAGATGGTGTTCCTCTTCAACCTGATCTGGAGCATCTGGCACGGCCGCGAGGCGGGCGGCAATCCGTGGCGTGCCACCACACTTGAATGGCAGACGCCCGAGACGCCGCCGGCGCATGGCAATTTCGGCAAGGAACTGCCGGTCGTCTACCGCTGGGCCTACGATTACAGCGTGCCGGGAGCAAGAGAGGATTTCATCGCCCAGAACGATCCCGGCACCGATAAGGCCGCCGTGGGGCTGGCATGAGCGTCATACTGGTATTCCTGCTCGTGATCGCCGGCATCGCCGGCTGGTGGCTTTCCCACCAGGGGCTGATGTCCAAGCCCTGGCTCGAGCACGGACCGGCGGCTGCCCTGCCGGAGACCGATGTGACAGGCATGCCGACCGCCAAGGTCGGGCTCGGCGTGTTCCTCGCCGTCGTCGGCTGCCTGTTCGCGCTGTTTGCCAGCGCCTATTTCATGCGCATGGAGCTGTCGGACTGGCAGCCGCTGCCGATCCCGCCGCTGCTGTGGTTGAACACCGGCGTGCTGGTTCTTTCCAGCGTGGCGCTGCAGTGCGCCGTTGTCGCCGCCCGCCGCGGCCAGATCGACATGGTGCGGCTTGGCCTCGTCACCGGCGGGCTGACCGCGCTCGCCTTCCTCGCCGGGCAGCTCGTTGTCTGGCGGGATCTTTCGGCCAGCGGCTACTTCCTGGAGGCCAATCCGGCCAACAGCTTCTTCTACATGATCACCGGCATGCACGGGCTGCACATTTTAGGCGGCCTGGTGGCGCTGGCGCGGACGACCGCAGGCGCATGGGGGCGTTACCGGCCGGAGCGGCTTCGGCTCAGCGTCGAGCTCTGCGCCATGTACTGGCACTTCCTGCTCTTCGTCTGGCTTGCGGTGTTTGTGCTGCTGGCCGGCTGGGCTGCCGACCTTATCGACATTTGCCGACAACTGCTGACCTGAAGGACAAAGCGGATGGCAGAGACGACGCTAACGAACACAACCGGGATCGGCCCGCGACCGGATGGGTGGCGGGGCATCGCTTCGGACTGGTCCTCCGACCAGCGGGCGTTCAAGAACGTCTCCTGGGGCAAGGCCATGATGTGGATCTTCCTCCTGTCCGACACCTTCATTTTCGGCTGCTTCCTGCTGGCCTACATGACCGCGCGCATGTCGACGGTCGTGCCTTGGCCCAATCCCAGCGAAGTGTTCGGCCTGCACGTCGGCGATGTCAGCGTTCCACTGCTCTTGATCGCCATCATGACCTTCGTCCTGATCTCGTCATCCGGGACCATGGCGATGGCGGTGATGCAGGGTTATCGGCGCAACCGCAAGATGTCGGCGATCCTGATGCTGGTTACTGCCGCGCTCGGCGCGACCTTCGTCGGAATGCAGGCCTTCGAATGGACCAAGCTGATCAGCGAGGGCGTACGCCCATGGGGCAATCCGTGGGGCGCCGAGCAATTCGGCGCAACTTTCTTCATGATTACAGGCTTCCACGGCACCCACGTTACGATCGGCGTGATCTTCCTGCTCATCGTGGCGCGGAAGGTCTGGCGCGGCGACTATGATGTCGGCGAGCGAGGCTTCTTCACGAGCCGAAGAGGCAATTACGAGAGCGTCGAGATCATGGGCCTCTACTGGCACTTCGTCGATCTCGTCTGGGTCTTCATCTTCGCATTTTTCTATCTGTGGTGAGAGGCGGACATGGCTGAAGCAACGGCACACGATTCGGGACAGCCCCATAGCGCCCACGAAGCGCCGGCGACTACGGCGCATGCGGAGGTGCATCAGGAACACCCGATCCGGCTCTATCTCATCGTCTGGGGTTGGCTGTTTATCCTCAGTGCCTGCTCCTACTACGTCGATTATGCCGGCTTCGAGGGCTATCTCAGATGGACCCTGATCCTGATATTTATGGTGCTGAAGGCGGGGCTGATCGTCGCCGTATTCATGCATATGGCGTTTGAACGGCCGGCGCTGAGCTACGCTATCCTGCTGCCGCCGGTGGCGGTGCTGGTATTCGTGGCGTTGATGGTCTTCGAAGCCGACTACACCGCGCTGATGCGGCTGAACTTCTTCGGCGCAGGCGGATAGACAGCCGCTGAGCGCAACTGCAGGCGGGCAACCGCTGCTGCAGGTCACCCCATATGTGCCGCGTCTTCCTCATCCGGCCTCCCCTTCGCAAGCATCGCGGCTGATATCAACCCTCTCCCCGGCAGGGAGAGGGTTGACGAGGCGTAGGCGGGACAGGGAAGGAACGGCGCTTTTGCGCCGCTCAGCGCTGAACGCGCCGCCTTTTGGCCGGCGGAGTTTCCACCACCTTGCGGTAGAGGTGCCAGGTGGAATGGCCGAGCACTGGGATAACAACCGCCAAGCCGACGAAAAGCGGAAGCGACCCCGCAACCAGCGCAACCGCCACGATCAGACCCCACAAGACGATCGGGACGGGATTTGCGATCATCACGCGAGCCGAGGTCTCTATCGCCGCGTAGGCGCCGACGTCCCGGTCGAGCAGCAGCGGAAAGGCGATGACCGTGGTGCTGAGCACCACCAGCGCGAATAGGAAGCCGATCGCGTTGCCGAGCAGAATCAGTGTCCAGCCACGTTCGGTAGTGAACACGTCGGACACGAACCCCGTGATCGACGTCGGCACGTCGGACCCATAGAGCCAGTTGAACAGCGCCTGTGCGGTAAGCAGCCAAGCGACGAACAGCCCCAGAAGCAGGACCCCGACAGCGATAATCGCCGGGATAGCCGGTGAGTTCCGCACCTCGAGCGCATGCGTCCAGGACGAGTCGAGGTTGAGTTCCCGCCGCCGGCTGATTTCGTAGAGGCCGAGTGCGGCCAAGGGTCCAAGCAAGGCGAAACCGGTGATGAGCGGGTATATTAGCTGCAGGGCATTGCCGCCGGACGTCCATGTGATCAGGATCACGCCGATGACGGGGTAGATCAGGCACAAAAAGACATAATGCGACGGCTTTTCCCAGAAATCATCGAACCCCCGACGCAGCGCGTCGAAGACATCCGCGATCATTATCTGGCGAACCGTGGGTTGAGCCACGGCCTTCTTCTTGTTGGGGCCTGCAAGCACGTGAAAATTCGCCATGACCATTTTCCTCCTGGACCAGGTCCGGTGGGGTCGCGATTTACGGTGCTGCCGTCCAGCGTGACTGGTCACGCAAAACCGCGACCTGCACCGCCGTCAACATAACTTGCCCGAGACGATTTGTCGCCCCCATTGGCGCATGGTCGACCGCTCTTCTGGCATTCGCCCCCTTTTTTGGCTACTCTGGCCAAAACGGCTTGGGGGTCAGGTCATGGACGCAAAGACGGTGTTCATTCTCGGCCTGGGCACGGCCATTCTCCTCCTGCTCGGCTTCTGCGCAGCGCCATTGTGAGCGCAGAGCCCGGAAGGATCTAGTCAGCTCAGCTGAGCGCCCGCTGGGCGATGCTGTCGCCGAGCAGAACGGCGAAGATCGCGAAAAGATAGATAATCGAATAGGCAAACAGCGCCTTGGCATTCTTCATACCCGCATCGGGTGCGGCAAGCGCCTTCCACGCGTACCAGACAAAGCCCACGCCCAGCACGGCCGAGGCCAGTCCGTAAACGCCGCTTGCAAAGCCGGACAGCCAAGGCGCGACGCCGACGGGCGCGAGCAGCAGCGAATAGGCGAAGATCTGCTTGCGGGTCGAGGCCTCGCCCGCGACGTTCGGCATCATCGGTATTCCGGCGGCGTCGTAATCGCCTGCCTTGAATAGAGCGAGCGCCCAGAAATGCGGCGGCGTCCAGAAGAAGATGATGAGAAACAGGATCGCACTTTCCAGGCCGACCGAGCCGGTCGCGGCGGCCCATCCGATCACCGGAGGCAGCGCGCCGGCCGCCCCGCCGATCACAATGTTCTGCGGCGTCGAGCGCTTTAGCCACATCGTATAGACGACGACGTAGAAGAATATGGTGAAGGCGAGCAGCGCAGCCGCCAGATATCCGGCCAGCATGCCGAGCGTCAGGACTGACAGGGTGGAAAGAACGAGGCCGAAACCGAGCGCTTCGGCCGGCATAACGCGGCCCGACGGAATCGGTCGCCGGGAGGTCCGCGACATCACCGCGTCGATGTCTGCGTCGTACCACATGTTGAGCGCGCCGGCAGCGCCGGCGCCAAGCGCGATGGCGAGAATGGCTGTCACCGCGACAGCCGGATTGATGATTCCTGGCGCAGCCACCAGCCCGACGAAGGCGGTGAATACGGCGAGCGCCATGACGCGCGGTTTCAGGAGAGCAAAGAAGTCGACGGCCGTTGCCCCGGCGAGGCGGACGCCGGCGTCATTGAGACGGCTTTCCTGGTCCGACATGGCTTGAGACGACCACTGATTGTATGGTCAGCCTAGCAGTCCTCGCCTCTTTTGCAATCTGAAGCAGCCGCCATACCGCCGCGAATGGGAGCCCGTGCCGCTGCACATCGTCGCACCCGGGAACCGGCTGGCTTTGCACGCCTTTAGCCGGTAACCTCACCCGGATTGGCTTTGCTCACGGAGGAAAACCGCATCATGAAACCGACCATCAGCCTTGCCTCGGCCTTCCTTGCCGCAGTCTTCCTTGCACCGCTGCAGGCGCAGGCGCAGGACGCGGCCGCCGGGAAGACGGTGTTCAACAAATGCCGGGCCTGCCATGACGCCGAGGCCGAAAAGAACAAGGTCGGGCCACACCTTGTCGGCGTGGTCGGTCGCACGGCCGGCTCGCTCGAAAGCTACCAAGCCAAATATTCCGCGAACATAAAGGAAGCAGGCGCGGCCGGGCTGGTCTGGGACGATGCCAACCTCACCGAGTATCTGCGCGATCCGAAAGCGGTGATCCCCAAGGGCAAGATGGCGTTTCCGGGCTTGAAGGATGACGCCGACATCGCCAACGTCATCGCCTATCTGAAAGCCGATCCAAAACCCTGAGCGAAAATATCGGCTGCCCGGTCTTAACCCATTTCAATCAAATGGAAATGGGCTCTAAACGTGTTGTTTTCAGCGCCGAAGGTTGACGATGGCCACGCCGCCCAGCGCCAGCGCGCCGCCGAGGATCCCGAGGCTGGTCGGGATTTCGCCGAGCCAGAGGAAGCCGATCAGCGTCGCTACCGGCGGCACGCAATAGAGGAAGTTCGATGCGCGCGACGCCGGCAGGCGCGACAGCGCCACCAGGCCGGGCACTATGCCGAGATAAATAGCGGCCACCAGCCCCTCGGTGCTTGCCGCCGAGGTTTGCGACAGCGCGCTGGGCAAAGCCGGTGACAAGCAGAGTGCGCCGATCACCATGTTCCATGCCGACACGGTAAGCGGCTTATGACGGGCGAAAAGCGGCTTCTGCACGATGGTGTTTGTGGCGGTGCATACTGCGGCGCCGAGGATAAGCAGCGCGCCGCGGTCAAAGCTCAGGCCTTGACCTTCCCCGAGCGCGATGATGCCTATACCGCCGAAGGAGAGGAAGGTTCCGGTCCAGGCCAGCGCTGAAAAGCGCTCTCCGAGCACCATCATGGCGAAGCCGGCGGTCATGATCGGACTGACATTGATGATGAAGCTGGCTGCGCCAGCCGACACGGTCAGTTCCCCGTAATTGAGAAGCGCCGTGTAGAGCGCCACGAAGACCAGGCCGCCGGTTGCGAAGCGCCATGCCTCCTTCAACGCCGGAAGCGGCGGACGGATGACGAGCAGGAAGATAGCGGCCGGCACGGCGGCGATGGCGAAGCGAAGCGCGCCGAGCTCTAGCGGACCGAAAGCGGCGAGGCCGGCGCGTATCGCCGGGAACGCCGACGCCCAAGCGACAACGGTAACCGCCACCGCGGCTATCGTGATCGGATCGGCCGAGCGGGCGGGTGTGATGGCGGCGGCGGTCATGGTCTTCCTCTTCAAGCGTGTGAGATTTCGGCGACAGGAGGCGCCACCCGGAGCTTGTTGACAAACGAATAAATCGAGGCTCAGCTGTGAGTATGGATCACAGCTCACAGCCGATACTGCCGCTGGAAACACTGCGCGCCTTCGAGGCGGCGGCCCGTATGGGCAGCTTTTCTTCCGCCGCCGAATGGCTGAACCTCACCCACGGCGCGGTCAGCCGACAGATTGCCAAGCTGGAGGCATGGCTCGGCCTGAAACTATTCGAGCGCGGCGCGCGCGGCGTTTCGCTGACACTGGAGGGCCAGCGCCTCTATCTGCGCACCAACGAAGCTTTCGCGCTGATTGCCGACACCACCGACCGCTGGAGCGAACCGCGAGGCGCCGCTGTGGTGCGGCTGACCTCGATCCCGTCGATCTGCGGGCTATGGCTGATGCCCCGGCTTTCGGCGCTGGAGAACGGCTCGACAAAGCTGCGCATCGTGCTCGACATCGACATCCACCAGACGGATCTCGACGAGGAAGGCATCGACATTTCGATGCGCTGCGGGCGCGGGCGCATACCCGGCCGCGTGTCGGTCAAGCTGTTCGAGGAATGGTGCTTTCCCATCGCTTCGCCCGAACTGGCGCGCGCAATCGGCGCTGGTAGGCCCGAGCGCCTGCTCGACTATCCGCTGATCCACGATTCGGATGCTTCAGGCTGGCGCGCCTGGTTCGGCGAGCAGGGCATCGACTATCGCCCGCGGCCGCAGGACCGGCGCTTCGAGGATTACAACCTGGTGCTCGCAGCGGCCGCGCACGGCCTTGGTGTCGCGCTCGCCCGGCCGCCGCTGACAGCGAGCCAGATCGAAGCGGGCCGCATCGTCGCGGTCGATGACCGGCGCGTGCTCAATCCGGTCTCCTACTGGATGGACCGGCCCGTCGGCCTCCTGCGGCCGGCGGCCGCCGAACTGGCGAGGCGTATCGGCGCTGCCGCCGGGCTCGATCCGCAGGCGGTCGAGGATTTTCTCCAGGCTGAGAAGTAAGCTTCGGCTTACCAATTGCGGAAGCCCGCCGCAGATTGGACGACAATTCCGCTTTGCCGCCGCGCAACAATATTTCCTTCTCTGGCCCAGTTGCCGGGACCATGGATATGCTGAATTGTGAAACGTCTGGGGCAGAGCGGCTGGTGCTGGCCGCATCGTTCGACGCTGCAATGGAGTGGTGCCATGTCCGATTTCGCGATTTCCAGGCGCGGCATTCTCGCCGGGTCGAGCGTCCTGCTGGCCTCGACGGCTCTGCCGGCAACGCTCTGGGCGCAAACGCCCGCCAAAGGCGGCCGGCTGATCGTCGCCGCCGATTCCGAGCCACGCAACCTGAACCCGGCGATCGTCGCCTCCAACGGAGTCTTCTTTGTCGCCAGCAAAATCGTCGAGCCACTCGCTGAAGCCTCCTTCACCGGCAAGGACGGCCTGGAGTCGCGGCTCGCAACCAATTGGGAGAGCTCCGAGGACGGGCTGACGGTCACTTTCAAGCTGCGCGAAGGGGTAAACTGGCACGACGGCAGGCCGTTCACATCAGCCGACGTCGCCTTCTCGGCGCTGCATATCTGGAAGCCGCTGCAGAATCTCGGCCGCGTGGTGTTCAAGGACCTGGAGGCGGTCGACACGCCCGATGACCATACGGCGATTTTCCGCTTCGTCAGGCCGACGCCATTCCAGCTTATCCGCAACGCGCTGCCGGCGCTGACCAGCGTCGTTCCAAAACATCTCTACGAAGTGGGCGAGATCGCCGACAATCCGGCCAACACCGCGCCGGTCGGCACAGGGCCGTTCAAATTCGCCGAGCACAGGCCAGGCGAATACTACCGGCTGGAGAAGAACGACGCCTATTGGGGCGAGGACCAGCCGAAGCTCGACGAGATACTCTACCGCGTGCTTCCTGACAGGGCGGCGGCTGCCGGCGCATTGGAGGCGGAGGAAATCCATCTGGCGGCATTCTCGGCAGTACCGCTCGCCGATCTCGAGCGCATCTCGAAAGTGCCGGGTATAGAAGTGATCTCGAAAGGCTATGAGGCGCTGACCTATCAGCTCGTCATCGAGATAAACCACCGCCGCAAGGAACTGGCCGACCGCAAGGTCCGGCAGGCGATCGCCCGTGCGGTCGACAAGGATTTTGTCGTCAAGACGATCTTCCTGGGCTATGCGACCGCGTCCACCGGACCGGTGCCGCGCAACGACGTGCAGTTCTATTCAAGCGACGTGCCGACCTATGCCTTCGACGTCGCCAGGGCCAATGCCCTGCTGGACGAAGCCGGCTATAAGCGCGGCGATGACGGCACACGCTTCGCGCTGAAGCTTTTGCCGGCACCCTATTTCAACGAGACGAAGCAGTTCGGCGACTATCTGCGGCAGGCGCTGGCCGAGATCGGCATCAGGGCCGAGCTGGTCAACAACGACGCGGCCGCGCATCAGAAGGCCGTCTATACCGACCATGCCTTCGACCTGGCGATCGCCCCGCCTGTCTTCCGCGGCGATCCGGCCATTTCGACGACCATTCTGGTGCAGAGCGGCGTTCCGGACGGCGTGCCGTTCTCAAACCAGGGCGGCTACGCCAATCCAGAACTGGATGCGCTGATCGCCAAGGCGGCCGAGACGCTCGATCCCGACGAGCGCACCGCTCTTTACGTCGACTTCCAGAGAATGGTCGCGGAAGATCTGCCGCTGATCAATGTCGCCGAATGGGGTTTCATCACCGTGGCGCATTCTTCGGTCAGGGAAGTTGCCAACAATCCGCGCTGGGCCGTCTCGAACTGGGCCGACACCTGGATTGAGGGCTGAAACTGGCGCGAGAAATACAGCCGCCGCCATGACCCGCGCCCTCCGTCTCATTTGCCGGCGCCTGATCGGCAGCATCGTCGTGCTGTTGTTCGTGATCGCAGGCACGTTCCTGCTGCTCGAGGCCGCGCCGGGCGATGCGGTTGACGCCTATGTAGTCTCGGTCGGCGGCGACGCCGGCATGATTGAGGAATTGCGGCGGCGCTGGGGGCTGGACCAGTCGGCGGCGACACGCTTCGCCATCTATGTCTGGTCGCTGGCGCGGCTCGACCTCGGGCACTCAGTGGCATTCTCGCGGCCAATCCTCGACGTGATCCTGGAGCGGCTGCCCAATACGCTGCTCCTGATGGGCAGTGCTACCGCGCTTTCTTTCTGCCTCGGGACGTTTCTCGGTATCGTCGCCGGGTCGCGGCCCGGCAGCTTTCGCGACCGGTTTCTGTCGATAGGCTCGCTGGCGCTTTACGCGGTGCCGGGCTTCTGGTTGGGCCTCGTGCTCATCGTGGTATTTGCGGTGCAGCTACGCTGGCTTCCGCTCGGTGGCATCGAGACGATCGCTTCCGGCAAGACCGGAGCAGAGCGCACGCTGGACATAGCCCGCCATCTCGTCCTGCCGGTGGCGAGCCTCGGCTTCATCTACCTGGCGCTCTATTTGCGCATGATGCGCGCCGGCATGGCCGAGGTGTGGCGCATGGATTTTATCCTAGCCGCGCGGGCAAGGGGCATTGCACGGCGACGCATCGTGCTGCGCCATGTCGCGCGCAACGCGCTGCTGCCTCTTGTGACTATGCTCGGCCTGCAATCGGCGGCGATGCTCGGAGGCAGCGTCGTCATTGAAAGCGTGTTCTCAGTCCCGGGGCTCGGCCGTCTGGCGCAGGAAGCGGTCGCCGCGCGGGATACGCCGCTGCTGCTCGGCATAATTCTGGTCAGCGCCGTGCTGGTCATCGTCGTCAACCTGGCGGTCGATCTCCTCTACGCCGCGCTTGACCCGCGCATCGGATCAAGCGGGGAGATCGCATGATCCCGCTCCACCGCTTCCTGCGCACGCCCGAGGCCGTTGCCGGCGCGCTTATTCTGGCGGGGCTTATAGCCATGGCTCTCTCGGCGCCGTGGTTTTTTCCACGCGACCCGCAGTCGATAGCCGGGCCGGCCCTGCTGCGGCCCTTTCAGGATTGGGCGCTGCCGCTTGGCACCGACAGGCTCGGGCGCGATGTGCTGGCGGGGCTGTTTCACGGGGCGCGCACCTCGCTGGCGGTCGGCTTGGCCGCTGCGGCAGGCGCGATCCTGATTGGTGCGGTGATCGGCACGCTGGCCGGCTTCGCAGGCGGCCTCTTAGACGAGATCCTGATGCGCATCACCGATGCATTCCAGACCGTGCCCGGCTTCCTGCTGGCGCTCGCCTTCGTCAGCGTCGCCGGTCCCTCCCTCGCCACCGTCATTGTCGCCATCACGCTCGCCGCCTGGACCGGACCAGCGCGGATCGCGCGGGCGGAAGTACTTTCGATCCGCGAGCGCGACTATGTCGCCGGGGCGAGGGTGATCGGCATGCACCCGCTGGAGATCGCCTTCCGCGAGATACTGCCCAATGCGCTGCCGCCGGTGCTGGCGCTGTCATCGGTAATCGTTGCAGGGGCGATCCTGACAGAGGCCGCACTTTCCTTTCTGGGGCTTGGCGATCCCAACCGCGTCACCTGGGGCGGCATGATCGCCGAGGGTCGCGCCGTGCTTCGCTCCGCCCCTTATCTGTCGATGATCCCGGGCGTGGCTCTCGTCCTGACCGTGCTCGGAATCTACTTAGCCGGCGAAGGGCTGGTTGAAACAAGCGCAACTAGACGGATGAATACGTGACCATTCGGCTGTCGATCCGCAATCTCGGCGTACGCTACAGCCGTGACGGACAGGATGTCGAGGCGCTGAAACAAGTCGCTCTCGATTTAAAGACCGGCGAATGCCTCGCTGTGATCGGAGAAAGCGGTTCGGGCAAAAGCACGCTGGCGCTTGCTATCGCCGGGCTGCTGCCATCGACGGCAAAACTCGACGGAGACATAAGCTGGCCGGGACTTGGTCGCGCACCGCAGAACGGCCGCGACATCGGCTTCGTCTTCCAGGATCCCTCGGCGAGCCTCAACCCGGTACTGACGGTTGGCGAGCAGATCGCCGAGGTCGTGCGGACGCATCTGCCTCTGACCTGGCGCGAGGCCTGCAGCCTCGCCACAGACCTGCTGGGCCGCGTCCGCCTGCCCGATCCGGAAGCGATAGCACACGTCTATCCTCATCAGCTCTCCGGCGGACAGAAACAGCGCGTTGCAATTGCCGCGGCAATTGCCGCACGGCCGAGCCTGTTGATTACCGACGAGGCGACCAGCGCGCTCGACACCATCGTCCAGGCCGAGATCGTCGCGCTGATCCGGCGGCTGGTGGCGGAGGATGCGATGTCGCTTCTGTTCATCAGCCACGACATAGCGCTCGCCGCGCAGCTTGCCGACCGCATCGCGGTGTTCCGGCACGGCCGGCTGCTCGAAACCGGAGGACCGGCAGTTCTGTTGCGCTCGCCCACGCATCCCTACACGCGCTCGCTGATCGAGGCGAGTTTTGGTCCGGCGGCGGAGAAGCGCGGATGAGCGAGCCGCTGCTTGCCGTATCCGGCCTTTCCAAGCGCTTTCAGCGCGCCGGTCGGGTAATCACGGCGCTCGATGGAATTTCATTCGAGATCGGCCGCGCCGAAACCTTGGCGCTGGTCGGCCCGTCCGGGAGCGGCAAGTCGACAGTGGCGAGATTGCTGCTGCGGCTTGCGGAACCCGATGCCGGCAGCATCCGCTTCGAAGGACAGGATTTGCTGGCGCTGCGCGGCGCAAAACTTCGGGCAGTGCGTACGCGTCTGCAAATGGTGTTTCAGGATCCACTCGCAGCCTTCAATCCGCGCGCCACCGTCGGCCGCGTGCTCGACGATCCACTGCGCATCCACGGCCTGGCTGCACGCGGCGAGCGTCCCAGGGCAATCGAGGCGCTGCTGGAGCGGGTTGGCCTTTCACCCTCGCTCACCCAGCGCGCTGTCCATGAAGTCTCCGGCGGACAACGCCAGCGCGTGGCGATCGCCCGCGCCATCGCTACAAGGCCGTCCCTGATCGTACTCGACGAAGCGCTTTCGGCGCTTGACGTTTCCGTCCGCGCCGACATTCTGGACCTGCTGGCTTCGCTGCAGCGCGAGGAGGGAATTTCCTATCTGTTCATTTCCCATGATCTCGGCGTGGTGGCTCGAGTGGCGCACCGCGTCGCGGTCATGGAGGCCGGCGTGATCGCCGAGACCGGCGAGGCGCGCCAGATTATCGCCGCGCCCAGTTCGCCGATAGGCAAGGCGCTGGTTGCGGCCATGCCGAGCCTCGATCGGCTCGCTTCGAAGGAGACGGAATGACGGATCAACCTTCGCAAAAAGTGGAAAGGCTGAGCCGCGAACTCGAGGCAGCCTTCCGTAATCGGGCCGATCTCTACCGGCTGTTCTACGCCGAACTGGAAGCGGAATTCGGCGCGGCGAAGGCCGAGGAGGTCATGGTGCGGGCGGTCGAGCGGCGCGGCCGCGAGGTTGCGGAAGCGGCATTCGCCGATTTCGGCCCGAACGATGCCCGCGCCATTGGCGAGGCGTTCCTGTCGGTCAGCCCGGATGACGGCCGCATGTACCCTGCCGATGTGCTCCGCAGCGAGAAGAGCATAGAATTCAGGGTAAAGCGCTGCCCGCTCAAGGACGCCTGGGTAGAAGCCGGCGTAGGCGACGAACAGCTCGCCACGCTTTGCCGCATCGCCGGCGCCTTCGACCGCGGATTGTTCGAGGCGACAGGCGTGCGTTTCGCCAACGTCACCTGGACGCCGGGCCATGGTGACGGATGCTGCCATATACGGCTGACCGACAGGGAAACAGCGGGTGAGGTGTGAGCCGATGAATTCGTGCTTCGCCACAGCCAAATGCCATGCTAACCGGAAGCGATGGCACAGAAGAAAGCCCATGAGGTCGACGCATGGCTGGCCCGACCGACCGGGGCCACCATCGTCCTGTTCTACGGGCCGGACCGCGGACTCGTGGCCGAACGCGGGCGGGCGTTTGCGGAAAAGACCGGGCTGCCGCTGGACGATCCGTTTTCGGTGGTGCGGCTGGACGGCGCCGAGATCGAGCGCGAACAGGGCAGGCTGCTCGACGAAGCGCGCACGGTGCCGATGTTTTCCGAACGGCGGCTGCTCTGGGTGCGCAACGCCGCCGGCCAGAAATCGCTGGCCGAGGACGTCAAAGCGCTATGTGCCGAACCGCCGCGCGACGCCATCGTGCTGATCGAGGCCGGCGAACTGAAGAAGGGCGCGGCGCTCAGGACCGTCGTTGAAGCGAGCCCCGGCGCCATGGCGCTGCCCTGCTATGCCGACGAGGCGCGAGGCATAGACGCCATCATCGACGACGAGATGCAGAAGGCGGGGATGTCGCTGACGCTCGAAGCGCGGCAGGCGCTGCGCCGCAATCTCGGCGGCGACAGACTCGCCTCGCGCGGCGAAATCCAGAAGCTTCTCCTTTATGCGCAGGGGCAGCGGGAGATCGGCCTGGACGACGTCAAGGCCTCTATCGGCGACGTCTCCGGCCTTTCCTTCGACGACGCAGTCGACGCCGTGCTCGAAGGCAGGATCGATGCGTTCGACGCGGTTTTCACGCGCCAGACTCTCTCCGGAGGCCAGCCTTTCCTGGTACTCGCCGCCGCCATGCGCCAATTTCAGGCTCTGCACCTGATGCGCGGCTCAATGGAAGCTGGGGGGCGCAACGCGGCGGCAGTCGTTGCCGGAGCGCGGCCGCCGGTCTTCTTCTCGCGGCGAAAGATAGTCGAGACGGCGCTGGAGCGCTGGCATACCGAAGCGCTGGCCCGCGCATTGGCAAGGTTGCAGGATGCGGTGTTGCAGACCCGCAAACGGCCGAACCTTTCCACTGCCATCGCACGCCAGGCGCTGCTCGGCGTCGCCGTCGAAAGCGCCCGGCTCGCGCAACGAAACCGAAATTGATTAGCCGGCTAATCCAGCCGCTTCAGTGCTTCAGCCGGCGGCATAAATCATCGAGTTGCTCCAGCGTCTTATAGCCGATTCGCACCTCGCCCCCACGCTCGCGATGGGCGATGGCGACCTTCAGACCGGTCACGTCGGAGAGCAGCTTTTCCAGCGCCAGCGTATCGGCATCCTTGTCGCGCGGAGCGGATGGAGACGGTTCGCGCACGCTCTCGGCCGGCAACTGCGCCAGCGCCTCGGCCTGGCGCACCGACAGGCCATCCTCGACGATGCGCTTGGCGAGGCCCGCCGGGTCGGCGGCCGAGACCAGCGCGCGGGCATGGCCCGCGGACAAATCGCCATTGATGAGCATGTCGCGGATAACATCGGGCAGTTTGAGCAGGCGCAGCGTGTTGGCGACGTGGCTGCGGCTCTTGCCGATGACCTGACCAAGATCCGCCTGCGTGTAATTGTGCTCGTCGATCAGCTGCTGGTAACCGAGCGCCTCCTCGACCGGGTTAAGGTCGGTGCGCTGGACGTTTTCGATAATGGCGAGTTCAAGCGCCGTGCGATCGTTTACGTCCCGCACGATAACCGGAATCTGCGTCAAGCCGGCTCGTTGTGCGGCCCGCCAGCGCCGCTCGCCGGCGATGATCTCGTATCGCCCGGCTTCGCCCGAAGGGCGAACGACAACCGGCTGCACCACGCCGTGTTCGCGGATCGACTGGGCAAGATCCGCAAGATCGGCATCGCCGAAGTTGCGCCTCGGATTTCGTGGGTTCGGCGCGACGAACTCGATCGGAACTTGGCCGTCAGCCGGCGCCGCGCTTTTTTCCACCGTCGCCGGCCTGTCCATTTCGCCGATCAGCGCGGCGAGCCCGCGGCCCAGTCTTTTTCTAGAAGGATCGTCACTCATGGTCAGTCCAGACTGTTTCGTTCGCGAATCTGTTCATGCGGCGCGGAGTTTGCGTTCTTGTCGAATCACTTCGGATGCGAGCTGCAGATAGGCTTGGCTGCCCGAGCATTTCAGATCGTAGAGGATCGCCGGCTTGCCATGCGACGGCGCTTCCGAAACGCGGACATTGCGCGGAATGATCGTCTCGTAAACTTTCTCGCCCATATGGGCGCGCACGTCCTCGACGACCTGGTTGGCGAGATTGTTGCGACCGTCATACATGGTCAGCACGATGCCCTGTATCGAGAGGTCCGGATTGATCGAGCCGCGCACCTGTTCGACGGTTTCGAGCAACTGGCTCAAACCTTCCAGCGCGAAGAACTCGCATTGCAGCGGCACCAGAACCGAATCGGCGGCAGCCATCGAGTTGAGCGTCAGGAGATTGAGGGAGGGAGGGCAATCAATCAGCACATAGCTGTATGTGTCGGAACGCTCAGACGATGCGCGCACGGCGTTGCGCAGCCTGAGGACACGGTCGGGCGCACCTGCTATCTCCATTTCGACGCCGAGGAGATCGAGCGTCGACGGAACGATCGAGAGACCGGGCACCGCTGTCGGCATGGCTGCGTCTTCCAGCGCCAACACGCCGGTCAAGACGTCGTAAGACGAAGAAATTCGGTCGCGGCGGTCTATCCCGAGCCCGGTGCTGGCATTGCCCTGAGGATCAAGGTCGACGATCAGCACGCGCTCGCCGATTGCAGCCAGCGCCGTCGCCAGATTGATCGCGGTGGTAGTCTTGCCGACGCCGCCCTTCTGGTTGGCGACTGTGATGATGCGTGGGCCGGTCTTCATGATCCGATTCAATGCGTTCATTGGTTCAGGCGCGTCACGATTTGGGAGTTAGGTTGCGAATCTCGAGAATCACGCTCTGCGGGTCGATCATGCTTCGATGTTCTAACAGGTCAAAGCGCCACCGGTGAGCGCTTTCTTCGATCTCGCTGCGGTAATCCCGGCCTTTATGAAAGAGGCCGATTGCGCCCGCCGACAACCAAGGCTCTGCAAGGCCTAGCAATGAAGGCAACGGCGCCAGCGCACGGGCGGTCACCACATCAGGCGTGCCGATCGAAGCGTATACGTCACCGATGCGCAGCGCATTGACGCGCGCTGGTAGGCTGAACTGCCCCATTACCGATTGCAGGAAAGCTGCCTTTTTCCGATTGCTTTCAATGAGATCTACATGGCTTCCTTGGCGTTCCGCAAGCAGGATCGCCATCACCATGCCCGGAAAGCCGCCACCTGAGCCGAGGTCGAGCCAGTGCCGCGCATCCGGCGCGAGACGAAGTAATTGAGCGCTGTCGAGTATGTGCCGTGACCACACATCCTTCAGCGTAGAAGGCGCAGACAGGTTTATGCGGCGCGCCCATTTCTGGAAAAGCGCCTCGAATGCAACCAGACGCTCGAATGTTTCACGTGAAACGGGTCCGGCGATACGGCACAGCTCTTCCAATGCTGCTGTTGTTGTTGTTGTTGTCACGCCACGTCTCTGCCCGGCGTGCGCTCGGCATTGCGGATATGCGAAACGATGATCGCCATCGCAGCCGGCGTCATCCCCTCCATCCGCTCGGCGGCTGCAACGGAACGCGGCCGGCGTTCACGCATCTTCTGCTTGAGCTCGTTGGACAGGCCTGGGACTTTCGAGAAATCAATGTGTTCAGGGATCAGCCGCTGCTCCTCGCGGCGCATGTGAGCGACGTCCGCCATCTGGCGGTCGAGATAGACGGCATACCGTGCTTCGGTTTCGAGGCTTTCAGCCGTCTTTGGGTCAATCGAGCGGAGTTCTGGCCAGATATCGGCGAGCCGGGCCACGTCCAGATCGGGATAGGCCAGAAGATCATAGGCCGAGCGGCGTATCCCATCCATATTGACCTCAATGCCGTGGCGCCTGGCCTCGCTAGGGGTCAACGTCTTGGCCTTCGCCAGCTCGCGTGCATTCTTCAAGCGCCCGCTGATCTCCGCAAACCGCTCCTGTCGCGAGATAGATGCGAGTCCGAGCCCTATTGCCTTCGGCGTCAGCCGCTCGTCAGCGTTGTCGGCGCGCAAGGAGAGCCTGAACTCCGCCCGCGAGGTGAACATGCGGTAGGGCTCGCTGACGCCGCGGCTCGTCAGATCGTCTACCATCACGCCGATATAGGCTTCGGTCCGGCCGATCACGATCTGGTCGTCTCCGGCAGCTTTGCGCGCAGCATTCAACCCCGCCAGCAAGCCCTGCGCCGCGGCTTCTTCGTAGCCGGTCGTGCCGTTGATCTGGCCGGCAAGGAAAAGGCCGGCTACCCGCCTGGTCTCCAGCGTCGGCGCGAGTTCACGGGGATCGATATGGTCGTACTCGATCGCATAGCCCGGCTGCAGCATGGCTGCACGTTCGAGGCCGGGTATGGTCTTCAGGATCTCTAGCTGCACTTCTTCAGGCAGCGACGTGGAAATCCCGTTCGGGTAGATGGTCGGGTCGTCAAGCCCTTCCGGCTCAAGGAAAATCTGATGTCCCTCACGGTCGCCGAACTTGACGATCTTGTCTTCGATCGACGGGCAGTAGCGTGGCCCGACCCCCTCGATCGAACCGGAATACATGGCCGAGCGGCCGAGATTCGTGCGAATAACCTCGTGCGTCGACGGCGTTGTCCGGGTAATCGCGCATTCGATCTGCGGGTTTGTGATGCGGTCCGTCATCAGCGAGAAGGGAACCGGCTCGGCATCCGCTGCTTGTTTATCGAGCGAATCCCAGTCGATTGTCCCGCCGTCGAGCCGCGGTGGCGTTCCCGTCTTGAGGCGGCCGAGCGCAAAGCCGGCGCGCATCATGCTTTCAGAAAGCTCAAGCGCAGCCTTCTCATTCATCCGCCCGGCGGGGAACTTGCGTTCGCCAATATGGATGAGCCCTCGAAGGAAGGTACCCGTGGTAAGGACAAGAGCACCGCACCGAACGGTGCTCCCGTCGCCAAGCCCCAGCCCGGCAACGCGATTATCCTGAATTTCGAGGCTGGTCACCTCTGCCTCAATCACGGTCAACGATTCGTGCTCCCGGATCGCTGATTGCATGGCCCGACGATAGAGCTTGCGGTCTGCCTGCGTGCGAGGACCACGCACCGCGGGCCCCTTTTTCCGGTTCAACAGTCGAAACTGAATGCCGGCCGCGTCGGCCACCCGGCCCATCAACCCGTCCAGGGCATCAATCTCGCGAACGAGATGGCCCTTGCCGAGGCCGCCAATTGCCGGATTGCAAGACATTGCGCCGATGGTGTCAAAGCGAAGCGTCACGAGCGCGGTCCTGGCGCCGGCGCGCGCGGCAGCGCTGGCGGCCTCGCAACCGGCGTGACCTCCTCCGACCACAACGACGTCGTAGCTATTGAGCATGATATAAGCTCCGATGAGTCGCGGAGACATGTGCGCAAAGATCGGAAGTGTCAAGGCACGCAATATTGTTTCACGTGAAACCTGACGACGGCTCTCAGGCAGAAAGTTTCACGTGAGTCAAATCCGACAACCGTGTTTCACGTGAGTCACTTGCCTATGCAGAACTGGGAAAAGATGACGTCCAGCAAATCCTCGACATCAACCGCCCCGGAAATCCGACCAATCCGCTCCGATGCGAGCCGCAGATCCTCTGCGCGCAATTCGTAGCCAGCCTGTTCCGCCGAGTGGGCCGAATCGAGAAAATTCAAAGCCTCGGAAAGCAGGGCAACATGGCGCTCGCGCCAAGGAATTAGGTCAACGCTTTGCTCCAGCGCAGCTTCCGCCATGTCCGAAATCTCCTGCAGCAATCTGTCCAGGCCGTAACCTGTGGCCGCGGAAATGCATAAATCATGCTCAATCCCCGAAAATGTGGGCTGTGAGGGAAGAAGATCGTACTTGGTGCCGACTCGGAGCACTGGAAATTCATTCGGCAGCCCCACTACCGGGCTTGGGTTCGCCAGGTCCTCCAAAAGCAGCACGAGATCCGCTGCGCGCGCTCGTGCGATCGCCTTTTCGATGCCTATGGTTTCGACGGTTCCGCCGCCTTCGCGCAGTCCGGCCGTGTCGGTTACGCGCACTTTCCGGCCGTCGAGATCGAGACCAACCTCAATGAGATCGCGCGTGGTTCCGGGCTCATCCGTTACAATAGCTGCATCGCGCTTCGCTAGGGCATTCAACAGACTCGACTTTCCGGCGTTCGGCGCACCGAGAATGACCACATCGAAGCCGTCGCGGATTATTTCCGCCCGGCGAAAGCCGGCAATATGGCGTCGTATCTCGCCGCTCATCCGACCAATATCAGCCCAAATCTGTTCTGCAACCGAACCCGGGACATCCGACTCGTCGGAAAAATCCATTTCGGCTTCGATCATGGCCCGGGCGTGAATGAGCCGCCGGCGCCAGCCCGCATAAAGCTCCCTGTGTCCCCCGCGCGAATTGAGGACAGCAAAGCGTCTCTGAGCCTCCGTTTCCGCGCTGACCAGGTCGGCAAGCGCTTCAGCCTTCAGGAGATCGACCTTGCCGTTAAGAAAAGCTCGCCGGGTGAATTCACCGGCTTCGGCCGGACGAACGCGGTCGATAGTGCACAACGCATCCAGGAGCGCTGCAACCACGGCTTTACCGCCGTGCGCGTGAAGTTCGGCCGAATCCTCTCCGGTAAAGCTGGCGGGGCCCGGGAAGAACAAAACTATCCCGGAATCGATAGGAGCGCCGGCCCGATTGGTAAATAGTCCGTAGCGGGCCAGGCGCGGCTCCGGCACCGATCCCGTAATCGTTTCGAGGACGAATCGAGTCTGTGGGCCGCTTATGCGAACCACGGCGATGCCGGCCGGCAGCCGGCCACTCGACAGCGCGACTATGGTGTCTCGTTTTTCCATCGCCGGCCCCGCGAACAAATCGTTCCGGGTACGAATCAATGCTAGGTATTCATCGAATCGAAGAAGTCGGCGTTCGTCTTCGTCTGTTTCAGCTTGTCGATCAGGAACTCGATGGCATCGGTTGTACCCATCGGCGCCAAAATACGCCGCAGCACGAAGATCTTCTGCAAATCCTGCTTGGGAACGAGCAGATCTTCCTTACGGGTACCGGACTTGAGAATGTCCATGGCCGGGAAGATGCGCTTGTCGGCCACCTTGCGGTCGAGCACGATTTCCGAGTTGCCCGTACCCTTGAACTCTTCGAAGATCACCTCATCCATGCGGCTGCCGGTATCGATCAGCGCGGTCGCGATGATCGTCAGCGATCCGCCTTCCTCGATGTTGCGTGCGGCGCCGAAGAAGCGCTTCGGCCGCTGCAGCGCATTGGCGTCAACGCCGCCGGTCAGCACCTTGCCGGATGACGGCACGACCGTGTTGTAGGCGCGTCCGAGGCGGGTAATCGAATCGAGCAGAATGACCACGTCGCGGCCATGCTCGACCAGGCGCTTGGCCTTTTCGATGACCATTTCGGCGACCTGGACATGGCGCGCGGCCGGCTCGTCAAACGTCGAGGAAACGACCTCGCCCTTCACCGAGCGCTGCATGTCGGTCACTTCCTCCGGCCGCTCATCGATCAGAAGCACGATCAGGTAACATTCCGGGTGGTTGGTCGTCACCGAGTGGGCGATGTTCTGCAGGAGCACTGTCTTGCCGGTGCGCGGCTGCGCCACGATCAGGCCGCGCTGGCCCTTGCCGATCGGCGCCACCAGGTCGATGACGCGCGATGAAATGTCCTTGCCGGTAGGATTGTCGACTTCCATCTTCAGCCGCTCGTTCGGATAGAGCGGCGTCAGATTGTCGAAATGGATCTTGTGCCGAATCTTTTCAGGGTCGTCGAAATTGATGGTGTTAACCTTGAGAAGGGCAAAATAGCGCTCACCTTCCTTCGGGCTGCGGATCGGTCCCTCGACCGTGTCTCCGGTCTTCAGCGAAAAGCGCCGGATCTGCGAAGGCGAGATGTAGATATCGTCCGGGCCCGGCAGATAATTGGCGTTTGCGGAGCGCAGGAAGCCGAAACCGTCCTGCAGCACCTCGACCACGCCGTCGCCGATGATCTCCACATCCTGCGCCGCGAGCTTCTTGAGGATAGCAAACATCAACTCCTGCTTGCGCATGACGCTGGCGTTTTCAACCTCAAGCGACTCGGCGAAGGCGATCAGGTCGATCGGCTTCTTGTTCTTGAACTCCTGGAGTTTCATTTCCTGCATGGACGGACTCTGAATGTGAAATGGGAAAGCTATCGGCGAATGCGATGGGCGCCGGATGCGGCCAACTCGAATTTCGGGGCGGCGCTTGGCGGAAGGGAAGATGAGTCTTCTATCGCCAAGCAACTAAAAGAGCAAGGCGGCTTTTCCGTGACACCAGCTCAGAATGGCTTCACGACGACTAGGATGACGATGCCGATCATCAGCACCGTCGGCACCTCGTTGATCAGGCGCCAGTGACGCGCCGATCTGTCGTTGCGATCCTCGGCAAACTTGCGCACCGCACCCGAGAAATAGCCATGCACGCCTGATAATACAACCACCAGAGCGATCTTCGCGTGCAGCCATCCTCCTGAGAAGCCAAATCCCTTCCACGCCAGCCACAGCCCCAATACCCAGGTCACCATCATGGCCGGGTTGATGATGACGCGCAGCAGGCGCTGCTCCATCACCTTGAAGGTTTCCGATTGGACCGAGCCAGGCTCGGCGCCCGTATGATAGATGAAGAGACGCGGCAGATAGAGCATGCCCGCCATCCATGAGATCACCGCGATGACGTGGACCGCCTTTATCCAGAGATAGAGAGCGTCGGGATCGAGCACGAAGAGCAGCGCCGTCAGCGCGATGAGGACCACTATCGCGACGGCCGCCCTTTTTGCCGCGTTGCGTCCAGATTTCCGCACTTCCGGAGTGCTCATCGGCCCGAACCGTCCCTGATTTGCCTGATCATGGCCTCGACATGCGCGATCGGTGTTTCGGGCGTAATTCCGTGGCCGAGGTTGAACACCAGCGGACCGGAGCCCAGCGTGCGCAAGATGGCGTCCACGCCCTCTCGCAACGCTGCACCGCCTGCAACAAGCCTTAGCGGGTCCAGATTGCCCTGGACAGGGCCTTGAGCCTGCAAGGCACGCGCCTGCGTCAGCGGAACGGTCCAGTCCAGACCAAGCGCGGTCACGCCGGTCTGCCGGCGATAGTCGGAATAGAGGCTGCCGGCGCCCTTCGGAAAGCCGATGATCGGCACGCCGGGGTGCACGGCCCGCACCTTCTGGACGATCTCGGCCACAGGCCGGACACAGAATGCGTCGAAGCAGGCCTCGTCCAGCACGCCGGACCAGGAATCGAATATCTGCACCACATCGGCGCCTGCCTCGATCTGGCGGATGAGGTAGGCAGCCGAATAATCCGCCAGCGTCGCCAGCAGCTTTTTCATTGCCTGCGGTTCGCGATAGGCAAAAAGCCTGGCCGGAGCCTGATCGGGGGTGCCGTGGCCGGCAATCATGTAGGTTGCGAGCGTCCATGGCGCGCCGCAAAAACCGATCAGCGTTGTGCTTTCCGGCAGTTCGGCGCGCAACCGCTTCACCGTCTCATAGACCGGCGCCAGGCGACCGTGGAAAGCCTGGCCATCAAGACGTTCGACCTCCCCTGCCTGGATCGGCGTCATGACCGGCCCGCGGCCTTCTTCGAAGCACAAGTCGCGGCCGAGCGCATGCGGCACGACAAGGATATCGGAGAACAGGATCGATGCGTCGAAACCGAAGCGCCTGATCGGCTGAAGCGTCACCTCGACCGCGAAATCGGGATTGTAGCAGAGGTCGAGGAAGCTTCCGGCCTTCCTCCTGAGTTCCCTGTACTCCGGCAGATAGCGGCCAGCCTGCCGCATCATCCATATCGGGGGCGGAAACACGGTTTCGCCCCTCAGGACGTCCAGCATGACGCGGCTGTTGGCCATCAGGGCACGTTCCTCGCTTCTTTCCTTGAATATAATTTCTATGAAAAGAGTCTTCTGATTCTAAGAGTCTGTTGGAATCGGTAATTGCTGCCTATCCCGGAGAGGCGGCTTGGCGCCAGCCAGCATTTTGTCGCGCAAGTCCGGCCTGTGGGTTGGAAAAGTCTGGGGACGGTCCGAAATTGATTTGTAAGGTCAATGGCTTGCTGGATCGGAAAATCGCAGGATCCGACGATTGCCGACGAGCCACGAAGTTTATCCCCATAGTCCTCCAGACCGCGCCAGCGATTCCGACAGCGCCGCGAATTGTGGACAAGGCCGGTTCTGATACAGTCACCGGCGCCGCGATGGCCGAACAGGCCAGCTTTTGCACATTTGACCACAGACCCGGGCCGATCCTGTGAACAAACCCCAAAGCTTCTTTCATTTGCACCTGATCTCCGACGCCACCGGCGAGACGCTGCTTGCCGCCGGGCGCGCGGCGTCGGCTCAATACAAGGATGCGCGGGCGATTGAGCACATCTATCCGCTGATCCGCACGGAAAAGCAGCTGATGAAGGTGTTCGAGGATATAGAGGAGGAGCCGGGTATCGTGCTCTACACGGTGGTGGATCAGCACCTTGCCGGGCAGATCGACGCCAAGGCCGCCGAGATGGGGCTGCCATGCGTCTCGGTGCTCGAGCCGGTGTTGACGGTGTTTCAATCCTATCTCGGCACGCCGGCCGGTCGCCGGGTAGGCGCACAACATGTGCTCGACGCGGAATACTTCCGCCGCATCGACGCGTTGAATTTCACCATGGAGCATGATGACGGGCAGCTGCCGTCCGACATCGAGGAAGCCGATATCGTCCTGATCGGGATTTCTCGCACTTCGAAGACGCCGACCAGCATCTATCTGGCCAATCGCGGCATCAAGACCGCAAACATCCCGATCGTCCTCGGCGTGCCGCTGCCCGAGAGCCTGGCGAACGCGAAGAAGCCGCTGATCGTCGGACTGGTGGCGACGGCGGAGCGGATTTCGCAGGTTCGCCAGAACCGGGTGCTTGGCTCCACCGCCGGCTACGACGCCAACGGCTATGTGGACCGAGCGGCGATCGCCGAGGAGCTGGCCTATGCGCGGCAGATCTGCACGAGGCATAATTGGCCGATGATCGACGTCAGCCGTCGCTCGATCGAGGAAACCGCGGCGGCGATTGTTGCCCTGCGCGGCCGAACGCGGTAGGGGCGCGCTGAAAAGCAAAGGCTGAGTTATGCCGGAAAAACTGATCCTTGCCTCGGGCAGCCCGTTTCGAAAATCGCTCCTCGCCAACGCCGGGATCGAATTCAGCGCCGTGCCACCGACCGTCGACGAGCGGGCGCTGGAAGCGCCGCTGGAGGGCAGCGGAGCGACTCCGGAAGAAGTGGCCCAGATACTGGCTGAAGCAAAGGCCGCCAATGTCAGCGATAGCCATCCGGGCGCGCTGGTTCTCGGCTGCGACCAGACGCTGTCGCTCGGCGACCGTGTGTTCCACAAGCCGCAGGACATGGAGGATGCGCGCCGGCATCTGCTCGCGCTGTCCGGCAGGACGCATCATTTGAACAGCGCCGCCGTGCTGGTGCGCGGCGGTCAGACGCTCTGGCGGCATGTCGGCATAGCAAGCCTCACGATGCGGGCGCTCGATCCCGCTTTCATAGGCCGCTATCTCGCGCGGGTCGGCGACAAGGCGCTGTCGAGCGTCGGCGCCTATCAGATCGAGGGGGAGGGCATACAACTGTTCGAGAAGATCGAGGGCGACTATTTCACCATAGTCGGTCTGCCCCTGCTGCCGGTGCTCGCCGCACTGCACGAATTCGGGGCTATCGATGGCTGAGCTGGTAAAGGCCTTTGTTTGCGGCCACCCCGTCGCTCATTCGCGCTCACCGGCCATCCATGGCCATTGGCTCGCCCGCTATAAAATTGCCGGCAGCTATTCGGCGATCCACGTCGCGCCCGATGATTTTGCCGGTTTCGTTCGGCATATCCGCGAAAATGGCTATGCCGGCGGCAATGTCACCATTCCGCACAAGGAAGCCGCCTGCCGGCTGGTCGAGCGGCGCGATCAGGCGGCGGAAGAGATAGGCGCGGCGAACACGCTGTGGTTCGAGGACGGCGTGCTTTGCGGCGGCAACACCGATGCGGCGGGCTTTGCCGCCAATCTCGATGAACGTACGCCCGGCTGGGCCGAAAGCCACGGAACCGCAGTCGTCCTCGGCGCCGGCGGAGCCGCTCGCGCCGTGCTCTTCGCGCTCAGGCAGCGCGGTTATCGCGACATCAGGGTCGTCAACCGGACGGTGGCGCGCGCCGTCGAACTGGCGGACCAGTTCGGGCCCGGCATAACGGCCCACGCGCCGGAGGCCGCGACCGAGCTGCTGGAGGACGCGGACCTGCTCGTCAACACCACCGCGCTCGGCATGCACGGCAATGCAGAAATCGCAGTCGATCCGGCTAATCTGCCCGACCGGGCGATCGTTACCGACATCGTTTATGTCCCGCTCGAAACGCCGCTGCTGGCGGCGGCGCGCCGGCGCGGGCTGAAAACCGTCGATGGGCTCGGCATGCTGCTGCATCAGGCGGTTCCCGGTTTCGAGCGCTGGTTCGGCAGGAAACCCGAGGTCGATGCCGAACTGCGCAGGCTGATCGTCGGCGATCTTGAGCCCGCATCATGATCGTGCTGGGCCTGACTGGATCGATCGGCATGGGCAAATCGACCACCGCGAAAATGTTCAAGGAAGCCGGCGTGCCGGTGCATGATTCCGACGAGACGGTGCATCGCCTCTATGCCGGCAAGGCAGCACCGCTGATCGAGGAGGCGTTTCCGGGAACGGTGCGAGATGGAGCGGTCGATCGGGCGCAGCTCGCGGCCCAAGTCCTCGGCAGGCCAGACGCGATGAAGAAGCTCGAGGCAATCATCCATCCGCTGGTCAGGGCCGACGCCGACGCCTTCGTCGCACGCCACCGGGATGCGGGAGCGCCGCTGGTGGTGCTCGACATCCCGCTGCTGTTCGAAACCGGCGGCCGCGGCCGCGTCGGCAAGGTTGTCGTCGTCACCGCTCCGGCCGAGGTCCAGCGCGAGCGCGTGCTGGCTCGGCCCGGCATGACCGAGGAGAAGCTTGACGCCATCCTGGCCAAGCAGGTCCCGGATGCCGAAAAGCGACGGCAGGCTGATTTCATCATCGACAGCAGCCAGGGTCTGGAGGCCGCGCGGGCCGAAGTCGCCCGTATCATCTCCGACTTGACCGGGGACAAGCCTGCGGGCTGACAGCGCCGCCCTTGCTCAAAAAGCCCGCTGCGGCCAAGCTTGGCCGTGGAGTGATTCGGTACCAATGCGCGAAATCATATTCGATACGGAAACGACCGGGCTCGACGCGCGCGACGACCGGATCATCGAGATCGGCGGTGTTGAGCTCGTCAACCGCTTCCCGACCGGCCGCAATTTCCATGTTTTCATCAATCCGCAGGGCCGCGATGTGCATCCGGACGCGCAGGCCGTGCACGGAATCAGCAACGCCGATCTTGCCGACAAGCCGCCATTCGCGGAGATAGCCGGCCAGTTCCTCGATTTCGTCGATGGCGCCAAGCTGGTCGCGCACAATGCCGGTTTCGACATGGGCTTCATTAATGCCGAACTGGGGCGGCTCGGCACCCCGGCGATCGGACCGGACCGGGTCGTGGACACTTTGGCCCTGGCGCGGCGCAAGCATCCGATGGGGCCGAACTCGCTCGACGCGCTTTGCCGGCGCTACGGCATCGACAACAGCCGCCGCACCAAGCACGGCGCGCTGCTCGATTCGGAGCTTCTGGCTGAAGTCTATATCGAGCTTATCGGCGGCAAGCAGGCCGCGCTGATCCTTGATGCGGTAGCGTCCACACCGGCAGGCGACGCCGCAATGATTCACGTGGAACTTTCCATCCAGGCGCGGCCGGAGCCGCTGCCCTCGCGTCTAACGGAGGCCGAACGCGCCAGTCATGCCCGGCTTGTCGCCGAACTGGGCGAGCAGTCGATTTGGGCGCAGCTAGGCCAGGACCGGTCGAGCCTGCGGGCTCAGGCATAAAAAACCCGGCGCAAGGCCGGGTTCTTCATTTCAAAGGCCGTACGAAGGTCAGCTGACCTGCACCTTGGAAGCGGTCTTGTCCTCGGCCATCTTCTGCTGGAACATCTGCGCGAAGTCGATCGGGTCGAGCATCAGCGGCGGGAAGCCGCCATTGCGGGTCGCTTCGGCGATGATCTGGCGTGCGAAGGGGAACAGCAGCCGCGGGCACTCGATGAACAGCAGCGGCAGCATGTGCTCCTGCGGGAATCCCTCGATGCGGAACACGCCGCCATAGACCAGCTCGACATTGAACAGCACGTCCTTGTCAAAGGCCGCCTTGGCGTTCAGCGACAGATTGACGTCGAATTCCTTCTCCGACAGCGGATTGGCATTGACGTTGACGCTGATATTGATGCCCGGCGCCTTGTCGCGGCCGCGCAGCGAATTCGGCGCGCCGGGGCTCTCGAAGGAAAGGTCCTTCACATATTGGGCAAGCACATTGAGCGAAGCCTGGGTCGTTCCGGCGTTTCCGTTTCCGCTGGTCGGCGTTCCGGCCGATTCGTTTTCTTTTTCTTTGCTGGCCATCAGCTACGGTCCTCTTGGTTCAGCCGCGCGGCGGCCCGTTTGAATCGAGCGTTCGCTAGCATGCGCGGCATGTCAAGACAAGGAAAAGGCTCTTGCCGTCACTCCTCGTCTATCTGTCGCCAAGGCGACCCCGGCGACCCCCCTTTCGAGTAGTCGTCGGGATCGAGGTCGATGGTGCGGCCGCTCCCTTTCCGGGCAAAGCCGCCGCCCATCGTGGAGAAACTGGTTGCGAAATTGACGCGGCTCTTCAGGAACCGCCAGCCGAGGTCGCGCACCTTCGGCACGAACAGCAGTATGCCGAGAAGATCGGTGAGGAAGCCGGGAATCAGCAGTAAGAATCCGGCGACGAGGATCATGATGCCGTGAGCAAGCTCGCGGCCCGGGTCGCGCCCGGCCTCGATGTCGCGGCGGATGCGCGTCATGACCCCGAAGCCCTGGAAGCGGAGCAGCATGGCGCCGGCAATGCCGCTCGCCACGATAAGCCCGAGCGTGGCGAGAACGCCAATCTGACGCCCGACCAGCACGAAGCCTGCTATTTCCAGGAGGGGAAGCACAAGCAGGAAGAGGGGGATGAAGGGAATACGCACGAAACCGCCGGGGGCTGGAGTTGGAATGGGCATGGGCCAGTCAATGCTGGCGCATCGCCCCACAGATAGGTATGCACGGCTTTGATTTGAATGATTGCGGCATGCGTTCTATATGCAGTGATTGAACAGCGCGACGCGGCGCCGGACGGCGATCTCGCCATCCAAGCCCGCTGGAACACGGGATCGGTTGGCGGAAGATATGGAATTCTTCGATTTCGGCACGATATTTTTTTTGATCGCGGCTGTCGTGATCTTCTTTCAGCTCCGCAACGTGCTGGGACGCCGTACCGGCAGTGAGCGGCCGCCCTTCGATCCCTATACGGCCGGCCGCGCGCGTACCAAGGATGCGGCGGCCAAACCTGAAAACGTCGTCTCCCTTCCGCGCAAGCGGACGGCGGCCGAAACCGAAGAAAGCTTCGCCGCCATCGACGCCTTCGCCAAGCCAGGGACTAACCTGAACAAGGGGCTTCGCTCGATCAAGGAGGCGGATCCGTCCTTCGACCCGAAGAATTTCGTCGAAGGCGCCAAGATGGCCTATGAGATGATTGTCATGGCCTATGCCGATGGCGATCGCAAAACACTGAAGAACCTGCTTTCGCGCGAGGTCTATGACGGCTTCGTCGCGGCCATCGCCGACCGTGAGAAGCGCAACGAGAAAATCCAGTCTTCATTCGTCGGCATAGACAAGGCCGACATCGTCTCGGCCGAGATGAAGAACGGCGAGGCCCATATCACGCTGCGCATCGTCAGCGAATTGATCTCTGCCACCCGCGACAATGCCGGCGCCGTCATAGACGGCGATCCCGAAACGGTCGCCGAGGTCAAGGATGTCTGGACCTTCGCTCGCGACACGCGCTCGCGCGATCCGAACTGGAAGCTGGTCGCGACCGAAGAGGAAGACTGACGCTCGACGGTCGAGGGTCCGGTCGGTGCCGCTTTCGCCCGCCTTTCAAATCGTCTCCTTTGCCGATCTGCCAGGCTGGATCGCGGACGACCAATCCAGCGCCTTCGACGCGTTTCGGCGTTCTGCCATACATGCCCTGTCGAAGCCGTACCGCTCCGGTTCGTTGGGCGTGGATTCTTCCAGCTTCTCCGAAGCCTATGAGGCAGCCAGGGCGACAAAATCCCTGACCCATGCGGAGTCGAAAGCCTTTTTCGAGGTCCACTTCGTGCCGGCCCGCATCGTGCCGGAAGACGCGGATGCCGGTCTGGTCACCGGTTTTTACGAGCCCGAGGTCGAGGCGTCGCTGGTCCGGACGGAGCGCTTTTGCGTTCCGCTGCTTTCGCGGCCGGCAGATCTCGTCGATATTGACGATGAAAATCGCCCGGATGGGATGGACCCTTACCTGGCTTTCGCCAGGCAAACCGGATCTGGGTTGGTCGAATATTTCGACCGCGCCGCGATCGAACAGGGCGCGCTTGCCGGGCAGGATCTCGAAATCGCCTGGATCGAAAGTAAGGTGGATGCCTTCTTCATCCATGTGCAGGGCGCGGCGCGGCTCAATATGGCCGACGGATCGCTCCGGCGCGTCACCTATGCCGGCAAATCCGGCCAGCGTTTTTCCGGCCCGGGAAAGATCCTTGCCGATCGCGGCGAGATTCCGCTCAATCAGGTGACTATGCAGTCGATAAGGGCATGGTTCACCCGAAATCCCGACCGCGTTGACGAGATCCTGCAGCAGAACCGCTCCTATATTTTCTTTCGCGAAGCGCCGGTCGACGATCCTGCGCTTGGCCCCGTAGCTGCGGCCAAAGTGCCGCTGACACCCGGCCGATCGATCGCCGTGGACCGGCTGCTGCACACATTCAGCACACCTTTCTTCATCGATGCACCGTCGCTTACCGCCTTTGGCGGACAGCCCTTCCGCCGGCTGTTGATCGCGCAGGATACCGGATCGGCGATAGTCGGAGCGGCACGGGGCGACCTGTTTGCGGGCTCCGGCCACGAGGCAGGCGAGATCGCCGGCGTGGTGCGCAACCGGGCGGATTTCTTCGCACTCATCCCCCGCGCTTTGGCCGAGGAACAGGCATGAGCAGGCCTTCCGAAAAGAAGCTCAGCGACGAGGACCGTGTGCTGTGGAACCTGGTCGCCCGCTCGGCAAAGCCACTGACGGGAAAGCAGGCGGTTGAAATACCTGAAGTTCCGCCGGTCTCGATGGATGAGGCGATGGATACGGCTCGTCCCAAGCCCGTCGCTTCCACCGCCGCTCGGCCGAAGCAGGGCGTTTCGCATTCCTTCGACAAGCCGACGCACGAGAAGCTGGCGAAGGGCCGGCTGCCGATCGAGGGCCGCGTCGACTTGCACGGAATGAGCCAGGAGCAGGCCTATTCGCTGCTGCTTTCCTTCCTGCACCGGGCGCATGCCGGCGGGGTACGCTACGTGCTGGTGATCACCGGCAAGGGCTCGTCGTCCGGCGGCGAGGGCGTGCTGCGGCGCGCGGTTCCCGCCTGGCTTTCGACCGCGCCGTTCCGGTCGCTCGTTAGCAGCCACGACCACGCCGCCCGCAATCATGGCGGCGCCGGCGCGCTCTATGTCCGGCTGCGCCGCCATTCCCCGAAAAACCCGTGACGCCGTTCGGGGCGAAGATCCGGGCGCTCAGGCGCGAGCGCGGCGTCAGCCAGAAAGACATGGCCAAGGCGCTGGGCGTCAGCGCCGCCTATCTCTCGGCGCTCGAACATGGCCGCCGTGGCGCGCCAAGCTGGGCGATGGTGCAGAAGATCATCGGCTACTTCAACGTCATCTGGGACGATGCGGAGGAACTGGAGCGGCTGGCCGAGACGTCGCATCCGCGCGTTGTCGTCGACACGTCGGGCCTGTCACCGGCCGCTACCGAACTGGCGAACCTGCTTGCAGCTAGCATAGGCCGGCTTGAACCTGACGAAATCCGCGACCTGATCGACCAGATCGAGGCGGCGCTGGAAAAACGGCGGTAGCTTCGAACGGAAGTTCGGATCGTTGGACTTGATTCGGATAGTTGGAACTAGAACAGAGCCCGCAGTTCCGGCAGCTTCTCGTTGACGAGCCAGCCATAATAATTCTCTTCCGGAAATCTCGGCTCCTGCCCCTCCGCGAAGCGCTTCTCGTTCTCGGCCTTGAGCGCGTAGGCGCGCGCTTCCGGATCGCCGACATTGTAGAGCGTTGCGGTGATGCCGGGGTTTTGAGAAATGTCGAAGCCGGCGATCGTCCGGTAGGCGTCGATCGACTTTTTCAGGGTCGCCGCCACATAGGGCAGGGTCAGGTCCGGATCCATGATGGTCTCGTAGACTTGGTTCGGCTGCCGGGCATCGAGCTTCGGCAAACCCGAGACCTGATGCACCAGATCGCTCATCTGCAGCGCGGTCAGCGGGTTGAGCTGGCCGATGCCGAAGGTCTGCCCGGCATAGAAGGGCTGGAAGAACGTCGCGCTGAAGCGGTCGTCGGGATAGGAGACGCCTTCCACCGTCCGACCACGGAATTCCCGGTTCCAGACGCGCTCGCGGCAGGTCCACACTTCATAGCTGCCCGAAACGTTCGCACAGGCTGAAAATTCCGGCCGCGCGACAAAATCGACGATGTCTTCCTCGCCGTAGCTGAAGCTCAGCCGGCTGCTCAAATAGGACACGGCCTTGACGTAGTAGGTCTGCAGCCGGTCGTAGGCGTCGACATTGTAGGTGTGTTCGCCGACGATCGCGCCGGCAATGTGGACGGGGTCAATGCCGTAGGCATTGGCCGCCGTCTTGATCTTGGAGAGCAACCCTTGGTCGCGCTGCAACAGCGAATAGACCTTGCGGTATTTGGCATCGAAACTGGTCTTGCCTGCCTGCGTGCGCTTGGCCGACGCGCCCGGAACTCCGGGCTGTTCCAGGTGCCGATTGCCCACGGGCACAATAATCTGCGCCTGCGCAATGCCGACGCCAAGCGCCAGGACCAGCGCGCCCGCCAAAGAAAATGATCTCGTCATGTCCCGCCGCAACCCCATGGCCCGCAGCCGTGCAACCTAGGTAAAGCCCGATTGGGAGTCGAGTCCCTGTAGCCCGGCGCTCGTCGCCGGCCCCACCCGGCGCCGGCTCTTTAAAGGATGAATCGCGACAAATCTGTGTTCTTGGACAGATCGCCGACATTCTTTTGGACGTAGTCGGCGTCGATGTTGATCTCCGAGCCGGAGCGGTCCGGCGCATTGTAGGAGATGTCGTCGAGCACCCGCTCCATCACCGTCTGCAGGCGGCGCGCGCCGATATTCTCGAGTGTCGCGTTGAGGTCGACGGCGATGCCGGCGAGCGTATCGATGGCGTCGTCGGTGAAGGAAAGCGTCACGCCCTCGGTATCCATCAGCGCGACATACTGCTTGATCAGGCTCGCCTGCGGTTCGGTCAGGATGCGGCGGAAATCGTCCTTCTCCAGCGCACGCAGCTCGACGCGGATCGGCAGGCGGCCCTGGAGTTCGGGCAGGAGATCCGACGGCTTCGACACGTGGAACGCCCCGGAGGCGATGAACAGTATGTGGTCGGTCTTGATCGGTCCGTACTTGGTCGCGACCGTGGTGCCTTCGACCAGCGGCAGCAAATCGCGCTGCACGCCTTCCCGGCTGACGCCCGCGCCCATGCCGCCGTCGCGCGCGGCGATCTTGTCGATTTCGTCGAGGAAGACGATGCCGTCGTTCTGCGCCGACTGCAGCGCCATCTGCACGACCTGGTCCTGGTCGAGAAGCTTGTCCGACTCGTCGTCGATCAGGTGGGAGTAGGACTCCTTCACGGTCGTTTTGCGTGTCTTGGTGCGCTGCCCGCCCATCGCCTTTGACAGCATGTCGTTGATGTTCATCACGCCGATATTGGCGCCCGGCATGCCCGGAATCTCGAAGCTCGGCATGCCGCCGCTGCCGGTGTCGGCCACCTCGATCTCGATCTCCTTGTCGTCGAGTTCGCCGTCGCGCAGCTTCTTGCGGAAACTGTCGCGGGTCGCCGGGCTCGCCGTCTTGCCGACAAGCGCTTCCAGCACACGCTCCTCGGCATTGAGGTGGGCGCGGGCCTTGACCTCCTCGCGCATCTTTTCACGCACCAGGCCGATGGCGACCTCGACCAGATCGCGGATGATCTGCTCGACATCGCGGCCGACATAGCCGACCTCGGTGAATTTGGTCGCCTCGACCTTGATGAAGGGGGCGCCCGCCAGCCGGGCGAGGCGGCGCGAAATTTCCGTCTTGCCGACGCCGGTGGGCCCGATCATCAATATGTTCTTCGGCATCACCTCTTCGCGCATCTCGCCTTCGAGCTGCTGCCGACGCCAGCGGTTGCGCAGCGCGATGGCGACCGCGCGTTTGGCGTCCTTCTGGCCGATAATGTAGCGGTCGAGTTCGGAAACGATTTCGCGGGGGGAGAATGTGGTCATGAGTAAATGGGCTCTTTGAACTGACTCAAGTGTGCAAGTGGCGCAGATGGGAACCGGGAAGCCGCAGTGCAATAGTTGGCGGCAGCAGGCCAAGCAGCAGGCTACGCAGGCGGTGCCACTCGGCGCTTAGAACCAGCACGACCGCGCCGAGCACCAGGACCGTAAGCGGCACGACGCCGTTGACGAACCCGCTCGCGCCGACCAGTGAGGCGAAAGCGATGCCGGCATAGGATAGGCCGGAGACCAGTACGGCGCGCCGATCGACAACGACTGCGACGACAGCAAGTACGGAGAACACGGCGAGGATGCCCCAGGCCGAACCCGTGCTGGTCATTCCCGAATCCGGCGCAAAGCCTCGGATCAGGGGATGCACGATCATAGGCGCCGCCAGAAGATGGAGCCAGAAGGCGATATCGGTGCGGCGTGTCACCCGCTGGGGGTCGCTCATGTCGAAGTGCATGGCGAGCGCGAACACGGCAAGACCGCAGATCAGCACGATAATGTTGGACGCGTATTCGACGAAATCCGGCGCTGCCGTGAAAAGCAGGCCAACGATGGCGCCGACAAGCGCCAGCATGCCCGCTGCGATCGTAATCGGTACGCGAAAACGCCAGTAGTGCAGCGCTGTGCCGGCCACGGTTACGAGCGCTGCGCCTGCGAGCGCCAGCGGATCATCGAAGCGCAGCCCGCGGAAGCCGGGGCCGGGGCGGAAACCCGCAGTCTGTTCGGTCAGGACATCGAACGCATGATAGGACGCCAGGAACACCGCGACGGCGTAGACGATCAGCAGGACGATGCTGGGCAGAGCCATGCGCCGCGCCTGGGTGAAGAACTGGGCAAGACCCCAGGCAGTCAAAGCCAGGATGGCAGCCGTTCCAAAAAGGCCGAACCTCTCATAGGCAAAATAGGTAAGGGCGCCAAGAAAGAGCGCAAGGCCAATCGTAACGAAGATATCGCCAAAGCCGCTGATGAAGCGCAGCTTCTCGTCGTCCTCTGGTTCCGATGCCGCGGCCTGCTCGATTTCCAGATCGCGCAGGCCCTGTGCCTGCTCGGCTGACAGCAGCCCCTGCGTTACGGCGGCCTGCAAGGTATTTTCCGAGATGGCGCGAACGGGGATGTTCATTGCAACGGTCATGACATCACACCGGCCCGGATTGCCACTGCTTGATGAAATCGAACGGGTGCAGCAGCATGATCACGTTGAGGGTCAGGTTGTCGCGGATGACGAGGCCCACGCCTATTTCGAAGGCGAGCGCGAGGGTCACGGTCACCCATATAGGAAGGCGCGCCGCCATGGCAAAGCCCAGCACCATCCACAGCGTGTCGGACATAGAGTTGACGATGCTGTCGCCGAAATAGTCGAGCGAGATCGTCGCATCGCGATAGCGGTTGATGATGAAGTCGGTGTTTTCCAGAAGCTCCCAGCCCGCCTCGATCGCCACTGCGAATGCCAGGCGGACGCCGGTATTGACGCGCGGCATGACCAGCCAGAGCAGCCAATAGAACAGGAAGCCGTGTATGATATGCGAGAACGTGTACCAGTCGGCGAGATGCTGGCTGTTCTCGCTGCTCTGCGTCACGCCGTGCCAGAACTTGACCGTCCCGCATTCGCAGATCGGCGGCTGGCCCATGATGTAGAGCACGACGCCCTGCGCCGCGATCAGCGCTGCGGCCACGAGCATTCCGGCCAGCAAAATGCGCCTTTGTTCCGAAGCTTGCGGATCGGCCGCCTGCGTTACCGTCATGAAAAGTCCCCCTCCTCATTGTCGCGCGCCATCATCAGCGCGAGACCGTAGACCGATGTACGTGTGTCGAAGGCCTTGAAGCCAGCCTTTTCGTAGGCGCGGATCGCCCGGAGATTTGCGGGGTCCGGATCGATTATCACACGCGGCGTCCCCTCCGCGAAAAGTTCCTCGACGAACTGGCGCACGATCGCCGAGCCGTGGCCGATACCGACCAGATCCGAGTCTCCGATCGAAAGGTCGATGCCGAGCGTGCCGAAAGGCTGGTCCCGGTAGGGGTGGTCGTCTTCGAGATGCGGGTCGTAGCTCTGGAGGTAGCCGATCGGCCTGCCGTCCAGCTCGATGATGAGCGGTTCGACCGAGATGCTGTCGATATGTTCGCGAATTGCAACGATCTCCTCGTCGGGATCGTCCCACCATTCCGCCACGTGCGGTTCTGCCAGCCAGCCGGCGATCATCGGCAGGTCGGCCTCGGTCACCGGCCGGAAGCTGTAGCGATGCGCCTTAGGCGGCATCGAGGGTTTCGACGACGAAATTGCTGTTCGTATAGACGCAAATCTCCGAAGCGATCTGCATCGCCCTGCGGGCGATCTCCTCCGCGTCCTTGTCGGTGTCCAGCAGTGCGCGGGCGGCAGCGAGCGCGAAATTGCCGCCCGAGCCAATGGCCATCACGCCGTGTTCCGGTTCAAGCACGTCGCCGGTGCCGGTCAAAGCCAGCGATACGTTCTTGTCGGCGACCAGCATCATCGCCTCCAGCCGGCGCAGATAGCGGTCGGTGCGCCAGTCCTTGGCGAGTTCCACGCAGGCGCGTGTCAGTTGCTCCGGATATTGCTCGAGCTTGGCCTCGAGCCGCTCGAGCAGGGTGAAGGCGTCGGCGGTCGCGCCCGCGAAGCCGGCCATCACATTGCCCTTGCCGAGGCGGCGCACCTTCTTGGCATTGCCCTTCATGATGGTCTGGCCAAGGCTGACCTGGCCGTCGCCGGCGATCACGACTTTTCCTCCCTTGCGCACCGTGATGATGGTCGTGGCGTGCATGGTCAGTTCGTTCGACATTTTTTGCTCCGATTTCGCGCGATTCCCGAAAAGGCGAAGGGCGCGGACGAGGATGGTTCCGGCCATATGTATGCGAGGCCTTGCGGAATGCAAATCGCCATGAGCCTGGCGCTGATTCTGGCGTCGAAACAGTCGAAGACCGGCGCGGTGGCGCGCCAGTCAACTTTCCTTCGCAGGATCATGCTGATAGAAGGCTCGCATTCCTGAAACGCAAGGACCGCCGATGGCCGCCCGCTCTGCCGAGATCAGCCGCAAGACCAGGGAAACCGAGATCGTCGTCTCCGTCGATGTCGACGGCGCCGGCCGCTCCGAAATGGCGACGGGCGTCGGCTTCTTCGACCACATGCTCGACCAATTGTCGCGGCATTCGCTGATCGACATGAAGGTCACGGCAAAGGGCGACCTGCACATTGACGACCACCACACGGTGGAGGACTGCGGCATCGCCATCGGTCAGGCTCTGACCAAGGCGCTGGGCGACCGGCGCGGCATCATGCGCTATGCCTCGATAGACCTTGCCATGGACGAAACGCTGACCCGGGCGGCGGTCGACATTTCGGGCCGGCCCTTCCTGGTCTGGGACGTCGCGTTCTCCTCACCCAAGATCGGCACGTTCGACACCGAGCTGGTGCGCGAATTCTTCCAGGCGTTGGCGCAGAACGCCGGCGTAACGCTGCACATCGCCAACCTTTATGGGGCCAACAACCATCATATCGCCGAAACCTGCTTCAAGGCGGTGGCGCGGGTGCTGCGCGCGGCGCTCGAGCGCGATCCGCGCCAGCCGGACGCGGTCCCGTCGACCAAGGGCACGCTGGGAGGCTAGCCATGGCCGTTTATGTCGTCATGGAGCCGCCGACCCGGGCCGACGCCGTGCTGGTTCGCGACGGCTTCCACCTGTTCGGGTTCCTGACGCCGCCGATATGGCTGCTCTGGCACCGGCTGTGGATCGAGGCGATCGTTGCGTTCGCGGTTGCGATGGTGCTTGCTGCAATTGGCGAGGTCGCGGGTCTTGGTTTCGCCGGCACGCTTCTGTCGCTGCTGGTATCGGTCTATGTCGGCATCGAGGGTGCCGCGCTCCGCCTTGCGGCGCTGCGCCGCCGCGGCTGGCGCGAATGGGGCGTGGTCGAGGCGGATTCGTTCGACGACGCCGAGGCGCGTTACCTGTTCGACGCCGAGCGGCATGAAAGCGGCGAGCCACCACGCGAGCCGAACCCGCCCGCTCCGCGACCGCAGTCAGTTCCGGCCCGTCGCTCAGGACCGGCGCTCGGCCTGTTCAACTATCCCGGAAGAGCCTGACATGCGGGTCGCCATCATCGATTACGGCTCGGGCAATCTGCGCTCGGCCACCAAGGCGTTTCAGCGCGCCGCGCGGGAAGCCGGGATAGCCGCCGAGATAGACCTGACTGCCGACGCCGGACGCGTGCGCAGCGCCGACCGCATCGTGCTGCCGGGCGTCGGCGCCTATGCCGATTGTCGCGCCGGCCTGGCTGCGGTGGAAGGCATGAACGAGGCGATCGAGGAGGTCGCGATCGCCAAGGCGAGGCCGTTCCTCGGAATCTGCGTCGGCATGCAGCTGATGTCGGAGCGCGGACTGGAGAAGACGGTCACGCGAGGCTTCGGCTGGATTTCAGGCGACGTGAAGGAGATCACGCCGACCGATCCGGCGTTGAAGATCCCGCAGATCGGCTGGAACACGATTCACGTGAAACACACGCATCCGCTGTTCGACGGCATCGCGACCGGCGAAAGCGGACTGCACGCCTATTTCGTCCATTCCTATCATCTGGACGCGACCGACCCGGAGCAGGTGCTGGCCGTGACCGACTATGGCGGGCCGGTGACTGCGGCCGTGGCGCGCGACAATCTGGCGGGCACGCAATTTCATCCCGAGAAGAGCCAGGCGCTGGGCCTGGCTCTGATCGCCAATTTCCTGAGGTGGAGACCATGAACAAGAAGGGCTACTGGATGGCGATGGTCGACGTGACCGACCAGGAAAACTATCCGAAATACATCGCCGCCAACAAAGCGGCGTTCGACAAATACGGGGCGAAGTTTCTTGTGCGCGGCGGCCAGGGGCAGGTCTTCGAAGGGCCGGCTGCGTCGCGGCTCGTCGTGATCGAGTTCGAATCCTACCAGACCGCGCTCGACTGCTATCATTCGCCGGAGTACCAGGCGGCGCTGAAGCTCAGGCAAGCCTATTCGAACGCCCATTTTGCCGTCGTCGAGGGCGCCTGAGCGATGATCCTGTTTCCCGCCATCGATCTGAAGGACGGCCAGTGCGTGCGCCTGAAGCTCGGCGATATGGAGCAGGCCACGGTCTACAATGCCGACCCGGCGGCGCAGGCCAAGGCCTTCGAGGATCAGGGGTTCGAATGGCTGCACGTCGTCGACCTGAACGGGGCGTTTGCCGGCGGCAGCGTCAACGGCGCGGCGGTCGAGGCGATCCTTGCTGCGACGAAGAATCCGGTACAGCTCGGCGGCGGCATACGCACGCTGGCCGACATCGAAGGTTGGCTCGATAAGGGCCTGGCGCGGGTTATTCTCGGCACGGTCGCCGTGCGCGATCCGGACCTGGTCAAGCAGGCTTGCAAGAGATTTCCGGGCAAGGTCGCGGTCGGCATCGACGCCAGGGGCGGCAAGGTTGCGGTCGAGGGCTGGGCCGAGGCGTCCGAGCTTGGCGCGATCGAGCTGGCGAAAAAATTCGAAGGCGCGGGCGTCGCGGCGATCATCTATACCGACATCGATCGCGACGGCATTCTGGCCGGCATCAACTGGGAAGCGACGATCGAACTTGCCGACGCCGTGTCGATCCCGGTGATCGCCTCCGGTGGCCTCGCATCCATTGCCGACATCGTCCGCATGACCATGCCCGACGCAAAAAAGCTCGAAGGCGCGATCTCCGGCCGCGCTCTCTACGACGGGCGCATCGACCCACAGGAAGCGCTGGCGATCCTGCGTGAAGCAAACACAGGTAAGCAGAATTGAAACTCTCCATCATTGTGGCGCCCTATGACAGCGGGCGCCGGCACGAAGGTCTCGGCAAGGGACCCGACGCGCTGCTTTCCGGCGGGTTGGTAGAGATGCTGACGCTGAGCGGCCATGACGTGACGGTCGAGGAGATTGATGAGATCAAGGACCTCGACGACCGCGAAATCGCGACCGGTTTTGCTGTCTGCAAGGCAGTGGCCGAGAAGGTCGGCGAGAGCGAAGCCGAGGGTCGTTTCCCGGTCGTGCTGGCCGGCAACTGCCTGACAACTTGTGGCGCGGTCGCCGGCGAGAAGGCGGATTCGGTCATCTGGTTCGATCAGCACGGCGACATCAATACGCCCGAGACCTCGTCCTACGGGTTCCTGGACGGGATGGCGCTCGCCACCGCACTCGGCCTTTGCTGGCGGCCGATGGCCAATGCCATTCCCGGCTTCCACGCCGTCGATCCGGCGAAATGCATGCTGGTCGACGCGCGCGATCTCGATCCGGACGAGAAGGTGTTGCTGGACAGGCTGCCGATCATCCATGCCGAAGTCGGCGGGGCCGCCGACAAGGTGGTTGGGCTGAAGGAGGCCGGCGCGCGGCGCACGCATCTCCACATCGACCTCGACGTGCACGATCCGGACAGCCTGCAGGTGAACCGCTATGTGCAGCCGGGCGGGCCGAAGCCCGCCGCGGTGCGCGAGGCGGCGAGCTGTATGGCGCGCTCGGCGCCGATCGTCGGCCTGACGCTGTCGGCCTACGATCCGGCATTCGACACCAAGGGCAAGGTGCCGCCCGCCGTCGGCAAACTGATGATCGATTTCCTCGCAGCACTGGAGCGGATTTGATGCTCAAAGCCCGCGTCATTCCCTGCCTGGACGTCAAGGACGGCCGCGTCGTCAAGGGCGTTAACTTCGTCGATCTGATTGACGCCGGCGATCCGGTCGAGGCGGCCAAGGCCTATGACGAGGCGGGCGCCGACGAGCTCTGCTTTCTCGACATCACCGCCTCGTCGGAGAACCGCGAGACGATCTTCGACGTCGTCGCCCGCACGGCCGAGCAGTGCTTTATGCCGCTGACCGTCGGCGGAGGCGTGCGCCAGGTCGCCGACATCCGCAAGCTGCTGCTCGCGGGGGCCGACAAGGTGTCGATCAATACCGCGGCCGTGAAAAATCCGGACTTTGTCGCCGAGGCCGCCAACAAGTTCGGCAACCAGTGCATCGTCGTGGCGATCGACGCCAAAAAGGTTTCAGGCCCGGGCGAAGCCGACCGCTGGGAGATATTCACCCATGGCGGACGCGAGAAGACCGGCATCGACGCGGTCGAGTTCGCGCGAAAGGTGGTCGATCTCGGCGCCGGCGAGATATTGCTCACCTCGATGGACCGCGACGGCACCAAGGCCGGCTATGACATAGCGCTGACCCGCGCCGTGGCCGATGCGGTGCGCGCCCCGGTGATTGCGTCGGGCGGCGTCGGCACGCTCGACCACATGGTTTCGGGCATCCGCGACGGCCATGCGACGGCGGTGCTTGCCGCCTCCATTTTCCATTTCGGAACCTATACAATCGCCGAGGCCAAGGCCCATATGGCGGCCGCCGGCCTGCCGATGCGGCTGGACTCCGCCGCCTGACCAACTTAGAGGCTTCGCGATGACGGATTTTTCGCTCGCCGATCTGGAGAGGATCATCGCAACGCGCGCCCGCTCCGGCGATCCGGAATCGTGGACGGCGAAGCTCTATGAGCGCGGCATCGAGAAAGCGGCGCAGAAGCTCGGCGAGGAGGCGGTCGAGACGGTGATTGCAGCCGTCAAGGGCGACGACAAAGCCCTCATTTCGGAAAGCGCCGATCTTCTTTATCATTGGCTGGTCGTGCTGACGATCGCAGGCGTCTCGACTTCGGAAGTGCTGGCCGAACTGGAGCGGCGAACCGGGCGGTCGGGCACGGCCGAAAAGGCGTCGCGCGACCGGAGCTGAACAGGCCGGCGCAAATTTGGGAAAAGCGATGGATCAACTCGTCCCGACCGAGAAATATTCGCCCTATCGCTTTTTTTCGGCGGAACGCTGGGCGGAGTTTCGTGCCGATACGCCACTGACGCTGACCGAGAGCGAAGTCCGCAGGCTGAGTTCGCTCTACGATCCGATCGACCTCGACGAGGTGCGGCGCATCTATCTGTCGATGTCGCGGCTGCTTTCGGCCCATGTCGAGGCGAGCCAGCTGCTGTTTCGCCAGCGCAAGGTCTTTTTCAATTCGAACGACGCCGTCAAGACGCCTTTCATCATCGGCATGGGCGGCTCGGTGGCGGTCGGCAAGTCGACCACGGCGCGCGTCATGAAGGAACTGCTCGCCCGCTGGCCGTCGAGCCCCAAGGTGGACCTTGTCACGACCGACGGTTTCCTGCTGCCCAACGAGGTTCTGCGCCGCGAAAACCTGATGGAGCGCAAGGGCTTTCCCGACAGCTACGATGTCGGGGCGATCCTGCGCTTCCTGTCGGCGATCAAATCCGGCCAGCCGGACGTGCGCGCGCCCGTCTATTCGCATCTGACCTACGATGTGGTAGCCGGCGAGTTTGTCACCATCGATCGGCCCGACATTCTGATCTTCGAAGGTCTCAACGTGCTGCAGGCGGGCGATCTGCCGCAGGACGGCAAATACGTGCCCTTCGTGTCCGATTTCTTCGACTTCTCGATCTATATCGACGCCGACGAGGAGATGATCCACAATTGGTACATCACCCGCTTCATGCGGCTCAGGGAGACGGCGTTCCGCAATCCCGAATCGTTCTTCCACCGCTATTCGCAATTGTCGGAGGACGCGGCCCGCGCCATTGCCGAGGGGCTGTGGGCCAACATCAACCTCAAGAACCTGCGCGAGAACATCCTGCCGACACGCCCGCGCGCAGACCTCATCCTGCGCAAGGGCGCCGACCATCTGGTCGAGGAAGTGGCGCTCAGGAAGCTCTAGGCCCTTGGTGCGAAAGCAATTTCGGGAAGCGCTTAACGGCCTATTAGCCTCTCTGGTTTAGTTCTTGCCTGTTCGGTCTCTTGCGGACCGCTGAAGAGCGAGGGCGCTGTGGGGCACAACAGCCATGTCGATATCGTTGCGTGGCGTCCGCGTTACTCGCTCGTCATTCCGATCTACAACGAGGAAGCGGTCCTGCCGCTGCTGGTCAAGCGGATCAAGGCTCTGCTCGAACAACTCGATGGCGAGACCGAAGCCATTTTCGTTGATGACGGCAGCCGCGACACCAGCGTTATTTACCTGCGCGAGATGGCGTCATCCGACCGACGCTTCCGGCTCATCGAACTGTCGCGCAATTTTGGCCACCAGGTAGCTATCACTGCCGGCATGGATGCGGCGAGCGGCGATGCTGTCATCGTCATGGATGCGGACCTGCAGGATCCGCCGGAAGTCGCGCTCGATCTCGTCGCCAAATGGAAGGAAGGCTACGAGATCGTCTATGCCCGCCGTATCCGGCGGGAAGGCGAGACGCTGTTCAAGCGGCTGAGCGCCAGCCTGTTTTATCGATTTCTCGAAAAAATGACGGCAGTCGATATTCCACCCGATGTAGGTGATTTCAGGCTGGTCGGCAGCAAGGCGCTCGAAACCTTCAAGCGTATGCCCGAACGCGACCGTTTTGTCCGCGGCATGTTCGGCTGGATGGGCTTCAAGCAGACCGCAGTGCCGTTCGAACGTCCCGCGCGTACATTGGGTGAAACCAAATATCCGTTCGGCAAGATGCTTCGTCTGGCCCTTCACGGCGTCATCGGTTTCTCCGAAAAGCCGCTGCGCGTCGCGCTCTGGGCTGGTTTAGCTATTTCGGGACTGGCGGCGTTGTTCGGGATTTTTGCCGTCTGGGCTTGGCTTTTCGGAATCGGTGTGGTTGCCGGCTGGACGTCCACCGTGGTCATCGTTTCCTTTTTCAGCGGCATGAACCTCTTCATGACCGGCGTCGTCGGCCTTTATGTCGGCGGCATTCACGCCGAAGTGAAGCGGCGTCCGCTCTATGTCGTCGAACGGTTGACGGGCTTTGACGAGGCAATCATCACTGCCGCCGACCACCAACGCAAAGGGCGGTCAGTCGGCGGCCATCACCGGAGCCTCGGCTGATGGCCGAATCCTTCGACAGCTATCGCACCGCCTACGGCAAACTGGTCGAGGACTCGATCAGTTTTTCGGGCCTGCAGCACGACTTCTTTCTGGCTGCCAAAGCCGATCTACTGGAGCGGCTGCTCGCCGATCGCGGGCTGGCGTCCGGCAACCGTCCGGTGCATGCGCTCGACGTCGGCTGCGGGATAGGCGCATTCCATCCGCTGCTGAGAGGCAGGTTCGCCTCGTTGAGCGGCTGCGACATTTCAGGCGATTCGATCGCCCGCGCCCGGCACGACAATTCTTGGGTCGACTACACCGTTCATCGCGCACCATCACTACCTTACAAGGATGGCCGTTTTGATCTCGCCTTCGCCATATGTGTTGTCCATCACGTTCCACCGGCGCAATGGCCTGCCTTCCTCGGCGAATTGAAGCGCGTGGTGCGGCCAGGCGGTATCGCCTGTATCATCGAGCATAATCCGTACAATCCGCTGACGCGGTTTGCCGTCCTGCGCTGTCCGTTTGACGAGGATGCGGTGCTCCTCACGTCGCGCACAGCGCGCCGCTTGTTCTACCAAGCAGGCTTTTCGGAGATCGAAAGCGAGCACTTTCTTCTTCTTCCTTCCGCGAAGCCATTGGCGCGAATGATCGAAAAGAGCTTCGCTCGTGTGCCATTGGGAGCGCAATATGCCTGCATCGCACGCGCCTGATCTTGCCGGCCCTCCGCCGAGATCGCCTCCGGCAATCGTGGCGATATTCGTCAGCGTTGGCGTCGCGGCGACCATTCTTTATTTCGTCCTTGCGTCATCCACTTCGGTTATTTTGCAGGTGTCACCATCAATTAGCAGTGTCGTGGCCTATCTGCTTTCTGCGGTCTTTTCCTACTGTGGCCACAAGTATCTGAGTTTCACCTCCTCAGGCGCGCATACAATCGAAGCGCCGCGCTTTGTCGTCACGACCACGCTCGGGCTCCTGATTGCCTACCTACTTCCACTGGCTGCAGAGCGGATGGGCTTGCCTCATTTCGTGGCCTATGCGGCGGTGTGCCTTGTCGTTCCGATGGTCAACTTCGTGCTGCTGAAGAGATGGGTATTCCGTATCGGGAACTCGCCCCACGAAGCTGTCTTTGCTGGTGGGAGTACGGGGAGGCTGCTCGCCTGGGGGCTCGTCATTTCGTGCGTCGCTTTCGTCATTCAGTTGACGATGTGGCCGATCAACCCAGACACGAGTTGGCTGATAACCGTCATCGAAAGGATGCGTGCTGGCGACCGCCTCTATGTCGACGTCATCGAACTCAATCCACCCAGCTCGATCTGGCTCTATTGGGTTCCAGTACTGCTGTCGCGCCCCATTGGCCTTTTGCCGGAATCCGTGGTGTACGCTTATACGCTGCTCATCTGCCTTGGCGGAGTGGCGATGACCGGGTGGATTATCCGTTCCGGAAATCTCATCACTGGCCGCGCCTTGGCGCAAGCGATGGCGTTGATGCTCGTTTCTGCCGCGCTCCTTGTCGGCAACTCCTTCTCGGAACGAGACCATATTGGAGCTGTGCTGCTCACCCCGCTGATTGCGCTCACTGCATGGCGTGGGAGCGGTAGCGCCGGCCTGGCACCTAGGCATTGGCTGGCGGCAGGCTTCGCTGGCGGAGTGATCGCTCTCGTAAAGCCGTATTATGCCGTCGTAGTCTTCGCTGCCGCAACCTATGTTGTTGTGAGACGCCGGGACATCGGCCTCTTCTTGCTGCCCGAGTTCCTGATCGCAGGCGGCATGAGCGTGGCCTACATGGCAGTGTTTTATCTTGCCTATCCCATTTATTTCGAGGAGTTGCTGCCAATCCTGCGCGAGACCTACATGGCGTTCTCCTGGCCGCTCGATCTGCTGGCGGTGCTGGCGGCGCCGTTGCTTGTGATTCCGGTCGTTTACGGGATATTCGCGAGATCGGGCGGCCGCAGTATTTTCGGCGACCTGCTGCTGATCTGTGCGGGCGCTGCGTGCATACCCTATTTCACCCAGGGCAAGGGCTGGGCCTATCACACTTATCCTGCCGTTTATCTCGGCTCGGTGGCCGTCATCGTGGCAGCCTGCAAGCTCGTCTTCGACAGGCCTGGTCCAGCGGTGCGGCTGCCGAAATTGGCCGAGATCGCCGGCCTGACATTAATGGCGCTGGTGGCCGCCCATTGGCGATTCTTCCCGGACCATGCGGCCTCACGAGATCTCGCGACGGCCGTGCGTGGGCAGACGTCCTCACCGACAGTGGGCATGTTGGGCGGCGACATTGCCGCCGGTCATCCGCTCGCGCGGATGTTGGGGGGCCGTTGGATAGAGCCTTACTGCAGCGACTGGATCGCCATCTTCGCCTTGCGGTTGGAGGACGAGGCGCTGCGCCAGGGTGACGGTGAAAGGGCCGGGTACTTCAAGGATATGCTGAACCGCTATCTGGCTGGCAAACGGGAGCGGCTGACCGAGGCTCCGCCGGAGATCCTGATCGTCGACCGGGGCGACCGCCTCGTGCGGATGATGCTCGCGGAACACGGCTTCGACCGGCTGCTCGCGAACTACGCAATGACAGGCGCTGATAAGGAGCTGGAAGTCTATCGTCTCGCGAACCCCACCGTCGTCGAGCCGCATGACATGGCGGTTCAGGACGGGATCGTCACCCTTCTCAGGGTCAGGTTGATGCGGCCGCCATTCTTCAAGAGCGTCGAGGTGGCCGGATAGATGCGGTCGACGCCGTGAAAGGCGAGCCGCCCTACGCCGCCAAGCACGACAAGGTCGCCGCTTCGCAGCCGGAATGATTTTGTCTGGCCGTCACGGCTGGTCTGTCCGACCCGGAACAGGCAGTCGTCGCCGAGCGAGACCGACACGACCGGCGCGGCAAGGTCGCGTTCGTCGCGGTCCTGGTGCAGGCCCATCTTCGCCGTATCCGTGTAGAAGTTGACCAGACAGGCTTCCGGCGGATGCGAGTAGTCGGCGACCTCCCGCCAGAGGCGCAGCAGTGCGTCCGGAATCGGCGGCCATGGCTCGCCGGTCACCGGATGCGTCGGCTGATAGCGATAGCCGCGCTCCCTGTCGGTCACCCAGCCGAGCGACCCGCAATTGGTCATGCGCACGCTCATTTCCTTGCCGGTGCGCGGCATGACGGGAATGTAGAGCGGCGCGGCCTGAACCACCTTGCGGATGTCCTCGACCAGCGCTTCCTGCGCATCGCGGTCGAGGTAGTCCGGAAGGTGGCGAACGCCTTTGGGAAGCCCCTGGATCATAATTCCTTTTATATGGGTGCGTCTTTCGACGCTTTCCTTCGACCTTTCGACAAGCTCAGGGCTCAGGGTACCCTCAGGATAAGGAAGGTCGACGCAAAGACGCTCCTCATCCCGAGGTGTCCGCAAGACGTTGCAACGAGATCACCCGGCGAAGCGGGCGAGCCTCGACGGGACGCACCTCATTTTTGACGCTCCGCGTGTCACGCCTGCTCAAGGTCGGGAATGCGCAGCACCTGGCCCGGATAGATCTTGTCCGGATGCTTCAGCATCGGCTTGTTGGCCTCGAAGATGATGGTGTATTTCGATGCCTTGCCCTTGCCGTAGCTTGCCTCGGCAATCTTCGAAAGATTGTCGCCCTTCTTCACGGTGTAGAAAACCGGCTGCTTCGCGGGCGTGGCGGCCGCGACCAGCGCCGTCATGTCGACATTGCTGTCGAGCTCCAGGCCTGAATCGGGAGCCACGACCTTCAGCTCGTCCGCCTCGACCTTGGAAATGCCGAGCGTGTTGCCGACAGCGACGACCGCCTTCTCGAAGATCGACTGGTCCTTGACGACGCCCTTGAGGATGACCTTGTCGCCCTTGACGGCGACATCGACTTTGTCGGTGCCGAGCTTGTGAGATTCGAGTTCCTTCTTCACGGCCGCGGCTTTCGCAGCCTCGTCGTCGTCATCGCCGAAGCCCAGCTTCTCGCCGACATTCTTCACGAAATCGAATATTCCCATGCCACATTTCTCCTTGCGCCCCCGCGCTGCGAGAAATTTGGCACCTGCCGCGGGAAAATGGAAGCCGTTCGGCTCGCCTATAAATTGAGGACGCACTCAGTCGCTGTCGATCTTGCCGCGCAGTTTTTTGACGGTGGAGCGCCCGGCCTTGCTTTGCAGCCGCCTCTCGACCGAGCCTTTGGTCGGCCGCGTCTTCTTGCGCGGCTTGGGCGGCGGCTCGGCCGCCTTGGCGACGAGTGCGGTCAATCGGGCGCGCGCATCGGCGCGGTTCTGCTCCTGCGTGCGGAACCGGCCGGCCTCGATGACAATGATCCCGTCCTTGGTGGCGCGCTGGCCGGCCAGGCTTATCGTGCGTTCCCGCACGCGCTCGGGAAGACCGGGCGCGTTCCTGGCGTCGAAGCGCAATTGAACGGCGGTCGCGACCTTGTTGACGTTCTGACCGCCCGGTCCCGACGAGCGGATGAAGTTCTCGACCAGCTCGTCCTCGCCGATGAAGACATCGGGCGCGATCGAAATTCCGCCGCGCTCGTTCATTCGCGCCAGACGATGATTTCGTCCGCTCCCTTGCGCCGTATGTCGGGCACTTTCGCATTGTCCGCGGGATAGCCGGCGACCAGCAGTATGACCGCCTTCTCATTGTCCGGCCGGCCGCAGATCGCGTTGAGAAATCCCATGGGCGACGGCGTGTGGGTGAGCGAGGCGAGCCCGGCATTGTCCAGGCTGGCGATCAGCAGGCCGGTGGCGATACCGACCGATTCGGGCACGTAGTAATGCTTGACCTTCCGGCCGTCCGGACCGAGGCCGTAGCGCTGGCCGAAGATGGCGATCAGCCATGGCGCGGTTTCCAGAAACGGCTTTTCCGCGTCGGTGCCAAGCGGGCCGAGCGCGTCCAGCCATTCCTGCGAGGCGCGGCCGCTATAGAATTCGCGCTCCTCCTCTTCCGCCGCCGCGCGAATACGGGTCTTCATTGCGGCGTCCGAAATGCACACGAACGTCCAGGGCTGCTGGTTCGCGCCCGACGGCGCGGTCGCCGCCGTCATCACGCAATCCTCTATCAGGCGGCGCGGCACAGGACGGTCGGAAAAATGCCGGACCGTGCGCCGCCTCGACATCAGCTCGCGGAACTCCGCGGCGCGTTGCGACATGTCCGGCGCGGCATATTCGCGAAAGCGCAGCGAAATTTCCTTCAGCTCGGGCATGGGTTTCCTTCCGTCCTCACCACGGAACGGATTTAGCCAAAAGAGAAAGGCCCGGCAAATGCCGGGCCCTGCAAAAACACGTCTGGCGAATTTATTCCGCGGCTTCCTGCATGCGCGGCGCGGCACTCAGGATGGCGGCGTCGACATGGGCTTCGAACTTGCCGAAATTGTCGATGAACATGCCGACCAGCCTTTTCGCCTGCCGGTCATAGGCCTGGCGGTCGGTCCAGGTCGAGCGCGGGTCGAGCATCGCCGCATCCACGCCGGGAACGGCGAGCGGCACGGCGAATCCGAAATTCGGGTCCGTGCGGAACTCCGCGTCCTTCAGCGAACCGTCGAGTGCGGCGGCAAGCAGCGCCCGCGTCGCCTTGATCGGCATGCGCCTGCCTGTCCCGTATGCGCCGCCGGTCCAGCCTGTGTTGACCAGCCAGCAGTCGACGCCGTGCTCGGCGATCAGCCGGCGCAGCAGATTGCCGTATTCTGATGGGTGGCGCGGCATGAAAGGCGCGCCGAAGCAGGTCGAGAAGGTCGCCTCCGGCTCGGTGACGCCCTTTTCGGTGCCGGCGACCTTTGCCGTATAGCCGGAAAGAAAGTGGTACATGGCCTGCGCCGGCGTGAGTTTCGCGATCGGCGGCATCACGCCGAACGCGTCGGCGGTCAGCATGATGATGTTCTTCGGATGGCCGGCGCGGCCGCTCTTGCTGGCATTGGCGATGAAGTCCAGCGGATAGGCGCAGCGCGTGTTTTCGGTCAATGAGCCGTCATCGAAATCCGGAACACGGTTCTCGTCGAGCACGACGTTTTCCAGAACGGTGCCGAAGCGGCGGGTGGTCGCGAATATCTCCGGCTCCGCCTCAGCCGAGAGGCGGATCGTCTTGGCGTAGCAGCCGCCTTCGAAATTGAAGATGCCGTCAGGGCCCCAGCCATGCTCGTCGTCGCCGATAAGCGTGCGCGAAGGATCGGCCGAAAGCGTGGTCTTGCCTGTGCCCGACAGGCCGAAGAACACGGCGGCGTCGCCGTTCGGTCCTTCATTCGCCGAACAGTGCATCGGCATGACACCGCGCGAGGGGAGCAGGTAATTGAGGGCCGTGAAAACCGATTTCTTCATTTCGCCGGCGTAGGAGGTGCCGCCGATCAGCACGATCATGCGGGTCAGGTCGACGGCGATGACGGTCTCCGTGCGGCAGCCATGCCGGACCGGGTCGGCGCGGAAGGAGGGCAGGTCGATGATCGTCATGCTCGGCACGAAGCGGTCCAGCTGCTCCGCGGACGGGCGAATGAGCAGATTGCGGATGAACAGCGAATGCCAGGCATATTCGGTGACGACGCGTGTCGGCAGCTTCTGGTTCTCGTCGGCGCCGCCGACCAGATCCTGCACGAAGAGGTCCTTGCCGGCCGCATGCGCGGTGAAATCCGTTAGCAGCGCATCGAAATGCGCCTCGCTCATCCGTTTGTTGTTGTCCCACCAGACGTCAGCTTCGGTCGCGGCGCTGCGGACGACGAACTTGTCCTTGGCCGAGCGTCCGGTGTGCTGTCCGGTATAGGCGACGAGTGCGCCGTGCGCCGTCAGCCGGGCCTCCCCGCGCCGAATCGCTTCTTCATAGAGCGCCGCGGCATTGAAATTATAATGCACTCTTCCAGTGGTTTTCAGGCCGGCCGCGTCGATCCCGCAGGCGGGGTTTCGTTTTCCTGTTTCCGTCATGTGAGCCCCTTCAGATGCCCGCCGCCGCTTTGCGCCAACCGGAATAGCTCCTAGGGGCACATCTGGTCTGAAACAGAAAAACCAAACGATTTCAAACTATTAATCGATTTAAGGTTTTTAAATTTTGTTTAAATCGGTTAGATCGGCCATTAACCGCATCGGATCGGTGGTATAAGGCGTTGTGATCGCTGGGCCAAACGGGTAAAGAAACCCCTTGGGGCGGAGCGATTGTGGCAGCCCGGCTGTGACATCGGCCGGTTGATGTGCCACATTTTGTACCCAATTTGTCCCCCAATAGCCCCTTCTCGACCAAGGAAGGGACACTCGCTCATGAGGGAGCCGCTTGAAATGGCGACAATCGCGCTGGTCGACGACGACCGCAATATTCTGACCTCGGTTTCCATCGCCCTGGAATCGGAAGGCTATCGCGTCGAAACCTACACCGACGGCGCCTCGGCGCTCGAAGGTCTGGCTGCTCGTCCGCCGAGCCTGGCCATCCTGGACATCAAGATGCCGCGCATGGACGGCATGGAGCTTCTGCGCCGCATGCGCCAGAAGACCGATCTGCCGGTCATCTTCCTGACATCGAAGGATGACGAGATCGACGAGCTTTTCGGGCTGAAGATGGGCGCGGACGATTTCATCCGCAAACCGTTTTCGCAGCGTCTGCTGGTCGAGCGGGTCCGGGCGGTGCTGCGCCGCGCATCGGCGCGCGAGGCCGCGGCCAAGACGCCGAACCAGCAGGCCCGCTCGCTGGAACGCGGCCAGCTGGTCATGGACCAGGAGCGGCACACCTGTACCTGGAAGGGCGAGCCGGTGACGCTGACCGTCACCGAATTCCTGATCCTGCATTCGCTGGCGCAGCGTCCGGGCGTGGTCAAGAGCCGCGACGCGCTGATGGATTCGGCCTATGACGAGCAGGTCTATGTCGACGACCGCACCATCGACAGCCACATCAAGCGCCTGCGCAAGAAGTTCAAGGCTGTCGACGACGATTTCGAGATGATCGAAACCCTTTACGGTGTAGGCTACCGGTTCCGCGAGGCTTAAGCGGCGTACCAAATGGCCATGGAAGTGGAGTTGAAGAAGCCGGTGGCCGCCGCGAAGCGGCCGCGCCGGATTCTGCCTTCGCTTCTGTCCAGGGTGACCGTGCCGCTGCGGCGCTTCCTCGGCCACTATGTCTTTTCGAGCCTGACGCGCCGCATCCTCTTCCTGAACCTGGCCGGCCTCGGCGTCCTCGTTGTCGGCATCCTCTATCTCAACACCTTCCGTGACGGCCTTATCGACGCGCGCGTCGAAAGCCTGATGACGCAGGGCGAGATCATCGCTGGCGCCATCGCGGCTTCGGCGACGGTTGAGACCGATTCCATCAGCATCGATCCGGAAAAACTGCTCGAGCTGCAGGCGGGCGAAAGCATCGGCCCCGGTTCCGACCAGCTCGACAATCTCGACTTTCCGATCAATCCCGAGCGCGTGGCGCCGGTGCTGCGGCGGCTGATCTCGCCGACGAGGACGCGCGCCCGCATCTACGACCGCGACGCCAATCTGCTCCTCGATTCCCGGCATCTTTATTCGCGCGGCCAGATCCTGCGCTACGCCCTGCCGCCGGTGGAGGAGGAGGAGCCGAGCATCCTGGAACGGCTGGAGAAGACGGTTTTCGACTTCTTCCGCGGCACCGACCTGCCGATCTACCGCGAGCAGCCGGGCGGCAACGGCGCGGCGTTTCCTGAGGTGATGAACGCGCTGACCGGCAGCCCGTCGACCATCGTCCGGGTCAGCGAACAGGGCGAGCAGATCGTCTCGGTCGCCGTTCCCATCCAGCGCTTTCGCGGCGTGCTCGGCGTGCTGATGCTGTCGACCGAAGGCGGCGACATCGACAAGATCGTCGCTGCCGAACGCAAGGCGATCCTGCGCGTCTTCGGCGTCGCGGCGCTGGTCACGGTAATCCTCTCCATGCTGCTCGCCTCGACCATCGCCAACCCGCTGCGCCGCCTCTCGGCCGCGGCCGTCAGGGTGCGCCGCGGCGTCAAGAGCCGTGAGGAGATCCCGGATTTCTCCGACCGTCAGGACGAGATCGGCAACCTTTCCATCGCCGTGCGCGACATGACCAATGCCCTCTATGCCCGCATCGAGGCGATCGAGAGCTTTGCCGCCGATGTCAGCCATGAGCTCAAGAACCCGCTGACCTCGCTGCGCAGCGCCGTGGAGACACTGCCTCTGGCAAAGAGCGCCGAATCGCGCGAGCGGCTGATGGATGTCATCCAGCACGACGTCCGCCGCCTCGACCGGCTGATCACCGATATTTCAGATGCTTCCAGGCTCGATGCGGAACTGGCGCGCGAGGATGCCGAACGGGTCGATATGAAGAAGCTTGTCGGCGACCTCGTCTCGGTATCGCAGGAAGCCGGCCGTCAGAAACGCAAGATGACGATCGATTTCAAGGTCGCCAAGCTGCCGCAGGGGGTCAAGGGCTATTACGTCAACGGCCACGATCTGCGGCTCGGCCAAGTCATCGCCAATCTGATCGAGAACGCCCGCTCCTTCGTGCCGGAAGAGGGCGGACACATCAACGTCTCGCTGGCGCGCGAGGGCAAGTTCATCATCGTCACCATCGACGACAATGGCCCCGGCATCCGCGCCGACAGCATCGACCGCATATTCGAGCGCTTCTATACCGACCGCCCGTCCAGCGAGGCATTCGGACAGAATTCGGGCCTCGGCCTGTCGATCAGCCGGCAGATCGCCGAGGCGCATGGCGGCTCGCTGACGGCCGAAAACATTCCGGGCGCCAAGCCGGGAGCCATGAAGGGTGCGCGCTTCGTCATGACGCTTCCCGCCGAAGGCTGACAGGTGAAGCCGAAAAACATGCATGCAACGGCGATCATCCTCGGCGACCGCGGCGTGCTGATTGCCGGCGATTCCGGCTCCGGCAAGACAGCGCTGGCGCTGGCGCTGATCGCAGAGGCAAAGCGCGGGGGAATGTTCGCCCGGCTTGTTTCGGACGATCAGGTCTTTCTCTCCAATCATGCAGGCAGGCTGGTCTGCAACGCGCCGTCGACGATCAGCGGCATGGTCGAGGTGCGCGGCCTCGGTCCACGGCCGGTCGCGGCCGAGCCGTCTGCCGTTGTCGACCTTCTGGTCAGGCTGGCGCCGGCCGACGCCGCCGAACGGTTTCCGGAAGACGCAACCGCAACGCTCGCCGGCGTTCCGGTCGCCTGCCTTGACCTTGCGGAACGCAACGTGGTCGGCGCGACGGCGGCGGTCGCCGCCCGGCTTTCCCTGCCGCCGTTTGCGTGATAGCCAAGCGCGCCAATGGCCAAAATGCGTCAATATGGCCGGCACGGCCGCAATTTGGGACTTGTCAACGCCCGCAGCGTCGACAAGATAGCGCTCCCGCCGTCCCGGAAATGGAATGGAGCGCCGGGCATTCAAGATGAGCTCATGATAAGAGCCATGACGGGAGCTGCCGCAGAATGATCGGACTCGTGCTTGTGACGCACGGTCAGCTGGCCGAGGAGTTCCGCCATGCCGTCGAGCATGTCGTCGGGCCGCAGCAGAATTTCGCAACCGTCGCCATCGGCGCCGATGACGACATGGAGCAGCGCCGCCGAGACATTGTCGATGCCGTCGCGCGCACCGATACCGGAGCCGGCGTCGTAGTGCTGACCGACATGTTCGGCGGCACGCCGTCCAATCTGGCGATCTCGGTGATGGAGCCCGGCCGGATCGAGGTGATCGCCGGCATGAACCTGCCGATGCTGATCAAACTCACCAGCGTGCGCAAGGCCGACAATATGGCCGGCGCGCTCGAGGAAGCGCAGACCGCCGGCCGCAAATACATCAACGTCGCCAGCCAGCTTCTGAGCACCAAGTGAGCGGAATGCCGTTTTCGAGTGAGGACGGCGTCGTCAGCCGGGAGTTCCAGATCGTCAACCAGCGCGGGCTGCACGCGCGCGCCTCGGCCAAATTCGTCCAGGTCGCCGCCGGTTTCCAGGCGTCTGTCGACGTCGAACGCGACGGAGTGAAGGTCGGCGGCACCTCGATCATGGGACTGATGATGCTTGCCGCAAGTCCCGGATGCTCCATCCGCGTCACCGCAACGGGACCGGAGGCGCGGCAGGTCATGGCGGCGCTCGAGGAGTTGATCGCGACCCGGTTCGGCGAAGAATCCTGACGCCGGAGTCCATCTGGGACATGCACGAATAAAGATTTCTTTATATCCCATTGTCGGAGGCCGGCTTATCTGTTAGTCAGGCGCCGATAAATTGCGCCCTTTTGGACGGCTTTGTGCCGGGGCGCGCGTCAAACTCATTTCACTGGAGCGCTGCCATGGCAGATAAGGATTACATCGTCGCCGACATTTCACTCGCCGACTGGGGCCGCAAGGAAATCGAGATCGCCGAAACCGAGATGCCCGGCCTGATGGCCTGCCGCGACGAATTCGGAGCGGCCAAGCCGCTCAAGGGCGCGCGCATCACCGGCTCGCTGCACATGACCATCCAGACCGCGGTGCTGATCGAGACGCTGAAGGCGCTTGGCGCCGAGATCCGCTGGGCCTCCTGCAACATCTTCTCCACCCAGGACCACGCCGCTGCGGCTATCGCCGCCTCCGGCATTCCGGTATTCGCGGTCAAGGGCGAGACGCTTGAAGATTATTGGGAATACACCGACCGCATCTTCCAGTGGGCTGATGGCGGCACATCGAACATGATCCTCGACGATGGCGGCGACGCCACGATGTACATTCTGATCGGCGCGCGCGCCGAAGCCGGCGAGGACGTGCTTTCCAATCCGGGTAGCGAAGAGGAAGAGATCCTGTTTGCCCAAATCAAGAAGCGCATGGCGGCGACGCCGGGCTTCTTCGCCAGGCAGAAGGCCGCGATCCGCGGCGTCACCGAAGAGACCACGACCGGTGTCAACCGGCTCTACCAGCTTCAGAAGAAGGGCCTGCTGCCCTTCCCGGCGATCAACGTCAACGATTCGGTCACCAAGTCGAAATTCGACAACAAGTATGGCTGCAAGGAATCGCTGGTCGACGGCATCCGCCGCGCCACCGACACCATGATGGCCGGCAAGGTCGCCGTGGTCTGCGGCTATGGCGATGTCGGCAAGGGCTCGTCCGCCTCGCTCAAGGGCGCAGGCGCCCGCGTCAAGGTCACCGAGATCGATCCGATCTGCGCATTGCAGGCGGCTATGGACGGCTTCGAGGTCGTGACGCTGGAAGATGCGGCTCCGACTGCCGACATCGTCATCACCACCACCGGCAACAAGGACGTCATCACGCTCGACCACATGCGCATGATGAAGGACATGGTGATCGTCGGCAATATCGGCCATTTCGACAACGAGATTCAGGTGGCGGCGCTTCGCAACCTGAAATGGACCAACATCAAGCCGCAGGTCGACCTGATTTCCTTCCCGGACGGCAAGCGGATGATCCTGCTTTCCGAGGGCCGGCTGCTCAATCTCGGCAATGCGACGGGCCATCCGAGCTTCGTCATGTCTGCATCCTTCACCAACCAGGTGCTGGCCCAGATCGAGCTGTGGACGAAGCCCGGCGCCTACAAGAACGAGGTCTATGTCCTGCCCAAGCACCTCGACGAAAAGGTCGCCCGGCTGCACCTCGACAAGCTTGGCGCCAGGCTCACCGAGCTCAGCGGCGAGCAGGCTGCCTATATCGGCGTGACGCAGCAGGGTCCGTTCAAGCCGGAACACTACAGATACTGATCTGCGTTTACCAAACTACCAGATATTGAAGCCGGGCGATTGACTTTCGCCCGGTTTTTCTTTTTGCGCCGCAGCCTTCTTCACGCCGATTCGCCCAGACTGTATGGTGACGTGATTCGCGATGCTTCGGCTCTTGGGCGGACCGCCGACGCATCGTCAGGCGGTCTTGAAATCGGACGGCGGAGAGGAACAAGGCATGCCGGGGGAATACCCGCGTCGGGCGGGACTGGCCGTTACCGGCGGCCGCAATGATTCACATACCGGCGCGCGGTTCTGCGAAGCCTGGCCGAAGCGCCTGCTCGGCCGCTCTACCGTCCGTCGCATGCTCGGCGCGACTTCGCTTTCCACGCTTCTCGCCGCCGATCTGGCGTTCGCTCAGACCGAAGCCGTCGTGCGCTCGTCAGGCCTCTCGCTCGGCACGGTCGAGGTGATACAGTTTTCCATGTTCGCTGGCGTGATGGGCGCAGCGCTGATCTCTGCCATCGTCCTGATCCGCGAACGGGCCCGCACTTCGGCCGAGAATGTCGAACTGCGCAACCGCATCGCCGATCTCAATGCATCGCTGCAGCGTTCCGACGCTCTCCTCAATCTGCGTGACCAGCGCGTGGTGGTGTGGGCTTCCGAGAAGCAGAAGCCGGAACTGATCGGAGCCTTGCCGGCGGAGACCGGCGCGCCGGAGGATCGCGCCGCGTTCCTCGCCTTCGGGCGCTGGCTGATGCCGCGCTCGGCGGCGGCGCTCGACCACGCTATGGCCGGACTGCGCGAGAGAGCCGCCGCCTTCGACCTGGTGGTCGAGACGCAAAGCGGCGCGCCGCTTGAGGTCCAGGGGCGCAAGAGCCCGGCCCATGTGCTGGTCAAATTCGTGTCGCTGTCGGAGGCGCAGCGCAACCAGGCGCGGCTGCGGCTGGAGAACCAGAGGCTCTCGGCCGAGAACGAGAACATGCTCGGGCTGTTGGACGCCCTGAAGATGCCGTTCTGGATCCGCTCGGCCGACGGGCAGCTTAAATGGGTCAATCGCGCCTACGCCGAAGCGGTGGAGGCATCGAGCCCTGACGCCGCCGTCAGCGAAGGCAGGGAGTTTCTCGGCACGCCGGCGCGCGAGGCTATCGCCCGCCAGCATCTCGCCGCGCCGGTTTTCGAGCAGAAGCTGTCGACAGTGATCGGCGGCGACCGGAAAGTCTTTACCGTCACCAATTATGCCGGCGGCGAAGGCTCGGCCGGCATCGCCACCGACATGAGCGCCATCGAGGCGATCCGCGAAGAGTACGAGCGGACCGTCCGCAGCCATGCCGACACGCTCGACCAGCTCACCACCGCGGTGGCGATTTTCGACAGCGGCGAAAAGCTGCGCTTCTTCAACCAGGCCTTCCAGAAGCTATGGGATCTCGATGGTGGCTTCTTGGCCAGCGCGCCCGACAATGCTCTGCTGCTCGACAGGCTGCGCAGCGAGGGCAAGATTGCCGAGCAGCCGGAGTGGCGGCGCTGGAAGGAAAACCTGCTTGCCGCCTATCGTGCGGTCGAGACGAAGGAGCATTGGTGGCATCTGCCCGACGGGCGCACCATTCGCGTCGTCGCCAACCCGCAGCCCAAGGGCGGCGTGACTTGGGTGTTTGAAAATCTGACCGAGAAGATGAATCTCGAAAGCCGCTACAACACGGTGGTCAGGGTGCAGGGCGAGACGCTCGACAATCTGGCCGAAGGCGTAGCTGTGTTCGGCCCGGACGGCCGCATAAGGCTGTCGAACCCGGCTTTCACCGGCCTGTGGGGATTGCCGTCCGACATTGTCGGCCAGAAGATGCATATATCGGCGATTCGGGCGCAGTGCGAGGCGCTCGCCAAGGACAGCCCTTGGGGCGGCTTCGTCGCAGCGGTGACCGGCTTCGACGACGAGCGGCGCGACCGGCACGGCCAGACGGAACTGGTCAACGGAACGGTGCTGCGCTACGCCATCATCCACCTGCCCAATGGCCAGGTCATGATGACCTTCGTCGACGTGACCGACAGCGTCGCTGTCGAGCGCGCGCTGAAGGAGAAGAACGAAGCGTTGCAGAAGGCCGACCAGCTCAAGAACGACTTTGTCCAGCACGTGTCCTACGAGCTGCGCTCACCGCTGACCAACATTATCGGCTTCACCGAACTCTTGTCGCTGGCGGCGACCGGACCGCTGGCGCCGCGCCAGCGCGAATACGTCGAGCATATCGGCTCGTCGTCATCCGTGCTGCTGACCATCGTCAACGACATTCTGGATCTCGCCACCGTCGACGCCGGCATCATGGAACTGGAGATCGCCGAGGTTCGCATCGACCAGACCATCGCGGCGGCGGCCGAACTGGTGTCCGACCGGCTGGAGGAGCATTCGATCAGGCTGGAGGTCGACGCGGCCGGCGCGCCGAAGACCTTCCACGGCGACGAGACACGCATCCGCCAGATCCTCTACAATCTGTTGAGCAACGCCGTGAACTACGCGCCCGAGGCGAGCGTGATCACGCTCGCCTGCCGGCAGTTGCCGAATGGCGTCGAATTTTCAGTGCATGACGACGGGCCGGGCATGCCGCCCGAAATCCTCGACACGGTGTTCCGGCGCTTCGAGCCGCGGGTCAATGGCGGCAGGCGGCGCGGCGCCGGGCTCGGCCTGTCGATCGTCAAGAGCTTCGTCGAGCTGCATGGCGGCAAGGTGCGCATCGATACCGGCCAGGACCGCGGCACCACGGTGACCTGCGAATTTCCGGCAGCGCCGAGCGGCGTCCGCGCCGCGGCGGAGTAGTTCTGCCTGATGGATTTTTCGATCCTGGAACGGTTCCTTCCCGACGAGCAGGCAACAGCCATGCTCGGGGCGGATCTGGCGCTGGCGCTGCGTGCCGGCGATGTGCTGGCGCTCGAAGGCGATCTTGGCGCGGGCAAGACGACGCTGGCGCGCTCTCTGATCCGGGCGCTTGCCGGCGATCCGGAGCTGGAGGTGCCAAGCCCCACCTTCACCCTCGTCCAGGCCTATGAGGGCCGCATTCCGGTCCATCATTTCGATCTTTACCGGCTTTCCTCGGCGGCCGAGCTGGATGAGCTGGGGTTCGACGACGCGATCGCGCAGGGCGCGGCCCTGGTCGAATGGCCGGACCGGGCAGCGGGCCGCCTGCCGGAAAGCGCCGTTCAGGTCGAGCTCATCCACCAGGAAGCAGGCAGGCTTGCCCGCATCACCGGAAGGGGCGCCGCCATCGAGCGCATCGGCCGCTCGCTCGCTGCGCGTGATTTTCTGGCGCAGTCAGGCCATGGCGACGCGCAGAGGAAATACTTCACCGGCGACGCATCGGCGCGCTCCTATGAGATCGTTGATGGCGATAGCCAACGGCCGCTGGTGCTGATGAATTCGCCGAAGCTGGTGCTCGGCCCGCCGGTGCGTGACGGCAAACCCTACGCCGAGATCGCCCACACTGCGCAGTCCGTCGCGGCTTTCGTCGCCATCGATCGCGCGCTCAAGGCCGGCGGAGTGGCGGTTCCGGAAATCTTCGCCGCCGATCTAAACGAGGGCTTTCTGCTGATAGAGCATCTCGGCTCCGGCAGCTTTCTCGACGCCGGAAAGCCGGTGGCGGGGCGCTACGCCGCGGCGGGCGAACTGCTCGCGATGATGCATGGCCGGAAGTGGCCAAGCCGCATGGAGGCGGCGAAGGGCGTGCACCATGTTGTTCCCCCTTTTGACCGTGACGCCATGATGATCGAGGTCGATTTGCTGATCGACTGGTATATTCCTTTCGCGTCCGGTAAGCCGGCTAATGACGAGTTCAGGATCGATTTCAAGAACGCATGGAATACGGTGTTCGATCGACTCGACGATGCGGAAAAGACGCTGATGCTGCGCGATTTCCATTCACCGAACCTGATATGGCGCGGCGAACGCCAGGGCCACGACCGCATCGGCGTGCTCGATTTCCAGGATGCGCTAATCGGGCCGTCGGCCTATGATCTCGCATCGCTGACCATGGATGCGCGCGTGACCGTTTCGCCTGAAATCGAGCGTTCGACCTACGACGCCTATGTCGCCGCGCGCCGGTCGGCGGGCCCGTTCGACGAGGCCCGCTTTAGCGAAGCCTATGCGGCCATGGCCGCGCAGCGCAATTCGAAGATCCTCGGCATTTTCGTTCGCCTCAACGAGCGCGACGGCAAGCCGGACTATCTACGCCATCTGCCGCGCATCCGCGCCTATCTTGGCCGGGCTCTGGCGCATCCGGCGCTTGCCGGGCTTGAGGATTTCTACCGGCGAAACGGCCTGCTTGGAGATACCGCAAAATGAACGGCGCGCCTGACACCGCAATGGTCCTCGCCGCCGGCCTCGGCATCCGCATGCGGCCGATCACCGCCACCAAGCCGAAGCCGCTGATCGAGGTCGCCGGCAAACCGCTGCTCGATTGGGGCCTGGACAGCCTTGCCGAAGTCGGCGTCGCCAAGGCGGTCGTCAACGTCCACTATTTGCCCGAACAGATCGTCGCTTATGTGAGCCGGCGGCAAAAGCCGCGGATAATCATTTCCGACGAAAGCGCAGGTCTGCTCGATTCGGCCGGCGGCATCGTCAAGGCGCTGCCGGAACTCGGCTCAAAACCGTTCTATGTCATCAACGCGGATACATTCTGGGTCGACGAGGCGGAACCGAATCTCGGCAGGTTGGCCGCTGCGTGGGACGAGTCGAAAATGGATATGCTGCTGATGCTGGCCGACCTAGGATCGGCCACCGGCCACAGCGGCGGCACGGATTTCCTGGTAGCACCCGACGGCCGCCTGGCCCGCGCCGGCAGCGACCCATCCGGCCTGATCTATGCCGGGGCAACGATCGTGCACCCGCGAATCTTTGCCGGCGCAGCAATCACGAAGCAGTCGCTCAATCTCTATTTCGACCGCGCAATCGCGGCGGGCCGGCTGTTCGGCCTGCGCATGAACGGCAGCTGGATCACGGTCGGCACCCCGGGCGCGATCGCACCGGCCGAGGCGGCTGTCGCGCGGGCTCAGGCCGTCGGCGCATGACTGGCGGCGGAAAGCCGCCGCGGGTCTTTTCCATCCCGCCCGGCGTCGCCTTCCTGCCCACCTTGGCCGAGGCGCTGAATGGCGGCCGGCTTGTGCCCGGCTTCCGCTTCGACGGCGATCCGCTGGCGCTGGCCGACGTGACTATCTACGTGCCGACCCGTCGCGCCGCGCGCGAGTTGCGGGGCGTCTTCGTCGACATGGCAGGCGGGCGCTCGGCGATCCTGCCGGTCATCCGGCCGCTCGGTGAATTCGACGAGGACGAGTCGCTCTTCGCTCCCGGCGGCGCCGGCGCGATCGACCTCTTGCCGCCGATCGCGGCCGCCGACCGGCTGCTGCTGCTCGCGCCGATGGTGCGCACCTGGAAGCGCCGGCTGCCCGCTCATGTCGCGGCCCTGTTCGAGGAAGACATCGTCGTGCCGGCATCGACTGCCGACGCCATCTGGCTGGCTCGCGATCTCGCTGCGCTGATGGACGAGATCGAGACCGAAGGTTCAGACTGGAAAAAGCTCGGCGAACTGGTTTCCGGCGATCTCGCAAATTGGTGGCAGGTGACGCTCGATTTCCTCGAGATTGTCACCTCGGCCTGGCCGGCGCTGCTCGCCGAGCGCGGCCAGTCGAACCCGGCAGCACACCGGAGCGCGCTGATCCGGCTCGAGGCCGAGCGGCTGCGGCAAAATCCGCCGGCCGGTCCGGTGATCGCCGCGGGCTCCACCGGCTCCATTCCCGCCACCGCCGAGCTGCTGTCGGCGATCGCGCGGCTGCCGAACGGCGCAGTGGTGCTGCCGGGGCTGGACAAGACACTCGACGAGCGGTCCTGGTCGGTCATCTCGGACCTCGCGCCGCAGGCTTCCGTTCTCGGTCATCCGCAATATGGCCTGGCAAAGCTCCTGCAGAAGATCGGCATTCTGCGCACCGATGTCGAAGAGATCGGCTCGCCCATAAAGGCGATGTCGGACCGAGCCGCTCTGGTCGGTGAGGCGCTCAGGCCGGCCGAAACCACTGACGACTGGGCCAGGCGGCGCATCGGCATGAATTCCGGCGAACTCGCCGACGCTCTCTCCGGTGTGACGCTCCTGGAAGCCGCCAATGAAAGGGACGAGGCGGCGGCCATCGCGGTGGCGCTGAAGACCGCCGTCGAGGTACCGGGTCGCACCGCCGCCCTAGTCACCGGAGACAGGAATCTGGCGCGGCGCGTCTCCGCCGAACTGCTGCGCTTTGGCGTTCGCGCCGATGATTCCGGCGGCGCCCCGCTCGCCAACACCGCGCCCGGAGCGCTTCTGCGACTGCTGGTCAAGGCGGCGTTCAGCCCGGGCGATCCCCTGTCGCTGCTGTCGCTGCTCAAGCATCCGCTGATTTCGCTCTGGCTGGAGCGGAGCTCTGTCCGGGCGGCGGTGGAAACGATCGAGCTCGTGGCCCTGCGCGGCGGAACGGGCAGGCCGGACATTCATGAGCTGGTCGATTTGTTCGACGCGCGGCTTGCCGGCCTGGCCGGCCAGAACAGGCAGCCGGCCTGGTTCGGTCGCCTGAGCGAAAGGCGTATCAACGCCGCGCGTTCCGTGCTGGCGCGGATCGCAGATGCCATCGCGCCGCTCGCACCGTTCCGGGAGGCCGGCGAGGTCGAACTGTCGGCGATCTTGCGCGCCACGGTGCTGGCGCTCGAAAATTTCGCGCGTGGTCCCGAAGGCGGCAATGACGCGCTCTATGCCGGCGATGCCGGCGAGAAGCTCGCCGAATTGCTGCGTGGGCTGGTCGCCTCGACGGCGTCGCTCTCTTTCGACGCGGCGGAATGGCCGGACGTGCTTGAGGCGCTGCTGGCGCCCGAAACCGTCAAGCCGGCTCACGGAACCGATAGCCGGATTTCGATCTGGGGCGCTCTCGAAGCGCGTCTGCAGACTGTCGACACGCTGGTTGTCGGCGGGCTGAACGAGGGCGTCTGGCCGCGCAAGCCGCAGGCCGACCGCTTCATGTCGCGCGTCATGAAGACCGGCATCGATCTCGAGCCGCCGGAGCGCCGCATCGGACAGTCGGCGCATGATTTCCAGATGGCGATGGGAACGGAAGACATCATACTGTCGCGCTCGGCCCGTTCCGGCGACGCGCCCGCCGTCCCCTCGCGCTGGCTGCAGCGCCTGCTGGCTTTCGCCGGACCCGACCTGGCCGAGGTCATGCGCGCTCGGGGCTCTGCGCTGCTCGACTGGGCGCGTGCGCTCGACGCCGGCGCGCCGGTGAAATTCGCCAAACGGCCCGAGCCGAAGCCGCCCCTCGATGTCCGTCCGCGCCATTTTTCCGTGACCGAGATCGAGACGCTGCGGCGCGATCCCTACGCGGTCTATGCGCGCAAGATACTCAGCCTTGCGCCGATCGATCCGCTGGTGCGCGACCCCGGCGCGGCCGAACGCGGCACGCTGTTCCACAAGATACTTCACCGCTTTTCCGAGACGGTTGCCGATCCGCGCAACGAAGAAGCATACGAGCTGCTCATCGCGGCCGGCCGCGAGAGCTTTGCCGAGTGCGCCCTACCGGAAGATGTCGAGGCCATATGGTGGCCGCGCTTCATGAAAATGGCGGCGGAATTCATCGGCTGGGAACGCACCCGCGCCGCAAACGTGGTCAGCCGCCATCCGGAGGCGCGCGCAGAGGCGATGCAGGTCGGCGGCTCGGGCGTGACGCTGTCGGGCTACGCCGACCGCATAGACCTGCTGCCGGCCGGCATGGCCGACATAATCGACTACAAGACCGGCTCCTCGCCTTCGAAAATGCAGGCGCACACGCTGCTAGCGCCGCAACTGGCGCTGGAGGGCGCGCTGCTGCAGCGCGGCGCGTTCCGCGAACTTGGCACGCGCACCCCGGCGGAACTCGCATTCGTGCGGCTCAAGGCCAACGGTCTGGTGCTGGAGGAATCGATCCTGCGCGTGAACGGGACGCCCAAGTCCGGCCCGGCGCTTGCGCAGGAGGCCTGGGAGCGGCTGGAAGCGCTGCTGGAGCACTACAACAATCCGGAAGCCGGCTATCTTTCGCGGGCGCTGCCGTTCCGGGAAGGCGAGACCGACGGCGACTACGATCATCTTGCCCGGGTCCTGGAATGGTCGGCCGGGGGCGACGGGCCGGACGACGTGGACACCGGCGAATGAAGAAGAAGTTCACCGTCCCCTTCGAAACCGCAGAGCGGCAGGCCAAGGCGTCCGATCCGCAGCATTCCGTGTGGGTGTCGGCCAATGCCGGCTCGGGCAAGACGCATGTTCTGGCGCAGCGCGTGATAAGGCTGCTGCTGGAAGGCACGGACCCGTCGAGGATATTGTGCCTGACCTACACGCGCGCCGCCGCCGCCAACATGTCGAACCGCGTCTTTTCCAGCCTGTCGTTCTGGACGATGCTCGGCGATGACGAACTGGCGAAAGCGATCGAAGAGCTCGACGGCCGGAAACCCGACGCGGAAAAAATGCGGCGGGCGCGCCGGCTGTTCGCGCAGGCGCTGGAAACGCCCGGCGGGCTGAAGATCCAGACCATCCACGCATTCTGCGAATCGGTGCTGCACCAGTTTCCGCTGGAAGCCAATATCGCCGCGCATTTCGAAATGCTCGATCCGGCGATGGAGCAGACGCTGTTTGCGATCGCGCGGCGCGAGATGATCACGGGTGCTGCGGCCGGCAATCCCGAACTGGCCGAGGCTTTCGCGGCGGTGCTGGAACGCGGAGGCGAATGGGGCCTCGACATGCTGCTGCAGGAGATCGTGCAGAAGCGCGACAGCCTGCGCATATTGATCGACGCGGCAGGCGGCGACCCCTTACCTTATGAGGCGTTGTTTTCGGAGTTCGATTTCACGCCGGAGGACAGCGCCGGGGGCATCGCTTCGATGGCCTGGCCGCTTCCCGGATTCCCGCTGGAGTTTTTCGAGCGGTTCGCGGCCGACGCGGAGGAGGTCAGCGCACGTTCGGTGCTCAAGGACATCCTGCCCGATGCGGTTCTCGCCTTTGCGGAAACCGATCCAGTAAGACGCCTGCAATTGCTTGCGCGCGGTTTTCTCAAGGGCGATGGCGAGCCCTATGCTGCCGGCAGATTGTTCACTAAGAAGCTGCTCGACCGTCTGCCGGACCTGCCGCAGCACTATGCGCAAGCCACTGACGCAATCATGGCCGCCTGCGATCGGCTGGCGCTGTACCGCATGCTTGAAGGCACACGCGCCGCACTTACCATCGCCGACTGGCTGATCGCCCGCTACGAGCAGTTGAAGGCCGGACGCGGCTTCCTCGACTTCAACGACTTGATCACCCGTACCGTGCGGCTGCTGGCGCGCCAGGATGCCGGGCCATGGGTGCAGTACAAGCTCGACAAGGGCATCGACCACATATTGCTGGACGAGGCGCAGGACACCAGCCCGGACCAGTGGAACGTGGTCAAGCGGCTGGCCGAGGAGTTCTTTGCCGGCCTGGGCGCGCGCGACAATGTCCACCGCACGGTGTTCGCGGTCGGCGACGAAAAGCAGTCGATCTATTCCTTCCAGGGTGCGGCGCCCGAATCCTTCGCAGAGACAGGCCATGAATTCTCGCAAAGAATCCGTGGGGCCAACGGTAGCTTTGAGAGGGTCGGCCTGACCTGGTCGTTCCGCTCGACCAGCGACGTACTGGCCGCGGTCGACCTTGTCTTTGCCAGCGAGCAGGCCCGCCGCGGCCTGTCGCATGATCCTGACCCGCCGGGGCACAAGGCGATACGCGACAACGAGCCCGGCTATGTCGAGGTCTGGCCGTCGATCGGCGCCGCCGCGATCGAGGAGCCGGAGGACTGGCGGGAGGCCATCGACCATGCGCAGGCTCCGGCGGTGCGGGTCGCCGAGCAGGTGGCCGCCACCATCCAGGACTGGATCCGGTCCGGCGAGATCATAGAGGGAACCGGCAAAAGACTGAGCGCCGGCGATGTCATGGTGCTGGTGCGCAAGCGCGACCGCTTCGTCCACGCGCTGGCGCGCAGCCTGAAAAACCGGCAGATCCCGGTGGCGGGCGCCGACCGGCTGAGCCTGCCAGGCCATATCGCGGTCAAGGACATGATCGCGCTCGGACGCTTCCTGATCCAGCCCGAGGACGACCTGTCGCTCGCTGCGATGCTCAGGAGCCCGGTCTTTTCCCTGAGTGAGGACGATCTGTTCGCTCTCGCCGCAGGCCGCGGCAAGGGCATGTCGCTTGCTGCTTCGCTGCGCAAGCACGGCGAGACCGACATCAGGCTGGGTATCGTCGCCGAGAAGCTCGATTCCTGGGCCGGCGAGGCTGCTTTCAAGCCGGTCTTCGAGTTCTACTCCGGCGTGCTCGGCCGCGACGGCGTGCGCCGCCGCATGATCGCAAGGCTCGGCCAGGAAGCCGGCGACATTCTCGACGAGTTCCTGAATTTCTGCCTCGCCGAGGAGCGCGCCGGCCTGCCGGGGCTGGAAGCCTTTCTGGCGACGCTCGAAAGCGCCGGGCCCGACATCAAGCGCGAGATGGACCAGACGCGCGACGAGGTGCGCATCATGACCGTGCACGCCGCCAAGGGCCTTGAAGCGCCGGTGGTGTTCCTGGTCGACGGCGGGGCGGCGCCCTTCAGCGAGCAGCATCTGCCGCGCCTGGTGCCGTTCGAGCCGCGCGGCGAGCTTCGCCACGTCAAGGCCTATCTGTGGCGTTCGTCCGCCGACATTGCCAACGGCGTTTCGCGGGAGGCGGCGCTTCGCATCAGGGAGCGCGCCGACGACGAATACAGGCGGCTGCTCTATGTCGGCATGACCCGCGCCGAGGACCGGCTGATCGTCTGCGGCTATCACGGCAAGCGCGGCCAGAACGACACAACCTGGCACGCCATCGTCAGCCGCGCGCTGGCGGCCTCCGAGCATAGCGAAGAGCGGCCGCATCCGGCCGGCGGCGACCCTGTCCGCCGCTTCCGGGTCAGCACGGGCCCGGCGGCCGGTCTCGCGGCGGAGGCCGTTGCCGAAAAACAGCGGGCTGGCATGGAAATCCCGCCAAGGCTGTTCGAGAATCTGCCGCCCTCGGAGGCGCTGCCGAAGCCGCTTTCGCCGTCCGGCGCGTCGGTGCTGATCGACGAGACGAGGGAGCCGGTGATTTCCGGCCGCTCGCCGGTGCTTGATGCGGATGTGGAGCCCGGTTTCGCCATTGCCCGCGGCATTGCGCTGCACAAGCTTTTGCAGATGCTGCCTGCCCTGCCCGCGGCCGAGCGCAACGCCGCCGGCTGGCGCTATCTCGAGCGCGCCGGCGCGGGCTGGCCGGAAGGGGAGCGCGAAGCCGCGCTGGTCTCGGTCGAAGCGATCCTCGCCTCGCCCCGGTTTTCGCCGCTGTTTGCCGAAGGGTCGCGCGCCGAGGTCTCGGTCATGGGCAAGCTGCAGGTCAGGGGCAAGGAGCGCGCGGTTTCCGGCACGATCGACCGGCTCGCGATCACCGCCGGCGAAGTGCAGATCGTCGACTATAAGAGCAACCGCCCCGCGCCGCAGACGCTGGAGGCCGTGCCGCCCGCCTATATCGTGCAGCTCGCGCTCTACCGCGCCCTGCTTGCGCCCCTCTACCCGGGCAAGGCCGTCACGGCTGCGCTTCTGTTCACCGAGGAGCCGCGGCTGATCGAGCTTCCCGCGGCGGTGATGGACGAGGCTCTTGTCCGACTCACGCAGGCGTGACACAAACCCTGCTTGAAGCCATCCGCCTCATGCACCACATGTGGTGCGATCTCGAACCCCGAAAGGATTTCACTATGGCCACTGTGAAGGTCGACAAGAACAGCTTCAAGGCGGACGTGCTCGACGCCGCCGGTCCGGTCGTCGTTGATTTCTGGGCCGAATGGTGCGGTCCCTGCAAGATGATCGGTCCGTCGCTTGAGGAAATCTCGACCGAAATGGCCGGCAAGGTGAAGATCACCAAGGTCAATATCGACGAAAATCCGGAGATCGCGGCGCAGTTCGGCGTCCGCTCGATCCCGACCCTGATGATCTTCAAGGGCGGCGAAGTCGCCGACATGAAGGTAGGCGCGCTGCCCAAGACGGCGCTGTCGCACTGGATCAGCGGCAACGTCGCCTGATTTCAGCCAAAGAGTTTCACGGAAAGCCCGGCCTTCGCGCCGGGCTTTTTGTTGCTCAAGTAGGCGGTGTGCCGTTCTCGGCCAGCACCGCGCCGACCAGATAGAGCGACCCGCCTATCAGGATCCGCGGCGGCGTCTCGCTCTCGTCCCAGGTGTCCCGCAGCAGCATCAGCGCATTGGCCACCGAATTGACCGGTTCGGCCGAAAGCCCGGCCTCGATGGCGCGGGCGGCGAGTTCCGCATTGGGCACGCCGGCCTCGCTCATGCTAACCGGCACCGTATAGACGTGGCGCGCCATGCCTTCGAAGGCGCGGAAATAGCCGGTCTGGTCCTTGGTGTTGATCATGCCGCAGATCAGGAACAGCGGCCGGCTGAACTTTTCCTCCTGCTCGACCAGCGCTTCTGCGATGACCATGCCGGCGCCGGGATTATGGCCGCCGTCGATCCAGACTTCTGCCCCCTCCGGCGCCAGCTCGGACAGCCGGCCCTGCGGCAGGCGCTGCATGCGACCCGGCCAGGCGACGCTTGCCATGGCGTGGTCGGCGGCGCGCTGGCCGATCTCGAAACCGGCAGCCTTTACAGCCGCGATCGCTGCCGCCGCGTTGGCGAACTGGTGTCGGCCGGGCAGGCGCGGCGGTGTCAGATCCATCAGGCCGGACTGGTCCTGGTAGATCATGCGGCCGTTCTCTTCATAAGCGAGGAAGTCCTGGCCGTAGACCGAGACCGGGCAGCCCAGACGTTCCGCCGCCTCGATGACCACCTCCTGCGCGGTCCCGCTTTCCTGCGCGCCGATCACCACCGGACAGCCCGGCTTGATGATGCCGGCCTTTTCCGAAGCGATCAATTCGACACGGTCGCCGAGGAATGACTGATGGTCCAGCGAGATCGGCATGATCAGGCTGGCGGCCGACCGCGAAATCACATTGGTGGCGTCAAAGCGGCCGCCAAGTCCGACTTCAATGATAGCTGCATCCGCCGGGTGCTCGGAAAACAGCATGAAAGTGACGGCGGTCAGTATCTCGAAAACGGTTATCGTCTCGCCACGATTGACCTCGGCGGCGCGCGAGATCGCCTCTGCCAGCACGGCGTCGTCGACCAGCCTGCCGCCGCCTTTCGCCGCCATCCGGTAGCGCTCGTGCCAGTTCACCAGATGCGGCGAGGTGTGGACATGCACGCGCAGGCCTTCAGCCTCGAGCAGCGCCCGTGCAAAGGCGGCGGCCGAACCCTTGCCGTTGGTGCCGGCGATGTGGATCACCGGCGGCAGCCTGTCCTGCGGGTTGCCGAGCTTGTCGAGCAGACGCGTGATCCGCTCCAGCGAAAGATCGAAGCCTTTCGGGTGAAGCGCCAGCAGGCGGTCGATTTCGCGTTCGGCCAGAAGCATCGTCATGAGGAAAGTCCTAGGCAAGCGCGGGCTTGCGCACAATGTCAGGCCGCGGCGTTAAATGTCGCTTCAGGCCTGCGGCCGGGTTTCGGCCGGAACCGTGGCCGGCGGCAGGATTTCCGGCTCCAGCCCGTTCGCCTCCTCCGGCATCTTCGTCAGGATCTTCAACAACCGCGCGATCGTCGACTTGAGCTCGAGGCGCGACACCACCATGTCGACCATGCCGTGATCCATCAGATATTCGGCGCGCTGGAAGCCGTCGGGCAGCTTTTCGCGGATGGTCTGCTCGATCACCCGCGGGCCGGCAAAGCCGATCAGCGCACCCGGTTCGGCGATATGGACGTCGCCCAGCATAGCGTAGGAGGCGGTTACGCCGCCTGTCGTCGGATTGGTCAGCACGACGATATAGGGCAGCCCCGCTTCCTTCAGCCGGTCGACGGCAACCGTCGTGCGCGGCAATTGCATCAGCGACAGAATGCCTTCCTGCATGCGCGCGCCGCCGGAAGCGGCAAACAGGATCATAGGCCGCCGCTTTTCCACCGCGACCTCGAAAGCGCGGATGATTGCGTCGCCGGCCGCCATGCCGAGCGAGCCGCCCATGAAAGCGAAATCCTGGACCGTGGCGACGATTGGCAGGCCCTCGATCGTGCCCAGCGCATTGAGGATGGCGTCTTCCATGCCGGTCTTGGCGCGGGCGTCCTTGAGCCGGTCGACATAGCGCCTCTCGTCACGGAACTTCAGCGGGTCTACCGCAACCTTCGGGTTCTCGATGACCTCGAAGCGGCCGTCATCGAAGAAGAACTTCAACCGTTCCCGGGCCGATATCTTCATGTGGTGGCCGGAGGACGGGATGACGAACTGGTTCGACTCCAGATCTTTGTGGAAGACCATCTCGCCGCTCTCTGGATCTTTGATCCAGAGGTTTTCGGGCATTTCGCGCCGGCCCAGCATCGAGTTGATCTTGGGGCGGACGTAGTTCGTGATCCAATTCATGATCGCTTTTCCCGTGATCGGGCTAAAATGGGAAAACTATTCGGCGGTAGCAAGGCGGGCTGAGCGCACGCCCTGCGAAAGGCCGTTTACCAGCGTCGCGACGGCCTCGGCCGGGTCGGCGGTTTTCTCGCCCTTCGGACCGAGCACGTTGGCCACCGCATTGACGATGGCCGTGCCGACCACGACGCCGTCGGCCGACGCTCCGATCACCCGCGCCTGCTCGGCCGTCTTGACGCCGAAGCCGACGCAGACCGGCAGGCCGGTGTGGCTCTTGATGCGGGTCACGGCGGCGGCGACCTTGGCGGTGTCGGCCAAGGCCGAGCCGGTGATGCCGGTCATCGAGACGTAGTAGACGAAGCCCGACGTGTTCTCGAGCACCTTGGGCAGGCGCCGGTCATCGGTCGTCGGCGTCGCCAGCCGGATGAAATTGATCCCCGCCTTCACCGCCGGGATGCAGAGCTCCTCGTCCATTTCGGGCGGCAGGTCGACCACGATCAGCCCGTCAATGCCGGAAGCTTTCGCATCGGCGAGGAAGCGGTCGACGCCGTGGATGTAGATCGGATTGTAGTAGCCCATCAGCACGATCGGCGTCTCGTCGTCGCCGGCCCGAAATTCGCGCGCCATACGAAGCGTCTTTTCGAGCGTCTGCCCGCCTTTCAATGCGCGCAGGCCGGCCGCCTGGATCGCCGGCCCGTCGGCCATCGGATCGGAAAACGGCATGCCGAGCTCGATGATGTCGCTGCCGGCCTTGGGCAGCGCCTTCATGATCGACAGCGAGGTTTCGTAATCCGGGTCGCCGCCCATGAAATAGGTCACGAGCGCCGGACGGTCCTCGGCCTTCAGCTTCGCCATGCGGCGGTCAATGCGGGTGGTCATGATCAAATCTCCATGCCGAGCATGCCGGCGACGGTGTGCACGTCCTTGTCGCCGCGGCCGGAGAGATTGACGATCACGATCTGGTCCTTGTCCATGGTCGGCGCGAGCTTCATCGCATGGGCGATGGCATGCGCCGATTCCAGCGCCGGGATGATGCCTTCGACGCGGGTGGTGAGCTGGAATGCCTCCAGCGCCTCGTCGTCGAGGATCGGCACGTATTCGACGCGGCCCGTGTCGCGCAGCCAGGAATGCTCCGGCCCGACGCCGGGATAGTCGAGCCCGGCCGAGATCGAATGGCCGTCGAGGATCTGCCCGTCTTCGTTCTGCAGCAGATAGGTGCGGTTGCCGTGCAGCACGCCCGGCTTGCCGGCATTCATCGAAGCGCAATGCTCGACGCCGTCGAGCCCGCGCCCGCCGGCCTCGATGCCGATGATTTTCACCGCGCGGTCGTCGAGAAACGGGTGGAAGAGGCCGATGGCGTTGGAGCCGCCGCCGACGGCGGCAATGATCGCGTCGGGCAGCCGGCCTTCCTGCTCCAATATCTGGGCGCGCGCCTCGGTCCCGATCACCGACTGGAAGTCGCGCACCAGTTCGGGATAGGGATGCGGACCGGCGGCCGTGCCGATCAGGTAATAGGTGTCCTCGACATTGGTGACCCAGTCGCGCAGCGCCTCATTCATTGCGTCCTTCAGTGTGCCGTGGCCGGCGCTGACGGGCCGCACCTCCGCGCCGAGCAGCTTCATGCGGAAGACGTTCGGCTTCTGCCGCTCGACGTCGGTCGCGCCCATATAGACGACGCAAGGGTAGCCGAAGCGCGCCGCGACCGTCGCCGAGGCGACGCCGTGCTGGCCGGCTCCGGTCTCGGCGATGATGCGCTTCTTGCCCATGCGCTTGGCCAGCAGGATCTGGCCGAGGCAGTTGTTGATCTTATGCGAGCCGGTGTGGTTCAGATCCTCGCGCTTGAAATAGATCTTGGCGCCGCCGCTCAGGCCTTTCGCCGAGGACACCTCGCGCAGATGCCGCGTCAGCCCTTCGGCGAAATAAAGTTTTGAGGGCCGCCCGGCATAGAAGGTCGAGAGCGCCGAGAGTTCCGCCCTGAATTCGGGGTCGTCCTTGGCCTCGTTCCAGTGCCGCTCGAGTTCGAGGATCAGCGGCATCAGCGTCTCGGCGACGAAACGGCCGCCGAAAATGCCGAACATGCCCTGTTCGTCGGGACCTGTGCGGAAGGAATTGGGCTCTGCCGGCTTGTTCATGATTTTTGCCGCTTGTGCTCTGGGACGGTTTGCGCTCTTGCCCCTGGCGGAGCATCCGGCAGGCTTAAGCCTTTCCGGGGCAAAAAGTAAACTGTCCCCGGCGACTCATCACGCCACGCTTCTCGCCTGCGCCGTTCGCACCGCGCGGAAGAAGCCTTCGATCAGCGCCGGGTCCTTTACGCCGGGCGCGCTTTCCACGCCTGATGAGATGTCGAGGCCGGGCGGATTGGTCAGCCGCAGCGCCTCGCCTATATTGGCGGCGTTGAGGCCGCCCGAAAGCATGTAGTCCAGGCCGGATTCGAGCCCGGCGAGCAGCCGCCAGTCGAATGGAATGCCATTGCCGCCCGGCAGTTCGGAGCCGGCGGGGGGCTTGGCGTCGAGGAGAAAACGGTCAGCCACGCCGCGATAACGCGCGATCGCCTGGAGATCGCTGGCCTCGCGAACGGAAAGCGCCTTCATCACCGGCAGGCCGTAGCGCGCCTTCACCTCGGCGACGCGCTCCGGCGTTTCCTTGCCGTGAAGTTGCAGCATGTCGGGCGACATAGCCTCGACGATCGCGTTAAGCATCGCGTCATCCGCGTCGACGGTGACTGCGACGGCCTTGGCGCGGCCGCGCGCGTCTTCGCGAAGCCGGCCGGCTTCTACGGGATCGATATTGCGCGGGCTCTTCGGAAAGAAAATAAACCCGACATGGCTGGCCCCGCCGGAAAGCGCGGCCGTAATCGCCTCCGGAGTTTTCAAGCCACAAATCTTGACATCGAGGACCATGGCGGGGAAGTCGCACGAAATGGCAAAAGAGTCGAGAAAATTGCCGTGATGGAAACGGTCGGTTCCGTCCGCCATCTTCCATTAACCCGTCGCTTCAGCCCAGGGATCGAGAAGGCGGACGCCAGCCGGCTCGAAATCGGCCACGTTCCGCGTGACAACCGTCATGCCGTGCACAAGTGCGGTCGCCGCGATATACGCGTCCCGGTCGGGACGCGTGTCTGGTACGCGAAGCCGGGCGCACCGCAACGCCACAGCCGTATCGACCGGTAGCGTCCGCTCGGAAAACTTCGGCAGTACATGGCTGTCGACCAGGTGCGCAGCCTTGCCCCCTGAACAGGATCGCGCCGCTCGATCCGGAGAATGCCCAGTTCGAGCTCCATAAGGGTGATGGCAGAGACGTAGAACTGCGCAGCATCTTCGCGCTACAGCCACGCGGTGACATTGGTGTCGGCCTTACCGTCCCCAGCCTTGCGCAGCTCTGAAATGACATTGGTGTCGAGCAGGAACATCATTCGAAGTCCGCCGGCCGAGGCAACTCTCGCGAGCGCGGGAACTCGACTTCGATGTCCGAGAGCCCCGGGATCGGCGGTTGTGGATCACTGGCCACGATAGACCGGAGGCCTATGCGCTGATGCTGCCTGAGGTAGGCTCGATGCTGCGATGGACCGCAACCGCATCGCTCGACATCGCCGGCCAGGGCATCGCCTGGGACCGCTCGGACCGGCAGATGATCTGGGGGGTCGCCCGTGGTGCGAAGGGCGGGAACCGGGTTACGGCGAGCCGGGTGACGTTGCCTTAGATCGCAGCAGCCGTCCGCTTTCTCGGGCGCGCGTCTGCGGTCATGCAGGCGGATCTACGATTTGCGCTTCTCCGATCAATCTGTTTTCCCGTAGGTAGAACTTTGCGCTCTTCGAGAGCGCTGCCGCAGCCTCTTGTCCCAACAGAAAGATGAATCCGACCGTCCTGGTTTGGCCTGGATACAACGGCTCGTCACCGAGTTGCGGGCAGCCGTCCCACCCGCTTGCGACAGACTTGTCCGCGCAGCAGAGACAGCTCAAACCTGGAGGGAAGGGGCTTTTGCGTCCTCCCGCCTCCGTTGGATAGAGGGTGAGATGGACGACGAGATCGGGCGACGTGGCCTTCAGTTTGTCGGCGCGACTTTCCAGGCTCACTTGTTTCCTCCGCCCTCACTCAAACGCGATCGCCTGCAGCGCGCCGCCGTTGCGCTTCAGCCAGGCCTTGCAGCGATCAGTGTCCGGGCAAAGCTCCGCGCACAGCTTCCAGAATTTCGGGCCGTGGTTCATCTCCTTGAGATGCGCCACCTCATGCGCGACGAGATAATTTATCACCGGCGGCGGCGCCATCATGATACGCCAGGAAAAGGACAGCGTGCCGTCGGAGGTGCAGGAGCCCCAGCGGCTGGTCGTGTCGCGAAAGCGGATGGCCTTGGCTCGCCGGCCGACCTTGATGCAGTGCTTTTCGACCAGCGCCTCGATCTCACGCTTGGCTTCGCGTTTCAAAAAATCGGCGATGCGGCGCGGCAGATGCAGGCGGTCGCCATGGACGGTGAGCGAGGGCCCGCTTTCGCCCATCGCCGCCGACACGGTGCCGCGCTTGCCCGGCTCGTGGATGATGGTGTGCGGCACCCCGCGCAGCGGGATCTTTATGCCCGGCCTGACCTGCGGGCGGTCCGGCACCTTTGCCAGGCGTTGCTCCAGCCATCCTTGGTGGCGGTCGAGAAAGCGTTCGACCTCGCGCGCCGAAATGCCGGGCGGCACGGTGATGCGCAGGCCGCGCCCGCCGGCATCGATCCTGAGCGTCAGCCGACGCGCGCGATCGTTCTCGACGATCCGAAGCGGCAGCGTACGGCCGGCGACGGCGTGCTCGCGCTCACGGACCGGAGCGGGTCTGGCCTTTGCGAGATTGCGGAAGAAGCCGAAGGACATTTTTGGGAAGATACGTGATTCGCTGCCGGGGACAGTTTACTTTCTTGCCCGCGAAAAGCTCCGGGCCGCATGGGCGTGCGCGAGGGGCAAAAAGTAAACTGTCCCCCCTGCGCCTAACGGAAAACGGCGCCGCTTTTCAGCGACGCCGCTTGATCGTCAAATGCGACAGGCGCTTACGCCTCGTCGAGCAGACCGGTGGACGAACCCTTGCCGCGGCCCTTGGTGGTGGTTGGCGCGGTCGACTTGTTGCGGTTGGCCATGAAGCGGTCGAACTCTTCCTGGTCCTTGGCGCGGCGCAATTCGCGGGCGTATTCGTCGAATTCGTCGCGCATCTCGTCGAGCTTGCGGCTCTCTTCGTTCAGACGCTCGAGTTCCTTCTCACGCCAGTCGTCGAAGGCGACGTTGCCGGTGCGGGCCGAACCGTGGCCCCAGCGATGCGCCTTGTCGGAAGCGCGGCGGCAGCCGGCGAAGATACCGTCGGTCGCGCGGTTCGCGTCTCGTTTGAAGCCTTCAAGCCGGTCGCCCCAGATGATGTAGGCGAGCATGGCGAGCCCCAGCGGCCAGAACACCATGAAGCCGATCACCATCAGCGCGATGGTTGCCGGCGTCCAGGCCGGGCGGATCAATGCGGTCGTGTTCATTTCTCCCGTTCCTTCGGTTGGAGGCAGCCAAACCCGGCTGCTTCGATTCGAGATGGCCATTGTGAACAAATTGTTCAAGGCAATAGCCCCTGAAACCGGACAAGCGGTTGAAATCACAACCTTAAATCGAACCGAACAAGCTTCGCATCAGCCGTTTCGGTAGATGTAGCTGTAGCCGTTGATCGCCGGCACGCCGCCGAGATGCGCGTAGAGCACCTTCGACCCCCCCGGAAAGAACCCCTTGCGGACAAGGTCGATCAGCCCCTGCATGGATTTCCCCTCATAGACAGGGTCGGTCATCATGCCTTCCAGGCGCGCGGCGAGCCGGATCGCTTCGTTGGTCTCGGCTGACGGCACGCCGTAGACCGGATAGGCGTAGTCCTCCTTGAGCACGACGTCTTCGTCCTCGATGTCGCGGCCGAGCTCCACCAGCTCGGCGGTCCTCCGGGCGATGTCGAGCACCTGCGCCCTGGTCTTGGCCGGCGTGAACGAAGCATCGATGCCGATGACGCTGCGCTGGCGGCCGTCCTTCGCGAAGCCCACAACCATGCCGGCATGGGTTGAGCCGGTGACCGTGCAGACGACGATGAAATCGAAGCGGAAGCCGAGTTCCCTTTCCTGCGCCCGCACCTCCTCGGCAAAGCCGACATAGCCGAGGCCGCCCAGCGGATGCACCGAGGCGCCGGCGGGGATCGCGTATGGTTTGCCGCCCTTGGCCTTGACGTCGGCAAGCGCGCGCTCCCAGCTCTCGCGGATGCCGATATCGAAGCCTTCATTGACGAGCTCGATCTCGGCGCCCATGACGCGGCTCAGCAATATGTTGCCGACGCGGTCGTAAACCGCGTCCTCGAACGGCACCCAGCTCTCCTGCACCAAGCGGCACTTCATGCCGATCTTCGCTGCCGTCGCGGCGACCTGGCGTGTATGGTTCGACTGAACGCCGCCGATCGAAACAAGCGTGTCGGCGCCTGAGGCTATGGCGTCGGGAACGATGTATTCGAGCTTTCGCAGCTTGTTGCCGCCGAACGCCAGGCCGGAATTGCAGTCGTCGCGCTTGGCGAAGATCTCCATGCCGCCGCCCAGATGGGCGGAGAGCCGGCTGAGCTTCTCGATCGGCGTCGGACCGAAGGTCAGCGGATATCGAGGGAACTTTTCAAGCATCGTTTTGGCTCCGGCAGTGATTTCGTGGCCATGAGGCTAGCGCAAAGCCGATGAAAGGTGCTCTCATTGTGCCGGGAGCAATGCTGCCTAACGCACTGACAACGAGAACAAGCCGAATGAACCGCCTTGGAAATCCGAGAAAATCGGAAGAATCTTCCACCGGGCAGAAGCTCGACCGGATCGACATGAAGATCCTGCGGCTGCTGCAGCAGGACGGCCGGCTGAGCAACGCGGAACTTGCCCTGCGCGCCAATGTCAGCGCGGCTACCTGCCACCGCCGAACGCAGCGGCTGTTCCAGGAAGGTTTTGTCCGGGCGGTGCGGGCCGAGGTCGATCCGCAGCGCGTCGGCCGCGGCGCGCTGGTTATGGTGGGCGTGGTGCTCGACCGCTCGACCAGGGAGAGCTTCGCCGCCTTCGAATTGGCCGCGAAGAAGCTGTCATTCGTGCTCGACTGCCATCTGGTCGCCGGGGACTTCGACTATTTCCTCAAGATCAGGCTGCGCGACATGTCGGAATTCAGCCGGCTTCACGGCGAGGCGCTGCTCGGCCTGCCGGGCGTGCGGCAGACGCGGACCTTCTTCGTCATCAAGGAAGTGGTCGACAACGCGCCGCTGGATTTTTAGGGGCCGAAGACCCGTCAGCCGGCCTGCCGGACCATTTCTTCGACCGCACGGATCAGCAGCGCCAGATCCTGCGGCCGCGACAGGCGGTGGTCGCCGTCGCGCACCAGCGACAGGGTCACGTCGTCGGACGGCATGCAGCTTACGAGCTTCAGCGCATGGGTGTGCGGCACGTCCTTGTCCTTCATCCCCTGCAGCACATGCACCGGGCAATGCGTGTTGATCGGCCCGGTCATCACGCGGTTTGCGCGGCCGTCCTCGAACAGCGCCCGCGTATAGACATAGGGTTCGTCGGAATAGTTCGATCGCACTTCGAAGAAACCTTTTTTATCGAGGTCGCGCTGCTGCGTCTTCTTCAGCTTCGGCTCCATGAGCTCGACCGTGAAATCGGGCGCCGGGGCAAGCAGCACCAGCCCGGCGATGCGCTCGCCCTCGCCGCTCTTGCGCAATTCCTCGATCATCCGAAGCGCAATCCACGCGCCCATCGACGAGCCGACCAGGATTTGGCGGCCGGTGCTGAACCGGCGGAACACGGCGAGGCTTTCGCCGAGCCACTTCGAGATGGTGCCGTCGGCGAAGTCGCCGCCGGATTCGCCGTGCCCTGAATAATCGTGGCGCAGGAAGGCGCGGCCGTTGGCCGACGCCCACTCGTGCAGTGCCTCGGCCTTGGTGCCCAGCATGTCGGAGCGGTAGCCGCCAAGCCAGACAATGCCGGGTTCGCGGCCGGCGAGGCGCCGGACGGCGATCGTCGCGCCATCCACCTCCTGGAAATCCGGACTGCCTGTCGCCATATGATGCTCCTTCGGACGCAAGCCTTGTGGCACAGCTCGATTCCCGCGAAAAGACCGGACCCATGCCGTCGATGCGAGAGTCTACGCGGCCTTTTGGTTTCTGATGATTTTTTGGAATCGCTGTGCTATTGACTCGGCCCGCATAGCGCCGACATAGGCGCGACCGACTTGAATCAAGATCGTAAACGGCTCGAGGAGACCACGACCATTCGCAGACCTTTTAAAGCAGCGGCGCCTACCAAGGAAGGCCCGCGCTCCAACCGAGACATCCGGGTTCCCCGGGTTCAGCTAATCGATGCAGACGGACAGAACCACGGCGAGGTGTCGATTAACGATGCCCTCCTGGCCGCCGAAGAGGCGGGTCTCGACCTTGTTGAAATCTCCCCCAACGCAACGCCGCCGGTCGTCAAGATCCTCGACCTCGGCAAGCTGAAATACGCCAACCAGAAGAAGGCCGCCGAGGCGCGCAAGCACCAGAAGGTCATCGAGATCAAGGAGATCAAGATGCGGCCGAACATCGACACCCACGATTACGAGGTGAAGATGCGGGCGGTGCGGCGGTTTTTCGAGGAAGGCGACAAGGTCAAGCTGACGCTTCGCTTCCGCGGCCGCGAGATGGCCCATATGGAACTCGGCATGCAGCTTCTCAACAAGGTCCGCGAAGAGGTCGCCCCGATCGCCAAGGTAGAGGCGGAGCCGAAGCTCGAAGGCCGCCAGATGATGATGGTTCTGGCGCCGCGCTGAGCGCAACCTGACGGTGACCCGATTTGTCTCGGGTCGCCGCCACGATTTCACCGCACGTGCAGAGAAAGAGTGCGCGTCCACCTGGCGTGAAGGCTATTTGAATGCGCTCCTCTGCTCTCTTGAATGCGTCCATGACGCCGGCCGATGAACTGGGCCGTTTCCAAAAACGCCGGCGCATCGCGCTTGCGGTCCTCACCTGCGTCATACTCGCGGGATTGCTGTTCGTGCGCTCCGCCCTCGGGACCGGTGATACCGTGCACGAATATGTCGAGGCTGCAGGCGGCGCCCTGGTCCTGGCGGCCATACTCGGCCGGACCTGGTGCACGCTTTACATTGGCGGGCGCAAAAGCGCCGAGATCGTCACGGGCGGACCCTACTCGGTCACGCGCAATCCGCTTTATGTCTTCAGCGCCATTGGAGCCGCAGGCATCGGCGCGATGACGGGAAGCATGATCGTTGCGGCCGGCTTTGCGGTTCTTACCTATGTCGCATTTCACTACGTCATTCTCGTCGAGGAAGAATACCTCGAACGCACCTTTGGCGAACCCTATCGGCAGTACATGCGAGCGGTGCCCCGCTTCTTTCCACGCGTGAGCCTGTTCAGGGAGAGCGAGATGCTGTCCGTCCGTCCGCGCCTTCTGTATCGCACCTTCCGGGACGGTCTGCTGTTCCTGGCTGCCTATCCGTTTTTCGAGTTCGTCGAATATTTGCAGGATGCCGGCGTTCTGCCCGTGCTCCTGCACCTCTATTGAAGGCAGGTATTCCGTCTGTGATTCCCGGTTGCGCTTTCAAAGGCGCATCGCTATAAGGCCGCGTCCAAGAACCGTCCGGCAGGGCATGCCGTGGCGGTTTCTGATGCTTTTCGGGCGATTGGTCTGCCCGAAGCACAAAAGCGCAATCAAGCGCACCCATACGGAGAGCAAAATGCCCAAAATGAAGACCAAATCCGCTGCAAAGAAGCGGTTCAAGATAACCGCAACCGGAAAAGTGCTGTCGGCTGCCGCCGGCAAGCGCCACGGCATGATCAAGCGTTCAAACAAGTTCATTCGCGATGCCCGCGGCACCATGGTTCTCGCCGAACCCGACGCCAAGAAGGTCATCAAGAATTTTCTGCCGAACGGCCTCTGAGCCCGGCCACGACGTTTTAAGGAGATCATGACATGGCACGCGTAAAAAGGGGCGTTACCGCCCACGCCAAGCACAAGAAGGTTTTGAAGGCCGCCAAGGGTTTCTACGGCCGCCGCAAGAACACCATCCGCATCGCCAAGCAGGCGGTCGAGAAGTCGCTGCAATACGCCTATCGCGACCGCAAGAACCGCAAGCGCAACTTCCGCGCTTTGTGGGTCCAGCGCATCAACGCCGCGACCCGCGAGCACGGCCTGACCTACGGCCGCTTCATCGACGGTCTGAACAAGGCCGGCATCGAGATCGACCGCAAGGTCCTGTCGGACATGGCCATTCATGAGCCGCAGGCCTTCGCCGCGCTGGTGGCCAAGGCCAAGACTGCGCTGGAATATCTGAAGAACACCACGCCGAACGCTTTTGAAAGCGCTGTTGCCTAACCAGCGCCTTCCCAAGCTTTTCGACACTTGATTTGGGAAACCCGCGCTGGCAGGGCTGGCGCGGGTTTTTTTATGCGAAAACAGGACCAGTAACCGGCGGCCGACTGCCGTCGAACCAAGCGGATCAAAATCGTGAACGAGACCATAAGCAATCTCGATACGCTCGAAGCCTCGCTGATGGCAGAGATAGCGTCGGCGGCCGACGAGCAGACCATCGAGGCGGTGCGCGTTTCCGCCCTTGGCAAAAAGGGCTCCGTGTCCGACATGCTGAAGACGCTGGGCTCGATGAGCCCGGAAGAGCGGCAGCTGAAAGGCCCGGCGATCAACGGGCTGAAGAACAGGGTCACCGAGGCGCTCGCCGCGCGCAAGGCCGAACTCAAGGACGCCGCGATCTCGGCCAGGTTAATCGCCGAAAAGGTCGACGTGACGCTGCCAGTGCGTCAGTCGCCGGCCGAGCGCGGCCGCATCCATCCGATCAGCCAGGTCATCGACGAGATCGCGGCGATTTTCGGCGATCTCGGCTTCGCCATCGCCGAAGGGCCGGACATCGAGACCGACCACTACAATTTCACTGCGCTGAATTTTCCGGAAGGCCATCCGGCGCGCGAAATGCACGACACCTTCTTCTTCAATCCCGACGAGAAGGGCGAGCGCAAGCTCCTGCGCACGCATACCTCGCCGGTGCAGATCCGCACCATGGAGGCGCAGAAGCCGCCGATCCGCATCGTCATTCCGGGCAAGACCTACCGGCAGGATTCCGACGCCACCCATTCGCCGATGTTCCACCAGGTCGAAGGGCTGGTCATCGACAAGACGGCCAACGTCGCCAACATGAAATGGGTGCTGGAGGAGTTCTGCAAGGCGTTCTTCGAGGTGCCGAGCGTGAAGATGCGGTTCCGGCCGAGCTTCTTCCCGTTCACCGAACCGAGCCTCGAGGTCGACATCCAGTGCGACCGCTCGCGGCCGGGCGAGGTGCGCTTCGGCGAAGGCTCCGATTGGCTGGAGATCCTGGGCTGCGGCATGGTGCATCCGAACGTGCTGCGCTTCGGCGGACTCGATCCCGACGAGTATCAGGGCTTCGCCTGGGGCATGGGCATCGACCGCATCGCCATGCTGAAATACGGCATGCCGGACCTGCGCGCCTTCTTCGACGCTGACGTGCGCTGGCTGGCGCATTACGGCTTCAGGCCACTCGACCTGCCGACGCTGTTCGGGGGGTTGAGTCAGTGATGAGGGGCCACACCGGCGGATGCCGCTGCGGCGCCGTGCGCTTCGAGGTGTCGGCCGAACCGCACCACGTCAGCTATTGCCATTGCGGCGATTGCCGGCGGGCGAGCGGCGCGCCGGTGTCGGCGTTCGTCGGCTTCATGGCCGACGAGGTGAAGCTTGCCGGCGACGCGCTGAAGACCTTCGAGAACGGGCCGGTGACGCGCAGCTTCTGCGGCGTCTGCGGCTCGCCGATAGCCTACGCCGACAAGCGGCTCGCCGGACGCGTCTATTTCATGCTGGGTGCGATGGATATGCCCGCCTATTTCAAGCCGACGCTGCACGCCTATGTGCGCGAGCAGCTTCCCTTCGTGCATATGCCTGACGGGCTGCCGCGCAATCTGACGACCAGCGTCCCGAGATCCGACGGAACAAAGACATGAAATTCACCCTCTCCTGGCTGAAAGACCATCTCGAAACCGATGCCACCCTCGACGAAATCGTCGAACGGTTGACCTCGATCGGGCTGGAAGTCGAATCCGTCGACGACAAGGCGGCGCTGAAGCCCTTCGTCATTGCCAAAGTGCTGACCGCGCAAAAACATCCGGACGCCGACAAGCTGCAGGTGCTGACCGTCGATACCGGCGACGGCAAGCCGCCGGTGCAGGTGGTGTGCGGCGCGCCCAATGCGAGGGCCGGGCTGGTCGGCGCCTTCGCGGCGCCCGGCGCCTACATTCCGGGCATCGACACGACGCTGGCGGTCGGAAAGATCCGTGGCGTCGAAAGCCACGGCATGATGTGCTCCGAGCGGGAATTGCAGCTGTCGGACGAGCACATGGGCATCATCGACCTGCCGGCGGACGCGCCTGTCGGCACGTCATTTGCGGCTTATGCCAAGCTCGACGATCCGGTCATCGAAATCGGCCTGACGCCCAACCGGCCGGACGCGACCAGCGTCCACGGCATTGCGCGCGATCTGGCGGCATCCGGGCTCGGCCGGCTGACCGGCGGCGCGATCATGCCGCATGCCGGCAACGGCATGTGCCCGGTGAAGGTGAGGCTCGATTTCGGCATCACGCCGCCGCTTTGCCACGGCTTCGCGCTGCGCCTCGTCCGGGGCGTGAAGAACGGGTCGTCGCCGAAATGGATGCAGCAGCGCCTGATCGCCATCGGCCTGCGCCCCATCAACGCGCTGGTCGACATCACCAACTACATCACCTTCGATCGCGGCCGGCCGCTGCATGTCTTCGACGCCGCCAAGGTCAAGGGCGATCTCACCGTGCGCAGGGCGGTGGCCGGTGAAAAGGTGCTCGCGCTCGACGGCTGGGAGTATGAGCTGACGCCGGAAATGTGCGTCATTGCCGACGAGGACGGCATCGAATCCATCGCCGGCATCATGGGCGGCGAGCATTCCGGCTGCGACGAGAACACCACCGACGTGCTGATCGAATCGGCGCTCTGGGAGCCGCTCAACATCGCCCGCACCGGCCGCGAGCTCGGCATCATCACCGATGCGCGCTATCGCTTCGAGCGCGGCGTCGATCCGGAATTCATGGTTCCGGGGCTGGAACTCGCGACCAAGATGGTGCTGGAATTCTGCGGCGGCGAGCCGACCGAAGAGGAAGTCGTCGGCTATGCCGGCCATACGCCGAAGGTAATCTCGTTCCCGGTCTCGGAGGTGAAGCGGCTGACCGGCCTCGACGTTCCGAAGGCAGAAAGCCTCGACATATTGAAGCGCCTCGGCTTCGTGCCGCAGGGCGATGCCGAAATCGTCGACGTGACCGTCCCGTCCTGGCGGCCGGATATCGACGGCAAGGCCGATCTGGTCGAGGAGATCATGCGCATCCACGGCGTCGACAATATCTCGCCGCAGCCGCTCGTCAGCCATGACGCGGTCAACGGCAAGATTCTCACCACACTGCAGATCCGCACCCGCGCCGCGCGCCGCGCGCTTGCCGTGCGCGGCATGATGGAGGCCGTCACCTGGTCGTTCATTCCGGCCAGGCACGCCGAGGCGTTCGGCGGCGGTCGCCCGGAGCTGAAGCTCGCAAATCCGATCGCGGCCGACATGTCCGACATGCGGCCCTCGCTGCTGCCGGGCCTGATCGCCGCCGCGCAACGCAATGTCGACCGGGGCTTGAGCGACGTCGCTTTGTTCGAAGTGTCGGGAACCTATGAAGGCGCCGGACCCGAAGGCCAGCGCCGGGTCGCAGCCGGCATCCGCCGAGGCACCGCAGAGCTCGAAGGTTCGGGCCGCCATTGGGCCGGTAATGCCGGCGCCGTCGGCGTCTTCGACGCCAAGGCCGACGCGATCGCGGCGCTGGAGGCCTGCGGCGCGCCGGTCGACAAGCTGCAGATCGAGGCGGGCGGACCGGCCTGGTATCATCCCGGCCGTTCCGGCACGATCAAGCTCGGCCCGAAGACGGTGCTCGGCTATTTCGGCGAATTCAATCCGAAGACGCTTGAGGTGCTCGACGTTTCAGGCCCGCTCTGCGGCTTCGAGGTGTTCGTCGACGCGGTGCCCGAACCGAAGGCAAAGCCGACCCGGACCAAGCCCCGGCTGGACCTGTCGCCATTCCAGGCGGTGAAGCGCGACTTTGCCTTCGTGGTGGACAAGGCCGTCGAGGCGGGCACGCTGATCCGCGCCGCCGCGGCTGCCGACAGGAAGCTGATCGCCGGTGTGTCTGTGTTCGACATCTTCGAAGGCGCATTGCTCGGCGCGGACAAGAAATCCGTGGCTATCGAAGTCTCGATCCAGCCGGTCGAAAAGACGCTGACCGATGAGGATTTCGAGGCGCTGGCCGGCCGTATCGTCGAGAATGTGAAGAAGCAGACCGGAGGCGTGCTGAGGGGCTAGCACGACCGCGTCGGCAGCAAATCCGTGCCGGTCGCGGCGGATGTTGCTGTCGCCGCGCGAATCGCTTTCAAAAGAGCGATGGATCATCTGCGGTTTTCCGGGCTGGATTTCGAGGAGCAGCGCGCGATCCTGATCGACATTCTAAAAGCCGACAGCTTGACCCGGTCGGCGCTCCAGCGCGCTCGCGATTTCGACCTGGCCGACTGGATGATCGCATCGGGCGCCATCTACAACACGGTATGGAACAGCCTTACCGGAAAGCCGTCCGGTTATGGCATCAAGGACGTCGATCTGTTCTATTTCGATGCTTCCGACCTTTCCTGGGAGGCGGAGGACGTCGTCATCAAGGCCGGCGAGACGCACTTTGCCGAGCTGCCGTTGGCAGTCGAAATTCGCAACCAGGCGCGCGTGCATCTCTGGTATCCGGAGCGCTTCGGCCGGCAATGCCCAGCCTATCGATCCTCGGGTCATTCACTGAGCTATTTCGCATCCAAAACACATGCAGTAGGCGTTCGCCTGGCAGGCGCCGGCGAGTTCGAGGTAACGGCGCCATTTGGACTTGACGACATCTTTTCCTTTCGGATCGCGCCGAACCGGGTGATGGACAACCAGGCAACTCATGAGGAAAAGGCCGCGCGGGCGAAACAGCAATGGCCGGAAATCAGCGTGGTACCCTGGTAGGCCCATTGCCCCCAACTCGGTACACCGTCCATGCTGACTGGACGCGCTGCCCAACTCGGTGAAGGGAACATCCATGGCTTCTCCCGTCCGCACGACCACATTGCCCGATGGTGCGAAAGTCCCGGCGCTCGGCCAGGGCACCTGGAAGATGGGCGAGGATCGTAGGCGCCGCGCCGATGAGGTCGCGGCGCTCAGGCTCGGCATCGATCTCGCATGACGCTGATCGATACGGCCGAAATGTATGCCGACGGCGGGGCGGAGGAAGTGGTGCGCGAAGCGATAGACGGCCGCCGCGACGAGCTGTTCCTGGTCAGTAAGGTCCTGCCCTCCAACGCCTCGCGAGCCGGCGTCATCCGGGCCTGCGAGCAAAGCCTGAAGCGGCTCGGCGCCGATCATATCGAGCTCTATCTGCTGCACTGGCGCGGCGGCGTGCCGCTTGCAGAAACGGTTGCCGCCTTCGAAGCGCTGAAGAGCCAGGGCAAGATACTCGGCTGGGGCGTCAGCAATTTCGACATGGAGGACATGGAGGAGTTGGCCTCCGTGTCGGGTGGAAAGTTCGTGCAGACGAATCAGGTTCTCTACAATCTCGCCAGCCGCGGCATCGACTACGAGCTGCTGCCGCAATCCGCGAAAGACGGCGTCCCTGTCATGGCCTATTCACCTGTCGGGCAGGGCGACCTGGCCCGCGACAGGCGGCTCGCGGCAATCGGCGAGCGGCATGGCGCGACCGCGGCGCAGATCGCGCTTGCCTGGGTTATGCGGCATCCGCACATCATCGCCATTCCGAAGGCGAGTTCGCTCGATCATGTGCGCGATAACCGCGCCGCCGCCGACATCGTTCTTTCCGCCGCCGACATTGCCGAACTCGACAGGCTGTTTCCTCCGCCCGGCCGGAGGCAGCCGCTCGACATGATCTGATGCTGGCCGGCCGCATCATAGAGAATGTGAAGAAGCCGGCCGGCCGTGTGCTGCAGACTTGAGCCGCTACCTGTTCGCGTCCCGCAGCATCGTCTCGGGATAGCGCTGGCCAGCGATCTGCTCGGGCGAAACGAGACTGCCGATTTCGGCCAAATCGGAGGCGGTCAGGCGGATCGCGGTCGCTGCGATATTCTGTTCGAGATTGGCAATTTTGCGCGATCCTGGAATGGGAACGATGAAATCGCCCTGGTGCAGAATCCAGGCCAGCGCAATCTGGGCGGCGGACACGCCCTTCCCGGCCGCGTAGGTTTCCAGCCGCTCGACGGCGGCAAGGTTTCGCTTCAGGTTCTCCTCCTCGAAGCGGGGCAGCTTGCGGCGGAAATCCGTCTCGCCGAACTGGTCGGTCGACTTGATGGCTCCGGTGAGAAAGCCCCTGCCCAGTGGGCTGAAGGGAACGAAGCCGATGCCAAGCTCGCGGCAGGCCGGCAGAACTTCCACCTCCGGATCGCGCGTCCATAGCGAATACTCGCTCTGGACCGCGGCGATGGGATGGACGGCATGCGCCCTCCGGATCGTTGATGCACTCGCCTCCGACAGGCCGAGCGCGCGCACCTTGCCTTCGCGTACGAGGTCGGCCATGGCGCCGACCGTATCCTCGATCGGCACGTTGGGATCGACACGGTGCTGGTAGAACAGGTCGATTCTGTCGGTGCCCAGACGCTTCAGCGAAGCATCTGCGACCGAACGCACATGCTCAGGCCGACTGTTCACACCGGGCTGCTGCTCCGGCCCGTTTGGCGTGTCGACAACATTGAAGCCGAACTTCGTTGCGATACACACCCTGTCCCGGAACGGCCGCAGCGCCTTTCCCACCAAAACCTCGTTGGTGTAGGGGCCATAGACCTCCGCCGTGTCAAATAGAGTCACGCCTAGATCGACGGCACGATGAAGCGTGGCAATGGCCTCCTGCTCGTCCTGCCCGCCATAGGCGTGGCTCATGCCCATACAGCCGAGACCGACGGGAAAAACCTTGAGGTCGTTGCCTAGCTTGCGCTGATTCATGGGATGTCCTCTTACGGTTAGATCACAACTTGGCACGGCTCGCGGTTTCGGGCAAAGGTCTGGGCGCAGCAAAAAGGAGGAGATCGTCATGTTTCGCTGGGGTGTCCTGTCGACGGCCAAGATCGCGCGCGAGCAGCTTTTGCCGGCAATGGCCGATGCCGAAAACGGCGTGGTCTCTGCGATCGCCAGCCGCGATTTGACCAAGGCCCGCGCGCTTGCCGACCGCTTCGGCGCGCCGCACGCCTTCGGCTCATATGAGGAACTGCTGGCATCCGACACGGTCGACGGCGTCTATATTCCGCTGCCGACCTCCCAGCATGTCGAATGGACGCTGAAGGCCGCCGAGGCCGGAAAGCACGTGCTTTGCGAAAAGCCGATCGCGTTGAACGCCAGGGAGATCGACCAGCTGATCGAGGTGCGCGATCGGAAGAAGGTGCTGATCTGCGAAGCCTTCATGGTGTTCTACCACCCGCAATGGGCGAAGGTGCGCGAGCTGGTCGCCGAGGGCGCGATCGGCCGGCTGCGCCATGTGCAGGGCGCGTTCGCCTATTTCAACGTCGACCCCGCCAATATGCGCAACCAGCTTTCGCTCGGCGGCGGCGCGCTGCCCGACATCGGCGTCTATCCCACTATCGCCACCCGCTTCGTCACCGGCAAGGAACCGGTGCGCATCCAGGCGACGGTCGAGCGCGACGAGAAATTCGGTACCGACATCTATTCCAGCACCAAGGCCGATTTCGGCGATTTCCACCTGACCTTCTACTGCTCGACGCAGATGGCGCTGCGACAGTTCATGGTGTTTCACGGCGAAAAGGGTTTCATCGAGGTGCATGGGCCGTTCAACGCCGGCGACTACGAGCACCACCGCGTCGAGCTTCATAACCAGACCCACACCCAGGCGAGCGTTTTCCGCTTTCCCGGAACGCGGCAGTACCGGCTCGAGGTCGAGGCTTTCGCGCGGGCGGCGCTTGGCGGCAAGGATCCCGTGTTCACGCTCGAGAATTCAGTCCTCAACCAGAAGGCCATCGACGCCATCTTCCGAGCTGGCGAGCATGAGGGCTGGGAATATGTCTAGCGGATTGGCCTCCGCAGGATAGATGGCCTGAAGCAATCGGCAAACAGCGAACAAAGCCCTTCGATAGGACGTGACGGCTTCGACAGCGGAACGGCATCCGTTGCAGGCCTCCAGGATAGTCGGGACTCACGCGCTCTCGATGCCGCAATCTTATCGACAAATTTCATGCTTAGTTATATAATATGTAATGTAAATGGAGACGCCAATGGTCGAGGATGTGGTACGTTCGTTTGGATTCCTGACGCTGGGCACACGCATGAAGCGCGTCGGCGAGAAGCTGCAGGCCGATACGCAGAGGATCATGGACGAACTCGGCACGCCGCTTCAGGCGAGCCAGTATCCTTTTCTCGCGGCGATCGACAGGCTCGGTCCCCTGACGGTTGGAGAGCTTGCCGAGGCGACCGGCATCACCCAGCCGGGCGCCACGCGAACGGTCGCGCTGCTTGTCGAGCTGGGCATGCTGGATACCGAACAGGCCGCCGATGACCAGCGGCGAAGGATCGTTTCGCTTTCCAAGGAAGGGAAGCGGCTGGTCGCGACCGCCAAGCGCGAGGTGTGGCCGCGTATAGGGGAGGCCGTCGCCGACCTCTGCGGCGATCTCGACGGCCCACTGCTCGACCAACTCGCCGCAATCGAGGACGGCCTCGCCGCCGCTCCGCTCAATCGCCGCGCCGCAAAGGTGAAGTCATGAATCATATACTCGACCGTCCGGTCTGGAACGCGCTGAACACGAGGCATGCCGCACTGGCGCTGGGCAACGGCCTGGCGAAGCGTTACGTCCCGTCGATCCACCCCTTCGCGAGCAGCCGCGACGAGAGCCCGGAAAGCCTGCGGGTTCTCGCCGAGATCGCCACCCCCGGTGAAATGCTGATCCTGCTCCAGGCGGACGAATTCGTGTCGCCTCCGGGCTTTGCCGTCACCACGACCGCCTTCGGCGTGCAGATGGTCGCGGAGCGGCATATCCCTTGCGTGGAGGACGACCGGATCGTCCCGCTCGGCGAGGCCGACGCAGCCGCCATGATGGAATTGGCGACGCTCACCAAGCCTGGGCCTTTCACGCCGAAGGCGCTCAGCCTCGGCGACTTCTGGGGCATTAAGGAGAATGGCAGGCTTCTAGCGATGGCCGGCGAGAGGCTGAAGCAGGATGGTTTCACCGAGTTAAGCGGCGTCGCGACGCACCCGGATGTCCGCGGCCGAGGGCTGGGTAGGCTGCTGTCGCTCTATGTGGCAGGAAAAATCTTCGCTAAGGGCGACCAGCCCTTCCTTCACGCCTACGCTGCCAACACGACCGCGATCAGTCTGTATGAGTCGATTGGCTTCAAGCTGAGAACGCGCATGAATGTTGCGGTGATCGAGCGGCAGGCGTAGCGCGATCGCTTGACCGGCGGACCGCCCGTAAGCCCCGGCTCCAGCGAGACTTCTCTTCGCCGCAGTTTTCGGCAGGACGCTTGCGCCTAGGCAAGCCTGTTCTTATATACGCGCCACATTCGTTCGGCTCGCCGCAAACACGGTCGGCCGGACGAAAAGTCTTGTGAACAGGGGCTGTCGCGGGAACGCCTTTAACGGGTCCTGACGGCCTGCTTAGCGGAGAGAAAGAAATGGCTAAAGTAATCGGTATCGATCTGGGAACGACCAATTCCTGCGTTGCCGTCATGGACGGCAAGGATGCAAAGGTCATCGAAAACGCCGAAGGCGCCCGCACCACGCCGTCCATCGTCGCCTTTACCGACAGCGACGAACGCCTCGTCGGCCAGCCGGCCAAGCGCCAGGCGGTTACCAATCCCGAAAACACCATTTTTGCGGTCAAGCGCCTTATCGGCCGCCGCTATGACGATCCGGTGACTGAGAAGGACAAGAAGCTCGTCCCGTACAAGATCGTCAAGGGTGACAACGGCGACGCCTGGGTAGAGGCCGGCGCCAAGAAGCAGTCGCCCTCGCAGATTTCGGCCATGATCCTGCAGAAGATGAAGGAAACCGCCGAGGCCTATCTCGGCGAGAAGGTCAGCCAGGCCGTCATCACCGTTCCCGCCTACTTCAACGACGCCCAGCGCCAGGCGACCAAGGATGCCGGCAAGATCGCCGGTCTCGAAGTGCTGCGCATCATCAACGAGCCGACCGCGGCCGCGCTTGCCTATGGCCTTGACAAGAAGGAAGGCAAGACCATCGCCGTCTATGACCTTGGCGGCGGCACCTTCGATATTTCCGTGCTCGAGATCGGCGACGGCGTCTTCGAGGTGAAGTCGACCAATGGCGATACCTTCCTCGGCGGCGAGGACTTCGACATGCGCCTCGTCGAGTACCTGGCGGCCGAGTTCAAGAAGGAACAGGGCATCGACCTTAAGAACGACAAGCTCGCCCTGCAGCGCCTGAAAGAGGCCGCTGAAAAGGCCAAGATCGAGCTGTCTTCGTCCTCGCAGACCGAAATCAACCTGCCTTTCATCACGGCCGACCAGTCGGGTCCGAAGCACCTGACCATGAAACTGACCCGCGCCAAGTTCGAGTCGCTGGTGGATGACCTTATCCAGCGCACGGTCGAGCCCTGCAAGGCGGCGCTGAAGGATGCCGGCCTCAAGGCGGGCGAGATCGACGAGGTGGTTCTGGTCGGCGGCATGACCCGCATGCCGAAGGTCCAGGAAGTGGTGAAGCAGTTCTTCGGCAAGGAGCCGCACAAGGGTGTCAACCCCGACGAGGTGGTGGCGCTCGGCGCGGCGATCCAGGCCGGCGTGCTGCAGGGCGACGTCAAGGACGTGCTGCTGCTCGACGTGACGCCGCTTTCGCTCGGCATCGAGACGCTGGGCGGCGTGTTCACGCGCCTCATCGAACGCAACACCACCATCCCGACCAAGAAGAGCCAGGTCTTCTCGACCGCCGAGGATTCACAGTCGGCCGTCACGATCCGGGTCTTCCAGGGCGAGCGTGAAATGGCCGCCGACAACAAGGCGCTCGGCCAGTTCGACCTCGTCGGCATTCCGCCGGCGCCGCGCGGCGTGCCGCAGATCGAGGTCACCTTCGACATCGACGCCAACGGCATCGTCAACGTGTCGGCCAAGGACAAGGGCACCGGCAAGGAGCACCAGATCCGCATCCAGGCCTCTGGCGGCCTGTCGGACGCCGACATCGAGAAGATGGTCAAGGACGCCGAAGCCAATGCCGAGAGCGACAAGCAGCGCCGTGCGCTGGTCGAGGCCCGCAACCAGGCCGAAGCACTGGTGCATTCGTCCGAGAAATCGCTCAAGGAATATGGCGACAAGGTCTCGGAAGCCGACCGCACCGCGATCTCCGACGCGATCGCCGCGTTGAGGACGGCCGCCGAAGGCGAGGACGTTTCCGACATCGAGGCCAAGAGCCAGAGCCTCGCCGAAGTTTCGATGAAACTCGGCCAGGCCATGTATGAGGCCTCGCAGAAGGAAGCCGCCGAGGCTGACGCTGCAGCCGACGCTGCCAAGGACAGCGACGTGGTCGACGCGGACTTCGAGGAGATCAACGAGGACGACGACAAGAAGAAGTCGGCGTGAATGCGTTGAAATGAGCTGACGGAAAAGGCCTGGCGCAGACGCCGGGCCTTTTTCGGATCAACTCAAAAAAACATGGACAAGGCCGGGGAAACTCTGGAATCGGTGGTCCCGGCTTACTAAATCGGAAGCCACCTGCCGAACCGAACCGAAGCGGGCCAGCGATGCGATTTGACATCGATCATCCGGACAGCGGGAAAAAATGAAGGCTGATTTCTACGAGACCCTCGGGGTCCAGAGGGGCGCAGACGAGAAGGAGCTGAAGGCTGCCTTCCGCAAGCTCGCAATGCAGTTCCATCCCGATCGCAACCCCGGCGACAAGGCTTGCGAGCACAGGTTCAAGGAAATCGGCGAGGCCTACGAGACGCTGAAGGATCCGCAGAAGCGAGCGGCTTATGACCGGTTCGGCCATGCGGCGTTCGAGAATGGCGGTATGGGCAACGGCCATGGCTTCGGCGGCGGCGGGTTCTCCGACATTTTCGAGGATATTTTCGGCGAGATGATGGGCGGCCGCCAGCGCCGCTCGTCCTCCGGCCGCGAGCGCGGCGCCGATCTGCGCTACAATATGGAAATCCTGCTTGAGGAGGCCTACACCGGCAAGACCGCGCAAATCCGCGTGCCGGCCTCGATTGCCTGCGCCGAATGTTCCGGCACCGGCGCCAAGCCCGGCACCCAGCCCGTGACCTGCACCATGTGCGCCGGCCACGGCAAGGTGCGCGCCAGCCAGGGCTTCTTCTCGATCGAGCGCACCTGCCCGCAATGCCAGGGCCGGGGCCAGACGATCAAGGATCCCTGCCCGAAATGCGCCGGCCAGGGCCGCGTCACCGAGGAGCGGTCGCTTTCGGTCAACATTCCGGCCGGCATCGAGGACGGCACGCGCATCAGGCTCGCCAATGAGGGCGAGGCAGGGCTGCGTGGCGGACCTCCCGGCGACCTCTACATTTTCCTTTCGGTCAAGCCGCACGAATTCTTCCAGCGCGACGGCGCCGATCTCTACTGCAAGGTTCCGATCTCGATGACCACCGCCGCTCTCGGCGGGTCCTTCGAGGTGGCGACGCTCGACGGCACCCAGACCCGCGTCAAGGTGCCGGAAGGAACCCAGAGCGGCCGCCAGTTCCGCCTCAAGGGCAAGGGCATGCCGGTGCTGCGTCAGCCCAATATTGGCGACCTCTACATCCAGACTGTGGTCGAAACGCCGCAAAGCCTGACCAAGCGCCAGCGCGAATTGCTGGAGGAGTTCGAGCAGCTTTCCTCGAAGGAGAATTCTCCTCAGTCGAGCGGCTTCTTCGCCCGAATGAAGGACTTTTTCGAATCCTTCGGGGAGAGCTGACCGCCTACGGCGGATTGGATTATACGCCAGGCGCAGCCTTGCTTTGGACCAGTTTGCTGCTAAGTATCCCGCGACGTCAGGTTGGAGGAAAAACGCCATGCGACGCGGGTCTGAAATACGCAAGACGCTGGCGGAGAAGTTCGACGACGAGCTTCGCTTCTTCAAGGGCTGGATCGACAAGCCGAAGGCCGTCGGCTCGATCGTGCCGACCAGTTCGGTCACCGCCAGGCGCATGGCCTCGGTCATCGATATTTCGTCGGGCCTGCCGGTGCTTGAGGTCGGTCCCGGCACAGGCGTCATCACCCGCGCCATCCTCGCGCGCGGCGTAAGGCCGGAAAACCTCTACGCGGTCGAATATTCAGCCGATTTCGTCAGTCATTTGCGGCGCAACTATCCCGGAGTGAACGTCATCGAGGGCGACGCCTTCAATCTCGACGCGACGCTCGGCGCGATGCGCGGCCAGAAATTCGATTCGGTGATCTCCGGCGTGCCGCTGCTCAACTTCCCCGTACCCCGGCGCGTCGCCTATCTGAACGATCTGCTCGACCGCATCCCCGAAGGAAGACCGGTCATCCAGTTGACCTACGGGCCGAAATCGCCGGTGCCGCCGGGCCTGGGCAACTACAGCGTCGAGCATTTCGACTTCGTGATCCGCAACATCCCGCCGACGCAGCTCTGGGTTTACCGCCGCGGCAAGCGCAACTGAGCTTTGCCCGGGCTTCAGAACCCGCGCACCTGGCATCAAAAAACGTGTTATTCATTGATTCCGGCGGCGCTTCGCCTATACCCGTGGGGGCAGGAGCGCGTTCATGAATCCCAAAATTCTCGTCTTCGCCGGCTCGATCCGCACCGGCGCCTACAGCGTCAAGACCGCAGATGCGGCGACCAAGGAACTTGCGCTGCAGGGCGCGGAAGTCACCCGCATTTCACTTGCCGACTATCCCCTGCCGATCATGGACCAGGATCTCGAAGTCGAGAAAGGGATTCCCGAGAATGCGTTCAAGCTGGCGCGTCACATCGCTTCCAATGACGGACTGCTGATCGCCAGCCCCGAATACAATTCCTCCATCCCGCCTTTGCTCAAGAACACAATCGACTGGGTCAGCCGGATCCACAAGGATGGCGGGCGCCCGTTCAAGCCCTATGCCGGCAAGGTCGCGGCGCTGTGCTCGTCTTCCGACGGCAATTTCGCCGGGGCGCGCGGTCTCTACCATTTGCGTTCGGTGCTGATGAATTGCGGCGTCGAGATCATCACGCCGCAATGCTCGGTTCCGCGCGCGCAGGACGCCTTCGACGAGGACGGCCAGTTCAAGGATGAGCAGTTGCGTCGCCGGATGGAGACCGTCGTGCGGACGCTGATGGAACGGGCGAAGATGATGTCGCTCAGGGCCGGCGGGTGATCGGCGTCTATCTCACCCATCCGCAGGTTCTGGTCGATGCGTCGATTCCCGTCCCGGAATGGGGACTGTCGGAGACCGGCCGCACCCGCCTTATCGCAATCCGGCAGCGGCCTTGGGTGCGCTCGCTCGCCGGAGTAGTTTCGAGCGCCGAGCGCAAGGCGAAGGAAGCGGCGGCAATACTCGCCGGGGCCGCCGGCATCGAATTCCGGACCGTTGCGGAAATGGGTGAAAACGACCGCTCGGCGACCGGCTACTTGCCGCCGCCCGAATTCGAGAAGGCCGCCGATTGGTTCTTCGCCAATCCGCAACAAAGTTTTCGCGGCTGGGAACGCGCGGTCGACGCCCAGGTCCGCATCGTTGCGGCCTTTAAAGCGGCAATGGAAGGATGGCCGCCGGATCGGCCCGTCGCCTTTGTCGGGCATGGCGCGGTCGGAACGTTGCTGAAGTGCCATCTCGCCGGCGCTCCGATTGCGCGCTCGACTGACCAGCCGGCCGGCGGCGGCAACGTCTTTGCGTTTCGTCTTTCCGACCGCCGCCTTCTGTGCGATTGGACGCCGGTCGAGACCTTCACGGGAGAATTCGGATGACGGGGAACCAAATGCGGGACCGCCTGATCGTCGGCCTCGATGTGCCGACCGTAGCCGAGGCGCGCAAGGTGGTGGAGGAACTCGACGGCGTCGTCTCCTTCTACAAGATCGGCTATCAGCTTGCTTTCGCCGGCGGGCTCGACTTCGCCCGCGAGCTGGCGGCCGGCGGCACGAAGGTGTTCCTCGACATGAAGCTCCTGGACATCGACAATACCGTCGCCAAGGGTGTCGAGAACGTCGCCCGGATGGGCGTCACCATGCTGACGCTGCACGCCTATCCCAAAGCAATGCGCGCGGCCGTCGAGGCGGCCAGGGGAAGCGGCCTCTGCCTGCTCGGGGTCACCGTGCTGACCTCGATGGACGAACAGGACATGATCGAGGCGGGCTACGAATACGACCCGCACACTCTGGTGCTCCGTCGCGCCGAACAGGCGCTGGCCGTCGGCATGGGCGGCGTCGTCTGCTCGGCCGGCGAGGCGGCGGCGGTTCGCAAGATCGTCGGCCCGGAGCTTGCGGTGGTCACGCCCGGCATCCGCCCGGCCGGCAGCGACCATGGCGACCAGAAGCGCGTGGTCACGCCGCGTGACGCCATTCGCGCCGGCGCGAGCCACCTCGTCGTCGGCAGGCCGATCGTCGCCTCGGTTGACAGGCGCGCCGCTGCGCGGGCTATTCTCGACGAAATGGACCGGGCTGAGCCGGAGCGCCTGGCCACATGAACTGACTGGGAGGACAAAATGCCGAAAGGATATTGGATTGCGCGCGTGGATGTCCGCGATCCCGAGGGCTACAAGGGATATGTCGCGGCCGCGAAACCGGCTTTCGAGCGCTTCGGCGCGGTTTTCCTGGTGCGAGGCGGCGCTCATGAGGCGGCGGAAGGGACGGCTCGGGCGCGCAATGTGGTCATCGAGTTTCCGTCTCTGGCCGCCGCGCGCGACTGCTACAACTCGCCGGAATACCAGGCGGCCAAGGCGATCAGGCAGCAATTCGCCGATGGCGAGATCGTGCTGGTTGAGGGCGCCTGAAGCCATCTTCAGGCCCGCCATTTTGCATTGCAAAACGCACCGGCCGCGCGCGAATCGCAATATCGGCGGTTTTCAACAGCTTAGACGAAAGGATGAGAATAAATAACGCGGCGTGACGTATTGCGCCGCAACAAAAGGTTGTTAACTTCGTTGCCTAATGATCAGAGCCGGTCTCAAGGCCGGCCGATTCGGAAATCGACGGCGACGGGGTATTGATGTTCTACCAGCTGTACGAGATGAATCACGCCGCCGTGCAGCCTTTCAGGGCCTATGCCGACGCCGTAAAACTCTTCTACACCAACCCGCTCAATCCTCTTGCGCACACGCATTGGGGCCGGTCGGTGGCCGCGACCGCCGAGCTCTTCGAGCGCACCACGCGCCGCTATGGCAAGCCGAGCTTCGGTCTTGCCGAGACTGTTGTCGATTGGAAGACCGTTCCGGTAACGGAAAGGGTCGTCTGGTCGCGGCCCTTCTGCAATCTGATCCATTTCGAGCGCGCGGTGCCGGCGCGCCGGCTGCCGGATCCGAAGCTTTTGATCGTCGCGCCGATGTCCGGCCACTATGCGACGCTGCTGCGCGGCACGGTCGAGGCGATGATGCCGCATGCCGATGTCTACATTACCGACTGGACCGATGCGCGCATGGTGCCGGTGTCGGAAGGCCGCTTCGATCTCGACGATTATATCGACTACGTCATCGAGATGCTGCATGCGCTCGGCCCGGACACCCATGTCATGGCTGTTTGCCAGCCTTCCGTGCCGGTGCTCGCCGCGGCAGCGATCATGGAAGCGCGCGGCGATCGATTCGCGCCCTCGACGATGACGCTGATGGGAGGTCCGGTCGACACGCGCCGCAACCCGACCTCCGTCAACATCCTCGCCGAGGAAAAGGGCGTCGACTGGTTCCGCGAAAACGCCATCATGCAGGTGCCGTGGCCGGTCCCGGGCTTCACCCGCGAGGTCTATCCCGGCTTTCTGCAACTCTCCGGCTTCATGAGCATGAACCTTGACCGCCACATCACGGCGCACAAGGACTTCTTCATGCACCTCGTCAAGAACGATGGCGACAGCGCCGAGAAGCACCGCGACTTCTATGACGAATATCTCGCGGTTATGGATTTGACAGCGGAATTCTACCTGCAGACGGTCGACACCGTGTTCGTCCGCCATGCCTTGCCCAAGGGCCAAATGACGCATCGCGGCGTCCCGGTCGATCCGGCCGCGATCCGCAATGTGGCGCTGCTGACCATCGAGGGTGAGAACGACGACATATCGGGCATCGGCCAGACCAAGGCCGCGCACGACCTGTGCGTCAACATACCGGCGGACATGCGCGCCCATTACATGCAGCCGGCGGTCGGGCATTACGGCGTCTTCAACGGTTCGCGTTTCCGCGCCGAGATCGTTCCGCGAATCGCCGACTTCATAACCAGCTACGGCCGCGCGAATCGGGCGCCTGCGCGGCCGCGCCTCGTGCGGGCGGCCAAGGCCTAAGCCCCGCCGGGTGTGAATCGGCAGGTTCCTTCTGTTGCAAATTCGTCGCGCTCGCCGCGCAACGGTAACCATCCGGATGATCAGCCGGCTGCGTGAATTGACATATCCCGCAAATCACCTTTAACCTTTCATTAATAAAAAAGCGGGGCAAACGGGCATGGACTCCAGTGCGAAGGCGCGGTGCGCAAGGCTGCGCGCCGGAATATTCTCTGTGGCGGCAATGATCGCCTGCTCCGCAAGCCAAGCGGTTGCCGCGGCGCCCATGTTGACCGGCGGCCTGACCTCGCAGCCGATCGGCCACTACGAATTCTGTAAGGTGCAACCGGCCGAATGCGCCATCCGGACGCGCGATCTTGGCCCGGAAGCGATGACCGGCGCTCTCTGGAAAATCCTGCTGGACGTCAATGAGGCGGTTAATCGCGCCATTCGCCCGATGAACGATTTCGACATCTACGGCAAGGACGAGGTCTGGGCCTATCCGAACGGCGTCGGCGACTGCGAGGACTATGTGCTCGAGAAGCGCCGTACCCTGAGCGCCCGGGGGCTCTCGCTTTCGAACCTGCTCATCACCGTCGTGCGCAAATCCGACGGCGAAGGCCATGCCATCTTGACCGTACGCACCGACAAGGGCGATTTCATCCTCGACAACCTCTCCAATGTCGTGCGCCAGTGGGACAATACCGGCTACCGCTTCCTGAAGCGGCAGGCGAGCGACCACACCGGGCGCTGGGTCAGCATCCGCGAAGGCCAGGCTCCGCTGGTCGGTTCGGTGCAGTAGCGCCTCAACTCCGAAAACTTGCTATTGGCCAATCGTACGGCAGTCGTTCTGCCGAGCGATTTTTGGTGGAGGACCGCAGCCTTGGCGCGGAGCTATCCCGGTTCGCGAATCTGCCCGAGAACATGAATCCCTAAAGTCGCCGGCTTCCGACAAGACCGCCATCGATCGCCCGACGGGCATCTCATTCCGGCTCCGTAGGACGGATCGGCTCTGAGATTTGATCCGGCCATTAGCCTTCGAACCAAAAGCTGGTCTCTGGAGCATGCTCTGGCGGGCTCGTCGCGGCGACTCTCCGGCTGCGCCGCTGACGTCCCACACGCCAGCCGCCTTGCCGAACCCCTCCACGAGACGGTCCCAACCGTTCGCGGCCTTTCATAGCCTTACGCGGCCTGAGCCAGCCTTTCGCCCGCGATCCGATAAGAAATCGCCTCCGCCAGATGGATACGGCCGACGGTCTCACTGGCGTCGAGGTCGGCGAGCGTCCGCGCAACCTTCAGCACCCGGTGATAGGCTCGAGCGGAAAAGCCTAGCTTCTCGCTGGCGTCCCGCAGCAGCGCCAGGCCATGCGCGTCGGGCGCCGCGATCTCCTCGATCGTGGCGGTGGCGCAATGGGCGTTGGTGGTCGGCGCCTGCGGCCCGAGCCGCGCAAATCGTTCCTGCTGGATGGCGCGGGCCATAGCCACGCGCGCCGCGACGGCTTCGCTCGCCTCGGCCCTTCCCGGCCGGATCAGATCGGATGCCGACACGGCCGGCACCTCGATGCGCAGATCGATGCGATCGAGCAGCGGGCCGGATATGCGCGCCTGGTAGTCGGACTGGCAGCGCGGCCCGCGCGCGCAGCGATAGCCCGGCTCGCCGGCCATGCCGCAGCGGCACGGGTTCATCGCCGCGATCAGCTGGATGCGCGCCGGATAGGTGATGCGGTGATTGGCGCGCGCGATCATGCATTCGCCGGCTTCGATCGGCTGGCGCAGCGAATCCAGCACCTGCGGGGAGAACTCGGGAAACTCGTCGAGGAACAGCACGCCATTATGCGCCAGCGAGACCTCGCCGGGCCGGACGCGCAGGCCGCCGCCGACCATAGCCGCCATCGAGGCGGAATGGTGCGGCCCGCGGAACGGCCGCCGGTCGGTGAGCTTGCCGCCGCTGAGTTCCCCGGCGATTGAGGCGATCATCGACACTTCCAGGAGTTCGCGCGGGCTGAGCGGCGGCAGGATCGACGGCAGGCGCTGCGCCAGCATCGACTTGCCGGAGCCGGGCGGGCCGACCATCAAGAGATTGTGGCCCCCGGCCGCCGCGACCTCAAGCGCCCGCTTGGCGGTTTCCTGGCCCTTTATGTCGGCGAGGTCCGGCAGGTCGCGGGCCGACGCATGCACGCTCGCCACCGGCCGCGTCAGCACCTGCGTGCCCCGGAAATGATTGGCGATGGCGATCAGGCTGCGCGGCGCCAGAATATCGATCTCGGCGCCGGCCCAGGCGGCTTCCGGCCCGGACGCGGCCGGGCAGATCAGCCCCTTGCCGTCGGCATTGGCGCCGATCGCCGCCGGCAGCGCTCCCGACACCGCGGTGATCGTCCCGTCCAGCGACAATTCGCCGAGCACCACATAGCCGGCCAGCGCGTCGCCCGGTATCGCGCCCAGCGCCGCCATCAGGCCGAGCGCGATCGGCAGGTCGTAATGGCTGCCCTCCTTGGGCAGGTCGGCCGGCGCCAGATTGACGGTCACCTTCTTCGACGGCATCGAGAGGCCGGACGCATGCAGCGCCGCCTGCACCCGCTCACGGCTCTCGGCCACCGCTTTGTCCGGCAGCCCGACAATGTGCATATTGACCTTGCCCGGGGCGATCATCACCTGGACGTCGACCGGAACGGCCTCGATGCCCTGAAACGCGACCGTGCGTACGCGCGAAACCATGCCGTCCCCCGAGCCTTGCCGCGCGCCCCAAGCAGGGTCCCGAAAGTTGCAGACTGTTCGGACCTGCGGCTCTCAGTTGCCTGGGCACAACTGACCTTGCGTCAGACAAGCACAGATTTCAGCCCAAATCAAGAACAGGACAAGAACAAAATGAACGCACCGGCTGCAATCCGATTGCAGCCGGTTGTGCCGCGCGAACATGGGCTGAGGTCATGGTGATCGAAATGGCGCCTAGCGCCGCTTGTCCTCGACCACGTCCCAGAACAGCGCCGCTATGTCGGCGCCGCCGAACCGCTTCACCTCGCGTATTCCGGTAGGCGAGGTGACGTTGATCTCGGTCATGTAGCCGCCGATCACGTCGATGCCGACGAGGATGAAACCGCGCTCCTTGAGCGAAGGCCCGATGCGGGCGCAGATCTCACGCTCGCGCTCGGTCAGCTCGGTTTTTTCGGCGCGTCCGCCGACATGCATGTTGGAGCGCGAATCGTGTTCAGCCGGCACGCGGTTGATCGCGCCCACCGGCTCGCCGTCGATCAGGATGATGCGCTTGTCGCCGGCGCGCACCTCCTTCAGATAGCGCTGCACGATGAACGGCTCGCGAAACATCTGCGCGAACATTTCGAGCAGCGAAGCGAGATTGCGGTCGGCCTCGTGCAGATGGAAGATGCCTGCGCCGCCATTGCCGTAGAGCGGCTTGACGATGATGTCGCCATTCACCTTGCGAAAGTCGTCCACCTCGCGCGGATCCTTGGTGATCAGCGTCGCCGGCATCAGGTCGGGAAATTCGGTGACGAAGATCTTTTCCGGGCTGTTGCGCACCCAGGCCGGGTCGTTGACCACCAGCGTCTTCGGATGGATGCGCTCCAGAATATGCGTCGTCGTGATGTAGTTCATGTCGAAGGGCGGATCCTGGCGCAGCAGGATGACGTTCATTTCCGAAAGGTCTGTGCGCACCGGCTCGCCGAGCGTGAAGTGATTGCCCTTCTCGTCGCGGACCTGAAGCTCCTCGATGCGGGCGAACACCCGGTCGCCGGCCATCGACAGGCGGTCGGGCGTGTAGTGGAACAGCCGGTGGCCGCGCCGCTGCGCTTCCAGCGCCAGCGCAAAGCTTGTGTCCCCCGCGATCGAAACGGTCGAGATGTGATCCATCTGCAGGGCGATATCGAGCGGCATGAACTGTCTCCGGCGGGGTTGGCGCGATGAAGGCATTTACAGGCTTGGCCGCAGCCTGCCAATCGAGACATTTTGATCGTAGCATCAATGGCTGTGTGAAGGGGAGGCCGCCATGGCCCTGGCTGAACTTCGGCGCCGTCCCCTGCGTTAACGCGGAAAACATCATTGTTGGCTATGCGTGATGACGGTTTTGCGAAATTCTGGCGCAGGCACGCGCCGCACAACATGGGATGAGGCCGCGATGAACGCCGTCGCCGCGATAGACGCCAGCAAGGCGGACGAGTTGGAACTGACCATCCTGATGCCGTGCCTGAACGAGGCCGAGACGATCGCCGTTTGCATAGGCAAGGCGCAGGGCTTTCTGCGCAAGGCAGGTATTTCAGGCGAGGTGCTGATCGCCGACAACGGCAGCACGGATGGATCGCAGCAGATCGCGAATGAACTAGGGGCCCGGGTCGTGCCGGTCCCGCAGAAGGGCTATGGCGCAGCCCTGCTCGGCGGCATCGCCGCAGCCCGCGGACGCTATGTCGTTATGGGCGACGCCGACGACAGTTATGATTTCGGTGAGCTCGACGCCTTCCTGTCGCGGCTGCGCGGCGGTGCCGAACTGGTCATGGGCAATCGCTTCAAGGGCGGCATCGAAACTGGAGCCATGCCTGTGCTGCACAGATACCTCGGCAATCCGGTTCTGAGCTATCTCGGCCGGCTGTTCTTCAGGATCGACCTCGGCGATTTCCATTGCGGCCTGCGCGGCTTCAACACTGCGAGCATCAGAGGCCTGAACCTGCGCACCACGGGCATGGAATTCGCCAGCGAGATGGTGGTTCGAAGCGCGCTTGCCGGCCTGCGCACAGAAGAGGTTCCGACCACCCTGAAGCCGGACGGCCGCAGCCGTCCGCCGCATCTGAAGACCTGGCGCGACGGCTGGCGGCATCTGAAATTTCTGCTGATGTACAATCCGCGCTGGCTGTTCGTGATCCCGGGTCTGTCGCTTTGCGGGCTGGGCGTGCTGCTATCCATGCTGCTCTTCTTCGGCCCGCTCCATCTCGCCGACAACCTGTCGCTCGATCTCAACACCTTCGTGGCGGCTTGCTTCATGATCGTGACGGGCGTCCAGCTTGTCACTTTCGGCATCCTTTCGCGCTACTATGCCGAGATCACCGGCATCCTGCCCAGCAACACGCGGTCGGACTGGCTTATGCGCCATATCAGCACCGACCGGCTCGCGGCCAAGGCCGGCATCCTGCTCCTGGCGGGGGCGATGTTCTTCGGGTACGCCATATTTTCCTGGGCCAGCTTCGGTTTCGGCCCTCTGCCCGATCCGGAGATTCCTCGCGTGGTTGTGCTCGGCCTGACGCTGATCGTGATCGCGCTGCAGGTGTTCTTCTCGGCCTTCCTGCTCGGGGTGCTGGAAATTCCGGTAAAGCGCAGAAGCGAGAACGGCGCCGACAAGATACTGGATGCTCCATGAGCTTCCGTCTCCGGGCCGCGCTCGGCGCGCAGCCTGTCCGCTTCGCGGTTGTCGGCATAGGAGCGGCAGCGCTCATGGTCGTGCTGTCTTACCTGCTCGTGACAATAGGAATGCCGCCCTTTGCGGGCAGCGTCCTGGCCTATTCGGCCGCATTCACCGTCGCTTACACCGCGCAGAGGGTCTGGACGTTCGGCGCACGCCATAGGCATGGCCACGCCCTCCCGCGCTACTTCGTCATTCAGGTCGGCTGCGCGCTGATGTCAGGCGTGCTGGCCCATGTCCTCGTGACCGGTTTTGGGTTCGCGCCGTTTGCCATGTCTCTCGTGATCACCACGGCCTCGAGCATCGCAAGCTATCTCCTGTCGTCGCGATGGGCGTTCGCCGCGCCGGCTCAACGCCGGTAGCCGAGGCCCAGATCGTCGGATTTACCATTTGTTGAAGCCGTTGCCGTAGGTTCGGTCGACCAAGCGGCCGGATTCCCGATCGAATGACAGCAGAGATACGCCCGGCGGCGACCGGCCTGAAAACCGAAATCGGCCTGTCCGTGATCGCGACCGTTGCGGTGCTTGTGTTGCACGCGATCCGCGGATTCGAGACGCTGACCGACTTTGGCGGCGACAATGACAGCCTGATGCGCCTCGTCCAGGTTCGCGACCTGATCGGCGGACAGGGCTGGTTCGACCTCAATCAATACCGCATGGGCCCGGAAGGCGGCTTTGTCATGCACTGGTCGCGGCTGGTCGATGCGCCGATTGCGGCCATCATACTTGCCGCGTCTCCTTTGGCCGGCGGCATGGCGGCGGCCGAAACGGTCGCGCAGATCCTTTGGCCGGCGCTGCTGTTCTGCCTCACCCTGTTCTTCCTCGTCCGGATCGCGCGCCTTTTCGGCGGGGAACCGGCGGTTCTGCCCTCGGTGGTCATCGGCGCCGCTGCCTTGCACTTCATCGGCGTCTTTGCGCCCGGCGCGCTCGATCACCACAATATCCAGCTCATGCTGACCGCGGCCAGCCTGTGCCTGCTGGTCGAAGCGCCCGGAGCACGGCTGGCGGCCACGGTTTCCGGCGCCTGCGCCGCGCTGATGCTGGCGGTCGGCATGGAAGCCGCGCCGTACGTCGCCGTGATAGGTCTTTGCATGGCCGGGCTGTTCCTCTTCGGCGACAAAGGCGATGCGACAATCGCCAGAGACTTCGGATTTGGTTTCGCCGGCATTGCCGCGCTGGCGTTCTTCGTCACGGTCCCACCCTCCGGCTGGGCCGTCGCGCAATGCGACGCGTTCTCCGTCGTTCAGTTTGCGGTCGCGGCGCTGGCGGGCATCGGCCTCGCCGGCATCGCATCGATCGGTGCCGCGAGCCGGACGCGCAATCGGCGTCTGATCGGGCTGGGGCTGCTCGGCCTCGCTGTCGGTGCCGCCGTGCTGCTGCTCTTCCCGCAATGCCTTGCCGACCCATATTCGATGGTTGATGAAAGGCTGCGTAAGGATTGGCTCGACCACGTGTCGGAAGCGAAGCCGCTGCTTGCGCTTATTTCTTCCGAACCCGGCTCGGTGGTCGCACGCTACGTCACGCCTCTAATGGGCCTGATCTGGATTGCGGGTTCATTGCGCGGCGGAAGCTGGCGCAGGCAGGACGTGCTGGTCGGCGCGGTTCTCGCCATGGCCTTCGCCGTGAGCGTCTGGCAAGTGCGCGGCTCAAACTTCTCTATCGCATTCGCCATCATCCCGCTTTCGGCCTGGATAGGAAGCTGGCGCCTTCGGGCGGAAGCAGGCCGGTCGGGCTGGGTCTCAGCGAAGATGGTCGCGGTTTGGGTCCTCTCGCTGAACGCAAGCTGGACGGCTGCCGCGGCTGCCACTGTCGTGGCGCTCGAAAGCGACAGCACCGCCGATCCGGAGGCTCGTTCCGCCTCGGAGTGCGAGCGGAAGAAGGATTTTACGACGCTTGCAGCGATGCCTGCCGCTACGGTGCTTTCGATCTCCAATCTCGGCTCTGCCATCCTTGCCTTTAGCGATCATCATGCCGTGTCCGGGCCCTATCACCGCAACCTGGAGGGGAATCGTTTGGCGCTCGACGTGAGCATGGGATTGCCCGAGGATGCCAGAGCGCTCATGGAACGTCACGGCGTCGAACTTCTCGCGGTATGCCCGGCCAATCCGGAAAGCGCTCTCCTGGCCAAGAAGGCCCCGGGCGGGCTTCTCGCCGCGATCATGAACGGAGCCGTGCCAGTATGGCTAGAGCCGGTGGAGGCCAGCGAAAATGAGCCGCTCAAGCTGTACAGGATGCATCCCCGCAGCTGATTTGTGATCCGATCCAGCGTCAACGCAAATCGGCATTTGCCGGTAAACGTGATTGCCTGCGATACGTTTCCTAAACGGTTTGCTGCCATGGTCTCGGCGCATTGTTGAATCCAGGAATACAGATGAAGCCGCCGTTCGGCCTCGGCCAGACCAGAGACAGTTCCGATCTCGCTTTCACCGATCCGCTGACCGGTCTCGGCAATGATCGCCGATTCTTCGATAAGGTCGACCGTCTGATCAGCGACCGCGCCGAGGATCCCGCACCTTTCACCATCGGCATTCTCGACCTCGACGGCTTCAAGCCGATCAATGATCTTTTCGGCCGCAAGGCCGGCGACGACATTCTCGTCCAGGTCGCCATGCGCCTGCGCGCGTCGATGGACGGCCACTCCGCCGTGACCCGGATCGGGGCCGACGAATTCGCCTTCCTCTATCCGATGGTGTTTTCGGAAGACGCCGCCGCCGAGAAGGCAAAAATGCTGATCGAGATATTGTCGGCACCTTACGATGTCGGCGAGCGCACCGCCAGGCTCTCCGCATCGGTCGGCTGCTCGCTGTTTTCTTCCGGCGAAGAGACGACGGAGGTCTTGGTCAACAAGGCCGAGACCGCGCTTTACCACGCCAAGCGCTCGGGCCGCGGCCGCGTCGTCGTCTATACCCGCGAGATGGAGGAAGCGGCCAAGCGCGTGACGCGCATCGAGCAGGCGCTGCGCCGCGCCGTCTCGGCCGGCGAGGTGGAACCGCATTTCCAGCCGATCGTCGATTTGAAAGACCGCCGCACTATCGGCTTCGAGACGCTGGCCCGTTGGACCGACCGCGACCTCGGCTTCGTTTCCCCGGCGGTGTTCATTCCCATTGCCGAGGAGCGCGGTATTATCGGGCCGCTGTCGCAGCTCGTGCTGCGCAAGGCGACGGAAGCCGCCCGCAACTGGCCGCCCGACCTTTTCCTGTCGTTCAATCTGTCGCCGTCGCAGCTCGTCGACCAGAACACCGGCCTCCACATATTGGCGATCCTCGACCGGACCGGCTTCGACCCGCGCCGCCTCGAGATCGAGATCACCGAAACCGGCCTGATGACCGACCCGGCCTCGGCCGAGAAGATCGTCGACGACCTCCGCCGCTGCGGCATTCGGGTGTCGCTCGACGATTTCGGCACCGGGCAGTCCTCGCTCGGGCGCCTGCGTGAGTTCCATTTCGACAAGCTCAAGATCGACCGCGCCTTCGTCTCGTCCATCCTCGACGACCGGCCTTCCGAGCACATCATCCGCGCCATCCTCGCCATGTGCGAGGGGCTTGGCATGGAAGTGGTCGCCGAGGGCATCGAGGAGGAGGCCCAGGCCGACAGGCTGGTCGAATTCGGCTGCGGCGGCGGGCAGGGCTACTTCTTCGGCAAGCCGGTCGACGCCGACGCGACGCTCGGCTACCTCCGCGACTCCTTCCGCGGCGCGCTCCGCGCCAAGGCGATCTAGCTCCCTGGCATAGACGGCATCGCCGCCTTGAACGTGCTTGCGTTTCTGCTAAACCAGCGGCGCAGCGCACGGAGCAGATCGCCATGATGCCATCGGCCAGATTTCCCGACCTCGAGGGTGCATCGGTCCTCATCACCGGCGGCGGATCGGGCATCGGTGCGGCGCTCACCGAAGGTTTCGCGCTGCAGGGCTGCAAGGTCGCCTTCATCGATATCGCCGAAGCGGCAAGCGAGGCGCTGTGCGATGCGGTCGAGAAAAAAATCGGCGCACGGCCGCTGTTCCTGAAATGCGATTTGCGCGACGTCGAGGCGCTACGCGCCGCCGTGGCCCGCGCGGCAGCCGCGCATGGCCCGGCAACCGTGCTGATCAACAATGCCGCCTTTGACCAGCGCCATGCCATCGAGGACGTCACCGTCGATTATTGGGACGAGAACCAGTCCATCAATCTGCGCCCGCATTTCTTTACTGCGCAGGCAGTTGCGCCGGGCATGAAGGAGGCTGGCCGTGGCTCCATCATCAACTTCACCTCGACCTCCTTCCTTATCAACCACCCCGACATGCCGTCCTATACGGCCGCCAAGGCTGGCATTATCGGACTGACCAAGGGCCTTGCCGGAAAGCTCGGCCCGGACGGCATCCGCGTCAATGCGATCGCGCCGGGCTGGGTGATCACCGAACGCCAGCGCGCCCTCTGGGTGACCGACGAGGCGCTTTCGGCGCATGTCGCCAAGCAGTGCATCCGCGAGGTGATGAAGCCCGAGGACATGGTCGGCCCGTGCCTGTTCCTGGCCTCCGACGCATCGCTCATGCTGACAGCACAGACGCTTATCGTCGACGGGGGCTACCTGTGAGCGCCAGCATCGCTGCGGTCGACTGGGGGACGTCGCGCCTGCGCATTTGGCTGCTCGACCAGGCCGGCAGCGTGCTGGCAGAGCGCCGCAGCGAAGAGGGCATGCTGGCCGCGCGGCCGGACGGTTTTGCGCGCATCCTCGAGGGGCACCTCGCCGCCATGGGCGCGCCGGCCGAACTGCCGGCGATCATCTGCGGCATGGCGGGCTCGCGGCAGGGCTGGATCGAGGCGCCCTATGTCGCCGTTCCCGCCTCGATGCAGGGCATATTCGCCGGCGCAAAGCCCATTCCCGGTTCGCGGCGCGATATCCGTATCCTTCCGGGTGTCGCCCAGCGCGATCCGGCGTCCCCCGACGTGATGCGCGGCGAGGAAACCCAGCTTGCCGGCATCGCCAGCCTGCTCGGCTCCGACAGCCATATTGTCTGCATGCCGGGCACGCATTCCAAATGGGTCGATATCGCCGGTGGCTCCATCGCCGGCTTCGCCACCTACATGACCGGCGAACTGTTCTCGGTGCTGGCCGGCCATTCGATCCTCAGCCATTCGCTCGGCGCGGAATCGCATGCAGTCTCCGCAACGGACCCGCTCTTCCGGAGCTGGTGCCAGGACAGCCTGTCCGATCCCGGCGATGTGAGCGCCCGCCTGTTCCGGATACGCGCCTCGACCCTGCTGCTCGACCTTCAGCCCGACCAGGCCGCGGCCGCCTTGTCCGGCCTGCTGATCGGCGCCGAGATCGCGTCGGCCGCCCGCCGCTTCGCGCGTTCTGGAACTCCGGTCGTCCTGGTCGCGTCAGGGGCTCTGCGCCCGCTCTACGAGGCAGCACTTGGCCTTGCCGGCCTCGAGTTCCATCCCGTCGAGGCTGACGAGGCGGTCCGCGCCGGCCTGTTCGCCGCGGCGCGCCATCTCGGCATAATCATGCCGGCAGGAGTGACGGCATGACCGCATGCGCGCCCTTCCCGAAGCTCGCCCACGGCCTGGTGGCGATCCTGCGTGGCCTGCGCCCCGAGGAGGCGGTCGACATGGCCTCGGCCGTGTTCGAGGCTGGCATAGAGGCGATCGAGGTCCCGCTCAACTCGCCCGACCCGTTCACCTCGATCGAGCGCATCGTTTCGGCGCTGCCGCCTTCGGCGCTGCTCGGGGCCGGCACTGTGCTGACGGCCGATCACGTGGACAGGCTTGCCGACACGGGCGGGCGGCTGCTGGTCAGTCCCAACATCGACGCCGGAGTGATGCACCGCGCCGCCCATCACGGGCTGGTCACGATGCCGGGCGTGTTCACCCCCAGCGAAGCTTTCCAGGCGCTGCGCCTCGGCGCATCGGCGCTGAAATTCTTCCCCGCCAGCGTGTTAGGGCCGAAGGGCATCGCCGCCATCATGGCGGTGCTGCCGGCCGATGCGGTGGTGGGTGCTGTCGGCGGCGTCTCGGACAAGAATTTCGCCGATTATGCGAAGATCGGCGTGCGCACATTCGGTCTCGGCTCCAGCCTGTTTGCGCCCGGCATGAGCGTAGCGGCGGTGCGCGAGCGCGCCGAAGCCGCGGTCAGTGCCTGGCGCGCCGCCTTCGGACCATCCGCCCATGGCTGAGCCCGCCGTCTCGGTCTTCTCCGATGTCGCCTGCGAACTCGGCGAGGGGCCGTCCTACGATCCCGGCAGCGGCAAGCTGTTCTGGTTCGACATTGTCGGCCGCAAGCTCCTGGAAAAGCGGTTTCCGGACGGCGCTACCACCGTGCACGATCTGCCCTTCATGGCGAGCGCCATCGCGATCATTGATGCGGACCGGCAATTGCTGGTCGCCGAGAACGGGCTTTACCTGCGCGACGCACGCACCGGCGCACTGACGCTCCACACGCCGCTCGAAGCCGACAATCCGCTGACGCGCTCCAACGATTCGCGGGTGCATCCTTCCGGCGCCATGTGGATCGGCACAATGCCCAAGGACGAGGGTCCCAAGGACGGCGCCATCTATTGGTTCCGCGCCGGCGAAATCCGCCTGCTCTATCCCGATATTGCTATCCCCAATTCTATCTGCTTCTCGCCGGACGGGGCGACCGCTTATTTCACCGACACACCGTCCGGTCTGCTCCTCAGGGTCGCCTGCGATCCGCTGACCGGCATGCCGGCGGGCGAGCCGGCCATCTTCCTCGACTGGCGCGGCCAGGAAGGCTGGATCGACGGCTCGGTGGTCGATGCCGACGGCGTTTTGTGGAATGCGCGCTGGGGCGCAGGTTCCGTCGACGCCTGGTCGCCCGAGGGCAGGCGTTTGCGGTCGATCCCGATTCCGGCCAGCCAGTCCTCCTGCCCGGCTTTCGCCGGTCCCGATGCGGCGCGCCTGGTGGTGACCTCGGCGTGGAAGGGCTTGGATGCCGAGGCCCGCCGCGCCGACCCGCAAGCCGGCAAGACTTTCCTCATCGACTTGCCCGTGCGCGGCCGCTTCGAACCGAAAGTGTCGATCTGAACGATATGGCCCGGCCGCGACTGGTGCTGATCTACGAACCCGAAGCCGCCTGCCGCACGCGGCTGGCGGTCCAGGGCTTCGCCGAACGGCAGGCGCTGGAGATTTCATCCTATCTGGCGCAGTGCACCGATCTCGCGCTGGAGTTCGGCGAGATCGAGCGAGCCTGCGCCGCGCGCGGCCTCGACTTTGCGCCGGTGGAGCTCGACGAAGCGGCGGCGACGCTGCCGCGCTGCGATCGGGAGCGCACCCTGGTCTGGACGCTGAGCGACGGCGTCGCCTATTTCCGCGGCAGCGCCGGGCCGGCTCTGGCGCGCCTCAACGGCCTGCCGACGATCGGCTCCGACGATTCCCTGTTTGCGCTATGCCAGGACAAGTTCCGTTCCGGCGCGGTGCTGCATTCGCTCGGCCTGCCGGTGCCGCAGAGCGGCCTTGCGCGAAACGGCCTCTGGCTGGCGGAGCCGCCGGCGTCGGCTGGCGGCTGGTTCGTCAAGCCGAACCGGCTCGGGGCCAAGATCGGCATCTGGCCGGATTCGCACTGCAAGGGTCTGGATCAGGCGCTGGAACTCAGCCGCCGTGTCTTCGCCGCCTACCGTGATGACGTCGTCGTGCAGCCCTATGTGCGGGGCCGCAATGTCAGGGCGAGCTTTCTCAGACTGACGCCGCAGACCCGTATTGAAGCGCTGGGCGTCGCCTTCGTCGATTCCGGCGGCGACTTCCAGACCATGGAAGACAGTCTCGTGCTTTATGGCGAGACCGGCGCAAGCGCCGAGGCGCAGGGCTCCTATGCGGAGCCGGATCTGGCGCCCGTGGCCGGCAGCCAGCCGCTGGCTGACGAAAGGGTTCGGGGCATCGCTGCCCGGCTCATGCAGGCGCTCGGCCTGCGCGACGTGTTCTCGCTCGATTTCCGCGTCGAGCACGACGATACCGTCCACCTCATCGAATTCGAAGTGTGCCCGGGTCTGCCCTGCTTCGACTTCCGCGCCTATTGCCGCTCGCAATGGCGGCTCGGCCTGGCCGACGCGATGGCCGAAACCGCCGCCAACAGGTTTTTGCGCTAGCCTTTTACCAGTCGTGCCGCCCCTCACCCTTACCCTCTCCCCGTAGAGACGGGGAGAGGGGGGCGTCATCGCCGATGCCAGTCTCCGACGCAGGCGTTTTGCATCAGCAGTGACGCCAGTCTCAGGTGCTGGCGATCGGCCGCAACGCCGACGTCCCCCTCTCCCCGTTTTTCACGGGGAGAGGGTAAGGGTGAGGGGCAGCGCCGGCCGCAAAAACTGAGAGAGGATGAGGATCGAGGACGGCCTTGCGCCCTGGCAGCGTCTTAGCTCTTCCAATCCAAGCAGATCGCCGTATGCCCTGAACTGATGAAGCCGAGCTTCTGCGCCGCGCCTTTGGAAACGTCGATCACCCTGCCCTTGATGAAGGGACCGCGGTCGTTGATGCGGACGACAACGCTTTTGCCGTTCTTCTTGTTGGTGACCTTGACCTTGGTGCCGAAAGGCAGGCTGCGGTGGGCAGCGGTCATGGCGGACGGATTCATGCGCTCGCCCGACGCGGTCTTGGAGTGCAGTGCGTACCAGGATGCGCGGCCGCACTGCGCCGATGCCGAACCCGTGGAAGCGGCGAGCATCAGCCCGGCCGCCAGCGTTGCCGCGGCGGTCGCGGCCTTTGTCGTAATCATTATGTCGGTTTGCCTCGTTTAGTAGATGATCAACAAGCTATAAGGACAAATGGGGCGGCAAATGCGGCAGGTTCCTGTTGGTTCCATGACAAAGGAACACGTTTGGAGTCGAAGCGAAACAATAGGTCAGAGATGATCCGGGGCGCGCGGATTGCCGGTCGGCCGACATAGCCTCAGCTTTGTTGCTGGTTTTCCTGCTGCGGTTCCAGCCCCTCTTCATATACTTCAGACAAGGAACGGCCCCCGGTCAAAGTTCTTTGCTCATCTGGACGCAGTCTTTCATCAGGCCGACCAGCTCGCTTTTGTCCCAGCTGGCGCGCCGACAACCCATTTTCTTGTAGTATCCCAGAGCTTCCGGAGCGGCGTTGACCCGCAAAGTCTTGACACCCCGTCGCTTGGCCTCGGCCTCGACCAGAGTGTCCAGTTTCCTTCCGTGGCCTTTGCCCTGCTCTTCTTCGGCGACCGCAACCAGCCGGACGATGGCTGTTTCTCCGCGCAGATCGAGACGGATCACACCGATCGGCCGAGTATCGAGAAGGAGCAGGAGGGGCAGGTTCCCGTCTGCGCGGTCGTCAGGATGGTTTTCATCGTAGCCGACGGAGTGCCGCCCGGGCCCGAAGAGAACTGTGCGTCTGATGTGGTGCAAGTGACGCCAGTCTTCCGGCGAATGGACCGGTTTCAATTCGTAAGGCATGTCGCTCGTCCTCGCTGGACAAGAAAGTCTTTTACGCCAACCCATTTGCGGGCGACCGATACGCCCGCAAATGGGATTGGATAGATTGGACGTTAGTTCGCCGCCTGGAACCGCATTTCACCATTGTTCAGGAAGCACGTCTTGTCGAAGAGCGACAAATCCAGCGGGTTCGGCAACCGCACGTCGCTGATGTCGGGACACGGCTTCTCCGACGGATCGTATGACCGATCGATCTGAGAGATAAAGACGAGGATAAGGCCCCTATCCCGGGCAAACGACTTCAGCTGGCTGACCTGAGCCGTCAGTTCCGGGTTTTCACGCTTCTGATCGAGCAACTGCAGATAGTCTATGACCACCAGCGTGCCGCGAGGCGCTGAATCCAGCGCCTCTACGATGTATGCGGCGCTTATGGCGTCGGAATTGTCGAACTCGAACAACCCGCCGAAATGCGCCAGTTCCGTCCCGATTGAGTGGGAACGATTCAGGATGTCCTTCTCGGTGTATTCGAGCGTGAAGAAAACGCCCCGATTGCCGGATTTCATTGCCTCGACGGCCAGTGCCAGGCTCATCAAGGTTTTGCCTTGGCCCGGCCGCGCGCCGACCAGCACCAGATCTCCGGGACTTAGCCTCGCAAACAGTTCCTTGACGGGCGCGGTAGCGGACAGCTTGGCCGCAAGCAAACTCCAGCTGCTGAATCCTTCCTTGGCGGCAATTCGGTCGAGTGCTTCGTGAAGTCGAATGTTTTCGTCACGGGATAAAAGTTTGGCTTTGCGTTTCAAATGATAAACAGGCGCAGACAGCTTCATCGAAAACCTCCTGGTGCGAGCAATTTTCGCAACCCCTCCTTATGCCTGGTGCTCGAACAGTCGGTTCGACAAATCGGGTGGCCCCGCATGAATTGTGCTTTCCCGACGGAGGGGGGAGGCGTGGGCTGCGCCGAATCAAAGCATAGCCCAATTCTTGGCGGTGAAAAATTGGCTGCGGTCCAGCTTCGGTGGAGAGTTGCGCTACCTGGCGAGCAACACCGAACCGATTAGCGGCTACTTCCCCGCCATTTCCTTCAGCCGGTATAAAGCCTCCAGCGCCTCGCGCGGCGTTAGCTCGTCGGGGTTGATCGCAGAGAGCGCAGCGCCCAAAGAGTCCGTCTTTGCCGGCTTCGGCTCCTCGCGCTTCACCACCGCCGAAAACAGCGGCAGATCGTCGACCAGACGGTCGGCCTTGCCGGAGGTCTCGCCAGCCTCGAGCTGGTGCAGAACCGCGCGGGCGCGCTCCACAACGGCGGCCGGCAAGCCGGCGAGCCGCGCCACCTGCACGCCATAGGACCGGTCGGCCGCGCCCTTGGCCACCTCATGCAGGAAGACCACGTCGCCTTCCCATTCCTTGACGCGCATGGTGACGTTGTGGAGCCGTTCGAGTTTGCCGGCGAGCGCCGTCATTTCGTGGAAATGCGTGGCGAAGATCGCCCGGCAGCAATTCTTCTCGTGCAGATATTCGACTGCGGCCCAGGCGATCGACAGGCCGTCGAAGGTCGCGGTGCCGCGGCCGATCTCGTCCAGGATGACCAGCGCCCGCTCGCCCGCCTGGTTCAGGATCGCGGCGGTCTCGACCATCTCGACCATGAAGGTCGAGCGCCCGCGCGCCAGATCGTCCGACGCGCCGACACGGGAAAACAGCCGGTCGACCACGCCGATGCGCGCCGATTTCGCCGGCACGAAGGAGCCGGTCTGGGCAAGGATGGCGATCAGCGCGTTCTGGCGCAGGAAGGTCGATTTGCCGCCCATATTCGGCCCGGTCAGAAGCCAGATCGCGCCGTGCCTGCCGCCCTGTTCAGGCGACAGGTCGCAATCATTCGCAACGAACGGCGCGCCGGCCGTGCGCCGCAGCGCCTGCTCGACCACCGGATGGCGGCCGCCGGAAATCTCGAAGGCGAGGCTGTCGTCGACGATGGGCCGCCGCCACGCCTCGGCGCTGGCCAACACCGCGAGTGCTGCCGAAACGTCGAGCACCGCAAGCGCGGCCGCGCCGGCCCGGATGGCGTCGGCATGGCCGACCGCCTCGGCGGTCAGCGCATCGAATACGCCAAGTTCGATCGCCAGCGCGCGGTCGGCGGCGTTGGCGATCTTGGTCTCCATCTCCGCCAGCTCGGTGGTGGTGAAGCGCATGGCGTTCGCCATGGTCTGGCGATGGATGAATTTTCCGCGCGCAGCAATCGTCCCCATCATCGTGTCCTGATGGTTGGCGGTCACTTCGATGTAATAGCCGAGCACATTGTTGTGCCGGATCTTCAGCGAGCGGATGCCGGTTTCGTCGATCAGCTCGCGCTCCATCGCCGCGATCACCTTGCGCGCCTCGTCGCGCAGCGCCCGCATCTCGTCGAGCTCGGCGTTGTAGCCAGTAGCGACGAAGCCGCCGTCGCGCTTGATCAGCGGCAGCTCGTCGGCGAGTGCGGCGCCGAGATGGTCGGCGAAGCGTATCGGCAGCGCCGAGATCGCGTCCAGCGCCGCCTTCAGTTCCGCCGGCAGCTCGGCGTCGGCAAACAGCGTCCGGAGCGCGAGCGCCGCCTCGAAGCCGGAGCGCAGCGCGCCGAGATCGCGCGGTCCGCCGCGGTTGAGCGCCAGCCGGGTCAGCGCCCGCGGCATGTCGGCGGCCTCCTTCAGAGCCGCGCGGAGGCCTTGGCATAATCTTGATTCGGAGGCGAAGAACGCCACCGAATCCAGTCGCGCATTGATCGCCTTGGGATCGGTCAGCGGCGACATCAGCCGATCGGCCAGAAGCCGCGCGCCGGCCCCGGTAACCGTCCGATCGACGGCCTTGATCAGCGAACCGTCGCGCCCGCCCGACATTGTCCGCAAGAGTTCCAGATTGGCCCGCGTCGCCGGATCGATGAACAGCGTCGAGCCGGCCTGCTCGCGCTCCGGCCGGCTGAGCGGCGGCCGCTCCGCCTTCTGCGTCTTCTCGACATAGGCGACGATGCCCGAGATCGCCGACAGCTCGGCGCGGGAAAACGTGCCGAAACTGTCCGGCGTGGCGACGCCGTAGAAACGGGCGATGCGCCCGGGAGCCGAGGCCGAATCGAACAGGCTCGGCGGCTGCGGGCTGGCGACACGGCCGATCATGTCGAAGAGCGGCTTCAGCTCCTCGTCGTAGAACACCGGCTCGGCCACGATGAGTTCGCGCGGATCGACCCGGAAAATGTCGGCCGCGAGCGCCTCGGCATTGGTCTCTGCGACGCGGAACACGCCGGTCGACAGCTCGATCCACGCCAGCGCATAGGAGTTTTCCGCGCCTCCCTTCACCCGCCCCAGCGCCATCAAAAAGTTCGATTCCGAGGTGCTGAGCAGCTTGTCTTCGGTGATCGTGCCGGGCGTGACCAGCCGGATCACGTCGCGCTTCACCACCGATTTCGAGCCGCGTTTCTTCGCCTCGGCCGGATCCTCGATCTGCTCGCAGACCGCCACGCGGTGGCCGAGCCCGATCAGCTTCTGCAGATAGTCGTCGGCCGCATGCACCGGCACGCCGCACATCGGTATGTCGTGGCCCTGGTGCTTGCCGCGCTTGGTCAATACGATGCCCAGCGCCCGGCTGGCGATCTCGGCGTCCTCGAAGAACATCTCATAGAAATCGCCCATGCGGTAGAACAGCAGGCAGTCCGGGTTCGCCGCCTTGATCTCGACGAACTGCTCCATCATCGGCGTCGCCGCGCCGACTGCCGCCGGCGCGCTGCCCTCGATGCGTATCGGCGTTTCGTCGTTCACCCTGTCCCCGAAAAAAGAAGCTTCCCCTGCTTGGCGCTTTACGGCGGCGAAGTGTAGCCTTAATCCCGAACGCTCCACAAAAAGAAACGAAAATACCCCAGGGGAAGGGACCTGCTCGAAACCATGGCCAAGAAAACCGAAAGTGCCGGTCCGTCCGTCAGCGCGCAGGAGGCGCTGGAATTCCACGCAATGGGCCGCCCCGGCAAGCTGGAAATCAACCCGACCAAGCCGATGGCCACGCAGCGCGACCTGTCGCTGGCCTATTCGCCGGGCGTCGCCGTGCCGGTCAAGGCGATCGCCGAGGACCCGTCCCGCGCCTTCGACTACACGGCGCGCGGCAACATGGTCGCCGTCATCTCCAACGGCACCGCCATTCTCGGCCTCGGCAATCTCGGCGCGCTCGCCGCCAAGCCGGTCATGGAGGGCAAGGCGGTGCTGTTCAAGCGCTTCGCCGACGTCGATTCCATCGACCTCGAGGTCGACACCGAGAATGTCGACGAGTTCATCAACTGCGTGAGGTATCTCGGCCCCTCCTTCGGCGGCATCAATCTCGAAGACATCAGGGCGCCCGACTGCTTCATCATCGAGCAGCGCCTGCGCGAATTGATGGACATCCCCGTCTTCCACGACGACCAGCACGGCACCGCCATCATCTCGGCCGCCGGCCTGATCAACGCGCTGCATCTGACCGGCCGCGACATGAAGACCGCGAAGCTCGTCTGCAACGGCGCCGGCTCGGCCGGCATAGCCTGCATCGAGCTCATCAAGTCCATGGGCTTCTCGCCCGAGAACGTCATCCTGTGCGACACCAAGGGCGTGGTCTACCAGGGCCGCGAGGAGGGCATGAACCAGTGGAAGTCGGCGCATGCGGTTAAGACCGACGCGCGCACCCTGGCCGAGGCGCTCGACGGCGCCGACATCGTCTTCGGCCTCTCCGCCAAGGGCGCGCTGACGCCCGCGATGATCCAGTCCATGGCGAAAAACCCGATCATCTTCGCCATGGCCAATCCCGATCCCGAGATCACGCCGGAGGAAGTCGCCGAGATCCGCACCGACGCCATCATGGCGACCGGCCGCTCCGACTATCCCAACCAGGTCAACAACGTTCTCGGCTTCCCCTACATCTTCAGGGGAGCACTTGATGTCCGCGCAACTACCATCAATGACGAGATGAAGGTCGCCGCGGCCCGCGCGCTGGCCGAGCTCGCCCGCCAGGACGTGCCGGACGACGTCGCCGCCGCCTATCAGGGCATGCGCCCGAAATTCGGTCCAAACTACATCATCCCGGTGCCGTTCGACCCGCGCCTCATCTCGGCCGTCCCGGTGGCCGTCGCCCGCGCCGCCATGGATTCGGGCGTCGCCCGCAGGCCGATCCTCGATCTCGACAAATACGCGCAGGAGCTTTCCGCCCGCCGCGATCCGATCGCCTCGACCCTGCAGCGCATCTACGACCGCGTGCGCCGCCAGCCCAAGCGCGTCGTCTTCGCCGAGGGCGAGGAGGAGCAGGTCATGCGCGCCGCCGTCTCCTACGCCAACCAGCGGCTCGGCACCGCCATCCTGGTCGGCCGCGAGGATCGCATCAAGGAGACAGCCGGCCATGCCGGCGTCGAGCTCGACCGGCCGGGCATCGAGATCATCAACGCCCGCCTGTCGCGGCGCAACGCCATCTATGCCGACTATCTCTACGAGCGCATGCAGCGCAAGGGCTTCCTGTTCCGCGACTGCCAGCGGCTGATCAACAACGACCGCAACCATTTCGCCGCCTGCATGCTGGCGCTGGGCGACGCCGACGCGGTCGTCACCGGCGTCACCCGCAACTATTCCACCGCGCTCGACGATATCCGTCGCGTCATCGAGGCCAAGCCCGGCCACCGGGTCATCGGCGTGTCGATCGCGCTCTGCCGCGGCCGCACGGTCATCGTCGCCGACACCGCCGTCCACGACATGCCGAATGCCGAGCAGATCGCCGACATAGCCGAGGAGGCGGCGGGTTTCGCGCGCCGCATGGGCTACGAGCCGCGCGTGGCCATGCTCGCCTATTCGACCTTCGGCCATCCGCCCGGCGAGCGCTCCGAGCGCGTTCAGGAAGCGGTAAAGATCCTCGACAAGCGCCGCGTCGATTTCGAATATGACGGCGAAATGGCGGCCGACGTCGCGCTCAACGCCAAGGCGATGCAGCAATATCCGTTCTGCCGCCTGTCCGGCCCGGCCAACGTCTTAGTCATGCCGGCTTTCCATTCGGCCAGCATCTCGACAAAAATGCTTCAGGAACTCGGCGGCTCGATGGTCATCGGCCCGCTTCTGGTGGGGCTCAACAAGCCGGTGCAGATCGTGTCGCTCAACGCCAAGGATTCCGACATCGTCAACATGGCGGCGATCGCTGCGTATTCGGCAGGGGCTTGAGGGAATACTGTGGGAGCAGCCCTGCTATGGAGACTGCATATCTCTTATGACGCTTTGAAGCAGACCTCCCGCGGCCAGCGCTTCGGGTTTAAGCTTCTCTTCCTCCAAATAGCTGGCCTTCATGAGTGCCGGGTGGACATAGTTTCTCATATTGCGAAGCGCCTCTGAGACTTCTAGCGGGCCTCTTACCCCGTTCATCTGTCGCGCAACCCTCATGAGATTGGCCAGTGACCACGAAGACGGATCCGTCTCGACCTCAAACCGGCTAAACGAAAGCGGAGGCCGTGCAGCCTTTGCCGCCGCAATAGCTGCCGCCAAATTGGGAGCTGGTTGTTTAGACAGCCAGAAGATTAGAAGCCCTTCAATTGCAATTCCGAACCCTACCAACGCAAGCCTAAAATGCCCGGCATTGGCCGCAGCCACGGCGCCGTCGTAAGCCCTAGTACAGATTTCTCGATCTTTTTCATCGGTTACAAACGACAGTCCGCTTCCGATCGGATAGAACAATTCGCTTTTGATCTCGGTCGAGGGAAGATCGGGTCGGAACTGCGGTGTCTGTGCGAGATACTCATACAAGGGATTGCGAAATACCAAGTGAGGCCCATCTCGACGTAAAAGACCTAGGACAATCAAATGTCTATAATCAGCGTTCGTCGGATCGTTTTGGATTTTCGATTCCGCCGCCGCCTTTGACGCGATTAAGGCGAGTGCCGGGTCGCCGATGACAGTTCGAAATAGCCAATTCGTATGCTCATTTCCGGTCACCTTTAACGCCGCACAGGCATCGAAGATGCCCTGTTCCTGACCTACAGGGTCAAGGCCTTCAACTGTGGATAACAGTGTTTGTACGAGATGAGGCTGCCCTCCTACCAACTCAAAAATCTTACTAGCAATTCCGTCAATAGCGCCCGGTGCGACCACTAGCTCAACCAGAGCTTTGACGCCCGCCAGCCCGAGGTCGTCAGTATCGATCCTCTTGCTGACATTAAATGGAGAGTTTGCAGGGTTGTCGATTAAAGATTCCTGCCGAAAGGTGCCTGCAAAGAGGAACTGCAAGCGCTTTTCGATTGCTCCGGCGTGGCAGAATGCCGCCTCGTTTTTCATGGCACGCATCTGACCGAAAAAGCCACTTCTTAGCTGAGGATCACGGACTGCCGAGGCTTCGTCGACGAGAATGACAATCGGCCCTTCGCCGGGCGGCGCGGCCGCCTCCAGCCAATCTCGTAGTGTCGGCGATTGGGTTGCTGGCTTTGCTAGCGTCGTGCCAAATCCTCGAGCGACAGAGCGGGCGAATTGCTCAAGCAACTCAGCAAATGTGATCGTCGGAGGCAGCGATTGCAGGTCAACAAATGCGCAAGCAAACCCCGCATCCGCCAATCCCTTCCGAATCCGCAATAAAGCGGATGTCTTCCCGTGCTGCCGAGGTCCCAATAAGAGCACCCACTCGCGGGCTAGAAGCGTCTTGAGGGCTTCTGTCTCGAACGTTCGAGGCACATAAAATGGCGAGTCCATCGGTACTGGGCCATTCAGAGATGTCATTGCAGATCTCCGCTTAGATAAGGGAGGATGGCTGCATCCGGCCCTCCATAGAATTCCAGCGCCTCTTTAAACCAATGGGCCTTCATCATGAAGCCGTCATTGGTCCTTTGAATGACCCCGTATAACTCAAGCATATAAAGGGCCAGACGTAATCGGGGTGGTTCAACCACCTTATCAATATCGATTAGCTTCGCATGCAACTCAGCATTCGATAAGGGTTGGCTGATGAGAAGTATACTGATAATTTTTTCGAGTTTTGTCGCCTGCCCCCAATAAGTCTCTAAGTACTGCTCAGCATACTCGAATTCACCCGAAACCGTGTATATGTCTGCCGCATTCACCGAAGCGCTGGTTCGTTCCCGTTGATTTACCACGGACACTACTTTGTCCCCCAGTAATTGGAGGAGCTCCGGATGGCCGTCACTTACGTGCCATGCTGCATCGGCAAACCCCTCCTTTTCAGGGAGCGCAACACCAAGTGCCTCAAATGGCTGCGTAATCAGCGCGTCCGCTGCTCCCTTTGACAGCTGTTGAAGCATAAGAGGTTTACAAAAATTCCAGTGCGGAGAGCTGGCGTCCGACATTCGACTTGCAATTGTTCGTTCACCTGAAAACACAAACTGTGCTAATCCTTGCTGGGAAATCGAACGGCACGCCCGAAAAAACGCTTCGGGCACTTCATCATTGCTCCTTTGAGCATCCCACTGCAGCAGCTGGTCAATCTCGTCTAAAAGCAAAACGATGGAGCGGCCTGAGCCGTCATCCAAACGTTCGATCAGTGAAAAGAGGTGTTGAGGTCTAAACTGTGTGGGAAGCTTCACTTCCCAGGCACGTTGCGCCATCTGGCCGAAATCTTCCCAGGTTCGAACTGTCTGGCAATCCCCGAAGAAGGGTCTAAGGTCAGCACTTTGTAGCCGCGTCTGGCAATGGCGAAGCAGGGAGGTTTTGCCGATGCGCCGACCACCCAAAAGAGCTACGCTGTTAGTTGGCAACGTGCTCAAAAGGCTAGCTTCCTCCTCCTCTCGCCCAAAAAACACACGAGAAGGTGTTGCTCCGCGAACTACGAAGGGGCTGAGCTTCCTCAAGTCCGTCTGCTGTAGCAGCAACTCGCGTAATGCTTCTCTAGGGCTCTGTCGCGCCGAAGCAATTCCCGCACACTGCTGCATGCCTATCACTACCAACGTGACTGGCAGGAAAGTCTGAGCGTCACGAATGATTCGCTCTGCGGTTGGACCAATCAAGTCTTGAACAAGTAGGATACCCACTTTGGATTCTGGGCTCAATTGAAGGGCTATTTTGGATAGGTCTTGCAGTTCATTGGCAGTAGGAAGAGCCCTTTGGGCTAAGACGGTAAATGGGGTAGATAGAACTAGATCATCTCTCAATTCGGCAGTGACTGCGGAAAGGTCGCGGTCTTCGCGGATTAGCAGCGCTCCAAATAGTTCCAACGCCGACTCTATTGCTGAGTTGCTTTCAAAAAAAACCGCCAGTCGGCGGAAGGATGATACAAGCTTTGACCGTGCCCAAGCTAACTCCCGTCCGTCAGGCGAAAGACTCAAAAGCTCTTCGCCGGGTTGAGATGCGTATTGAGCAAGTGCCTGTTTACCTCTGTCCTCAGGCACGGGAAGGCCTTCTACCCGTGCGCTAACCCCATCATTTAGCATGCCTACGATCAGCCGCCTTAGATCAGCTGCGTTCACGTCCGGCGGAGGCGGAGGTGGGGCTAATTCCCGCAAGGCATCCTCCATCCCGCCGAGGATCATTTGGCGGAGCGTCATCGTATGAGGCACGCCGAGGAACAATTGCCGCAAAACTCTTTCAGGCATGGTTCGCATTGCCAGACCGTCGGCAATTAGCATCAACGACATGCCACTGGTTTTCAGTGCAGAGTTCAAGTTCGGATAGACTGTCTGCAGTTCTCGGCTCTGGCGCCCACCGCTCGCCGTTTGAAACGTGCTGGCGACTGCCACCCGCGGATGGCCATTTACCGATACGACGTATTCGCTATACCGACGCACCTGATATGGTAGCGAGCCCGAATCGGAGATCGATAAACTCCATGTGCCTTCGCTGTTAATCGCGGCGATCGAGTTATTTAGCGCAGTTTCGATTCGTCGTTTGATCTTAGCATCAACTCGAAAGCGCCGTCGAGCGGCGTCAGCCGATATTTGAAGAATTAGCAAAAGGCGCCTCACGTCTGTGACGCCATCAAGTAACGCCGGCAGCCCGAGTTCAATCAGTATGCTGGCAGCTGCCACGGCGGAGCTATGGTCGCGTGGTGGTGAGTTGGGAGCCGGCAAACTTCTACCGTCCTCAAGAGAAATCGCTGCCGAAATAGAGAGAATATCCAAGAGAACTTTGTAGAGGCGTGGATGGCTTAACAGAGTCGTAGCAAGTCGTTCGGCGTCTAAACGTTTAGCAGCGGCAGCAGATAAGGCGGCGGCCTCCTCGCGATATGAATCAACGGCCTCAAAAGTAGACTCCAAGTCTAAGATGTCGCCCGGTGCATATAAATCGGCCGCAACATTCCGACGAAATTCTGCGACACGGTCCTCGACCCGCATGGTTGGCATCTTTGAAAATCCCGTGGAACCTCACAGTCCCAAGGAATGGTAGGTTGTCAAGCATGCTCCTCTTGGTTGCGGCCGCTTGGCCCTGCGGGCGCTTCTCGGCGAGGCTGCAAAAAATTGGCGAAAATTCTTGTCCACCCCCTCCCCATCCCGCGCGAAAATCCCTTGAAAGGAGGCGGCGATGGACTGGAATGCTGCGATCGAGAAAAACCGTGAGGCGCTGAAGCGCGTGCTGGCCATGCTCGTCGGCATGGCCGGGCTGCGGGGACAGTTTACTTTCTTTCCGCAGAATGACGCTGCGGCTTCGGGGCTGGCGCAGGCGGAAAAAAGTAAACTCTCCCCAGCGCCAACCCTGCCGCGCCATCTTCACCGCGCCGTGCTGCGCCTGCTGCGCCCGGCCGAAGCGGCGGCGCGGCGGCTGATCATCGTGGCCGCGCGCGGGATCGTCGTCGCCTTGCCGCCGGCCCGCCCGTACACGCCGAAACTGGCCGCGATCCCGCGCACCGGCGTCGGCACCGGCATCGTGATGCCGCGCAACGTCCCTCATCCTGAGGTGCGAGGCGAAGCCGAGCCTCGAAGGAGGCTCTGCCTGCCGCTCTTCGATCCGCTGCCACGATGGGGCGGCAGCAAGCGGCCGGCGGCGAGCGGGGTTCCGCGCATCTGCCTCCCGGGTCTGACGGAACCGTTTCCCGTTGCCGGCGCGCCCGCGCCCGACGACCCGGTCGACGCCACGCGTCTCAATCTGCGTCTGCAAGCGCTCGGCCGCGCGCTGGAAGACCTGCCGCGAGAGGCAAGGCGTTTTGCCCGCTGGCGGGTACGGGGCCGCGACGCCGCAGGCGCGCAAAATGGAAAAAGTCCGGATGCCGCAGGCGCGCAAAATGGAAAAAGCCCGGACGCCGCAGGCGCGCAAAACAGGAACCACGGTGCCGGCCCGTTTCGCCGCGTCTGGCCGTTGCGTCCCGGCCGTCCGCCCGGCGGGCGGCGCCGGCCCGACCATGAGGTCCACGACATCTTGAACGTCGTCCACGGCCTGGCTTTCTGGGCTCTGCAGCGCCCCGACACGTCCTGACGCAAGCGGCCGGCGCCGAGTGCAAGGAATGGGGAGGGATCAATGGCCAGGGCCGGAAGGCAGCGTGGCGATGGAGGCGTTCGTGCCGGGGACAGTTTACTTTCTTTCCGCGGAAAGGTGGCTGCAGTCGAAGCGTTCGCGCGGGCGGAAAAAAGCAAACTGTCCCCTGCGGCACGAGGCGAGGTGGGGCGTTTAGCGCCCCCGACTCTTTGCAACTGACTGTCATCTGGCGCATAGTCGAACCATGGCGAAAACGAAGAATCAGAATCCCGACTACGAAAAAATGCTGCGCAAGGCGGGGGTCAGGATCACCCGTCCGCGGCGCATCATTCTCGGCATATTGTCGGACGCGGGCGACCATCCCGACGCGCTCGAGATCTTCCGCCGCGCGGTCGCCGTCGACGGCAGCATCTCGCTCTCCACCGTCTATCGCACCATGAAGCTGATGGAGGGCATGGGCGCCATCCACCGCCACGCCTTCGAGGGCGGGCCGTCGCGCTTCGAGCAGGCCGGCGGCGACCATCACGACCACCTGATCGACATCGAAAGCGGCGACGTCATCGAGTTCAAGTCCGACCGGATCGAACAGCTCCAGGACGAGATCGCCAAAAGGCTCGGCTACGACATCGTGCACCACCGGCTCGAACTCTACGGCCGCAAGCGCCGTACCGGTTGACGAGGCGCGCCCGGCGCGTCAATCATCGCCGCCGCAATCACAAGGAGCCGGACAAATGCAGGAAGCCGAAATCGGCCTGATCGGGCTCGGCGTCATGGGCTCCAATCTGGCGCTCAACATCGCCGAGAAGGGCCACCGCATCGCGGTGTTCAACCGCACCCATGCCCGCACCGAGGCCTTCGCCGCATCGGCCGGCAGCCTGCGCGGCATGGTCGTGCCCTGCGCATCGATCGAGGAGCTCGCCGCCGCCATCCAGCCGCCGCGCCCGGTCATCATCATGGTTCAGGCGGGAAAACCGGTCGACGAGCAGATCGCCTTGCTGCGCGGCGCGCTTTCGGCGGGCGACATCATCATCGACGCCGGCAACGCCAATTTCCGCGATACGGTGCGGCGCTTTTCCGAGCTCGAAGGCTCCGGGCTGACCTTCATCGGCATGGGCGTTTCGGGCGGCGAGGAGGGCGCGCGCCACGGCCCGTCGATCATGGTCGGCGGCACGCCCGAATCCTGGGCCCGCGTCGAAAAGATACTCACCGACATTTCGGCCAAATACGAGGGCGAGCCCTGCGCGGCCTGGCTGGGCCCCGGCGGCGCCGGGCATTTCGTCAAGACCATCCACAACGGCATCGAATATGCCGACATGCAGATGATCGCCGAGATCTACGGCATATTGCGCGACGGGCTCGGCATGCCGGCCAGGGAGATCGGCGCGGTGTTTTCCGGCTGGAACCGCGGCCGGCTGAACTCTTATCTCATCGAGATCACGGCGGAAGTGCTCGCCACTGAGGATCCGCAGACCGGCCAGCCCATGGTCGACATCATCCTCGACCGCGCCGGCCAGAAGGGCACCGGCAAATGGTCGGTTATCGAGGCGCAGACGCTCGGCGTCTCGGCCACCGCGATCGAGGCAGCGGTCTCGGCGCGCATATTGTCGTCGATCAAGACCGAGCGCGAGGCGGCCGAGCGGGTTTACGGAAGCGGCGGCGTTTCGGCCTTCGCCGGCGAGCGCGAAGCGGTGCTGCGCGATCTCGAGCTTGCGCTGCTCGCCGGCAAGGTAGCCGCCTATGCGCAGGGGTTCGCCGTCATGGACGCGGCGTCGAAGGAATTCGGCTGGAACCTGCCGCTGCCTACCATCGCAAAGATCTGGCGCGCCGGCTGCATCATCCGCTCGCAATTTTTGGGCGCCATCGCCGAGGCTTTTGCCGGCGGCGCGGTGTCCAACCTGCTTATGACACCCGCCTTTGTGGATATGATGAAGGAGGCGCATCCTTCATTGAGAAGCATCGTGGCGCGCGCCTCCGAATCCGGCCTGCCCGTGGCGGCCCTGTCTTCCGCGCTCGCCTATTTCGACCTCTACCGCCAGGGCCGCGGCACCTCCAACCTCATCCAGGCGCAGCGCGACTTCTTCGGCGCGCACGGCTTCGAGCGCATCGACGCGGCCGGCGCGCATCACGGCCCGTGGGGGAGCGGAGCGAGCTAGAGCGCCGACGGCTCGACCGCCTGCGGCACCGAAAGGCTTTGCAGCGATTGCGGGGCCTTCCCGCCGATCCAGCCCAGCACCGAGCGCGCCAGTTCGCGGCCGGCGAGCCGGAAATCCTCGTTGATGAGGTGCAGCTCGGGCCGGAACAGATGCAGGATCGGCGACGACTGTTTTGACACCACGTCGACATCGCGCCCGAGCTTCAGCCCGGCATCCTCTATGCCCGCCACCAGCGCCAGCGTCGCCGCCGCCGCGCTGCTGACGAAGCCGTCCGGGCGGTTCTCGCGGCGCACCAGCTGCGCCGTGCGGGCGCGGATCTGCTCCATCGAATGGTCGATCGACACCGTGTTGAACGGGATTTCGCCCGCCCCGGTCTCAGACAGCGCGTCGGCGAACCCGTCCACCGTATGCTGGTGATAGGTCAGTCCCTGCGGCGGCGTCAGCAGGGCCAGCCTGCGCCGGCCAAGGCTTGCCAGCCGCCGCACCGCCTCGACCGCGAAGGCGTGATTGTCGAAATCGTGGAACGGGTGCGCCAGCCCGGTTTCGGTGCGGCCGTGGGTGGCGAAGGGAAAATTGCGCTCGACCATGTAGCGCACGCGCGGGTCGTCCGGCTGTGTGCGCGAAATGATGATGCCGTCGGCCGATCCGGTTTCGACCACATAGCGCACAGGATCCATCGGATCCTGGACATGCGAATAGGGCGTCACGATCAGATGGTATGGGGTCGCCGCCAGCACCTCCGAGACGCCGTAGATGATATCCGACACGAAGCTCATGATCTGCTCGTCGGTGTTGAGCACCAGGCTGATGACGTTGGTCTTGCCGGTCCTGAGCCTGACGCCGGCGCGGTTCGGCCTGTAGCCGACCTGCCGGGCGACGAGCTGCACCCGCCGCCGCGTCTCCTCGCCGATCTCCGGCGCATCCTTCAGCGCGCGCGAAACCGTGGTGACGCCCAACCCGGTCATGAAGGCGATCGTCTTCAAGGTTGGGCGCCCGGCCTCGTCGGGCCGGAGCGTCTCGTTATCGTGCAGCACTTCCTTGTCCATGGCCCCCGCCTACCAGCCATCCGTCAAAAGCGACAAACGCGGCAACAGCCTGTAGCATGGACCCGGCCGCGCAGTTTCGCAAGTATCTGAAACGTTACAGATTGTTCGGGCGCTCGGCGGGTCGTTAGGTGCGGAGTCTCCCGCGATCCTGAGCGGATGGGTTGTAGTGGATGACGCAGCGCAGCAAAGAACTGCTGCGCTGCAGCACCATTTCGCCGAATAAGCATTAAATTCGCGGCACGAAAAAAAGAGACTTCGAATGCGATAGGCCGTTGCGTCGGAGTTCGCATTCGCTTAGCGTGTAACCTGTAACGTTTCAGATTCAGGGAGGAACAGCGATGCGTTATAGGCAGATGCGTTATAGGCACATGACCGCAATCCTTGCGGCGACCGTTGCATTGAACTTCGCGGCGCCGGCATCCGCCGTCGATCTCGAAGTCACCCACTGGTGGACGTCCGGCGGCGAGGCCGCGGCCGTTGCCGAACTCGCCAAGGCCTTCAATGCTACGGGCAACAAGTGGATCGACGGCGCCATCGCCGGCGGCGGCAACACGGCGCGCCCGGTCATGATCAGCCGCATCACCGGCGGCGACCCGATGGCGGCGACGCAGTTCAATCACGGTCGGCAGGCGGAGGAATTGGTCGAGGCCGGCCTGATGCGCGATCTCACCGATCTCGCCACCAAGGAGAACTGGGCCGAGATCGTTCGTCCGAAGAGCCTGCTCGACGGCTGCACGCTCGACGGCAAGATCTATTGCGCCCCGATCAACATCCATTCCTGGCAGTGGCTGTGGCTCTCTAACAAGGCCTTCGAGGATGCCGGCGTGCCGGTGCCGAAGAACTGGGACGAGTTCGTCGCGGCCGCGCCGGCGCTCGAACAGGCCGGCAAGATCCCGCTCGCCATCGGCGGTCAGCCATGGCAGACGACCGGGGCCTTTAACGTGCTGATCCCGGCGATCGCCGGCAAGGATATCTTCCTGAAGGTTTACCAGGACAAGGATGAGACGGTAGCCGCCGGGCCTGAAATCGCCAAGGTATTCAAGGCCGCAGACGATGCACGCAAGATGGCGGCAAAGTCGAACGTCCAGGACTGGAACCAGGCCACCAATCTGGTCATCACCGGCCAGGCCGGCGGTCAGATCATGGGCGACTGGGCGCAGGGCGAGTTCCAGGTGGCCGGTCAGGTGGCCGGCAAGGACTATACCTGCCTGCCGGGGCTCGGCGTCAACGAACTCATCTCGACCGGCGGCGACGCCTTCTACTTCCCGAAGCTGGACGATGCGGACAAGACCGCCGCCCAGGAAGTCCTGGCCTCAACGATGATGAATCCCGCAACGCAGGTTGCCTTCAACCTGAAGAAGGGCTCCGTGCCGGTGCGCGGCGATGTCGACATCACGGCCGCCAATGACTGCATGAAGAAGGGCCTCGAGATTCTGGCCAAGGGTGACATCATCCCCGACACCAATCAGCTGAATACTGAGGACACCAACAACCAGCTCAACGATCTGTTCGTGGAGTTCTGGAAGACACCGTCGCTGACGCCTGAGGAGGCGCAGAAGCGTTACGCCGAGATCATCGCCGCGGCCGACTAGCCGAGCACACGTATAGCGGGCCGACCCGAGCACGGGCCGGCCTGCTTTCGCGCAACCGGAGCACGAGATGAGCATCGACGAGAGCGCGGCCATGCGCCGCCCCAGCCAACTGTTCAGGAATCTCAACGCCAAGATCGCGTCGATTCCGATGATCCTCACCGCCCTCGTCATTTTCGTCGGCGGCACGCTCTGGACGGTCCTCTATTCCTTTACCAATTCGCGACTGCTGCCAAGGCTGAATTTCGTCGGCCTCGACCAGTATGAGCGCCTCTGGTCGACGCCGCGCTGGCTGACCTCGATCGAAAACCTTCTTATCTACGGCATCCTTTCGCTGATCTTTTCACTGGTCATCGGCTTCCTGTTGGCCGCCCTCCTTGACCAGAAGATCCGGTTCGAGAACACGTTCAGGTCGATTTTCCTCTATCCCTTTGCGCTTTCCTTCATCGTCACCGGCCTCGTCTGGCAGTGGATTCTCAACCCCGACTTCGGCGTGCAGCACATCGTGCGCAGCCTCGGCTGGGAGAGCTTCACCTTCAATCCGCTCTACGACCAGCAGATCGTCATCTACGGTATTCTGATCGCCGGGCTGTGGCAGGGGACAGGGCTCGTCATGTGCCTGATGCTGGCCGGGCTGCGCGGCATCGACGAGGATATCTGGAAGGCAGCGCGGGTGGATGGCATTCCGATGTGGAAGACCTACCTCTTCATCGTCATCCCGATGATGCGGCCGGTGTTCATCACCACCCTGGTCATCATCGCCTCGGGCATCGTGCGGGTCTACGATCTCGTCGTCGCGCAGACCAGCGGAGGCCCCGGCCAAGCCTCCGAGGTGCCGGCGAAATATGTCTACGACTACATGTTCGCCGCCCAAAATCTCGGTCAGGGTTTTGCCGCCTCTACCATGATGCTGGTGACTGTCGCGGTCATCATCGTGCCGTGGGCCTATCTCGAATTCGGGCGGAGGCGATAAAATGTCCAATCCCACCACGCTTGCGGCGACCGTCGCCGGAGCCGATGCCGTCGCCGGCAGCCTGAGCGGCCCGCATGGGCCGAAACCTCGCGTCGCCTTCTCCCGCCGCAACATCATCATCTATGGCGCGCTGATTTTCGCGGCGGTCTACTACCTGCTGCCGCTCTATGTGATGGTCGTCACCTCGCTCAAGGGCATGCCGGAGATCCGGGTCGGCAACGTCTTTGCGCCGCCGCTCGAGATCACTTTCGAGCCCTGGGTGAAGGCCTGGGCGACCGCCTGCACCGGCCTCAACTGCGACGGACTGTCCCGCGGCTTCTGGAATTCGGTGCGCATCACCGTGCCCTCGGTCTTCCTGTCGATCGCCATCGCCTCGGTAAACGGCTACGCGCTCGCCAACTGGCGCTTCAAGGGCGCCGACATCTTCTTCACCATCCTGATCGTCGGCGCCTTCATTCCCTATCAGGTGATGATTTATCCGATCGTGATCGTGCTGCGCGAGATCGGCCTCTATGGCAGTCTGTGGGGACTGGTCATCGTGCACTCCATCTTCGGCATGCCGATCCTGACGCTGCTCTTCCGCAACTATTTCGCGTCTCTGCCGGAGGAGTTGTTCAAGGCGGCGCGCGTCGACGGCGCAGGGTTCTGGGGCATTTATCTCAGCATCATGCTGCCCATGGCGCTGCCGATCTTCGTGGTCGCCATCATCCTGCAGGTCACGGGCATCTGGAACGACTTCCTGTTCGGCATCGTCTACACCAAGCCCGATACCTATCCGATGACCGTGCAGCTTAACAACATCGTCAACTCCGTTCAGGGCGTGAAGGAATATAACGTCAACATGGCTGCGACCCTCATCACCGGCCTGGTGCCGCTCGTGATCTACTTCATCTCAGGGAAACTGTTCGTGCGCGGCATCGCCGCCGGCGCTGTGAAGGGCTGATTGCATGACCAGTGTTATCGTGCACGACGTGTCCTTGAATTTCGGCACCGTCGAAGTGTTGAAATCGCTCAATCTCGACGTTCCGGAAGGCGAGTTCCTGGTTCTTCTCGGGCCGTCCGGCTGTGGAAAATCCACGCTGCTCAACTGCGTGGCGGGTCTGCTCGACGTCTCCGCCGGCCAGATATTCATTAACGGCAAGAACGTCACCTGGGAGGAGCCTAAGGACCGCGGCATCGGCATGGTCTTCCAATCCTACGCGCTTTATCCGCAGATGACCGTCAAGGGCAACCTGACGTTCGGGCTGAAGAACGCCGGCGTCCCTAGGGATGAGATCGAAAAGCGCATCGCGCGGACGGCCGACATCCTGCAGATCGAGCCGCTTCTCGATCGAAAGCCATCCCAGCTTTCCGGCGGCCAGCGCCAGCGCGTTGCCATCGGTCGCGCTCTGGTGCGCGACGTCGATGTGTTCCTGTTCGACGAGCCGCTGTCCAATCTGGACGCCAAATTGCGCTCTGAACTGCGCGTCGAGATCAAACGGCTGCACCAGAAGCTGGCCAACACTATGATCTACGTCACCCACGACCAGATCGAGGCGATGACGCTTGCTGATCGCATAGCGGTCATGAAGGGCGGCGTCATCCAGCAGCTGGACGCGCCGCAGCAGATCTACAACCACCCGGTCAATCTCTTTGTCGCAGGCTTCATCGGCTCGCCAGGCATGAATTTCCTGGAGGGCGAACTGGAGATCGGCGCAGGCGCCAAGGTCAAGATCGGAGATGCTACAGTGCCGGTCGACCGCTACAAGTTCAACGGCAGCGGAACCCCGCCTGCAGGCCCCATGGTGCTCGGCATCAGACCCGAGCACATCGCCTTCGGCGATGCCGCCGACGCGATGCCGTTCGCGCAGGAAGCCGAAATCGAGATCGTCGAGCCTATGGGTTCCGACACGCTGGTCTGGACGAAGCTCGGTGGCCGGGATCTCGCCTTCCGAGTGGAATCGGAAAGGGCGTTGAGAACCGGCGACCGCGTCAGGATCGGCTTCGATCCCGCGCGCGCCTCGCTGTTCGACGCCGCGACCGGCAACCGCATCTGACATTCACCCCAATCAAAGCAGCACACGGGAAAGCCAAGATGGACTGGTCATTTCAACTCTATAGCGCGCGCAATTTTCAACCCTGGAGCGGAGTGCTCAAGAAGCTGGCCGAGCTCGGCTACAGGCAGGTCGAAGGATATGGCGGCATCTATGACGACCCGGCAGGCTTGCGTGCCGAACTCGACGGCAACGGGCTGACGATGCCGAGCGGACATTTCTCTATCGACATGCTCGAGAACGATTTCGCCGGCGCGGCCGCACTCGCCAGGACACTTGGAATGGGCATCATGGCCTGCCCCTATCTGATAGCCGACCAGCGGCCTTCGGACGCGGCCGGCTGGCAGGCGTTCGGCAGGAGACTGGCCGCCGTCGGCAAGGAGGCGAACAAGGCCGGCTTCCAGTTCGCCTGGCACAATCATGATTTCGAGTTCGTCCCGCTGGCCGACGGCAGCGTCCCGCAGCAGCACATACTCGACGCGGCGCCCGACATTGGCTGGGAGATCGACGTGGCTTGGGTCATTCGCGGCGGCGCTGATCCGATCGACTGGATCGACCGCTACGCCTCGCGCATCGTCGCCGTGCACGTCAAAGATATCGCTCGGCCGGGAGAGGCCGCCAACGAGGACGGCTGGGCCGATGTCGGCCACGGCACCGTCGGCTGGCGTAGCCTGATGCAGGATTTGCGAAGCAAGACCAAGGCGACGGTCTACGCCATGGAACACGACAATCCGAGCGACTTCGAGCGCTTCGCCAAGCGCTCGATCGACGCCGCAAAGACATTCTAGGAGCATTCGGAAATGGCAAGAAAACTGGGGGTCGGGGTCATAGGCTGCGGAAACATTTCCAAGGCCTATTTTTCCCTAGCGCCATTGTTCAAGGGCATCGAGATGCGCGCCTGCGCCGATATCAATCAGGAATCGGCAAAGGCGCGCTCCAAGGAATTCGGTCTGCGTGCCGAGACGGTGGACGGGCTCTTGAAAGCCGACGATGTCGACATCGTCGTGAACCTCACCATACCTGCGGCCCATTACGACGTGTCGAAGCAGATCCTCGACGCCGGCAAGCATGTTTATTCGGAAAAGCCGTTCGTGCTCTCGCTCAAGGACGGACAGGACCTGAAGAAACGCGCGGAGAAGCAAAATGTGCGCATCGGCTCCGCCCCCGACACGTTCTTCGGCGGCTCGCACCAACTGGCGCGCAGCCTGGTCGATTCCGGAAAGCTCGGAAAGATCACCAGCGGCACCTGTCATGTGATGAGCCACGGCATGGAGCACTGGCATCCCAATCCGGACTTCTTCTTCGTCGAGGGCGGCGGACCGATCCTCGATCTCGGACCGTATTACATCTCGAACCTGATCCAGCTCATCGGGCCGGTGAAGCGGGTCGCGGCGCTGACCTCCATCCCGGCTGCCGAGCGCACGATCACATCCAAGCCCCGAGCCGGCGAGAAAATCCCGGTCACCACGCCGACGACCATCCACGCTTTGATGGAATTCGCGTCCGGCGCTGCCGTGACATTCAACGCGAGCTGGGATGTCTGGCTGCACGGGCATTCACCGATGGAGCTTTACGGCGAACTGGGCACGATGCACGTGCCCGATCCCAATTTCTTCGGCGGTGACGTGCGCTTCAGCAAGGGCCCAAAGCCGGTCAAGAAAGTGCCCAAATGGGATCACCCGTTCGGCGTGCCCAACCAGATGCACTCGATGGGCATGATGGCAAATTATCGTACGGTGGGTCTGGCCGACATGGCTATCGGCATCATGGAAGGCCGGCCGCATCGCTGCTCGCTGGACGCTGCCTTGCACGCCATCGACGTTATGACCGGCATCCTGAAATCGGGCGAGACGGGCAAATTCGTCGAGATGCAGACGAGTTGCGAACGCCCGGCCGCAGTCGGCATAAGGGAAGCGAAGGCGCTTCTCGCCAAGCGGAAATAAGGCTATCGGAGGAGCGCGCTTGCGCGCTCCCCTTCCGCCGTCCGACCAGGAACCGAGAATATGAAATGGCATCCGGCTGAAAACCGCTACGAAACCATGCGCTACAACCGCTGCGGAAAATCCGGGCTAAAATTGCCCGCGATCTCGCTCGGCCTGTGGCACAATTTCGGCGAGGACACGCCGCACCGCACCAAGCTTGCGATCTGCCGCAAGGCCTTCGACCTCGGCATCACGCATTTCGATCTCGCCAACAACTACGGTCCGCCGCCCGGGTCGGCTGAGATCGCTTTCGGTGAAATATTGCTCAGCGATTTCGCCGGCTATCGCGACGAGATGATCATCTCGACCAAGGCCGGCTACGACATGTGGCCCGGACCCTATGGCGAGTGGGGCAGCCGCAAATATCTGCTGGCGAGCCTCGACCAGAGCCTGAGGCGCATGGGTCTCGACTATGTCGACATCTTCTACTCGCACCGCTTCGATCCGGAGACGCCGCTGGAAGAAACCATGATGGCGCTGGACCAGGCGGTCCGGTCCGGCAAGGCGCTCTACGCCGGCATCTCGTCCTACAATTCGCAGCGCACGCGCGAGGCGGCCGCCATATTGCGGGACCTTGGCACGCCGCTCCTGATCCACCAGCCCAGCTATTCGATGATCAACCGCTGGGTCGAGGATGACGGGCTCCTTGACACGCTCGATGGCATCGGCATTGGCTCGATCGTCTTCTCGCCGCTGGCGCAGGGCATGCTGACCGCCAAATATCTCGACGGCATTCCGCAGGAAAGCCGGGCCGCGCAGGGCAAGTCGCTCAGGCAGACATTCCTCAACGACCACACGATTTCGAACATCAGCGCGCTCAACGCCATCGCAGAGAAGCGCGGGCAGACGCTCGCGCAGATGGCGCTGGCCTGGGTGCTGCGCAAGGGCCGCGTCACGTCGGCGCTGATCGGCGCCAGCCGCCCCGAGCAGGTCGAGGATTGTGTCGGCGCGCTGAAATCCCCGGATTTCAGCGATCAGGAACTGGCCGAGATCGACCAGCACGCACGCGACGCCAACATCAATTTATGGGCCAAATCGGCGGAACGCGAAGGTCCGGCGCGGAAATAGCGCCGCGGGTCGGGATTTAATCGGGAAACCGCCGCCTGTAGTGCTCGACCGCTTCGGGATTGCACAGATTGACCGGGAGCCCGCCGCCGAGCACCCGGATCGCCTCCTCGGCCGCGCCGACGCCCATCCGCATCATGCTTTCCTCGGTGATGCCGGCCAGATGCGGCGTGACGATCACATTGTCGAAGGAAAAATAGGGATGGTCGGCCGGCAGCGGCTGCGTGGCGAAGACATCCAGCGCCGCGCCGCCGATCTTCCTGCCGGCCAAGGCTTTCAGGAGCGCGGCGTCGTCGATAACGGGGCCACGCGATACGTTGACGAGCAATGCGTCCGGCTTCATCTGCCGGATGCGATCCTGACTGATCAAACCGGTGGTCTCCAAAGTCAGCGGACAGCAAAGCACGATGATGTCGCTTTGCCGGACGAGGTCGTCGATATTGGCGAATGCCACGTTTTCGGGCAGGTTCCTGCGATCGCGGGTATTGGCGATCACCTCCAGGCCAAAGCCGAACCGTGCGATGTGGGCGACTTCGGTGCCGACATTGCCCATGCCGATGATGCCCATGGTGCGGCCGGCCAGTTCGCCGGCCGAATTGGCGTGGTTGCGCCCCGCGAGCCAGCCTTTTGCCCGCAGGTCGCGGTCCATGGCGCGAAATCGCCGGAGCAGGGCCAGCGTCACGAGGAAGACATGCTCGGCGACGGAGCGCGCGTTGACGCCAGGCACGTTGGCGACCAGCACGCCTGCATTCGTTGCGGCCTCGACCGGAATCATGTCGAGCCCGGCCCCGTGCCGGATCGCTGCGCGCAATCCCGGCGCGCGCTCGAACAGCAAGGCCGGCAGCGGCGCGCGCACGATGATGATCTCGGCATTCGCCGTTTCGCGCGCCAGCGTCTCGGCGTCCGGCGCCGAAGCGACTACGAACTCGCCCGCTTTGGACAGCATGTCCGTCGCCTGGCGGTGCAGTTCATGCGTGGAAAAGATGACCGCCACGGTTCAGGCCGTCTCGAGCGCCGGGTCAGGCGGTTCCGCTCCCATGCCGCTGATCAGACCCTTCCAGTAACTCTCCGCCCCCTGCAAATGGGCGCTCATCAGCGCCTGGGCAAGATTGCCGTCGCGCCTGAGCAGTGCATCGAAAATCTGCAGGTGCTCGGCATGCGACCTCTGCCCGCGCGCCGGGTCGTTGAAATAGATCGGCAGCCTCTGCTCGCCCATGACATAATAGATGCTGCAGACCTTGTAAAAAACGCTGTTCTTGGTGGCCCGCACGATCTCCAGGTGAAAGTCCCGGTCTTCCTTGGCCAGGCCCTCGCCGGCCGCTAATCGCTCCTCCGAGGCGCGGAGAATTTCGCGCAGGCGCTCGTAATTCTCCTCGGTGGCCCTGCTGCAGGCGAGCTCGGCCGCCTTGATCTCATGAATCTTGCGCAACTCGACCGTCTCGTAGATTTGGATCGGGTCGAGCGGCACGCCGGCCTTGGCGAACAGCGCCATGGCCTCGACGCTGGCCTGGCGCGTGGTCAGGTAGATGCCAGATTTGGCGCGCCTTTCGACGATGCGCATGGCTTCCAGTATCGCCAGCGCCTCGCGGATCTGGCCGCGGCTCACCGAAAAATGGTCCGCGAGCTCGCGCTCCGAAGGGGTGCGTCCCGTCTCGGAATTCGAACAGGAGAACAGATAGGCTGCGAGTTCCGCGAGCAGGTTCTTGTCTTTCATTGTCGTACGCTCTGTGCGTGGGCCTCCAGGAACCGCTTTGAGACCGTGAAGCCCAGCCCCGGAGAATCCGGAATGGCGACCATGCCGTCTTCGATCCGTACCGTCTCCTCGACCAGATCATGGATCATCGGGTTGGCGCCGACCGAATATTCGATGGTGAAGCTGGCTGGCGATGCGGCGCAGACATGCAGACCGGCGAAGAAGCAGGGCGCCCCGGCCCACAGATGCGGCGCCAGCCGCAGGTTGAACGCACTGGCGATGGTGCCGATCTTCATCGCCTCGCTTATGCCGCCGCAGAAGGCGGGATCGGGCTGGAAGATGTCCGCTGCTTTCAGGACCGCGAGGTCGCGGAAGGCGTAGCGCGTCGCCTCGCTTTCGCCGACTGCGACGGGAATACTGGAGGCGGCGCGCACCTCCGCCATGCCGGCCTTGTCGTCGGCGATCACCGGCTCCTCGAACCAGGCGAGATCGCAGTCCGACACCGATTGGGCGAAGCGTTTGGCTTCGGCGACCGTGTAGGTGCCGTGGGCATCGACCATCAGCTCGACTTCCGGCCCGAGCGCGGCTCGGGCGGCGCGGACACGGGCAGCCGAGATGTGCGAAGCGCCGTCCATCGCGCCGACGCGCATCTTCACGCCCCGAAAGCCTCCCTGGTCGACATAGGACTGGAGCTGTTCGCCGATCTTGTCGGCGGCAGCCCAGCCGCCGGAAGCATAGGCCGGCATGCGGTCGAGCTTGCGGCCGCCGAGTAGCCGCCAGACCGGCTGGCCGAGCGACTTTCCGAGAATGTCCCACAGCGCAATATCGACCGCGCTGATCGCCGCGATCGACAGCCCGCGGCGTGCAAGTTGCGGCATGGCATGGCCTGACGCCGCCGCGGTTTCGTGGCGCACGCCATTGTAGAGCATTTCCCAGATGACGCCGATGTCGCCGGCATGCCGGCCGATCAGTTGCGGCCCGACTTCATGGTTCAGCATGTGAACGAGCGCGCCATAAGAGCCGGCGCTGCCCGCGGCGTTCTTGCCCTCTCCCCACCCGACCAGGCCGTCATCGGTTTCGATGCGCAGAATGGCGGCGTCGAACGTCCGCACCTGGCCGAAATCGCTGCGATGCTGGCGGCTTGCTTCGATGGGCACCCTGACCCACCAGGCTTGGACCTGTTTGATGCGCATCCAGTTGCCGGACCTTCGCCCCTTACCTGATCAACGGCAGGATGGTTTCTGCCGTGATGCGCATCTGGTCGGTGTAGAACTTTTCCGTCAGCACGCTGGAGCCGTGGTCCTGGATGAACTTCAGCTGCTCGGGCGAGATGTCGACGGGATTGCGCTCGACCATTTCCGGGTAGCGGTTGGCCGGGGTGCGGTCGACCGGAGCGACGAATTCGTTGGTGAGAGCGCCGTCGTAGCCAATGTCCTTCAGCACGTGGACGATTTTCTTCCAGTCGATCGTGCCAAGCCCGGCGGCAAAGCGGTTGTTGTCGGCAATATGGAAGTCGAACAGGCGCTTGCCGGCTTTGCGGATAGCCTCCTCGACGTCGAACTCCTCCATGTGAAGATGGTATGCGTCGAGGCAGACGCCGCATTCAGGGCTGACCGCGTCGGCCAGCGCCAACGCCTGTTCGCCGCGGTTGAAGAGGTAAGTCTCGAACCGGTTGAGCGGCTCGATCGCGACACGCACGCCGACCTTCTGGGCGTGGGCGAAGCATTCCTTGGTGGCGTCGACCACCCATTCCCACTCTTCCTCCTCGGTGCCGTCAGGCACGACCTTGCCAACCGTCGCGGGTACGAGCGTGATGATCTCGCCATCGAGTTCGCTCACCATTGTCAGCACGTCCTTGACGTACTGTACGGAGCGCTCGCGCTGACCCTGGTCCCTGGCGGCAAGGTTGCGCTCGCCAAGCATCAACGTGACCGCGCCCCAGCAGCGTATTCCGTATTCCTTCAAAAGCTTGCGCGTCTCGGCCGGCTTGTATTGTTCGGGCTCGCCGGAAATCTCGATCGACTCGTAGCCAAAATTCTTGATCCGCCTGAGTGTGACTTCCAACGGCTCGGCTCGCATCCAGTTATGCGTCGAAAGATGCATGTTTCTCTCTCCCGGAACTTACCTGCATTGCTTTCACCAAGCGGTGAAAGCATGATTTCCTCCCGAACGGGACGCCAGCCGATCAGACGAACTGGTTCTACCAATTGGGTATATGGCGATATCTAACGCATTTCCAATGTCGTCGCAAGGCGAGCTCAAGTGAGCCGCTTGCCTAGTGTCAAATAGCTGATAACAAAGGAAAATGTGCGGGATTAGCCGCTTGCCGCGGCTTCATTCCGGAAGAACAGCCGGCTTGACCGGCTCTCAGGATTTGGTATTACCAGAGAGGTAATCGAGAACGGCATTTGATCTCATAGTTGCGAATGGCCCGGCCTGTTGCGGCCGTCAAGGATATTCGCTGGTTGATTTGGAAGGGAGTGAGGCATGGCGGCGACGATGAAGGGTCCGGGAATATTTCTGGCGCAATTCGCGGGTGATGCGGCTCCTTTCAATTCGCTGAAGAGCATAACCAAATGGGCCGCAGGGCTGGGGTACAAGGGCGTCCAGATCCCGACCTGGGACGGGCGCCTGTTCGATCTGAAGAAGGCGGCGGGCTCGAAGGACTATTGCGACGAGGTGAAGGGCGTCTGCTCCGAGGCCGGTGTCGAGATCACCGAATTGTCGACGCATCTCCAGGGCCAGCTCGTCGCCGTGCACCCAGCCTATGACAGCCAGTTCGACGGTTTTGCGCCGCCGGAAGTACACGGCAATCCGAAGGCTCGCCAGCAATGGGCGGTCGAACAGATGCTTTTCGGCGCGAAGGCTTCAGAAAATCTCGGCCTCAAGGCATCGGTGTCGTTTACCGGCGCTCTCGCTTTTCCCTACCTCTATCCATGGCCGCAGCGCCCGGCCGGCCTGATCGAAGAGGCGTTCGCCGAACTCGGCAAGCGTTGGAAGCCGATCCTCGACGCCTATGAGGATGCCGGCGTCGATATCGGCTACGAGATCCATCCCGGAGAGGATGTGTTCGACGGTGCGACTTTCGAGATGTTCCTCGACGCGGTCGGAGGCCACAAGCGCTGCAACATTAACTACGATCCTTCGCATTTCCTCCTGCAGCAGCTCGATTATCTGGCCTTCATCGACATCTATCACGAGCGCATCAAGGCCTTCCATGTCAAGGACGCCGAGTTCAATCCGGACGGCCGGCAGGGCGTCTATTCCGGCTATCAGGGCTGGGTCAACCGCGCCGGCCGGTTCCGCTCGCTCGGCGACGGCCAGGTGGATTTCGGCGGCATCTTCTCGAAACTGGCGCAGTACAATTACGACAGCTGGGCGGTGCTCGAATGGGAATGCTGCCTGAAGCATCCGGAGGATGGCGCGGCCGAAGGCGCGCCTTTCATCCAGCACCACATCATCCGGGTGACGGAAAGGGCATTTGACGATTTCGCCGGGGCCAAGCCCGACCGGGCCGCGCTCAGGAAGGTGATGGGGATCGAAGATTAAGCGCGGGGGCGCTGGGTGGCGGATGAGGAGGCGACCGGGGGCGTCTCCTCATCCGGCCTCTCTCGGATTGATTTAATCGCGGCAAGCGCAGCAAAAATAGGCCGGGGACGACGGCCCGGCAAATACATTAGCGGAGAGACAATAAGCATGGTCGGCGCATCGAAGACTGAAACCGTATCCGGACCGATCCGCTATGGCATGGTCGGCGGCGGGCAAGGCGCCTTCATCGGCGCCGTGCATCGCATCGCCGCCCGGATGGATGGCGAGTTCCAGCTTGTCGCCGGCGCGCTGTCGTCCGATCCGGAACGGGCCAAGGCCTCCGGCGCCGAAATCGGTCTTGATCCCGAGCGCAACTACGCTTCCTTCCAGGAGATGGCAAAGGCAGAAGCCAAGCGGCCGGACGGCATCGAGGCCGTAGCCATCGTCACGCCGAACCACGTTCACTATCCCGCTGCGAAAGCCTTTCTCGAAGCCGGCATCCACGTCATCTGCGACAAGCCGCTGACCTCGACGCTGGCCGATGCGAAGAAGCTCGCGGCGTTGGTGGAAAAGACCGGCAAGGTGTTCGTGCTCACGCACAATTACACTGCCTATCCGATGGTGCGGCAGGCGCGTGAAATGGTCCAGAAAGGCCTGCTCGGCGAAATCCGCGTCGTCCAGGCGGAATACCCGCAGGACTGGCTGACCGAAGATCTTGCCGCGACCGGCCAGAAGCAGGCGGCGTGGCGCTCCGACCCCAAGCGGTCGGGTGCCGGCGGCGCGACCGGCGACATCGGCACGCACGCCTACAATCTGGCGCGTTTCGTCACCGGGCTCGAACTCGACAGCCTGTCAGCCGATCTCGACGCCTTCGTGCTGGGCCGAAAGCTCGATGACAACGCCCATGTCATGCTGCGTTTCGCGTCGGGAGCCAAGGGCATGATCTGGGCGAGTCAGGTGGCCCCTGGCCATGAGAACGGACTGAAGCTGCGTGTCTACGGGACCAAGGGCGGCATTGAATGGGTGCAGGCCGACCCCAACTATCTCTGGTACACGCCGTTCGGCCAACCGAAGCAGCTGATCACCCGCGCCGGCGCCGGCGCGAGCCCGGCCGCCGCCCGGGTGACTCGTGTTCCGTCGGGTCATCCGGAAGGTTATCTAGAAGGCTTCGCCAACATTTATACGGAGGCGGCCAAGGCCATTCGCGCCGCACGCAAGAAGAATAGCAAGCCGCCCCGCGACGTAATTTTCCCGACGGTTCAGGACGGCGTCGAAGGCGTCGCCTTCGTCGAGGCCTGCGTCAGATCGTCGAAGAAAAACGCTGCCTGGACAAAGCTCTAGAGTACGATCCCGAAAGGCAGACTTTCGGGACAGATCATGCGGCTGACAAGTTCCACAGGGGGTGGGGCGGGCGGACCGGGGTAGGAGCGATCCTGCCCCCGGTCCGCTTTTTGCTGCACCGAATTCCCCCAGCCAAAATATCCGCTTGCACAACTCATAAGTAAATGCTTATCTGTTGGCATGAGCGAGACAGACATCTTCCGTGCCTTGGCCGATCCGACCCGCCGTGCGGTGCTCGAGCGTCTCGCCGGCGGCGAACTCAACGCGACGGAAATCCGCAACGGGCTCGACATGTCGCAACCGGCCGTATCGCAGCATCTCGCCGTGCTGCGCCAGGCGGGGCTGATCAGCGAGGAGCGCGCCGGGCGTAATGTGCGCTACCGGCTTCGCGCCGATGGCCTTTCGCCGCTGCATGACTGGCTCGGACGTCACCGCGCCTTCTGGCCGGAGCGCATCGACAGGCTGAAGACACTGCTCAAGGAGATGGACCAATGATGCCTGCGCCCAAGCCGGACGAAGCCGTGACGTTCGAGTATGAACTCGACGCCTCTCCCGAAAAGGTCTGGCGGGCGCTCACCGTGCCCGAGCTTCTCGCTCAATGGCTGCCGGGCGGCAGCCCGGCGCAGGATGATGCGCCGAACAAAGGCCGCTTTTCCGCTATCGAGACAATCGAATCCAAGCCGCTCGAAATGGTCCGTTACGGGCTGCGCGAGGCCGGCGCCGAGGCCGGGCTCGAGGGCAGCACCGTCACCTTCGAACTGCGCCCGACGGCAAATGGCGGCACGTGGCTGCGGCTGGTGCATGTCGCGACCGACGCGCGGCCGCGCATCCGCGCCCCGGCCGCCAACGGCAATGTGCTGATGCGCGCCGCCGCCTAGTCCCGCAATCAAATCGCTATCTCGAAAGGAATTCGCGCATGCGCGACATGATGAATCTCGTCCCTATGGTCGTCGAGCAATCGAACCGCGGCGAACGCTCCTTCGACATTTTCTCGCGGCTCCTGCGAGAGCGCATCGTTTTCGTAACCGGCACGGTCGAGGACGGGATGGCCTCGCTGATCTGCGCGCAGCTTCTGTTCCTGGAATCGGAGAACCCGAAGAAGCAGATCTCCATGTACATCAATTCGCCGGGCGGCGTCGTCACCAGCGGGCTGGCGATCTACGACACCATGCAGTTCATCTCGAGCCCGGTTGCGACGCTGTGCATGGGCACCGCGCGGTCGATGGGCGCGTTCCTGCTGATGGCCGGCGAGGCGGGCCTGCGCGCGGCGCTACCCAATTCGAGCATATTGGTGCACCAGCCGTCAGGCGGCTTCCAGGGCCAGGCGTCCGACATCGAGCGGCACGCCGAAGACGTGCTGAAGACAAAGCGCAGGCTGAATGAGCTTTATGCCAAGCACTGCGGCAGGAGCTATGGCGAGGTCGAACGCAAGCTCGACCGCGACCACTTCATGACTGCCGAGGAGGCGAAGGAGTGGGGCATCGTCGACCATATCCACACCAGCCGCGATGTGCCTGCTTTGCCGGCCTTCTGAGCCCCTTACGCCGCCTCACGCACCTGATAGTCCTTGACCGCCGTGAAGCGGATCGCCTTGCAGCGCTCCGCTTCATAGTTCAGCGAAAAGGCGTGCTGGGCCAGAAATACCGGGTCGTCGTCGAGATCGCGGGCGATGTCGCCGCGATGCGCGTCGATGAAGCGGTGCAGTTCGGCCGAGCTGTCTGCGGCGATCCAGCGGCAGATGGAAAAGCGCGACATTTCGAAGTCGACCGGCAGCGTGTATTCGATTTTGAGCCGCTCCTTCAGCACGTCGAGCTGCAGCGCGCCGACAACGCCGACGATCGCCGGCGAGCCATCTTCCGGCGAGAACAGTTGCACAACGCCCTCCTCGGCCATCTGGTGCAGCGCCTCTTTCAGCTTCTTGGCTTTCATGGCGTCGCCGAGACGGACGCGGCGCAATATCTCCGGCGCAAAGTTCGGCACGCCCCGGAACAGGATGTCTTCGCCTTCGGTCAGCGTGTCGCCGATACGCAGCGTTCCATGGTTGGGAATGCCGACCACATCGCCGGCATAGGCCTCGTCGGCGGTGACGCGGGTGCGAGCGAAGAAGAATTGCGGCGCCGACAGGCTCATCGGCTTGCCGGTCCGCACCAGCTTCGCCTTCATGCCGCGCTCGAGCTTGCCCGAGCAGATGCGAACGAAAGCGATGCGGTCGCGGTGGTTGGGGTCCATATTGGCCTGGATCTTGAACACGAAGGCCGACATGTCCTGTTCGGTCGCCTCGACCTTGCGGGTGTCGGCCTCCTGCGCGCGCGGCGCGGGGCCGTAATCCGCCAGTGCCTCGATCAGGTCGCGCACGCCGTAATTGCGCAGCGCCGAGCCGAAATAGACCGGCGTCAGGTGGCCTTCGCGGAAGGCGTCATTGTCGAAAGGCCGGCAGGCCCCGCGGGCAAGCTCCAGCTCCTCGATGAAGGCTTCGCGCTCATTGTCGGGCAGCAGGCCGGCGACCCGGTTGGAATCCGGTCCGTTGACGGGAGTACGCTCCTTCTCCGCGTCGCCGCGGCGCACGGCATTCTGCGCCAGGTGGTAAGTGCCGGCAAATGTCTTGCCGCGGCCGATCGGCCAAGTGATGGGCGCGGTGTCGAGCGCCAGCTTCTGTTCGATCTCGTCGAGGATTTCGAACGGATCGCGGCTCTCCCGGTCCATCTTGTTGACGAAGGTGACGATCGGGATGTCGCGCAGCCGGCAGACCTCGAACAGCTTCAGCGTGCGCGGTTCGATACCCTTGGCGGCGTCGATGACCATGACCGCGCTGTCGACCGCGGAGAGCGTGCGATAGGTGTCGTCGGCGAAATCCTCGTGGCCCGGCGTGTCCAGGAGGTTGAAGACTGTGTCGTCATATTCGAAGGTCATCACCGAGGTGACCACGGAGATGCCGCGCTCGCGCTCGATCTTCATCCAGTCGGAACGCGTCTGGATGCGGTCCTTCTTGGCCTTCACCTCGCCGGCGAGCTGGATGGCGCCGCCGAACAGAAGCAGCTTTTCCGTGAGCGTCGTCTTGCCGGCGTCCGGGTGCGCGATGATCGCGAAAGTGCGGCGGCGCGCTACCGCCTGCTTGATGTCTTGAGCCATGTCAGGATTCCGGTGAATGGCGGCTATATAGCCATGCGCATCGGCCATGTCGAGAAACGCGCCCGCCGTCGCCATTGACATTATAATCAGCTTACACTTATGATAAGTCATGGCTGATAATTCGGCGCAGATGGCCGCTCTCGGCGACGCGACACGCAGACATATCTTCGAGCTGATCGCGGAGCGTCCGCGCTCGGTCGCCGAGCTGACGCGAGCCATGCCGGTGTCGCAGTCCGCGGTGTCGCAGCACCTGAAGGTGCTGAAGGAGACGAGTCTGGTGCGCATCGAGCCGAAGGGCGCCAGCAACATCTATCACATCGATCCGGCCGGTCTCGGCATGATGCGGGCCTGGCTCGACCGATTCTGGAGCAAGACTCTGGCGGCCTACAAGCTGGCCGTCGAGCAATCACCGGAGGAGTCAGAATGAACACGCAAATACCAATTACGGCCGTGAAGCAGTCAGTCGTGGTCGAGGCTTCGATCGAGCGCGCGTTCAAGGTCTTCACCGAGGACTTCGGCAGTTTCAAACCCCGCGAGCACAACATGCTCGCCGTCCCGATCGCGGAGACAGTGTTCGAGCCTTGGGTCGGCGGCCAAATCTACGACCGTGGCGTCGACGGCAGCGAGTGCCGCTGGGCGCGGGTGCTGGCCTACGAGCCACCCCAACGAGTGCTGCTCAGCTGGGACATCAGCCCGCGCTGGCAGATCGAGACTGATCCGGACAAGACCAGCGAGTGGGAGGTGCGGTTCACTGTTGAGACGGCGAACCGGACCCGCGTCGACCTTGAGCATCGGAAGCTGGAACGCCACGGCCAAGGCTGGGAAGGCGTACGCGAAGGTGTTGCTGGCGACCGGGGCTGGCCGCTTTACTTGCAGCGGTTCGCCGACCTGTTCGGCCGGCAAGTGTGAAGTTGCCGGTTGACGGGAGTGGAGGCAATCGCTCAGATCGTCAGGTCGAAGCCGCTTTCCGCCACCGCTTCGCCATTCACCATCAGTTCGACGCGATGGAAGCCCGCATTGTGCTTGCGCGTGGTGAAGTCCCTGACCGTCTGGCTGATTGCGAGTTCGCATTCGCCGCCTGGCAGAAGCTCGGTCTCCTTGAGCTTGAACACCTTTCGCGAGACGCCGTTCTTCTTGGGATAATGCACGGCATAGTCGATGACGAGCCGCTGCGCAGCTTTCGAGGTCGAGCCCAGCCTCGCCCGGGTCGTGATGCGCTCGCCAAGCTTTATCTCCGCCGGCTCCACGGCAAAGGCCTCGACCTTGATCTCGGCCTTGCCTGTCGTGCCGATCAGCGCAAGTGCTCGGCTGTCGCCCTTCTTGATCAGCGTCCTGAGCGCATGGCGCACGATCCAGGCCGTGCGCTTGTCTCCGAGATCCCAGCCGGCCGCCCGCTCGACCAGAATGTCCGGATGGTCCTTGCCGATGTCGTTCAGATGATTGGCAACGGATTTGCGCACATAGAGGCTCGGATCGGCTTTCAGCAGTTCCAGAATGGAGCCGGTCGGAGAAGGGTCGGCGATAAGGTTCTTGAGCTGAAACGACCAGGGAAGGCGTGGCCGCGAACCCTCGCTGGCGAGCCGGCGGACATGTTCGTTTTCGTCCTCCGCCCAGTTGCGCATGACAGCAATCGTCCGGTCGAAATCGGCGACAAGAAAATGCCGGATCGCGAACTCCGATGAGCCGAAGCGTGTGAAAAACTTTAGTGCGCCAAGCGACAGGTCGAAATGTTTCAGCCCGTAGAGTGCGACGAATTCCGAAAGCGTGATCGCTGCGAAATTATGGCCTATGCGCGGCGCGAGGTCCTTCAGAATCGGCAACGCTTCGGGAAAATCATGCGGCAGCGTCTCCTGCAGGCTGACGGCGGTCTGGCGCATCCGCTGCATGATGCCCAGTTCGTCGAGCCTGGCCGTCGCCAGTTTCAGGAAGCGCTCGCCGTCGAAGCGCGGCCAGACGGCCGCGGTTTCCTTCGCGATGTGGCTGAGCCGCTCGCGGTTGAAAATCTCCTTCAGCGCCGGCGCGGCCTCTGTCGAATCTGCCATCGTTGCCTCGTCCTTCGCAGACGGAAACTACACGCTCCTGCTGACAAAGGCTGTCAGGACGATCGGGCTTCGAACAGAAAAATTTGGAGTGGCCGCGGCCTTTTCCTCCGCTATCGGATGTTCTGCCGTGGTCATGGAGGAGGATGGAGGAGACGAAGGTGGCACGGTGAAAATTCGCTCCATGCCCTACTTGCCAGTTGACGCGGCAGCATCCGAGCACGATAGAACCGCTTCATGGAAAGCCCGGACCGAAAACGACCAAAGCTAGCTATCGTCCGCCTGCCGCACGGCGAGGATCTGCCGCTGCCGGCCTATGAGACCGCCGGTGCGGCCGGAATGGATTTGCGAGCGGCGGTGCCGGAAGACCGGCCATTGCTTATTCTGCCCGGCAGGCGCGCGCTGGCGCCGACCGGGCTTGTCTTCGAAATTCCCGACGGTTTCGAGGGGCAGGTACGTCCGCGCTCCGGCCTCGCCTTCAAGCATGGCATCACCTGCCTCAACACGCCCGGCACCATCGACAGCGACTATCGCGGCGAGATCATGGTGCTGCTGATCAATCACGGCGACGAGGCATTCGCCGTCACCCGCGGCATGCGCATTGCTCAGATCGTCTTCGCCCCGGTGACCCGTCTCGGTACCGAGGAGCGCGGCCTTGCCGGCGCAACCGGACGCGGCGCCGGCGGCTTCGGTTCCACCGGAACGGCCTGACGCCGGCCATCAGTTCGGCGGCAGATGTCAGGAGTGATCCAGCTCCCGCCGATTCCGGCTTTGCGCAGTGGCGGCGTCGGCACTACCGTCCAGCCTGACTCGGCCAATCGGAGATTAGGACCATGGACAAGGGCGCTACATTCAGGCGGCTGCACGACAGCACGTTCGTCATTCCCAATCCCTGGGATATCGGCACGGCAAAATTCCTGGCATCACTGGGGTTCAAGGCGCTGGCGACAACCAGCGCCGGCTACGCCTTTTCACGCGGCTTGCCGGACGGCGGCGTCGGGTTCGAGGCGATGATCGACCATTGCAGAGAATTGGCGTCGGCGACCGATCTGCCGGTTTCGGCCGATCTCGAAAAGGGCAAGGGCGACAGTCCGGAAAGTGCTGCCGAAACGATCTTCGCGGCCGAGGCTGCGGGGTTGTCCGGATGCTCGATCGAGGACCACACCGGCGAGCCGGGCAAGCCGATCTACGAATTTTCACATGCGGTCGAGCGGGTCGCGGCGGCGGTCGAAGCGGCTCGATCCCTGAAACGCGATTTCGTGTTCACGGCCCGCGCCGAGAACTTCCTCTGGAACCGCCCCGACATCGACGACACGATCAGGCGGCTCCAGGCTTTCGAGCAAGCCGGCGCCGACGTGCTCTACGCGCCCGGCATCGGCGACATCGATGCCATCCGGATCGTCTGCTCGGCGGTCGGCAAGCCGGTCAATGTGCTGGCCACTCCGAATTTCACCGTGAGAATGCTGGCTGAAACCGGCGCGCGGCGAATATCGCTGGGTTCCAAGCTGACGACGGTGGCATTCGGCGCTCTTGAGAAGGCGGCGCGGGAAATGCTCGATGCCGGCAGCTTCGAATTCTCGAGGCAGGGAGTCGCTTTCGGCGACCTCCAGGCGCTGTTTTCGAAGCGTGATAAAAACTGACAGGATTCGTGAACGAAATCGCTTCGTCCGCGTTTTCCGTGACGCAGGGCTAGGGCGGCGACATTCGGTTCGGCCGCCGAGTTGCGGATCATTCTCGCGGCTGGACGAGGCGGCGCAGGCGCCTGAAAGGGCTGCCGCGCCGCTTTCGCTTGACAAGTTCCGTTCGCCCTACATGCATGCGGGCATGGAAAAACTGACCGTCGTCGACATGCACACCGGGGGCGAACCGCTGAGGATCGTCACCGGCGGCTATCCGCCCATCCCGAGCGGCACGATCCTCGAAAAGCGCGCTTGGGTGCGCGATAATCTCGATCATCTGCGTAAAATCCTGATCTTCGAACCGCGCGGCCATTACGACATGTATGGCGCGCTGCTGGTCGAGCCGAACCTGCCGGACGCCGACCTTGCAGTGCTGTTCATGCACAATGAGGGCTATTCCACCATGTGCGGCCACGCTATCATCGCGCTCGGCCGCTACGCAGTCGACCAGGGCCTTGTCACGGCCCTCGAGCCCGTCACCACGGTCAATATCGAGTGCCCGTGCGGCATGGTTGTCGCCTCGGTCGAGATGAAGGACGGCAGGGCGGGCGCGGTATCGTTCGAAAGCGTGCCGGCGTTTCTGTTCGCGCGAGACCAGGCGGCGTCGCTCGACGGCTACGGCGAGACCGGCTTTGACATCGCCTATGGTGGGGCTTTCTACGCGCTTGCCGATTGCCGGCAGTTCGGCCTCCAATTCGGCCGGAGCCGCGCGCGCGATTTCGTTGATGCGGCCACCGCGCTGACGGAGAAGCTGAAGGCCGAATTCCCGCTATCGCATCCGGACCATGGCGACCTCGCCTTTCTCTACGGGACAATCCTGACCGATGGCGGCGACGGCTCCGGGGGCCGACCGACCAAAAATGTCTGCGTCTTTGCCGATGCCGAGGTCGACCGGTCGCCGACCGGCTCGGGCGTGACCGCCCGCCTCGCCGCAATGTACGCCGAGGGGCAAATCGCCATCGGCGAGACGCGGGTGTTCGAAAGCATCGTCGGCTCGCAATTCACCGGCACGGTCGCCCGCACGGCCAATGCAGGGCAGCATGATGCGATCATCGCGCGGGTGGGCGGGCAGGCATTTTACTCCGGGAAAGCGGAATTCATCGTCGAGGACGACGATACTTTGGGCCGCGGTTTCCTGATCCGCTGAACTCTCAGGCGGCCCGCCGGACCGTCGCGGAGGCGGGTTTGGGAAAATCCGGGTCGCTCGCCGAGACCATCTTGTGCAGGTGCACCATCATCGCCGCCGCGAATAGTGGCGTCAAAAGGTTGAGCAGCGGCACGGCCAGGAACGCCGCGACGACCAGTCCGGCCAGGAATACAGTCCCGGCGTAGCGGCGGCGCAGCGCTTTTGCTTCGGCTTCCGGCCGGAAGCGCATTGCGGCGAATTCGAAGAACTCGCGTCCGAGCAGATAACCATTGACGACGAAGAACGCGCCGATGTTGACGCCGGGAATAAGCAGCAGGAGCAGCGCCACAAGATTGCCGAGGATGACGACGCCGAAGAATTTCAGCGACATGATCATCGCCGGAATAACCGGCATTGCGCGGCCGGGCGGGTCGGCGGGGTAGTCGCTTTGCTCGACGACAGCGGCGACGTCGTCGAGAAACAGGCCGGCGATGATGGCCGTTACTGGCGCCACCAGCAGCGCCAGCCCCAGCGCCAAGCCGATCCCGGCGAGTATGGCGGCGATCAGTTCGAGCCAGCCCGCCCAGTCCGGAAAGCCGGGCAGCAGCATGTCGATCCACGGCAGGGCCAGCCAATCGAACAGTTCCTTCAGCCCGAACCACACCCCCGCAAGCACGAGCAGCGTCAGGCCGAGCGTCTTGACGAATACCGACCGGAATTCGGCGCTGAACAGCCGGCTGAATGCGGCGCGCGCGGCGTCAATGATCATGCTTTGGACCTCTCCTTCCGTGCTGAAATAAGCGCGAGGCCCGCCGCCCGCAAGAATCCGGGCCATCCGCCGTCGAAAGTGGTTCCACTTTTCAGGGTCATGCGCTAGACCCGCCCGCGGCCAGCGTGCCAGATGCCGGAAGCGCCGGCCAATCGCGGAGACCTTGATGAGCCAGTATGACGTGCTTTGCATCGGCAACGCCATTGTCGACATCATCGCCCAGTGCGACGAAGCCTTCCTGATTGAGAACGGCATCATAAAAGGGGCCATGAACCTTATCGACATGGAACGAGCCGGCCTGCTTTACGGCCGCATGGGTCCCGCCATCGAGGCGTCGGGCGGCAGCGCCGGCAACACCGCCGCCGGCGTGGCGAGCTTCGGCGGGCGGGCTGCCTTTTTCGGCAAGGTCTCGAAGGATGCGCTCGGCGACATCTATTATCACGACATCCGCGCCCAGGGCGTAGCCTTCGACACCAAGCCGCTCGACGGCGAACCGCCAACGGCGCGCTCGATGATTTTCGTCACTCCCGACGGCGAGCGTTCGATGAACACCTATCTCGGCGCCTGCGTCGAGCTCGGCCCGGAGGACGTCGAGGCCGATAAGGCGCGCGGGGCGAAGGTCACCTATTTCGAGGGCTACCTCTGGGATCCGCCGCGCGCCAAGGAGGCGATCCGGCTCACCGCCTCGCACGCCCATGCCGCCGGCCGCGAAGTGTCGATGACGCTGTCCGACCCGTTCTGTGTCGATCGTTACCGCGGCGAATTTCTCGACCTGATGCGCTCGGGAACCGTCGACATCGTCTTCGCCAACAGCCACGAGATCAGATCGCTCTACCAGACCGCGTCCTTCGAGGCCGCACTTGCCGCGATCCGTAAGGACTGCAAGATCGCGGCTGTCACCCGCTCGGAAGAGGGCTCCGTAATTGTGCGCGGCGACGAGACCTTCGTCATCGACGCGATCGGCATCGACGAACTCGTCGACACGACGGGGGCCGGCGACCTCTATGCGGCGGGCTTCCTGCACGGCTACACCACCGGCCGGAGTCTGAAGGAATGCGGTGACCTCGGCTCGCTGGCGGCTGGCCTGGTCATTCAGCAGGTCGGCCCGCGCCCCCGGCAGAACCTGCGCGAAGAGGCGCAAAAGACAGGGCTGGTCTAGGCGTCGTCCATTCCCGGTTTATCTCCCTAGCCAAACCTTCTAGAAAATCGCCGAAAAGGACGAGATGCATGAAGCCTAAGGCGGTCTACTGGGATATGGACGGCACGCTGATCGACAGCGAGCCTTTGCACGAGCAGGCGTTGATCGCGGTGCTGACGAGCCTCGGCATCACGCCGCCCGCTGATCTGCATGACCGCGTGATCGGAATTGCGGCGAGGCCGGTCTACAATATGCTGCGCGAGGAGTTCGGGCTTGCCCTGCCGTTCGACGACTGGATCCTTCGCAAGTATGTCTACTACATGGAGCACGCGGCCCAGCTGAAGCCGCGACCGGGCGCCGTGGAGATATACCGCGACCTGAAGGCGCTCGGGGTCGCACAGGCGGTGGTGTCCAATTCCGACAGGCTGATCGTCGAGACCAATCTGCGCATGCTCGGCATCGACGCGCCAGCCATCAAGACGGTGACCCGCAACGACGTGCGCGCCGGAAAGCCCGATCCCGAGCCGTTCCTTCGCGCCGCCTATCTGACCGAAATAGACCCGGCGGAAAGCTGCGTCATCGAAGACAGCCAGCCCGGCGCCACGGCAGGCGTGGCTGCCGGCATGCGCACGCTCTTCTGGCCGCAGCAGCCTATGACAGCGCCGGCGGGCGTGGTTCGCGTGGAAAGCCTGGAAGCATTGCGGGCCTATCTGGAACTTGACTGACGGTTCGCCCGGCGCGGGAACGATCAGTTGCGATAGGCGGGTTCCTGCTCGTCGAGGATCGCCTTCAGCTCCGATAGATGCCGCTCGGCCTGGCCGGGATAATCGTCCATCTCGCTTGCCGCTTTTTCGGCGACCTCGTCGGAAAGCACGCGCAGCGGCCGGCCGGTCCATAGAGCCTTGATGTAGGTCTCGCAGGCCCGCTCGAAATAGTAGAGCTGGTTGAAGGCGTCGGCGATGGTTTTGCCGATCACCATGACGCCGTGATTGCCCATGACCATCACCTTGATCTTCGGATCGGCCAGGAGCTTCGAGCAGCGCTCGCCCTCTTCTTCGAAAGCGAGCCCGCCATAATGGCCATCGACGACATGGCGGTTGAAGAACATCGCCGAATTCTGGTCGATCGGCGGAAGAGTGGAATCGGCGAGCGAAGCCAGCACCGTCGCGTGGATGGAATGGACATGCATGACGCAGCGTGCATGGCGGCAATTGCGGTGGACCGCGCCGTGCAGCCCCCAGGCTGTCGGGTCGGGCGCATTCGGCCCGCTCATCGTCTCGGGATCGTTGGCGTCGATCAGAATCATATCGCTCGCCTTGATGCGCGAGAAATGCACCTGGTTCGGGTTCATCAGGAACTGCGAGCCGTCATCGTTGACCGCCAGCGAAAAATGATTGGCCACCGCCTCATGCATGTTCAGCCTCGCAGTCCAGCGGAAGGCGCAGGCGAGGTCGACGCGCTCTTCGTAGAAGGGGAGATCGGTGCGGGGTTCGTGCAAACGGGCGATGGTCATGGGTCTATCCTCATTCCCGCAGATGATGCCGCCCCGCAGCGCCAGCGGCAATCCGCATTCGCCGTAAGGTCAGCCGGTTTTGCGTTCGTGGCCTAGGCGTAGCCCGCCATTGTCGACAATGAAATCAGTCACCGCCTGCAGTCCCTTGCCGCGCGAGAGATCGGTGAATCCGAACGGCCGCTTGCCGCGCATGCGGGCAGCATCCTTTTCCACCTCCTCGAGATCGACGGCCACATAGGGCGCGAGATCGCTCTTGTTGATGACGAGGAAGTCCGAGCGCGTGATCGCCGGACCGCCCTTGCGCGGGATGTCGCCGCCCTGGCAGACCGAGATCACGTAAAGCGTGAGGTCGGCGAGGTCTGGCGAAAACGTTGCTGCAAGATTGTCGCCCCCGGATTCGATGAAGATCACGTCGAGATCGGGGAATTTCCGGTTCAGTTCGGCGATTGCCGCGAGATTGATCGAGGCGTCCTCTCGGATCGCGGTATGCGGGCAGCCGCCGGTCTCGACGCCCACGATACGCTCCTCCGGCAGCGCCTGGAGGCGGGCCAGCATCATGGCGTCTTCACGCGTGTATATGTCGTTGGTGACGACGGCGACCGAGAATTCGTCGCGCATCGCCTTGCAGAGCTTTTCGGTGAGGGTCGTCTTGCCCGACCCGACCGGCCCGCCAATGCCGACGCGCAACGGTCCATTCTTACTCATGATCTGAACAGCCTCGAATATTGGGTTTCGTGTTTCATCGCCATTACGTCGGAGACGAATGTCGCCGAGCCGAGATCGTCAAGTGTGGAGCGGGCGGCTCGGTTCGCGGTGGTCACGACCAGCGGTTCTAGCGCCGCCACTGTTTGCATGGCGCCGCCCTGGCCGGTGACGCCGAGCCTGATCGCTGCCTGGACGAGATTGGAGGAGAACGCTTGCAGCCAGGCCGCCAATGCGTCCTTGAGCGGGATTTCGTGGCCGCCGGCAACCGCGCCGACCGCCACGCAGTAGGGGCAGTCTTCGGGCAAGCGCTGCAACACAGGATGCCGCCAGCCGGAGGCGGCGGCGAGGAATGCCCCGCCCTGCAGCATGGTCTCCGTATGGCGCTCGGCCGATCCGGCCAGCGCTTCGGCGAGTTGCGCCAGATCCGTAATGTCGCTGCCGGACCGTGCGCGGCGCCAGGCTTCGGCGAACAGCATCGCGTCGTTCCAGCCGGAACCTGCTTCAAGCAGCGCGGCCAGCCAGGTTTCCAGCTCAGCCCGATCCGAGATGAGCCCGTCGTGAATCGCCCGCTCCAGCCCGTGACTATAAGCGAAGCCTCCGACCGGAAAGGCCGGCGAGAGCCAGGTCATCAGGCGCAGCAAGGCCAGATTTCCCGGATGTTCAGTCATGCGAATGCGCGTGGCCATGAGAGGCCGAAGCTCCATGTCCATGATCAGGGCCAGGATGGTCTTGGCTATGGCCATGGTCATGGTGGTGGTGACCACGCCGGTGCCCGGCGCCGGAATATGCGCCGCGCGCCGGCCTGAAGATCTCGACGGTATCGGCAACCGACGCGCCGAGCCCTTCGAGCATGGCCTTGATGACCGGGTCCGGCAAAATGAGTATCCGCTGTTCCTCGATCTGCGCGGCAAGGTGGCGGTTGCCGATGTGCCAGGCGAGTTCGGTGAGTTGCACCGGGCCGGCCGCGCGGATTTCATAGAGTTCTTCCTCGGCGGCGATGATCTCCACATGGCGGCCATCATTGAGGACCAGCACATCCTGATGCTCGAGGACCACCGGATCGGGCAGATCGACCAGCAACCTGTCGCCATGGACGAGTTCGATGACCTTGCGCCGCAAATGGCGCTCCTCGCTGGTCAGCACAGCGAGATCGAAGGGCAGCGGCCGGCCGGGATCGCCGAGAATGCCGGCCGCGCGGATGAAGGAAGCGGCGCGCAGCATCAGAACGGGCGTCCGCTGGCTTGCGGCCTCTCGCGGGGTTCGGGCGAGCGCCGCTCGATGTGGACGAATTCATAAGGCGCTTCGAGTTCCTCCAGCATCTGGAGAACACGGGAAACGCGCGAACGGCGCGAACCGACGGCCTGATACGTGCTTTTCAGTTTTTCCTCCTGCGGGTTCAGGCCGGCCATCAGCCGAGTGTGTCGAACAGCCTGAGGATCCAGACTATCTGGTAGACGAGCGTGAAGGCAACGAAAGCCATATGGAAGCGGCGGTTGGACGTCCAGATCGCGGCTATGCACAGAGCGACGAAGAGCGGCGTGCGGATCAGGTATTCGACGCCGAAGGCGGCAAAATGCGCTCTTCCCTTGATCAGCGTGTCGACGATATCGAGGATGTAGGTCGTCGCCAGCAGGCCGAAGAACCAGCCCCGGCGCGCGAAGAAGAAGTCCTCGTAGCTCGCATAGTCCTGCATCGAATCGGGAAACAGGAGAGCGCAGAGCAGGAAGAGTACGATCGCGTAGCCGATGATGAAGAAGTAGATTTCGAAGGTCCAGTGTCCGATCCGGAACAGCCCGAACTCCCACCACCAGAAGTGCACCAGCGTAAGCAGCAGCGAGGCCACCCAGGCCAGATGCACGGGATAAAGCCTGTAACTGCCCGGATGCTGCACGATGCGCGCTACGCCGGAGAGGAGCCGCGTGACGCCGAGACCGATCACCATGCCCATGACGATGCGGATATGCGGGAAGATTTCGTGGGCTGCGGGGAGCGGTTCCATAGGCTTCAACGGGCCCATTCGGCGGGAAGTCCATGCGAACGGAGGCATGACCTAACAACGGTCTGTTCGCGCACCAGCTTATCCGGCGGCCATGCCGCGCCGCAACCTGCCGAAAAGAACAACTTGCGCGACCTTCTCGCTTTGCAAACCTCGCATTATGCAAGCGACTGCCAGGCACCCTCAAAACAGAAAATACCGCTGCGCCATCGGCAGCACGGTCGCCGGCGGGCAAGTGAGAAGCTCGCCGTCGGCTCGGACCTCGTAGGTTTCCGGATCGACCTCGATGTGAGGTGTCGCATCGTTCAGCACCATGGAGCGCTTGCCGATGCCGCCGCGGGTGTTTTCGACCGCGACCATCTCTTTGTCGACGCCGAGCCTGCCGCGCAGGCCCGCATCTAGCGCCGCCTTCGACACGAAGGTAACCGACGAGTTGGTCATCGCCTTGCCGTAGGCGCCGAACATTGGCCGGTAGTGCACCGGCTGCGGCGTCGGTATGGAGGCGTTCGGGTCGCCCATCGGGGCGGCCGCAATCGTGCCGCCGATCAACACCATGTCGGGTTTCACGCCGAAGAAGGCAGGGTTCCACAGCACGAGATCGGCGCGTTTGCCGACTTCAATCGAGCCGATCTCCTTGGACAGGCCATGCGCGATGGCTGGATTGATCGTGTATTTGGCGATGTAGCGGCGAACGCGGAAATTGTCGTTGTCGCCCGTCTCCTCCGGCAGAGGCCCACGCTGCCGCTTCATCTTGTCCGCCGTCTGCCAGGTGCGGATCGCCACCTCGCCGACGCGGCCCATGGCCTGACTGTCCGACGAGATGATCGAGAAGGCGCCGATGTCGTGCAGGATATCTTCCGCCGCGATGGTCTCCTTGCGGATGCGGCTTTCGGCGAAGGCGATGTCTTCCGGGATGGAAGGCGACAGATGATGGCAGACCATCAGCATGTCGAGATGTTCGGCGATGGTGTTTTGCGTATAGGGCCGCGTCGGGTTCGTGGACGAGGGAATGACGTTCTGCAATCCGCAGACCTTGATGATGTCGGGCGCGTGGCCGCCGCCCGCGCCCTCGGTGTGGAAGGCGTGGATGGTGCGGCCCTTGAGGGCGGCGACGGTGTTTTCGACGAAGCCCGACTCGTTCAGCGTGTCGGTGTGGATCATCACCTGCACATCATAGGCATCGGCAACGGAAAGGCAGCAGTCGATCGCGGCCGGCGTGGTTCCCCAATCCTCGTGCAGCTTGAGCGAGCAGGCGCCGCCGAGCACCATTTCCTCGAGCGCTGCCGGCAGCGAAGCATTGCCTTTGCCCGACAGGCCGATGTTCATAGGGAAGGCGTCGAAGGACTGGATCATCCGGGCGATGTGCCAGGGGCCGGGCGTGCAGGTAGTGGCGAGCGTGCCATGCGCCGGGCCGGTGCCGCCGCCGAGCATCGTCGTGATGCCCGACATCAGCGCCTCCTCGATCTGCTGCGGGCAGATGAAATGGATATGCGCATCGAACCCGCCGGCGGTCAGGATGCGGCCTTCGCCGCCGATGATTTCGGTGCCCGGCCCGATGATGATGGTCACGCCGGCCTGCGTATCCGGATTGCCGGCTTTGCCGATAGCCGCGATGCGCCCGTCCTTGAGACCGATATCGGCCTTGTAGATGCCGCCGGCGTCGACCACGAGAGCGTTGGTGATGACCGTATCCACGGCCCCTTGCGCCCGGGAAACCTGGCTCTGGCCCATGCCGTCGCGGATGACTTTGCCGCCGCCGAACTTAACTTCCTCGCCATAGACGGTGAAGTCGCGCTCGACCTCGATGAAGAGTTCGGTGTCGGCGAGCCGGACCTTGTCTCCTGTCGTTGGACCGAACATGCGCGCATAGGCGGCGCGGGAGATCTGGGCCATCAGAAACACCTCTCGAACAACGGCGGACGGAGCGCCGGCGACTCAACCGGGCTCCACATTTCCGACACGGTATGACCACGGAACAACCCAATGAGCGGCAGCTTGTGACCCCATTCGGCGTGTGGGGTAGGGACGATGCCCCCAGATGATCGTTTGCCAACCGATGGAAGGGAAAATCCATGCGCATGATTACGATTCTGGCAGCGGGCGTCACGCTCGCCTTCGCCGTGCCGGCCAACGCGCAAGCTCAGGCCACGCAACCTCCAGCCGAAGCTCCGGCTACCGCGCCTGAAGCTCCCGGCGGCGCCCAGACGCAGATCCGCAGCGTCAATATCGTCGATATGACCGAACTGCCCGAGGCGACGCAAACGCAGGTCAACGAAGTGGTCGCGCAGGGGGGAGAAGCGAGCCTTCAGCAACTGCGCACCACGATCGACGCCAATCCGGAGATCAAGTCGGCCTTGGAGGCAAAAGGCCTCACATCCGCAAATGTCATCGCGGCCAGCATGGGACCCGAAGGCGCCCTCACTCTGGTCACCAAGAAGGCCGGCTGACGACATCCGACAGCAGAATTTGTGAACCATCTTGCCGGCGGCCGCCCTGAACCAGGGCTTGGCGTCGGCAGGGTGTGTCTGATAAACAGCCGCGTCGCCGGAACTTCGGTCGAGCAAGCGCCGTTGTGTCCCTTTGGCCCGCCGCCAGGCGGGCGTCATATCTACCGCATGGAACAGATGATGACGACGATCTCGATGCCCGACAGCAAATGGCTGCATGCGGCGGCCGCGGCAGCCTTCCTGGCTGCGTCCGTGCCGCAGACGGCTCTGATGGCGCAAGGACTGGAAAGCCCCGAAGCCATCGAAACGATCATCGGCACGGAGGTTCAAGAGGAGGAATCCCAGGCGACCGCCGATTCCGGCAAGGTCATCGCCGCGATAGAAAAGACCGGCGAGAGCATCGCCACCGTCCGCAAGACCTCCAAGCTCGACAAGGTGGATATCGTCTTCCTGTCGGACGCCGTGGCGACCGAGGGCGGTCCGCCGCCGGAGATTGAGGCCAAGATCAAGGAGCACGAGGAGGAGATTGCGGAGCTTCGCAAGGAGCTCGAAGGCAACGCCATGCTCTATCACGCTATCGATTCGCGGCAGATCCTGCTTCGCGACGTGCTCGCCGTCGAATTCGACGACAAGAACGGCGTCGTCATCTACGCCGCCGCCAAGCCGGCGGGCTGAGGACCGCATCCGGCTGCTTGCTCTGGAATGGCAGGCGAACCCGGCCACCTACAGCTTTCCCATGATCTTCTGCTGGAAACCATAGACCTCGCGCTTGCCGCCGAGCGGCACCAGCGTCACGTCACGCTCCTGGCCCGGCTCGAAACGTACCGCTGTTCCAGCAGCGATATCGAGCCGCGTGCCACGCGCCTGCTGCCGGTCGAATCTGAGCGCCTCGTTGGTCTCGAAGAAATGGTAGTGGCTGCCGACCTGGATCGGGCGATCGCCCGTATTGGCGACCTTCAGCGTGACCGCCGGCAGGCCGCTGTTGAGCTCGATCATGCCTTCGCCCGTGATGATTTCGCCCGGGATCATCACGCTCAGCCCACTATAACGAGCCACAGGCCACCGACTGCGGCAGCTCCGCCTGCAATTCGCGTGGCCAGGCGCCCGGCCCCGCCACCGAACAGGCGCGCAAGGCTGATGCCCGTCACGTGCAGCAGTGCCGTCGAGAGCGCAAAGCCGACGCCAAAGGCTATTGCGCCGGCCGATCCCAGTTCGCCGCCATGGGCGTGGCCATGGAACACGGCGAAGAAGCCGACCATCGCCATCGCAATTCCCGCCGGCACGCTCAGCGCCGTTGCGGCGAGCAGGCCGATAATCACGACGGAAGCGAGGACGACCGGCTCCACAAAGGGCAGCGTTACGCCCAGAAGCGCGGCAGCGAAGCCGATCGTCATCGCGCCGACAAAGGCCAGCGGCGCCAGCCATAGTGCGCGGCCGCCAAGCAGCGCCGCCCACAGGCCGACCGCTACCATTGCAAGTACATGGTCGAACCCGAACAACGGGTGCGACAGGCCGGCCATCACCGAGCCGTGCTCGGCGGGATCGAGATGGGCAAAGGCGGGCGCGACACCTGCGCCCAGCGCCGCCAGCACGATCGCAATCCGTTTCATCATGTCTACCGTCTCCCTGTATTGATCGAAGCTCACGCCACCTTGCGAGCCGGGCCGCAGCCTTCGGCGTTCAGCACGCGCCGGGTCGAGGCCGGATACTTCTTCAACATCGCTGCCGGTCGCACCGGCCGGCGTGAAAAGTCGCCGCCGCAGTTTGGGCAGACGCCGCCAAGCACGCCTTCCGCGCAGGCGGCGCAGAAAGTGCATTCGAAGGTGCAGATCATCGCGTCCCGCGCGTCGGGCGCGAGATCCGTGTCGCAGCATTCGCAGTTCGGGCGAAGTTCGAGCATTTCAGTCCCCTCATCTGATCGGTTCGTGCACGGTGACCAGCTTGGTTCCGTCCGGGAACGTCGCCTCGACCTGCACGTCATGGATCATCTCGGCGATGCCTTCCATCACATCCGCCCGCGTGACGACATGCGCGCCGGCTTCCATGAGTTCGGCCACGCTGCGCCCGTCGCGCGCGCCCTCGACCACGAAATCGGTTATCAGGGCGATCGCTTCCGGGTGGTTCAGCTTGACGCCGCGCTCGAGCCGCTTGCGCGCCACGATTGCGGCCATGGCGACGAGCAGCTTGTCCTTTTCGCGAGGCGTCAGATTCATGCGTCGACGAATTCCCTAAAGTGACCAAGTTTTGGGCAATCCTGCCCGCCCGTTGAGCAGTTCCACCAGCGGCATCAGCCGCTTGCGAAGCGAGTAGCTGTCCTGATCGTAGAGCCTCGCAAGAAGCTTGCCAGATTTTCCGACCTGCCATGCGCTGACGCCGCCCTTCTCGCCAACCAGGCCGTGCACGGCTTCGACCTGGCCCGCCGCGCCGGGCGATATGAGGAGCACGGTCGCGAAAGCTACCGCGCCATTGCCGGCAGCCCTTCGCCGCAAAGTCGCGGCGACTTGCGGGCCGATCGCGAAATCCTCGGCATGGATCAGCCGGCCGTCGCAGACGATGCGCCAGCGGTCGCGGAAAACCCCTTGCGCGACTTGTTCGCCCATGGCGAGCCGGCCGAAAACAGTCGCCTCGACGACAAGCGCTTCTGCGTCGCAGGCCAGATCGATATCGAGCCTGCGAGAGAAGGATGAGCGGTCGAAGAGGATCGTTTCCTGTGGCAGCCAGGCGATGCGTCCGCCGGCAGCAACGGAAATCTTCGCCGAAAGCTCGGCCCTGCCGGAAAGAGCGCGGTAGACCTTTTCCGACGCCTGCGTTGTGACAGCGCACGACGCATCCGCGCCGATATCCACCTCCCAGGCAATGCGGTCGCCGCCGGTCAATCCGCCGGCGGTATTGATGAGGATTGCCTCCAGATGGTCGCCCTGTGTGAACGGCATGCGGACCTTGGCGGCGCCTTCCTGGTAGAGCCGCGACAGGCGGGTTTTGCCGTTCAGCCGGCTAACGGAAAGCCGGCCCTTCGCGGCTACGCGCTGGGGGGAAATGTCGTCTTCGCGACTGGTTTCGGCCGGCATGGTCAACCTCATGGGTCGCAGCTTCGTCCCGCCGCGCGTCATTGTCGAGATATCGCTTGTTGCTTCGCTGGCATTCGGTTTCTATAGAGTAGCAGGTTACTTGCCATCTTTTCGCCTCAGCGGCGTCAAAATGCCGGAAGCCGGACTGCTAGCGATAAAAGAACGATCCGGCGCCGATAGGGGAAACGCAGAAATCTTGGAAAGGCGCAATGGCTGACCAGCTCGCTCAGGACATCATCGACAAGATCAAGGCACACGCCGAGCCGGATGGCGGAGAAATCACGCTCAAGACCGAATTGACCGAACTTGGCATCCACTCGCTCGAGCTGACGGAGATCATCTTCGATCTGGAGGAGGCCTACGGGATCGAAATCGAGATGAATACGGTCGAAGCTTGGAGCACGCTGAAGAATGTTGGCGACATGGTCGAGGCCGTGCGCGGCCTGATCGCAAAACAAGCCTGACATGACGCGAAAGCGCATTGTCATCACCGGCATTGGCGGGCTGTGTTCGCTCGGCGTCAGCGCGCCGGAGATATGGGCCTCGATGCGTGCAGGCCGATCTGGCATAGGCGAGATCACCAACGCTCCGCTTTACGAGCTGAAGGTGCGCATCGGCGCGGAGATCAAGAGCCTTCCCGAAAACGTGCTTGACCGAAAACGGACCGTCACGATGGACCGGTTCAGCCTGCTTGCGGCGTTGGCGGCAGGTGAGGCGATCCGGAACGCGCGGCTCGATGTCGCCGAAGCCGACGGTTCGCGCATCGGCGCAGTCGTCGGCACCGGCATATACGGCGCCGACACGGCCGAGGTGAACTACCGCGCCGTGCTGCTGGAGGGCAGATCGCGGGCGGAAATCTTCACAGTGCCGAAAATAATGCCTGGCGCGCCGGCCGGACAGGTCAGCATGGTGAATGGCCTGCGCGGCCCGGTTTTCGGCGTATCCTCGGCCTGCGCCTCGTCTAATCACGCATTCGCATCCGCAGTCGATCAGCTTCGCCTCGGCCGCGCCGATGTGATGATCGCCGGCGGCACTGATGCGCCGCTGGTCTATGGCGTCCTGAAGGGCTGGGAGGCGCTGCGGGCTTTGGCGCGCGAGACTTGCCGGCCGTTTTCGGCCGATCGCGACGGCTTGGTGATCGGCGAGGGCGCGGGCATGGCAGTCCTCGAAACCTTGGATCACGCAATGGCGCGGGGCGCGCCGATTCTGGCCGAGCTTTCGGGCGTCGGCATGTCGGGAGACGCCACCGACATCGTCGCTCCGACCGTCGAAGGGCCCGTCTCAGCGATGGCCGCCTGCCTCGCCGATGCCGCCCTGGCTCCGGAAGAGATCGACTACATCAACGCCCATGGAACCGGCACCAAGGCCAACGACCAGATCGAGACGGCGGCCATAAGGCGCGTCTTCGGCTCCCATGCCGACCGGCTTTCGGTTTCGTCGACCAAGTCGATGCACGCCCATTGCATGGGTGCGTCCGGCGCTCTGGAGATGATTGCCTGCGTCATGGCGATACGCGACGGCGTCGTCCCGCCCACCGCCAATTTCCGCGAGCGCGATGCCGATTGCGATCTCGACGTGACGCCGAATGTCGCCAAGGTGCGGCCGGTGCGGGCGGCGATCAGCAACGGCTTCGCATTCGGCGGCACCAATGCGGTGGTGGCGTTCAAGGCATGTGAGGACCGGCACTAACGAGCCGTTGCTGTGCGACAGCGCTTTCCTGCCCTTGCCGAGAAGGTTCCGCGCGCCTAATTGCAGCGGACCTTCCAGTGGCTATTCCCGCCAAAATCTGCCCGAGGATCCCCGCAATGACCGATCTGTCCGCGTTTCCGATCGCTGCCCGCTGGCCGGCGAAGCACCCCGACAGGCTGCAACTTTATTCCTTTCCGACGCCCAACGGTGTGAAGGTTTCGATAGCGCTGGAGGAACTGGGCATTCCCTACGAGGCTCACGCCGTCAACATCTCGAAAAACGAGAGCTGGACGCCGGAATTCCTGTCGCTCAATCCGAACGGGAAGATACCGGCCATTCTCGATCCGAACGGCCCCGGCGGAAAGCCGCTGGCATTGTTCGAGTCCGGCGCGATCCTGCTCTACCTCGCCGATAAGACCGGAAAGCTGCTGCCTTCCGATCCGATACTGAGATACGAGACTATCCAGTGGGTGTTCTTCCAGATGGCAGCGGTCGGCCCGATGTTCGGCCAGGTCGGGTTCTTCTACAAATTCGCAGGCAGGGACATCGCCGACAAGCGGCCGCTCAATCGCTATGCCGACGAATCGAAGCGGCTGCTCGGCGTACTGGAAACGCGGCTGACCGGGAGGGAATGGCTGATGGGCGAGGATTACACGATCGCCGACATCGCCCATCTAGGCTGGGTCCGCAATCTGATCGGGTTTTACGACGCCGGTGAGCTTGTCGGCATCAAGAACTTCCCCAATGTGCTGGCTTGGTTGGATCGAGGCCTGGCGCGACCGGCGACGCAGAGGGGACTCAACATTCCACCCCGCGAGTAGCGGCTGGAGGTGGTTCAACCGCGCTTCGACTTGGCCTTCTTATCGTCCTTGCCGAGCACCGACGCAGCAAGCGCAACTGCCCCTTCTGCGGTAGATTTCACCCGGCGAACGACCTTTTTCGCGATCGAGGCTCCGCCGCTCGAAGTCTTTGCGGATTTTGGGGTCTTGGCGCCGCTGCCCGTCGCGGCTTTCGAACCGCTCGTCGCGGCTTTGCTCTTTGCTCCGGCGGTCTTGGACGCCTTGCTGGCCGAGCCTGATTTGCCGCTCGACGTCTTGGCCGGCGTGGGCGATTTCCTGGCGGCGGGCGCCGTCGAAGAGGCCTTGCTGGCGGGCTTGGTCTTCTTTGCGTCTTTCGAGCGTTCCGCTGTGGCTGCGCCGGCGCCGGTTTTCGAGTCCGTCGCTTTGCCCGATTTCGCCGCCGGTTTCTTCGCCGCGTCCGATTTTGAGGATGCCTTCTTTTCAGCCATGGTCGTGCTCCTCATGCGGCCCAACTGCCGCATGCCAACAATGTATGGCTGTGCATTCGGTTCCGCCGCCCGCCTCGCGCCGTCAAATCACCAGGTCGGCCTGCCTTCGCCGGGCCAGCACCCTGTCGATGTTCGGCATGTCGTTCGACGCGATCCAGGCGCGGGCCTCTTCGTCCGATTTGCCGTGCTCATGCCAACGTTGCATCAGGCGGCGTTCGAGCTCTGAGCGCGGCACGTCGACGAACAGGCTGAAATCGAAAAGCGGCGTCAGGCCCGACCAGGGCGCTTCATCGAGCGTCAGGTAATTGCCTTCCACGAGGATGAATTTTACCTCCGCCGGAATGATCGCCGCCGCCGCTCGCGACAATTCCATCGTGCGATCGAACACCGGTATTGCGATATCCGGCTCCATTGCGCGGATGCGCTTCAGCAAGGTCTCGAAGCCGGAATAGTCGAATGTCTCCGGCGCGCCTTTGCGCCCGCGCAGCCCGCGCTTTTCCAGCACCGCATCGTCGAAATGGAACCCGTCCATCGGTACGACGGCGGCCGAGCCTTCGGGCAGTAGGTCGTGCAGTTGTGCCGAGAGCGTCGACTTGCCTGCGCCTGGCGGCCCGGCAATGGCGACGACGAAGCGGCGCTGCCCGCCGGCGCGCTTGAAGATGGTGGCGGCGATATGTGCAATTTCCGACATGGGATCTTCCTGCCGCGCCGGTTCGGCGGCGCTGCCGGCGCTCAGCGCCGGAACTCGCGCACCGGCGACTGTGTTCCGTCCGAATAGGTCACCTGGACCGACATCGAGCTTATATCCTTGCTGATTTCGAAATAAGGCCGGTAGTCGTGTGGGATCGCATACGGATCCTTTTCGTCGCAAGGAGGTATGTCGATGGTCTTGTCGAGAGCGGCCCCGTTGAAGCTGTAGCGCACTTCCTTGATCGCGCAACGGTAGGAAAGCATGTGGGTGAAATAGACATAGCCCGCATTGCTGCCGGCGTCGAAGGCGATCCACGACGTCCAGAACTGGTCCAGGATCTGCTTGTTGCCTTCCGATAGCGCCGCTTGCGGATCGAAGCGGATCTCGAACGGACCGGTCTCGCGGCCCCGCAGGTCCAGATATTTTATGGCGATGACGTCGGCGGCTGTCCTGTCCGGCACCACAAAGCTCGGATTGGGCATCGGTTTTCCCGTGGTCTGATCGTTCAGCGCCAGAAACCCGGTTTCTGTGAAGGCGCCCTCGCCGCCCAGCCGCCAGGAGATTGCAGTGGCCGGCTCCGGCAGCGAAACGGTTATCATCCATTCCTGGTTGGACCGCATCGGGGTAAGCCTGGGCATGAAGCGCGCGGGATCGAGAACATCGCCGAGTGCGGCGAGCCGGCTGCGCGAGCGCTCCAGCCAGTCGGCCAGAAGCGTATGGTCGATGAAATGGGAAAGCAGACCGCCATCCTTTTCGTAGGCCGTGAACCTGGCCAGGGCGGTCGCCTCGCTGCGCTTGTCGGCCAGCGTTTGCACGCCGAGCCGGTCCTCGGAAAACTCCTCCGACAGGGCGAAATAGGCTGGCGGGTAATCCGGATTGGCGGCGATGAAGGCGTTCAGCCTTTCGATGCGTTGCGCGCCTTCGAACTGCGTGGCGTGGACAAGCTTGAGCGCCAGCGTCTTGTTCCTGTCGGTGAGCGCGCCCAGCACCTCGCGTGCGCCGGCCTTGCCGTCCTGGACCCTGAGCAGCGTTGCGAAGCGCATATAGGGATCGACCGCATCCACGCCGAACCCGGCGAATGCCAAATAGGATTTCCGCGCATTGAGCATGTCGCCGGAAAGCTCGTGCACCCTTGCATTGTGATAGAATTCGTCGGGGCGCTCGGGGTCGGCGATCACCCCGCCCTGCGCGGCCAGAACCTTGAAACCGTCGGCTATCGCGTCGATCGACACGGCGATCTGTTCGGTGGTCGCCTGCAGCTTGTCCGCCTGCTCCTGCTGCTTTGCCTGGTTCGCGGCGATCTCCTCGGTCTTCTGTTCGACCTTTTCCGTGGTTTGCTGGACCTCTTGCGTCGTTTGCTTGACCGTCTCGACGGTCTTCGCCGTTTCGGTCACCGTCTGCTCGATTCTTTCGACGCTTGCCGCAACTATTCCCATCGACTGCTGCAGCCCGGCAATGGCCGGGACGAGGCCCGCCAGCACGCCGTCCTCGGCGTCGCTTGCCTGCTGCAGGGCGAACAGGCCGCCGGCTATCGCAGCAGTCGTCGACGCAAATACCAGGGCCGGCAACGCCGTTGCGGCAAGGACCAGCCGGAAGGCGATCGCCGCCGCGAGAACCAGCGCTGCAACTGCGGCCGCAAGCGCGATATAGGCCGCGAACGGAGCAAGTGGACTGAGGATGTCGGCCACGAATCCGCCGACCACACCAAGGCCGCCCGCCCATTTGCCGGTGCGGCTGAGCGATGCCCGCAGAAGCGAAGTACCTGCTCCGCCAATTTCGATGCTGCCCGACATCGCGACACCCCCCGGTCAAGATCACGAGCCGCGACCTTAGCCGCGAATTTCAACTCTGGGAAGAACGCCCCGGGCCATGGACCATTGGCATGCGCCCTCGAAACGGAGCCGCTTCCAGATGGCCGCATCTTGGTCTAGGTTCTTCCAACTGCGTCGCGGGGGGATCGCGGCGGCGGGTCGCCATCGTCCGAACGGGTTTCATCCTTGCGAACCACATTCCAGCTTCCAGCCGGCTCATTTCACAAGGCGGCAATCACTTTAGCGATGTTTGTGCTGCTTGCCGCTTGCTCGACGACAAGCACGCTCGAAGTGCCTCCACCGATAACGGCTCAGACTTCGCCGAAATATGCGGCAATCGTGGTGGACGCCAATAGCGGCGCCATCCTGTTCCAGGCGAATGCCGACCAGCCGCGCTATCCGGCCTCGCTGACCAAGATGATGACGCTCTACATGCTGTTTGAGGCTCTCGAGACCGGCCGCATCTCGCGCGACACGCTCATTCCCGTTTCGGACTACGCCAGAGGGCGGCCGCCGACAAAGATGGGCTTCAAGCGCGGCCAGTCCGTCGATGTGGATACTGCGATACGCGCGCTTGCGGTGAAGTCGGCCAATGACGTGGCGGTAGCCGTGGCCGAGTTCCTCGGCGGCACTGAAGAGCAATTCGCGCAAATGATGAGCGTAAAGGCGCGGCAGCTCGGCATGAGCGGCACCATTTTCCGGAATGCGTCAGGGCTGCCGGACGACCAGCAGCGCACCACCGCGCGCGACATGGCGTTGCTTGGCATGGCATTGCGCCGGCGCTTTCCGTCGCACTATGCGTATTTCTCCAGCACGAGCTTCAGCTATAACGGCCGGACAATCCGCGGCCATAACGACCTTATAGGCAAGGTCGACGGCGTCGACGGCATCAAGACCGGCTATATTCGCGCCTCCGGCTACAATGTCGCAACTTCCGTGAGCCGCGACGGCCGCAGGATAGTCGTCGTCGTCATGGGCGGTGAAAGCGCGAAAAGCCGCAACGACCATGTGCATGAACTCATCGTCCGTTATCTTCCAGGCGCCAGGCCGGGCGTTTAGCTGACCGGCATCGCGAGCTTTGACGGCCGTCCCAAACAGGGCGCTTTGCGGAGAATGGATCGGCTGCGCAGTTGGCCGTTGAAGCCGGCCGCCGCATCGGCTATGAAGCGGCGTCCCGGCTCGCTATTTAGGTCCGGCGACAAGGCTGGAACGCTTCGTTCCGGCTTCGGCCCGGCACCCGTAGCTCAGCTGGATAGAGCGCTGCCCTCCGAAGGCAGAGGTCACAGGTTCGAATCCTGTCGGGTGCGCCAAAATTTAACGCTGCCGAAATCCGGGTTTCCTGCTTGCCTGGTCATCAAGGAGCCTTCGGCTCAACTGAATACCGCGACAGTGCTGCGTTAGAAGCCGGTTGATCGCCCGTCGTGCAGAACTGGCCGGATCGGCATGTTGACTGCCTGTTCGCAGAGTTCCACGTGCCTGGCCAAGGCCTCTTTGGATAAGCACGCGCTGATCGTGCTGATATCGCGCTCCTGGAACTTCGGCATCCGCTGGAGTTCCTTGAGCCGCTCGAGAAGTGCAAGTCGGGTCATGCTCATCTCCTTTGTACGGCGGCCATCGGGCTGCTATCCCGCCGCCGCTCAGTGGCTAGCTGCCGTCAAGCCGCCCGCAGTTTCGCGGACAGGGGGATTTCGACATCGATTTCCAGTGTCGAAACCTTTTCTCCGCGGTCCATCTTCACGGTGACCTTGTCCCGGTCGATCTTCACATGCTTGCCGATGACTGAGAGAATTTCCTCCCGAAGGCGCACCACCAGGTCCGACTGACCTACCGATGACCGCTCGTGGGCGAGCAGAACCTGCAGGCGCTCGCGTGCCTTCGGAGCGGACGAACTCTGCTTGCTGAAGAAGCTGAAGATCCTCATGCCGCCCTCCGTCCGAAAATCTTGCCGAACAGACCGCGCCTTTCGCCCGGAATTGTAATGGGTATGGTTTCGCCTGCGAGCCGGCGTGCGGCGTCGAGATAGGCCAATGCAGGGGCACTGCGACTATCGGCGAGCGTGACCGGTGCGCCGAGGTTGGAGGCGCGCAGGACATCCATGCTTTCGGGGATGATGCCGAGCAGAGGAATAGACAGGATCTCGAGGACGTCATCGACCTTCAGCATGTCGCCGCGCTCGGCCCGGTTTGCATCGTAGCGGGTAAGGAGAAGATGCTTTTCCACCCGTTCGCCGCGCTCGGCCCTGGCGGTCTTGGCGTCGAGAAGGCCAATGATGCGGTCCGAATCACGTACCGACGAGACTTCCGGATTCGTCACGACGACGGCGATATCGGCGTGGCGCATCGCCAGGGTCGCGCCCCGCTCAATTCCAGCGGGGCTGTCGCATATGATCCAATCGAAAGACTTCTTCAACTCGTCCATCACTCGCTTGACGCCCTCTGCCGTCAGATTGTCCTTGTCGCGGGTTTGCGAGGCCGGCAGCAGGTAGAGAGTCTCCAGTCGCTTGTCGCGGATCAGCGCCTGCGGCAGCTTCGCGTCGCCCTGGATGACATTGACCAGATCGTAGACGACCCGCCGTTCCGCGCCCATGACGAGGTCGAGATTGCGCAGGCCGACGTCGAAATCCACGACGACCGTCTTCTCGTTCCTCTGCGCCAGCGCGGCGCCGAGCGCGGCGGTGGAAGTCGTCTTGCCGACGCCTCCCTTGCCCGATGTGACCACTATTACTTTCGCCATCCTCGTCTCCTGTCTGTTGGCCGGCCGCCGGCTCAATTGAGTGTCTTAGCCACGATCGCATCGCCTTCGAGCCAGAGCTGGACAGCCTGTCCGCGAAGCCCGGGTTCCATGTCGTCAGCGGTCTTGTAGAGTCCATCGATCGCCAGAAGCTCCGCCTCGAGCTTGCTGCAGAAGATGCGCGCCGAAGAGTTGCCCACCGACCCTGCCAACGCCCGTCCCCGCAAAGTTCCGTAGACATGGATCGAACCGCCGGCGACGATTTCCGCGCCGGATGCCACTGATCCGACAATGGTCACATCGCCTTCGGGGAATACGATCGACTGCCCGGAACGCACCGGTTGACTGATGATGATCGAGGGCATTGCCCTGACTGGCTGCGGCTCAAGAGCCTGAACGGACGGTTCGGATCTGCCGCGGTCTGCGTCGACGGTCGCTTCTGCCGCCGGAGTTTCAAAATCCGACGCCTCCCGCCCGCCCGTCAGGGCAGGGGGTAGGTCGACGCCGAGCAGCGACGAACGCGCGCCATCGACCGCCAGCACCCGCACGCTGCGGTTACCAAGTTCGCCGATCAGTTCCTTCAACTGCGACCGGTCGATTTCGAGACCTTCGACGTCGAGAACGATCGGCCGTCGCAGGAAAAAGCCCGCCGAACGAGCAGCCAGATCGTCGAGTCGCGCCAGCCAGCCGTCGAAGGGCAGTTCCGGGGTAAGCACGAGCGCGAGGAAGGAGCGGCCTTTAAGGCGGATGGGGCGGGTATCGGTTAGCACTTTGGTCATGTTTGTTAATTTTCCATTGCTTCAGGTCTATGTGGACCATGGTTAACGAATGGTTAACATCCATGCCCCGGAACGGAAAATGGGAAGCGGGGGCGGGTAAACGCCCAGCGTCGAATATCCCGAGCCCTTACCTTCACCGAGCTTCTGCTGGCGCGCTTTCCAGCGTTGCGGCCGAACGGGGTCGCAGGCGGTGGCCGGCATTGAACAGGAAGATCAGCAATGCAGAGCGGTTGATGACGTTCAGACCGATAATTGCGGCGATGACGGCGAGGCAGGGCAGTGTGAAAAAGGTAATCGGGAAGAGATCCGAGCCGTAGTTTCCGAACGCGCGTCGGAAGATGATGCCGCCGAAATTGAACAGGATCGCGTGACTGCAAAACAAGAAGAACGCATATGGCTCGAACCGCATGAACTGTTCGGACAGCGCGGATCGCCGGATGAGTTCGGTCAGCTTCCAGAAACCCGCCGCCATCGTCACGCGCAGCAGCGTGTCGAGAGTAAGCTGCAGTGTATCATTCATCTCGGACAGCAAGATGCGCTCGATGCGGATGGTGAGGAAAACCGCCGCCATGGCAATGAGGCCGATGGCGAGGAAATTCGCGATGCGGTCGATCCCCTCCTCGCTGGCGCTGGCGATGCGCAGCCACATGCCGAGCCCGAAGAACAGCATCAGCTGCGGCCTTTGCAGGATGTAGAGGTCCTCGCCGACCAGCATGAAGGCGACCAGCAGCAGGATGGTCGCGACCGGGAAGCGGCACAGCCCCTGATAGAGGATCGGCGCGAACAGGCAACAGACGAACAGGTCCCGCAGGAACCACAGCGGAACGACAAGCGGCCAGCCGGTCAGAGCGAGGAGCGCATTGGCTACGCCGATCGCGCTGAATTCAGGCATATCCCGCCAATTGCCGGACATGACGCCATAGGCGGCAAGAAGCGCCAGCATAAGCAGGTTCCAGGCGACCAGGGGCACGACGAGCGTCCTAAACTTGGAGACGTCCAACCGCCATGCCCCGGCCTTGAGCAGGCTCGAAACGATGAAATAGCCCGAGACGATGCTGAGCAGTGAAACGGAACTCAGCCCCATCATCCGCGTCAGGATGAAGTAGACAATGTCGAAGAAACCGGCGTCGCGGTCATAAACGTTTTCGGCGATGCCCGCCTGGACGTGCACGAAGGTCATGAAGAAAATGCAGAGGGTGCGCGCGATTTTTATGCGGTCCGACATCATCTTCCCGATTGGCGCGACGGCGTCGCGCGCGGGAGAGGCGGGTTTAACAATCATGGGCATCTCCTCAAACCGGTGGTCGACGGACCGCGTCCGGCGCCGTTACGAGGGCCGACGGCAAGCATCCCCGAAAGCGGACAATGCGGATGGTCCAAATGCGCGAACTGTGGCATTCACACCGTTCGCCGGTTCACGAAATGTGGCGCGCCCGCCGGGAAGGCTGGCGACCGTGGGCAGCAACGATAAGGGCCTTCGATGAGAAAGCTGGCAGGGCTTCTGGGCCTGCACACAAATGCGGACAGGGAGCGCAGACCGCGACTGAGGCTGGATACCGCCGGCATCGCAATCTATGCGGTGGGCGACGTCCATGGCTGTCTCGACCAACTGCTTTCGCTCGAGCGCGCGATCACCGCGGACGGCAAGAATTTGCCGAGCCGCAAGATCATCATCATGCTTGGCGATTATGTCGACCGGGGTCCCGCCTCGTCGCAGGTCATCGACCACCTGCTCGCGTCGCCGCCCGCCGGCTTCGAGCGCATCTGCCTCGCCGGAAACCACGAAGTCGTGATGCTCGATTACATCGACGGGCGGCTGGGGCTGGCGGATTGGATGAGCATGGGCGCGGCAGCCACGCTGCTTTCCTATGGCATCGATCTCGATCGTCTCGTTCAGGTCTACCGATCGAGCCGGCAGATCGACGAGGTGATCAGGAAGACGATTCCGGCCGCCCATATCGCGTTCCTGCGATCGTTGCCGATCCTCGTCGAGGCCAAGCGCTTTATCTTCGTGCATGCCGGTATCCGGCCCGAGTTCGATATCGAGCGGCAGTCGGACTATGACCTCGCCTTCATCCGCTGGGAGTTTTTCGAACGGGCCCATCTGCTCAAGAAGTATGTGGTGCATGGCCACACGCCGGTTGCCGAGGCGAAGCGGGACGGCATGCGCGTCAACATAGACACCGGGGCGGTCTTCGGCGGCAAACTGACGGCGCTCCGCATCTGGCAGGACAGGGGACTTTACCTGACCAGCTGACCGGCCGGGCATTCGTCAGGCCTTTCCGTTCATGCCGACCTGCTCGACATAGTAGGAGGAGTAGCGGTCGAGATACTGCTCCGAGCCGCCAAACGACCCGTAGCGCGCCAGCCTCTTCATGTCCGTCTTGTTGAGGATGATGCCGAGCGTTTTGGCCGCGACCTGCGGTTCTGCCTGCAGCGTGGCGCGAACCAGGGCGCGCGGCGTTGCGCCCCATTCGGCCACCATCACGAAGCCGTCCACCAGCGGAGCGAATGCCTTGGCGTCCACGACCGGTCCGAGCGGCGGCAGGTCGACGATGATGTAGTCGTACGCCGTGCGCGCGTCTTCGATAAGGTCACGCATGCCGGGCCCCGAAAGCAGTTCGCTGGTGTGCGACAGGCGTCCGCGCACAACGGCGGGGATGATGGCGAGCCTGGTCGAGCGGTCCACCATCACGGTGCTTCGCCAGGGCTGGTCGCCGACGATCGCCTCGACCAGCCCCTTATCGGGGGCCAGCGACAGGCCGCGGCTCAGCCCGGGATTCCGGAGGTCGCCGTCGATCAGCAGCGTCCTTGCGCCATGGGAAGCGAGCAGGCCGGCGAAATTCGCTGCAACCGTCGTCTTGCCCTCATGCGGCAGTACCGAGACGAACCCGATCACCTTGCACGGCTTGCCCTGCAGAACGACGTCGCTGGCGATCTTGGCGTTGCGGAGCGTTTCGGCGAACGAGGAGGCCGGCGCGTTGATGGCGACCCGCAATATGCGTGGAGTGACGGAGCCGGATTGTTCCCGCGGCTGCTGTTTTGCGCCGGCGTCGTTCGACTTGCCCGCCGCCGTAAGTCGGGCGCCGACGACCGGAAGGTAGCCGAGGAAGTTGATGTTGAGTGCGGAGCGGACGTCGTCGCCGGTTCGGAAAAACCGCTCGCGAAACTCCTGGAAGGCTCCGACAGCGGCGCCACCGAAGAGCCCCAGCACAAGCGAAAGGCCCAGCACCATGCTTTTGCGTGGGCTCGACGCCGCCACGGGATCGTTGGCCTCCGAGATCACGCGCGCCTCGGCAATGGGAAACGAGCGCTGCTGCGAAGCCTCCTCATGGCGCGCCAGGAAGGCCTGGTAGAGCGTCGAAAGAGCGGCGGACTTCTGCTCCAGTTCGCGCAGTTGCACCAGCGACTGACTGGTTTCCGAACTCAGGCCGGCCATCTGGCCGACATTGTCGCGCAACGAGGTTTCGCGCGCCTTGGCCACCTCGTATTCGTTGCGATAGCTCTCGGTGATCCGATTCAGTTCCTGGAAGATCCGCCCTTCCAGGTCTGCCTGCTCGCGCCGCAGCGCGACCGCCTGGGCATGGTCTTCGCCGAAGCGCGCGGATATCTCCTGCTCGCGTTTGGTGACGTTTAGATAACGCGCCTTGAGGTCGGTGATGACAGCGCTGTTGCCCTTGTCGGAGGGGATCGTCGCATTCCTGACGGCGTTTTCAGGACCGCTGTCGATGATCGACTTGAATTGACTGTAACGCCCGAGTGCATTGGCCGTATCGGCTTGTGCAAGGATAAGCTGGCTGTTCAGATCGGAGAGCTGCTGCTCGGAAATCAGCTCGCCGCGCGCCGAGGTCAGCCCGTTTTCCGCGCGGAACTTTTCAACCTCCAAGGCCGCGGCCTGCGAACTGTCGCGCAATTCGTCGAGCCTTCCCTGAAGCCAGATCGTAGCGCGCTGGGTGGCGTCGAAATTGGCGTCGAGCTGGTCGGAAAGATAGGCCTCCGCATAGGCGCGCGTGATCGCGCCGGCAAGCTTGCGATCATGGGAGCGGAACGCAACGTCGATGACATAGCTGCGCCCGGCCCGCTCGGCTGCGAGCCCGTTTTGCAGAAGCGCCACTGCCTTGCCGATCTTGGCGTTCTCGACCGAAGTGGCGGAAGGCGGCGGATCGAAGGAAAACAGCCCGGTAATGCTCTTTACCTGGCCCTTCGCCCATGTGATCGGCGACCGGGGCGGGTTCAGGAAGGCCTCGTTCTCATGCAGTTTCTCGGCTAGCACGACGGTGCGGGCAAGACGGGCCGACTTCAGAATCTCGACCTCGGTGGAAACCATCGAATCGGCCTGCATACGAACAGGGCCCGTATCCTTCTCCTCCGCGAATTTGGTCAAGCTGTCGTCGAGCAGGATGCGCGTCGCGGCGGTGTATTCCGCCGGCGTGAAGAAAAGATAGAGAACGCCGAGCACAAGGCCGATCGCCGCGCAAAGCACTACGACCCTCGCCTGCCGGATCGCAATCGTGGCCAGCCGCTCCAGGTCGATGAATCGGTCCGCATCCTCCGATGCCATCGACAGTCTGCTCGTCGGCGGAAAGCTTCTCTGATGCATGTTCCTCGCAGGCGTCGCGCGCCACTTTTTCGGTTTCTAGCTGCCGTTCTGGCCGCAAACGCGGCATCAAACATGTTCATCGGGCGAGATGCGGTTCAGGGCCATGCAGCCAGTTCTGGTCTGATCGCGCAGACACAGCCGGACGCCCGGTCCGGCTGTGTCGATCGCTTGCCTGGTCAGGCCGCTTCGGCGGGGCGTTCCTCGGCGGCGATCATTTCGGCTATCGGTCCGAAGACGAGGTCGCGTATGTCGGCGCGGCCGAGCGCGAAGGCCACATTCGCCTGGATGAAGCCTTCCTTCGAGCCGCAGTCGAACATGCGCCCGTCGAACGGATGAGCATGGAAAGGCTGGCTGCCGGCGAGCCGCTTCATGGCGTCGGTGAGCTGGATCTCGTTCCCAGCGCCTCGCTCTTGCGTGCCGAGAAGTTCGAACACTTCGGGCTGTAGAATGTAGCGGCCGTTGATGTAATAGTTGGAGGGGGCAACCGCCGGAGCCGGCTTCTCGACCATCTCGGTCACGGCAAACCCCGTGCCGACGTCCTGGCCCTTGCCGACTATGCCATATTTGTTGGTCTCGGTCGGGTCGCATTGCTCGACGGCGATGACATTGCCGCCGGTCTGCCCGTAAAGCTCCATCGCACCGGCAAGACACCCTCTTTTTCCGAACGATACCATGTCGGGCAGAAGCAGGGCGAAGGGCTCGTCGCCTACGAGATCGCGGGCACACCAGACCGCGTGGCCGAGGCCGTGCGGCGCCTGCTGCCGGGTGAAGCTCACGGCCCCGGCCGGCAGCTGCATCTTCTGCAGCGAAGCGAGCTGTTCGCGTTTTCCCGACTGGGTCAGCGTGTCGAGCAGTTCCGGCTGGATGTCGAAATAATCCTCGATCACGTGCTTGTTGCGCCCGGTGACGAAGACGATGTGCTCGATGCCGGCTTCCAGCGCCTCGTCGACGGCATACTGCACGACGGGACGATCGACCACGGTCAGCATTTCCTTCGGCATGGCCTTTGTGGCCGGAAGGAACCGCGTTCCGAGACCGGCTACCGGTATCACTGCTTTTCTGACTCTTTTCATCTCAGCATCCCTGTGGATCTTGTGCCGCCCCGCCCAATTCCGTGTTCGTCTATCCGGTCTGATCGAGCGCCTTTCCGAAGTGGAAAGGCATGCCCAGCCGCCGCAGCCTGGCTGCTATCGGCATTCTCAGATGCCTGACCGCCATCGGGTCGCGCAGGGCGGCTCTCATCGCCTTCAACGGCGCGCGCTGCTTCAGGTGCTGAACGAGCGTGAGAAAGGATGCAGCCTGCTCAAGGCTGCGGGTGCGCCTCGCCTGCACGGCTTGCGCCGTGGCGTCCAGCGGATGCTCCCGCAGGAATGCTGCGTCGGCCGCCAGCATCGCTTCGACATGGTGCAGTTCCAGCACGCGCGAGATCGATCCCGAGCGGATATGATAAGCGTAGCCCGGCCGGGGATCGACGACGCAGCGGCCGCCACTCGCGAGAGCCGAGGCAAGGAAAATATAGTCCTCGCCGATGCGCAACTGCTCGTCATACCGCAGCGCCTTCTTTTCGATAAAGCGCCGTTCGAAGATCGGCTTCATGTACCCGAACGAGAAAGTCTCCTCGAACAGCAGGTTCGCCGCGATGAAATCGGCAACACCGAGTTCGGGAAATCTTTCGAGCAGCATTGGCGCAAACATGGTCGCTTTCGCGCCGCTCGCCTCCTGCACCACATCGAGATTGTCGACCGCGATCTGGGCATCGAACCTTTCGGCGTGTCGGACCATGCGGCCAAGCCGGTCCGGGTACACCGCGTCATCGGAATCGAGCACCGCGATCCAGCGGCCGCGAGCGACGCCGATCCCGGCGTTGCGCGCGCCGCCGGGGCCTCGGTTCTTTTCGAGCTCGACAACCCGCACCTGTTCAGCCGGAAAGGAGCGGGCGATCTCGACAGTGCGGTCGCTCGAACAATCGTCGACGACCACTACCTCAACGGTCACATCCTGCTGCGCGAGCGCGCTTTCGATGGCGCGCGCGATCGACCGCTCCGCGTTGAATGCCGCAATCACGAAGCTCACGTCAGGCTGCATCGGTGCGCCCTCCTGCCGGCTCGCCGTATTGACGGATTTCGCGGACGCCGAGCAACCCGCTGACCACGCCTGAATGCATGACGCCGCGCAGAATGGAGCGGTTGCGCCTTTCCGGCAGGGCCGCAAAGGCCGCGGCCGCGGCGAAGCAGTAGGCAGCTTTCGCCGCGGCTAGCCCGATTTGCGGCACGGCCGCGAGCCCTTGCCGCTTTTCGCCGACGAGCCGCCCATGGGTCTGACCGACCCTGAACCGGCGCTTGGTCAGCCAGGTGAATTGCGTGCGATTGCGCGGAACCGGCTCATAGACCGTCGCCCGCGGTGCAAAGGCGATCGTGCCGCCCGCCTGGTGCAACTGGGTGAAGTATTCGGTGTCCTCGCCTCCCGTTCGGCCAAGCGCGAGGTTGAAGCGGCGTCCCGCGACATGCGGTGACGCGCAGCGCAGCAGGGCATTGCAGGTGTAGCCTGTGCGGATCTCGCCCTTGACCCAGACCGGGGCGGTCGAATGGAAATCGCCGCGCCTCATCCAGCCCGGCGCATCGTCGGCATAGACGGCGCTCACCGGCCCGAGCACGGCGTCTGCGCCGGTCGCCTCAGCCGCTGCGAGCAATTCCGTCAGCCATTCCCGCGACGCCGTCTCGTCGTCGTCGATGAAAGCAAGAAAATCACCGGTGCTGCTCTCCAGGCAGGCGTTGCGGGCGATGGAGATATTGGACGCCGGGCAGTGCACATAAACGACGTCGAACGGAATCTGCGCCGCCAGGGCATAGACTCTTTCCCGCGCGCTCGGCTCGACATCGTTGTCGGCGACGATGACCCGTATCGCGGTGTTCGCAGGCACGTTCAGCGCGCCTATCGAGAGGAGCGTGTCGTCGAGCTCGCGCCTGCGATAGGTGCAGACGCAGATATCGATCCGCAAAGCCTTATTCGAAGCGTGTTGCGTCATGCCGCCCGGGCCTCGCGGTTCCGGAAGTCGAGGACATGGAGCCAGAATCCGGCCGACCAGGCGAGATGCATGACCATCGCGGAGAAGCCGACGAGCGGACCGTACGGATTGCGCTGGCTGACGGCCATCCACACGCCGTAGCCGAGGCACGCCGCCGCCCACAGGCCGGCCGGTATCAACGCGGCGAGGTTCAGGAACGCCAGCGACATGCCGGCCACGACGGGAAAGACCATCAGCGGAATCATCTGCCGGATCTTCGGCATCGCCCGGTGCTTCAGAATGTTCCTGGCGCGGCCCCTGCCATAGCCGAGATACTGCCGGAACAGGGCCGGCACTGAAGCGCGCGGATAATAGACCATGAATGTCTTGTCGGTCATCCAGATGCGGTGGCCGGCCGCCCGCAGCCGGTAGTCGAGCTCGGCATCCTCATTATGGCTGAAGCTTTCGTCGTAACCGCCGACGGATCGAAAAGCCGAGACACGCATGAGGGCGTGGTGGCCATGGTCGGTCCAATGGCCCTTGGCGCCGTGCCGGTGTGGCGAGCCGCCATTCCCGAGCCTCGAATTCTGGGCCATGGCCGTCGCCTTCTGAAAAGCGCCGAAGCCCTTTGTCGCCATCGAAACGACGACGGAAGCAGCCTGCGTCGCTTCGGCATCCTCGATCAGGCGGTCGCAATAATCGCCGGGATAGTCGCCATGCGCGTCGATCCGGATGAAGCTCTCGAACTGGTCGCCGAATTTCTCGATGGCGAGATTGACCGCCGCGCTCTGGATTTTTTTGGCGTTGTGCAGCAGCGACACCCGAGCATTCGCCGCCGCGATCGTCTGCACGATCTCCTGCGTTCCATCCGTGCTGCCGCCATCGACAACGACGATGTTCATGTCGAGGCGATCCGCCGACGGGCTCAGCCGGTCGATGAGGGCCCCGATATGCGCCGCTTCATTCAGGCAGGGAATCACCACCATGCACGGCAATGCAGGCATGGCGTTCGTCCTCTCTGTACCCATCTCGCACGTCGACATCACGCGACCTGCAACACTGGATCGAATGCAGTGGAACCGGCCAGCGCCTTCAGCCTGTCGACCAGCGCCCGGCAATCGCGGAGATCGCAAGCCCATGTCCCGCGATCCTCGGCCAGGATCTTCTGGCGGGCGGCCGCATAGCTGCCGGCATCCATGCCGGCGAGACGCTCGGCCAACTCCGGAACCGAAGCGTAGTCGAGCAGCACGCCCATGTGGCGATCGGCTAGGAACCGCCCCGTTTCGGTCTGACGCATGGCGATCGGAACCGCGCCATAGAGGCAGCCTTCGTAAAGCCGGTTGGGCAGCAGCCAGGATGAATTCAGCCCTTCCTCGAAGAAATCGATGGCCCAGGAAAAATGCACTCGACCATAGATTCGGGCGAGGTCTTCCGGGTTGCGATAGACGCCTTCGAAGCGGATATGCGGCTCGGCGTCGACAAAGGCGTCGAAATCGGGAAATTCGGAATAGGCCGGGCGGCCGCGCAGGACGACCTCGTACCGACCTCCCATTCGCCGTGTGAAGTCGGCAAGCAAATTCAGCGATTTACGGCAGCGCAACGCGCCGAACCAGCCGATCGTCCGTGGCTCGCCCGAACCGGCAATTTCGGGGCTCTTCACGTCGACAGGCCGGTCCGCAAGTTCCAGCACCTTATTGTGCAGCAGCATGACGGGTGCGTCGATCTGGCCGAGACGCTGAAAATAATCGTGGACAAATGCGGGCGAACTCGTCACCAGGAGCGCGGCATCCCTGCCAAGCGCCCGTTCGGCGCTGCGCATCGCTTTCGAGATATTGTTCTGTCCGAGCAATAGGCGGTGGATGTCGAGGCATTCATAAACGACAGGAATATCGGCTGAGAGCAGCGTCTTGGCCCGCTTCGCCAGCGCCAGCATTTCAAGATTGCGGCCAATGATAATGTCCGGCTTCGGAATGCCTTTCAGCTTGGCCCGCAGCGACAACGCAGCCTTGGCGATCGCGACAAGCCGCTGCGCAAATTTGCCGTCTTTGGTTGGCCCCAGATCGATCGGCGAAAGCCCGTCAACAGCGGCGGTCTCCGGGTGCACGGTCCGGCGGAAGCCGGCCAGCGTTACCTTGGCGCCTCCCGCCTGAAGCATGATCACCCGACGGCGCACGGCCGGATCGGAGAGATCGTGCACGAGATAAAGAACGTGCAGCATGGACATCACCCGCATGCCGCCCGTCAATCCAGCTTGCAAGCAATGGATTCGGGAAACTGGCAGGCCTCGCCGGCCGCGGTGAACGCGACTCGATCGATTTCCGCTGCAACCGGAGCCCCGGGATCGGCAAACGTACCCATCCACGATTTCAGCGTGTCGCTGCCCCACAGGCTGATGTAGATTTTGGAGGCATGGCTCGGCAGTTTGGCCGGGTCGGTCGCTTCGCCGACGAGTTCGCCGTTCACATACCAGGTGATGCGGTCCTTCTCCCAGACGAAGGCATAATCGTTGAAGCCCTGGTCGGCGCCCCTTGGGACATCCACGAGCTTTTCCTCGCCGACGTTCTTGCCGTCGACATACTGGTTGATCTGCACCTTCGAGGGGTTCTTGCCGAGAACTTCGAAATCGATCTCGTCATGCGGCTGCTTGTGGACGGGCCCGATATAGGTGAAGAAGCCGGTGTTCAGGCCTGATCCGGCAGCGGCTTTCATACGGATTTCATAGGTGCCGTAGCCGAAGCGCTTGTTGGTCTGGACTTCCCCGCAGACATAGTCGCGATCTTTCAGCGGCTGTTTGGCGAAGCCGAGCCGAAGCGTGCCGTCGGCTATCTTCACCTGGTCCTTCGACCACGTGCAATTCTGATGATCGCCATTCGACCAGCCATCGGAAACGTACCAGTGCTTCCTGTCCAGGCCGTCGAAATTCTCGACGAAGGATTTTCCCGGAGCGGGCTCTTGCGCCAGCGAAATGGTCGGATTGCATGCGGATGAGATAAGCAGAACTCCGACGCCGAAGATGAGGGAATTGAGATTGATTTTTGTCGTGTTGGTCGCGTTTAAAATCACGTGGCCTACCACCTGTATCTTGGCGGCGTCCTCCCAACGCCGCTGTCTACATCACAGCAAAATGCTGCACTGCACATAGACCGAGGGCAAGATCAGAATGTGACGCTCGCCTGCGATTCCCGGGTGGTCGGCGGTAACTTTTTGTGAGCGTCCGTTAAGCCCGGCTCGCGCGCGCTTCGGCGGCGGAAAGGCTCTCGCCAGCGTTCTCTTGGGAAAATGCCTCCACCTGGCCGTAGAGATCGGTAACGAAACCGATCTGCTTCTCCAGCGATTGGATACGTCCCCTGTAGCGGATCATCGTGTCGGTCATGTCGTCGATCTTCGATGACATTGCGGCCCCGACACGATCGTTTTCCAGCGCCTGTTGGGAAAAGGCGGCGTCGGCGGCCACCTTTTCATAGCGGTCGCGAAGTCCGTTTCGCTCGCGCTCCATTTCGGCGCGAAGGTCCTCGATCATCCGATTGAGCCTCTGCAATCGGCCCGCATCGGTTTCGCGGTCCCGATTCGGGTTTCGGGTTTGAAAGCGGAACAGGGCCATTTGATTCGATCCTTTGTAGTGTCTTGCCGATGAAATCTGTCGGTGATCTTGTGTGACGCGCTACCCGGCAATTGCGACCGCATCCACCCCCTTGCGGTAGACGATAGGAGCGAGAAGCGGCACGGTGACAAACTTCAGCCCGAATATGGTTGTCTTGGACGGGGCGCTCCAGCCGACATTATTCGTTACAGTTTTCAGGTAATTGCACGTGGCATGGACGAGCACCGTATTTTCATGGGTGAGTCTTGTCCTCATCCGGACCCCGAAATGGGCCGCCGATCGGAACGTCATCAATAGCCCGCGAGCCTCCTAAAATTTCATAAGGCGCAAAATGACGAAGTGTACAGTCATCATTCCCTACTATCAGCGAGAGCCCGGCATACTGAGCCGGGCATTGAGGTCGGTGTTCGCGCAGTCGCATCCGTATTTTGATGTAATCGTCGTCGACGACGCCTCGCCATCGCCTGTCGAGGCTGACCTGGAGGCGTATTCGCTGGCCGAACGGGCTAGGATAACCGTGATAAAACAACCGAATGCCGGTCCCGGCGGAGCGCGCAACATGGGCCTCGACCATGTGCCCGCGGACAGCGCCTATGCAGCTTTTCTCGATTCGGACGACGAATGGACGCCCGATCATCTGAAGAACGCGGTCGCCGGCCTGTCACTTTTTGATGCAGACTGTTACTGGGCCTCGATCACGGGCGGCGAAGAATTCCACTATCACTTCGGAGTGTCGGCGCTGGCCGAAGTAACCACGGTCAATCGGCTTTCCGGCGAGCCGCCACTGGTGGAAATCCCGAACCTCGCCGGCGTGATGCTGAAAAACTGGAGCTTTCTCCACCTCTCCTGCATGGTCATCGGCAAGGATCTGTTTCGTAAGGTCCGTTTCGAAGCGGCCTTGCGGCTGGCAGCCGAGGACGTCCTGTTCTTTTACGACTGCGTTCGCGGCGCGAAACGCGTCATACTCAGCGACGGCGTAGGCGCCACCCGCGGCGAGGGCATCAACATCTTTCACGGCCTCGACAGCGATTCGCCGCTCTTTCTCAAGCAGCAGTTCAACACCTGGGTCGCTCTCGACCGCCTTGAGAGCCGCTTTTCCCACGGGCCGGAAGACAAAGCCTCGATCGAGGCCTACAAGCAGACGGCGCGCCGCCAGGCACTGTGGGGGCAGATGCGGCTGGTTCGCCGGCGCAAGGTGCCTCAGTTCGGGCTTCTGGCCGAATGGGCCTGGCGCGATCCCAAAATCCTGCGCAGCGCGGTGGAACTCGCCGTCGCCAAGATCTCCCGATAACGAGGAAACCACATGCAGCCTTATTATTGGGAATCTGCCCACGGCAATTTTGGCGACGACCTTAATCTCTGGCTCTGGGATTTCCTTCTCCCCGGCTTTCGCGAGGTTCACTCCGAAATACTGCTCGTCGGCGTAGGCACCGTTCTCAACGAGGTGCTGCTGCCGAAAGGAACACGCAAACTCGTCGTCGGCAGCGGCTTCGGATACGGCAAGCTGCCGGATTTTTCAGACGCGTCCGAGTGGGATATCCGCTGCGTCCGCGGCCCGCTGACTGCAGGGAAGCTCGGCCTCGACGCCAGCCTCGGCATCGTCGATCCGGCGGTCATGGTCGCCGACATGCCGGAGTTCGCCAACCTGCCCAAGACCGAGGACGCGATCTTCATCCCGCACTGGGAATCGGCGATCGGCGGCATCTGGCCGAAGGTCTGCAAGGCTGCCGGTCTCGTCTATGTGAACCCCTGCGGCGAAGCGAAATCCGTGATTCGGGCAATCGCCCAATCGCGGTTGGTGGTCGCCGAATCCATGCATGCGGCCATACTTGCCGACGCCTTCCGCGTTCCCTGGGTAGCCGTCAGCACTTCGCGGAGCATCAACAGCTTCAAATGGCAGGATTGGGCGGCGACTGTCGACGTCACCTATAGCCCTCGCCACGTGCCGGTTTCCACACGGGCCGAGGCGATCGTCAAGGGCGCGCGCTTTTGGGGTGTGGAGTTCGGCAATAGGGATCCGCTGCCCGATGATCCCAACAAGCGTAGCTTCGACGAGAGCCTCGTCATGGCGCGCAGCGATCCTCGCCCGTCAGCGCTCCGCACGGCGGCAAAGCAGATGTTGGCGGCGCCGTCCACATTTGCGCTGCGCCAGGCGCGCAAGGCTGAGCCGCAGTTGAGCGCAGACGGCGCACTGGCCGGGCGCAAGGAGCGCTTTCGTGAGGTCCTTGCCGGAATACGCCGCGATTATTTTTGAGCGGGCGTCGCGGGCAGCAGATAGCGGAGCGTTGCGGGTTCCACTATGTCCGCTTTGCGGCGCGCCTTGAAGGCTGCGAGCTTGTCGGCCGCCACACCGCCGGCGATCGCCGGCATCGCGGAAGGGTTCGCCAGGGCATAGAGCCCCGCGCGCCAGATTCCCGCCTCGGCTTTGATGTCGAGGAAATGGCGCAGTTCATAGCGCCCGCGAACATGGCGTTCGTGCCTGCGGAGCGCGGCGGCGCCCTCCTTCGGCAGGCCGGGTGTGGCGAGGATTGCCCGATCGGCCTCGTACAACCGTTTCAGGTCGAGCGTTCTGTGCCTGCCGCTTAGCGAATCAGGCCGAATGACTGCGCCATAGCCACATCCATGAACGATCTTGTAGCGCGCGCCGTTCACCAGCGCCCGTGCATAGAGGTCGTAGTCCTCGCCGAGCCGCAATTCCTCTTTGTAGCGAAGTCCGTGGCTGTCGAGAAAGGATCGCCGCATGACGGGCTTGAGGAAACCGATCTCGCCGCGTGAGGCGCCGCGCCTGGAAATATTGCCCTCTATGAAGCCGTGAAGGTCGAGAAGAAGCGGCGCCGATTCGAATTCCGGCACGGCGGGTTCAGCCACGCTGCCCCTTCCATCGATGAAGACGATATTGTCGGCGACGAAGTCCCAGTCATCCTCTCCGATTAGCCTGTCGAAACGACCGGCCAGAAAGAAATCGTCGGCGTCCAGTATAGCGATCAGCGGGGCGGACGAATGGGCGATTGCATGGTTTCTGGCGAAAGCCGGGCCCCTGTTGGCCTCGAGCGAAAGAACCCGCAGGCGGCCGCTGCCGTCATCCGCCGCCCGCGCCGCTTCCGCCGTTCCGTCCGTCGATCCGTCGTCGATAACAACAACTTCGGCGACCCGACCCTCCCGCAGCCCCGATCGGATGGCGCGCGCGATTGTGCCGGACGCATTTTTGGCGGCAATGATGACGCATACGCTGGCGGGGGATGTCATTCACACCTCATCGATCCGTTTCCAGAACAAACGCGCAGCGCGCGGCTGCGCATGGCCGGGTCGGCGGGCTCCGCCTATCGGCTTGAATTGGAAAGTGGATTGTTCGCAACTGCGAAAGGCGATTTCATGACAGGCGAGAGATCGCCTACAGATGGCCTGAGCGCGGTACTCCGGGGATCTGCCTCACCTTGCCGGCGGGGTGGTCTTCTTTCGGCAAATTCTGCAAGGCTTCATCCTTTGCCGCGCTCTCTTCATGCTTGGCGTTGCCGGCAGATCGCCACACCAGGAACAGCACTGCGGCGAAATAACCGACCTGCAGCAAGACAGCGCAGATCAAGGTTTGAATAAACGTCGTCCACAGCGATTGCGTGATCACATAGGTAGTGATCGCAAACACCAGCAGCACTCCAATAAGGCCGCGTAGAAAGAGCACGAAGGACATTTTTATCCTGTCGCGCCGTTCACACGCAGTTCTGCGTTCATAATCATGCGCAAAATTCCTCCCGCCGAAGCGTCCTAGCCCTCGGCGATCAAAATCTCCGGGTTTTTCGAGGGCCAAGCGCCAATACCAAACCGCGCAAGGACATTTATATTGATCCGAAAGGGCATAGGCAACACAGCGCGTTTTCCTTCGCGGGGCTCCGCCGAGCCTCCATTGGTCACACCAATTCATATTGCAGCGCAACTATGGCTTAGCGGCCGCCTCTCTCTGAAGAAAATTCAGGAAATTCAACTGGAAGAATTATTCAGAAAATGTTCAGTTAATTTGGACAAATTCGAACTATGCCTGACAACAATTTTGGCTATGCAAACAAGCTTACGAATTTTTGCTATAGCAGTTGTCGCTGAAATAAATCTGTATTTTAAGAGACGAATATGCGAAACCTCTGATTATCGCCGCTTTGTGACCAACTGTCACAAAATATGATCTGCCGATAGTTCATCGTCCAAATTTCATCACAGACATGACACATCCCTCGGGCTATTGATTTTGTCATGTTGCGCTGCAGCATTTCGCATTGTCCCGACGCTTTTTCATCGTGGAGCAGCAAAATGAAATATCCTGCCAGTTTGGCCAATTTATCATACCGGCTCCGATCGGCTTCCGAGCATCAGCCGCCGATAGGTGGGACGATCAAACGCGGATTCGACATTTTCAGCGCCGCGACCGGAATTCTCCTGCTGAGCCCGCTGTTCCTTATGCTTGCGATGCTGGTCAAGTTTTCGGACGGCGGTCGCGTGTTCTACGGCCACAGCCGGATCGGCCGGAACGGCGATGTTTTTCAGTGCCTCAAATTCCGAACCATGGTGGAAAATGGCGACGAGGTTCTTGCTGCCCATTTCGCCAGGTATCCGCAAAGCCGCGAGGAATGGTTCGCCACCCGCAAGCTGCAGAATGATCCGCGCGTGACTCGCGTCGGTGCGGTGCTGCGCAAGCTCAGCCTCGACGAGTTGCCCCAGATGTTCAACATCCTGCGCGGCGATATGAGCATCGTCGGCCCCAGACCGGTGGTGAAGGACGAACTCGAACTCTACGGCCCGGCTGCGGACTACTATCTGAAATCGCGCCCGGGCCTGACCGGGCTTTGGCAGGTCAGCGGCCGCAATGATGTGTCCTATGGCACGCGCGTCGCCTTCGACCGGCATTATGTCGAGAACTGGTCGTTCATTTTCGACCTCAAGATCATCGTCAAAACGGTTCCGGCCGTCTTCTCGTCCCGCGGCAGCTACTGATTCTTGCTGCCAGAAAGGCTTGTCTTGATAGCCAAATTTGCAAAATCCAGCTTCGCATGGCTCCGCATCGGGCGTTCTCTCCTCACATGCGTGGTGGCGTTCGCCGTCATGCTGGCCGCGATCCCTGCGCAAAGCGGGGAATATCGGCTCGGTACGATGGACAAGCTCCGGATCCGGGTCGTGGAGTGGCAGACGGCGGAAGGCGCGGTTCGCGACTGGCCGACGATCAGCGGCGATTATACAGTCGGCCCCTCGGGCAATATCTCGTTGCCGTTTGTCGGCGAGATGCCCGCCACGGGCAAGACGACATCCGAGATCGCCGGAGCGATCAGCGAGGAGCTGCAGCAGAAATTCGGGCTGCTCGATCGTCCCGATACGTCGGTTGAACTTGCCGAGTTCCGCCCGGTCTTCATCTCCGGCGATGTGCAGACACCCGGCAAATATCCCTACGCTCCCGATCTGACCGTACTGAAGGCTGTCAGCCTAGCTGGCGGAATGCGCCGCGCGGCCGATGCCGGGCAGCGCATCGAGCGCGACTTCATCAACGCTCGGGGCAATTACGATGTCCTCGTCGCCGAGCGCAACGGTCTCCTGGCCAAACGCGCGCGGCTGATCGCCGAAGCCGCCGGACAAGAGGAGATCGAATTTCCCAAGGAACTGCAGGAAACCGACGACGGTAGAAAACTGATGGCGGATGAGACCGCTTTCAAGGCGGCGCGGGAGACGCGGCTGCGCGTGCAGCTCTCGGCGATCGAGGATCTTAAATCCTTGCTTCAGAACGAGGTGGCCTCGCTGGAAAAGAAAATCGCCAGCCAGAACCGGCAGATGGAGCTTTCCCGCAACGAACTGAAAGGCATTGGCAACCTTGCTGACAAGGGGCTGGTGGTGAACGCGCGCGTGCTTTCGATCGAGCGCGCGATCGCGGAACTGGAAGGGAAGGTTCTGGACATGGAAACGGCCGCCCTTCGGGCCAAGCAGGACATAAGCAAGGCCACCCAGAACGCGACGACCCTGCAGAACGATCGGGACGCCGAAATCGCGCAGGAACGCCAGCAGGCGGAAGCCGAAATCGAAAAGCTGAACCTGAAGATCGCCATGTACAGGGACCTGATGGCCGAAGCGATGGCCCAGGATCCTAAGGCCGCACTCAGCACGGGTGGCGACGCCCCGCCTGTGTTCAGTTTTTCCATTGTCCGGGAGGACGGCGAAAAAACGACGGAAATGCCGGCCGACGAGAATACTCCGGTCCTGCCCGGAGACGTCGTCAAGGTCGGCATCGCGCCAATTCCCGCCAATTAGCTGCGCAAGGCTTGCAATGGAACAGTCATGAAGATCGCCAAGGCAAGCCTTGTCGGCCCGGACCACAATTTCTGGTACGGCTTCGTCGCGATCGCCATCTCGGCCTTCATTCTTGCCTACTCGGCGCGCTTCGGCCAGGTCTCGGTGCTTGCCTATTACGCGCTGTGGCTGCCGCTGATCCTCGTCGATTATCGTCATTCGCTCGGGAATTATGCCAGATTCTACTGGATCATCGCCTTCGGCCTTTTCGCCTGCCTTTCGGTGTTCTGGTCTGCGGCGCCCGGCGTCACCGCACGTGCGGGCGTGCAATATTTCTCCCACATCGTCTGTGCGCTGATCGCGGCGCGAACCATGAATGCGAGAACCATGGCGCTCGGCATGCTCGCCGGCGTCTGCCTCGTCATCCTTTATTCACTTGCTTTCGGCGGCTATCACTATGACCCGTTGGACGGCGAATACAGCTTCGTGGGCGCATTCTCGTCCAAGAATCAGCTCGGCTTTTTCGCCTCGCTCGGCATTTATTTCGCTTTTGCCTGCATCTTCATCCTTGGCGAGCGCGGCCTTGCGAGGCTTCTGGCCTTTATTGGCGCTGGACTATCCGGCTACGCGCTGATCGCCTCGCAATCCGCGACATCGATCATCGCCACCGCGGCCACGCTGGGCGTCATGATAGGCCTCAGCCTCATTCTCATGTTTGCTCCGCGCACCAGGAAAGGCTTCCTGGCGGCCGGCATCGTGCTTGCGCTCGGGGTCGCGTTCGTCGGATTGAATTTCGGCGGCATGGACCTGCTTCTGGGCGCCTTCGGCAAGGATGCGACGCTGACGGGGCGAACATATCTATGGGCCGAAGGTCTCGACGCGGCCCGGCAATCTCCGATCGTCGGCGTGGGCTACTATGGCTATTGGGTCCAGGGTTTTGCCGAGGCCGAGCGCCTCTGGGAAGAGTTCTACATCGGTTCGCGCAGCGGCTTTCATTTCCACAACACCTACATAGAAGTGCTGGTCGAACTCGGCTTCATCGGGCTTCTGCTGGCCAGCCTGATCATCGTTCGGGTTTCCGTCGGCCATCTCGTTCGTCTTCTCAACAATCGCGATGATGCGGCCTCGCATGTGATGTTCGGCATCGCATTCATGCTCCTGGTGCGTTCCTTCTTCGAAGTCGACGTGATCCACCCATACGTGATCGGATCGTTCCTGCTCTATTATGCAGCCGGTCTGCTTGCGGCATCGAAATCGACGCACCGAGGCCCGGCGTTGTCTCCTGCGCAGCCGGATTTGCGGCTGCAGGTGCGTCACGCCCAATGAACAGGCTGTATGGCATCCAGTATCTGCGTGCCCTGGCGGCACTGGCGGTGGTCATATTCCACGCGGCGGAGCGCACCGGCGGGCATTTCGCGATCGGCGCCGCCGGAGTGGACGTGTTTTTCGTCATAAGCGGCTTCATCATGTGGGTCCTGTCGCAACGCAAACCCACGAGCCCCGCGCAATTTCTGCGCGACCGCCTGGAGCGCATAGCGCCGGTCTACTGGATTGCAACCGGGGTCATGGTTGCGGGCGCGCTTGCAGGCTTCTTTCCGAACATGAAGCTGACGCTTGGCCACGTGCTCGGCTCCCTGTTCTTCGTCCCGCATCATTCGCCGAGCAATGGCGAAATCTGGCCGGTTCTGGTCCAGGGCTGGACGCTGAATTACGAGATGTTCTTCTACGCGGTTTTCGCCGTCTGCCTGCTGCTACCGTCGAGAATAAGGCTGGTGGCCCTAGCCTCTGTTTTCGTCGGCCTGGCTGGATTCGGCTTGATCCGGAGCAGCGGCAACCCGGTTTTCGCGACCTACACCGACCCGATCGTTCTGGAGTTCCTGATCGGCGCGCTCATAGGCAAGTTGTGGCTGGAGGGCAGAATTCCGTCGCTGGCCACTGGCGCTGTCCTGATCGCAATCGCGCTTCTCGGTTTCGCCTTTGTGGGCGCCACCTATATCGGATTCGGCCCTCTGGCCTTCGGCCCGTTGGCGGCCGCGCTCGTGCTCGGCGTACTCGCGCTGGAAAAAGCCGGCGCGGTTCGTGATCTCCGGCCGATGCGCTACCTCGGCGACAGCTCCTACTCGATATACCTCTGGCACACGATGGCGATTTCGGTCGTCGCCAAGCTTGCCCCGTCGCTGTTGATACCGGCTGCGCCTGCGATGATCCTTGCCGTGGTGGCGGGCGTCACGGTCGGCGTCGGGGCTTACGAAATACTGGAGAAGCCCATCGGCGCGGCTTTCAAGGGCTTTCGCAGCTCCGACCAGACCAAATGGCCATTACCCAGATCCTCCGGCGCGAGGTCGGGAGGCGCATAGTCGAGCGGCCGGACGTTGCTCGGCAGGTCTCCGTCGAAGGGAATGAAGGCGCGGCGCGCCCGGCCGGGATCGACAACGGGGACCGCATCGAGCAGCCGTTTTGTATAGGGATGACACGGATTCTCGAACACCTGCGCGCGCGTTCCCGTTTCGACGAAACGCCCCATATACATGACCGCGACGCGATGACTGATCTGCTCGACAACCGCCATGTCGTGCGAGATGAACAGGTAGGAGATCGCCGTCTCGTTCTGGATGTCCTGGAGCAGATCGAGAACCTGGGCCTGTATGGACACGTCGAGCGCCGATACGCTCTCGTCCGCGACGATGATTTTCGGCGAGAGCGAAAGCGCGCGTGCGATCGCGATGCGCTGGCGCTGGCCGCCGGAGAATTCGTGCGGATATCGTTTCATCTGGTCGGCGGAAAGTCCGACCCGGCGAAACAGATATTCGATCCTATCCTTCAGTTCGGTTCCCGAGGCCAGGCGATGGATGATCAAGGGCTCGCCGACCAGATCGCCGACGCGCATGCGCGGATCGAGCGATGAATAAGGATCTTGGAAAACCATCTGGATGTCCCGCAGGGCGGGCTTCATGGCGGCGCGAGACAGTCCGGCGATCTGCCGGTTCGAGATGTTTATTCGACCGTTCCAGGGCACGAGATTGAGCAGGGCCTTGCCGGTCGTGGACTTGCCGCAACCGGATTCGCCCACCAGCGAAAGGGTCTCGCCGGGCATGATCCTGAAGGAAATGCCCTCCACTGCATGCACCCGCCTCACGGGCCGCTGCAGCACGCCGCCCTTTATGTCGAACCGGACGACGAGATCCTCTACCTCCACTACCGGAACGGTTCCATCGGAGACACGCGAGCCTTCGGCCAAGGTGGCCACGGCCCGTTTCGGGCGGGCCGTGCCCGTCATCTCGCCAAGCCTCGGTACTGCGTCGAGCAACGCTCTTGTATAGTATGCCTTGGGCGTCTCGAAGACTGAACGCAGCGATCCGCTTTCAACCTTGCGGCCGCGGTTCATCACCAGAACGCGGTCGGCCATTTCTGCCACCACGCCCATGTCATGCGTGATGAGGATGACGGACAGGCCGAAGTCGGCCTGCAGCTTGCGGATGAGAGCCAGGATCTGCGCTTGGACGGTGACGTCCAGCGCCGTGGTCGGCTCGTCCGCGATCAGGATTTCGGGATGCTGGGCCAGCGCCATCGCGATCACCACGCGTTGGCGCATGCCGCCCGAGAGTTCATGCGGATATTGGCGGAGCCGACGTTCGGCATCGGGAATCTGCACTTGATCGAGCAAGTGTTTCGCCTCGCGGCGAGCCTCGGCGGCGGGCATGGCGCGGTGCGCCTGGATGGATTCGATGATTTGCCGCCCAATCGAAAGCACGGGGTTGAGCGAGGTCATCGGCTCCTGGAAAACCATGCCGATGTGACGGCCGCGCACATGCCGCATCTCGTTCTCCGAGAGCGCCAGTATGTTGCGCCCGCCGAGGGTAGCAACGCCGGAGGCGATGCGGGCCATCGGCTGAGGCAGCAACTGCATCAGCGACAAGGCCGTCATCGACTTGCCCGAGCCGCTTTCCCCGGCGATGCAAAGCGTCTCGCCGCGGGCGAGATCGAAGGACAGTCCGTCGACCACGGTTTTCGCACCCTCCGGCGTCGCGACCTGGGTAACCAGGTCGCGGACGCTCAAAAGGGAAAGATTGGAGGGTTGGTTCATGTTGCCGCTGTTCAAAAGGACGGGCGGGAGGTAATGTCCCGCTCCGGCCGAGCTATTCGAAGATCACCCGCGGAAAATAGAACGACACCACCCAGTTGGGCATGTCGACGATTTCGCTGATCCGCAAATCGCCGCAGACGGAGCACAGCATGTAGGCATCGACGGCCGCCAGGCCGTGCTGTTTACCAAGCAGATCGATCATGTTCGATACGGCGGCCTTGGCTCCCGACATGAGATCCGGTCCGATCCCGGTCGTGACCTCGTAACCCTTCTCGTCGAGATGGCGCGTCACCGGCCCCGGCGTGGTGAAGCGCGGCATGGAAAGCTTCGCGTCTTTCACGAGATCGATCGTCAGCGCCACGTTCATCGCGCTTTCGATCGCGGTCCCGCATACTTCCCCGTCGCCTTGGGCGGCGTGGGTGTCGCCGATTGAAAACAGCGCGCCGGCTACCTCGACTGGCAGATAGAGCGTGGTGCCTGCGGCGAGATCGCGAATATCGAGATTGCCTCCGACCCGGCGCGGCGGCACCACCGAATGCAATCCGGGCTTGGCCGGCGCAACCCCGATCGTGCCGGCGAACGGTTTCAACGGCACGCGCCCGTTTCGACCGTACAGCGCCGGCGCCAGGGCCGCAGCGTCGTATTTCCACAAATTCAGCGCCGGTTCGGTGAACTGGTCGGCCAGCAGACCGAAGCCCGGAATGTTCGCCGTCCAGCCGAAGCCAGACGGTTCGAACTCGTGGATCGTGATCTTCAGGGCGTCGCCGGGCTCGGCCCCGTCGACGAAGACGGGACCGGTGACCGGATTGACCCTGGAAAAATCGAGGGCGGCGACATCGGCGACCGTACTGTCTGGCTTGAACTGGCCGCCGCCGCTGTCTAGGCACTCGAAGCGGATGGTCGAGCCCGGCGTCACGGTTTGCGCGGGCGGAATCGAATGATCCCACCCGAAATGATGGCTCCTGCCGTGAATGGTATAGTCGCAGTTACTGCACATCTTTTGCATAGACCTGATCGTAGTGGACGGGGATGTGGACGGGATCGACGAACAGTTCGTCCGCTCCCCCGATGCGCGCCGAACGCATCGAGAAGCGTTCCTCGTTGAAGATCGGAGCCCAGGGCGCGTCTTCCATGATCTTCAGGTAGATGTTGCGCCACATCTCCTCGCGTTCCGCCTTCTTCGCCGGATCGACGATCGCGTCGGCCGCGGCTGCTTGGCGGTCGAGGTCCTCATTGCAGTACCAGGACCAGTTCCAGCCGCCCTCCACCGCACCGCCGCAGCCAAGGATCGGACCATAGAAGTTTGAAGGATCCGGAAAATCGGCGATCCAGGCCATGCCGCCCGACCAGATCATCGGCGCGGCTTCAGGCTCACCGCCGGCGGCGATCACGTTGGCCTGCGCCAGCGACTTCACCGAAGCCTTTATGCCGATGGCGGCGAGATCCTGCTGGATTGCCTGCGCGATGCGGGGCTGTGGGTCGGTGTTCATGACGAACAGTTCGGTCTCGACCCCGTCAGCCAGGCCTGCCTCGGCCATTAGGGCTTTCGCCTTCTCGACGTCATAGGGATAACCCTCATAGTCCTTGGCATAGCCCGGCATCGTCGGCGGCAGCGGCTGGTTGGCGGGGACGGCACGGCCATTGATGATGCGTACGATGCGGTCCTTGTTGATCGCCATGTTTACGGCCTGGCGTACCTTCACATCGTCGAACGGCTTGATCTTCACGTTCATCGCGACATAGCCGGTGTGCAACTGGCCGCCCTGGATGACCAGATCCTTGAAGGCGGGATCTTCCGTCACTTCGATGAACTTCGCCGGTGGGATGCCGTCGCCAGGGATGTCGATCTCGCCCTTCTGCAGGCGAAGCAGCGCCACGATCGGCTCCTGGCCAACCTCGAAGGTGATCTGGTCGAGCTTTGGCAGGCCCTTGTTCCAATAATCGGCGAACCGCTCGAAGACGAGCTTCTGGCCGAGCGTCCATTCGGCGAGCTTGAAAGCGCCCGACCCTACCGGATGCTTGCCGAAGTCGGCGCCATGCTTCTCCACCTCCTCCTTGGGAACCACGTGAGCAAAGTTGAGCGCTGCGACGTGCAGGAAGGTGGCGTCGGGCCGCGATAGTTCGAACCTGATCGTATAGGGGTCGACGACGGTGATGCCGGAGAGGCCGTCCGCATTGCCGGCGCTCGCTTCCTCAAAACCCTTGATCGAGCCGAAGAAGCCGGCGCCGGGGCTCTGGGTCACGGGGTTCACGACGCGCTCGATCGAATATTTCACGTCTTCAGCGGTCAACTCGCGGCCATTGTGGAATTTGACGCCCTGCCGTAGCTTGAAGGTGAAGGTCTGGCCGTCCGGCGAGATCTCGTAGGATTCGGCGAGGTCTGGCTTCAGCGTCGTAGTGCCGGGCTCATAGTCCATCAGCCCGTCGAACAGCGACTTGATCATTGACCAGTTCTGCCAGTCATAACCGATCGCCGGATCAAGCGTTGAGACGTCGTCCTTGTAGGTCACCGTCATCGCGCCGCCCTGTTTGATCTCCTGGGAGAATGCGGACGCCGGTAAAGCGACCGCCAGCGCTGCCATGGCGGCGCTCGAAAGAAGCAGTTTTTTCATTGCATGTGTTCCTTTCTCTGGGTTTTCTTGTTTTTGTCGGTTCAGCGAAGCTTGATGCGGGGGTCGACGAGCGGCGCGATCAGATCGGCGAGCAGGTTTCCGATCACGATGGCGAAGGCCGAGACCATCGTGACACCCATGATGATCGGGATGTCGATGCGCTGGATCGCCTGCCAGGCAAGCTGGCCGATGCCCGGCCAGCCGAACACGCTTTCCACCACGACGATTCCGGACATGAAGAGCCCGATATCGATGCCGATCATCGCGATGATGGGCAGGATGGCGTTTGGCATGGCATGGACGAACAGAATCTGCGCCCGCCTCAGTCCTTTGGCGCGTGCGGTGCGGATGTAGTCCTGGCCAAGCACATCGATCAGCGACGAGCGCATCATGCGCGAGTACCAGCCTGCGCCGAGGAAGCCGAGCGTGACCGAAGGGAGGACCAGATGCGCAAACGTTCCGTAGCCGCCGATCGGGAACCATTCGAGCCGCACCGCAAAGACGTAAAGTAGTAGGATCCCGATCACGAATTGTGGCGCCGAGACGCCGACGAAGGAGACGACCATCAGCGAATTGTCGACCGGAGTGCCGCGCCGCAGCGCCGCGATGGCGCCCATGGTGAGGCCGATAGCCAGCTCGCAGGCGATCGCGCCGGCCATCAGGAGCAGGCTGGCGGGCAGGCGAGACCAGATCAACTCCGCCACTTCCGTCTTCTGGAGATAGGAGCGGCCGAGATCGCCCTGCAGCAGGTCGCCGAGATAGCGCAGATACTGCTGGTAAAACGGAAGATTGAGCCCGAGTTGCTCTCGGATGTTCTCGACCGTCTGCGCGGTCGCGCTTCGACCCGCGATCTGGCGGGCAGGGTCGGCTGGGACGAGATAAAGAAGCACGAAAGTGACCAGGCTGATCCCGAGGAGGATCAGCAGGCTTTGCAGCAGGCGGCGCGCGACATAGGCCATCAGTGGTGGCCCTGCTGCGTTGGATCGAGGATGTCGCGCATCGCATCGCCAACGAGGTTGAAGGCGAGTGCCAGAAGCAGGATCGCCACACCGGGGATGAAGACCAGCCAGGGCGCGCTGGAAAAATAAGTCTGGTTCTCGAATATGATGTTGCCCCAGGACGGGATAGGCGGCTGCACGCCGATGCCGAGGAAGCTCAGCGTTGCCTCGAGCAGCACCGTGGTGGCGATGCCGAGCGTCGCCCAGACGATGATTGTCGAGGTGAGATGCGGCAGGATGTGGCGCAGCATGATGCGCAGTGCGCCGGCGCCCATGGCGCGCTCGGCCTGGATGAAGTCGCGCTCGGCCAAGGCGCGGGTCTCGGTGTAGAGAACCCGCGCAATCTGCACCCAGTTTACCATGGCGATGACAAGGGCGACGATCCACAGGCTGGGCGTGAAGATGGCGGCGAGCACGATGGCGAGAAGCAGCGCTGGGAAGGCCATCATGAGGTCGGTGAAGCGCATCAGTACGGCTTCCACCCAGCCCCCGAAATAGCCCGCGATGATGCCGACCATCGAGCCGATGAGCACGGCGATGCCGTTGGCCACAACCCCGATGATCAGCGACGTCCGCGCGCCGTAGATGAGCCTGCTGAACAGGTCGCGGCCGACAAGGTCGGTGCCGAACCAGAAAGTGGAATCCGGCGGCAGCGGCGCGCCCTCGATGCTCAGGCCCTCGAAGAACTGCTCATGCGGGTCGTGAGGAACGATCCAGGGCGCAAAGAGCGCCGCGATGACCACTATCGCGATGACCGCCAGCCCGAAAAGGGCAAGCGGCCGCCTCAACAGCCGCGACAGGATGCTCTGCGTTTGCGGCGAAACCCCGGCACTGCTTTCGAGCGCGCTCATCTTTGCTTCCGCTCGAATTCGACGGCCGCCACCAGCTCCTCGGCGATCAGCTCAATCGCCCGCCTTTCGCTCATCGCCTGCATCCTGAGCTTTTGGAACGCTGCTCTTGACGAGATGTTGTCGCGGACCATCAACAGCGCGGTCGCCTCGGCCACAGCCTCGCGGCTTTGCAGCCGCATCCGCAGGGAAGCGATTTCACCGGCGAGCGCCGTCCTTTGCGCGAATGAATGGCGGGCGATGACAAGCGCACTGTAAAGCCCGGCGCTGCCGATCGGCTTCAGCAACTGCGCGTCGGCGCCCTGGTTTATCGCCCAGGATACCCGGCCGGGCGCTTCCGAGCCGATCAGCACTATGATCGGCATTGGAGCCGCGCCGGGCTGCCATGGAAACTGGGCGTCGTAACCCATATCCGCGTCGATCACGAGCACGTTCCATTCGCTCAGATCGGAGCGCCCCGCTATTTCGGGCCAGCAATGCGTGGCCGATATACCGAGGCGCTCGAACTGGAGCAGAATGGCGTCGACATTGGCGTGGGGCCGGTGGACGACCAAGGCGCGCCAGCCCTCAAAGGACGGAATGGGTCTGACGGCGCTCATCGCACCACCCTCAGAAATCCGGATTTGACATCCTGTTCGGATTGATCGTTCGTGGTCACGCCAAGTCGGGTCCGCGTCAGGAAAGGGTCGGGCTCGATCGCCACGCGTCCTTCGTGCACCACCTCGAATCCGCCGTCGGCCCGGGCGCGAGCGATGTGCGCCGGCATGGCGACGTGGTTGGTCCGCCGGTTGACAAGGATATTCCCGAAGGGGGAGGGCAGGGCTTCGGCCGTCACGGCCGTCAGCACCTGCTCGATTGCGTCGGTGCCGATGCTGCGGATCGCATTGGCGATCATCAGCACGCTTGCATAGCTCTCGGCGAAGAACGCCGTGACCGGCTGGGTGCGGTTCGCAGCGCCGATCCGTTCCAGGAATATTCGATTTTCGTCGGTCTGCAGTGACTGGAAATAGCAGCTGACCGAATAGTGTCCGGCCGCCGCCTCGCCGAGTTCGGCGATCTCGCCCTCATAGAGGTTGCAGCTTATCACCGGACGGTTTTCCGGCCGGAACGAGGAATCCTCCAGGCCCAACGCATGGTAGGCGCGCAGGAAGGCATACGAAGAGGAGCCGATCAAGTTATTGAGGATGAAGTCCGGGCGCTTGGCGCGGATCTCCGTGATCAGATGGGCAATGTCGGGATCGCCGATCGGCACGTAGCGTTCCGCCAGGACGGTACCGCCCGAATGGGTGACGACCTCGCGGGCGATGCGGTTGGTCTCCCAGCCCCAGATGTAGTTGGAGCCGAGCAGCACCGGATCGCGCCCGTAGCGCGGAATGATGTAGTCGAGCAGCGGCAGCAAATGCTGATTGGCGCAGGCAGCGACATAGACGACGTTTTCGCTCGCTTCGAAGCCCTCATAGACGCACGGATACCAAAGCAGCGCATCCATCTTTTCGACGACAGGGATCACTTCCTTGCGGCTCCAGGATGTCGTGCAGCCCACGACATGCCTGACGCCGGCCTGTCCGACCATCTCCCGGCAGAACGGCGCATAGCGGTCCGTATTGCCTTGCGGGTCGCGGATCACCGGGTCGAGCGAGAACGGAAAAGTTCGGTCGCGGTTCACTTCGTCGATGGCGGCCATGGCGCCATTGAATCCTTCCTGTCCCGGCTCCGCATATGGACCCGAGCGCGAGAACAGGATGCCGATCGGAATGACGCTTTCGCCTGCCATCTGAACGCTCAAAAAGCAAAAAAGGCCCCACTCCAGGTTCATTCCCGGAACGAGGCCCAAATGCCAAACATCAATGTCGAAGTTGCGGTCAGTAAAGGCGGTGCAGAAACCCGAGTCAAGCTGTTTCGTGCCGGCTCCCGGCATGGATCCATGCAGCAAATCCGGGCCGTTCAATTAGCGGGTGAAACGCTCCGTCGCGGCCTCGGTTTACGCGTGGGTCTCGAACTTGGTGTTGGCCACCGCACCCCTGCCGGCGGGAACGATTCCCGCCTCGACCCAGCGGTCGAAGATGGCGAGCACGGTGCTCACGAAAGCTTCGCTGTTGATGTGCCCTTCGATCTCGTGCAGTTCGGCCGGCTCGCGGACGGCCAGCCGCATTTCGTCGACGAAGGCGGCAAGCCCGTCGGGGTCGTGCAGCGGCTCGCCATCCTGGTCCCATTGCTGGATGCCGCCGGACGGCAGTACGAAGGCGACCGGGCCTCTCGCGCCGGCGAGCTTGTCGCCGATGGCGCGGGCGATGCGGCGGCGGGCTTCGGTGCCGCAGGTCACCGAAGCGATCAGCCGGTTATGGGCATGGTAAGGACGGCCGGCGAAGATTTCGGGCACCGGCTGCCATGTCGGGAGGTCCACCATGTCGATGGCGCCCGGCGCGACGATCTGGGGGATACCCGCCCGGCCCGCATTCTCAAGCCGGCCGGGGCCGGAATTCACCACCGATCCGTTCAGATAATTGGCGAGTTCCTGCAGGCTGAAATCCATCACCGCCGCAAAACCCTTCCGCGCGGCGATCGATTCCATCGCCCGCCCGCCCATTCCGGTTGTGTGGAAAATAACCACCTCGTAGCCGCGCCGCTCCAGTTCCGGCTTGAGCGAAACCATATAGGTCAGGCAGCTCTTGCCAAGCGAACTCATGGCGATCACCGGCCGGTCCATCACCGGCTTCACGACGTACCGCGCGGCGCCGACCACTGCGCCGCAGGCCTGCGATAGCACCGACTTGCAGGCGCCGTTGAGGCCGTAGAGGCCGCCGGCCCAGAGGATCATCATCAGGTCGGTAGCGACGCGCTCGGGCGGTATCAGATGTGAGTAGGCAATCGTCGACACCACGAATTTCGGCACACCGAGCGGCAGCGCCAGCGCCACGTCGAGCGCCAGATCGGTCCCCATCGTGCCGCCGAGCCCGATGAAAGCGTCTATCTCGTCCTTCTCCTGGAGTTGCCTCGCCAGGCGCGAGGCGCCGAGCGCCATCGCCGTCATAGCCGTGTTCTCGTCGCCGCTGGCGGCGATTGCATCGATGGTGGTTTCTGCCGCGGCGGCGACCGCGTGCTTGTCATAGTCCGGGCGATAGGGAGGCTCGCCGAGAACGCTGGCGTCCATCATGACAGGCACGCCGCCCGCCTTTGCGATGCAGTCGCGCATGAACAGAAGTTCGTCGGCCTTGGTGTCGCCGGTGCCGACGACGAGGATGCGGGGTGCTTTTGTCATGGCCTTCATCTTCAGGATGCCGGGTTTTAGCCGGTTTGCAGCGCGCATTGTACGGTGGCAATCCTGAGGCTTCGCAGAACTTGTCTTCGATGCACCGCGTCATTCATTCTCTTCTCACAACGCCCGCTGGCCCCGCCAGCCGAAATCCTTGCCCCTTGTTCACCCCTCCTCAAACCGATAGCACCGTCCAGCATCGCTTGCACGGCGGGGCAGGACAATCGCCAGCATCGGTTGAATTGTTCCTTTCATGAGAACCGGGCTATACTGACGAATAGAAACATCGGCATTTGCGGCGGACATATCTCGACTGGATTTCTTTTTGAGCCAAGTTCGCTCCAGTCCGTAGCCGGTCGCATTGATGACAGTCGATGCGGGGAAAATATTGCAACAATAGGAGGGAGGTATCTGCCGTGAGTGCGAGCTACCGAGCCATTTGCAGCGCGAGCGCCGTCTTCCTGACGGTGTTCTGGGCGAACGTTGCATTGCCGCAATCCGCTAACCTGGGCTGCAACCTGGAGCAACGGGCCGGCACTTCGAGACAAGTCCTGCGCTGCCCCGGAGGTGTGAGGATCACCGCCGAAGACGGTGCTCGATATTCACTGGCGGACCGCGATCGGGATGGAAACGCCGACGGCGTCATTTTGCGGCGGAAGGCTTTGCTGCTCGAGGTCCCGACTGGGCAGACATCTGGCTTCGTTGTCGTCACGCCGCAGGCGATTGCCGCCGTGCGAGGCACGAAATGGGCGGTCGACGCGCAAAGCGGCAAGACGTCGGTTTTTGTCGTCGACGGTCGCGTCGGCGTTCAACGGCCTAGCTCGAGCGCCAGCGTCCTGCTGGGTCCCGGCGAAGGCGTCGATGTCGAACGCGGAACGACTCCCCTGACCGTCAGGCGCTGGCCGGCGGCGCGCGTGTCCGCATTGATGGCGCGCCTGGGAGAATAAGCCTTGAGGCGCCGGGCGCTCCCGACCCTGATTGCACTCCTCCTGGCAGGGCTTTGGGGTGCTGGTCTGGGATATTTGCACTGGCGCGGGAACGTGTGGTTCCTCGATCGCGTCGAAGCCACCATGGCTGATGTTCGAACGATCATCAGGGGAACGGCAAGCCCGCCTGACTTGATCACGATCGTTGCGATAGACGACGAGGTCGCGAAAGGCGAAGGCTATCCCTTGGGCCGCGCCACGCTGTCTCGCCTCGTCGATGAAATCGCCCGCCTTGATCCGAAAATAATCGCGGTTGACCTGCTGCTCGTCGATCCGAAGGAAAAGCAGGATGACGAGGCCCTGGCGCGATCGCTTGACAGGAGCGCCACCGTGATCGCGGCGGCAGCGGTTTTCGCAGGCGGCAAACAGTGGATACCGCCGCAAGCCGATGGCCCCCTCGGCCGGCTGCCGGATGCAGAAGGATTTCTGATGCCGCTGCAAGCGTTTTCCGACGCCGCCGCGGTTGGCGTGGTGAACGTGGCGACCGACCAGACGGGAACGCCACGGTTCGTTCCGATGCTGTTTCGTTCAGGAGACCTGGTGGAAGCCTCTCTCCCTTTGCGCGTCGCCGCCCTGGCGATCGGAGCAGAGCCTGAGTTCGAACCCAACCGCCTGTTCCTGGGAACGCGGTTGATCCGAACGGATCTCGGCCATCTTCTTCCTCTCGCCTTCTATGGCCCGCGCGGCACCATACCCACCGTCAGCGCCGCGACCGTGCTCGCTGGCCAATTGGACGGCGATGAAGTCCGCAATCGGATCGTCGTGATCGGGGCAACGGTAACCGGAGGCGGAGATGTCTTCCCCACCCCCTTTGATCCGGTGCTCCCGGGCGTCGAGGTGATCTCCACGGCGATCGCCAACCTGATGACCGGCGGCGGTATCGTGAGAGATCGGAATATTCGTCTCGTCGACGCCGGCTTTGCCGTGGTCCTGCCGATGGTCCTCGTCGCTCTCGTGGCCTGGCGGCGCAGCGCGATTGGCCTGGCAGCGGTCATCGGCGTGGTGCTGGCCTGGGCCGCAGTCAACGTAACAGCCTTTTCGAACGGCATATGGCTGAGCGCCGCGCTGCCGATGGCAGCCGCTTTTCCTCCGGCGGTCCTGTTTGGAGGCGCGCAACTCTGGCGCGACAGGGATCGGGCGCAATATTTCGCGACGCAGAGCCGGTTGCTGCAGAAAGTACAAGCGTCGGGTTTGGGCCAGTGGCTGGCAAAGCATGGCGATTTCCTTCAGGAGCCGGTCCGTGAGGATGCGGCGGTCGTGTTCATCGATCTGTCTGGCTTCACCGGCCTGAGCGAGACATTGGGGCCGAACGCCACCCGCGAACTGCTGAGCGCGTTTCACAGGCTGGTCGACGCGGAAGTGACGGAGTGTGGCGGCATCGTCACCAGTTTCATGGGCGACGGAGCCATGATCCTGTTCGGTCTGCCCGAGCCAGCGCCCGACGATGCGTCGAACGCCGCCAGCTGCAGCGTCAAGCTATCGCACCGCACCAAAGCCTGGCTTGCCTCCCTGCCCGCATCCACCTCATCCCGTCTCGGCTACAAGATCGGGGCGCATTTCGGCACCGTCGTCGCATCGAGAATGGGCGGCGAAAGCCACCAGCACATCGCGGCTACAGGCGACACCGTCAATGTCGCCAGCCGGCTGATGGAGGTTGCCGCCGGCCATCTGACCGAACTTGCCGTCAGTGATGAGCTGCTGCGCGTGGCTGGACGAGACTGCGCGCTTTACAAGTCCGGCGCCCTTCAGGGCCCAATCGAAACAAGCATTCGAGGACGCGCCGGCTCACTGGCAATCTGGCTTTGGAAGGATACCGAAGTCGCGACGTCATCGAACGACTGCTCGGACGTAGATCTCGACTAGCTGATCTAGCCGATTACCGGGATCAGCGGCGCGCCGCCGCGCACCAATAGATCAACGACTTGAATGGGAATGGTGCCCAGAAGAGGACTCGAACCTCCACTCCTTGCGGAACACGGACCTGAACCGTGCGCGTCTACCAATTCCGCCATCTGGGCAGCGCCGCTGATGTAAGCGGGCGCGGCTGGCCTGTCAACGCGCGATTTCAAAAACTGCGCGCGGACAGAAGGATAGGTTCTGAAGGCCAGCCGCAGCGCAAGTCAGCCGGCCAGAATCTCCTTCGAAGCGACGGTCGAATCGGCGTTGAGACGGTAGATGATCGGCACGCCGGTGCCGAGCTCCAGCTTGACGATGTCCTCGCCCGAGGTTCCGTCCAGCGCCATGATCAGCGCGCGCAGCGAATTGCCGTGGGCGGCGACCAGCACGGTGCCGCCGCGCAGCACATGCGGCTGCATGTCGTGCAGATAATAGGGCCAGACCCGCGCGCCCGTGTCCTTGAGGCTTTCGCCGCCGGGCGGCGGCGTGTCGTAGGAGCGGCGCCAGATATGCACCTGCTCCTCGCCCCATTTGGCCCGCGCATCGTCCTTGTTGAGCCCGTTCAGATCGCCATAGTCCCGCTCGTTGAGGGCGGCGTCCCGGATCGTCTGCAGGTTTTCCTGGCCGACGGCGTCGAGAATATACTGGCATGTCTTCTGCGCACGCTTCAGCGCGGAGGTGAAGGCGATATCGAATTTAAGCCCGCGCTCCTTCAGCTTCTGGCCCGCCGCCTTGGCTTCCGCATGGCCCAATTCGCTCAGATCCACGTCCCGCCAGCCGGTGAACAGGTTCTTCAAATTCCATTCGCTCTGGCCGTGACGGACGAGCACCAGTGTTCCGGACATGTCTTAACCTCTTGCTTGCCGTAATTCGTGGAGACGGGCGTCTCCGCCTATGAGAGACCGAGAACGTCCCGCATCGAGTAGAGCCCCGGTTTGCGGGTTCGCGCCCAGAGCGCCGCCTTCACCGCACCGCGCGCAAAGATCGTACGGTCCTCGGCATTGTGCGATAGCGTGACCCGCTCGCCGGTACCGGCGAGCACGACCGAGTGGTCGCCGATCACCGAACCGCCGCGAAGCGTAGCGAAGCCGATGTCGCCGGCTCGTCTGGCGCCGGTATGCCCGTCGCGCACCCGCACGCTGTTTTGCGCGAGAGCAATGCCGCGCCCAGCAGCCGCTGCTTCGCCGAGCAGAAGCGCCGTGCCCGAAGGCGCGTCGACCTTGTGGCGGTGGTGCATTTCGAGGATCTCGACATCGAAGTCTTCCGGGTCTAGCGCGCGTGCGGCTTGCTCGACCAGCACGGCGAGCAGATTAACGCCGAGGCTCATATTGCCGCTTTTGACGATCGGCGCGTGACGCGCCGCCGCCGCGATCCTGGCATCGTCCTCCGGCGAGCAGCCGGTGGTGCCGATCACATGGACGATGCGGGCCTGCGCCGCGTATCCGGAAAATTCCACCGTCGCCGCCGGCACGCTGAAGTCGAGCACGCCGTCCGCCCTGGCGAAGACCGGCAACGGGTCGTCGGTGATCGGCACGCCGAGCGTGCCGATGCCCGCGAGTTCACCCGCATCCTTCCCAAGATGGGGAGATCCCGAGCGCTCGATCGCTCCGGCGACGGTGGCGCCTGGAATGGAGTGGATGGTGCGGATCAGCGTCTGCCCCATCCGGCCGGCGGCTCCGACGACAACGAGGCGCATATCGCTCATGCTGTTCTCCCGCGTGCGATCCTGGCAGGCTTGGCCAGCGCGGACGCCGGCTTGGCCGCCTTTTTTATATCATCGACAAGGCCGAGGCCTTTGGCGCTCTGCAGCCGGTGGAAGCGTGAATAGACGCCGTGCGGATTGGCGAGCAGCGACTGGTGCGTGCCCTCCTCGACCAGTCTGCCCTGTTCCAACACCACGATGCGGTCGGCATTGACCACGGTGGAGAGACGGTGCGCGATCACGATCGTCGTTCGCCCTTCCATGACGGTTGCAAGCGCATCCTGCACGCGCGCCTCGGATTCATTGTCGAGCGACGATGTCGCTTCGTCGAGTAGCAGGATCGGCGCCTGCCGCACGATGGCGCGTGCGATCGAGATGCGCTGGCGCTGGCCGCCCGAGAGCGTGACGCCGTTTTCGCCGACCAGCGTGTCGTAACCCTGGAGCTGCTGGTGGATGAACTCGTCTGCCGCGGCCAGTTTCGCCGCCTGCTCTATCTCGGCGTCGGTAGCCGACTCGCGGCCGTAGCGGATATTGTCGCGGATCGTGCCCTCGAACAGATAGGGCTGCTGCGAAACATAGGCGATCTGCTGGCGCAGCGACTGCTTCGTCACCTTCGAAATGTCCTGGCCGTCGATTTCGATTGAACCGCCATCGACGTCGTAAAAGCGCTCAAGCAGCGCCGTCAGCGTCGATTTCCCGGCTCCTGAGGCGCCTACGATCGCCGTCGTCTTGCCTGCCTCCGCGACGAAATCCACGCCATAGAGCACCGGAAGGTTCTCCGCATAGGCGAAGGAGACCTGGTTGAAACGGACTTCGCCCCTTTGCACTTCCAGTTCCGGCGCGCCCGGCGCGTCGCCCTGTTGCGGCTTGAGGTCGAGTATTTCGTAGATCATGCGGGCGTTGACCAGCGAGCGCTCGAGCCCGACCTGCACCCGCGCCAGCCGTCGCGCCGGGTCATAGGCAAGGAGCAGTGCGGTGATGAAGGAAAACACAGCGCCTGGCAGCTGCCCGCCATAGGTCGCGCGGTAGCCGGCATAGCCGATCACGCCGGCTATGGCGAAGCCGGCCAGCATTTCGGCGATGGGACTAAGCCGCTCCGACACGCGGGCGATTTTGTTGGAGCGCGCCTCCGCGGTCGCGATCAGTTTGCTCATCCTGCGCGAAAGCTGATCCTCCATGGTGAACGCCTTGACCACGGCAATGCCCTGGGTGGCTTCCTGCATGGCCCCGATCAGGCGCGAGTTGATCTCCACGGCCTGGCGCGTCACGCGTCGCAAACGCCGCATGAGGTAGCTCACGGTAAAAACCAGCGGCGGCCCGATCAGAAGGGCAATCATCGACAGGACAGGATCCTGGATGACCATCACGCCGACCAGCGCCACCAGCGAGACCAGATCACGCGCAATCGCGGTAAGCGTCGTCCCGAGCAGATCGCGAATGCCGCCGACATTCTGGTTGATCTGGGCGGCGAGCCTGCCGGACCGCATTTCCGTGAAGAAGCCTATGTCGAGCTTCATCAAATGATTGAAGATCCGCTTCTGGTATCGGGCGACGAGATTGTTGCCCACCTTGGCCAGGATCACCGACTGGCCGTAGGTGGCCATGCCGCGAATCATAAAAGCCGCGATGATGGCCACGCAAATCAGCACGATCAGGTCGCTGCGCTGCCGGTAGAAGATCTCGTCAACGACGTCGCGCATCACCCAAGCTGCGAAGGCGGTTGTCGCCGCTATCGAGAGCAGGCAAATCACCGCCCCGGCATAGTGCCAGGCATATTCGCGGCCGTTCTCGGATATAATCCGTCGGATGACCGCGACGATCTCGCCCGGATCCGTCCGGCTCTTGCTTCGGTCCGCCAAATTCAACTGTCCGTCCGCGTTGCTCTTTATGCGGCGCGCCGCATTCGAGACCCTCATAGCGCCATCGACCGGCCTTGCCTATGCCTGCCGGCGGAACATCTGGAACATCATGGTCTGATGCGACATCGCGGCAACGCCGCTCACGCCCGCCACCGCCGCCCTGCTGTCTCGATGCCAAACAGCGCCGGCGCCCGGGCATAGGCGGCCAGGCCTGCCAGCGCCGGCAGGGGATGCGTCATCACATAGACCGGCACCGATTTCAGCAATTCCTTGTGCGGCGCCTTGTCTTCAAAGGCAGTGCGGAAATTGCCGGTCTTCAGCGCCGGCACGATCTTCTGCGCTATGCCCCCGGTCAGGAACACACCGCCCCGGCTCTTGAACACAAGGGCCAGATCGCCCGCCGTCCGACCCAGGCAGGTGACGAACAGGTCGAGGGCTTCCGTCGCCACCGGATCGGACCGGCTGAGCGCAGCGGCCGTGATCTCGGCCGGCGACGGCATTTTCGCTGTTATCCCATCGGCCTTTGCGATCGCCCTGTAGGTGTTGACCAGGCCACGGCCGCATAGGATCTGCTCGCCGGAGACGCGGCCCTCGATCCGCTCGATGTGGGGGAAAACCTGCAGGTCGCGCGGCGTACGCGGACCGATATCCATATGGCCGCCTTCGCCTGGCACCGGTATCCATCTGCCGCAGGCATGAACCAACCCCGCCACGCCGAGTCCGGTCCCGGGCCCGAGCACGACGCGGCTGGCGTTCGGTTCCGGCGCGCCGCCGCCGATTTTTTCCATATGCTCTTTGTCGAGCGCCACCACGGCGAGCGCCTGGGCTTCGAAATCGTTGAGAATGACGATGTCGCTGAGGCCGAGCCCGGCCAGCATCGCCTTCGGCCGCACGATCCAGGGGCAATTGGTCAGCGCGATCTCGTCGCCATCCACGGGGCCGGCAATGGCCAGTACGGCCGAGCGCGGCTTGACCGGCGTCTTGTCCAGAACTGCTGACCGGATGGCGTCGTCGATCGTGGCGAAGCTCGCCGTCTGTACGATTTTTGGCTCGCTCGGCTCGGAATCTGCGTCAAGAACGATGGCGAAACGCGCATTTGTGCCGCCGACATCGCCGATCAGGATCGGAAATTTCAAACCTTGTTCCTCGTCGCCGGAATTCGGCATACTCTAGCGTCCCAATTTGTTCCGGCGGCGGCCGGAGAGGCGGATGCGGCGACTTCCCTAATGCGTCATCTGTCGCGGCTGGGCAATGAACTTGTCTCGCGTCAACCTGCTTTGCCAAGGCCTAAATCGGTTGAAGCCTATAAACGAGGAGCAGTCCCCGCGAAAGAGGCGAGCCGCCCGCTGTTTGCGGCAGGAACGTCTGCTGCCTTCCGGAGTTAGGTCGCGACAGCCGGAACAAGCGAATGGAGGCTACGCAATGAGCGAAGCGAAAACGACCACCAATCACGACGAAATCCGCAAATGGGCCGAAGCCCGCGGCGGCAGACCGTCACGCGTCCGAAATCGCGGCGATGGCGGCATTCTGCGCATCGATTTCGGCGAACCCGAGGAAGAGTTGGAGGAGATCGGCTGGGACAGGTTCTTCGAGATTTTCGACGAGAACCGGCTGGCGTTCCTCCATCAGGACAAGACCAGTGACGGCGGGACCAGCCAGTTCAACAAGTTGGTGAACCGAAGCTAGACCGCGCTAATCTGTCGGCCGCGGACGCGGCAGCGGCGCGCCCAGGTCGGGCGTCGGTGCAAAGGCGCTGGCCGCGATCGGCGGCGCCCCGACGATCATCTCTTTTGTGATGACTTCGGCAGGCGCGGTTTCGGCAGGTGCCTTCGCCACTGCCGTACCGCCTCCGCCGATCGTCACTGCCGCTTCGGACACGGGCGAGGGCGCTTCCAGCACCGCGCGGCATTCCTTCGGCAGGCTGTTCATCGTCATCAAATCGCGTGCTTTCGGCGCGTCGGGGTTCTTGTTGGGCCTCCAGGGTTCTTCTGTGAACCACCAGGCGAGCGAGGCGTCGCAACCGTCTCCGCGCGCGGTTGCCGCCTGCTGCTTGCAACCGTTCGAACCGGGCTGGCAGCCTATCCGGATGTGGAAATGGTAGTCATGACCCCAGAACGGCCGCACCTTGCGCAGCCAGCTACGGTCGCCCTTCACCGTTTCGCACAGCTTCTTCTTTATTCCCGGATGGACCAGGATGCGTTCAACTTCGCCGTAGCTGGCGGCGCGCCTGAGCAGCCGCGCATGCGCCGGCGTCCAGATGCGTTCGTCGACAGTGAGCCCGCCTTCCCTTATTACCGAGATCGCGCTCATATTCTCGCGCTCGGTCGCCGAAAGCCGCCGGTCGGGCATCGGCGTCAGCCAGATGTCCGCATCGAGGCCGATCTGGTGGGAAGCGTGGCCGGTCAGCATAGGCCCGCCGCGCGGCTGCGAGATGTCGCCGAGCAGCAGGCCCGGCCAGCCGTCGGCGACTGCGTCGCGCGAAAGCTTCTCGACTAGCCGGATCATGGTAGGATGGCCCCAGCGTCGGTTGCGCGAAACCCGCATCGCCTGCCAGGTCGGCCCGTCGGTCGCGATCGCCAGCCCGCCCGAAAAGCAGCCCTTTGAGTAGAAGCCATACGATTTGGCGGCCGTGGCGGCGGGCAGTTTCTGGCTGCCGAAAAGGATCTTGGCCAGTTGTTCGGCGCTGACTTGCTGCGGCGCTGCGGAGAACGCCGCAAAGGCAGCGGCGGCCACGATTGCGAGGCGCTTTCCCCATCCAAATGACGATTTCATGCGCATTCCCGCGAATTTTTCGGCCCCGGCGCCAACCTTGAAACCTACTGGTTACCGAAAGATGAATCGGGCGTGTCCCAAATCATACCATGGCCCATGCCGAGTTTCGATCATGACCTTCGGATTGGGCTTCGTGCATCCTCGCGCCCCGCGCCCCTCCAGTTCCCTTCGGTCCACATCGTATCGAATGCCAATTTGTAGTTGGGGAACCGGAAGGCGTAGCCGATCTGCTTGAGAGCAGCGTTGGAGACGCGCTTGTTCTCGCCGTAGAAGGAACGCGCCATCGGAGAAAGCTCCGCGGTTTCGAAGGGGGTTTCCGGCGGCGGCTCGATGCCCATCAGTTCGGCGGCGTATGAAACCACGTCCTGCGGCGGTGCCGGCATGTCGTCAGTGACGTTGAAGACGCCTCCCTGTCTCTGTCCTGCGAGATGCCAGAGCGCGCCGGCGATATCGGCCACATGGATGCGGTTGAACACCTGGTCCTTCTTCACCAGCCGCTTTGCAGTGCCTTCGGTGAGATGGACAAAGGCGTTGCGGCCAGGCCCGTAAATACCGGAAAGGCGCAGAACCGCGACCGGAATGCCGGTTTCACGGCCAAGCTCCAGCCATTCCTGCTCCGCCTTGAACCGCAATGTGGAGCGGCGCGAAACCGGGCGGCATTCGCTGCTCTCATCGACCCAGGCGCCGCCATGGTCGCCATAGACGCCGACCGTGGAGAGATATCCGATCCAGGCGAGCTCTGGCATTTCCGTTGCCATCAGGTCGCGTGCGGCATTGAGCACCGGGTCGCCGGCTTCATCCGGAGCGACCGAGACGATGATATGGCTGACGCCGCGCAGGGCGTCGGCCAGTTCGGGCGTCATCTGGTCGGCAAACAGGTGAGGCTCGATTCCGGTCCGCCTCAGCCGGTCGAATTTTTCGCGTGAGCGCGTCGTGCCGGCGATCTTCATTCCCGGGTCGGGAACCGTTTTGGCAAACGCCTGGCCGGAATAGCCGGCTCCGAAGATGAAGAAGCTGGTCATGCGTGGCTTTTGATCCTTCCGGCGGCTTCGATCGCCCGGTTCCATTCCGAGGTTACGTCGGGATCGCCTTCTCCCACCAGTCTGCCGGCGGCAAGCTCCGCAAATTGGCGCGCGTCCAGGAGCCGCGACAGCGCCCAGACCGCAGCGCCGCGCACCAGCGGCGAAGCGTCGTCGAGATGTTCTCTGCACTGCTCTATCAGCCCGGCGTCGCCGGAATTGCCGGCGGCGATCAGCACATTGCGCAGGAAGCGGTCGCGACCGATCCGCTTGATCGGTGAGCCCGAGAAGAACGCCCTGAACCCCGCATCGTCGAGCGCCAGCAGCTCCGCCAGCGGCGGCTCGCGCAGATCATCGCGTGCGGCAAGCTTCGCCTCCGACGCTGTGCGCGCAAATTTGTTCCACGGGCAGACTGCGAGACAATCGTCGCAGCCATAGATGCGGTTGCCGATCGCATGCCTGAATTCGTGCGGGATCGGGCCCTTGTTCTCGATTGTAAGATACGAGATGCAGCGTCGCGCATCGAGCCGGTAGGGCGCCGGAAAAGCGTCGGTGGGGCAGACGTCTAGGCATGCCCGGCATGAGCCGCAATGGTCTTCCTCCCGCGCGTCCGGCGCAAGCTCGGCGGTGGTGAAGATGCTGCCGAGGAACAGCCATGAGCCATGTTCGCGGCTGACCAGGTTAGTATGCTTGCCCTGCCAGCCGAGCCCGGCCGCCTCAGCCAGAGGCTTTTCCATGACCGGCGCTGTGTCGACGAACACCTTCACGTCGCCGCCGGCCTGCGCCGCGATCTTGCCGGCTATCTGCTTCAGCCGGCCCTTCATCACGTCGTGATAGTCGCGGTTCTGGGCATAGACCGAGATCGCCCCGCGATCGGGCTTTTCGAGCACTTCGCCGGGATCATGGTCGGGACCGTAATTCATTGCGAGCACGATGATCGAGCGCACGTCGGGCCACAGCGTCCTGGGGTTTGCCCGGCGCAGCATGGTTTCTTCCATCCAGCCCATCGAGCCGTGAAAGCCGTCTGCCACGAACTCGGCCAGGCGCACCGGCGCAAGCGGGATCGCGTCGGGTGAAACCACGGCGGCGGCGGCGAAGCCGGCCAGCCGAGCCTCGCGGTAGATCATCTGCCGCAGGCGCGCGCTCCGTTGAGGCTTTTCAGAAATCGAGGTCCGCATAGTGAGACACCGGCGAAAGGCCGCGAACCCGGTCGCCCAGCAGCGGGCGAAACGAGGGCCGCGATTTCACGCGAGTATACCATTCGCGCGCTGCGTTGTGGTCGCGCCAGTCGACTTCGCCGAGGTAGTCGAGCACGGAAATCGTCGCGGCCGCTGCGAGATCGGCATAGGTAATTCGCGGCCCGGCCAGCCAGTGCCGCGTTCCGGCCAGCCAGTTGGTGTACTTCATGTGCTGCCGGATATTGGCGCGCGCGGCCCGGATTGCTCCCGAATCGGGCGAACCGCCGCCCTGCGCCTCCGCCATCATCGGCTTCAGCACACGTTCGCGCACCAGATGCCGCGTCACCTCGCTCTCGGTCTTGGTCAGATACCAGTCGACCAGGCGGCGAATTTCAGCCCGCTCCATCGGATCTTCGGCGAACAGCCGCTTCTCGCGCTTCAGAACGCCGCGGGTCTCGTCGAGATATTCGGCGATCACGCCGGCGCCGACGATCGGTACGTCGCCTTCCGCAAGCAGCACGGGCAGCGTTCCTGCGGCGTTCAGCGCCAGGAACTCCTTGCGCCGTGTCCAGGGCTTCTCCTCGATCAGCGCCAGTTCCTCGCCATACTCGCCGAAGGAAAGACGAACGAAACGGCATGAAGCGAACATCGGATGGTGGAAAAGCGTCAGCATGGTCCTGCGGTAAAAAGTGCGCTGGTCAATTGCCGGCGGCGCGGGTAGAGGTTGGCCCGCCCGATCGACGGGCCGTCACGGGCCCGACCTATAGGGTGAGTTCCGCGTCATGACAAGCAAGCGGCCAACAGCATCCAGCCGAGAGACAGATGGAAAACCAGACGATCGTGGAAGCGCTGCTGCTTGGCATGCTCGAAGGCCTGACGGAATTCATACCCGTGTCCTCGACGGGCCACATTCTCCTGGCCGGGCATTTTCTCGGGTTCAAATCGACCGGCAAGACCTTTGAGGTCCTGATCCAGCTTGGTGCGATCCTTGCCATCCTGACCGTCTATTCCGCCCGGCTGTGGCGGATCGCGTCCGATCTGCCGCATGACCCGAAGGCGCGCCATTTCGTGCTTGGCATCCTCGTCGCTTTCCTGCCGGCGGCGGTGATCGGCGCGCTCGCGCATGGCTTCATCAAGACCGTGCTGTTCGAGACGCCGAAACTCATCTGCATCATGCTGATCATCGGCGGCTTCGTGCTGTTGTGGGTCGACCGTCTGGCGCTGAAGCCGAAATATAGCGACGTGAGGCAATTTCCGCTCTCGCTCTGCTTCAAGATCGGCCTCGTCCAGTGCCTCTCGATGATTCCCGGTACGTCGCGCTCCGGAGCCACCATCGTCGGCTCGCTGCTGATGGGCGCTGATAAGCGCTCTGCCGCCGAATTCTCGTTCTTCCTGGCCATGCCGACCATGGCCGGGGCCTTTGCCTACGACCTGTTCAAGAACCGCGACATACTGTCGTTGGCCGATCTGCCGGTGATCGTGGCCGGTTTCGTCGCGGCGTTTATCATGGCTGTCGTCGTCGTCCGTTCTCTGCTCGACTACGTCTCGAGCCACGGCTACGCGCTGTTCGGCTGGTGGCGGCTGATCGTCGGCGGCGTCGGTCTTGCGGCGCTTTATCTCGTGGGCTGATTCAGAGCAACCCTGCCAGTCCGCGCCGGAGCAGGTCGAGCGCAAGGATGGTGATGCCGATCCGGAACCATCTCTTGAAGGTTTCTTCCGGCATCTTCTCGAGCATTCTCGTGCCGTAGACCGTGCCGAGAAAGCCCGAGGCGATCATCACCGCGATCAAAGGAAGCCAATCGCTGAAGGCGAAGCCGGCAAACCCGAAAACCACGATCTTCAGCGCGTGCTGCACCGTCATGCCTGCCGCATGCGTGGCCACCAGCGCCTTGCGGTCATTGGCGAATATTTGCGCGAAGACCGCCGAAAGAAGCGGTCCGGTAGCGCCGACGAACATGGTCATCAGCGCCAGCGCCGCACTCGCCACGGCGAGACCGGCCTGCCCCAGCCGCTCTATGCCGGGTATTTTCGTCCAGGTCACCGCGATGATGAAGCCGCCAAGCACCAGCTTGAGCAGCGCGTCCGGCAACTGGACGACCAGGAAAGCGCCGCCGATCGCGCCGACGATACTGCCGGCGATGAAGGGGGCTGCGACATCCATGCGGACATTGGCGCGCTGGTGCCAGGCGCGCCCGGTATTGGAGCCGAGCTGCACCGCACCATGCACCGGGATCAGCGCCGCGACCGGAACGAACAGCCCCATCAGAGCAAGCATTGCGACGCCGCCGCCGACCCCGAAGGCGGCGGTGAGCGCCGAGGTGAAAAAACTGGCTGCGACCAGCAGCGCGGCAACAGCGGCGCTCAACCCTTCGGGGAGCAGCGCGGCGAGCGCCTCCACCGCCGCCCGGACCTGTCAGGCTTCGGTCTTCTGCGAAAACTGTCCGGCCGGGCGGTACCGCCAGAGATAGGTCGGCAGGATCGCGGCGGTCGAACGGCCCTGGATGCCGAGGGCGGCCAGCGTGCGCCGCTCCGCCTCGGCTTCCGCCGAGACGATGTTGTCGGTCTTGAGCAGCGTAACCTGGTCGGTGGTCAGGAGCGGCTTGGGCAGCAGGCCGAGGATCGCCCCCTGCAGTCTCGCCAGCCACCACGGCACGGGCACGAGCAGCCGCTTGCGGCCGATTGTTTCCAGCATTTCTTCCATGCACTGTCGGAAGCTCATGATCCGCGGCCCGCCGAGTTCGTAGATCGTTCCGCCCTTGACCTCCCCGTCGACCGAACGCGCAATGGCTTCCGCGACATCGCCGACATAGACCGGCTGGAACTTCGTCTCGCCGCCGCCGATCAGCGGCAGCGCGGGGGAAAACCGTGCCATGTTGGCGAAGCGGTTGAAGAAGCCGTCCTCCGGCCCGAACATGATCGACGGGCGGTAGATCACCGCATCGGGCACGGTTTCGAGGGCGGCGATCTCCCCACGCGCCTTGGTCTTTGCGTATTCAGCCTCGCCTTTGATGTCGGCGCCCAGCGCCGAGACGTGGGTCAGTCCCGCGCCTGTGGAACGTGCTGCCTCCGCGACTGCACGTGCGCCCAATTCCTGCACTGTCGAGAATTTCTGCCGGCCCGTTTCATAGAGAATGCCGACCAGGTTGACGACGTGGTCGGCTCCCTGCACCGCGCGGTCCACCGACCAGCGCACGCGCAGATTTGCCTGTATCGGCTGAATCTGCCCGACATTGCCGAGCGGCTGCAAATGCCCCGCCAGATGCGGCCGCCGGCTGGCGACGCGCACCCGATACCCCCGCTTGGCCAAAGCCTGCACGACATGGCGGCCCAGAAAGCCGGAGCCGCCGAAAACGGTCACGAGCTTCGGGGTTTGCAGTATTTCGGTCATGGCTGGCTCCGGTCGGCTTTCGCCGTGTCTTAATCGGTTTCTCGGCAAAGGCAAAGAGCGCAGATAGGGCATGCCGCGGCGCATCGCGACGCATATGAAAAAGCCTCGCGAAAAGGCTTCGCGGGGCTCTCGACCTTGTACCGGTGAACTGGCCGGAGGCTAGAATTCCCTACCGATTTTGGCGTCGACCGAGTGTCGATTGCCGCCGCGAACCACGAAGAAGAAGAACACCGCAGACCACAGGATCGACTTTTCGGCCCCGGAATAACCTTGGCCCTGCGTGACCCAGTGGAACCAGACGGTCACCAGCAGGACGATCATCGCCGCGAAGGCTGCAGGACGGGTGAGCAGGCCGATCGCGATCAGGATGCCGCCGAAGAATTCAGTGAACGACAGCAGCGGCGACCAGAACGTGCCGGGATAGAACCCAAGCCCTTCGACCATTCCGGCCGCGCCGAAGGGGTCGCCTATCTTGCCCAGGCCGTGAGTGAAAAGCGCCACGCCGGCAACGATGCGAAGGAGCGTTTCGGCGCTGTCGTGCAGGCCAGCATAGACGCCGCGCAAGGCTGGAATAAACAGGCGCTTGCCTGAAGTCTCGGTCGCTATATCCAAAATCCCGTGCTCCCTTTGTTGCAGCGCAAAAACATGGAGCGAAACCGTTCACGGTCAAATCAACAAGGTTTGAAGCGGGAAGCCTGGACTGTCCGCCGGAGCGGAACCCGCGCCGCGAAAAGCCGTTATCCGTTCGAAGCGGCCGCCGGCCGCGGTAGCAATCACGAAAGGAGAACGAGATGAACTGGAATCAGGTCGAAGGAAATTGGGAGCAGTTCAAGGGCAAAGCCCAGAAGCAGTGGGGCAAGCTGACCAACGACGATCTCGACGTGATCAAGGGCAGCCGGAAGGAACTGGCCGGCCGGATACAGAAAAACTACGGCAAGACCGAGGAAGAAGCCGAACGCGAGATCGACGAGTGGCTGACGCGCCACTGATCAGGTCATATCGGGCCGCCGCAATCGCGGCGGCCTTCAGCGCGCGTGCCGGAGGCTGATGCCGCTGGCTTGATCGAACAGCACGACCTTTTGCGGGTTCCAGGCAAAGCGAACCGCCTCTTCCAGCGCCACTTCGGTCCTGGCGGGCACCGTTGCCCGGATGGTTTCGTCGCCGACGCGCAAGGTCAGGATCTTCTCGACACCGTGATTTTCCACGTCATGCACCTGTGCCTCGACTGGCGCGCCGGGCTCCAGATAAATGTCCTCGGGGCGGATGCCGAAGATGAGCGGGCGATCTTCGCCCGCACCGGCTTGGACCGCGCCGGCGTAAGGCAGTTCGAAACGCGTAGGCGCCACAATCGCCCGCCCGCCCGACAGCTTCCCGTCGAGCAGGTTCATGGGCGGCGAGCCGACAGAGCGCGCGACGAAAGTGTTCAGCGGATTGTTGTAGATCTCGTTCGGCGTGCCGGTCTGCACCAGACGGCCGTGGTTTAGGACGCCGATCTTGTCGCCCATCGACATCGCTTCGATCTGGTCGTGGGTGACGAACAGGAAGGTCTCGCCGAGGTTCATCTGCAGGTTTTTCAACTCGGTCCTGAGCGCCTCGCGAAGTTTGGCGTCAAGCGCCGAAAGCGGCTCGTCCATGAGAAAGACGCGCGGCTGGCGCACGATCGCCCGGCCGATCGAGACGCGCTGCATCTCGCCGCCCGACAGCCGGTCTGTCTTGCGCTCAAGGAGGTGTTCGATGCGCAGCGTCTTTGCCGCGCGGGCGACACGCTCCTCGATCTCCTTCGGCTCGATGCGCCGGATTTTCGATTTCAGCGGGAATTCGAGATTCTGGCGCACCGTGTAGCGCGGATAGAGCGAATATTGCTGCAGCACCAGCGCCACGTCGCGCTCGGCCGCGCCCCAGTCGCCGACATCGACGCCGTCTATGAAAATTTGCCCCTCGGTCGGCGTTTCCAGCCCGGCGATGAGCCGCAGCGTCGTCGTCTTGCCGGCCCCGGTCTCGCCCAGCAGTACGAAGAACTCGCCGTCGGCGATCTCGAGGTCGAGCCCCTTCAGCGCGGTGTGGTTCCCGAATTTCTTGGTGATGTTTTTGAGCTGTATATGGGCCATATCAGATCGCACCCTGGCGAGAGATCGCGCTGCTTTTGGTGCGCATGATTCGAGGGGACGTGATGGCGGGCACGCTCATCACAACCTCACTCCCAGCGAATCGCCGCTGGCCGTGTCGAAGAAATGCGCCTGGGACGGATCGATGCGGGCAAAGACCTGGTCGCCGGCCCTGGTGACGAAGCCCGAACGTGTGCGGGCGCGCAGCATCTGCGAGCCGACCTTGAGGTCCACGATGTCGTAAGAGCCCAGCGGCTCGATGATATGCGCCTCGACAGGAAGAAAGCCGTCGCCGGCCTGGTGCGCGACGATGACGCCTTCGGGCCGGATGCCCAGCGAGAGCCCACCTGCCGAAGCCTTGCCGTTCAGCCTGGAGAGCAGTTCCCGCGGAAAAGCAAACCCTTGGTCGGCGCCCTCGACCGTAACCTGGGCGGCGCCGCCGGCCTCGGACACGGATGCGGTGGCGACATTCATAACCGGGCTTCCGACGAACTGCGCCACGAAAAGATTGGCCGGATGGGCATAGACTTCCGACGGCGTGCCGACCTGCTGCAGGATGCCCTCATGCATGATGACGATGCGGTCGGCGAGGCTCATCGCCTCGATCTGGTCGTGCGTGACGTAGATCGTGGTCGAGCCCTGCTTCAGGTGCAGCCGCTTGATCTCGGCCCGCATCTCCTCGCGCAATTTCGCGTCGAGCGCGCCGATCGGCTCGTCCATCAGCATCGCCTTCGGCCGTCTGACCAGCGCCCGGCCGATGGCGACGCGCTGCATGTCGCCGCCCGAAAGCGCGGATGGCCGCTTGTCCAGGAGATGGCTTATCCGCAGCGTCTTGGCTACATCGCGCACCTCGCGGTCGAGATCGGCCTTGCTCGTTCGCGTGGCGCGGAGCGGAAACGCGATGTTCTCGTAAACCGTCATGTGCGGATAGAGCGAGAATGACTGGAAGACGAAGGCTATGTCGCGGTCTGATGCCTTCTTGTGCTGCACCGGCGCGCCGTCGATGAGGATGTCGCCCTCGTCGATCGTCTCGAGCCCTGCGATGGCGCGCAGCGTCGTCGTCTTGCCGCAGCCCGACTGGCCGAGCAGCACGATGAACTCGTTGTCCTCGATCTTCAGGTTCAGGTCCTTGATGACCTGAACAGCGCCGAACCATTTTTGAACGCCGCGGAGCTCGATCTGTGTCACGTGCGACCCTCATGATGATCGGAAACATCGAAGACGCCGTCGTTGTTTTCCTTCTCCACGACTTTGGAGCCGAACCAGTTGGTGAGCAGGAATGTCACCAGTCCTATGATGATGATGGTCAGCCCGTACCGGTGCAGGAAGAAATTCCATGGCTGGCAGAGCGCGACGATGCCGAGAACCATCACGATTTCGGCAATGCGCTGTAGTTTATCGCTGCGGATCATTTGCGGATCGCTCCGAAGGACATGCCGCGCAGCAGGTGATTGCGCAGGAGGAAAGTGAAGATGGCGACCGGCAGCAGGAACAGGAACGTGCCGGCGGCGATCACCGTCCAGTCCGGCAGGCCCGAGCCGACCTGGCTCGGAATGAAGGGCGGCGCGGTCTGGGCGCGGCGATTGGTCATGATCAGCGCGAAGGCGTATTCGTTCCACGCGGTGATGAAGCAGAACACCGCGGTGGCCGCGATGCCCGTCGCGGCTTCGGGAAGCACCACCTTGAAGAAGGCCTGCATGCGGGTATAGCCGTCGACCAGCGCCGCCTCCTCATACTCTTTCGGGATCTCGTCCATGAATCCCTTCATCAGCCAGACCGAGAAGGACAGGTTGAAGGCCGTGTAGAGGATGATCAGGCCCCAATGCGTGTCGTTGAGGCCGACGGCGCGGTACATCAGGAACATCGGGATCGCCACCACCACCGGCGGCAGCATACGCGTCGACAGGATGAAGAAGAGCAGGTCGCCCTCGCCCTTCACCTTGAAGCGCGAGAAGCCGTAGGCGGTGAATGTGCCCATGCCGACGGCGAGCACCGTCGACGTGATCGCCACGATCAGCGAGTTCATGAAGCGGTCGGGATAACCGGAAAGCTGCACCTCGCCGCGGCCCGAACGCACGACTTTCTCGCCGCCGTCCATGATCGTGCGCTCCCACCACGGCGCAGCCTCGTATTCCTCCGGCGAGGGCGCTTCGCGCAGTTGCGAGCGCTTGGTGAAAAGCTTCACGAAGGGCGAAATTTCGGGCGTGAACACGACGGTCGGCGGGATGGTGGTCGCCAGATTGCGCGGCTTGAAGGCCGTTGCGGTGATCCAGTAGATCGGCGCCAGGAAGATCAGCGTGATCAGGAGGACGGCGACGATTGCGACCCGGTTGAGCGCCACTTCGCCCGATGTGCGGACTGCCGCCATCTCAGCGCTCCTTCACCTTGTTGAGATACTTCACGTAGATGTTGGTAATGGCCAGCACCATGATCAGCACGATGTAGGCGAGTGCGCAGGACATGCCCGTCTGCCATTCCTGGAACGCCATCTTGTAGAGCCGGATCGAGATGACCTCGGTCGTCGGCTGGCTGGACAGGATGTAGGCGAGGTCGAAGGTCTTGAACGCTTCCATGGTGCGGAAAATGATCGCGATCATCAGGATCGGCGCGACCAGCGGCAATGTGATGCGGAAGAAGGTATAGAACGGCCCGGCGCGGTCGATCGCCGCCGCCTCGTAGAGATGCTTCGGCACGGCCGACAGGCCGGCGAGCGAAAGCAGCATGACGAAGGGCGACCACATCCAGATGTCGGTGATGGCGATGGCGTAGAGCGCCATGTCGGGATTGGACAGCCATTCGAAATTGCCGAGGCCGAGCACGTAATTGATGACGCCCCAGGAGGGATTGTAGAGCAGCTTCCAGAACAGGCCGACGACGGCCATGGAAAGCATCATCGGCAGGAGCAGCAGCGTCGTTATCAAGCCCTTGAACGGGATCGCCCGGTTCAGCAGCATGGCGACGCCGAAGCCGACAAGAACCTGCCCGGCGACCGAGACGATGACGTATTTCGCGGTGATGGCGAAGTTCGACCAGATGAATGGGTCGTTGAGCAGCGCGCGGTAATTGGCGAGGCCGACGAACCTGGCCGGTGCATTGGTTGAGGCGCGGAAGTCGGTGAACGAATAGCCGAGCGAATAGAGCAGCGGGAAGATGTTGAAGACGATCAGGAAAACGATCGTCGGGATGATGAAGAGGTTGCGGATCGAGATGTCGCTCAGGCCCCGCGAGGCGGCGCGCGATCTCGGATCCAGCGTGGTCATCACTGCAGTCGCCAAAATTCCGCTCCTCTGAGCCGCGGGAAAAGAAAAGGAGGGGGCGCGGTCGCCCCCTCCGGAGCTTCAAACTTTTACTGGCCGCGGCCGTACTTTTTGAAGGTCGCGTTCCAGTCCGCAGCCAGGGCGTCGAGCGCTTCCTTGGCTGTGCCTTGATCCCCGGTGATGTAGGGATAGAGGCGCTGGTTCATCGCGATCAGCAACTCGGCGTATTCCGGCGTCGCCCAGAAATCCTTCACCTTGAACATCGTCTGGTAGAAGGCCTCGTTATACGGTGTCGCTTCGCGGAATTCTTTCGATTCCAGCGTCTTGGCATGGGCGGTGTAGCCGCCGAGTTCCGCCCATTTCTTCTGGGTCTCGTCCTTGATGAACCATTCCAGGAACTTCATCGATTCGTCGATGTTCTCGGAATAGCTGACGACGGAGATGCCCTGGCCGCCGAGCGCCGCGTACTGGTCGCCGTTCGGTCCGGGCGGGTTGGCGAAGAAGCCTGTGCCCTTGGCGTTCGGGTTCGAGGCTTCGTTGATTAGCGCCGGGAAGAAGGCGAAGTAGTTCATGCTCATCGCCGCCAGGTTCTCTGTGATCGCCTGGTTGTTTTCGATGAAGAAGCTCTTGGCCCAGCCCGGAGGGGTGAAGCCGTAGAGTTCCTTGTACGCCTCCACCGCCTTGACGTTCTGCTCGGAGTTGATGATGCCGTCTACTTTGTAGGTGGCATAATCGCCGAGCTCGCCGCCGAAGGAGAAGATGGCGTTCTCGACGCCCATCACCAGCGCGTCATAGGAGTTGTCGGTGTAGATGGCGATGCCGTAGCGCTTCTCGTCGGGCCTATGGAAGAATTCGGCGATGTCGCGAAGCTGCTTCCAGTCCTTCGGCACGTCGAGGTCGTAGCCGTACTTCGCCTTGAACGCTTCCATTTCCTTCGGATCTTCGAACCAGTCCTTGCGGTAGGACCAGCCGACCGCGTCGCCCTCAGCCGGGACCGACCAGTATTTTCCGGAATTCGACGGGTATTCGGCGTAGTACTTCACTGTCGCCGGCGCCATCACTTCCTGGAGGTTGTGCTTGTTGAAGAACTCGGTGAGATCGACATAGTGACCGCCTTCAGAGGCGGCGCCGATCCACTGGGAGTCGCCCACCACCATATCGTACGCCGATCCCTTGGCGTTGAATTCCGTGAAGGCCTTGGTCTGGAAATCGGACCACGGGGTGGTCTCGACGGTAACCTTGACGCCGGTTTCCGCTTCGTACTCGTTGACGAGTTCCTGCAGATAGTTGGCAGGATCCCATTCGGCCCAGAAGATGGTCAGTTCCTGCGCGAAAGCCGATGTTCCGCAGGCGAGAGTAAAGCTGATACCGGCAAGAATGCCGGTTACTGTCTTGCGCATTACAAGTTCCTCCCTGTGTGCACTCTATCGTTGGCAAGCCGGGTTTTTCGCGCCGGCCTGGTAGTTCTCCTCGCCGCTCGCGGTTCAGGCCCTCCCAGGCCATCCTCTTGAACCGATTTAGGGCTTACACCCGACAAGCTCCTCCTTCCCAATCTGGTATTACCAACCTAAAGCTGTCGTCAAGCGGTTTCTTCCTGCTTTTGGGTCGCGTGGAAAAGCCGTTTTACCTCGATTTGGCTTCATTGTCGTTCATTTACGCGACAAAGCCGCGACGAACTCCGCCAGATTGGTGCACCCGGCCGCAGACGTCCGGGCCACATCTGGTAGAACCAGTTCCTTGCCGGGCGCCTAATGCTCTCCCGCGTGTTCACCTGCCGCTCCCCGCACCAGCGTTGCCGCCGCCCATTGCGCGACCGCCCGCGTCTGGTCGCCATCGAGACCCCAAATGTCCTTCAGAACGATCAGGACTTCAACGCCGAAAACCAGTGAAAGCGCCTGCGCCAGTCGATCGACCTGTTCGGGCGGCAGCGCGCCCCGCAGCGGCGCCAGCGCGTCGCGCAGCAGATCGATGCGGTGGCCGCGCGTGAATTGAGGCTCCGCGCCCAGCGTTCCGGCCTGCCGCTTTGCCCACTGCTCGAGCGACAGCTTGAGCGCCGCCTTGAACGTTGCCTCGAATTCCTCGATGCGCGGCAGCGACGTGTCGATGAGGTCGGCGACGCGCTCCGCCGGATCGGTCTTTTCCGAGCGCCAGGTCAGGATCGGCCCGAGCCCCTCGTCGACGACGGCCTGCACCAGAGCGGCCTGGCTCGGGAAATAGCGGTAAGCCGTGGCCCGCGATACACCGGCCGCCTCGGCTGCCTCGCTGACCGACGGTGTCGCGCCGCCCTGCATCAGTCGCGTTGCGGTCTCCAGCATCAGCCGGCGCGTCCGCGCCTTCGGACCGCGCTCCGCCTCATCCACAGCGTTTGTCGATTGTTGACGTGAGACATCCATATCAATACGATACGCGCGTCTCAAAAAATTGCAACGCTCATTTTTGGGCGGAGGCGATGCGGCGAGACGAACCTCGGGAGGAGCGCGCGGTGAAGCGCATTTACGTTGTCGGCACGGCCGACACCAAGGGCGAAGAACTCGACTACCTGGCTGACGCGATCGCGGCTGCGGGCGGAACGCCGCTGCGGGTCGATATCGGCGTCACGACGCCCGCACGGCCTGCGGATATCTCTGCCATCGAAGTGGTGGCCGCTGCTCCCGACAACATCAAATCCGATCTCGCATCGGGCGATCGCGGCCGCGCGGTCGCGGCGATGGCGACCGCCTTCGCCGGCTTCATGAAGACTCGCGACGACATCAGCGGCATCATCGGCATAGGCGGCGGCGGCGGCACCTCGATCGTGACCGCCGGCATGCGCGAACTGCCGCTCGGCCTGCCCAAAATCATGGTGTCCACGCTCGCTTCAGGCGATATCGCCCCCTATGTCGGCGTCTCCGACATCGTCATGATGCCGTCGATCACCGACATGGCCGGGCTAAACCGCATCAGCCGCGCCATCCTGCACAATGCGGCTCAGGCGATCGTCGCCATGGCGGCCAATCCGCCGCCCGTCATGGCGGGCAAGCCGGCGCTCGGCCTGACCATGTTCGGCGTCACCACGCCCTGCGTGATGGCGATCAGCGAGGCGCTGCGCGCCGACTACGACTGCCTGGTTTTCCACGCGACCGGAACGGGCGGGCGGACGATGGAAAAGCTCGCTGATTCCGGCATGCTCGCGGGCGTCGTCGACATCACCACGACGGAGATCTGCGACCTCCTGTTCGGCGGCGTTCTGCCGGCGGGCGAGGACCGGCTCGACGCCATCGCGCGGACGAAACTGCCCTATGTCGGGTCGACGGGCGCGCTCGACATGGTCAATTTCTGGGCGCCGGAAACCGTGCCGGTGCCTTGGCAGGCGCGGCTGCTCTATGAGCACAACCCCAATGTCACGCTGATGCGCACGACCGCCGAGGAATGCCGCGAGATCGGCGGCTGGATCGGCCGCAAGCTCAATGCCTGCGAAGGGCCGGTGCGCTTTCTCATCCCGGAAAAGGGCGTCTCGGCGCTCGACATCGAAGGCGCCGCCTTTTTCGATCCGGAGGCCGACGAAGAACTGTTCGCCGCCATCGAGGCTGCCGTCACGCAGACGCCGCAGCGTCGGATCGAGCGGCTGCCTCTTCACATCAACGACCCGCAATTTGCCGAGGCAGCCGTCGCTGCGTTCCGTGAAATCGCCAGACAATGAGAGCCTGAATGCCCGCAGTCCCACGCCAGCAAATCCTCGAAAAATTCCGCGCCATGGTGGATCGCGGCCAGCCGATCGTCGGCGGCGGAGCCGGCACCGGCATCTCGGCCAAGGCCGAGGAGGCGGGCGGGATCGACCTCATCATCATCTACAATTCCGGCCGTTACCGCATGGCGGGGCGCGGCTCGGCCGCCGGTCTGCTTGCCTATGGCAACGCCAACGAGATCGTCAAGGAAATGGCCTACGAAGTCCTGCCGGTGGTGAAGCGCACCCCGGTGCTGGCCGGCGTCAACGGCACCGATCCGTTCGTCATCATGCCGCTGCTGCTTGCCGAGCTGAAAACGATGGGCTTTTCCGGCGTGCAGAATTTTCCCACCATCGGCCTGTTCGACGGCCAGATGCGGCAGAGCTTCGAGGAGACCGGCATGGGTTTTGGTCTCGAGGTCGACATGATCGCCGAGGCGCACAAGCTCGACCTTCTGACCACGCCTTACGTGTTCAATCCGGACGAAGCGCGCGCCATGGCGCGGGCCGGCGCCGATGTCATCGTCGCGCATATGGGCGTGACCACGGGAGGCACGATCGGCGCGACCTCGGCCAAGTCACTCGACGACTGCCTGGGAGAGATCGACGCGATCGCGGAGGCGGCGCGCTCGATTCGACGCGATGTCTTCGTGCTCTGCCACGGCGGGCCTATATCCATGCCGGAGGATGCAAAATACATTCTGGACCGGTGCACTGGCTGCCACGGTTTTTACGGCGCAAGCTCGATGGAGCGGCTGCCCGCCGAAATCGCCATTCGCCAGCAGACCGAAACATTCAAGACGCTGGCGCTGGGCGCGCCGGCGGCAAACAACAACCGGGGAGGAGCCGCATGACCAAGGAACGGAATTTCGTCTATCCGAAAGAGGTGGACACTTTCGCCTTCGACTGGGGCCGGCTGGCGCTGACGGTGGCGCCGGAGGTCAATGGCGCTTCGCGGTTTTCCGGCGGCGTGGTCGATCTGCAGAAAGGCCAGGGCCATGCCCGGCACAATCATCCGGGCGCGGAGGAAATCATCTTCGTGATCTCCGGAACCGGCGAGCAGATGGTCGAGGATGGAGAGGGCAATCCCGTGGTGAAGAAGGTCGGGCCCGGCTGTACGGTCTATGTGCCCGAAAGCCGCTTCCACTCGACGACAAACACTGGTGACGGGCCGATGCAGCTTTTCGTCGTCTATTCGCCCGCAGGCCCGGAACTCGCGCTGCGCGAACTGCCCGATTTCAAACTGGTGCCGCCCGCCGGCTGAAGGGCCTGCCACACGAGAAAAAGGAAGCGGCAGAAGCCGTAAAGGAAGCTGCTGGGCCCTCTCTGCGTAGCGGCGCTGGCGATTGGCGGTTCCGCTCCTCCTTCGTCATCCCGGCCAATGAGCGAAGCGAGTGCGAGCCGGGACCTATTGGCCCGAACATCGTCGGGCACGGCCTGGTCCTTGCGATGACATGATGCGCGACGTGCGAAAATCAGGACCCGGCCGCGCTGCTCAATGGGTCCCGGATACCTCCGCTTCGCTCCGGTTCCGGGATGACGGCAAGAAGATGCTCCGCGATGGCCCCTCCCGTGGACAAACCACTCGCGAGACCGCGCCACGTTATTTTCACTTTAGGAGGCACGGCCTCGCGCCCCGCTTCCCGACTACCTCCTCGCAAATGAGGAGCGTTCTTTGAAAATGGCCAGGGCGGAAACGCAGCGTGGCGATGGAGAAGTGCGAGCCGGGCACAGTTTACTTTCTTTCCGCAAAAAGGCGGCGGCAGTCGACAGGTTCGTGCCGGCGGAAAAAAGTAAACTGTCCTGCGGCAGACCGGGCGTGGCGACGGAGAAGCTTGCCCGCCCCTCCCAGAAGGGGAGGAGGAGGAAGAAAACGCTCTCACGTCCCGCCTCGGTTCCACCCCCTCCCGCGGTCGCCGAACATCTCGTAGCCGCCGTCCTTCACCGCGACAGTGTCCTCGAGTTTGATGAAGCCGCGCGTCGGATGCAGCATTGTGGTCTCGACCGACAGCACCATGCCCGCCTCCAGCGGCCGCGCGGCGTCCACGCCCTCATAAGCGACCGGGTGATTGGTCATCAGGAACGGCGCCTCGTGGGTGATGAGCCCCATTCCGTGCGCGAAAAAGTCGGTGAAGGCCGCGCTCGGCGAGGACTTCAGCACGCTTTCGGCATGGGCGATCATGTCGCCGCCCAGAACGCCGGGCGCGATCCTCGAAAAGGCGGCCTGCTGCACCGCTTCAATCTCCGCCAGCAGATCCTGCAATTCTTGGTCAGGCTCCCCGAGCACCGCCATGCGGCAGAGATCGCCGATATAGCCGTGATAATTGCCGCCGGAATCGAGCGACAGGACCTCGCCAGGCTGCCAGGCCTGCGGCGACACCGCGCGATTGTGGCTGGAACCCAGCGTCAGCAGCGCGTACTCGAAGGTCAGTCCGCGATTGGTCTCCTCGCGGCGAAGCGCATCGACGATCTGCCGCTTGGTCGAGCCCGGCCCCTGACTCGCAAACACCGCCAGCATGGAATCGGTGATCAGTTCCGACGCGATGCGCAGCATTTGGAGCTCCTCCGGCGTCTTGAGCGCCCGCATCCGCTCCAGCATCGAGGTGGCGTCGACCAGCCTTGCCCCGTCGAGCCCCTGCAACACGCCATGCGCGTCCGCCGGCAGGAAGGGCGGCTCGATGCCGATGCGCGCATCGGCCTTGCCGATCTTCTTCAGGTGCTCGACTGCAAGACCGGCCGCGTCCATCGTGCCCCAGGTCGCGGTGTGGACCACCGGCGTCCAGAACGGATTGTTGTGATGTTCGCCGCCTTCCATCCGGTTGCCGATATAGGCGGCGTGCTCCGGCCGGCCTTTTTCGTAGATCACGACCGGCAGATAGCGGCTGTGCCCGATCGCATCCATTGCGGCGAAGAAGATGAATTTATAGCCGCCCAGCAGATATTCAACATTGTGCTTGGAGGTGGCGACGAGCACGTCGATGCCGGCCTCTTCCATGAGGCGGTCGACGCGGGCCTGATCGAACGGGATTTCGATGCCGGTATTCTTGCCGGAAGGTGCGTTCATGATCTCTCTCCCTGGCTGCATATAACTGGTAGGACCAGTTATATGCAATATCCAGCCGGCATGCGGGCGGCCTCAGGCCGCGTGCGATTCCCGGGCCGCCGCGCGCTTTCGGGCAAGCTGCAACCCGGCAATGGCGGCGGTAACGGCTAGCGCCGCCCCGATCGGAATCAGGCTGGACGGCTGGTCGGCCTTCTTCAGCACCGCTGTGACGTCATAACCGACATCGAGCCCGATGCGCTTGGCGTAAGAGCCGAAGCCGACATTGGTGATCATCAGCGTATCGCCGGCCGGCGTGATGGTGAGGCCGATGCGGCGCAGTCGCTCCAGCGGTTCGGCCGGCTCGCCGAGCGGCACGTTGACGGTCTTGCGTACGTCGTCGCCCATCAGGTCGATGCCCTCGACGACGAAGTTCAGCCGGCCGCCGGGCGGCGCCTGCTCGACGGCGGCAAGGAATTCGCTGGCCGGCAGTTCCTCATAAGGCGGCGAGACCTGATTGAGCCACCAGTCCGGGCGGAACAGCGTGAAGCAAACAAGCAGCAACACGGCGCTTTCCCAAAGCCGGCTCTTCGTGACGAAGAAGTTCATCGTCGCCGCCGAGAAGATGAGGATGGCGGCCAGCGAGACGGCGGCTACCCAGAAGATATGCGGCCAGGTGTCTACGCCGATCAGCAGGATCGACGGATTGAAGATGAAGACGAAGGGCAGGATCGCCGTGCGCAGGGAATAGAATGCACCCTGGAAACCGGTGGCGATCGGGTCTTCCTTGGAGATCGCGGCCGCCGCGAAGGAGGCCAGCCCCACCGGCGGCGTGATATCGGCCATGATGCCGAAATAGAAGACGAAGAGATGGACGGCGATCAGCGGGATGGCCAGCCCCGCTTGCGCGCCGAGATCGACCACCACCGGCGCCATCAGCGTCGCCACCAGGATGTAGTTGGCCGTCGTCGGTATGCCCATGCCGAGCACGAGGCTGATCGCGGCAATGAGTATCAGCATTAGGATGACATTGCCGCCCGAGATGAACTCGACAAGTTCGGTCATCATCAGTCCGAGGCCGGTCAGCGTGATCGTGCCGACGACGATGCCGGCGGTGGCGGTGGCGACGGCGATGCCGATCATGTTGCGCGCGCCGAGCGCTAACCCGTCGATCAGGTCGGCGCCTGCAGCCCGGGTCGCCCCAGTCAGGTTCTCGCGGCGAAAGATCGCCATCAGCGGCTTACGAGTGGCCACGATGGCGAGGATGGTCACCGTCGCCCAGAAGGCCGACAGGCCGGGCGAAAGCTGCTCGACCATCAGGCACCAGAGCAGGACCACAATCGGAATGAGGAAATCAAGCCCGGTCCGAGTAACGTCCCAGGCGCGCGGCAATTCCAGAATCGGCGTGTTGGGGTCGTCGAGTTCCAGGTCCGGATAGCGCGACGAATACCAGATGGTGGCGACGTAGAGGACGATGCCGGCAAGGGCGAGCAGGGTCGGCGCGGCCGCGCCGAAGGCGGCCTGGATGGCGATGATGCCGTAGTAGAGAATACAGATCGCAAGGATGCTGCCGGAAAGCCCGAGGCCCATGCGCAGCCACCGCTCCCGCCTTGGGGTCGGGCGTTGCGGGATAGGCTGCATGTCAAGCTTTACCGCTTCCAGATGCACCATGTAGAGCAGCGCCAGATAGGAAAAGACGGCGGGCATGATCGCGTGCTTGATGATCTCCGAATAGGGGATGCCGACATACTCGACCATCAGGAAGGCTGCCGCACCCATGACCGGCGGCATGATCTGGCCGTTGATCGAGGCCGTAGCCTCGATCGCGCCGGCCTTCACGCCGGACAGGCCCGTGCGCTTCATCAGCGGGATGGTGAAGATGCCGCCGGAAACGACGTTCGACACGGACGAGCCGGAGACGACGCCGTTCAGCGCCGAGGAAACCACTGCGACCTTGGCCGGGCCGCCACGCAGATGGCCGAGCAGCGCGATCGAGATCTGCATCATCCAGTTGCCCGCGCCGGCCTTTTCCAGCAGCGTGCCGAACAGCACGAACAGGAAAACGAAGCTGGTCGAGACGCCGAGCGCGATGCCGAATACCCCCTCGGTGGTCAGCCATTGGTGATTGAGGAATTTGACCAGCGAAGCGCCGCGGTGCTGGATAACGTCCGGCATGTACTGGCCGGCGAAGGTGTAGAAGATGAACACCGAGGCGACGACGACCATGGGCAGGCCGAGCGCACGGCGGGTGGCTTCGAGGAGAAGCACGATGCCGACCGTGCCGGTGACGAGGTCGAGCGTCGTGGGCTGGCCCGGACGCCCGGACAGCTGGACGTAGAAAAGGAACAGGTAAGCGCCGGCAAAGGCGCCGACTAAAGCCAATATCCAGTCCAGCAGGGGAACGCGGTCGCGCGGCGAGGATCTGAGAGCTGGGTAGGCGGTAAAGGTCAGGAACAGCGCAAAACCAAGATGGATGGCGCGCGCTTCGGTGTCGTTGAGGACGCCGAATCCGAAGATGAAAGGCAGGGGCGAGGCGTACCAGAGTTGGAACAGCGACCAGGCCACCGCCACCCAAAGCAGCGCCTTTCCGGCAAGCCCGACTGCATGGCGGCCTCCGGTATCCGCCTCGGCGACGAGCTGCTCAAGCTGCTCGAGATCGACCTCGGCCGGCTGTTCCTTGGCTTCGCTCATGACGCCCTCCCTCTTTATGGATTATCGCCGGCAGGTCCCCCACGAACCCGCCGGCGTATCGTCAGGTCGCGAAGCTTACTGCAGCCAGCCCTTCTCCTTGTAGTACTTTTCCGCGCCGGGGTGCAGAGGCGCCGAAATTCCGTCCGTGACCATCTTCTGCGGGTCGAGATTGGCGAATGCCGGATGCAGCGACTTGAACTCGTCGAAATTCTCGAACGTCGATTTCACGAGCTGATAAACCGTCTCCTCGGGAACATTGGCCGAGGTGACCAGCGTGGCGAGGACGCCGAAGGTCTCGGTGTCGTCCGGGTTGTTGTTGTAAAGACCGCCCGGAATGGTCGCCTTGGCGTAGTATGGATTGTCGGCGACCAGCTTGTCGACCGCTTCGCCCGTCAGCGGCACCAGCTTTGCGGCACAGGTGGTCGTCGGGTCCTGGATGTTCGCAGAAGGATGGCCGACGCCGTAGAAGAAGCCGTCGATCTTGCCGTCGCAGAGCGCCGGGCCGTGCTCATCGGCCTTCAACTCCGAAGCCAGCGAGAAGTCGGCCAGCGTCCAGCCCATGGCGTCGAGCAGGCGCTCCATCGAAGCGCGTGTGCCCGAGCCGGGATTGCCGACATTGAAGCGCTTGCCCTTGAAATCCTCGAACTTGGTCACGCCTGCATTCGGATGCGCAAGCACGGTGAAGGGTTCCGGATGGATCGAGAACACGGCCCTAAGATCGGTATGCGCGCCGCCTTCCTTGAAGGATTCCTGGCCGTTGAAGGCATTGTACTGGACGTCGGACTGGGCCATGCCGAAGTCGAGTTCGCCTTCCTTGATCGTGTTGACGTTGAAGGCCGAGCCGCCGGTCGATTCCACCGAGCAGCGAATGCCGTGGGTCTTGCGGTCCTTGTTCAGGAGCCGGCAGATCGCGCCGCCCGCGGCGTAATAGACGCCGGTGACGCCGCCGGTGCCGATCGTCACGAAATTCTGCTGCGCCATCGCGCCGCCTGAAAACAGCAGCGCAGCCGACAAGGCCACCGCCTGCGTTCCGCGACGCATAATCCGGTCATGTTTCATCTAGTTCTCCCTTGGTGTTGCGTGCCGATGCGGCCATCGCGTGCTTTTTGTATCGAAGGCACGTCGCGCCATGCTACGATTGTTGCGCTTTATCAATCAAGGGGAATACTTGTTACATGGATGGGCGGGACACGGGTTTCGAGGAGGTCCAGGGGCGCATACTGGCCGACCTGCCCGAGCTGAGTTCGGAGCTTCGCAAGGCGGCGCGCTTTCTGGTCGATCATCCCGACGAGGTGGCGCTGGTCTCGATGCGGGTGCTGGCCTCGCGATCGGAAGTGACGCCCACGACCTTTGTGCGGCTGGCGCGGCGGCTGGGCTTCGCCGATTGGGCGGCGCTGCGGAAGCCTTTCGAAGACCGGCTGCGCTCCGGCAACGCGCCTTTCGCGGCCAAAGCCGACGCGCTGGTCAAGCGCGGCGCGGAGGCGATCTTCGCGGAATCGCTGAAGACGATATCCGCCAACCTCGCCGCGGCCGAAGCGGTCAACGGCAGCGACGAAATCGCCAGGGCATGCGCCATACTGGAGCGGGCGCAACGCATACGCGTCGCCGGCTTCCGCAGCTGCCGCGCGCCGGCCCACGCGCTCGTCTATCTCTGCCGCATGTTCCGGCGCGACATCACGCTGCTCGGCGGCGACGGCGGCGCTCTGGAGGCGGAACTGGCCGCGCTCGGCAAGCGGGAAGCAATCGTGGCGATCGGCTTCTCGCCCTATTCGCGCGAGCTCGGGCCGGTGGTGGAAGCGGCGCGGCGGCACGGCGTGCCGATCATCGCCATCGCCGACAGCATGGCGGCGGCGGTCGCGCGGCACGCGGAGGTGACGCTGCGCTTCTCCACCGACAGCCCATCCTTCTTCCCGTCGGTGGCGGCGGCGATGGCCATCGTCGAAGCGCTGGCCGCGACGATGCTGGCGCGCAGCGGTCCGGCCGCCGCCGAACGGGTCAGGGAAACGGAGCTGGAACTGCAGGCGTTCGGGGCGTATCTGCCGGAGTGAAGGAACTATGCGGCAATTGCCGCGTCGATCGCGTCGCCGAGCCGTTCGACCACCGCATCGATCGTTGCGGCGTCTATGATGAAGGGCGGAGCGATCAGCACGTGGTCGCCATTGACGCCGTCGATCGTGCCTCCGCCGGGATAGACCAGCAGCCCTCGCGCCATCGCCTCGCGCTTGATCTTCGCATGGAATTTCAGCTTTGGGTCAAACGGCGTCTTGCTCAAGCGGTCCTCGACCAGTTCCACGCCCATGAACAGCCCGCGCCCGCGAATGTCGCCGACATGCGCATGGTTGCCGAAGCGTTCGCCCAGGCGGCGGGAAAGATGCGCGCCCATGGATCGGACATTGGCGAGCAGGTCGTCGCGCGCGATGACCTCCTGCACGGCGAGCGCGGCGGCGCAGGCCATTGGATGACAGATATAGGTGTGGCCGTGCTGGAACAGGCCCGAGCCGTTGGCGAAAGCGTCGAAAATCTTTTGGCTGAGCAGCACCGCACCGATCGGCTGGTAGCCGCCGCCGAGCCCCTTCGCCACCGTCATCAGGTCCGGCGCGATGCCGTCCTGCTCTGAGGCGTGCAGCGTGCCGGTGCGGCCCATGCCGCACATCACCTCGTCGAGGATCAGCAGAATGCCGTATCGGTCGCATATGGCGCGGATGCGCTTCAGATAGTCGGCGACGGGCGGCACCGCTCCGGCCGTGGCGCCGACCACCGGCTCCGCCACGAAGGCCATCACCGTCTCCGGACCAAGCTCGAGCACCTTGTCTTCCAGCGCCTGCGCCGCACGCGCGGCATAGCTTTCGTCGCTCTCGCCCGGCTCCTGGAACCGATAGGCGTAGCAGGGGTCGATGTGGTGTGTCTCGATCAGCAGCGGGCGAAACTGAGTGCGGCGCATTTCGTTGCCGCCGGTGGCCAGCGCGCCGAGCGTGTTGCCGTGATAGCTCTGGCGGCGGGCTATGATGTTGCGACGCTCCGGCTCTCCGGTTTCGACGAAATATTGGCGCGCCATCTTCAGCGCCGCCTCGATCGCTTCCGAGCCGCCGGAAACAAAATAGGCATGGCTGATGCCCTGCGGCGCACCTGCCACCAGCCTCTCGGCCAGCCTTTCGGCGGGCTCGTTGGTGAAAAAGCTCGTATGGGCATAGGCAAGCCTGTCCGCCTGGGCATGGAGCGCGGCAGTCACATCGGGATGGCCGTGGCCGAGGCACGACACTGCCGCACCGCCCGAGGCATCGATGTAGGAGCGCCCATCGGCGTCAAGCAGATGCACCCCCTGGCCGCCGACGGCCACCGGCAGGCTGGCATGGATCTGGCGATGCAGGATTTTGGTCATGATGTCCTCGGAGGGCCGGCTTGGCTATGGGAAGAACCTAGACCCGCTGCCGGAAAGATGCAACATATGTTACATCACAGCTTGAAGTGAAACAAATGGATTGAACCGCGTGACCGCACCAGACCTGAACGTTGCCGCCCCCGTCGCCATTGCGGTAGCGCCGAATGGCGGCAGGCGCACCAAAACCGACCATCCGGCGCTACCCATGACGGCGGCCGAACTTGCCGCGACGGCTGTGGCTTGCCTGGAGGCGGGCGCGTCTATGATCCACGCGCATGTGCGCAACCGGGATGGCGGACATCTGCTGGATGCTGAAGCCTATCGTGCCGCCATTGCGGCCATCCGGGCCGCGGTTGGCGACAGGCTGGTGATCCAGATCACGAGCGAGGCGCTTAGCATATATTCGCCCGCCGAGCAGATGGAGGTGGTGCGCCAGGTGCGGCCGGAGGCAGTGTCGCTCGCGCTCAGGGAATTGCTGCCGGACGATAGCCACGAGTCCGGCTTCGCTGAGTTTCTGGGCTGGCTTAGCCGGGAAAAAGTCATGCCGCAGATCATCCTCTACACGCCCGAAGAGGCGGTAAAGCTGGCCGGAGTGAAGAAGCGGGGCCTGATCCCGTTCGAAGACATTCCCGTGCTTTACGTGCTCGGCCGCTACAGCGCCGGCCAGAGATCGTCGCCCGCTGACCTCCTGCCGTTTCTCTCGCCCGGCATGCCGCGCTTTGGCCACTGGTCGGTCTGCGCTTTCGGCGGGCGCGAAACCGCCTGTGTGGCGACCGGAGCGCTGCTCGGTGGCCATGTCAGGGTCGGGTTTGAAAACAATCTATTCCTGCCCGACGGTTCGCAGGCAAAGGATAATGCCGATCTCGTCGCGGCGGCGGCAACCGCGATCGCCACTTGCGGCCTGCGCCCGGCAAGCGCGGATGAACTGCGCCAGGACTGGCAGCGGATTGGCTGACCCAACCCCGAGTGGACTTGGTTTGTCTTGCATATCGAGGGCGATGACAACCTCGCCCTTGCGGCAAGCCATGCCCTAGCTTGAGCTGCTCTTTTGCGCGGTCGACGGGTTGATCTGCAGATTCTTCGGCAATGGCAGACTTGAGCATCGCATATGCATCTCGCGGGCGAGGAGCTTTCGTTGCTTTTCCTGGTGCTCTTTGCCGGCTGCTACGAGCGCAAGCCCATACGGGCCAATCAAGAGACCGGACGCCCAGTTGAGGTTCCGCTCCTTGTAGTTCAAAGCCTGCGCGCGGATTTGTTCGCACTCCGGCGACAGCCATTTTGGGTCCTGGTTCGAGAGCGTGGCTGCATAGTCGGCGGGCGATGTCGTGCATCCGGCGACCATTGCCGCCACAACACCTACCGTGATCCAGATCTTAGCTGTTCGCATCATTTTCGGGTCCGCCTTCCCTGGCTTGTCATCCTTCGGTGAAGCCATCGAAGCGCATTGCCCAAACAGATGTTGGAAACCCGACGGGCCGCAACCCGTTGAAATATTTGGTGGAGCCAAGCGGGATCGAACCGCTGACCTCCTGCATGCCATGCAGGCGCTCTCCCAGCTGAGCTATGGCCCCATTCCGGCTTGAAGGCCGTCGCCGTTTCCGGCGGGAATTCCGGTTCGGGCATCCGGCCCGAGCCGTCATCGAAGGCGGCTTCTAAACCGGCTCCGTTCGCAGATCAAGCCTTTGCATCAGGCTTCGATCGAATTGTATGGCGCCGCGACATCATGGACAGGGCGCCATTTCCGGCTCAGACGTCGTCGTCGTCGCCGACGCCGATAATGTCGGAAACGTCGTCGTCGTCTTCCTCTTCGTCCTCGAGGAACACGTCCTCGTCGTCGTCGCCGAGGTCGACATCTTCCTCGTCCTCGATCTCGGGAAGATCGTCAGCGGTCTTGGCCTCGTCGTCGGCCTCTTCGAGCGAAACGATTTCGGCGCCTTCCTCCTCGGCGTCGAGTTCCTTCTCCTCGACCTCTTCCTCCTCTTCGTGGATCTTGCTTCCGGCCGATTCGAAATAGGAAAGCGGATACGTCTTCCCGGTGTACGGAGAGACGATCGGATCCTTGTTGAGGTCGTAGAATTTGCGGCCCGTTTCCGGGTCGATGCGCTTTGTACCGAGTTCGGATTTCGCCACTGCTGAGCCTCGTCCTTGAAAGTCGGTCCCCTTAGCCGCTGTTTCCGGGTCTGTCAAAGCCAAAATCCTGGCTTTACGGAACGGCCGCCGCGGGGGATGACCAAGGCTCCGACGCATGATAGGAACCGCCGCGAAGATCAGGAAAATGGGGGTTTTTGCCGCCGTTTCCGCATGGGGAAGAATATGGCGCACCACTCGCCCGCACAGCCGGCAACGGCAAAAAAATCAGCCGCGCTCGCCGGAACGGTCCGGATGCCCGGAGACAAGTCGATCTCGCACCGCTCGTTCATGTTCGGCGGGCTCGCTTCCGGGCAAACGCGCATCACCGGCCTGCTCGAAGGCGAGGACGTGATGCGCACCGGCGAGGCGATGAAGGCGATGGGCGCACGCATTGAGAAGCGCGGCGCGGAATGGATTATCGACGGCACGGGCAATGGCTGCCTGCTGGAGCCGACCGCGCCGCTCGATTTCGGCAATGCCGGCACCGGCTCGCGGCTGACCATGGGCCTCGTCGGCACCTATGACATGGAGACCACCTTCATCGGCGACGCCTCGCTGTCAGGCCGGCCGATGGGCCGCGTGCTCGACCCGCTGCGCGAAATGGGCGTCCAGGTGCTCAAGGCTTCGCCGGGCGCCCGCATGCCGATCACGCTGCGCGGGCCGAAGACCGCTGCGCCGATTTCCTATCGCGTGCCGATGGCCTCGGCGCAGGTGAAGTCTGCCGTGCTTCTCGCCGGGCTGAACACGCCGGGCATTACGACAGTGATCGAGCCGGTTATGACGCGCGACCATACAGAGAAGATGCTGAAGGGTTTTGGGGCGAACCTGGAGGTAGAAACCGACAGCGATGGCGTGCGCCACATCCGAATCGAGGGCCAAGGCAAGCTCGTCGGCCAGACCATCGCCGTGCCCGGCGACCCGTCTTCGGCCGGCTTCCCGCTGGTGGCGGCTCTGATCGTGCCGGATTCCGACATCATCATAGAGAATGTGCTGATGAACCCGACGCGGACCGGCCTCATCACCACACTTTTGGAAATGGGGGCGTCCATCGATCTGCTCAATCCGCGCAATGCCGGCGGCGAGGACGTCGCCGATTTGCGCGTCCGCTCTTCCCAACTGAAAGGCGTCAGCGTTCCCGCCGAGCGCGCGCCGTCGATGATCGACGAATATCCGGTTCTCGCCGTCGCCGCATCCTTCGCCGAGGGCGACACGCTGATGCAGGGGCTGGATGAGCTGCGCGTCAAGGAATCCGACCGGCTCGGCGCCGTGGCACGCGGGCTGGAGGCCAACGGCGTCGACTGCACGGAGGGCGAAGCCTCTCTCGCCGTGCGCGGCAAGCCGGGCGGCAAGGGGCTCGGCGGAGGGACAGTCGAGACGCATCTCGACCACCGCATCGCCATGAGCTTCCTGGTGATGGGTCTTGCCACCGATAAGCCGGTCACCGTCGACGATCGGGCGATGATTGCCACCAGTTTTCCGGAATTCATGGGGCTGATGACCGGAATGGGCGCGGAGATCGAGTGACATGTACCAGCCGCCGCATTTTCGCGAAGATGATCTCGCCGTTCAGCATGCGTTGATCCGTGCCCATCCGCTCGGCCTGTTGATCACGGCCGGAAGCGGCGGTCCGACGGCCAACGCATTGCCGTTTCATCTGGTCGCAGAGGGTTCGCCCAAAGGTGTGCTCCAGGTCCACATGTCGCGGGCCAACGGGCAATGGAAGGAAATTGCAGCGGGCGCGCCCGTCCTAGTCGTCTTCCAGGGCGAAAATGCCTACATCACGCCCTCCTGGTACGCTACCAAGCGCGAGACCGGCAAGGTCGTGCCGACCTGGAACTACGCCATCGTCCAGGTGCGCGGAACCGCAAGGGTCATAGATGACGCCGCATGGCTGCGCACCCAGATCGAGGCGTTGACCGGCGAGCACGAACAGCCGCGGCAGACGCCCTGGCGGGTAGACGATGCGCCGGAGGCATTCGTCGACGCACAGATCAAGGGCATCATAGGCGTCGAGATCGCGATCACCCACATCGAAGGCAAATGGAAGGTCAGCCAGAACCGGCCGAAAGCGGACATTGCCGAGGTCGTCGAAGGGCTGGGCGCAGCCGCTGAGGTTCATGCCAATCCGGGAATGGCCGACCTCGTGCGGCGCTATGGTGCCGATCGATGATCATCGCCATCGACGGTCCGGCCGCTTCCGGCAAGGGTACGCTCGCCCGGCGGCTTGCGGACTATTACCACTTGCCGCACCTCGACACCGGCCTGGCCTACCCGCGGTCGCGCAGCGCCTGATCGCCCACGGCCTGCCGCTCGACGGCGGGGTGATGCGAGGTGTTTAGGCGGCGAGTTATTGCCCCAAATTGATCTGAATGGGATCGCGGCTCAGCGCCTGCAATCGGAGTTCGGCGTCTTTCCACTTTTCGCGCGCCGCAACCCCCAGGTAGAGACGAGCGGCGTCGATGTCGCGCGGCGTGAGATCGCCATCGGCATAAAGCATCCCCAGTTCGTAAGCAGCGTCTTCAGTGTCTCCAATATTCGGTATCCAATCCAGCGTCGGTCGGCCGGTTCTGAACCCTTCACGCGGGGCTCCCGCCAAACGTTCACGCCTATCTGGGGGACGGGGCATCGATATCGACGCGGCGCGCTTCAGGAAGTGTATGGCCTTTTCGCCATCTATAGGCAGACCGTGCAGACCATACTTGTAAGCCTTGCCCAGCAAGGCGTTGGCGGGCACACTCAAGGGGTTGGCTGCCGCTTTTTCCATCTGAGCCAGCCAATCGGTTGTTTCGGGCGAAGGACCGTTCAGCAGTCCGAAAGCTAAATGTTCCATTGCCGAGAGAATGCCGGCATCTGCCGCCAAACGGTAGTGTTCGAGCGAAGCTTCGCGATCGGTCTGCGCGTGCAGGTGACCCATTTCAGCGTGGACATCTGGCCAGAGCGACGGATCAAATGGTAGCAGGGTGCCCCGGCTCCCAAGGATTGCGGAGAGCCGCCTGAGTTTGTCCTTTCTGTCCGGATGACCGGGCGTGCCGGAAAGATGAAGCGCGCATGCAAGCGCCGTAAGTTCATCTAACCCGCCGCGTTGGCATAGCCATTGCTTTCCTTCTTCGTAGCGAACCGGATCGTCGCGCATCCGATAAGACTGCATTCCGATGTTATATATCGCCGCCGCGACACTTCTGTCGGCAGGCGCGCGATACCATTCGCGTGCCTGCTGTTCGATCTGCTCAACCCTCGCTCGATTTTCGGGGAAGAATTTGCTGATCTCGATCATTGTACCCAGATTGTTTGCTGCGACATCATCGCCATTCCAGATCAGGGTCCGATAGAGCAGCTCGGCCTTCCAGGACTCCATGCCAAGGTCGGCGCGCATTGCCCATCGACGGCGCATTTCCATGGATGATTCAATCGGCGACAGCAGAAAGCCGATACCGAGCAGGCTAGTCGTGAGCGTGGCGATAACCAGGAGAGTGAGGCGCTTTCTCATGGCGCAATGGCTAACAGGGGCCCGCTAAGATTCACTGAATCAGTACCTCAAGGACGGCCTGAACCTTCCGCCTTTTGCATCCCAATGTCGTCGTTAAGGTCTGAGGTCCTCTTGCAATTTGACTGCCAGTCGGCTTCAAGCGCCGTCATGACCTCTCCGCTTCTCATCGCCATCGACGGTCCGGCCGCTTCCGGCAAGGGTACGCTCGCCCGGCGGCTGGCGGACTATTACCATCTGCCCCACCTCGACACGGGCCTGACCTACCGGGCGGTGGCGCATATGCTGATCCTGAACGGCTGGCCGCTGGACGACGAGGCGCACGCCATCGAGGCTGCAAGGCAGGTCGATCTGGCCAGTCTGGACAAGCATGCGCTCTCTGCGCATGAGGTTGGCGAGGCGGCATCGCGTGTGGCGGTCATTCCCGAACTGCGCCGGATACTGGTCGAAAAGCAGCGGGCCTTCGCCCGAAATCCGGCCGGCGCGGTGCTTGACGGGCGCGACATAGGGACCGTCGTCTGTCCGGATGCCTGCGTGAAGCTCTACGTCACGGCGAGCGCGGAGGTGCGCGCGGAACGGCGGCTTCGCGACATCGAATCGCGCGGCGGCAGGGCGGATTTCGGCGAGATCCTTGCCGATATCGTGCACCGCGACGAGCGCGACATGGGCCGCGCGGACTCGCCGCTCAAGCCCGCCGCCGACGCGCACTTGCTCGATACGTCGGAAATGTCTATAGAAGCCGCGTTTCTGGCAGCCAAAGCCATCGTGGACGATGCCTTGGCCAAAAGAGACAAGGCCTGAAATCCGGCCAGCCGTGCTTTTCCCGGGGGAATCTGCGGCACCGGATTTTGAACGAAGCACCGCCTGCCAGCATTCTCATGCGCCGGAAATCGCCGCGAAAGCGGCACCAGGGCCCTTTGGCCCGGAATGCGGGCAAGCTAAACGCAACGCAAACAACGGCGCCGGCTCCAGCGACAATGCCGGAGCGTTCCAGGAGAAAATATGTCAACTGCAAACCCCACTCGCGATGATTTCGCGAGCATGCTCGAAGAATCCTTTTCCGACGGCCACTCCGGCGAAGGCCAGGTCGTCCGCGGCACCATCACCGCGATCGAAAAGGACATGGCCATCATCGATGTCGGCCTGAAGGTTGAAGGCCGCGTGCCGCTGAAGGAATTCGGCGCCAAGGCCAAGGACGGCCAGCTCAAGGTCGGCGACACGGTCGAGGTCTATGTCGAGCGCATCGAGAACGCGCTGGGCGAAGCCATGCTGTCGCGCGACAAGGCCCGCCGCGAAGAGAGCTGGGTCAAGCTCGAAGAGAAGTTCAACAAGGGTGAGCGCGTCGAAGGCGTTATCTTCAACCAGGTCAAGGGCGGCTTCACCGTCGATCTGGATGGGGCCGTGGCCTTCCTGCCGCGCAGCCAGGTCGATATCCGTCCGATCCGCGACGTTTCGCCCCTGATGCACAACCCGCAGCCCTTCGAGATCCTGAAGATGGATCGCCGCCGCGGCAACATCGTCGTGTCGCGCCGCACCGTGCTTGAGGAAAGCCGCGCCGAACAGCGTTCGGAGATCGTGCAGAACCTCGAAGAGGGCCAGGTGGTCGAAGGCGTGGTCAAGAACATCACCGATTACGGTGCGTTCGTCGACCTCGGCGGCATCGATGGCCTGCTGCACGTCACCGACATGGCCTGGCGCCGCGTCAACCATCCGACCGAGATCCTCAACATCGGCCAGACGGTCAAGGTGCAGATCATCCGCATCAACCAGGAAACCCACCGCATCTCGCTCGGCATGAAGCAGCTCGAGAGCGATCCGTGGAGCGAGATCGGCACCAAGTTCCCGATCGGCAAGAAGATCACCGGCACCGTCACCAACATCACCGACTACGGCGCCTTCGTGGAGCTGGAGCCGGGCATTGAGGGCTTGATCCACGTCTCCGAAATGTCGTGGACGAAGAAGAACGTGCATCCGGGCAAGATCCTCTCCACTTCGCAGGAAGTCGACGTGGTGGTGCTCGAGGTTGATCCGGCCAAGCGCCGCATCTCGCTCGGCCTCAAGCAGACGCTCGAGAATCCGTGGGAAGCTTTCGCCCGCAACCATCCGGTTGGCGCGATCGTCGAGGGCGAGGTCAAGAACAAGACCGAGTTCGGCCTGTTCATCGGCCTCGAAGGCGACGTGGACGGTATGGTCCACCTCTCCGACCTCGACTGGAACCGTCCGGGCGAGCAGGTCATCGAAGAGTACAATCGCGGCGACATCGTCAAGGCGCAGGTACTCGACGTCGACCAGGACAAGGAGCGCATCTCGCTCGGCATCAAGCAGCTTGCGCGTGATGCCGTCGGCGAAGCCTCCACCTCCGGCGACTTGCGCAAGAATGCGGTCGTCACCTGCGAGGTCACCGGCGTCAAGGACGGCGGGCTGGAAGTCCGGCTCGTCGACCACGGTATCGAAACCTTCATCAAGCGCAACGATCTGTCGCGCGATCGCGACGAGCAGCGCCCCGAGCGCTTCACCGTCGGTCAGAAGGTCGACGCGCGCGTCATCGCCTGGGACAAGAAGACCCGGAAGATTCAGGTGTCGATCAAGGCGCTGGAAATCGCCGAGGAGAAGGAAGCGGTCGCCCAGTACGGCTCGACCGATTCCGGTGCTTCGCTCGGTGATATCCTCGGCGCGGCTCTGAAGCAGCGCGGCGGCAAGGACGAGTAATCGTCCTTACCAACGGTTGAGAAAAAGCCCCGCCGGAGTGATCCGGCGGGGTTTTTGTTTAGTGATATCCTGGAGGCTTCGCCGCTGTGCGTTTACCGGTACCGGAACGCCGGGCAGACGGAGCTTGCCTTCCCGGTTCCGCCCCGAAATTCAGGCGACGTGAATTTCGATCAGATAGGTTTTGCCCGAGGCCCGCTTGAGCGCGGCCGGCAGGTCGGAAATCTCATCCAGCCGCTCGGCCGAAACGCCATACGCGTCGGCGAGCCGACAAAAATCCGGCGGCGCGGGCGAGACGCCGACGGGTTCGACCCCGACTTCGCGCATCGAAGTTTCGATCTCGCGGTAGCCGCGATTGTTCCAGACCACGAAAATGACCGGCGTTCCGGCATCCAGCGCGGCGCCGAGTTCCGGCAGCGTGAACTGGAAGCCGCCATCGCCGGTTAGGCAGACAACTGGAGCACTCGGATCGGCGAGCGCCGCTCCAATCGCCGCCGGGGGCCCGTAGCCCAGCGCGCCGAAGCCGGTGGCGGCATTGAACCAGCCGCTCGGCCTGTCGTGATCGTAATAAAGATTGGCGGCATAGACGGGCTGCGTCGAATCCCCGACGATGACCGATCCAGGCAACGTATCGCGGATCATCTCGACCACTGAGACCTGCTCGCGCATAGCCCGGCCGATCTCGGCGAGGGCGGCGCCTCGCGCCTTCTCGGCCCGTGCGGCGCCACCGGATCGGGTTCTGCCGGCGGTTTCTGCGGAGCCGATGGCAGCTTCAAGCGCGTCAAGCGCGACCGCGCAATCGGCCTGGATACCGACGGTTGCGGGATGACGCCTGAGTTGATCTGCCCCGAGGTCGATCCGAACCAGGCGTGCCGGCAGCACAAATCCGCCATCGGCGTACATATCGTAATCGGTAGGGCCGAATTCCGTGCCGGCGGCGATGACGAAATCCGATTCCGCCATCAGCGCGCGAACGGCCTGCAGGCTCGGACTGGCGTGGACTCCGAGTGGATGGCGGTGGAGCAGCCCACGCGCGTTGGCGGTGGTGATCACGGGCGCGTCGAGACGTTCGGCCAGTCTCGCCAGCTCGGCTCCGGCACGCTTTGCTCCGCCGCCGGCAAGGATTAACGGGTTTTCGGCGGAAAACGCCAGCCTTGCCGATTCAGAAATTGCGGCTTTGTCGGGCGCTGGGGGCACAACGTTGCCCAGAAGCATCGCCAGTTCGCCGGCGGGCTTGCCCATGACATCGGTCGGTATCTCGATATGCACTGGTCCGGGCCGCTGAGTCGCGAAAATGGTGAAGGCCCGCGCCAGCACCGCAGGCAGCTCGGGTGCCTGCTCGACCCGGTGAGAGAACAGCGCGACCTTCTCCATCATGCCGCGCTGGTCGGGCAACTCGTGCAGGTAGCCGAGCCCCTTGCCGAGCGTGCCCGTCGCGTTGACCCCGGATATGACCAGCATCGGGACTGAATCGGCACGCGCCTGGCCCATGGCGGTGATGGTGTTGGTCAGGCCCGGTCCGGTAATGACGAAGGCGACGCCTGGCTTCCCCGAGACCCTCGCATAGCCGTCGGCCATGAACCCCGCGCCCTGTTCGTGCCGCGGGGTGACGTGCCGCATCTTCGAGCCCGCGAGGCCACGATAGAGCTCGACCGTATGGACCCCCGGAATGCCGAACACGGTGTCGACGCCATGCGCCTCGAGCAGCGAGATCAACGCTTCGCCTACCGTTGTCATATCGCTCCTCCTCCACGCAAATCCAATCCAAGAAGGGACTCGACCGTGGTGATTCCGATTTCGGCCAGTTCGCGGCTCTCGAACATGTCGCCGGCCAGGCAGCCCTCGATCCACAACCCGTCTATGATGGCATTGATGGCGATGGCATGTCGCCGCAATTCGCCGGGGCCTGCATTCCTGCCTGCCGCTATCAACACCTCGGCCACAAGCGCCTCCACCTCGTCGCGAAAACCCAGATAACCCTCGCGATGGGCGATTGAGAGCGCCGGGTCGGAGACCGCACGGCCGATGAAACCCGCCCAAAGCGAGAAGACGCGCGCATCGACCACCGGAGGCCCGAGATTGGCTCCGACAAAGGCTGCCAGCCTGCGTCTCGGACCTGCGCCTTCAAGACCGAGCGCTGCCTTCGCCTGCTCGGTCATGCGCCCGACAATGGTTGCATAAGCAGCCTGCAGCAGCTCTTCCTTGCCGGGGAAATAGTGGCGGATGAGGCCGCCTGTAACGCCGGCGCGCAACGCGATGGCGCGTACTGTCGCGCCCTGCAGCCCACGCTCGGCGACGCAATCGAGCGTCGCCTCGATCAGGTCCTGACGGCGACGCTCCTCGCCCTCACGGCGAAACTTGCGTCGGCCGGGAGCGGTCATTGGCGCAGGATCGGGCGCGTCAGGCAGGTCGGTCCGCCTTCGCAGGCAATGCATAGCGCATCGGCCTCGAAGGTTTTCACCGTGCAGCCGGCGGCTTCCATGGCAGCCTTGGTCTTCGGATAGCCGGCCACGGCGATCACCTCGCGCGGGCTCGTCGGCAGCACATTGAGGCTGAGCCCGCTGGAAGCGAAGAACTCATCGGCGTCGCCGGCGACGAGCGTTATGCCGCGGTCCTTCAGCATCTGGTAGAAAGGCGCCGGCAGAAGGGGCGCATAGACCAGCGCCAGGTCATCGGCCAACGGACTGATCACGGACATCAGATGCAGGCAGGCCTCCTCGCCATGCCAGAGCGGCAGGTCGTAGCCGTAGACCTCGATACCGAGCGGGGTCAGCATATTGGCGAGCTGCTGGATACCGTGCTGGTTGGTACGGACGCCCCTGCCCACCGCCAGGGTACGCGCGTCGACCCAGACGCAGTCGCCGCCTTCGACCTGACCGGGCGCCGCGATGCGCCCGAGAATCGGAATGCCCAGGCGCCTGTAGGTCTGTTCATGAAGTGCCGGCTCGGAATTCCGTAACTGCTTACCCATGGAAAGGACGATCGCGCCATGGTCCGTCATCAGCGACGGGTCATGGGTGAAAACCGAATCCGCAAGGCCGTCCTCCCGGTCCTCGATCCATTCGATGCCAGCGCCCGAAGCAGCTACCAGTTCGGCGAGAGCGGCATGCTGGGTCGCGGCTCTCGCAGGGTCGAAACCCGGACCGTAATGCCAGGCCGTCCGGTCCGCTCTGCGCATCGCATTCTTCGCCGACCGCATCAATACGCGCCGGAGCGGCGCCGCCATGGACTGAGAGCCGTAAGCGTTCACGAAAGCCTCTTGGTCTGGAGAAACGAGGAATGGTTTTGCTGACAACCTATTTATACACTTGCATAACAACGTCGCAAGTGCCGTAATGGGCGGGATTGACGGGTCCGCGCGATCGGGTCCATGCTGATCGGGGAAAGATGGTTGCGTGACGTAATGACGAGTAGCGGGGCAGGCATTCGGGGGATGGAAATGCATCCCGTAGAGGAGCGAGGATGAGCGCCAGCGGCGCATCACTCGCAACAGCGACCCCAGCGTCAGACGGCGCGGCCGAGGCCATTCACGTCGAGAATCTGCACAAGAAGTTCGGCCAGCTGCATGTCCTGAAAGGCGTTTCGATGTCGGCGCGCGACGGCGAGGTCGTGGCGATCATCGGCGGCAGCGGCTCGGGCAAGTCGACGCTGCTGCGCTGCATCAACTGCCTGGAGAACCCCACCAGCGGCCTCATCCGTGTCAATGGTGAGGAGATCCGGCTGAAACCGGACCATCACGGCGGTAGCGTACCGGCCGATCGCCGCCAGATAGAGCGCATCCGCTCCAGGCTCGGAATGGTTTTCCAGAGCTTCAACCTCTGGAGCCATATGACTCTGATCGAGAACGTCATCGAGGTGCCGGTGCATGTGCTCGGCGTCAAACGCGACGAGGCCATCGCCGGCGCGGAAAAGCTGCTGGAACGGGTGGGGCTCTCGGAAAAGCGCGACGTCTATCCGGCCTTCCTGTCGGGTGGGCAACAGCAGCGCGGCGCGATTGCGCGCGCGCTGGCGGTCCAGCCGCGCGTCATGCTTTTCGACGAGCCGACTTCTGCGCTCGACCCCGAACTGGTCGGCGAGGTGCTGAAGGTGATCGCCGATCTGGCGCGCGAAGGCCGCACAATGGTGCTGGTGACACACGAGATGAAGTTCGCCCGCCAGGTCGCGAGCCATGTCATCTATCTCTATAACGGGCTGGTCGAGGAGGAAGGACCGCCGGAGCAGATTTTCGGCGATCCAAAGTCCGAAAAGCTGAAACAATTCATCCGCAACATCCACTGATTGCGGGCGAATAGTGGGAACACGTCAATCAAAACAAAATGGGAGTGCGTTACATGAAAAACATACTGAAAACCGCCGCGCTGGCGTTGGCGCTGGGCATGGCCGGCCTCGCCGCCGCTGGCGCCGAACCGGTCAAGGTGGGCTTCTCGCCGGAAGCCTATCCGCCGTTCTATTCCGCCGACGCTTCCGGCAACTGGACCGGCTGGGAGGTGGAGATCGTCCAGGCGATCTGTGCCGAGGCCAAGTTCGAATGCGAGCTTACGCCGATCCCGTGGGACGGCCTCATCCCGGCGCTGACGACGAAGAAGATCGACACGATCATGAACTCGATGTCGATCACCGAGGAACGCAAGAAAACAATCGACTTTTCGGACAAGTATTACAACACGCCGACAGCCGTGGTCGGCGCCAAGGGCGAGGAATTCGACGCTACGCCCGAGGGCCTAAAAGGCAAGATCATCGGCGTTCAGGTCTCGACCGTTCATGCCGCCTACGTGAAGAAGCATTTCACCGAGGCGGCTGAGGTCAAGGAATACCAGACCCAGGACGAGGCGAACCAGGATCTTGCGGCCGGGCGCATCGATGCGACCCAGGCCGATTCCATCGCGCTCGATGCCTTCCTTAAATCCGAGCAGGGCATGGCCTGCTGCGATCTCAAGGGTCATGTCGCGGACGATCTCGAAATCCTCGGGCCCGGGGTCGGCGCCGGCGTGCGCAAGGAGGACACGGAGTTGAAGGAAAAGATCAACGCCGCGATCAAGGCCATCCGTGAGAACGGCAAGTACGACGAGATCACCAAGAAGTACTTCGACTTCGACATCTACGGTAGCTGACCAGCTGTGAAGGGCGGCTGCGCGGATCAAAATCCGTCGCAGCCGCGTCCACAAGGAAGCGGATTAACCCGCTCTAAAGTGCAGGACCGAGCCGATCGAAGCGTTTCTTCTTCCGCTGTCGCAGGCGAGCATTTTCGACCTTTTGGCGCTCGAGCCGCCGGGCTGGGGCGGCAACCTGTTGCGCGGCTTGATGAATTCCATAATCATCGCGCTCGGCGCGTTCGGCTTCGGCCTGGCCATCGGCACCGGCGGCGCCTATGGCAAGCTGTATGGCGGGCCGATCGTGCGCGATCTGTTGGAAGTCTACACCACTATCGTTCGCGCGGTGCCGGAACTGGTGCTGATCCTGCTTCTCTATTTCGCGGGAACCGACCTGATCAACCGCGTTCTGGAGGCCTTGGGATACGCACGCATCGATATTAACGGCCTTGTCGCCGGCATCTGGGTGCTGGCCTTCGTGCAGGGCGCTTACTCGACCGAGGTCATTCGCGGCGCAATCCTTGCCATCCCCCAGGGCCAGATCGAAGCCGCCCGCGCCTACGGCATGTCGCCTGGACTGCTCCTGCGCCGCATCACCGTGCCCGCAATGCTGCCCTTTGCCATACCCGGGCTCGCCAATCTCTGGCTGATCGCGACCAAGGATACGGCCTTGCTGGCCATCGTCGGCTTCAGCGAACTTACCCAGGAGACGAGGACGGCGGCCGGCCAGACCAAGGCCTATTTCACCTTCTTCATGGCTGCGGGGGTGCTCTATCTCCTGCTGACGATGTTCTCCAACGTCATCATCGCGCAAATCGAGCGCTGGGCGCGGCGCGGCACGCCTCGGATCGCCGGGGGCGACCGATGAGCGCAAACACCGCAACCGGCCTCGTCGATGCAACGGCCCGGGCTTCGCTCTGGCTGCAGCCGCATCGCATCGTGCTGATCGCAGTGGCTCTGGCGCTGGTCGTATCCGCCGCTGTCTTCATGCGCTGGGACTGGATTCCGGCCTATTACAATCTGGCGCTCCAGGGCATCTGGCGGACGATCTGGCTTCTCGTGGTCACCGGCATACTCGGCTTCGCGCTGGCGCTTCCGGTAGGCCTCGTGCAAGTGACGGGGCCACGTTGGCTCGCCTGGCCGGCCAACGCGTTCTGCACCGTGATCCGCGGGACCCCGCTGCTGCTTCAGCTCTGGCTCCTCTACTTCGGGCTGGGCTCGCTGTTCCCGCAATTTCCCTGGGTCCGCGATTCGTTTCTCTGGCCCTATCTCAGGCAGGCATGGCCATATGCGGTGCTGGCGCTGACGCTCTCCGTCGGCGGCTATGTCGGCGAGGTCATGCGCGGCGCCTTTGCCGGCGTGCCGCGCGGCCAACTGGAGGCGGCGCGCGCCTATGGCATGCGCCGGCTGACGATCTTCCGGCGCATATGGCTGCCGCAGGCGATCTACAGCGTGCTGCCGACGCTGGCCGGCGAGGTGGTGCTTCTGCTCAAGGCGACGCCGCTGGTGGCGACGATCACCGTTGTTGATATCTACGCCGTCGCCTCTCGGGTACGGCAGGACACTTTCATCGTCTATGAGCCGCTGCTGCTGCTCGCGCTGATCTATCTCTGCATAACAGGCATCATCGTCTTCGCCTTCCGCAAGCTCGAAGCGAAAATCCCCACGCGGCTTGGTTAGCATGACCGAAACCGTCACCATCGGCATGGAAGAGGCGCTGGCGCTGTGCGAAGGCGCAGCGAAGGGTGCAGGTGCAAGTGCTGAAGTCGCGGCTTCGCTGGCCCGGGCGGCGGTTGCTGCCGAAGCGGAAGGACAGGCATCGGTCGGGCTGGCGCATTTCACCGATTATCTCGAAGCCTTGGAAGCTGGCCGAATCGACGGACAAGCCGTGCCCGAGATCACCCGCCCGGCCGGCGCGATCATCCGGTCCAATGCAAGAGGCGGCGCGGCGCATCCCGGATTCGACCGAGCGTTCGAAGACCTCGTCGACACGGCCCAGAAATTCGGCGTCGCAATCTTCAGCCAGAAGAACGCCTTCACCTGCGGCGCGCTCGGCTATTTCGCCGGGCGGCTGGCCGCACGCGGACTGGCGGCGCTGGCTGCGACCAACGGACCGGCGCTGGTTGCCGGCGCCGGCGGCACAAAGCCGGTCTACTCCACCAATCCGCTCGCCTTTGCCGCGCCTGCGGCGGGAGGGCCGCCGCTGCTGATCGACCAGTCCTCCAGCGCCACTGCGTTCGTCAATATCCGCAGGGCGGCCCACGCCGGCCAGAGCATCCCGGAAGGCTGGGCGCTGGATGCGGCGGGCAATCCGACCACGGATGCACGCGCCGCGGTCAAGGGAACACTGCTTGCCTTTGGCGGCAGCCGCGGCGCAAACATCGCGATGATGGTGGAAGTTCTTTCCGCAGGCCTGTCGGGCGCGAACTGGTCGCTCGATGCGCCGGCCTTCGCGACCGGCTCGGAATCCCCGGGCACGGGTTTGTTTGTGGTCGCCATCGAGCCGAAACTCCTCGACCCGGATTTCGAGACCCGGCTGCAATCGCAGATCGACCGGCTGTCCGGAGAATACGGAGTCCATATTCCCGGCGCGGGCAAAGTCGCGGCGCGGCAGAAATCTCGCGAACGGGGTCTCGCGGTTCCGCAGCCCGTCTACGACGAGATCGCCCGCCGCGCGGACCGCGGTTCTTTCCGAGACAGGTAAGCTTCGTCTTCGTGGCCAAATCCGGAAACCAGTCGGTGGTGCGGCGTCGCGCCTATACCACGATCAGGCTGGCATTCAGGGGATAACGGCATCGAGGTCGCCCAGCCCACGGTTCAGGTGGGAGATGATGAGAAGTCGGCGGCGGCCGCCTCAACAACGACCGCAATGATGCGCAAGAAGGCCATCGAGGCGGTGCGGGCCTGGAGCCGTTCTCATCTAAACTGAAGTGTTCTGCCGGAGGAAATTCCGGTCAAGATCAAAGGATTTGTAGCAGCGCCGGTTACTGCTCGTTCCACTGCGCATCACCCCAATCCAGCCGCCTCGCGGCCTTGAACGCCGCACCCTCGCGCCGGGTCACGAGCCGCTCGGTTGCGGCGCCGTTGGCCTGGCATAGCTTCAGCCGCACTGTCCCGCTCGCCGTCTGAGGCGGCGCCAGCACGCGGGCGGCTGGCGCATCGGCGGGCGTTCTGGACGCGGCGATGAAAATGTATTTCTCGTCTTCCCACGGCACATCGCCGCCCTTGGCGAGGCGATGCAGCCTGGAGCGCGCGACGCGGCGTGCGAAATGGCACCAGTCGGGCGCAACGAGCGGGCAGGCGGCGCTATGCGGGCAGGGTGCGGCGAGATGGGCGCCGGCCGCGATAAGGCGCGACCGGACGGCCAATATGCGCTGCCAGCCAGCCGGCGTGCCGGGCTCGACGACGACAAGCGTGTCGCGCGTCAGGGCCCACAGCCGGTCGATCAGGGGCTCGATCGCCGATGGCTGAAGCTCGTCCAACACATAGGCGAGGGTGACCAGATCGGCGGGCTTCAGGTCGGCGAGCCCGGTGGCGAGGTCCGCGGCCAGCCACTCGGCGCGCACCGGCGCTGCCTCCGTGAGCTGTTTTCCGACGCGGCGAATCGCTTCGCTGGTCTCGACCAGCGTTGCGGTCTCCAGGCTTTCGAAACAGTCGCGGGCGGCCCACAGCGCCGTTCCCGGACCCGCGCCGACATCGAGAAGGCTTTTCGGAGCAAGTTCCGGCAGCACTTCGGCGACAGACCCTAGGCTGGCGCGGACCGCCGCATAAGTGGCCGGCAATCGTGTCGCCAGATAGGCTTTCGCCGCGAGATCGTCGGATATATGCAGCCTGCCGTCCCGGACTTCGCTGCGGTAACGGCGCGAAAGCAGGTCAGCCGCCTGCTTCAACTCCGAAAGAGATGTGCCTTCCAGCACCTGCTCTACGGCCTGCCGGAGTGGGGGAGGAAGTTCCATTGTGCGCCTTGTGTCTCAGGCAGCGCCGAATTTCCGGTTGGCGTCGAGCGCCAGGCCAAGACCGACGCTGCCGAACATGTCGCCCTCGACCGCGACCGCGGCCGGAAACATGTCCAACACGCACTGCTTTAGCAACGGAATGGCGGTCGAGCCGCCGGTCAGGAACAGCGTCGTGATCGCCGTCGGCTTTACCTGCGCGTCGCGCAGCGTGCCGGAGATGACATCGGTGATCTTCCGCACGGCTTCCTCGATCGTCGCATTCAGGCCGGCCTGGGTTATGGGCAGGCTCAGCAGCTCGTCGGTCAGGCGCAGTTCCATCGCTGTCTCCGCCAAATCCGTCAGCTCGATCTTGGCGCGTTCGATCTTTGATGCCAGCAAATGCCCCTGCCTGTGCCTGACGATGTCGATCATCCGGTCGACCAGTTCCGGCCGCGCCGCCTCGTAGCGGATCTGGCGAAGATCGGTCATCGCCTTGTTCGAGTAAAGCAGGTTGATGCGCTGCCATGTGGCGAGATCGAAGAAATAGCCGGCCGGCAAATTGCGCTTGCCGTCCTTGGTCTGCGTCTTGTAGCCGAGTTCCGGCATCAGATGCGCCATCGAAAGCAGCCGGTCGAAATCTGTGCCGCCTATATGGACGCCGGTGCTGGCCAGTATGTCGTCCTTGCGGGCGGCGGCGGCGGCGCGCTCGGGCGAGACCCGTACGATCGAGAAGTCGGACGTGCCGCCGCCAATGTCGACGATCAGCACCAACTCTTCTCTCGTGACACTCTGCTCGTAATCGAGCGCGGCGGCGATCGGCTCGAACTGGAATGCGATATGCTTGAAGCCCTGGGCGCGGGCGGCCTTTTCGAGCTGCGCCTGCGCCTCCGCGTCGGCTAGCGGGTCGCCGTCGACGAAATGCACCGGACGGCCGAGCACGACGGTATCGACGGTCTCGCCCAGCTCGGCGTCGAGCCGGCCTTTGAGGTAGCCGATGAACGAGCCGATAATGTCTGAGAAGGCGATAGAACGCGCCTTGATCCGGGTCTTTTCATGGATCAGTGACGAGCCGAGCACGCTTTTCAGCGCCCGCAGCAGGCGGCCTTCGGCATGGTCGGTGTAGTCCTCGATGGCGCGCCTGCCGAAATACGTGAAATTGTCCTCGAAATTGTAGAATACCGCGCTCGGCATGGTGACGTGGTCGCCCTCGAGCTGAACCAGCCGCGGGCGGCCGCCATTCATCACCCCGACGGTGGAGTTGGAAGTGCCAAAGTCTATTCCGCCGCTGACCGGTCGCATAATGGGTCCCGAGATCGTGGAGATTGCCGCCCGAAAGCGGAGTGAGGCGGTTACACAAGGATGCCGGCAATGTCGAGGCCGCATGGCGCATTGCAGCTCTGCGGCAATCTCGCCGATGCACGCGTCCGGCCATACCCATACCGGCAGAAACGCGCTATAGACGCCGCGCTGAAAGCGGAGATTCCACCCGGCGCGATGGCCAAGATTGCCCTGAAACTGGACGAACTGATCGATGGCGCAGCACTCCGCTGCGAGTTGACGGCGCTGACTGCAGCCTTTGAGGGCGACGGCTCGAGCCCGGCTGTTCGCGCGAAGGTTCTCGCAATTCTGAAGGAGCGCATCGCGACCGGACGGGCAGTGGCGGAACGGATGCTGACCGAGGACGGCGGCGGCACGGCTTGCGCGTCCAGGCTGTCGCATCTGATGGACGAAATTATCCGCGCGCTCTATGACTTCGCCGCGACGCATGTGTATCGCGCAAAAAACCCCTCATCGGCCGAGCGCATGGCGGTGGTCGCCGTAGGCGGCTACGGGCGCGGCACGCTGGCGCCGGGCTCGGACATCGACCTCCTGTTCCTCCTGCCATACAAGCAGACGCCATGGGGCGAGCAGATCGTCGAATACATGCTCTATATGCTATGGGACATGGGGCTGAAGGTCGGCCACGCTACCCGCAATATCGACGAGTGCCTGCGTCTGTCGCGCTCCGACATCACCATCCGCACCTCGATTCTGGAAGCGCGCTATTTGTGGGGCGAGCGCAAGCTCTACGACGAGTTGCTGGCGCGCTTCGACAAGGAAGTGGTGAAGAATACCGGCGCGGAATACGTCCAGGCCAAGCTCGCCGAGCGTGACGACCGCCACGCCAAGGCCGGCGAAAGCCGCTATCTGGTCGAGCCCAACGTCAAGGACGGCAAGGGCGGTCAGCGCGACCTGCACACGCTGTTCTGGATCGCCAAGTATTTCTACCGGGTGCGCACCGGCGAAGAACTGGTCGAGCAGGGCGTGTTCACGCGGGCCGAATACAACCAGTTCCTCAAAGCCGAGGATTTCCTGTGGGCGGTGCGCTGCCACATGCATTTCCTCACCGGCAAGGCCGAAGAGCGCCTGCACTTCGACATACAGCGCGATATCGCCGAGCGGCTCGGCTACACCAGCCATCCCGGCCTCTCAGCCGTCGAGCGCTTCATGAAGCACTACTTCCTGATCGCCAAGGATGTCGGCGATCTGACCCGCATCTTCTGCGCGGCTCTGGAGGAGGAGCAGGCCAAGCACGTGCCGGGCTTCAACCGGATCTTTCTCACCTTCTCCAGACGCCGGCGAAAACTTGCCGGCACCAGCGACTTCATCGTCGACAACCACCGCATCAACGTCGCCGACGATCAGGTTTTTGTGCGCGATCCGGTCAATTTGGTGCGGCTGTTCTGGTTCGCCGACAGGCATGGGCTCGAATTCCATCCCGACGCTTTGAAGCTGCTGACGCGTTCGCTCCGCCTGGTCGACAGGAGCCTGCGACGCGACGCCGAGGCCAATCGGCTGTTCCTCGACATATTGACCTCCGACCGCAACCCGGAGCTCAATCTGCGGCGGATGAACGAAGCCGGGCTTCTCGGCAAGCTGATCCCTGATTTCGGCAAGATCGTCGCCATGATGCAGTTCAACATGTATCATCACTATACGGTCGACGAGCATCTCCTGCGCTGTATCGGCGTCCTGTCGGAAATCGAGCGCGGTGGCGGCGAGAAGATACACCCGCTGTCTCACAAGCTGATGCCGGGTCTGAGGAATAAGCGCGAGGCGCTCTACGTCGCGGTGCTGCTGCACGACATCGCCAAAGGCCGCCCCGACGACCATTCCGAGGCGGGCGCAAAGATCGCCCGGCGGATCTGCCCGCATATGGGCCTGTCTCCTGCCGATACCGAAACGGTGGCCTGGCTGGTGGAAAACCATCTGGCGATGTCGATGACAGCGCAGACCCGCGATTTGAACGACCGTAAGACGATCGAGGATTTTGCCGCGTTGGTGCAGTCGGTGGAGCGGTTGAAGCTGCTTCTGGTGCTGACCGTCTGTGACATACGCGGTGTCGGGCCGGGCGTCTGGAATGGCTGGAAGGGGCAACTGCTGAGGACGCTCTACTACGAGACCGAGCTTCTCCTGACCGGCGGCTTCTCGGAAGTGGCGCGCGTCGAGCGGGCGGCGCAGGCGCGCGAAGTGCTGGCCGAAAATCTTGCCGGCTGGCCCGATGCGGCGCGCAAGCGCACCGTTGGCCTGCATTACGAAAACTACCTCTTGGCCGTCGATCTGAAGGATCAGCTGCGCCACGCCGAGTTCATCCGCGCGGCCGACGAAGCCGGCAAGAAACTGGCCACCATGGTCAAGACGCACGAATTCGAGGCGGTGACGGAAATCACCGTTCTGGCGCAGGACCACCCGCGCCTGCTGTCGGTGATCGCCGGGGCCTGTGCGGCCGCCGGCGCCAACATCGTCGACGCGCAGATTTTCACCACGTCTGACGGGCGCGCGCTGGACACGATCCTGATCTCCAGGGAATTCGACCGTGACGAGGACGAGCGGCGGCGTGCCGAACGGGTGGGAACGCTGATCGAGGACGTCCTTTCGGGCAAGAGCTGGCTGCCCGAGATGATCGCGAAACGGACCAAGCCGAAACGCGGCTCCAAGGCGTTCCGCATCGAACCGCGCGTTGAAATCCGCAACACGCTGTCGAACCGGTTTTCCGTGATCGACGTCTCGGGGCTGGACCGGCCGGGCCTGCTGTCGGAAATCACCGGCGCGCTGTCAGACCTTTCGCTGGACATCGCCTCGGCGCACATCACGACGTTCGGCGAAAAGGTCATCGACACCTTCTATGTCAGTGATCTGACAGGCCAGAAGATCGACAACCCGGCGAGGCTCCAGACCATACGCAATCGGCTCATTGCCACGCTCAACGGCGAGGCAGGCCAGCGCGGCGTCAAGGCGCGCGTCTCCGCCGCTGCCGAATGATCACCAACAACACAGCCGTTCCGGAAGCCCACAAGCGATGAGCCTGGTCAAAAAATTCGCCGGCGTGGGAAGCGCCACCATGGCAAGCCGCCTGCTGGGCTTCGTCCGCGAGGCGCTGATCGCGGCGACTCTGGGCGCCGGGCCAGTGACCGACGCCTTCTACGCCGCCTTCCGCTTCCCGAATCTCTTCCGCCGGCTTTTCGCCGAGGGAGCGTTCAACACTGCTTTCATCCCGCTCTTCGCCAAGGAACTGGAAGGCGGCGGCATGGAGGCGGCGCGGAAATTCGGCGAGGACGTGCTGTCCGTACTCATTGCGACGCTGCTCGTCCTGTCGGCCGGTGCTATCATCGCAATGCCGTTCCTCGTATCGACGATCATCGCGCCGGGCTTTTCCGACACGCCGGACAAGTTCGACCTGACCGTACTGATGACCCGCATCATGTTCCCGTATCTCTTCTGCATGTCGATGGTCGCCATGCTGTCGGGCGTGCTGAATTCGATGCGGCGCTATTTCCTCGCCGCGTTCGTGCCGGTCCTACTCAATATCGTCCTGATTCTGGTCCTGATGGCGGCGCTGCGCGGCGGCGTGGACGACCGCCTGACCGGCCTTTGGCTTGCCTGGGGTGTATTCCTGTCGGGCGTACTGCAACTCGTCTTCCTCGTCTGGGGTGTCTGGCGGGAAGGTTTTTCGATGCGGCTCCGGCTGCCGAGGCTGACGCCCGACGTGAAGCGCCTGCTCATCCTGATGGGGCCAGCGCTCCTCACGGGCGGCGTCGTTCAGATCAACCTCCTTGTCGGCCAAATCATCGCCTCGGCCCAGGACAACGCCATCAGCCTGCTCAACTTCGCCGACCGCATCAACCAGCTTCCGCTCGGCGTCATCGGCGTGGCGGTCGGTGTGGTGCTGTTGCCGGAACTGTCGCGGGCGCTGCGCAGCGGCGACCATGCCGACGCGGAGCATCTCCAGAACCGCTCGCTCGAATTCGCGCTAGGCCTGACGCTGCCCGCCGCGATCGGGCTGATCGCCATGCCCGGCCCGATCGTCGCAATGCTTTATGAGCGCGGCGAATTCACCGCCGAGGCGACTGTGCTGACCGCGCAGGCCCTCGCCGCCTTCGCTGCGGGCCTGCCCGCCTACGTCTTGATAAAGGTGTTCTCGCCGGCTTTCTTCGCCCGCGAGGACATGAAGACGCCCATGTGGTTCTCGATCGTCGCGGTCGCTGTCAATATCGTCGCGAGCCTGGCGCTGTTCCCGATCTACGGCCATGTGGCGATCGCGCTGGCCACCACGGTCTCGGCCTGGCTCAATCTTCTGCTTCTCGCCGGCACGCTGTGGGCGCGAAACGATTTCCGGCCGTCTGCCGTCACGGCCAGGCGCGTCGTGTTGATCGCGACGGCGAGTTTCGCCATGGGCGCACTGATATGGGTGCTGCAGATGCTGCTTGCGCCGATGATGGAAAACCCGTCGGGCCTGGTTCGTCTTGCCGCCGTGCTGGCGATCATCGCCGCCGCGGCGATCACCTATTTCGCCATTGTCATTGGCACCGGCGCGGTCGATAGACAGCAACTGGTCGGCGTCGTCCGGCGCAGAAGAGGCCGCCCTATCGAAGCCGGGACGGCGGCATCCGATCCGGAATAGGCCGAGTGGCCGAGGCTTTTGCTAAAACTGTTCGACGTCCCGACACCGGTTTCTTAACGAAATGCGTCCAGAACGGTGACCTGCCGGCTGGTGCGTAAGCGCCGGTCGCCTGTCGGGTGGGGGCATGCAGATGAGCGGCAGACTCTATTACGTCGACTGGTTGAGGGTCATCGCCTTCGCCATTCTCGTCGTCTATCACTGCTCGGTCGCGTTCTTTCCCGACATGTCCTGGCTGATGAAAAGCGCTCAGGGAAGCGAAACGCTCTCGCTAGTGATGAAATTCCCACGCGCCTGGCGGCTGGCGTTGCTGTTCTTCGTTTCGGGCATGGGTACGTGGTTTGCGTTCCGCTCCAATGCCGGGCTGGCCTTCCTGAAGGACCGGACCATTCGCCTTTTGGTGCCGCTGCTATTTGCCATGTGCGTCATCATCGTGCCGCAGGTCTGGTTCGAGCGCGTCTACGAGGACGGCTATGACGGCTCGCTGATGAGCTTCTGGCTGACACGTTACTTCACCGAAGGCAAATACCCGCAGGGCAATTTCACCTGGGCGCATATGTGGTTCGTCGCCTACCTGCTGGTGATGGCGTTCCTGTGCTATCCCATTTTCCGGCTGATCATCGACCCGCGCATGCGCCGGCTGACCGGCTGGTTCGAGACCGTGGCCCGCTCCAACGCAATCTACCTTTTGTTTCTGCTGCCGCTGGTGCTCAACATCGCGCTGTCGCCGATCTTCCCGCGCCAGACCAACTCGCTCTACAATGACGGCGCCTGGTTCGCCGTGTGGGCTAGTTGGTTCGGGCTCGGCTTCCTCGTCGCGCGCCACCACCACGCGGTAATCGAGGCGATCGTCGAGCGTCGCTGGTTGAGCGCGTCCTTTGCATTGGCGCTTACCGTGATGCTCTACCGGCATTCATGGGCCGCCGATCCGGATGACGCTTTCATCGGCGATTACGACAACATGACCGTGCTCTACAAGACGGCCCTCTTCGGCCTTGCCTGGAGCATGATCCTCACAGCCGTGGGTTTCGGCGCGCTTCATTTGAACCGGAAGAGCAATGGACTTGCCTGGCTGAATCGCAAGATATTCCCGCTCTATATCGTGCATCAGACCATTATCATCGCCGCGCTGTTCTACATCCTGCCGCTGGACGCGGTCGTGGCGGCAAAGATGTCGCTCGTGCTGCTTGCGACGATCGGCGGGTCGTTGGTGTTGTGCCTCCTGTTCGAACAACTCCCCTGGCCGTTCCGCGCCCTTGTTGGTCTTCCCGAACGGCCTGCCGGCGCGCCCGCGCCTGAAAAGAGCACGGTTCCGCTGCGCTATTAGCGTAGTCGTCGCCTGGAGTTCGCCCGTGCGCAAGGCTTGATCGCGCACGCGCCTTCGTCCATAAGCGCAACTCGATTTTCGCCGCGCGCGAAACGGCCCTCCACAAGCCACGAGGAAACCATGACCGCCTTCAAGCCGCTCGTCTTTTCGGGCGTTCAGCCCACCGGAAACCTGCATCTCGGCAATTATCTCGGCGCGATCCGCCGCTTCGTCGCCCTCCAAGACAGCCACGACTGCATCTACTGCGTGGTCGACCTGCATGCGATCACGCAGTGGCAGGAGCCTGCCGAACTGATGAAGGCGACACGCGAGGTGACCGCGGCCTTCCTGGCCGCCGGCATCGACCCGAAGAAACATGTAGTCTTCAATCAGAGCCGCGTGATGCAGCATGCCGAGCTCGCATGGGTGTTCAATTGCGTCGCCCGCATGGGCTGGCTCTCGCGCATGACCCAGTTCAAGGAGAAAGCCGGCAAGGACCGTGAGAACGCCTCGGTCGGCCTGTTCGCCTATCCGACGCTGATGGCCGCCGACATCCTGGTCTATCGCGCCACTCATGTTCCGGTTGGCGACGACCAGAAGCAGCATCTGGAGCTGACCCGCGACATCGCCCAGAAGTTCAACAACGACTTCTCCGACCGGATCGCCGATCTTGGGCTGGGCGTCGAGATGAAGGTAGGCGAGGAGAAGGTCAACGGCTTCTTTCCGCTTACCGAGCCGTTGATCGAGGGTCCCGCGCCGCGCGTCATGTCGCTTCGCGACGGGCTGAAGAAGATGTCGAAGTCGGATCCTTCGGACCTGTCGCGCATCAACCTGACCGACGACGCCGACGCGATATCCAAGAAGATCCGCAAGGCAAAGACCGATCCAGCCGGCCTTCCTTCCGAGATTGAAGGCCTGAAGGAACGGCCGGAAGCTGAAAATCTCGTCGTTCTCTATGCAGCTCTCGCCGAGACTTCGAAGGAAAAGGTGCTTGCCGAGTTCGGTGGTCAGCAATTTTCGGCATTCAAGCCGGCGCTGGCTGACCTTGCTGTGACGAAGCTCGCGCCGATCGCCGCCGAGATGCGGCGGATTTCATCGGACGAGGCCTATGTCGACGGGGTGCTGAGGGACGGCGGCGAGCGCGCCGGCGTCATGGCCGAAGCCAACATGAAGATGGTGCGCAATATCGTCGGCTTGCTGAACGGTTGAGAGCCGTTCAGCAAGCCCACTTGCCGACGCCCGGCGCGGGTGACAGATTGCGCCGGAACGGCATGTCGTCTCAGCAGGATTAGAACATGGTTTCCAAACGACTGATCCGGGAAGCCGGCCACCGTCGGAAATTCCTGGCGATCATCGACGATACGCCCGAATGCGAGCGCGCCGTCGCCTATGCCTCGACGCGCGCGAAGACGACCGGCGGCGTGCTGGTGCTGCTCTATGTGATAGAGCCGGGAGACTTCCAGCATTGGCTGGGGGTCGAGAAGATCATGCGCGACGAGGCCAATGCCGCGGCCAATGCGGCGCTCGACGGCTATGCCACGACCGTGCGCGCCAAGCTCGGAATCGAGCCGGAACTGGTGGTGAGAGAGGGCAAGCCGGCCGAGGAAATCCACAAGCTGATCGAGGAGGACCAGGACATCGCCATCCTGGTGCTGGCTGCAGGCGCAGGCAAGGAAGGTCCGGGGCCGCTGGTCGCTTCGATCGCGGGCAAGGGCGCGGCGTTTCCCATTCCGGTGACCGTCGTGCCACAGAACCTTTCCGACGACGACATCGCCAGCCTCGCCTGAGCCGTCTGCCTCGACAAAGCGGATGCCTCGGGAGAAAATCATTTCCGACGGCCGCCGAAAGTATGGCGCATTTGGCTTGAATGTCGCCGGAACCAGGCATATTTAGAACTATTCCAAACTTTGAGCGCACGGAGATGCGGCCATGTTCATCCAGACCGAGGCGACCCCCAATCCCGCCACGCTGAAATTCCTGCCCGGGAAGGAAGTGCTGATCGAAGGCACCGCGGATTTCCGCGACGCCGAAACCGCGCGCGCTGCCTCGCCGCTTGCCGGAAGACTGTTCGACATTCCGGGCGTCACAGGTGTGTTTTTCGGCTATGATTTCATTACCGTCACCAAGGATGGCCCCGACTGGCAGCATTTGAAGCCGGCCATCCTCGGCGCGATCATGGAGCAGTTCATGTCGGGCGCGCCGGTGATGAATGTCGGCCGGCCCGAAACGCCTTCTGACGAATCCGGCGAGTTCTACGACAAGGCCGATTCGGAGATTGTCGTCACTATCAAGGAACTGCTCGACACCCGCGTTCGTCCGGCAGTCGCCCAGGATGGCGGCGACATCACTTTCCGGGGCTACGAGAACGGCACGGTTTTCCTGCACATGAAGGGAGCTTGCGCCGGCTGCCCGTCCTCGACCGCGACGCTGAAGCACGGCATCCAGAACCTGCTGCGCCATTTCGTTCCTGAAGTCGAGCACGTCGAACAGATCGGCTGATCCTCGCGCTGAAAAGCCTCACAACAAAAAAGCCGGGCAAATTTGCCCGGCTTTTTGCTGTGGACGTCCGTTGTTGCCGAGACGGTCCGCGTAGTTATTTGACGATGACCTTGGCTCCGACTTCGGCGCGGTTGTAGAGGTCGATGATATCCTGGTTCATCAGCCGGATGCAGCCCGATGACATTGCCTTGCCGATCGAAGCCCATTCCGGCGTCCCGTGCAGGCGATAGCCGGTGTCGCCGCGCTTGTTGTAGAGATAGAGGGCACGCGCGCCGAGCGCGTTGGTGATGCCCGGCTCCATTCCGCCGCGATATTTCGCGAGTTCCGGCTGCCGCCTGATCATCTCGGCCGGCGGCGTCCATACCGGCCATTCGCGCTTTGCCGCGACACGGGCGGTGCCCTTCCATTCAAAGCCTTCGCGGCCGACGCCGATGCCGTAGCGCACCGCTTCGCCCCTGGGCAGGACGAAGTAGAGATACTTCTCGGCAGTGTCGACGATGATCGTTCCGGGCTCCTCGCCGCCGTTGTAAGCGACGATCTGGCGATGGTATTTCTTGGGCACCTTGTAGATGGGAATGCTCGGAAGGCGATAGCCGGCGTCCGTTCGGCTGCCGTAATCGGACGAAAACACCTTGTACGAGCCGAATGTGCTGCACCCGGAAACCGCGGTAGCGAGCGCCAGCCCGACTGCAAGGGCAAGTGTTTTCATCTGCATGATTAAATTCGCCGCTCCGGTCCAAATATCGATTTGGCCCGATTCGGGGCCGCAATTTCGCCTTTATTTACGGGGGCGAATTCCTGCTTGCCAAGAGCTTAGTGGCTGAGCCGGCTGCTTACGCAAGCGTAACCAGTTTGCTATTGCATTTCGGCAACAGCGTATCACGGGAACGTGATTGCTTGCCGCATGGGGTTGTGCGGTGCCAATCTTTGTTAGGGAGAACAAAAAGGGTTCAAAGCAGCGTTTGAAAATGCGATTATCTCCGCATGCCGATCATCAGCCCGATTCTCGCCAATCCGCTCGTCGACGGCCGCCAGTCTGAACGGGCGATGGTGGTCAGGCGCGGCGTCCAGCGACTGCTCATGCAGATGGGCGCGCATGTGCTGCCGGAACTGTGCCTGGCAACGGGCCGGCGCGCCGACCTCGTCGCGCTGACGCGGACGGGCGACGTCTGGATCATAGAGATCAAATCATCGATCGAGGATTTCCGGGTCGACCGCAAATGGCCTGAATACCGGCTGCATTCTGATCGCTTCTTCTTCGCCACGCACCCGGAGGTGCCGGCCTCGATCTTTCCCGAGGAATGCGGCTTCATCCTCTCCGACGGCTATGGCGCGGAGATCATGCGAGACGCGCCGGAGCACCGGCTGGCGGCGGCAACCCGCAAGGCGCTGATGCTGCGCATGGCCCGTGCCGGCGCGGCAAGGCTGCTGGCGGCGGAATTGGCGGGCGTTTCGGTGCCGGCGCTGGACGGAGAAAGTGAGTAGTGAATAGTGCGTGGCAAGTAGTGACAGTGAGGATCGCGGCTCGGTCGCAGAGCCGACGTTCTACTCACTATTCACCAATCGCTCAACGGGGCGCACGCTTGGCGAGGATGCGCTGCAGCGTGCGCCGATGCATGTTGAGCCGCCGGGCGGTTTCCGACACGTTGCGCTCGCACATCTCGTAGACGCGCTGGATATGCTCCCAGCGTACGCGGTCGGCCGACATCGGGTTTTCCGGTGGCGCGGCGCGCTCGCCGGCAGTGCGGGTCAGCGCCGCGAACACGTCGTCGGCATCGGCCGGCTTTGACAGGTAGTCGACCGCGCCGAGCTTCACAGCCGTCACTGCCGTTGCGATGTTGCCGTAGCCGGTGAGGATGATGGTGCGGGAATCGGTGCGCTTTTCGCGGATCGCCGCAACCACGTCGAGCCCGTTGCCGTCGCCGAGCCGCATGTCGACCACAGCATAGGCGGGCGGGTGGGCGCGGGCTTTCGCCACCGCTTCCTCGACGCTTTCGGCGGTCTCGACCTGAAAGCCCCGCGTCTCCATGGCGCGCGCCAGGCGGGTGAGGAACGGTTTGTCGTCGTCCACGATCAGCAGCGACACATCGCCTGCGCCGACGATGCCCTGAACGGTTTCTTCATTGATCATTTCTTGTTCGTCCGTGTTGCCCAGATTTGCTTCAGATATAGGCTCAAACCACACTATTTGCCACCTTGGGCCATCAGGCCTCAATCGAACTCTATGCGGTGTCGAACATCGTACTCGCCGCCGAGCCGGGGTTAAGGAAGGCTTCACGCGGCCAGCTTACCTGAACGACCGCCCCCTTGCCCCGCTCATTCGCATTGTAGAAGGAAAGCACAGCGCCCGAACGCTCGAGCAGCGTCTTGGCGATGAACAGGCCTAGCCCGAGGCCACCACCCGGTTCCGCCCCCTGGCGGGTCGACATATAGGGCTCGCCGATCCGGTCGATGATTTCCGGCGGAAAGCCCGGCCCGTCGTCGACGATATCGAAGGCGACTTCCCGCTCGTCCCAGCGCCAGCGTATCGTGACCGTGCTGGCAGCGAAGTCGACGGCGTTTTCGACGAGATTGCCGAGGCCGTAAATCACGCCCGGATTGCGCCGCGCGACCGGCTCGGGGCCGACCCGTTCACCGGGTTCGAGCCGTATAGCGATGCCGAAATCGCGGTGTGGTGCGATCACCTCCTCGACCAGCGAGGTCACCGGCAATCGGGCGAGATGCGCTTCGCCCTCGGACGACAGGCTGGTCAGGCGCTTCAGGATCTCGCGGCAGCGCTCACTCTGAGAACGCAGAAGAGTGACGTCCTCGTGGTATTTGGGATCGCCGCGCAGCGCGCGTTCCATCTCCCTAGCGACGAGGGCGATTGTGGCGAGCGGCGTGCCGAGTTCGTGCGCCGCCGCCGCCGCAAGCCCATCCAGCGCCGAAAGATGCTGTTCTCGCTGCAGGACGAGTTCGGTGGCGGCGAGCGCGTTTGCGAGCAGCCGCGCCTCCTCCGCGACGCGCCAGGCATAGACGGCGGTGAAGGTGGTCGAGCAGAACACAGCCGTCCACATGCCGGCGACGTAAATGAAGGGCATCGAAAGCTCGGCGCCTTCAAACCACGGCAGCGGCAGATGGAAGAAGGCCAACAGCGTGGCCATGGCCATGACGAGGACGCCAAGCAGGGCCGTGAGCGGCAGCGACAGGGACGTTGCCGAGATGATGACCGGCACCGTCAGCAGCAACGAAAACGGGTTTGTCAGCCCGCCGGTCATGTAGAGCAAGCCGGCAAGCTGCAGCGCATCGAAGGTGAGCGTGATGAAGGCTGCGCGCGGTGTCAGCCGGTGAGCGGCCGGGTAACGGAAGGTGAGGAACAGGTTGAGCCAGGCGGAGCAGGCGATGAGCGCGAAGCACAGGCTGACGGGAAGGGGAAAATCAAGCCAGTAGGCGACAAAAATGACGGTGACGCTCTGGCCGACGATCGCCAGCCACCGCAGCCTTATCAAGGTGTTCAGCCGCAGCCGGTGGCTCTGCTGGAGGTCGGGTGTTCGCAGCTTTTCGATCATGGGCCGTTTATGCCCCTCGCCGGCTCCCGACGCCAAGCGCTATTTAACGCGCGGCTTGGCCCGTGGCGTCGCTTCGGCCGAAGCCGGATCCTCCGGCCAGAAATGTTTCGGATAGCGGCCGCGCATTTCGGAGCGTACATCGGCCCAGGAGCCGCGCCAGAAGCCTGGCAGGTCGCGGGTCGTCTGGATCGGCCGATGCGCGGGCGACAGAAGCTCCAGCGTGAGCGGCACCGTGCCGCCGGCGATCGTCGGGTGCCGGTCGAGGCCGAAAAGTTCCTGCACGCGAATGGCCAGCACCGGCCATTCGCCATCGTACCTTACCGGCACGCGGCTGCCGGAAGGAGCATCGAAGTGGGTCGGCGCCAGCGAAGCGATCTTGCGCTGCAGGTCGTGCGGCACCAGCGACATCAGGCCGGCGTGGAGCACACCTGCGTCGAGGCGCTGGAAAGAAGCCTCGCCGGGGAGAAATGGCGCGAGCCAATCGTCGAGCGATGCGAGCAGCGCCTCGTCCGAAACGTCCGGCCAGGGCGCGCCGATACCACGATGCAGCCATTGCAGCCTATGGCGGAGCGTTTCGGCTTCCCTGCTCCACGGCAGCAGGGCGAGGCCGTGTGCCCTTAGCGCATCGAGTATGGCGCGGTCGGCCTCCGCTCCGGTCGGCGGCGGCAGCATGCGCTCGGAAAGCACGATCGCGCCGAGGCGCTCGGTCTCGCGCACCCTGACCGCACGCTTTTCAGGGTCGAAGCTTGAATCCACCTGCCGCGAAATGCGCGCGCGGAGCGCTTCGCGTATCTCACCGATCGGAACGGCGGCGGCGGCGGCGATCCGCGCATTCTGCGCCTTGCCCTTAAGGTCGGCGACGACAATGAAAGCCTCGCCGGCCAGCGGGTCGGCTTCGTCAAGCATGGCGCCGCTGCCGTTGGCGAGCACGAACCGGCCGCGTGCGCCGCGCGCCTTGGCGACGCGATCGGGCCAGGCGTGGACGAGGAGAGAGCCGATAGGCGGCGATATTTGTTCGCCACCTCCCGCGTGAGGGGCGGTTCTCGCTCCACCCGCCTGACGCGCCAGACGCTCGGCGAGTTGCCTGGCGGCAGTGGCGCGCGGCGACTTGTCACCGCGGAAGCGCATCAGCCGCCGTTCGAGGTCGGCGCTGTCGCCGCCGAGCCCGCGCTCGGTGACGAGCACCGCAAGCATGGCCGCCGCCAGAGTGTGACCCTCTTTCGCCGCATCCGCGACCATGTGCGCGAGCCGCACCGGCAGCGCCAGTTTGCGCATCGCTTCGCCCGACGGCGTCAGCCGTCCAGCAGCATCGATGGCGTCGAGATCGGCAAGCAGCGCTCGCGCCTCGGCAAGGGCCGGAGCCGGCGGCGGGTCGAGGAAGGCGAGGCTGGCCGGATCGGCCACGCCGAAGGCGGCGCAATCCAGAACCAGCGACGAGAGGTCAGCTTCCAGGATCTCTGGCGGCGTGAAGGCCGGCAGCGCCGCCGTCTGCTCGGCGCGCCAGAGGCGGATCGCAACGCCCGGCTGGGTGCGCCCGGCACGGCCGGCGCGCTGATCGGCCGAAGCGCGCGACACGCGCACAGTCTCCAGTCGGGTCAGGCCGGTGGACGGCTCGTATTTCGGCAGGCGCGACAGGCCGCTGTCGATGACCACGCGCACGCCATCGATGGTGATCGAGGTTTCGGCGATGGATGTGGCCAACACTACCTTGCGGCGACCCGGCGGCGGCGGCCTGATCGCGGCGTCCTGCGCCTTGCCGTCGAGCATGCCGTAGAGCGGCGCAACGTCGATATCCGCGCCGAGACGGCCCTGAAGGCGTTCGGCGGTCCGCTCGATCTCGCGCTGGCCGGGCAGGAAGGCGAGCACGCTGCCCGGCTCGGAAGCAAGCGCCTCTCGGATGGCCTTTGCCATCGCATCCTCGACAGGCACGCCTGCCGGGCGCTCGTCATAGCGAATGTCGACGGGGAAGCTGCGCCCCTGGCTCTCGATGACCGGCGCTTCGCCCAGCAGACGCGCCACACGGGCGCCGTCCAGGGTCGCCGACATCACGAGCAGCCGGAGATCGGGTCGCAGCCCGCCCTGCACATCCAGCGCCAGGGCCAGGCCGAAATCACCGTCGAGCGAGCGCTCATGGAACTCGTCGAACAGGACCGCCGAGACGCCGGGCAGTTCCGGATCGTCGAGGATCGTGCGCGCCAGCACGCCCTCCGTCACCACCAGTATGCGGGTCGCGGCCGAAACCCGGCGCTCCATGCGCATGGCATAGCCGACCGTACCGCCGACGTCCTCGCCGAGTAATTCGGCCATGCGCCGGGCCGCGGCGCGTGCGGCGAGCCGGCGCGGCTCCAGAAGCAGTATCTTTCCGCCGCCGAGCCATGGCGTGTCGAGCAGCGCCAGCGGTGCGAGTGTGGTCTTGCCAGCGCCCGGCGGAGCCACCAGCACGGCCTTGCCAAAACGCTCCAGCGCCTGGAGCAGAGCCGGAAGCGCCGCGGTGACGGGAAGGTCGGGGAGCGCTCGCACAATCATTCCCCGATGCGGATCACAGGCCCGTCGGCCGCTTCGGCGTCGGCTTCGTCATGAGTGACCAGCAGGACGGGCAAATAGCTGGTGCGGGCCTTCGCAAAGACGAGCTCACGCATCTGGCTGCGCAGCCCGGCGTCGAGTTTGGAGAAGGGCTCGTCGAGAAGCAGCATTCGCGGCCCCGAGAGCAGCACTCGCGCCAGCGCCACCCGCGCCTTCTGACCACCTGAAAGCGTGTCGGGGTCGCGCGCTGCCGTCCCGGCCAGGCCGACGCCATCGAGCGCCTCCTTAACCAAGGCCGAACGCGCGGCCCTGCCCCTGACCGAAGGCGGGATGGCGAAAAGGAGGTTACCGCCGACCGACATGTGCGGGAAAAGCAGCGGATCCTGGAATAGGATACCGGCATGGCGCTCCTCGGCCGGCAGCGCGGTGATTTCTTCGGTACCGGAAAACACCTTGCCGGTGGCCGAAAACGCCCGGTCGAGAAAGCCGCCGATATAGGCGAGCAGCGTCGATTTGCCCGATCCCGACGGCCCCATCACGGTCAGCACGCTTCCGGGCTCGACGCGGTGAGTGACGGAAAGCAGCATGCGCGCACCGAGCGCGATCGTCACCTTGTCAAGGAAAAGCTGCTGCTCGGCCATCTGTCCCGCTGGGTTGCACCTGAAAACCGGACGCCTGTTCTACATCCGCATGGCGCGGCGGTTGCGGAATACCAGCGCCGGGACAAGCGTGGCAACAGCAAAGCCCGCCGCCGGTAACAGCATCTGCAGAAAGGCATAGACGCCGATAACGCGGCGGTTGCCGCCCGACGCCAGTGCGACGGCTTCGGTGGTGATGGTTTCGAGCCGACCGGCTCCGATGAGCACGGTCGGTAGATATTGCCCGATAGACACCGCAAATCCGACCGCCGCTGCGACCAGTATGGCCCGCGACAGCATCGGCAGGCGGACCCGGAGCAACGTCGCTGTTCGCGACTTGCCGAGGCCGGCGGCGATCGCCTCATAACGGCGGTCGTAGGCGCGCCACGGATCCGACAGCGACAGGAAGACATAGGGCATGACGAAGATGAGGTGCGCAAGCACCAGCGCCGGCAGGCTGGCGACGCTGCCGGTGAAGACGAACAGCAGTTGCAGCCCGAACAGGAATGCCGCCTGCGGCACCAGCAGCGGCAGATAGAGGAAGAGCAGCGCCCGTCGGCCGGCAGTCCGGCCGGTCTCGTTCTCGCGCATCAGGCAAAGCAGCGCCAGCGCTGCAGCCAGGGCGGTGGACAGGGCGGCGACCACAAGCGTGACCGACAGCGGAGCGGCGAGCCGTGGCGCTGTTTTCATCCAGGTCTTCGCCGTGAACATTTCGGGCAAAGCATCCGGAAACTGCCACAGCCCGGCGAACGACCAGACGGCCAGCGTGGCAAGACCGGCGAGTACCGTCAGCGCGGCGGCGACCATGGCCGCGAGCGCGGCTCGGCGCAGCCATGCGTCCCGGCGGAAGCGCACCCCGGATCTACGCAGCCGGCGCAGCATCGCCGCACCGAGACGTTCAAGCGCAATCCAGATGAGCAGTGCCGTCGCGGTGACGCAGAGCTGGAGCAGCGCGCCGGCGCTGGCGAAGAAGCGCATCGACAGTTCGGGGTCGTTCATCCAGCCGACCAGGCGCACGGCAAGCGGCGCCGGCGTCGTCGGCCCGAGGATCGCCGCCACGTCGACGACCGATGTGGCGAAGGCGATGACGGCAAAAACCGCGAGCCGCATCTGCCGGTAGAGCGGCGGCCAGACGCCTTGCAGGAACCCGGCGATGCGGCCGTAGCCGAGCGATGCGGCCAGCGCGCGGGTGCGCGGAAGGTCGACCTGCGGCAGAGCCGCGAGCGCGATCAGCAGCAGGAAGGGGATTTCCTTGACGATCAGCCCGGCGATCATCGACAGGCCCATAGGGTCATTGACGATCAGGAGGTCGGGCGGACGCTCCCAGCCGGTCAGCCATGGTGACGCGATGCGCGCAATCATGCCGGATGGTGCGATCAGGAAGGCAAGGCCGAAGGCGGCTGCGGCATGCGGGACCGAAAGTAGCGGCGAAATCAGATGCTGGATGCGCGAGAAGATGCGTGTTCCGGCCCAGCCGGCGATGAACAGCATGACCACGCCGAGCGACACGGCGGTTGTGATCAGGCCGGCCGCAAGGCTGATCAGTGCCGACATCAGGATGCCGGGCTGGGCGGCCAGCTTCTCGACATGCACGAGCGTAAAGTCAGTCCCGCCAAGCGCAGGAAGGTAGCCGAAAGCCGGCAGCAGGGTGCCAGAGAGCCCGAGCAGGATCGGCCCGGCAAGGATCGCGACCGTAAGTGGCGGGCCGAGGCGGCTCAGCATGGGAGGCTAACCGCAAGGGGAGGGTAAAATGGCGGCGGCGTTCAATTCGCCGCGCCGTAGCGCTGCTTCCATTCCGTCTCGATCCTGTCCATCCAGCTTGGATGCGGCTCGTCGAGCGCCGGGCCAAGTTCGTCTGGTTTCAGCGTGGCGATGCCGAGGTCGAGAGCCTCAAAGCGGGCGCGGCCAGATGCCTCAAGCTTCGAGACGGCGAGCACCGTCGGATCGCCCCAGACCTGCGGATCCTGCTTGCGCGCCTGCGCCTCCGGCGAGATCAGAAAATCCGCCGCCACCAGCGCGCCGGCCTTGGCGGCGGCGTTATAGGGGATAGCGACGAAATGCGTGTTGGCGAGTGTTCCGGCCGGAAATGTGAAAGAGCGCACCGTGTCGGGCAATTCGCCATTGGCGATTGCGCTGGAGGCTTCCGACGGGTTGAAGGCGAAGGTGATGTCGACCTCGTTGTCAGCAAGCAACTGCTTCATAGCGGGGTAATTCTGCGGGAAGGCCTTTCCGCCGCGCCACAACAGCGGGTTCAACTCGTCCAGATATGAAAACAGCGGCGCGACGGTCGCCTCGAACGACGCCTCATCCACCGGTTCCAGGAGCGCCGAGCGGTCCGCGACCAGTTCGGAGAGAACCTGCTTCAGGAATGACGAGCCTGTGAAATCCGGCGGCTGCGGATAGGTGAAGCGGCCGGGATTCTGCTTCGCCCATGCGAGCAGTTCCTTCGCCGACTTTGGCAGGGAAGCCGGTTCGGTGCGCGCCGAATCGTGGAAGAAAACCAGCTTGGCCATGCCCCACGGGCTTTCCAGCCCCTCGACCGGAACGGTGAAATCGGTTCGGATGGTCGGCTTTCCCTCGACGTCTACGAAACGCCAATTGGGCAGCTTCTCGGCCCAGCCGGGCGAGAAAAGCAGTTGCTGCCGCTTCATCGACGAAAAATTTTCGCCATTGATCCAGATCAGGTCAACCGTGCCGCCTTCGTTACGGCCGGCGGTCTTTTCGGCCACCACCTTGGCGACCGCATTGGCAGTATCATCGAGCTTCACGTGGACGAGTTTGACGCCGTAGCGCTTTTCCAGCTCCCGGCCTGCCCATTCGATATAGGCGTTGATGTTTTCTGCGCCGCCCCAGGCGTTGAAATAGACCGTCTCGCCACGGGCATCGGCCAGTACCTCCTGCCACTTCTCCGGGTCGGGTTCTCCGGCCAGCGCCTGAAGCGTCATTGCGGCAACCGATAAGGCAGCGATGAGAAGCTTTTTCAATTGAATCCCCGGTTCCGGTTTGGGTCCGGCGCGATTGAGCATCGTTGCGACAAGCCGGTCAATGCGGGCTCCGGACGAGGGAGGTCAATTCGCGGTGAGAGACGCGTGAGAGCGCCTCAGGAGACGTCGGTCCAGCGGCCCTCGCGAAACGAGCGCGCCATGGCGTCGACGGTGCGCTCGATCGTGATTCCGTCCTCGAAGTCGATGGCGACAGCGGCCTCGCCGCGCATGCGTCCGATCAACTGGCGGCATTCGACGATCTTCAGCTCGTTGAAGCCGAGCCCATGGCCGGGAGCGGGAATGAAGCGATCATAGGGCGGGTGGTGCGGAGCGGTCAGCACGGTGCGGAAGCCCTGTTCGGTCGCCCGGTCCGCAGTCAGATAGAGCTGGAACTCGTTCATCCGCTCCTGGTCGTAGAGGATCGAGCCTTTCGATCCAAATATTTGCACGGCGATGCGGCCTTTGCGGCCCCAGGCAGTGCGGCTGAGCGCGATCATGCCGGATGCGCCGTTGGCGAGGCGCAGCAGGATGGTGGCGATATCGAAAACCTCGACCGGGCGCTCACCTTCGCTCGTCCTGCGGGTCGGGTAAGGCTTGGCCATGTCGCACATGACGCGCGACACCGGGCCAAAAAGCATCGAGATCAGCGACAGCGGATGCACGCCGAAGTCGTCGATCGCGCCGTGACCGTTGGAAGCCTCGTGCCTCTGCTGGAACGGCGCGTCTGGATCGGCCATGAAGTCCTCGTCCATCTCGATGCGGACGTTGTTGACCGCGCCTATTGCGCCTTCGTCGAGCAGCTTCCGTATGTGGCGGATGGCGGGGTTCTGGATATAATTGTAGCCGAGGATGGCGGTCTTCCCAGAGGCCCGCGCGGCGGCCAGCATCGCCTCGGCCTCGGCGAGTCTGGGCGCCATCGGCTTTTCGCACCAGACATGCTTGCCTGCCTCGAAGGCGGCGATTGCCATTTCGGCGTGGAACCGGTTGGGCGTCGTAATCGACACGACATCGACTTCGGGGTCGGCGATCACGTCGCGCCAGTTGCCGGACGCTTTGGCGAAACCGAATTCGGCAGCCTTCCTTGTGGCAAGATCCTGGTTGGCTTCGCCAAGATGGACGAGCCGGATGTCGGGCACGTCGCCGAATGCCGGCCTGACGCCGGTCCAGGCCATGGCGTGGCACTTGCCCATATAGCCCGTGCCGATCAGTCCGACGCCGATCTTGTTCATGTAGGATCTCGCAGCTTCAACCGGATGTGAAAAGACCGGGGCGTTGGAACGCCCCGGTCCGACAAGCGCGCAGACTTATTTGTACTGTTCAGCGTTGCTCTTGTCGACGAGCACCGTGCCGGTGTCGATTACCGGCGGGATGGTCTTTCCGGCCTTCAGGTCGACCAGTGCCTGGATGCCGAAGGCACCCATGTTCTTCGGCGCCTGCGCGACCGTTGCGGTCATCTCGCCGGCCAGGATGGAAGCGGCCGCGTCCGGATTGGCGTCGAAGCCGACGACCATCACGTCTGCCAGCTTGCCGGCTGATTTCAACGCTTCGACGGCGCCGAGCGCCATATTGTCGTTGGAAGCGAACACCGCCTTGATGTTCGGGTTGCCGGTGATGATGTTTTCCATCGCCGCCTGACCCTTGGCGCGGTCCCATTCGCCGGTCTGCTCGGCAACCACTTTCAGGCCACAAGCTTCGAGGCCTGCCTTGGAGCCGGTAGCGCGGGCCTGGCCGGTCGACTGCGTGATGATCCCTTGCAGGATCGCCACTTCGGAGCCCTTCTCGACCTTGCCGCAAATGTAGTCGGCGGCAAGCTTGGCGCCGGCCTCATTGTCGGTGCCGATGAAGGTGACGCCTTCATTGGAGCCCTTGGTGTCGACGAAGACGACCGGAATGCCGGCGGCCTTGGCCGCATCGACGACCGGGGCGAGGGCGTTCGGGTCGGTCGGCGCCAGCGCAATGCCGTCCAGACCCTGCGCGATCATATCCTCGATCTGCGCGATCTGCGCGGCGACGTCGGATTCGGTCGGCGGTGACATTACCATCACCTCTACGCCGAGTTCCTTGCCCTTTTCCATTGCGCCGGCTTCCACCGCCGCCCAGAACGGGTTACCGGCGCCCGGACCCTTCATGTCGAGCAGGAACTTGTCGGCGAGCGCCGTGCTGGACATCAGCACGAGCGCCGCGCCGGCCAGAATGAGTTTCTTCATGATATCCTCCCAGATCAAAACGTCTCCGATTGAGGATTGCGCCCGGCGCGGAGACGGCGCCGGGCGCAATTTTCGACTACCGTCTCACCGCTGCATGGCGGCGCAGAACGTCGATGTAGACGGCGGCGATGATGACCAGACCGATCAGGATCTGCTGCCAGAAAGGGCTGACATTGTTCAGGTTGAGGCCGTTGCGCATCAGTCCCATGATAAGCACCCCAGCCAAAACGCCCAGCACGGTGCCGCGGCCGCCGAAGAAGGACGCGCCGCCGATGATGACGGCGGCGATGGCGTCGAGTTCGGCGTTCTGGCCGGCGAGCGGAAAACCCGAATCGGTGCGGCCGGCGAGCAGCAGCCCGCCGAGCCCGGCGAAGAAGCCGCTGATCGCATAGACATATACCAGCACGCGGTCGACATTGATGCCGGACACGCGGGCGGCGTGCGGGTTGCCACCGATGGCGAAGATATGCCGGCCCATCGACGTCCGGTTGAGGAAGAACCACATGCCGACCGCGCTGATTACAACAACAAAAAGGCTGGCAGGCAGGCCGGTCGGCGGCGGGAAGATGCCGAAATCATAGTTCGCCTGGCCGAGGTAGCGCACCTCCGGCCCAAGCCCGGAAACGGGCGCGCCGCCGGTGAGCAGGCTGGAGAGGCCGCGCGCGATGTTGAGCGTGCCGAGCGTCATGATGAACGGATGCGGTAGCCTGAGCACGGTCAGCCCGAACCCGTTCACCAGGCCGGCGGTGATGCCGACCAGCGGCCCGATCAGAATGACGATTGGCCACGGCACGCCGGCCTTGGCGGCGACCGCCAGGCACATCATACCGAGCGCCATCACCGAGCCGACAGAAAGATCGATGCCGGCGGTCACGATGACCACGAACATGCCGAGCGCCAGCAGGGCCAGCGTGGCGTTCTGCTTGATGATGTTGGTGAGATTGGCCAGCGACAGGAACACGTCGGGTCGGGTGGCATAGAGCAGCGCCATCATCACCACGACGATGACGACGATGCCGTAATGCTCGAGGAAGCTGGAAATTTTTGGGCTGTTGCCGAGCATCAGTGCTGCACCTTGTCGTGGGCGAAGGACTGGGTGTGGCCTTTGGTGCCCATGATCCACCCGATGACCTCGTTGCGGTTGGTGTCCTTCAGCGGCGCGTCGGCGAAATTGGCGCCCTGGTAGAGCGCCATCACCCGGTCGCAGCAGTAGAAAATGTCGTCCATACGGTGCGAGATGATGATCACCGCGACGCCGTGCTCCTTCAGTGATTTGATGAGGTCGAGCACCTTGCCGACCTCCTTGATGGCAAGCGCCGCGGTCGGCTCGTCCATGATCACCACCTTGGCGTCGAAGGCGGTCGCCCGCGCGATCGCCACCGCCTGGCGCTGCCCGCCAGACAGTTCCTCGACATTCTGGTCGATGCTCTTGACGTGGATCTTCAGCTTGTCGAGGTGCTCGGCGGCCATGCGGCGCGCAAGCTCGCGGTCGATGATCGTCAGGCCTGCGAACTTCCGTCCCGGCTCGCGACCGAGATAAATGTTCTCGTAGATCGGCATGTTTCCGGCCAACGCGAAATCCTGGTAGACCATCTCAATGCCCACCTGGCGGGCGTCGCGCGGCGAATGGAATTTCACCGGGGAACCGGCGAAATAGAGCTGACCCTCGCTGGGCGTATAGAGGCCGGAGAGTATCTTCATCAGCGTGGACTTGCCGGCGCCGTTGTCGCCTACAACGCCTAGCGCCTCGCCCGGCGCGACGTGGAAGCTCACGCCGTTCAGCGCTGTGATGGCGCCGAAATACTTTTTAACGCCACGCGCCTCAAGCAATGGCTCGGCTGCCGGCCCGCTCCCGTCGGTCATACCGCGAACTCCTCCACACCGCTGTTTCGCAGTTCCAGAATTGGAACAAACAGTGCATTATGCTTTTAGGTGTGGAATATTCATTCCATTTCTGATTGACTACGTCAAGGGACAAAATGTCCGCCAAGGATGCCGGCCGATGAATGTCACGGATGCCTCTCCTAAGGATTACCAGGCACTTCGCGCGCTGATCGCGCAGCGCGCCGAGGATCTGCCGCGGCGGCTGATGCAGGTTGCCGGTTATGCGCTCGAAAATCCCGACGAGATCGCCTTCGGCACAGTGGCCAGCATCGCCGCCAAGGCCGACGTTCAGCCATCGGCGCTGGTGCGCTTTTCGCGCGCGCTCGGCTATCAGGGCTTTACCGAATTGCAGGACATCTTCCGCTCGCGGCTCAGAGAGCGGGTGCTGAACTATGATGAGCGGCTGGCCAAGATGCGCGAGCACGGCATCGCCACCAGCAAGTCCGGGCTGGTGCTGGACGGGTTCCTGGAAGCAGCCGAACAGTCGGTCGGGCGTTTTCGCGAGAAGGTCGACCATGAGGCCATCGAGCGGGCGGTCGACTTGATGGCCAGGGCGGAAACCATCTACCTGATAGGCCTGCGGCGCTCGTTTCCGATCACCTCCTATATGAGCTACGCGCTCGGCAAGCTCGGCATTCGCAACATACTGGTGGATGCAGTGGCCGGCATGGGCGCCGAGCAGGCGAGCTTTATCACCGAGCGCGACGCCGTCCTTTCGATCAGCTTTACTCCCTACGCCAGCGAGACGGTGACGCTCACCAATGCCGCCAAGGCGCGGAGCGCGGCCATCGTCTCGGTAACCGATTCGGTGTTCTCGCCGATTGCTCCCTCCGCCGATGTGTTGCTGGAGGTAGTCGAGGCCAACTTCGAGGGCTTCCGCTCCATGGCCGTCACCATGGCGCTGGCCATGACGCTGACGGTTTCGGTCGCGGCGCGCCGGGGGGAGAACCCTTAGCGACTGATTGCGTCAGCTTAAATGGTGGGACGTGGCTAAGGCGCAGTCCCTCCCTTCGATTGGCAGGTGGCCCTTAAATCGCCGGCAGCGCGGTCGGGCTGTCGCCGGCGCCCAGCACCTGCTGGTCGAAATCGATGATCGAGCCAGTCATCAGCCCGCTTTCGGCGCTGGCGAGAAACGCTACGGCGCGCGCGACTTCCTCGGTCTTGAGCAGTCTTCCGAACGGCTTTTGCGCCTCCGCGCCATGCAACCAGCCGTCATTGGCCCCGTGGAAGACCTTCATGATGCGGTCTTCGCCCGGCGTGTCCATATGGCCGATGGTCAGGCCGTTGACGCGGATCTGCCGGTTCATGACGCTGTAAGCGACGTTCTTCGTCAGCGTGATCAGCGCTCCCTTCGAGGCGGAATAGGCGGTGATGAAGCTTTGCCCGCCATGGCCTGACATCGAGATGATATTGATGATCGAGCCCTTTATCCGTTCACGGTCCATCACCTTCAGCGCCTGCTGCATCAGGAAGAACGGAGCGCGCACGTTGATGGCGAACATGCGGTCGAAAAATTCCGGCTGCGTATCCCATATCGTGCCGCGGTCGGTCAGCCCGGCCGAATTGACGAGGATATCGACCCGGCCGAACGTGCTATCTGCAGCGGCGATGATCTTGCCCGTGTCCTCCATGGCCGCAAGATCGGCCGGGACGAAAATGGTTTTCACTCCCTTGCCTTCCAACGCCGCCTTGACGCGCGCGCCATTTTTCTCGTTGCGGCCAGTCACGACCAAGCCGGCGATGCCGCGCTCGGCGAAGAGATGCGCGATGGTCTCGCCAAGCCCCTGCGTCGAACCGGTGACGACGGCGATTTTTCCTTCCAGCGAAGACAGCGCGAGCGAGGCCGGATCAAACATCGTGCCTGCTCCTATCGGACTGCCACGGCCTGGCCGGTCTTCAGCGATTCGGCCGCCGCTTCCGCGAGCTTCTGCGCCATCAGTCCGTCATGGCCGCTGGCGCGCGGCGCTTCGCCCTTCTCGATCGCCGTCAGGAAGGCGTTGATCTCAATGCGGTAGGCGTCCTCGTAGCGTTCGATGAAGGAGAACGGGATCAGATCACTGGTGAAGCCGGCGCTGTCGGCCTTTTCCAGCGTGGTCAGATGAATGTTGCCGGCCCGCAGCATGCCGCCCGAACCGTGCACTTCGATGCGCTGATCGTGCCCGTAGGTGGCGCGGCGCGAATTGGTGATGGTGCACATCTTGCCGGTCGCGGTCTGCATGTGCACGGCGGCCGTGTCGATGTCGCCGACCTGGCCGATCGCCGGGTCGACCAGCGAAGCTCCTAGCGCGTGAACCATGACGGGATCCTCGCCCAGCAGGAAGCGCGCCATGTCGAAATCGTGGATCATCATGTCACGGTACAGTCCGCCGGATCTCTCGATATACGAGACCGGGGGCGGCGAGGGGTCACGGCAGGTGATGGTGACCATTTCGACATCGCCGATCTCGCCGGCGCGCAGGCGGCGCTCGAGTACCGAGAAATTCGGATCGTAACGGCGGTGGAAACCGATCATCAGCGGCACGCCGGCCTGCTCGACGACCTTCAGGCACTCCTCGATGCGCTCGACCGATAGAGAGACTGGCTTTTCGCACAGGATCATCTTGCCGGCGCGCGCGGCCTGTTCGATCAGATCGGCATGGGTGTCTGTCGGCGTAGCGATCAGTATGGCGTCGACATCGCTCGCCGCAATCACGTCGTCGACGGAGGCGGTCTTCGCCCCGACCGAACCGGCGAGAGAGGACGCGGCGTCGGGCATTGCATCGGCGACATAGGCGACCTGCGCCCGCCCCGATTCATGCAGCGCCCTGGCGTGCACCTTGCCTATGCGTCCTGCCCCCAGAACTCCGAAACGCAGCATATGCCGTCTCCCTGACCGCGATTTCAAAAACGGAACAAACATTCTGAATTGACTAATTGGCAGAATGTCTGTTTCATAAAGCAATCTCTTATGCCGTAACGTGCGGCGCGTCCATAGGCAACTCCGCCGGCGCGCCAAAAATGAAAGGACCGGGTCATGTCCGAGGCGGACCCCAGGCGGCTCGACGTTATCACCATGGGGCGAGCCTCGGTCGATCTTTATGGCCAGCAGATCGGCTCACGGCTCGAGGACATCACCTCCTTTGCAAAATCGGTCGGCGGCTGTCCGGCAAACATCGCCATCGGCACTGCGCGCCTTGGCCTGCGCTCGGCTCTGCTCACCCGCGTAGGCGACGAGCAGATGGGCCGCTTCATCCGCGAACAGATGCAGCGCGAGGGCGTCTCGGTGGACGGTCTCGTCACCGATCCGGCCCGGCTGACGGCGCTGGCGATCCTCTCGGTCGAGAACGACAAGAGCTTTCCGCTGCTGTTCTATCGCGAGAACTGCGCCGACATGGCGCTGTCGCAAGACGATATCGATGCGGGCTTCATCGCCTCGGCGCGCGCGCTGGTGGTGACCGGCACGCATTTTTCACGGCCCAACACCGACGCCGCGCAGCGCAAGGCCATGCGGCTGATGAAGGAAGCGGGCGGCAAGGTCGTGCTCGACATCGACTACCGCCCGAACCTCTGGGGACTGGCCGGTCATGCGGCCGGCGACAACCGCTACATCGCGTCGGAGCGCGTCTCCAACCAGATGAAGACGGTGCTCGCCGATTGCGACCTTATCGTCGGCACCGAAGAGGAGGTGCTGATCGCCTCGGGCGAGAGCGAATTGCTGAGCGCTCTGAAAACGATCCGTGCGCTGTCGCCGGCCACGATCGTGCTGAAGCGCGGACCGATGGGCTGCATCGTCTATGAAGGGCCGATTTCCGACGACCTCGAGGACGGCATCGTCGGCGAGGGCTTTCCGATCGAGGTCTATAACGTGCTCGGCGCCGGCGATGCGTTCATGTCGGGCTTCCTGCGCGGCTGGCTTGGCGGCGAGAGCCTGGCGACTGCGGCGACCTGGGCCAATGCCTGCGGCGCGTTCGCGGTGTCACGGCTTTTGTGCTCGCCGGAAATTCCGAGTTTCGAGGAGTTGCAGTTCTTTCTGAAGCATGGCAGCCCGTATCTGGCGCTGCGCAAGGACGAGGCGATCAACCATGTCCATTGGGCGACCAACCGCCGGCGCGACATCCCTTCGCTCATGGCGTTCGCCTGCGACCACCGCATCCAGCTTGAGGAGATCGCCAGAAAGGCCGGCGCCGACCCGTCGCGCATCGCGGCTTTCAAGGTACTGGCCGTCAAAGCGGCGGCGCAGGTCGCCGCCGGTCGCGACGGCTACGGAATGCTGATCGACGAGAAGCATGGCCGCGAGGCGATGTTCGAATTCGCGCGTTCATCGCTGACCTGGCTCGGCCGACCGGTCGAGTTGCCAGGCTCGCGGCCGCTGCGCTTCGAGTTTTCGCAGGACATCGGCTCGCAACTGGCCGAATGGCCGGTCGACCACTGCATAAAGTGCTTGTGCTTCTACCATCCCGACGATCCGGCGGAGCTCAAGGAAGAGCAGCAGCAGAAGCTGCGCGCGCTGTTTGAGGCCGCGCGCAAAGCCGGCCGCGAGCTGCTCATAGAGATCATCGCCGGCAAGCATGGCGCGCTGGCCGAGGACACTATCCCGCGCGCGCTCGAAGAGCTTTACGCGCTCGGCATAAAGCCCGACTGGTGGAAGCTTGAGCCGCAGGCGTCCAGCGCGGCCTGGCGAGCCATTGGCGCAGTGATTGAAAATCATGATCCGTGGTGCCGCGGCGTAGTGCTGCTCGGACTGGAAGCGCCGCAGAACGAACTGGCGGCCGCCTTCGCCACGACCGCCGAGGCGCCGGTAGTCAAGGGCTTCGCGGTCGGGCGGACGATCTTCGCGGATGCCGCGGAAAAATGGCTGGCGGGCACGATTTCGGATGAGGCGGCAGTCGCCGACATGGCCGAGCGGTTCGAAAGACTGACCGAAGCCTGGCTTGCCGTGCGCGGCCGCAAAGCTGCATAGTCGGCCCTATCGGCCGGGAGGAAATAGAAGATGGGAAAGACCATTCGCCTGACCATGGCGCAGGCGCTGACTAGGTTTCTGGCGCGGCAGATGACCGAGATCAACGGCGAGAAGCTGCCGCTGTTCGGCGGCGTCTGGGCGATTTTCGGCCATGGAAATGTCGCCGGGGTGGGCGAAGCTCTGTATCAGGTAAGGGAAGACTTACCAACATTCCGCGCTCACAACGAGCAGGGGATGGCGCACGCCGCGATCGCCTACGCCAAGGCGAACTTCAGGCGGCGCATGATGGCCGCTACCACGTCCATCGGCCCCGGCGCGACGAATTTGGTCACGGCGGCTGCGCTGGCGCACGTCAACCGCCTGCCGTTGTTGTTGTTGCCAGGTGATGTCTTCGCCAACCGCATTCCCGACCCGGTGCTGCAGCAGGTGGAGGATTTCGGAGATGGCACGGTCTCGGCCAATGACTGCCTGCGTCCGGTGTCGCGCTATTTTGACCGCATCACGCGGCCCGAGCAGATCGTCCCCGCGCTCAATCGCGCCATGCAGGTTCTCACTGATCCGGCCGATTGCGGCCCGGTAACGCTGGCGCTCTGCCAGGACGTGCAAGCAGAAGCCTATGATTATCCCGAAAGCTTTTTCGACGAGCGAATCTGGACGCCTCGCCGGCCGCGGCCGGATGCGGGCGAATTGGACGCAGCGGTAGCCGCGCTGAAGGAATCCAGAAAGCCGGTGATCATCGCCGGCGGCGGCGTTCTCTATTCGGAAGCGGCAGCAACGCTGAAAGCCTTCGCCGAAAAGCATGACATCCCTGTCATGGAGACCAATGCCGGCAAGTCGAGCTTGCCGCACGACCACCCGCTCAACATGGGCTCGGTGGGGGTGACCGGGTCCTCAGCCTCGAACCTGCTTGCCGAGCAGGCCGATGTGGTGCTCGCCGTCGGCTCACGGCTGCAGGATTTCACCACCGGATCGTGGGCGCTGTTCAAGGCGGAAGGTGTCAAGATTGTCGGTCTGAACGCTCAAGCCTTCGACGCCGGCAAGCATCGCGCGCTGCCGCTGGTGGCCGACGCCCGGGCAGGGCTCGAGGCGCTGGAAGCGCGGCTCAAGGATTTCAAGTCGCCCGAGGCCTGGGTCGCGACGGCCAAGGCCGCCAAGACCGAATGGCTCAAGGCTGCCAAGGCTGTGACCGACCCGACCAACGCATTGCCTTCCGATGCGCAGGTAATCGGCGCGGTGCATCGCGCGCGCGGCTCGAAGGCGACGCTGGTCTGCGCGTCGGGCGGGCTGCCCGGCGAGTTGCACAAATTGTGGCCGTCCGGCGCGCCGGGCAGCTACCACATGGAATACGGCTATTCGACCATGGGCTACGAGATCGCCGGCGGCCTCGGCGTCAAGCTCGCCAAGCCCGACCACGACGTTATCGTCATGCTCGGCGACGGCAGCTACATGATGATGAATTCCGAGATCGCCACCTCGGTGATGCTGGGCTTGAAGCTGACCATCGTGGTGCTCGACAATCGGGGCTTCGGTTGCATCAACCGGCTGCAGATGGCGACAGGCGGGGCGAACTTCAACAATCTGCTCAAGGATGCCAGGCACGAAGTGCTGCCCGAAATCGACTTCGCCGCGCACGCCGCCTCGATGGGTGCGGTGGCACGTAAGGTTTCCTCGATCGCGGAACTGGAACACGCTCTGAAAGAGGCCGAGGCGGATACGAAAACCTCGGTGATCGTCATCGACACCGACCCGCTGATCTCGACGGACGCCGGCGGTCACTGGTGGGATGTGGCGGTGCCGGAAGTTTCGGTGCGGCCGAGCGTCAACGAGGCGCGCAAGGAATATGACGAAAAGCGCAAAATGCAGCATGTGGTGAATTGAAGAGCTGCTTATCCCGCTTTTGGGCATCTTGAAGATCGGAGAAAAGACTTGAAGGCCAAACTCGGCATGTCCCCCATTGCGTGGTGGAACGACGATCTTGTGGAGCTCAGCGATGATGTGTCGTTGGAGGAGTGCCTGCGGCAGTCGAGGTCGGCGGGCTTTACGGGCATGGAGAAGGGCCGGCGGTTTCCCGACGATCCCGACGTGATGCTGCCCATCCTCAAGAAGGCCGATGTGACCCTCTGCGGCGGCTGGTTCTCGGGCACGCTGGTCGACGAAGATCTCGCGGCGAACAAGGATCGCATCCAGCCGATGATCGACCTGTTCAAGGCCGTGAACGCGCCGTGCATAGTCTATGGCGAGGTCGGCCGTTCGATCCAGGGCGACCGCTCAAAGCCGCTTGCCACCAAGCCCAGGCTTTCGGGCGACGAGATGAAAGCCTATGCGAAGCGGGTCACGCAATTCGGTGAATGGTGTGCCGATCAGGGCATGCCGCTCTCCTATCATCATCACATGGCGGCCGTGGTCGAGACCGAGCCTGAGCTCGACGCCTTCATGAAATATTCGGGCGCCGGCATTCCGCTGCTCCTCGACGCGGGTCACCTGGCTTTTGCCGGCGGCGACGTTCTGCGGGCCATCGACAAGCACCACAAGCGCATCAACCATGTGCATGTGAAGGATGTGCGCATGGAGGTGATCGACAAGCTCGACCGCACGAAACAGTCTTTCCTCGATGCGGTGGCCCTCGGCGCATTCACCGTGCCGGGGGACGGCTCGCTGGATTTTGGCAAGATCGTGCAAAAATTCGCCGACTACGGCTACGAGGGCTGGTTCGTGGTCGAGGCTGAGCAGGATCCCCGGAAGAATCAGCCGCTCAGGATGGCGCAGGTCGGCTACAAGGAATTGATGCGGGTCATGACGGCGGCTGGTTATACAGTCGAAACACAGGGCTTTCCGAATGCCTGATTGCTGCACTCTCGACACCGGTATTAGCTGATGGCGGGTGAGGATCATCCGTTCCTGCGGCCGCTGTGGCGGCGGGTGGCGCTGGTCGCCTTCTGTGCGGCCTGGACCATATTCGAGGTCGTCTACGGCCAGTCCTTCTGGGCTATGATCGCCGCAGGCATGACCGCCTACGGCGCCTGGATCTTCCTGATCGCCTACAAGCCCGGACCCGAAAAGGAAAAGGAATAAGCGATGTCGAAACTGCTGGTGAAGCCGCAAGAAAGAGGCGGGCGCGTGACCCATGTCACACCGCAAAGCGCCGGCTGGACCTATGTCGGCTTCGACCTTCACCGCCTGAAACCGGGCGAGACGGCGTCGGCAGCCACAGCGGATCGTGAAGTTTGCCTGGTGTTCGTCACCGGAAAGGGCGCGGCCAAGGCGGCGGGCCAGGACTTCGGCACGGTCGGCGAGCGCATGTCGCCCTTCGAAGGCAAGCCCTGGTCGATCTATGTGCCGGAGGGCTCGAATTGGTCGGTGACGGCCGAAACCGATCTCGAACTCGCGGTCTGCTCGGCGCCTGGGCTGGGCGGCGGACTGCCGGCCCGGGTCATTGGGCCGGACGAGGTCGAGCAGGAGGTGCGCGGCAAAGGGAGCAATACGCGCCACGTCACCAACATCCTGCCGGAGGGCGAGCCGGCGGATTCACTGCTGGTGGTCGAGGTGATCACGCCGGCCGGGAACACGTCGAGCTATCCGCCGCACAAGCACGACCAAGACGATCTTCCCCACGAATCGCATCTCGAGGAAACCTATTATCACCGCCTGAACCCGTCTCAGGGTTTCGCCTTTCAGCGCGTCTATACCGACGACCGTTCGCTGGATGAGGCGATGGCGGTGGAGGACGGTGACGTCGTGCTGGTGCCGAAAGGCTACCACCCCTGCGCCACCTGCCACGGCTACGATCTCTATTATCTCAACGTCATGGCCGGGCCGAAGCGGACATGGAAGTTCCACAACGCGCCAGAGCACGAATGGCTTCTGAAAGCCTGAAACCGGATAGGGCCTGGCAGCCCGCTTGCGTCACCGGCTAATGACTTTGCAGGAGGCATCTGCTATCAGCCGAAATCTACCCGGCTTCGTCATTCCGTCATACAAATCGCCTATGGCATCGACGCTGGCGAAGGAATTTCGATGCGTTACGCAATCTATTTCACACCCGAACAGGACGATCCGCTCACCCGGCTCGCCGCAAGCTGGCTCGGCCGCGATCCGTTCACCGGCGCCGCAACCGAACCGCCGGCAAGCACCATTCTGTCGCCCGCCGAGATCGCTTTCCACACCGCCTCGGCCCGCCGTTACGGCTTCCACGCAACGCTAAAGGCGCCGTTCGGCCTCGCCGCGGGCGAGACCGAAGCCGGCCTCCAACGCGCCATGTCAGTCTTTACTCAACGGGCCGAGCCGGTCGTCATCCCGCGTCTCGTAATCAAGCAGATGGACGGCTTTTTTGCGCTGGTTCCCGGCGACGAAAACCCCGGCCTGCAGCGCTTCGCCGATGACGTGGTCACCGGCTTCGATCGCTTCCGCGCGCCGCTGAGCGAGGCGGATATGGAGAGGCGCAACCCGGATGCGCTGAGCCCAGCCGAATTCCGCAACCTCTGCCAGTGGGGCTACCCCTACGTGTTCGACGCGTTCCGCTTTCACATGACGCTAACCGGCCGCGTCGGTGCGGTAGAGAGCCCGCGCATCCGCGCCGCCATCGACGAGGTATTCGGAACTGCCCTCGACAGGCCAGTCGCGATCGACGGCCTCGCCCTTTTCGTGGAACGTGAAGCCGGCGCACCCTTCACTGTGCTATCCTATCATGCGCTCGGCGAACGGCGCGACCGAAAGACAGCCTGACATGACTTCCGAAACCATCCTGACCAATGCGCGCATCGTGCTTGCTGACGAGGTGATCGAAGGCTCGCTCGTCATGCGCGACGGCAAGATCGCCGATTTCTCCCCGGGCGTGACCCGGACCGGCGAAGACATTGAGGGCGACTTCATCATTCCCGGGCTGGTCGAGCTTCACACCGATCACCTCGAAGGCCACTACGCGCCGCGGCCGAAGGTACGCTGGAACCCGATTGCTGCCGTTCTGGCCCATGATGCGCAGGTGGCGACGGCCGGCATCACGACCGTGTTCGACGCGCTCCGCGTCGGTTTCGACGGCGACGCCGACACCAATGCAGCCGACATGCGCAAGCTTGCCGACGCCATCGAGGACAGCGTGCGCAACGACCGGCTGCGGGCTGACCACTTCATCCATCTCCGCTGCGAGGTCTCGGCGTCGGATTGCCAGAGCAGCTTTGCGCTATTCGACAAGGACGATCGTGTGCGCCTGGCCTCCCTGATGGATCACGCGCCTGGCCAGCGCCAATTTGCGCGCATCGAAGCCTACGCCATGTACTACCAAGGCAAGCTGAAAATGTCCGACGAGGCGTTCCGGCAGTTCTGCGAGCGGCGCATGGCGGAATCCGCGCTGAATTCCGCGCCGAACCGGGCGGTCATTGCCGCCGCATGCCAGGCGCGCGGCATCGTTCTGGCCAGCCACGACGATGCGACGGTCGCCCATGTCGATGAGGCCGTGTCGCAGGGCATCAAGGTGGCCGAGTTTCCGACCACGGCGGAGGCGGCTAAGGCATCCAAGGACGCCGGACTCGGCGTCCTGATGGGAGCGCCCAACGTCATGCGGGGTGGCTCGCATTCGGGCAATGTGTCGGCCCGCTCGCTCGCCGAAAACGGCCTGCTCGACATATTGTCGTCGGACTACATTCCGTTCAGCCTGATCCAGTCGGCCTTCTTCCTCGGTGAAGTCGTCGAAGAGATTTCGCTGCCGCAGGCGGTCGCCATGGTCTCGAAGACCCCGGCCGAGGCCGTTGGCCTCTTCGACCGCGGGACGATCGAAAAAGGCCGCCGCGCCGATCTGGTACGGGTGCGCGTCGACGAGCACGTGCCCGTCGTCCGCACCGTCTGGCGCGAAGGACGCCGCGTCGCATGATGGCGTCCGCGCTCATCGAACGTGAGCAGGCTCGCGCCGAATTCCCTATACGCAACGGTGTTTTCATTGCCGTGGTCGGCCCGAGCGGCGCCGGCAAGGACACCGTGATCGGTTATGCGGCGGAGCGGCTGTCGGCGGATGAGGGCGTCGATTTCGTGCGCCGCGTCATCACGCGTCCCTGCGACGGGTCAAGTGAAATCCACGACACGCTGGCCGACGCCGAGTTTGACGAGGCCGAGGCGTCGGGCGCCTTCGCGCTGACCTGGGAGGCGCATGGGTTGAAATACGGCATTCCGGCCAGCGTCGACGATGCCATCGCCAATGGCCGCGTAGCGATCGCCAACGGCTCGCGCAGCGCCATTCCCTTCCTGCGGGAGCGCTACGCCAACGTCGCCGTGGTCGAAATCACCGCTAGACCAGAAATCCTGGCCGAGCGGCTCGCTGCACGGGGCCGTGAATCGCGCGGCGAGGTTCTGGCGCGGCTGGCGCGTGCGGCCGCGGTCGAGCTTACCGGACCGGGTGTGGTTTCGATCGACAATAGCGGCCCGCGCGAGATCGCCGGCGAACGCTTCGTCGCTATTGTCCGCAAGGCCATCGCGCATTCGGACGTGTCGGGCACGGTCTGACCTCCATCTCCTGAACTGCGAGCGCGGGGAGCCTCGAAGAACGCACCTCACCCGATCCGGGACAGGTGATTGTCCCAGACGTAATCGTCGGCCGCAGCCGAGCCGCCCTCGGGGTCGACGATCTCTCCCGCGCCGGTCGTTGCGAGGAAGCCGCTCCGGTCGGGCGCGATACCGCAGACTTCGGCGAGCCGGCTTGTCGAAACGACACGCTCGCCGGCCGCTTCGATGATCACCAGCGCGTTCCCTTGCGGCGAGGAAACCGCGATCGTGCCGGCCTCGGTATTGGCGGCCACCGAACCAACATAATTGCGCAGGCCACCCAGCACCTCTTGCGGCATCTCGATCAGCCCGAAGCTTTCGCCGGGCCTTGCGCGCCCGACCAGCGCCGGCCGTTCGCTCGCCGGCCCCTCGTGCTGGCAGCCGAACCAGACCGTGCCGCTCTGGTCGACCGCCACGTGGCGGATCGACAATTGGTGCAGTTCGGGCGGCAGCTCATGGCGCTCGAGCAGGTCGCCCGACAGGCGGTCGACGAAGACGAGAGACGGCTTCATGGTCGCAAGGTTCAGCTTGGCGCGGCCGAAATCCGGATGCGTCTCGATGCCGCCATTGGCAATTGCCAGCGTGCGGCCATCGCCAAGAAGCAACAACTCATGCGGTCCGACGCCATGCGTCGGGAACTCGCCTAGCCGCCGGAAGCCGTCGCTCGCGTCGTAGACGCCGATCATGCCGGCCGCATTGTCGAAATCGTTTTCGGTGGCGTAGAGCAGCCGGCCGTCCCGCGAAAAAACGCCGTGGCCGAAGAAGTGTCGGCCGGCGATACTGGCGATGGTCGCCGGCTCTTTCTTGCCGGTATGGTCGAAAACGACCGCGAAAGTGCCGGGCTGGCGGGCGAACACCACCGAACGCCGCGACACGGGATCGAAGGTCACGTCGTGCCCCCGGTCGGGCAACTCGACCCGGTGCAGGATCGCTCCTGCTTCGGACAGTATCGCCGCCCCGTAGCTGCCGTCGCGCCGCTGGTAGGCCGTGGCGAACACCGCGTCGGCATCCAACGTCCTGGCATGGGCGCGGAGCGACAGCGATGCGAGAAAGCCGGCTCCGGCGGCTTTGAGGAAATCCCGGCGATCGATCAGCGCCGTTTTCACAGTCAATCCCCGTCCAGCGAGGAGAAGCCTGCGGTCAGCCCAAGCGCGGCGGTGAGCTTTGCGCCGAAAAGCTCCGACAGGCTTGAGGTGACAAGACGGGCATAGGCAAGCTTTTCCCGCTGTGCGGGGTCGGCCAGGATTTCGGCGATTGGCCCGTCCATGTCGAGGGCGCGCCCGGCATTGGCGAATTCGAAGCCGACGGAATCCGCGATCCAGGCGGAATCCTGCGGAAGCAGGCTGGAAAAGCCGCTTGCCTCGAAAAGCTTTCGCAGGCCGCGGAGATTGGCGTCGATTGAGGCGAGGGTGGCCCCGGATCGCCAGAAGATGGCCTGCTTCGGCTTGTCGCCGTCGGCCTCCTCCCCGAGAAAGCCGTTCAGACGCACGTCGCGCACCATTTCGAATCCGTGGATGAAGATGTCGAGCAGTTCGGTGAGCGCCTCGCCGTCGGTGCGATAGAGCGAATTGTCGGCGCCGGGATTTGCCCATTGCCGCGCTATGCCGTCGGGGGACTGCCAGCCGGCAAGAATGGCCGCGGCCATGCCCTGCAGATTGGCCGCGATCGCGCGGCCATAGGCGCAACGATAGGCGCCGCCTGGTTCCACGAGCCCTTCCGCTCCGGTGCCGAACAGGATGAATTCAAGCGCACCCAGTCCCTGCATGGCGACGCTTTTGCCTGCGAGCGTCGCAGGATCGGCGGCGCTGGCGTCCTCCTCCGCCAGCGCCCGCTGCACCTGCTTCAGGCCGATGCTCTTGCGGTCCGGCCAGAACAGGATGCGTTCCAGCCTGTTCTCCTCCGTCGCCGGGCCGAAGCGGATGATCTCGACCTCCGACCATGCGGTGACGGCTGCGAGGAAAGCGCGTTCGGCAGCGCTCAGCCTCTCCGCTGATGGCTTAGCGCAGAGCGCATCCATGTCACCGCCGAGTTTCGATGATGCCGAATGAAACGTCTCGTAGGCCGGCCTGACAAACCCTGCGATCACGTCCGGGATCACAGGATTTGCCCGGGCAGGGCCGCACAGCGCAAAAGCGATCGCCAGGAACGGCAGAAGCACGAGCTTCATCACAGCGACTCCAGGAATTTTATCAGCGCGTCACGGTCGGATTTCGGGAGGGCGGCAAAGCCGTCCCGGGAGGACCGCGCTTCACCGCCGTGCCAGAGGATCGCCTCGGCCAGATTACGCGCGCGGCCGTCGTGCAGGAAGAAAGTATGGCCGCTGACCCGCTCGGTAAGTCCAATGCCCCAGAGCGGCGGCGTGCGCCATTCCCTGCCGGTCGCGTCGCCGACGCTCTGGCCGTCGGCCAACCCCTCGCCCATGTCGTGCAGCAGAAAGTCGGAATAGGGCCAGATGAGTTGGAAGGCGTGCGCCTTGTTGGGCGCGTCGCGCCGCGTCACGAATTTCGGCGTGTGGCAGGAGGCGCAGCCGAGTTGGTAGAAAACCTGCTTTCCGGCAAGCACCTCCGGTTTTCCGACGTCGCGCCGCGCCGGTACGGCGAGGTTCTGGGAATAAAAGGTGACGAGGTCTAGCACCGGGTCGGGCGCTTCGGTTCCGCCGAGACGCTCTTGCACGCCGTTAGGCAGCGCAAGGCAATCTTTCTGGGCGCCGCTGCAATCGCCCCAGTGGCGCGGCGCATCCGGCGTCGAGATGCCGATATCGCCGGCGAAGGCTTCCGCCGATTGCTGGCGGATCGAAGGAGTCGACGCCTTCCAGCCGAACCGTCCTAGCGCCGGCTCGCCGCTCACCGGGTCGCTCATGATGGACACCTTTCCGGAAATGCCGTCACCGTCGCGATCGTCGGGGTCGGCCTTGGCGAGAATGTCAGCCGGATGGATCTGCTCGACCAGACCGAGCCCGATCATCGGCGGCGTCACCCGTGGCGACAGTGTCGTTGCTGGATGCAGCGGACCGAGTGACAGGCCGCTGATCGAATAGCTCGGCTCGCGCAGCGACAGGGCGGTTCCGTCTGCGAGCGTGACCGGCTTCTCCTCGTAGGCGATCGCCATTTTTCCCTCGGCGGCGAGCCCGGGGACGGCAAGGTCCTGCAACTGGCCGCCATAGACGGGATCAGGGAAGTTGAGTGCTGCTTTTTTTGCCAGCGCTGCTTCTTCCTCTGCGGATTCAGCGTCCCGGGCGAGCCGCAGAAACATGGAGGTCGAATCCGGATTGCCTTCGGGTGGATGTCCGCGCCCGTCCTTGAGATGGCAGCTCTGGCATGCCCGTGCGTTGAACAGCGGTCCGAGGCCGTCGGAAGCCTGCGTGGAGGAGGGGGAAGAGACCCAGAGCTTACGGAACAGGCCATTACCGACTTTGAACGTGCCTTGTTCCTCGAAAGTCAGATTGGCGGACGGATGGGAGAAGGCGTCCTGGTTGATGCGCTTGCGCGAGGTGGCGGCTCCGCCCGGCAACTGCTCAAAGTTCTCTGGTTTGGAGAAATCCGCCGTCGGCGCGGTGACCGCTTTGACGCGGGCGAGGTCTTTTGCGGTGAGGTCGGTGCGGGATGCCGGAAAAGCCGCCTGATCGGACGAAGCGGCGAGCCCTGCCAGCCCAAGCATCGCCGGGAGCAGGGCAGCGACAGAACAGCCGATGCGAACGCGGCGCGTCAGTGCTATGGCGCGCCGCATCGCATATCCTATTCGGCGTCTTCCGCCGAAGCTGCGTTGAGCAGGCCGTAGCGTTCCTCGCCGATGCTGCCGAGCAGCTGGAGTTGCGTTTCGAGGAAGTTGATGTGGCCTTCCTCGTCCTTCAGCAGGTCCTCGAAAAGCTGCATGGTGACGTAGTCGCCGAGTTCCTGGCAGATTTCGCGCGAGCGCTTGTAGGAGGTTCGCGCGTCATACTCGCCGGCCAGGTCGGATTCGAGCACTTCGCGGACATTCTGGCCGATGCGCAGCGGCGCCAGCGACTGGAGGTTCGGGTGACCTTCCAGAAAGATGATGCGCTCGATGATCTTGTCGGCGTGGTGCATCTCCTCGATCGATTCCTCGCGCTCCTTCTTGGCCAGCTTGAAAAAGCCCCAATCCTCCAGAAGGCGGTAATGGAGCCAGTATTGGTTGACGGCGCCAAGTTCCAGAAACAGCGCCTCGTTAAGCCGCTCGATGACTTGTATTTCGCCCTTCATGGCGTCTGCTCCCGAATTGGGACCGCAGCTCTCGGACGCGGTCCAGGTGTGAAACGACGTCCGCCCCGTTCGCCTCCGAACGAAGGTGGTAGTTTTCGGTTACCCGAATGATCGTTTCCACCACATTTGGGAAGCAGCCGCAACAGCGACCGCGTTTTTGCAGCCAATGATAGACCTTCGCCGGCACGATGAGGTGCCAGGGATCGGCTTCCAGAAGCTGGATGATGGCCTCTTCGATCTCCTTTTCGGTGATCAGGTTGCAGTGACAGACAATCATATTGAACTCTGTTGGGTCCCGGCGCAGGAGCGCCGGCCTGGATAGTGGGTAAGCTTACTGAAAGACCTTGTCGGGAGCGTCGAGGCTGTCGGAGCCTTCGAAGGCGATCGAATCGAGCTTCAGCGCCGCGACCGCGCGCTCGATCGACCTGGTCTGGTCGATCAGCCCGTCAATGGCGGCTTGCACGGCGGCATTGCCCTCGGCATTGCCTTCGCCGATCTGCTGGTCGTAGGCCTCGCCGCCTTCGGCGCGCTTCGCCACTGCTTCCATCGCGGCTATCGTGGCGTCGAGCTTGCCCGTCAGCTCGTTGTCGAGCGCGGGATCGGCTTCCCTGATCATCGCGGCGACCGACGGCCCCTCGATCACGGTTCCGTCGACGCGTTTGTACTTGCCGAGATAGGCGTCGCGAACGCCAATCGCGTCATAGAGATGCGAGATATGGGTATTGTCGGAGAAACAGTCATGCTCCTCTTCGGGATCGTGCAGCAGGAGCCCGAGCTTCATGCGCTCGCCGGCGAGTTCACCGTAGGAAAGCGAGCCCATGCCCGTCAGTATGACCGAGATGCCGGCTTTGGGGTCGCCGTCGAGCAGGGCTTTCCGCGCAGCACCCTCCCCGCCCCAGTTGGCGACAATTTCCTCTAGGTCAGCCACCAGCAGGTCGGTCGCGGCCGCCAGATACTGCGCGCGCCGCTCGCAATTCCCGCCGGTGCAGTTTGCCGTGTCGTAATCGGTGAAGGGGCGGTTGCCCGCGCCGGGGCCTGTCCCGTTCAGATCCTGGCCCCAGAGCAGGAATTCGATGGCGTGATAGCCGGTCGCGACATTGGCCTCGATGCCGCCGGCTTCCTGCAGCGTGCCGGCAAGGAATTCCGGCGTGATCTGGGAAGCGTCGACCTCAGCCCCGTTAATCTCGATCTGCGGGTTGGCGATCACATTGGCTGTGTAGAGCGTGTTCTCGTCGGATTCGGTGCCGTAACCGGCATCGACATAGTCGATCAGCCCTTCGTCCAGCGGCCAGGCGTTCACGCGGCCTTCCCACTCGTCCACAATCGCATTGCCGAAGCGATACACCTCGGTCTGCTGGTAAGGGATGCGGGAGGCCTTCCAAGCGGCGCGCGCGGCCTCGAGCGTTTCCGCCGACGGCTTCGCGATCAGCGCGTCGGTAGCCTCGTCCAGCTTGACGGCGGTCGCCAGCGCGTCTTCGTATTTCGCCTGGGCGATGTCAGCATAATTGGCCAGCACCGCCTTTGGATCGGTATCGGCCTTTGCCGGCAGCACGAAAATGGCCGCCGTCAGCATCGCCGTCGCGGCTATTGCCGCCAATCTGCTGCCCTGCGGCGTCGTGACCCATGCTTGCATCGTCGTCTTCTCCTCAGGATTGGCCGGCAAGCGGCGCGAAGCGGGAATGCCAGACGGCGCGCAGTTGCCCGCAACGATGGGCGGGAACGCGCAGTGCGGCCACTAGGCTGGCTGGAATGCCGGAAGGCGTACGCCGCTTCAAAGGAGGGCGGACCGCGCAGGGGCGCGGATCGGAAAAAGCAGACACAAAGGTCCTCCAATCGAAAGGGTTCAAGGCCCAGACATCAAAGGGATACGCTCTTCGAGCACGCGCCATAAAGACTTAAGACGCGCAAAAGTCAAGAAGCATTCCTACATTAACATTTGAAATCAATAGATTAGAACTGTTCTAAGTAGATGCGTGATACACTCGATCCTGCCATCGGCCCAAATGCGGCGCGCTTGACATCGCAGCATCCGGAGTGCGACCCGGAACGGGCCGGCAATGTCGGAATCGGGACGATCGACGGGTTGCGCGCCATCCTATCCTGCGCGTCGGAAACACAGGCATCATGAAGAATGGCGTAGTCATACTCGGTGCGGGACATGCGGGCGTGCAAGCGGCCGCGAGCCTGCGCGAGGAGGGTTTCGACGGCCGCATAACTTTGATCGGCGACGAGAACGAACTTCCCTACCACAAGCCGCCTCTGTCCAAGGCCTTCATGAAGGACGCCGGCGCGAAGCCGCAAATGCTACGCGCCGAGGCTTTCTACACCAATGGCCAAATCGACCTGATGCTGGGCGCCGGCGTCGAACGGATCGACCTTGCCGGCCGCCGGCTAGATCTGTCCGGCAGCCGCCATATCGCCTTCGATCGCGTAATCCTGGCTACCGGCTCACGGCCGCGCACGCTGGCCCTGCCGGGCTCCGACCTCGCCGGCGTGCTGTCGCTGCGCTCCGTCGCCGACGCGCGCGCCATCCGTGAGGCGGCCGCCGGCTGCGAAGACATTGTGGTTCTCGGCGGCGGCTTCATCGGGCTGGAAATTGCGGCGACGCTGGCGCTTGGCGGCCGTAATGTTGTTGTTGTCGAGGCGCAGGACAGACCGCTCGCCCGCGCTGCCGCGCCGGTGATCGCCGCCCATGTCCGCGCCCGCCTCGAGGAGTCGGGCGTGCGCCTTTTGACCAACACGACGATCGAGCGGCTGGAAGGCCAAAACGGCCATGTCACGGGAGCGGTCACGTCGTCAGGCGAGAGGCTGCCGGCAGGGCTTGTTCTTGTCGGCATCGGCGTCGTTCCAAATTCGGAACTCGCCGAGGTGGCGGGCATTTCGGTCGGCAACGGCATCCGCGTCGATCCCCAGATGCGCAGTTCGCAGTCCGAAGTCCTGGCCGTCGGCGACAACGCCAACTACCGGCATTGGCTTTCCGGCGCCGATGTACGGCTGGAATCGGTGCAGAACGCCACCGATCAGGCGCGGCTCGCGGCCCGCACCATCACGGGCCATGAAGAAGGCTATCGAAGCGTTCCCTGGTTCTGGTCCGATATCGGCGACATGAAGCTGCAGATGGTGGGGCTAGCCGCCGGCGGCGACCGCAATGTTGTTGTTGGCGAGGCGGCCGAAAACCGCTTCTCCGTGTTCCACTATCTGGGCGACAGGTTGATCTGCATCGAATCTGTCAACCGGCCCGCCGACCACATGCTGGGCAGGAAAATGCTCGCCGCCGGCTTCTCACCGCGGCCAGAAGCGTTGGGCGGCGACCTCAAGGCCGATTTCGCCGCCTGGCAGCAGCTGCAGCCGACAGAGCCTGCCTGACCGTGGCGCGAGCCGGCTGGCCGCCGCCGGGAACCTGCCCCGCCCTGTACACGTTCTGCGGAGAAGGTGAGGGCTTCATGCCGTCTCCGGCCGTAGGAGGTTCAAGGCATGACGTTGGACAGTACTTTCACCCGGATCGCTAACAGGGTGGCGCATGCCGCCGGCATGCCGGCGAGCTTTATCGCTTGTTGCCTGGTTGTCCTTCTTTGGGCCATCAGCGGCCCTCTCTTCGGCTTTTCCGATACTTGGCAACTCATCATCAACACCGGCACGACGATCGTCACCTTCCTGATGGTGTTCCTTATCCAGAACACGCAGAATCGCGACGGCGCCGCCGTTCAGGCCAAACTCGACGAACTGATCCGGGTCACGGCGGCGTCGAACAAATTCATCGGCATCGAGCATCTGACCGAGCAGGAAGTTGAGGAGTTCCGCTTGCGCTGCGAGCGCGCCGCCAAGAGGAAAGTCCTGGAGACCCCGCAAGCTCTGACGGACGAGTGGTGAGGGTAGTTTATTTACCGTCCGGCGCGGCGGCGGGCCGTTCGATCGGCTTCAGCCACGGTTCGCGCCGATGCGCCCACAATTCGTAATGCGGCGAAAGATCGGTGGGCGCAGTGTCCAGCGTGCCGATCTTGATCTCGGCCTCGCCGCCATCGATCTCGAACAGCCGCGAACCGCATTCAGGGCAGAAATGCCGGCGCTCCCACTGCCTCGTTTCGCCACTCGTTTCGAACGCGGATTCGGGCCAGACCGCGAAGGCCGTGAACACGCTGCCGGATTCCTTGCGGCAGCTTGTGCAGTGGCAGATGCCGGCTCGCAACGGTTCGCCCGCGACCCTATAGCGGACCGCGCCGCAACTGCATCCGCCTGACCTGTAGCGCATCGGCGCCTCCTCGGCATGATCCAGAACCAAAGGGCGGCGAAGCAAGATCATGCGGCAAAAGACTCTCGGACCTGAAAACCTCGCCGGCTCCAACTGGTTCCAACGGACGGACCGATGCGCGCCCCCGACGGCGGAACGCAAATCCGATTTCGGCGTTGGTGTGCGTTCGCGCGAACAAAGTTCCCGAAGCACCGGACCCGAATTTAGAGCACTGCAATCGAATAGTCGGCGGCGAACGAGAACGGAAAGCTGTAAAGGTGGCGTCCCTCACTGTCGGTCACGTCGAACTCCGCGCCACGCGGTACAGGCTCTCCCCTGAGCAATGCGTGGGCGATCATTTCCTTGGCGGCGAACATGGCTTCTCTGACGGCGGCCTCCTCGTCGGCGAGTTCCGTCCCTTCGAGATCTTTCGCGATCTTGCCGCCTTCGCGAAAATGAAAATGGTAGCGTGGCATTTCAGCCTCCGGCGCCGGGCCAAACCGCGGGCTCGCCGAATATGTTCCAGACATTGCTGCGCGAGCTTTCGGCGATGACAAGGGCGATAAATAGTTTGGCGGCGAAGGCCGCTATTCCGCCAGCAGATCCGGACAAGGAGGCGACGGCCGAGGCGCGCAGGAAAGTGATATCGGCCGCGCGGCCACGGAACATTCTTTTGAGGGGGTTGAGCGCCCAGGATTTTGCCTTGATCAGGCCTCGCCTCGAGCCGTCGACTTTGCAGGCTAGGGATGTGCTCGAAGAGGTGAACAGGCCGATAGAGCACGCCTATTTTCCCGAAGACAGCCTCATCTCGGTCATTGCGACGCTGCGCGACGGGAAGGCCGTAGAAGTCGGAATGGTCGGCCGCGAAGGCATGACCGGAACAGCTATCGTTCTCGGCAATGGCGAGGGGTTGAACGAGTGCCGCGTACAATTCGAGGGATCGGCGCTGCGAATTCCGGCGGCAGCGCTGCGCGATCTTCTCTCGCGCAGCGCCTCCCTCCATGTGCATTTCATGCGCTACGCACAGGTTATGCTGGTGCAGGCGATGCAAACCGCCCTGGTGAATTCGCATCTGACGGTTGAGAAGCGTCTGGCGCGCTGGCTGCTCATGATGCAGGACCGTGTCGGCAAGGACGAGTTCGACCTGACGCATGAATTCCTCGCCACCATGCTGGGAGTGAGGCGGCCTGGCGTCACTGTGGCCCTGCACATGCTGGAAGGCAGACGTTTCATCCGTTCCACCCGCTCGCATATCGGCATCCGCGACAGGGCCGGACTGGAGGAATTCGTCGCTTCGGGCTATGGGATTCCCGAAGAACATTACAGAAGGCTTTTTCCCGGCGCGGGCTTCTGAACCGCGGTCCCGCTTCTGATTGCCCTTTGCAGGGAAGAAACTGCATCGCCGTTGCCAATCCCGTTTATCTCCATCGAGGGAGGGAAGCCCACGTGCACCGATCTCCCTTTCGTACAACGGCCGCGTTAGTACGTTTCAACCTAACTTTTTGATCTTGCAGGATTTAGTTCTTCTGCCGTGCTCTGGAGCAGTGATCCCAATGCCGCGCTATTTTTTCCACTATCGGGACGGAGATCGGCTCAGCGAAGATTACGAGGGCGAGTTGCTCCCGGGAATCGCAGCTGTCGAGGAGACCGCCATGGCCTCGGCCAAGGAGATCATCGCCGAGGGGCTTTTGGGTGGCAATCCGGTTTTGACCGGATACAGCTACGAAATCCGCGATGAAGCCCGGAATCTGGTGCTCGTCTTCCCGTTTTCAGAAGCGGCTGGCTCGCTGGCTCCTGCTGTGCGACGATCGCGTCACCGGCGATAGGCTAACGATCACACATGAATTCCTGGCCATCATGTCCGGCGTCCGGGCGTCACCGCGTTGCAGATCCTGGAAGGCAAGGGCCTTATCCGAGTCAATCGCGGCGAGATCATCTTGCGCCACCGCAACGGCCTTGTCGAGCTCGCCGACGGCGCCTACAGCGAGCCGGAACGTGAATATCGACGCCTGGTCGGCGAGATGGGATAGCCCTTTCGCGCTCCGGCGGATGCTCTTAGACGAAAGTAGTGTCCCCCACCGTACGAAGCACCGTTTTGGCGTCGACAAGTGTCGTCGCCCCTGCCACATTTATCTGCTGCCTGAATACGATCAGACAAAAAAGGGAGGTATGAAATGAGTCTCGTTTCAATCTCTGTGCGGTCGGCTCAGGACGCCGCTGAAGCCTATGTCCTTTCACGGCGTAAATCCCCGGTCCTGTCCACCGCAATGGCCATCAGGGCCATTCGCACGCTGCTACCCAAATGTCAGTCTACCGACCGGGAACTCGCGGATATGGTCGCATCCGCCGCCATCCATCGCGGGCTTTCCGTCTCGTTCGACGGGGCAGATCGCGGCGAGGTCCGCGTTCCACATGAACTCTGACCGGGTTCCAAAGGCTGGAATCCTCGCAGCGCTTGCCGCCAGTTCCGAAGACGATCCAAGAATTGGCCGGGTGGTCTCGACATCCAAAGCGCTCGAAGCGCTTCGGCATTTGACGGGAGACCGGACGACGCCTGACGAAGAACTGGTGGCGCTCCTGGCCGATGCCGCTGTCGCGTCGAGTTGCTCGGTCATTTTCGACCACCGCGAAAGCGACTTGCACGGGCGGGCGGCTACCGCTGGTTAGCCGGCTCAGGGATGATCCTTCCAGCTTGTCTTGAGCACGCGGCGGCGCGGTTTTGCCTGTTTGCGTTCGGGGCTGATCTCCAGGCCGTGCGTGGCCGCGTAGCGCTTGATCATATCCGCGAGTTCGGTCTCGGAAATCGCCGCCCGGCCTATATGGGCGCGCACCCTGCGCACACCGTCTGCCACCGACACCGGCCATTGCCCGCCCTTTGTCGCAGCGAAGAACGCTTCGATCGCCGCTTCGACATCGACGGATTGACCTGCGCTGTGCCGTGTTCTCATCCAGGCGGCGTGCTCCGGTTCAAGCGGCGAGCCGCAACCGGCGCTGGGAGGAGCATCGTCGATGAAGACGCCGGCCGCGTCTCGTCCGCACTCCCAACAATATGCCCTTGCGATTGTTCCTTTAAACGCATCGGGCCGCCGAACGCGGCCCGATCTGCCCTGGAACAAACCATCTGGCCTGCGGTCAGCTAGAGCACCAGCCTTGGCACCGCGACGAGGAGACTTGGATGAGAGCATTGTGTCGGCGGGCCGGTCGAGCGCCGCCTGACCCGATGCGGCCGTCGACGCTCAGGGACGATCCGCACAACCGGAGGAAATTCTCGAATTTTGGGGTCCCGCTCGGCTGATTGCGGTTCTGCTCAGGCCGGCTCGACAGCCGGCCTGCGGCGCTCGCCTCCTTCTTTCGCCACGAGATTCGCGACCGGCGCCTCGATACGGCATTCGACGCCGGAGCGCCGGTAGCTGAGTTCGACCTTGGCCCCCAGCTCCGATGAAAGCATGCGCTCGATCATGCGTGTGCCGAAGCCTGTCTGGGAGGGCCGTTTAACCGGTGGGCCTTGATGTTCCGTCCACTGCCAGGCGAGGCTGTCGCCCGACACCGCCCATTTGATGCGCACACAGCCGTCGGTATTTTGCAGGGCGCCGTATTTGGCCGCATTGGTGGCCAGTTCGTGCACCGCCATGGAAAAAGCCAGCGCCGCTTTCTCGCCGATGCGCAGCGGCGGGCCCTCGATCTCGAACTGTTCGTTGCGGAACGGTTGCAGCGTGTTGACGACTGTTTCCTTCAGATCGGCGCTCGTCCAGTTGCTGGCCATCAGCTGCTGGTGGGCGCTGGCCATTGCGCTGAGGCGGCCGCTGAATACAGCGAGCGCATTGCTCGATGCCTCGCCCCTGAATGTTTGCGCTGCCACCGCCTGGACGGTGGCCAGTATGTTCTTGATCCGGTGCTCCAGTTCCCTGGCCAGCATGTCGCGATGTTCTTCCGCTTTTTGGCGCGCCGACCTGCCTTCCACCACTTCGTCCATGAAGCCGTCGATCGCCGCGCCAACTTCCGAAAGCTCGCCGCTATCATGCGACATGCCCGTGCGCGATGCCGTATCGCCGGCGCGCCACGCCTCGATCGTTGCTAACATGCGATTCACCGGCCTGCTCACCAGACGGTTACCGGTCAGGGCGGCGAGTGCGAATGCAATCACGGCTCCCAGCCCGGCAATTACGACACCGCGTTGCGTCGCCTGGTAGACGGGCAGCATGGCGGCGTCATAGGAGACGCCCGCGCTGACATAGATGCCGCCATCGGGCGCCGCCGTCACGGGGCGGTAGCCGAGAATCCGCCGCGTGCCGTCCTGGCTCATCACCTCGAGCGTTCCAGGCCCCTCCGCGGTGACGAGATGCAGGTAAGACTCGGGTATGCGCGTTCCCACGAACCGCTCGGGAAATGGGTGGCGCGCGATAATCACTCCGTTGCGGTCGGCCAAGGTCAAGGCGTCGTTTTCGGGATACTGGCGCTCGGCGAGCGCATTATTGAGCCAGTCTAGGCTGAGACCGGCGACGATCACTCCCTTGAAGGCCCCATCCCTATCACGGATCGGGACGGCGAGAGGCAGCGACGGCTCACCTGAGATTCTGCTCGTCTCGTACGTTCCGACGACGAAATCGCCATGCGCCATGACTTCGCGGAAATAACTGCTTTCATTTACCCGCACCGGTGTCGCCGGCGCATCCGGCCGGCACCGGACCACTCCTTCTGCGTCCACTGCCGCGATCGAGGTGAACTGCGGCGATTGCGCCTTCACATCTGCCAGGAAAGGGGCGCAAAGAGCGGCGTCGAAATCGCGGATCGAAGGGGCGTTGGCCAGTGTGCGCAGCACGCCTTCCGACCCATCGATGATCCGCTGAATCTCCAGCGACGCCAGTTCGCCGACGCGCATAGCGGTGCGATGCACTTCGACCTCGCGTTCCCGGCTCGTCACGACCTCGTTGTACAGGAGGATTATCAGCGCGGGAGCCAGCGCCACCGCTGTCAGCAGATACAGGCGCTGACGCAATGAAAGCGTGCTCAGTCTCACTCCGTGCTTTCTCCTCGTTGCCCCACCCGCAACGCGGCAAGCTAATCATGAATGCCACCTGCCTGCAAATTGGATGAAGACCGGATCGAGCCTCCCGCCGGCGCTGGAACTCCGGGCAAGGATCGGCGTTGATCCGCAAGGCGGGCGATGGAGCGATTTTGATGTTGAGACTGTTGCTTCTCGGGTTGATCGGCGTGGCGGCCTACCGGATCGGCAGCGAGATTTTCCGGACAATCCCATCCGATTTCGAGCCGGTGCCGGCGCCGGCCGGAAATCCGGAACAATCCCGCACGACCGACAAAGGAAAGAGCAACTCCGAGTTTCGAGGTGGCGATGTTGGCGACCGCTAGCGCGCTCGTGGCCGGCTCGATCGGAATGGCGGTCGTCGATGTGAGCTTTCTTGTGCTGGCATCCACCATAGGGCTGCTGCTCATCCATTACGAAGGCAATTGATCCCAGGCCGGCTAATCGCCGTTCATGGTCTCGCGCCTTCGTTGCAGCGCGGCCTGCAATTGTTGGGCAAGCCTGGTCAGATTCTGCGGAACCGGCTCGTTTTCGATCTGAACCAGAATATTCCTGATCTCGCGATCGAGTCGGTGCGTTTGGGTCGATTCCCGACGGTCCGACTGATTGGCGTCGTTCGGTTTCATGCCTCAAGCCTAGACTCGGTTCTTTGACCGGCAATGCTCAGATAACCGAACCGCCATTTCAACGGATTGTTGCCAACGTGACTGAAGTTTCGACCGTCATCTACACTTTTTTGGGAGGCCGGCGCTGTTCATGAAAAGCGACGGCTCAGAAAGGGCGATCCGGCCAGGCCGAAGCGCCAGGGCGTTTCGATCCCCTTGGTGATGCCCACCCTCCTTCCGATAGCGAGGTCGGTGATTGCCGGCGCATCGAAAATCCGGAACGGCGGAGCGGTCAGGGAAAGACCGTCATGGCTTTTGTCGATCGCAAGAGCCGAGCAGAGCCGACCCGGCCCCGAGCATAGTTTCAGTGACTCCGTGGTTTCTCGCCGCTCCTGCATTTGCTCGATCCCGAAAATCGGCTGGATCGCTCTGATAAGAACCGCGCTGGCGGGCAGGCAGACGAAGTTCAGGCACCAGTGCATGCCGTAGGACCGGTACACATAGGCGTGGGCCGGCGGCCCGAACATCGTGGCGTTGGCGTTCTTGAGGCCGCGGAAACTGTGCGAAGCGGGATCGTCCGGACTGTAGGCCTCTGTTTCGACAATGGTGCCGCCCACGCCATCGACGGTGAGTTGCTTGCCGATCAGGTCGCGGGCGACGGCAACCGCTTCACGGGCGTAGAAGGCAGTGGGGAGCGTCGCGGCCTCCCTCGGCAATGTTTGTTCCAACGGCAAACGTCCTTTCTGATGCGCGCTCCAGATGAGGCGGGGCTTTGCTTCGGCCTTGGCAGCAACCAGTACTGTCCGCAACCGTACTTTATAGGAACTCCCCTCTTCGCGCCTGCGTTGGTTCGCCAGTTGCCCCTAAGCAATCCTGAAATTCAAAGGAATCGGTCATGAGTCATACCGATATTCCAACCGAGGCCACAACCCAACGGGACGGCCGGCGCGCAGACCGGGGCGAGGTTGTGACACTCATCCCCGCATTGCGCGCTTTTGCCCGAACCTTCTGCAGCGACGCCAACGACGCCGACGATCTCGTCCAGGAAACGCTGATGAAGGGCATCGCCAACATCAGCCGTTTCCAGTCCGGCACCAACATGAAATCCTGGCTTTTCACCATCATGCGCAACACCTTCTACACGCGCATCAAGATGGCGAACCGCGAGGGTCCAGGCCTGCTCGATTGCGCTTCGAGCCGGCCCGCCACGGCGGCCAGCCAGGAGTGGTCGCTGCGCAGTCAGGAGATGGCGCGCGCCATCGAAGCGCTGCCCGATGATCAGCGTCAGGTCATCGTGTTGATCGGCGTCCTCGGCACCAGTTACGACGACGCGGCAAACATATGCGGCTGTGCTATCGGAACCATAAAGAGCCGCCTGAGCCGCGCGCGCAACCGACTGCTTGAGACACTTGGCGAAACATCTCCGCACGACGCGGTGATCACGCCCGACGTCTCGGCGGCCGCCATCCGTTCCGATGAGGCGGTCGTCTGAGCCTGCCGGCATACGCCAAGTGGATTGCGCCAGTGCAACCTCAATAAAAACCGGCTGTCTTGCCGGGCAGCTGTCGATAATCTCCACGCGACCGGGTTAAGAAGGGTTGGGCGAGAGAGTCGTCCTGTTTCTTACGCCGGTTGAGGAGGCTTTCTTGAGCGAATCGCTGTTCGATCTGACAGGCACGCGAGCGTTGATCACGGGATCGAGCCAGGGCATAGGCTTGGCGCTGGCGGAGGGTCTAGCGCGACACGGCGCCGAGGTCGTGCTGAACGGCCGCAACGTAACGAAGATCGGCGAAGCCGCCGATGCGCTCGCCACCAAAGGCTACAAGGCTGCCAGCGCCGTGTTCGACGTTACCGACGCGGCGGCGGTTGCGGCAGGCGTCGCCGATGTCGAAGCGCAGCTCGGCCCCATCGACATATTGGTCAACAATGCCGGGATGCAGTTTCGCGCGCCGCTGGAGGACTTTCCGGCGGAGAAATGGGACGAGCTGCTGCGCACCAACATTTCAAGCGTGTTCCATGTCGGCCAGGCCGTGGCGCGACACATGATCCCGCGCCGTCGGGGCAAGATCATCAACATCGCATCCGTGCAGAGCGAGCTGGCGCGCCCGAACATCGCGCCCTACACGGCGACCAAGGGTGCAGTCCGGAACCTGACGCGGGGCATGTGCGTGGACTGGGCGAAATACGGCCTGCAGATCAATGCGATCGCACCGGGCTATTTCAAGACGCCGCTCAATCAGGCGCTAGTCGACGATCCGGAATTTTCGGCCTGGCTGGCCAAGCGCACGCCTGCCGGCCGCTGGGGGAATGTCGACGAACTCGTCGGCGCCGCGGTCTTCCTCGCCGGGCCAGCTTCGTCCTTCGTCAACGGGCATACGCTCTATGTAGATGGCGGGATCACGACCGCGCTTTGATCAGCGCTGCCGATCTGCCCGGAAGCGCGGCGAGGTCGTCACTTTTCGGTGGGAATTATGCTTAGGTGGCCGCCGACCTCGAGAACGGCGAACTTGATCTGGTCCAGCCGTTCCAGCCCATGCTGCTCGCGGGCGGCGTCCAGTACGTCGTCGAGCGCGACCCGCGCGCGCTGCATGGCGCGCTGGTCGGGCTTGCCAAGGCTGATTAGCACTGTTGGTGTCCCGTCGATCCATTTGGCGGCGCTTGGCACCCATGCCTTGACGTAGGAGAGCAGGATGTCGGTCACGAACAGGGTCAGGATCAGCAGCACGGCATTTGCGATCGAAAAATCGTCGCCGAGCAAAGCCTGCTGCGTCGTCTCGGCGATGATCAGCAAGAGCACGAAGTCGAAGGCCGTCATCTGCGCGAGCGTCCTGCGGCCCGAGAGCCGCAAGATGACGAGCAGGATCGCATAGATCGCTATGCCGCGTAGAACCGATTCCATAGCCCTCTCCTACGGCAGAACGACTGTGGTCACGTTGACCGGACTGCCGCCATCGAGCGAAATATCGTAGCGAGCGATGCCTGGCCTCTGAGACCGCATGTGCAGGACGACCTTCGCTGGCGCGCGGTTGTCCGACCGGAACACCATGACCTCGCCGGCGGGTGTTGCCAGCGACCGCTCCGGCAGCGGCTGGATGTCTTCGATCTGGAAGAATTGCGAAAATTGCGGCGAGAGCGTTAGCCTATGCTCTTCGCCTGGCTGGCCGAAGGTTACGGTCACTTCGTCCGACGATTCCCATCGGGCAATGCGCGGATATTCGACCTCTCCGGCTTCCATCTCGGCCTTGGTATGAGCCAGGAAGCCGCCGCCGCCGCCCAAGCCTGCAAGTGCGAGGAGGAGGATCAGGCCGAAAATCATCCACGCCCAGCGTTCGACGGTCCAGAACCGCTCCTGGAAACCGCGTTGTTCTTCAAGTTGCAGTCCGTCGTCTCTGATGGGGATGGGGGATTGAGAGGTTTCGGCCTTGTTCAACTTGCGCTCCCTTGCACATCCAGAAACAAAGATGTCGCTGGTTGGTTCCGGGCGTGAAGGCGGGCGGCTGCCGGCTCAGATCGCCGGCACCCATTTCCAGAACACCCCCTCCATGCGCTCCGGGTAGTATTTGAACTCGCATTCGAAGCGCCAGCCATAGGCCTTGGCTGCGCTCAGCGCCTGATCGCTCGCGGGCTTCATGCCGGTTCCGGGTGCAAACCAGTCTTCGAGGAGATCGTCAGGCACATATGCGCCGATCCTGAGCGGCAAGTGCTTCAGAACGGCGTCCATCGATTTCGGCGGCACGTCTCTTCCCTCCGTGCAAACCGCAACATCAACAATTCCGCTACCCAATAAGTTCCCGGGGCTGAAACGATAGCGTTTGAAAGGCGGTTTATCTGGTCTTGACCAGCCTGAACGCCGCTCCGTCCCAGTGGCGGAACGGCCGCACGCCGGCCAAGACACTTTCCAGTTCAGCGGCATGTCCTAGTCGTTGGACATCGGTCCGGGCCTGCTCAAGCGAACCCTCGTACGAGTAGTTGAGGATAACAAGCTCACCGCCGGGCTTCAGCACCCGCCCCACTTCAGTGAAATGGCGTTCGGCCAAATCGTCGCCCGCCGCAACCAGGTACGGAAACGCATCGACCGCCAGCACGCAGTCGAAGCTCGCATCGGCGAACTCAGCCAAATGCATGCCTGAGGTGAGTCGGAACTCGACATTGCTGCATCTCGCGCATCGCTCTTGCGCGATCCTGATCATCTCCGCGGAAACATCCGTTCCGACGATGGGGCCGACTTCGGCGGCGAGCACGGCTTCAAGCCGGCCGATACCGCAGCCTATATCGAGGACGGTTTTGTCTGATCCCAGCAACCTCTTTTCGCGCAACCAAGCCACGATTTCAGCGGTTGCGGCAGCCAGCCGCTCGGGATCGCCGAGCGAATAGAGCGCGACGCTCGCCTCCGGCGATAGTTTTGCCGCCCGGTCGAACGATGCGGCAATATCCGCGATGGCTTTGTCGGCAGGTTTATCCGCGGCGGCCTCATGCGACACGGCGGCGGCGGCCACATGCAATTTGCGCCAGGCTTCCGGGTGGCGGCGGGCGAGACCGGCAAGCTTGCGCAGACGGGCCGCCGATTTCCGATTGAGAGCCGGGATTGCGAGCGCGAGATGCCGGTCGAGGTCGTCCGCGCTCTCGGTCACCATGACCAGCCGCATCAGCGCGACATTCTCAGGTAGCGACGCGTCGGCGCAGACGCGCAGCACCGTGACCAGCGTTGCCGGCGGGCTGCGGGCGGTCACGGCGGCGAAACCCTCCGGAACGTGCGCCGCCGGTTCCAGCGATCGGTCGCGCCCCAGCTGTATTTGTAGGCTTCGCGGCCGCGCAGGAAATGGAACTCCTTCGCTCCTTCGCGGATCGTCTCGGCGATGGCGTGGCCGGTCAGGATTGAACCGGGACTTTCTTCGCTGAAGGCTGGATCGAAGCCGCCCAGATAGGCATAGGCGCGCCTGCCGTCGCACATGCCGTAATAGGCTCCGGCAATGCTTCCGCCTATCCGGATTTGGTAACAGCGCGCCAGGCTCGCATCGCTCAGCGCCGCCAGTGCCGTGCGGTGGAAATCCTGGACGGGCCTGTCTCGGACGACACCGGCCTCGCCACGCTTTGCCCAACGCGCGCCATGCAGCCGGAACAGACGATCAAGAAACCCATCGGTGTCGCCGGATGCCGCTTCGATAGACACTGACCAGCGTTTGGCCGTGGCGGCATGGGCCCGCCGGAGCTGTCTGCGCCGTCGCGCCGGCACGCAGCCGGTTAGGTCGGTCCCGCCTTCGAGGACAACCACGGGGCAGGCGCTTTGCTCGTCCGCCGCGTTGGCCAATGTCTCCGGGCAGGCAAGGCTGGCGGCAAGCGCTTCGGGACGAAGCTCCTCGAATTCCCATCGGTTCCAGCTGAGGTTTAACCCCGCCTTGAAGATCAGCACTGCCGCCTCGTTCTCCATCCCCGGTTCGATCAGCAAATCGAGATAATCCGAAAGCGCGATGCCGACCGGCAGCAGACGCGTCTCTTTGCCGTCTTCGAGGTAGAAGGGGGCGAGGCCGACAAGGCGGCCGTCCCGCCACACGGCGATCGCCGCGAGCCTGCCCGGCGCGAAATGCCGCCACCAGGGCAGCAGCCAGGCCGGTGTCTGAAAGGGCGTGGCAGAAGGGCAACTCCGCCATAGCTCCCACCACTGCGGCGCAAGCGCTTCGAACGCCTTGCCGTCGGTGATGATCTCGGCCCGGAGCGGCATCGCGCTCACATTGCGGCCGCCGGGACCGCCTCCTTGCGGCCCGTCGCGGCCAGGGCTTTGTAAACGTCCAGATAGGTGGCGGCCATGCGGTCGAGCGAAAAGCGTCTGCGCGCCGCAGCCTTGCATTCTTCGGGATCGAGGGTTCTTGCTGCGATCATCGCGTCGGCCATTTCGGCGACGTCGTTGACAAGGAAACCGGTGCGGCCATGCTCGATCACGTCGGGCAGCGCACCGTTCGGGAAGGCCACGACCGGAGTTCCGCAGGCCAGAGCCTCCATCGCCACCAGCGAACTCGTCTCTGCGGCGAGACTCGGCACCACCAGGCAGCGGGCGGCATTGAGAAAGCGGCGCTTGCGCCGGAAGCCGAGCGGGCCGAGGAAGCGGCACCGCCGGTCGAGGCGGGGCAGGATCTCTTCCGAGAAATAGCGCTCGTGCCATTGGTAGCGGTAGACCTGGCCGCCGACGATCAGCGGCAACTCGGCAAGGCGCGCCGCATCTAGCGCCAGATGCACGCCCTTTTCCGGGCATATGCGGCCAAGAACGAGCGCGAACTCACGACGCGCGTGGCGGCGGTCAAGCGCCTCGATATCGACGCCGTTCGGGATAGGCGGCTTGAGTTTTGCGGCGGCCGGCGCACTGGCCTGCTGCGATTCCGAAACAGGATGCATCCAGAGATCGTCCCTCGCCGGGCTGAGGGCCCCCGGCGGATACCAGCCCAGCGGCAAGTGGAGCGTCACCAGCGTCGGGCCATCTTCCGGCAGGTAGTCATGGAAATCGATGCCGTGCAGGTGCACGAGATCGATCGGCCACCGTCGCCGCACCGCTGTCATCGCCTTGCGGTGGCGGACATGGGCGCGTTGCTTGGCTGCCTCATCCAGCACGCCGCTTTCAGCCGGTACGGCAAACAGCGTGCCGGCTACGCTCGATCCCTCGCAGGCCAGAACGATCGAGCGGTGGCCGGCTTCGACAAGCGCCTTGTCCAGCGCGACCAGCACCTGCTCGGCGCCGCCGACGGCGTCCTGGCTGACCGGCGCGAGCGGATAGGCGACGTTTAGCACGGTTAGCGTCATGTCTCCTCCAGGCCCAACTCGCGAACGGTGCGATGGACCAGTTCCGGCCAGTCCTTGCCGCGGAATCCCACGGGCAAGGTTTCGTAGAAGAGGCGACCGCCATTCGGCAGCTTGCGAAAATTGTAATGCGGCGCCGCGCGGAAGCGCTCGACGCTTGCCGTGAAGGGCGCAAGCGTGCGGCGCTGGGTGACGTGGCAGGCGAGCATGCGCCGCTTCGCTGCTAGTGACTCTTCATCGAGGAGGATTTCCAAACTTGGCGCTGCTGGCTCGGCGGCAAAGTTCTGGAATATGGGTCCGTTCGGGCCGGCATGATAGCAGGCGAATTCGATAATCTGCGGAGCAATGCACCCCTCCCGCCGCATCAGCCGGCAGGCGGCATCGACCGCAAAGGCGGTCGCGTCGTGGTCGGGGTGCCCGCCTTCGAACGGATGCGTGCAGACGAGGCGTATCTCGCGCGCGGCAAAAAGCCAGGCCAGGCGGCGGGCGAGCGACGCCATCGCATATGCAACCTGCTCGTCCGGAAGGCCGATGGCAACCAGGGCCAGGGGATCGATGCCGGCGATCGCCATACCGGCTCGCAGTTCCCTGTGACGTGCATCGGCATAAGACTGCCAATCGTCAAAACCGTTCGCCCGCGCATCAGCGAGATCGCGTGGCGCGCCGTCGGTCACATGCGCGATCATTGCTCGCCTCAATCGTCGAAGCTGGCCGCCAAGCCCAACCGTCTCGTCGTCGGGATGCGCCGCGACGACCAGAAGCGCATCGCCGCCTGAGTTTTCAGCCGAAGAGAGCAGCTGCGCAAATGCGGTCAGCGATGGATGCACGGCCGCCCTGGCGCGTTCCATCGCCGCCGCTCCTCATGCCGCCGGAAGCCGCATGGGCTCGGCGGCGGCGATACGGGCGCTTCCGGCGTAGCGGCGTATCATCGAGGCGCAGAATTCAGCGAATTCCTCTGGAACCAGCGGTGCGCTGGTGTGATGCGGCATCATCCCGCGGTGTTCAGGCGTGAAGCAGAAAGTCAGTGTCACGTCGAAATCGGCGAGCGCCTCCATCTGGCGGTCGAACCAGTCGAGAGCATTGGGGCGGAAGCTGTCGGCCCATGACAGGCCGGTGCGCAGATAGGTGATGCCGAGCCGCTTCATCCAGCGCACAGCCTCATCGAGTCGGTGGTCCTCGAAATGGAACCATTGAGCCACCCCGAGGTCTGGGGTGTGCCGCGCGAATTCTTCTGCCGCCGGCTTGGGCGAGCCGTCCTCGCGCAGCAGCCCCATATAGAAATGGCGGTAATAGGACGATCCCTCCGCCTCGCGGTGCCGTGTCGTCGCGCCCCACGCCATTGGCAGGTCGTAGAGGCTGTACCATTGTATCCGCGGCGCCTTGCCGATCAGTAGTTCGGCGGTCCGCTTCAGGCCCCAGAGCTGCACCTCCTCAGCACCGAAAGTCGAGATGCCGACCTCGCTCACCCAGATCGGTAAATCGGTCTCGGCCCGGATCTCGTCGAGCTTGGCTGGCCATTCGTCGATCTGCCAGAGGTTCCAGTCGAGCGGGAAACCGTGCACCGCAATAGCGTCGATATGGTCCAGCACGCCGTGCGACCGCATGCGCTGCACGAACAGCGGATCGATGGGCGAGATGCCGCCGAGCACTCTGGTGACATCCGCATTTTCGGCTTCGATCGCGTCGCCGGCCATCATTGCCATCTCTGAAAAGCGCAGCCATTCGGGATCGACTTCCGGATCCCAGTGCGACTTGTTGTTGGGTTCGTTCCAGATCATGGCGGCTTCAATCATGCACTCTTCCTTTCGCGGGATAGACTGCGCCGTCGTCCCCGTTCCTTTCGGCGAGCCGGCACAGATAGACCTCCTGTTCGGGATGGCTGATGATTTCGAAGCCGGCGCTCCGTAGCATCGCCTCGGCGCAGGCGCGGTTGGGGACCCACCAATTGGTGGGATCGTCGGCATAGCGGTGCTCGATGAAATGAAGCTTTGGGAAATCCGGCTCGTTGAAGAGCTCGTAGTCCCAGAACGGATAGTTCTTCTCCAACGCCGCGGCTTCCGTGCTGCCGCGCTGCATGGACTGGAACACCATCAGATCGCCCGCGACGTGCTCGCGGATAAGGTCTAGCGCCAGAAGCGGGTGGCGCAGATGGTAGAGCACGCCCATGAACAGCACGATGTCAAAACGCTCGCTGAGCGCACCGACATCGTAGACGGACAGGCGGCGAAACTCGATATCCATGTCGGCGACTTCGGCGGCAAACCGGGCCTGGGCCAGATAGGCGTCGTCGAAGTCTATGCCGAGCACGCGGTCGGCGCCCCGCTGCTTCATCTCGATCGAGTAGAAGCCGGCATTGCAGCCGATGTCGAGCACGCTCTTGCCGCTGAGGTCGGTAGGGATGGCCGATGCGAACTTCTGCCATTTCACATAGGGATAGTTGCCCAGGAAATGATCCGGCGCGGTCGCCACGCCGGCAAGGTCGATATTGTGGAACCAGGGCCCGAGCGCTTCAACCTGTCGGCGGATTTCGATGCTGGAGAGCGGCATGGGTGCTATCCCTTGATTGCAGAGACCGCGGCCGAGCCGACACGGCCTCCGCCGTTCCCACCCCGGCCCGCCGGAACGGCCGCAGACCACCCGTCCCGGGCCTTGCTAAGCAGGTTGATGGCTTCGCGGTAGCCGTTGAACGTGCCGACATCGACATAGGCTGTGCCGACCTTGACGCCGACCGCTTCGCCGCCTTGCGCCAGCCAGGCGTTGACCAGCGTGCCGATATATTCGTCGCGCCCGTCGCGGGCGCGCCACAGCGCTCTGAGTTCGTGGAGCACACGGCCTGGCATTTTGAAGGCACCCCAGACCCAGTTGGATGCAGCATTGAGCTTCTTGACCTGGATCTCGCGCACCATGTCGTTCCCGCCCACTACAACCGCATCGAAGAATTCCGGATGGTCGACCGGAAACAGCAGGAAGGCTAGCCGGTCGTCGGGCAGCGCGCAAAATCCGTCTGCTGGATACCAGACCGTATCGGGCAGGCCGATCAGCACCGGCTCGTCATCATGCACCAGGGGCGCGGCGCAGAAGATCGCATCGCAGAGGCCGGCGGGTGTGGGCTGCACCACGAAGACCGCCGAGGTTTCGCCATAGCCGCCGGCATAATATTCCAGGATGTCGGATTTTCCCGGTCCGATGACGAAGCAGATCTTGTCGGCTCCGCCCTCAACCATTCGCTGGACCAGATACTCGCTGACGGCGCAGGGCCGCTCGACCAGCCCCTCGACCCGGCTGCCGACAGGCAGGAGTTCCTTGGAGAAGCCCAGCGGCTGAATGCGGCTGCCACGTCCCGCGGCCGGCACGATGCCCAGCATGTCACGCCACCTCCGAGATCTGGTGCGGCGGCCGGCGCGCCGCGAAGGCGTCGGACAGGATCGCTTCGAGTTCCTGGGCGCGGCGCTCGGATGTGTGGTCGGAAAGAACCCGCTCGCGAGCGTTTCGTCCGACCTGCGCCAGTTCGGCATCAGTCAGGTCGAGCGCGGCGATCACGTCCTCCGTACCGCGCATCGTGATCACCTCGCGGCCGGGTTCGAAGAAATCGTCGAGACCTTGCCAGACATCGGTGGCGATAGCCGTGCCACAGGCCGCCGCTTCGAACAGGCGGCCGGAGGGGCACCAGCCCATTTCGGCCATCGCGCCCCGCGTGACGTTCAGCGTCAGCCGCGACGAGGCGTAGAAGGCCGGGTGGTCGGGTGGCGGCAGATGGCGGACGAAGTGAATGTTCGCCGTCCATGGAAAATCGTGGGGATAGAGTGCGCCGCCAATCACGAACCGTTGGTCCGGCCGCAATCTGGCGGGCGCCACTAGGTACCGCTCGACATCCGCCTGCCGGTCAGCCGCATAGGTGCCGAGATAAGAGAGGTCACCCGCAAAGTCGGGCCGAGGCTCCGCCGGCCGATACTGGTTCGGATCCACATGGCCATAGAGCGGCGCCGTCCGTCGCGCGCCGAGTGCGGTTTGGAGTTCGGTCAACGCTGCGCCGCCCGTGTAGCTCAAGACGAGATCGAATCCGCCGAGGCCGTCCGGCCCGATATATTCGGCCCTGCCGTCCTGCTTCAGATGCGAGAGCGTCACCGGCGTATCGAGATCGTAGAAGACACGCAGGGCCGAGGCCGCGTCGAGCACCAGGCCGGATGCCGCTATAGCGTCGGGGCAGTAGGAGGTGACGATCGCGACATCGGCATCTGCGATCTCGCGCTCGGCCTTCTGCCGCACTTCGCCCCAGTCGGCGTAGAAAACCAGTTGTCCGCCGTCGATGTGATAGAGGTCGCGCGCGCCGGCATAGTAGGAAACGTCATGTTCGAAGAAGGTGACCCACCAGCCGCGACGGGCCAGCGCGCCGATCAGCCCGCGCCACAGGGTGGCGTGGCCGTTGCCCCAGGACGAACTGACGGTCAGGCCGAAGATGACGATCTTCACGTCCGCGGCTCCCTCTGATTGATCATGCCACGACCTCGTTCAGCCCGAGCACCTTGCCGCCCCAGTCGCCGGTGACGACGGCGGTGATCGATGCCGGCGCAACGTCGAAGCGGAAGCAGCTCTGGACCGGCAGGCCGAAGTAGTGGCAGAGAGCAGCCTTGATCACGTCGGCGTGGCTGACCAGCACCACGGCTCCGCCGCGATGCTGTCTGGCCAGTGCTTCCATGCAGCCAAGCACGCGGCCCTGCACGTCGAGCATCGTCTCACCACCCGGTGTCCTGGCGATGCTACGGTCCTCGTTCCACCGCTTCCAATCCGGATCGTCGTTCAACTCGTCAAAAGTCCGGCCCGACCATTCGCCGAAGTCGATTTCATCAAGCGCGGGGTTGGCCTGGATCTCGCCGAGCCCGCATGCGCCGGCGATTGCGATCGCGGTTTCCCGCGTGCGCTCGCGCGGGCTGGCGTGTATCGCATCGAACTTCTCTCGGCGCATGCGCTGCGCAAGCCGTGCGGCCTGCGCCAAGCCGGTCTCGCCAAGTACGACACCGCTGGACCGGCCGGCGAGGAAATCGCCTACATTGTCATGCGCGGCGTGCCGGACCAGGAAGAAGGTGGTGGTCATTCCGCCGCGCCGAGCAGCAGCTCGTCCTCGCCCGCGATGAAGCGCAATGTGCGATCGCGCGCCTCCGCATCGGTGAATTGCTGCGGCGGCGACTTCATGAAATAGCTCGACGGACCAGTGAGCGCGCCGGCGATGCCGCGGTCCAGCGCCAGCTTGGCGCAGCGAACCGCATCAATCACGACGCCTGCCGAATTGGGGGAATCCCAGACTTCGAGTTTCAGCTCGGCATTGAGCGGCACCCCGCCGAAAGTGGTGCCTTCCAGCCTAATATAGGCCCATTTGCGGTCCGTCAGCCACGGCACGTGATCGCTCGGCCCGACATGGATGTCGCCGGCGGCCAGCGGAATGTCGATCTGGCTTGTCACGGCCTGCGTCTTTGAGATCTTCTTCGATTCCAGCCTTTCGCGCTCCAGCATGTTCAGGAAATCGGTATTGCCGCCGAAATTCAGTTGGTAGGTCCGATCGACCCGCACTCCGCGCTCGCGAAACAGATTGGCGAGCATGCGATGGACGATGGTTGCGCCGACCTGGCTTTTTATGTCGTCGCCAATGATCGGCAGACCGCGCTTCTCGAAGCGCCGGCGCCATTCCGGACGCGACGCGATGAACACCGGGATGCAGTTGACGAAGGCGCAGCCGGCCTCCAGAGCCCGCTCGGCATACCATTCGGTCGCCCGCTGCGATCCGACCGGCAGGTAGGAGACGAGCACGTCGGTTTCGCTGCGCCCGAGGATTTCGGTGACGTCGGCGACCGGCTCATCGGCTTCCTCGATCTTGTCCTCCAGATATTTGCCGATGCCGTCGAGCGTATTTCCTCGTTCGACCCGAACCCCGGTCAATGCTACGTCGGCGAAACGGTGGGTGTTGTTGGGCGGCGCGTAGATCGCTTCCGCCGCGTCCCTGCCGACCTTTGTCGACGCCACGTCGAAGGCGCAGGCAAGCTCGATATCGCCGACATGATAGCCGCCGAGATCGACATTCATCAGCCCCGGAACGGGCTCGTTGCTCTGCGAATTGCGATAGTAGGTAATGCCTTGCAGAAGCGAGGAAGCGCAGTTTCCAACTCCCACAACCCCAATCCGAACCTTTTTGGACTTCATGAAAATACCGCCTGTAGGCTGACTGAAATACGGTCTCCGGCCGCCTAACCGCGATGATGCCGGTTTGTTCCCGAGCCGCTGCAGCCGTCCTAAGCGAGGATGCCAGCTGCAGCCGCTCCTCCCAGATTGAGCCTCCGCTCAGGGTCGCGAGACGCGGAACATGTCGATGGCGTTTCCGTTCTAGAAACGGGCGGAGCTAATCAAAGGAGAAGAAAATGGCGAACGGCAGAGGAAGGTCCGGCGGAAGCGGATATGACAACGAATACGAGACCGAGGATCTGAGGTATGGCGGCCCCTACGAGCGAGGACGCCGGCCGGGCATGGGCGGTCAGGATTACGGACAGCAACGCGGCGAGCAGTTTTCCGGCGGCGGCTATTCGGGAAGCCGCACCTACGGCCAGAGCGATTATGCACGCGGCGGCTCACAGGGCGGAGGCTATGACGAATGGAGCAGCGGCGGCGGGCGGTTTTCGAGTGGGCAGGGCGGCTACCGCGGCGGTGGCGGCTATGGCGGACAGGAGCGCTATTCCGAGTATGGCGGGCCGGAACGCTATTTCGATTACCGCGGCCGGGAACGGCCGATGCGCTATGGCGCCCCCGGCCGCTTCTACGGCGGCGAAGAGCGTGGCTATGAACGGGGCGGCCGGGATTTCTGGGACAAGGCGAGCGACGAGGTCTCGTCCTGGTTCGGCGATCGTGAAGCCGAACGACGCCGGGAGATGGACCAGTATCGCGGGCGCGGGCCGAAGGGCTACACGCGCTCTGACGACCGCATCAAGGAAGATGTCAACGACCGCCTGACCGATGACGGCAGCCTCGACGCCACCGAGATAGAGGTCGATGTGAACGATCGCGAGGTTACGCTTTCCGGCACCGTCAACAGCCGCATCGACAAGCGTCGCGCCGAGGATTTGGCGGAAGCAGTTTCGGGCGTCTCGCATGTCCAGAACAACATCCGGGTGAGACAGAGCGAGCAATACACCCCCGGCGCCGCGACAATGCCGGTGCGCTGAGCTCAGGTCCGGCAATCAAAACCCTCCTCCGGTTGCGGAGGAGGGTTTTGCCGCCTGCTCTGGTCTGCATCAAACGATCGCTGACCGCCGAAAATAGCCCCAGAACTATCGCTGCCTCAGCGTTCCTGTTGCGAACCCATCTTGTCTCGGACGGTTTCTTCGGTTCGTTCAGCCGCGGATTTGAATACCTCGCCGACCCGGTCGGCCACCGTGGTCTTGTCGTCTCCGGTCAGCCCCTGCCGGTCGGCCTCTTTCTGGGCCGCACCATAGGCTTCAGCGGCGACGTCCTTGGCCTCGTCCATGCCTTTCTCGTACAGGTCCTCGCCAGCATGGCGCAGCTTCCTGCCGTATTTGCCGAGCGTCTCGTCCTCCAGGCGCGTATGCGGCAGCATGGCGCCGATCGCGGTTCCAAGCGTCAGGCCAAGTGCAGCAAGCACCAGCGGCTCGCGCTCGAACATGTCTTCCGCCGCATGGCGGGCCTGCGCGCCCATGCCACGCGACCTGTCGGCGAAGCTCCGGGCGCCGCCAGCAACGCCGCGGGCGCTCCCGGCTATGCTTTCTCCGGCGCCTGCGAGCGTCTGTCCGACCGAGCCGGCGGCTTCGCTAGCCATTTCCATGGCGGAACTGGCCGCGCCGGCAGCCTTGTCGGCGATCGAACCGCCGCCGCGTCCCGCCGAGCTGTAATCGCCCAGATCCGCATCGCTTGATGGGTAGTCGCCGTTCCAGCCCTCGCGCGCGCCATACTCGCCCATGCCGTAGCGGGCCTCGGCGTGCCGCGAGGAGGACGCGCCCTGCCCAAACATCAGCCAGGCCAGGCCTGCGCCGACAAGGGTCAGCGGCAGCGGGTTGTCGCGTACCTGCGCCTTCAGATTGTTGAGCGCGGCCGAGCCGTCGCCGCCCGCGAACATGCCGGTTATTTCGTCGATCATCTGGCCGGGCGTCATCTTGCTTCTGAGCGTTTCGGCGGTATTGGCCACTCTTGCCCGCGCGGCTTCCGCCTCGCGTTCCAGTTCGGCTGCGGATTTGTCCATCATTTCAATTGCTCCTTGACCACCCGGACGTCGCGCTTGAGCTGCTCCTCGGTCCGATCAGGGTTAAGTTCCGATGGTGACAGATTGGCTCTGCCGGTGCGAAGTAGGATGACGCCGATCACCGCGACCACCACGCCGACGGCCAGCGACGACCAACCGGCGCCGAGGCCGGCATTGGCGAGCGCGATCACCAGCGCCTGCAGGAGAACGATCAGCGCGGCGAGCAGGCAAACGGCGCCGCCGAGGATTTCGACCGCGCCGCTGCCAACGTTGCTGACTTTCTCCGACATTTCCGCGCGCAGCAGTCTCGCTTCGGTCTGCAGAAGCGTTGTCACCTGTTGCGCAAGATCGCTGAGCAGCGTCGTGACGCTGCGGCTGTCCTGATGCTCATTCATAGCCGCTGCTCCGGGTTTCGGTTCCGCCATATGGTTGCTGTGCTTCGCCGGTACTCTGCTGCATTTGCTGGCCGCTTCCAGCCGTCGGACCGAATTCATCGGCGGTCCACGGCTCGTCGCCGCCAGCCCGTCGTTGTGGCTGCTTAGAATCGGCGGACGCAGGCATGCTGCTCTTCACGAACCGGCCGAGCGCCAGTCCGGCAAGAAGCGATCCGGCGATGAGCGCGCCGGAATTTTCACGGCCAAAAGTTCGCACGTCCTCGATGACATCGGCGAAGGGCTTGTTCTTCAAAGAGCCGGCGAAGCGTTCGATGCCGTTCGCCGCCTGCAGCATGAACTGCGAGGCGGCGCGCTGATCGCTTCCGGCCAGATGGTCGCCTGCCGCCCGCAATGCGCCGCCGAAGGCGGCAAGACTGGCGCTGACGTCCTGTTGGGCGGCTTCCGCCTGCTCCGTTGCCGCGGCCTTGGCCTCGGAGGCGTATTCGCCGGCCTTCCGGGTAACCTCGTCGCGTGCATCGTGCAGCGCCTCTCTGGCCGATTGCGCTTCACGTCTGATTGTATCCTGCGCGCTGCCGACGTTCATGTCAGCCTGTTGCTGACGGCGGTCTGGATCGTTGGTTGGCATGGCTGCTCTCCTCACGAGAATCCGAGAAACGAAAGGATGGCCAGCACGACGACAATGAGGCCGATGAGATAAATGACACTGTTCATGCGGGGCACCTCCTGTTGGGGATCGAACTTCTGAAGTCACCCTGATGTTCCTGCGATGAGTGCATTTTTTTCCGGCTGGAGCCGCAGTCGTTACTGGGCTGTTCATGGGCGCTATTTGCAACCGATGCGGCCACTGGGAGTTCTTCGGCGGCAGGGCCTGAAATCCGGAGATGGCAGTGGCGGCGAAAACCGAATTTGCTGAGTTGGAAAATGGACGTGGCCGCGACGCCGACCGGCCGTCCGAAATCCCGCTGGCGGGGTGGAGGGATATTGTCTGGCGCGTCTGGCGGGAAGTCGGCCAGGACCGGGTTCTTCTGATCGCCGCCGGCGCAACCTTCTACCTTCTGCTAGCCCTTTTCCCCGCGCTCGCCGCCTTCGTTTCGCTGTATGGCTTCGTCGCTAACCCCGCCACGGTAGCTGACCATGTCTCCCATCTCGGAGGCCTGCTGCCTTCGGCCGGCGTCGACATCATCCGAAGCCAGTTGGAGGCGCTCGCTTCGCAGGACCAGCAGGCCTTGGGAATAGGCTTCCTGATCGGACTGGCGATCGCGCTGTGGAGCGCAAACAACGGCGTCAAGGCGCTGTTCGACGCCATGGACATTGCTTACGAGGAGACCGAAAAGCGCGGCTTCATAAAGCTGAATCTGATTTCGATCGCCTTCACAATGGGTGCGCTGCTGATCGCGATAGGTCTCATCCTGACGGTCGGCGTGGTCCCCGCCGTGCTCGCTTATCTGCGACTCGACGCCTGGACGGAAGCGCTCGTCGCCATGGGGCGATGGCCGGTGCTGCTCGTAGCCATCCTTGCCGGCATCTCGCTGATCTACCGCTTCGGGCCCAGCCGACGCCCGCCGAAATGGCGATGGCTGAGTTGGGGCGCGGTAATCGCCACCGTGGTATGGATCGGGGCGTCGTGGACTTTCTCGTTTTACCTGCGCAATTTTGCCGATTACAACGCGACCTACGGATCGCTGGGTGCAGTAATCGGACTGATGATGTGGACCTGGATTTCGGTGATCATCCTGATCATCGGCGCGGAGATCAATGCCGAGATAGAGCACCAGACGGCGCGCGATTCTACTGTCGGCGAGCGCCCCAAGCCGATGGGTGAACGCGGCGCCGTGGTCGCGGACACGCTCGGCAAGACCGCCGGGGAATTGTAGCTTTGGCTCGCTTGCTTACAAACGTTCGGACCGCCGTTCCGCGATCCTGTTGTGGATGGCGGTGGCGGCGATGGCCGCGTGCCCAACCGCCACGGAAATCTGGTTCAATTCGTTGACAATGTCGCCGGCCGAAAAAAGGCCGGGTACCGTGGTCTCCTGATGCGCATCGACGACAAGGCAGCCGGCCCTGTTGACCTCGCCTCCCAACATCAGCGCAAGGTCTGTCCTGGGCCTCGACCCCATTGCCAGATAGACGCCGTCGAACCAATTCGTCTGGCCATCGGGATGGACTGTGACAATTGCGTCCTCGGGCTCTTCAAGCCTTGTTACTGGAGTTTCGACCACTTCGACACCGGCCTCAGCCAGACCTTTTCGGTCGGATGCGCCGATGCAGCCCGAGGCCACCAGAAGGGTGATTGCTTCGCTGAAACTGCGTAGGAAAAGCGCCTCTTTCGCGGCGCGTTCGGCCTCTCCCCATACAGCGATCGTCTTGCCGATGAATTCGAAGCCATCGCAGATCGGACAAAGCCTGACCTTGTCGCGCATGATCAACTCTTCGCTGAAGCCAGGCACATCAGGCAGCTTGTCCTCGACTCCGGCGGCGGTCAGAATGTTGGCGGCGCTCAGTGTTCGGCCGCAGGCGGAGACCACGAACCCGTCACCCGAACGTTTGATCTCCGAAACCGTCCCGGTCTCGATAATGGCGCCAAAACGCTGCGCTTGGGCATGCATGTGACCGAGCAATTCCAGGCCGGAAAGTCCGCCGGGAAAGCCGGGATAATTGCGTATGGAACTGATCCACTTCGCGCGGCTGCGGCCGGCGTCGATCACCATGGCCCTGCGGCGAAACCTGGCGAGGTAGGTCGCAGCCGCCAGGCCTGCAGGTCCGCCGCCGATGATCAGGCAGTCCAGTTGCATATCGTTCATGTCACATCGATCGCGAAGTCGGCATGCGTGGTCGCCTGAACAGGCGGGCTTGGCGGTGATTATTCAAGATATCGTTGATGAGATCGGCGGGGCGGGCGCTGTCGCCGCCCCGCCGATAGACAAAGGTCATCCCATTTACATCGAGTCGACCCAGGAGCAGAGCTGCGTCATAGCAGTGCTGTAGGTGCCCGATCCCGCCGTGCCGCTTGCGGCCATATCGGACGAAGTGCCTGTCCCGGTCGTCGTGTCCGAACCTGTCGTTCCGGTGGTCGTCGAAGCCGTCGTATCGGTGGACGTGCCGGCGGCCTGGCCGGTTGTGTCGGTTGTTGTCGAAGCCGTTGTATCCGTCGATGTGCCGGTGCCCGTCGTTGTATCCGAGGCCGTGGTGTCGGACGGGGTTGTCGTCGTTGTTCCCGAAGCGGTTGTGTCCGTCGACGTCCCGGTGCTGGGGGCGGCGGCTGTGCTGCTCGAGGAAACGGTTGCGCAATCCTGCTTCACCTGCGCCTGCTGCTCGGCGCTCAGCGACTGCCAGCTGGACTGGATTTCAGCCTGGCTCTTGAGGGTGGTCATCGAGTCGTCGGTGAAGAAGGCGTCGCCGATCGGTCCCGACCAGTCCTTGGTCAGTGTCTTGTCCGCTTCCGTCATCATCATGGTGTCGGTCGCGCCAGGCGACGCGGTCGTGGCACCGCTAGTGCCTGTGGTGCTGCTTTGCGCAATGGCGCTTGTGCCCAGCGCCAGTGTCAGCATCGACGCTGCAAGAAGTTTGTACATCATGTTCATGAATCCCGTTTGTGGTTGGAGTTCGCCCCGCTCGGGGCGCAACCAAAACCGGTCTGTACGGCTGATGTTCCGATATTTTTTCCAAAAAATTCCCGACCCGGCCCAGCACTCGCGGCGGCCGAAATCCGCAAGTTCGTTCGTCTTTGCCGAGCCGCCGGAACATCGTCGGCGTCTCGCCGTTCGGCTAATGAGAGGAGGACGAAGCGGATGAAAAGGTCTTGGGAACTGACAAGTATCCTCGTGGTGGCGACAATAGCCGTCTTGATGCTGGTCGCTTTTCTATGGATCAACGGCGGCTTCGGCACGGCTCCTGTTGCAACTCCGGGGGGTGAGCACCCGGCCACCAGGGCGCCGGCCGGCGTCGAGCCGCCTGAGCCGAACACGCCTGGCGCCGAGCCGCAGTGAGCCCGGCCTAGAATGTTACCGAAAGAACTGCACTCACCGGATCAGAGGTGGTTCGGCGCAGCGGTCGCGAGTTCCGGCCGCTTTGACGCTTTCGAGACCACCGCGCCGGCTGCCTTAGGCGATGCGGACTTGCCCAGACTGATATAGCGCAACCCGTGCAGCGCGATCCTCTGAGCCGTGAACAGGTTGCGATAATCGATCAGCAGGCTTCCGGACATGGCATTCGCCAGCCGTTTCAGGTCAAGCGCGCGGTAATCCTCCCATTCCGTGAGGATGAGCACGGCGTCCGCACCTTGCGCCGCGGCATAGGGACAGTCGTGCATTTCGACGCCTTTGAGATGACGCGCGGCGTTGGCTTCAGCTTGGGGATCGTGCGCGCGCACCGATAGTCCTGCCTCCTGCAGCAGGGGAATTATCGTCAGCGCCGCCGATTCGCGAACATCGTCGGTATTGGCCTTGAAGGCGAGGCCGAACACCGCCACCCGCGCGCCCCGAGCCCGGTCGCCGAGTTCCGAGACGACACGGCGGGCCAGGCTGCTCTTGCGGGTCTCGTTCTTCGCGACAAGTGTCTCCACGAGCGACTGGCGGGCGCGGTGCTTGCGTCCCGTCGCCACAAAGGCTCGCGTATCCTTCGGAAAGCAGGATCCGCCGAAGCCCGGGCCGGGCGACAGAAAGCTCGTGCCGATGCGGCGATCGAGGCCCATTCCCCTGGCCACCGCCTCGATCTCGCCGCCGACCTGCTCGCAAAGATCCGCAACATCGTTGATAAACCCGATCTTGAGGGCGAGGAACGCGTTCGATGCGTATTTGATCAGCTCGGCATTTGCCGTGTTGGTGACGACCACAGGCGTTTGGCGCCGCGTGAGCGGCTCATAAAGCTCTTCGAGCAGGGCGGCTGCGCGCCGATCGTCGGCGCCGATGACGATGCGGTCCGGATGCAGGAAGTCCTCGATCGCCGAGCCCTCGCGCAAGAACTCGGGATTGGAGGCGACCGAGAAGTCCAGCCCCAGCCGTTTCTCGGCAATTACTTCGCGCAACCGCCGGCAGGTGCCGACGACAACCGTCGATTTCACGACCACGACGGTGTTCGGCTTCATGATGGGCGCAATCTGTCGGGCGGCTGCTTCAATGTAGCTCAAATCGATGTCGCCATTGGCCCCGGCCGGCGTGCCCACTGCAAGGAATATCGCGTCGGCCTTGCTGGCCGGTCTCTTCGTGTCGGCCGAGAAATCGAGCCGGCCGCTATCGCGATTCCTGCGTATCAAGGCATCCAGGCCGGGCTCGTAGATCGGCGTCTCGCCTGCGGCGAGGGCTTTGATGCGCGCCGCGTCCGTATCGACGCAGGTTACCGAATGGCCGAGTTTTGCCAGGCAGGCGCCTGTGGTCAGTCCGACATAGCCTGCGCCGATCATCACCACTTTCATGTGTTTTTCCTGCGTCCCGTGAAATCGATACTGAAACGGCTCTCCTAACAATCCTGCGCCTTGTGTTCCCGCAGGGGTGGATGGCGAAGAGCTGGCTTCGCCCGGCTCGCTGGACTAGTCGCGCGACTGCTCCGAACTCTCGAGTTCATCCAAAACGGTTTCGGGATCGACATCCTTCTTCAATTCGTCCAGTTCGGGGCTGATCGCTTCGGACAGACCGAGATGGTCGGTGATCGCCGACACCATGGTGATCAGTCTCGTGACCTCGTGTTCGGACAAAAGGCTGATCTGAAGATTGAGGTCTGCGCGCCGGGCATCGTTTTCCGCCATGCGGTTCTGGCTGATCAAGACGAAGCTGGTCAGGAAGATCGCCTCGACCGAAGCAGCCATCGCCAGGAGAACCAGCGACGGGTCCCATGGCTCCATTACCGGTAGCCAGCCGGTATTGACGACTATCCAGAAGGCGACGGCGGCCAGATGTAGATAGACGAAGGTCATGCTCCCTGTGAAAGCGGTGATGGTTTCGGCCAGACGCTCCTGAAAGCCGGCCGTTGCCGCCTCCTGGTCGCGACGCCGCACCATGGCGCGGATGTTATTTTCGAGCGCGGAACTCAGTCCTGCCGACTCCTCCCGCGACCGCTCTGGCGGTTGCCGTTTGCTGGACTCGGAGCGCTGCATGGGCCGCCTGCCTTATTCCGATGAGTCTCCCTAACTGCGTCGCGGGCGATCGGTTGCGTCTATGCGGATGCAGAGCCCAAGCAGCGAAATTCCCGCAATAATTGCAATCAGCCACCTTCCTGATGGACGCCGGGAACATTTTCGGGAGCTTGCGGTTCGGGAGCCGTATTTCGTGCAGAAATGTCGAGGAGCAATTTCTTGAAGAGGATCCTTATTACCGGTGGCTGCGGCTTCATCGGTCGATATGTAACGGACGAACTTTTGGCCAATGACTTCGAAGTGCGCATCCTGGACAGCTTTATCGAGCAGGTCCACGGCAAGACCGCGGCCGGAAATGCACAAGGGGTCGAGATTGTCAGGGCCGATTTGCGGGACGCAGAAGCCTTGGACGCTGCGCTCGACGGCATCGATGGCGTGGTGCATCTGGCGGCCGAAGTCGGCGTCGGCCAGTCCATGTACGAGATCGCCCGCTATGTCGGCGGCAACGATCTCGCCACGGCGGTTCTTCTCGAAGGGCTGATCCGCAAGCCCGTCAAGCGCATCGTAGTAGCCTCGTCGATGAGCGTTTACGGCGAAGGGCTCTACGAGACGCCCGACGGGCGGCGCATCGGCAATGCCCGGCGACAGCAGGCCCGTGTCAGGGCCGGCGCCTGGGACCTCGTCGGCCCTGGCGGCGAGCGGCTGACGCCGGTGGCAACTGACGAGGAGAAACCGGTGGATCTGGCCTCCATTTATGCGTTGACCAAATACGCGCAGGAGCGGGCAGTGCTGATCTTCGGCGATGCCTACGGGGTCGATGCCGTGGCTCTGCGTCTGTTCAACGTGTTCGGCCCCGGCCAGGCGCTGTCAAATCCCTACACGGGCGTGCTGGCGAATTTCGCCTCCCGCCTGGCAAACCGCCAGCCGCCGATGATCTTCGAGGACGGACGCCAGCGCCGCGATTTCGTCCACGTCAAGGATGTGGCGCGGGCGTTCCGCCTCGCGCTCGAGCAGCCGCAGGCGCGCGGGCACGTGATCAATATCGGCAGCGGCCAGGCTTATGCCATAAGCGAGGTGGCTGCGCTGCTGGCCGAAGCGATGGGTGTGCCGGAGATCAAGCCGGACATTCTGGGGAAGGCCCGTTCCGGCGACATACGCAACTGCTTCGCCGACATCTCCAAGGCGCGTGAGCTTCTCGGCTTCGCACCGCAGTTCCGGCTGGAGAACTCGCTCGGGGAACTGGCGGAGTGGGTGGGAGAGACCGGCGCCGAAGATCGAGGGTCGGAGATGAAGCGGCAACTCGAAGAGCGGGGATTGGTTTCATGACGAAACATCTATCCCCGCCCGCGGAACGCGGCGCCGCGGCGGGCGTTGGCGCGCTGGCAAAGCCGCCGATGATCGGCAAGGCCGCGCCTGTCGTCGTCATCGGGGGCAGCGGCTTCATCGGCTCCAACCTCGCGGCGAGTTTTCTGGCCGATGGCGAGGATGTTGTTGTTGTCGACAATCTGAGCCGCCCCGGCGTGGACCAGAATCTGGCGTGGCTGAAGGAGCGCTATGGCGCCAGGGTGCATCCGCTTGTCGCCGACATCCGCGATCGCGCCGCGATCGAGCCTGCTTTCGCGAACGCCAGGGCGGTGTTTCATCTGGCCGCGCAGACCGCGGTGACCACCAGCCTCGCCGATCCGGTCGAGGATTTCGAGGTCAATGCTCGCGGTACGATCAATGTGCTTGAAGCGGTGCGCAAGGGCGGCAGGCGTATCCCGATCATCTTCGCCAGCACCAACAAGGTCTATGGCGGTCTCGACGACCTGGCCATGGTCGAGATCGATGACCGCTATATCCCAGCCGACGAAGCCATCCGCAGCTTTGGGGTGGCCGAAAACCGCGGCCTCGATTTCTGTACGCCCTACGGCTGCTCCAAGGGCGTAGCCGATCAGTATGTGCTCGATTATGCCAAGAGCTACGGCCTGCCCACGGCCGTGCTGCGCATGAGCTGCATCTATGGGCCGCGCCAGTTCGGCACCGAGGATCAGGGCTGGGTGGCGCATTTTCTCATCCGCGCCCTCGAAGGCCGCCCGGTCTCGATTTATGGCGACGGCAAGCAGGTGCGCGACATATTGCATGTCACCGACGCAGTCGCGGCTTACCGGGCGGTTCTGGACGCCATCGGCTCCGTAACGGGAAACGCCTTCAATCTTGGCGGTGGACCGCTCAACGCCGTCAGCCTGCGCCTTCTGCTGCGCGAAATCGGTCGCATCACCGGCAGCGAAATTCCAGTGACTTACGGGGACTGGCGCCAGGGCGATCAGTTCTACTTCGTCGCCGACACCCGCAAGATCCAGTCGGCGCTGGGCTGGAAGCCGCGGATCGGCTGGCGCCAAGGCGTTCGAGATCTGGCGCACTGGCTGGAGACGAACCGCATCACGCCCGAAATGCCGGCGGCCATTCCCGAGCGGAGGATCACCGCATGAGAGTAGCCCTGGTAAATCCGTCCTGGACTTATGACGGCAGCATCTATTTCGGATGCCGCCATCCGCACCTGCCGCTGGAGCTCGGCTATTGCAAGGCGCTGCTCGAAAGTGATGGGCATGAGGTGCTGATGCTCGACGGGCAGCTGCAGCGTCTCGACAATCAGGCGCTCGCATCCCGCGTGGCGGATTTCTCACCCGGTATGACCGTCGTCACCACCGCCCCAACCTATCTTTTCTGGCGCTGCGCGCCGCCGGAACTTCGGGTGCCGGCCGAATTTCTTAGCGCATTGGGCGACAGCGGCGGCGCAACCGTGGCGGTCGGCCCGCATGCATCGGCCACGCCCGCTCCGACGCTGCGCAAGCTAAGCGTCGACATCGTCGTGCGCGGCGAATGCGAGGAAGTGGTCGCCGAACTCGCATCGACCCGCGACTGGAGCAACATCGCCTCGACGGCCTATCTCGAGGAGGGCCGCACAATCGTCATCGGACCCGTCCACGCCAGCTCTTTCGTGAACCATCCGGCGCTGAAATGGCCGGCGGACTGGCTCGCCAATCACCATCATCACCACCACCGCTTCGATAGCGAGCCACACGGTCTTGGGGCCGAGGTCGAAGCCTCGCGCGGGTGCCCCTACAATTGCAGCTTCTGCGCCAAGATCGATTTCCGCGATGCCTATCGGCGGCGAAATCACGAGGTGATCGTCGAGGAGATAGACGCGCTGATCGCGCAGGGCGTCGGCTACATCTATTTCATCGACGAGATTTTTTTGCCGCAGAAGGCACTGCTCGAAGCCCTTGTCGGACGGGACGTCCAGTTCGGGGTGCAGACGCGGATCGATCTCTGGAAACCGGAACTGCTGGAGTTGCTCGGCGCCGCCGGCTGCGTGTCGGTCGAGGCTGGGCTCGAAAGCCTGACGGTCGAAGGCCGCGAAATGCTGGCCAAGCGCTGCCGGCTCGGCACCGAGGAATTGGCGGAGCTGCTGATCAAGGCCCGCCGCCACGTGCCGTTCGTTCAGGCCAATCTGATTGGCGTGGTGCAGGACGAGAAGTCGCTGGTCGACTACTGGCGCAAGCACCTCATCTCCAACGGCGTGTGGGCAAACGACCCGGTGCCGCTCTATCCCTATCCGAGTTCGCCGAGCTACCGCGAAAAGTGGGGCGAGCCCGATGACCACGCCTGGGAGCGCGCCCACGATCACTACCTCGCCTCGTTCGACGCCTTCAGCGAAATCCAGGAACAGCAGCCGCTGCCGCTGCCGGTCCTGGAGCAGCAATGCTGCAGAGCGTGACCATGCCGCCGCGCCGCATATTGATGACGATCGACGCCGTGGGCGGCGTCTGGCGCTACGCCATGGATCTGGCGGCTGCGTTGCTAGCGGAGGACGTCGAGACTATTTTCGTCGGCCTCGGACCCCTTCCCTCGGCAGGTCAGCGGCGCGAGGCAATGGCGATCGGAACCCTCGAGTGGCTCGACGCGCCGCTTGATTGGATGGCGAAGGATGAACCGGAACTCGATGTGCTGCCGCGGCTCATTGCGCGGATGGCCGACAGGCACCAAGCCGATCTCATTCATCTCAATCTGCCGTCGCAGGCGCGCGGGCTCGACGTCTCCTGCCCGGTCGTGGTGGTTTCTCATTCATGCGTGGTGACCTGGTTCCGCGCAATGCGAGGCGCGCCGGTCCCCGAGGGGTGGGCATGGCAGCAAGGGGCCAACCGCGCCGGCTTTGACCGGGCCGATGCCATCATGGCCCCGAGCCGCAGCCATGCGGACATGCTTCGCGCCTGCTACGGGCCGCTTCCGCGCCTCACGGTAGTTCCCAATGCGGTGGCCGACCATTCGCCGGCGGTCTCTGCCTCCAGGGAAGACTTCGTCTTCGCCGCCGGGCGTTGGTGGGACGAGGGCAAGAATGGCGAGGTGCTCAGCAAGGCCGCTAGTGCGATGGCCTGGCCGCTCCTGATCGCCGGACCGACGACTGGCCCCGGCGGCCAATTCGTGTCGATGCAAGGCGTCAGGCAAATCGGCGAGGCGTCAAACACAAAAGTTCGGGCGCTGATGGCCGGCGCCGGCATCTTTGTCTCGCCGTCGCTCTACGAGCCCTTCGGGCTCGCCGCTCTGGAGGCCGCGCATTCGGGAACGCCGTTGGTCCTGTCCGATATCGCGACCTATCGCGAGATCTGGCATAGCGCGGCGCTGTTCGCCGATCCTCATCGGCCTGAAGCGTTTTCGGATGCTGTCAATCTGCTTGTCCTCGATGAGCACCTGCGCATGGAAATGGGCGCGAAGGCACTTGCCCGTTCACGCCGGTTTACGCCGGAGTCGCAGGCGGCTGCGGTACTCCGCGTCTATGAGGCGGCGGCTCAGTCGGCATGCCCGCTCGGCGTGGCGGTGTAGCGATGCGTATCATTTTCTATACCCACTCGCTGGTGTCGGATTGGAACCACGGCAACGCGCATTTCCTGCGCGGCGTCATGCGTGAACTCATCGCCCGCGGCCATGACGCGATCGCTCTCGAGCCTGAGGATTCTTGGAGCCGTCAGAATCTCTTGGCCGAGCGCGGCCCGCTTGCAGTCGAGCGCTTCCGCCGCGATTTCCCCGGCCTGGTTTCAAAGAGCTACGGCCCGGAGTTCGACCACGAGGCAGCGTTGCACGATGCAGACGTGGTGATCGTACATGAGTGGACGGAGCCTGAACTTGTAGCGCGGATCGGCCGCGCTCGCCGCAATGGCGGCAGGTTCACCCTGTTCTTTCACGACACGCACCATCGCGCCGTCTCGCAGCAGCGCGCCATCGCCGATCTCATCCTGCAGGATTACGACGGCATACTCGCCTTCGGCGAGACACTGCGGCAGCGCTATCTCGACTCCGGTTGGGGCCGTCTCGTGTTTACCTGGCATGAGGCGGCGGACGACCGGCTGTTCCGGCCGCTGCCGGACGTCGAGAGGACCGGCGATCTCGTCTGGATAGGCAATTGGGGCGATGACGAGCGCACCGCCGAGCTGGAAACGTTTCTGATCAGGCCGGTCGCCGAACTCGGCATAGACGGGACGGTCTGTGGCGTCCGTTACCCGGAGGAGGCGCTGGCCGCTCTTCGCGGCGCGGGTTTGCGCTACCGCGGCTGGATCGCCAATGCCGATGTGCCGCCGGCCTTCGCCCAGCACCAGGTGACGGTGCACATTCCGCGCCGTCCCTATGTGAAATCACTGCCAGGCATTCCGACGATCAGGATGTTCGAGGCTCTGGCCTGCGGCATCCCGCTGATATCGGCGCCGTGGGACGACGCGGAAGGCCTGTTCCGGCCGGGCGAGGATTTCCTGTTCGCGCATAGCGGCGCGGAAATGACCGCGCTCCTAAGGCAGGTGCTCTCCGACCGCGCGATGGCCGACAATTTGGCCGCCTCAGGCTTGGAGACAATCCGCGAGTGGCATACCTGCCGCCACCGCGTCGACGAACTGCTCGCCATTTTGGCCGATCACGGTTCGGCTCGCGTTATCGATCAACTTGCGCCGAAGGAAGCTGCACAATGAAGATCGCGTTCTACGGTTCCAGCCTGCTCTCGTCCTACTGGAACGGGGCGGCGACCTATTATCGGGGCCTGCTGAAAGCGCTTGCGGCACGCGGTTACGACATCACCTTCTACGAGCCCGACGTCTACGATCGCCAGAAGCATCGCGACATCGATCCGCCCGACTGGTGCCGGGTGGTCGTCTACGACGGCACGATCGAGGCGTTGCGGACCGTGACCCGCGAAGCGGCAAACGCCGACATTGTCGTGAAGGCGAGCGGCGTCGGCTTCGAGGATACTGCGCTGCTCGAGCACTCGCTGGCCTGGGCCCGCCCGGGAGCGCTCAGGATATTCTGGGATGTCGATGCGCCGGCAACCCTCGCAGAGCTGCGCGCTGACCCCGCCCACCCGATGCATCGTGCGCTGAAGCGGATCGATGTCGTGCTGACCTATGGCGGCGGCGATCCGGTCGTTTACGACTACCGGCAGATCGGGGCGGCGGAATGCATCCCGATATACAATGCGCTCGACCCCGAGACGCATCACCCTGCGGAGCCTGACCCGCGCTTTGCCGCAGATCTGAGCTTTCTCGGCAACCGCCTGCCCGATCGGGAGGAACGGGTCGAAAGCTTCTTCTTTGCGCCGGCAGCAAGGCTGCCCGGCCAGAGATTTGTCCTCGGCGGCGCCGGCTGGGGCGACAAGCCGATGTCGGGAAATGTCGACTACATCGGTCACGTCCCGACCCGCGACCACAATGCTTTCAATTCGACGCCCAAGGCGGTGCTCAACATCAGTCGCTCCAGCATGGCTGAGAACGGCTTCTCGCCGGCCACGCGCGTTTTCGAGGCGGCAGGCGCCGCCGCCTGCATGATCACCGACGCATGGACCGGTATTGACCTGTTCCTGAAGGACGGTGAAGAAATACTGGTCGCCCGCGACGGACAGGATGTCCAGGAACTGCTGCAGGAGCTTTCGCCGGATCGCGCCCGCGACATCGGGAAACGCGCCCTGGAGCGCGTCTTGCGCGAACATACCTACGCACACCGGGCCGCCGACGCGGATCGCATCTTCCGGAGCTTCGCCGGCAGGGCGCTAGTGGAGGCAGCGGAATGAAGAATCCGTCGCTGGACATAGTCGTTATCGGGCTTTCCCTTTCCTCATCCTGGGGAAACGGCCACGCAACCACGTTCCGCAGCCTGCTGCGCGGCCTTCATGCCCTCGGCCATTCGGTTCTGTTCCTGGAGCGGGATGTCCCATGGTACGCAGACAGTCGCGACCTGCCGGATCCCGACTTCTGCGTCCTGAAATACTACGACGGCATATCGGACATGACGAGCCGCTTTGCCAAGGCAGCGCGCGACGCCGATGCGGTGATCGTAGGGTCATACGTACCGCAGGGCGTGCAGATCATCGATGCTGTCGCCGCCATACGGTCAGGGCGCCCGCTGTTCTTCTACGACATCGACACGCCGGTCACCTTGGCCAAGCTCGCCAACCGCGACGAGGAATATCTGGCGCGCCGCCAGATTCCGCGGTTCGACACCTATTTCTCCTTTTCCGGGGGTCCGGTGCTCGACAAGCTTGAGAGCGAATTCGGCGCGCGCAACGCTGCCGCTCTTTACTGCTCGGTTGACGCCGGGCAGTACCGCGCCACCGGCGAACCAATCGAATGGGATCTCGGCTATATCGGCACCTACAGCCCCGACCGCCAGCAGACGCTCGAGCGGCTGCTGATCGAGCCCGCCCGGCTTCTTCCCGACAGGCGCTTCGTCGTCGCCGGGCCGCAATATCCGGCCGACATTGCCTGGCCGGCCAATATCGAGCGGATCGAGCATTTGCCGCCGGCCGAGCACGCCTCCTTCTACAGCCGCCAGCGTTTCACCCTCAACGTCACGCGCGCCGACATGATCGAGGCCGGCTGGTCGCCCAGCGTCCGGCTGTTCGAGGCGGCCGCCTGCGGCACGCCGATCATCAGCGATTTTTGGAACGGCCTCGACCATCTGCTGCCGGATGGCGACGCGATCGTGGTCGCCCGCTCGACGGATGATGTGATCGCCGCCCTTACGCAGACAAGCGACACCAGGCGGGAGGCTATAGCCCGAGCCGCGCGGGCGCGTGTGTTGGCAATGCATACGGCCGAAGTCCGGGCGCGCGAACTCGCTGCGCATTTTTCACCGGAGAGGCAGAGCCTGCGGATTCCGCAGGGGATTGCCGGCGGATTGACCGAAAGCGCGGCGTAAGGCGGCGTTGGTGAGAAGGAAAAGCGGCATGCATGGCGGGAATGGACGGCTCAAAACAAAGACCGCGCTGGTGGCCGGCGGGGCAGGTTTCGTTGGCTCGCATCTTTGCGATGCTCTGCTGGCGGCAGGGCACAGAGTGATCTGCGTCGACAATTTCCTGACAGGCTCGCTTCGCAACGTGGCGCCGCTCCAAAATTACCCCGACTTCAAGCTTTTGAAGCATGACGTGTGCGATGCGCTTTCCCTGCCGCGGCCGGTCGACTGGGTGTTCAACCTTGCCTGTGCGGCCTCGCCACCGCGCTACCAGGCCGATCCGGTACATACGATGATGACCAGCGTCGCGGGCACAAAGAATCTCCTGTCGCTTGCTGAGGAGCATGGCGCTGTCTTCGTCCAGGCGTCGACCAGCGAGATCTATGGTGATCCCGAGGAGCATCCCCAGCGCGAGGACTATCTCGGCCACGTAAACTGCACCGGCCCGCGCGCCTGCTACGACGAGGGCAAGCGCGCCGCCGAAGCGCTTTGTTTCGATTTTCTGCGCGCCGGCCGCGTCGATGTGCGTGTGGCGCGCATCTTCAACACCTATGGGCCGCGCATGCAGGCCGATGATGGGCGCATCGTCTCCAATCTGATCGTCCAGGCGCTCAAGGGCGAACCGCTGACCGTCTATGGCAGCGGCGAACAGACGCGATCGTTCTGCTACGTATCCGACCTTGTGCGGGGGCTGATCGCGCTGATGGAAGCCGATCCCAACCCGGGCGTCCCGGTCAATCTCGGCAATCCCGGCGAGTTCTCGATCAACGAACTGGTCGAAATGGTTTTGGCTCTGATCCCGACATCTTCCACGATCGCATACGGGCCGCTGCCCGCCGACGACCCGCAACGCCGCCGGCCCGATATCGGGCGAGCCATAAAGCTCCTCGGCTGGAAGCCGCGGGTGGCGCTGGAGCAAGGCCTGCGCGAGACCGTGTCGTGGTTCGAGGCGACTCTGAGCCGCGCGTCCGCTCGCCGGAGCCGGCGGAAGCTCGGCGTCACGACCACGGGCGGCCGCGTGGCGCTTCAGGCGGGCGAATAGCCCGCTATCCGAACTCCCTCAACTGACGCGCTTCCTCCTCGAGGATTTCGGCGATCTCATCGACGCTGATATGTGTTGCCATCAAGTGAATGGCGCATTCCAGGAAAGATATGGACGACCGCCGCAGATAAGCCTCGGTCGCCTCGGCCGCCATCTGTTTGGCACGCTTGACCTCATTCTTGCGCATGGCGCGCTCCCGCTCGGTTCTCCGATAAGCCAACCGACGAGCCGGTCACTTGTTCCGAATCCGCCATGAAACATACGGAACAATTGCCGAATCCTGCCGTTGGGCCGCCAAAACCGGGATTCGGAAACCATGCCGAGAAGATACAGAGCCGTGGTGCGGGACGAATTGTCCGCCGATGTGATCGACCAGTTCACTGGTCTGCCGGCGCGCTGGTTCGCCCATCCGCTGGTCGATATCGAAAGCGACGAGGCCACTGATCTCGCCGACCTTCTGAACCTGCTCGACCGCCGGCGGCGCATGCAGCACCAGCCGCGCGGCGCTGCTCGCTAGCGCCCGCCCACCGCCCGAGAGCAGCTGCGTCTTGCCCGAAGAGCGGCGGGGATTTGCCCCGAAGCGGAACGAACGGGCGGGCGGGTGGTTTTGGTTGTGAAGGAGACGTCGATGTTCGACACGCAACCGATATGGATGTTCGCCACGGTGCTTGGACCGGTGGTCCTGGGCGCAATTATCGCTTACGCCCTTTTGGCGCGCCGCCGCCTTTCGCCGCGTGAAAAGCGCGAGCGTGATGCCGCAACGCGCAGGCTCTATGACGAAGAAAGCAGCAAACACTCATAGGCCGCAGCGCGCCAGATCATACCTGCCGTTGGCCTCCAACGGGGCGGAACCTTTTCGCGTCACGATAGTTTGAAGGCTCAGCCAGCGCTGCCTGCATCCGCTTGCTCAAAAGACGATCGATAAGAAACTGGAGGAAGTGATGGACGACAAACGCTTTCCCTCGCCGCTCGAATTGCGCATTGCCGGAACCCATACGAGGCGGGTGGCCACCGTTTGGGAAGCCATCGAATGCCTTCAATCGCAATGGCCAATAACGACCCCGCCGGCGTACCGCGCGGCAATGCGCGCCTGCCGGGATGCGCTCGACGGGCTACGGCCGGTGTCGGAGGCGCGCCGTGCATTCCGCGCTGCTGCGCGTGAGGCCGGTCTTCTCGGCGCGAAAGCCCATCCACACGCACGATCCGTTTCGCAACTTGTGAATCCGAACCGGACCGGTGCGCTGCAATTAATCCCAAATCCGCGTGAAAAAGGCCACGATGCTGCAGAGCGTGTTTGAAAAGCCGGTTCAGGTGGTTCTTGGCCGGCAGGGCATAACCTCAGTCGTCGGCCCGGAACAGGCCACGCAATGTCTGACCAGCGGCTTCTGGCCGGATAAATCGGGCGTCGCCTTCGAAAACGCGATGAGCGCTTGTCTCAAATCGCTTTCCGGCGTCTGCGCGCCCGAAATGGCGCGCGAGGCCTTCATCTCGGCGGCCAGACGCGCTCATATTTTGGTGGAGGACGAGATCGCGCATTGAGTCCGCGGCCGATCCATCGGCGCCACCACGCATCCTTCCCGACGCCTGGGAGCCCAGGAACGAATCAGGCTTCCGGCCGTTCGCCTTCACTTGTATAGTAAAGGGCTTGGACGCCGTGGAGATGTATTATGGTAGCACGGGCGGTATGGAAGGGTTTTATGAAACTTGGCACCGTCACGTGCGGCGTCAAGCTGACGGGGGCGACGAGCGAAGCTGAGAAGGTGCATTTCCGCACCCTCAATCGCAAGTCGAAGCTGCCGGTTAAGGCCCGCTACGTCGACGAGGAGACCGGAGAGCCGGTCGAACGCGAAGACCAGATCAAGGGCTATGAGCTCGACAATGGCGACTTCGTGCTCATCGAGCCCGAGGAGATCAAGAGCCTGAAGGTGACGTCGGAGCACACGCTCGACATTGAAGGCTTCGTCGACAAGGCTTCCGTCCAGTCGCTCTACCTCGAAAAACCTTATTATCTCTATCCGGCAGATCGGGCCTCAGCCGAGGCTTTCGCCGTCGTTCGCGAGGCGATGAAGCGCAAGAAGCGGGTCGGCACCGCCTGCATAGTGCTTTATCAGCGCGAGCGCCCTGTCGTCATAGAGCCGCTCGGCAACGGCATGATCATGACGACGCTGCGCAACCACAATGAGGTCGTCGCCGCCGATACCGTGTTTGACGACATTGGCGACCGCAAGGTCGATCCCGACATGGCCGAGATCGCCTCGCTGATCATCGAGAAGAAGATAACGAAATTCGATCCGTCGAAATTCGAGGACCGTTACGAGAACGCCCTGATCGAGCTGATCAATGCCAAGCGCACTGGCAAGAAGTTGCCCAAGGCAGCCCCTGCGCCGAAGGAGAACGTCATCAACCTCGCCGATGTGCTGCGCAAGAGCTTGGAGAAGGAAGGCGTAAAGGCTCCGGCCAAGAAGCCGGCCGCCAGGGCCGAGCCGAAGCTCAAATCCGCCTGACGCCGTCAGGACGGGATGAAGATCGCGACGTTCAACATCAACGGCGTCAATGGCCGGCTGTCTCGACTGCTGGAATGGCTGGAGGAGGCGGAACCGGATGTCGTTTGCCTGCAGGAGTTGAAATGCTCCGACCGGCAGTTCCCGGCGAAGACGCTCGCCCGCGCCGGCTACGGAGCGGTATGGCACGGGCAAAAATCCTGGCATGGCGTCGCGATACTGGCGCGCGGGGCAGAGCCGGTCGAAACCGCCCGCGGCCTGCCAGGCGATGATGAAGACAGCGAGAGCCGATATATCGAGGCCGCGGTCAAAGGGGTGATCGTGACCTCGCTCTACGCACCCAACGGCAATCCGCAGCCCGGCCCGCGCTTCGACTACAAGCTGGCCTGGATGGAGCGGCTGCAGGCGAGGGCCGGCGAGCTATACGAAGCCGGCCTGCCGGTGGTTCTCGCCGGCGACTTCAACGTCGTTCCCACCGAAGCCGACATCTATCCGACCACTTCGTACCGCGACAATGCGCTGATTCAGCCCCAAAGCCGGGCCGCTTTCCGCGCCCTCCTCGCCCAAGGCTGGACCGACGCAATTCGGGCGCGATACCCGACCGAGACCATCTACACGTTCTGGGATTACAAGCGCGGTCGCTGGTCGCGCGATGCCGGCCTCAGGCTCGATCATTTGCTTTTGAGCGACGAGCTCGCCGGCAAGCTGATAGACGCCGGAGTTGACAAGGCGGTACGCGGCCGGGAAGGCGCAAGCGACCATGCGCCGACATGGATCGTGCTGCGGTAGCAGCCGCGCTTGAATGAGCCGAATTCAATCGGCTGCCGGCGCGCTGTTGGTGGTAGCGTCGGGCGTGTCGGTCTGCTGCTGGCCGCCTGTACCGGTCTGCGGTGTCGGGTCTGCGTCCACTTCGGGTGCAGGGACCGGCTCTTGCGACCCGGGCGCGTTCGGATCGGTTTCGCCGCAGCCTGCAAGCATGGCCAAAAGCCCAATGGCGAGTATGTCGATCTTCATTCCGTCTCCGTGGAGCCTGATCCCGTTGTTGGGATCGCGCACTTGCTCTCGTCAACAGACCGGCGGCTGATTCGTTCCGGTTCGGGGCGGGCGGAACTTTCCTTCGGATCCACTGTTTCGGAAAAGCCGGGCAATGCCGGCTGGCGACTTCTGGAGCATTATCCCATGAACACTGCGAACTTGCAGCTCGAGGGCCTTTATCTGGCCATTGCGTCCATCAACAGCGCTCTGGTGCGCAAAGGGCTGCTTACTGTTGAGGAGGTCGATATGGCGCTCCGCCGGGCGGAAGCGAACGCTATCGGCGAAGATCGGCTGACCGAAGATCTTTCGCCAGCCAACCGCGACGCGGTCTGCTTTCCGATCCGCCTGCTCCAGATCGCCAACAACAGCCAGGCGGCGGGCGAAGTTCCGCAATTTTCGGAGCTGGCGAGGCTCGTCGGCGAAACCAAGCGGCCCTACAACGACCAGATGTGACTGGCCGCTTCAGCTTCAGCGGCCGGGCGGTTAAGTCGAGGAGTCATCAGGCGCTCATCAGAAAGGTGAGAGCTGGCAGTTACATTGAGAAGTAGAATGGGCCAGCGACTCTTGCTTCGCGCCCGCCCAGTTCGGCGCTGCAGTTGGACTTGATATTCGAATTGCCGCTCATCTTGATTGTATCCGCGACAATGCGCATGCAGGTGCTGTTGGCGCTGTTGTTGCCGTTATACGTGAGTGCGCCATACGGAAAATAGAGAACGCCATCAAGGTCGGTGGCTCCGTTTCCGTTAAATAGATGTGATGCCGTGTTTGTGCGCGCCGACATGATGAGCATGCCTGCATAATCTCCGGTTTGAGGCGCGCTCAGCGACAACGATCCGTTGCCATTCACCGTTATGCCTCCGTCAGCCATGTAGATGGTTACCCCGGCCCCAGAGACCTTTCCTTTGACCGATAGCGTTCCCTCGACATAATAAAGGCCCGGCTCGAGCGTTTTGTCGCCGTTCAGATCGAGGTTACGATATCGTCCCGGCCTGACGGTCAAATCGCTTGAGCTCGGGTTTGGGTATAGTACAGGCGGTATCGGTTCCTTTAGGTTCCCCCAAGGATCGGGAAGTCGCCACGCGTTCAGCCGATTGTGCTCGCAATCAGTAGTCAGTCCGCTGGTTGCGACTATACCACCGGAGGATTGAAGGCAGTCTGCTTCAAGGGATGCACTGCCGCCAACGTAGATGGAATCCGTGGCTGATGAATTGGAGGCGATGATGCAGCCGTCCATGCTGACTACAGTACTCCCGGCTGCTTCGAAGGCACGGGGCGCAGTCCGATTAAGCGCATAGACGCACGCTGCGTCGCCGTTGTTGGAGGAAATTCGGGACTGCACGAGAATATTTGTCGAGGTGGGACTATCACCGGCGAAACGGGGAATAAGATAACGATAGGTGAGACGGGTTTCGGTCCTGAGACTTTGCGTCCCGTCCTGCTCCATTCCCATGCCAAGGTAGGTAAGCGACGGAGTGTCGTTCGCATCTATGTCGAGCGAAGCCAAGTTAGCCTTCAGAAGATTGTCTCCATAAGCTTGCAATTCGCTATCGCTGAGGCCGGAGTTTACCTTTACCGCAATCTCCATACTTGCTGCGTCCAAGGCCAATTGCAGCCTGCTTCTCTCCAAGGTCATGTTGGTCACATCCACAGCCACGCCGACCGCCCCCATAAGGGGGAGGAGCATGATACAAATACCCACGGCAAAGTTACCGCGGCGGTCTTGGACGAACCGTTTCAAAGAAACTCGCAGCTGGGATAGCAAGACCATGCGCCGCGCAGGGAAAATTCCTGCCAGGCCGGTCGCCAGCGCACAATTGCCTCTGGTATCCTGCAGAAACCTGCGGAACATGGAATTTCGCCCCCGTATCGCGGGGACATTCCCACAAAACCCCTAAACAGCCTGTTTTGGAAATCGCTCGATTGCCGCCGGCGCGTTTCATGCCGCGGTAACCAAAACCCCACATAGATCGAAACCGAACATTCCAGGTTTCTAATTATTCAGGATTGCCGCCTAGCGTCCGCTCCACAAAGGGGCGCGAAAGGCTGGTGGCGTGAGGGGCAAGGCAATTACCATGATAGGCATCGCCGCCGTGTTCGGCGCGATCTCGATCTTTGCCGCCGATCTGTGGATCAAGAGCGAGGCCAGCGCCCGCACAACGGAAGTTGCGGCGCCGTTGCCGGCCGTTCCGGAAGTCGAATTCAACACGATCGTCGTCGCCACCGACCCGCTGCGCTTCGGCATGCCGATTGATCGGGCGCAATTACGGGAGATTCCATGGCCGCAGGAGGCGCTGCCGCAGGGGTCGTTCAGCACCATAGACGCGCTTCTGGCCGAAGGCAGCCGCGTCGTGCTGTCGCCCATCGAGATCAATGAGCCGCTGCTGCTGGCCAAGCTGTCGGGTCCAAACGGCCGCGCAACCCTCTCCAACCTACTTTCGCCGGGTATGCGCGCCGTGACCATCCGCACCGACGAGATCGCGGGCGTCGGCGGCTTCGTCACGCCGGGCGACCGCGTCGATGTCGTGCTGACGCGCGACGCCGGCGCGATCAGCGAAGTCGAGAAGAATGCCAAGGGTGCAGCCGGCTCGACAATCACCACCGAGATCGTGGTCGAGAACGCCAAGGTGCTGACGGTCGGCCAGGGCGCCGACACACGCCAGACCAGCCCGCAAATCGTGGAATCGGTCACCATCGAAGTCGATGGCGAGGGCGCGCAGAAGGTTGCGCTCGCTCGCACCGTGGGGACACTGTCGCTGTCGCTCAGGTCGTCCAGCCAGGGCGGCGCATCGGTCGACGGCGTGACGACCATCTCGGCCTTTGGCGGTTCAGTGGCTGCCGGTGTGGCTGAAGCCACGGGCGTGCTGTTCGAGACCGCCGCCCAGGAGCCGGAAGGGCCGAAATTCACGACAGTCATCGTGACGCGCGGTACCGAGCCGCAAAGTTATCAGGTCGTATCGCCTGACGAATGAAATGCCGGCAGGGGCGCCGGTTGGGGACAGTGCAATGTTGGGGTGGATGAGGAATTCAGGACTGCGAGCCGTGGCGACTGCGCTTCTGGTCGTTGGGATCGCTGGCTCGATGCTGCTTGCGCCGCATGGCGCGCAGGCCGCCAATGATGTCGTTCACATCACTTCGGCCAAGAACGCTTCGATCAGGCTCGCCAAGGGCAAGCCCAAGACCGTCAAGACCGACGTGCCCTTCTACGAAATCGTTATCGGCGATCCCGAGATCGCCAACGTCAATCCGCTGACAGACCGCTCCTTTTATGTGCTTGGCAACAATCTCGGCACGACCGGCATCGCTCTGTTCGACGAGAACAAGCAACTCGTCGGCACGATGGATATCGAGGTATCGCTCGACACCGATCGGCTGGCCAGCACTATCCGCGACAGCGTGCCCGGCTCCGACATCAAGGTAAGTTCGGCCAACGGCCGCGTGGTCCTGTCCGGTTCGGCCGAGGATGCCGTCGCCGTCGACAAGGCAACGCGGATCGCGACACGCTTTTCCGGCGAAGAGGAGATCATCAATTCCGTAAACATCTCGTCGTCGCAGCAGGTCCAGCTCAATGTCCGCTTCGTCGAGATCAACCGGCAGGTCGGCCAGGAGCTAGGCACCAAGATCGGCGTCCGTTATCTCGGCTCCGGCGGCGGTATCTTGTTCAACTCCAATCCGTCGGCGACCACTTCGCCTCCTGCGGCCCAACTCATCGGCACACTGCTGACCAACGGCGTTTCGATTGACGTCGCCATCAAGGCGCTGGAGGATCGTGGTGTCGCCCGCCGCCTCGCCGAGCCGAATCTGATTGCGCGCTCCGGCGAAAAGGCCAGCTTCCTCGCCGGTGGCGAGTTTCCGATCCCGGTCTCGGAGGAGGAGGGCAAGATCACCGTCGACTACAAGAAATTCGGCGTCAGCCTCGATTTCACGCCGACAGTTTTGAGCGACGGTCTTATCGCCCTCGACATCGAGCCCGAGGTTTCGTCGGTCGACACCTCGGCTTCCTACAATATCGGCAATATCTCCATTCCCGGCTTCGTTGTCCGGCGTGCGCGCACCTCGATCGATCTGAAGAGCGGCCAGAGCTTCATGATGGCCGGCCTGCTGCAGAGCGAAAATGACATGGTGCAGCAACGCGTGCCGGGGCTCGGCAAGTTGCCGATCCTTGGGCCGCTGTTCAGCTCCAGGGCCTACCAACGCCGCGAGACCGACCTGGTGATCATCGTCACGCCCTTCCTGGTCAAGCCGATCGATCCAACCAAGAAGCCGCTGGCGCCTACGGACGGCACGATGGCGGCGAGCAACGTCGATTATTTTCTGGGCAATGTGGAGGAGGTGAAGGCCGGCGCTCCGCGAAACGCGCTCACGCCGGCCGCGCCTGTCGCCTCCGTCGGCCACTTCCTTGATCTGCCGAAGGAATGAACATGCGCAAGCTTCCGGCCACAGCCCTGTTGGCGATCGTCGCTCTCTCCGCCGGATGCGCCACCGAGGAGACGGCGCGCATGGACGGCCTGACCGTCGGGGCCGGCAACGCCATGGCGGCCAATACGGTCATGCAGATGGTCGACCCTTGGCCGCGCGGCGTAGAGGACACCAACCTCATCGTGCCTGCCGATATGGGCCAGTACAGGACTGACGAAGCGGCCGCCGTCGCGGCGGAGCGCGTCGACAGTTCGATCGGCGACAAATGACCAATCGGACAACACGACATGGCAGCCACCGGTAACAGCAAGCGCATTCTCCTCGTCTCGACCGACAAAGCGTTCCTGCAGGACACCAAGGCGGCATTCGCCTCGTCCGAGAAGATCGATCTGGTCGTTGTCGAGAAGAATGTCGGCGAACTGCGTGCCGAGATCCAGGAAGCCGACTGCGGCGCGGTCATCATCGACATGGACGCCGCGAGGCTCGACGAGATCGATGCGCTCCAACGCATCACGCGCCGACTCGAAGGCCGCGCCCCGATCATCGTCGTCACTCAGGAATTCAACGCTGCGGCGGTGCGCATTCTGGTGCAACTCCAGATCGCTGATTTCCTGGTCAAGCCGATCACCACGGCCGACCTCGTACGCTCCTGCATTCGCGCGCTGCAGGGGCCGGGCCGCGAAGAGAACGCGGAATCGCAGATCTATACCTTCATGCCAGCCGCCGGCGGCGTCGGCACGACGACGCTGACCCTGCAGACGGCGTTCCAGTTGCACAACTCGATGACCCGCGGCGCCTCCACCTGCGTCGTCGACCTGAACTTCCAGCAGGGCTCCTGCGCCGAGTACCTCGATCTCGAGCCGCGCTTCGACATCACCGAGATCGAGAACCAGCCCGAGCGCCTCGACCGCCAGCTTCTCGACGTCATGCTGTCGAAGCATTCGAGCGGACTGTGCGTGCTCGCAGCACCCACCCGGCCGTCCGAAATGCGCACGTTCAACGCTGATGTCGTCGTGCGTATGCTCGACCTGGTATCGGCCTATTTCGACAATGTCGTCATCGACATGCCGCGCACCTGGTTCCCGTGGACCGAAACGGTGCTGCTTGGCTCCAACAAGCTCTACATAGTCGCCGAGATGACGGTGCCGTGCCTTCGCCACACGCAGCGTCTGATCCAGGCCGTTTACGAGACCGCCGGCAAGGAAGTGAAGCCGAATGTGATCGTCAATCGCTTCGAGCAACGCATGTTCGACACCGGCATCAAGCAGGCGGACGTTCAGGAGATACTCGGCGACCATTTTGTCGGCGGCATCTCGAACAATTACCGGCTGGTGCGCGAGGCGGTCGATCGCGGCGTGCCGCTGCACGAGATCGACCCCAATGCCAATGTCGTGAGCGATTTGAAGCGGATCATCCTGCCCGAGGAAGCGGCGGCCGCGGTCAAGAAGTCGCGCTCGCTATTCGGCATCGGCAAGGGACTGTTGAGGAAGGCCGGATGACCAGCCGTTTCTCCGCACTGCAGAATCGCGATGTAAGGCCCGAGCGCCCGCCGGAGCCGGCCGCCAGCCAGCAAATAGCGGTGGTTATCCCGACGACGCGCAAGCCCGCGCCGCCAAAGGCCGAGGTAGGGCCGGCCAAGCCGACCAAGGTGCTCGACGCGCGCGTGCGCATCCACCGCATGCTGATCGAGGAGATCAATCTGGTGGCGCTCGAGCGCCTGCCGCGCGACGAGATGCGCCGACAGGTGCACGATTTCGTGTCGGAGAAGACCCGGCAGGAGCGGCTGGCGATCAACGTCGCCGAACTCGACGCGCTGGTCGACGACATCGTCGATGAGATGGTCGGCCTCGGTCCGCTGGAACCGCTGCTCAAGGATCCGACCATCAACGACATCCTCATCAACGGCCACGAGAACTGTTTCGTCGAGCGTCGCGGCAAGCTGGAGCAAGTGCACATCCCGTTCAAGGACGAGGCGCATCTTCTGCGCATCATCAACAAGATCGTCGCGGCCGTCGGGCGGCGCGTCGACGAATCGCAGCCGATGGTCGATGCGCGCATGCTCGATGGCTCGCGCTTCAATGCTGCGATCCGTCCGGTCGGCGTCGACGGACCGCTGGTCTCCATCCGCAAATTCTCGAAGAACAAGCTCGGCCTGCACAAGCTCGTCGAGTTCGGCGCCATCACCCAGAACATGGCCGAAGTGCTCGCCGCCGCCGTCCACGCCCGCAAGACGACGATCATCTCGGGCGGCACCGGCACCGGCAAGACCACCATGCTGAACGCCCTGTCGGCTTTCATCCCGGAAGACGAGCGGCTGATCACCATCGAGGACGCCGCCGAACTGCAACTGCAGCAGCCGCATGTCGCGCGCATGGAGACGCGCCCCGCCAACATTGAAGGGCATGGCGAGTTGAAGCAGCGCGACCTCGTCAAGAATGCGCTTCGCATGCGGCCCGACCGGGTCATCCTCGGCGAATGCCGCGGCGAAGAGGCGTTCGACATGCTTCAGGCCATGAACACCGGCCATGAAGGGTCGATGGCGACCATCCACGCCAACACGCCTCGCGACGCCATCAGCCGCCTGGAGCAGATGCTCGGCATGACCGGCATGCCGATGACGGTGCAGTCGATCCGCAGCCAGATTGCCAGCGCCCTCGACATCATCGTGCAACTGACCCGCCTCTCCGACGGTAAGCGCAAGGTGACGAGCGTCGCCGAAGTCACCGGCATGGAAGGCGACGTCATCCAGATGCAGGAGATCTTCCGCTTCGTGCGCACCGGCATGGAGGCCGACGGAAAAATCCTCGGCCACTTCGAGGCGACCGGCATCCGCCCGCGATTCCTCGAGGACATGAAAGCGATGGGCATCGAGTTTCCGGGCAAATATTTCGAGCCCGGCCGGCCGCTGGAATAGCCGCAATGTTCGACGGTTTCAGCGCCATCTACCTGATCTACGCCGGCGCGGCGCTCACCGGTATCATGATCGCCGAGGCGTTTTATCTGCTCTACGCCGGCAGTAGTGATCGCCGCGCCGCGATCAACCGCCGCGTCAAGCTGCAGGAGAAGAAGCTCAGTCAGGAGCAAGTGCTGATCCAGCTTCGCAAGGAGCGCGGTCTGGAAAGCGCGCCGATGTTGTCGCTCGACCGCTTCCGTGCGCTGCGGACCCAGTCCGGCCTGATAACTCCGCTGCCGAAATTCCTCGCCATCACCAGCGGCGCGGCCGCCCTATCCGTCTTTGTGGCGATCTGGAAGGGGCTTCCCGTCATGTTCGGGCTCGCAGCTTTCCCGGTTCTTTGCCTTCTTATTCCTGTGATGACGCTGCGCTTCCTGCGCAAGCGTCGCCACAAGATGTTCGGCCTGCAGCTTCCCGAAGCCCTGGAACTGATTACGCGCAGCCTCAAGGCCGGCCATCCCGTTCCGGTCGCCATTTCCATGGTCGCCCGCGAAATGCCTGACCCAATCGGCACCGAGTTCGGCGTCGTCGCCGACGAGGTGACCTTCGGCTCGGACCTGGTTACGGCGCTGCATTCGCTGTTCGAGCGTGTCGGGCACGAGGATCTGCCGCTTTTCGTGACCGCAGTCTCGATCCAGAGCAGTTCCGGCGGAAATCTGCGCGAGATCCTCGACGGGCTTTCCTCCGTGATCCGCGAGCGCGGCAAGCTCAAGCGCAAGGTCCGCGCCATCTCCACCGAAGGTCGGATGTCCGCCTACATCCTGACCGCTGTTCCTGCGCTGCTTATGACCGGCGTTCAGGTACTGATGCCGCAGTTTTACGAAGACGTCTGGGGCGAACCGATGACTTGGTATCTGCTCGGCGGGTCGTTCGTCTGGCTGATGATCGGCAACGCCATGATGTTCAAAATGTCGAACTTCAAATTCTGATGGAAACGCTGATCGCCTTCCTCGCCGCACTCCGGCCAACCTCCCTGGCGCCGGTTGCCTTGCTGCTTCTGGTTCTCGGCGGCGGCGCGGTGGCGTGGCCGCTGCTTGTCCATCGTGGCGGCCACAGCAACGTGAAGCGGCGGCTGAAGGTCGAGACCGACGTCCCGGTGGCGGCTGCGGATGCCGCGCCGAAGAAGAACCCTCGCGCGGTTCGCGAAAAGGCGATGAAAACCGCACATGATTTTTACGCCAAAAGCGATCCCGAAAACGTCGCGCGGTTGCGCATGCGGCTGATTCAGGCGGGCCATATGGATCCGTCCGCGGTCGGCAAGTTCTTCCTCATCCGCTTCATCGGCTTTGCCGTGGGCGCCGTCGGCGCGTTTCTAGCCGACCACTGGATGGGCGGCGACTCTTCTGCAATGAGCCGCGGGGCCTTCGTGATCATGGCGGGCGGCGCCGGCTATTTCTTCCCCGGCCTGGCGCTTTCCCGGCAGATCAGCGTGAAGATGCGCGAATATCGCAACGGCTTTCCCGATTTCATGGACCTGATGATCATCTGCTCCGATGCCGGCATGAGCATGGAAGCCGGCATCGAGCGCGTCGCCAAGGAACTGTTTCTCACCTATCCGTCGCTCAGCCAGAATCTCACACTGGTTTCGCTGGAATTACGGGCGGGACGCGGCCTCGACGATGCGCTGAAGTCTCTGGCCGACCGTTTGAGCCTCCAGGAAGTACGGTCTTTCGCCACGCTGCTGCAGCAGTCGAAGGAACTTGGCACCAGCCTGTCGGGGGCGTTGCGCGTATTTTCAGACGAAATGCGCCACAAGCGCATGTCGATGGCCGAGGAGAAGGCGCACGCGCTGCCGGCCAAAATGTCGGTGCCGGTCACGGTCTGCATTCTGCCTGTCGTTCTGATGGTGGCGGTCATTCCGATCATCGTGAAGATGACGATGATGGGCGAGTAAGCGTCGCTCTGGTTAACGCTTCCTATTAGAGCTTCCTAATTTTAACGACGTTCCGGCACTTTGATTTAACGGCTAGGCTGTAGTGTCGATCCTGGGTAACGACCCGGAAAACGGGCTCTACGGGACGGGGCAGATGCGTCACATCCATTTCGCGGCCATGGCCGCCATCGCGCTTGCGTCGGGCTGCACATCGAGCAAGATCGATCAGACCGAGACGACGGCTATAGTACCGGTCGCGCAGGACATCAGCGCAGCCGATCTTAACGTCGGCAAGACGCAGTTCCGCGAAGCCAATTACGGTCTGGCCGAGAAGCACTTCCGCAAGGCGGTCGAGCTCAACGCCGATAACGCCGAGGCCTGGATGGGCCTCGCCGCGTCCTACGACCAGCTCGGTCGGTTCGACTTTGCGGACCGCGCCTATGAGCAGCTCCTCAAGGTCGCCGGCCGCAAGGCGCGGATCGTGAACAATATGGGCTATTCGCAGTTCCTGCGTGGCAACAGGAAGAAGGCGCAGGCCCTGCTCCTGGAAGCCAGAGCGGGCATGGCCGACCCCACCATCGTCGACGCCAATCTGGCGCTCCTTGATAAATCGTAGAGTACGGTCGCGCTGAGAGGTGGACCTATTCGGATGGGCGCTCGGCAAGCAGCGCGCCATCCAGCGACGAAGGCAGACACGGCAGATCGCTATCGAGGCAAAGTTGCGCCTTAGCGCCTGATGCGGCTTCTTCCGACTGGTTTTTGCTCTCCAGGCCCAGATAGGTCAGCCGTACCGTTTCGGGCTGTCTGATATCGCTCAGGAAGTAGAACGACAAGAAAACCGCCACCGCCAGGACCGAAGCGGACAGGATGGCTTCGAAGAAGCCGAATGGCTGTTTTGGTTCCCAATGCATGTCTGGCCCGTGGTAGATCTGTCCTCATGAAACTGCTTTCTCGCGCCGGCGGTTCCGAAATTAATCTCCCGCATTGCCATCGGGTTTCGTCCACGGACCCAGGCGACTGTTGATCTCGATCGCAGGCTGCATCCGGTCTCGATGGAACGCTCCGCTGTCAATTGCATTGTTGCAGGAATACAACCGGGCATCGACGGAGGCTGGCAATTTGTCCGGCCATGACCGGCGTCGACAGGCGGCATTCCCGCCGTGCCCGAAACAGTGCATTATGCCATTGGATTTTTGAGAGAGGAGAGCGATATGGAAGACGCAGGCGTGGGTTGGATAGCTGCCATCATAATCGGCGGGGTAGCGGGATGGCTGGCCGAGCAGTTCATGAAGAGCAATCTCGGGCTCCTTATGAATATCGTTCTCGGCATCGTGGGGGCGATCGTGGCGAATGCCCTTCTTGGCCTCGTGGGCGTGAGCCTGGGTGGCTGGATCGGTTACCTGATCGCCGGCTTCATCGGCGCCTGTATCCTGATCGCCATCGGACGGATGTTCAAGCGCTAGCTAGAGCCGGCAGGCTGATCGAGCCGACAGTTAACCTCCAGCGTCAGGCTGGAGGTTAACTTGTGTTGCATGTCGCTCAGGCGGTCGTCTTGTCGCGAATAAGGCTTTTGCGCTTGTCGAACATGCGTACGATATTGTCTCCCAGATTCTGCTGCTGCGGATTCTCAGTTACTTTCTGGATGCTGTTGCGCTTACGCAGCCGCGCGGCGTCTTGCAGCATGCTGCCGGCCCAGCGATAGATGTTGTTGTCGCGCACGATTTCGCGCATCCGCCGCATGCGCTGGCGCTGTTCCTCCGCCGACATCGTCAGAGCGCGCATCATGGCCTCGCCCATCGCGGTTGCGTCGTAGGGATTGACGATCACCGCTTCGAGCAGTTCGCGCGCCGCCCCGGCGAAGGTGCTTAGGATAAGCACGCCCTGCTCGTCGTCTCTGGACGCCACGAACTCCTTGGCCACCAGATTCATGCCATCATGCAGGCTGCTGACCACGCAGGCGTCGGCGGCGCGATAGACGTTGTAGATGTCCTCCTGCGTATGGTGTTCCGCCAGCATGATGATCGGCTTGTAACCGTCGGTTCCGTACCGCTGGTTGAAGGCGTCGACGAAGCCGACGCATTCCTGGTGGAGGTGTTGGTAGGCCGGCAGCGTGCCGCGGCTTGGTGCTGCGATCTGCAGGAAGACCAGCCGGCCAATCCACTCGGGATGGTTGGTAAATAGCTCCTCGATGGCCTGGAAACGATCGACGATACCCTTTGTATAATCCATACGCTCGACCCCGACGAACAGCTTGGTGTCGTCCGACAGGCCGTACCGCTCGAAGATCTTGCGCCGGCACTCCTCGACCGGCGGCTGCGTTTCGAGCGCCGCGGGTGGCCACTCGATCGAGATCGGATAGGAATGCACCAGGGTCGTCTGGCCACCATAGGAGATTGAGGAGTGCTCGCGCTCGATCCGGCTTTCCAGGAAGCGGTCGACGCTTTCCATGAAATTGTTGCAGTGGAATTGGATGTGGAAGCCCATGATAGAACTGCCGAGCAGGCCGTCGAGGATCTGTTCCCGCCACGGGCAGATGCTGAACACTTCCGAGTTGGGCCACGGTATGTGCCAGAAGGTGATGATGATCGCTTCCGGCAGCCGCCGCCGGATCATGCGCGGCAACAGTGCGAAGTGATAATCCTGAATCAGCACGATCGGCCGTTCGTTGCGCGCCTCCTCGACGACGATGTCGGCGAATTTCTGATTTACCGCCTCGTAAGTCTCCCAGTCCGAGGCGCGGAACAGAGGCCGCGTGAACGCGATATGGCAAAGTGGCCACAGCCCGTCATTGGAGAAGCCGGAGTAATGACCGTGCTGCTCTTCCTCGCTTAGCCACACCCTGCGCAGCGTGTACGCCGGCTTGCCCGGCGGCACCTGCACGTGGTCGTGCTCGTCGACGGTGATCTTGTCGGCCGAACCGCCGCCATGCGCGATCCAGGTGCCGGCGCAGGCGCGGGTCACGGGTTCCAGAGCGGAAACCAGCCCGCTCGCTGGCACGATGAGATCGACCTCGCCGTCCTTCAGATTATGGATATAGGGTTCGCGGTTCGAGACCACGATGACCTGCGCGCCCGGCAGTTCCGTCCGCAGGATGCGGCGCAGCGTGTCGGGCGTCCATGAGACGAGGGGGTCGTCGACCGCTCCGCTGTTCTTTTCGAACTCGCGCAGCAACTGGCGTGCTGTTTCAGCTACTGGGCCGGTGTTCTCAAAAAACGGCTGGTGCGCGCCGTCGGCGAGCCGCCATCTCCAAAGCACGGCCGCCGAAAGGGCGACCGCCAATCCGGAAAGCAAAAGGCTGGTTGCAAGCAATCCCCACATTCCGCCGGGATATGCTTGCAGAAGACTGGGATCGACGTCTGTCATGATGGATTACGGGTTATAGTTGATGAAACTAACATCGGGTGGGTGTTTTCCTCGCGAGGGAGACAGGATGCGGCGGCCGGAAGCCGGCCACGGCATTCGGTCTGGAAGAGAACTCCCGGCGCACCGATCCGTTCCGGAAAAAATCGCCCTTCGCGGCTCTTGGTCAGGAACGCACGATCAGCGGCGCCAGCCCCTCATGGCGCGTCTCCAAATAGGCCACCACGCGGTCGCCGACGCGCTGGAACGACAGGTCCACTTCGGCGGCGCCGACGCTCAACCGGCGTATGGTAAGATGGTCGATGCCGATCGGCAGGCGCGGCCGGGTAACCTGGATTTCGCCTTTCAGCCCATCGATCTCCAGGCCGAGGCAGGCCTGCATCAGCATGAACACCGATCCCGACGACCAAGCCTGCGGCAGGCAGGCGACGGGATAGGCGATAGGTGCTTCGCCGGGCGCGCGGGTGAAGCCGCAGAACAGTTCCGGCAGCCGCATGTTGAAATGCACCGCCGCCTCGAAAGTGCCGCTCAGCAGCCTGACCAGGCTGTCGCGGACGCCGTAGCGGGCGAGCCCGGCGGCGCAGATTGCTGTGTCGTGCGGCCAGATCGAGCCGTTGTGATAGGACATCGGGTTGAAGAGGACCTCGTCGTCGGCAAGCGTACGCACGCCCCAGCCGGAATGAAACGGCGCCGACAGCAGTTGATCGGAGACATGCTGCGCCCGCTCCGGCGACGGCAGGCCGACAAAAAGCAAATGACCGGCATTCGATGTCCTGACTTCGCAGGGTCGCCCGTCACCGTCGAGCGCCAGGGCGTAGAAATTCCGGTCGTCCATCCAGAAATGCTCTTCCACGTTTCGGCGCATGGTTTCGGCGCATTCGGTCCAGTGCACCGCCTTACCGGCGTCCTCGCGCTGCAAAGCGAGCTCGGCGAGGCCGCGATAGGCGGCGTAGACGTAGCCTTGCACCTCGACCAGCGAGATCGGGCCTTTCGGGATCGTGCCATCCGCGTGGAAAACGGAATCGAAGCTGTCCTTCCAGCCCTGATTGGCTAGACCGGATTCGGCGGCCCTCTGGTAAGTGACGAAGCCATTGCCGTTCTGCTGGCTCGCCTCATCCATCCAGTTCGCGGCGGCGCAAAGCGAAGGCCAGAGAGAGTTGATGAACTCCATGTCGCCGGTGCGTTCGACATAGGCGCAGGCCAGGTATATATAGAGCGGCGTCGTATCGACCCCGCCATAGTAGCGCCCGAACGGCAGTTCGCGCAGCACCGCCATCTCGCCTTTGCGGGTTTCGTGCATGATCTTGCCCGGTTGCGAGTCGCTGAAGGGCGACGTTTCCGTCGCCTGGTGCTGCGCCAGGAACGACAGCACGCCCCGTGCCAACCCCGGATTGAGCCACAGCATCTGCAGCGCCGAGATCACGCCGTCCCGGCCGAAGGCGGTCGAGAACCAGGGTATGCCCGCATAGGGGTAGGGTCCGGTCGGCAGGTCGGTGGTGAGCAGTGCAATGTCAGCCCTCGCCCGCGACAACCAGTCGTTGAACACGCGGCCGGAACTGAAAACGGTGGCGCCGTGCCGTCGCTTCGCCCGCATGCCGAAGCGCGCCCGCGCCGCCGCCGCCCGGTATCTCTCGCGGCTCGGCTGGGCCGGCCTGTCGGCGCCGACTTCGATGAACAGCGTTTCGCTGCCCCGCTTCGACAGGCGCATGGTGAAATCGGCGCGGTCTGCAAGTATACGGTCAGGCCGCACCGAGAAGGCGATGGTCGAGTGGCGGTCGAGTTTGTCCAGCCCCTCGTAGCGCATGCTGACGCTGTCTTCCGTCGTTTCCACGTCGTAGTTCCGGCCGCGCCTGCTGCGGATCGAGCCGCGCACTTCGAACATGTCGCGGAAGTCGGCGGCGAAGCGCAGCGTCACGGGCACAAGCGCCTCGCGTTCACTGAAGTTCGAGAACTTGATGCGCTCGAACATCCGGTCCTCCCACAGCAGGCGCGAGCGCTCGATATAGATGACGCCTTGCGGGGTGGCGCTGCCGTCTAGCGTTGTAAGCGGCAGATTGGTCAAATTGGCTGTGAAAATCATATTGTCCTGGCTGAGCGATGCTCCCAGCAGGGAGGGAACGCGCTCGCCGACCAGCAACCTGAAATGCGATAGGACGCGTGTGTCGTCGCGGAACAGGCCGTCGCCGCTGCCGCGTATATCGCCATAGGCGTCGGCCACCACGAAACAGTCGGCATGCTTCAGCGCAAACTGCCGGTGCGGCTCGCGCGGGGCGGTATCGTCGAGTCCCGCCAGAGCGATGGCTGGATCGAGTTTGCGCTCGTCGAGTATGGTCATTGCTGTTCAACCAGTTTCGTCGACGCCGCGAGGCAGATCGCTTCGCGACGGTTTGCCATCGAGGAATCAGACGGCCACCGCGCCAATTCTATGTCCGTGGGATGCTGTGTCGAGCAGTTGCCTGTAGATGGCGGCATAATCGCGAGCCATCCGCGTTGCCGAGAAGCGCTTCTCGAACGCAGCCCGCACCAGGTTTCGGTCGAACTTTACAGCCCTTCCGACCGCCGCGACCGCCTCATCGATGGAATCGACGATATGGCCGGTCACGCCTTCGTCGATGATTTCGTGCATTGCGCCGCTGTTCCACGCGACCACCGGCGTGCCGAAGGCCATGGCCTCGATCACCACCAGCCCGAAGGGTTCGGGCCAGTCGATCGGAAACAGCAGCGCCGCCGCGTTCCCCAGGAAATCCGCCTTCTGTTCCTCGCCGATTTCACCCAGATATTCGACCGAAACGCCGTCGATCAGCGGCTCGACCGTGTCGTGGAAATAGGCGCGGTCGTCCTCGCCCACCTTGGCCGCCATCCGGAGCTTCAGGCCGCAGCGGCGGGCGATCTCGATGGCCCGGTCGGGTCGCTTGTCGCGTGAAAGCCGGCCGAGGAAGGCGAGATAGCCGGCCTCCTCACGCCGCGGGATCGGCCGGTATAGATCGAGCGGCAGGCCGTGGTGAACCGTTCCGACCCAGTTGGCCTCAGCCAACGGCTGCCGCTGGCGATGCGAGATCGAGATCATAGGAAAATGCGGCCAGCGCCGATATGCGCCGGCGAGATCCTTGTAATCCAGCCGTCCGTGCGGTGTGGTGACCGTCCGTTCGGGCATGTCCTGGAAGAACGGGAAATGCAGGAAATGGCTGAGGTGAAAATGGATGATATCGAATTCGTCGGCCCGCCGGCGGACATCGTCCAGCATGGCGAGATGCGCAGCGATCTGCGACTTCAGCGGATACGGATCGAGTCGCAGCGCCTGATCCCTGACAGGCACGAGGGTCGCCGTGGTTTTGGAATCGCCGCTGGCAAACAGCGTCACCTCGTGACCGAGCTCCACCAGTCCGTCGACGAGATATGCGATGATGCGTTCGGTTCCGCCATAATAGCGCGGAGGCACGCTCTCAAACAGCGGCGCGACATGCGCAATTTTCATAAAACATTCCTTTGGAATCCATCTTGTCGCAGGGCGCAATTCATCGCCCCACCAGACAGAAAGCCGGTTTCGGGAGGAAAGTTCCATGCCCGGCGCGTGCCGGATTCGGGCGGCGACGAGACGCCGCCGGTCGCGACGCGTTGCCGGGTGGGGAGGAAGACGATCGGCCGCATCTCGTCGGCGCCGAACAGCTCGGCTCGACTTATGTTCCATCGCAGCTGATTCCTGCATGCATGCCGGGCATTGCGCAAATCCGCGCCAGAAACCAAACTGGCTTGCTCGCGTTGGTCCGCTGCGGAGAACCTGATGGCAGAGACGAAGCTTTCGAAATACCGGTCGAAACGCGACTTCACCAAGACCGCCGAGCCGAGCGATAAGGCGGAAGCGTCGCCGTCTCCGCGCCTTCGCTTCGTCATCCAGAAGCATGCTGCGACGCGCCTGCATTACGATCTGCGCCTCGAAATGGGCGGCGTCTTCAAGTCCTGGGCGGTGACGCGTGGCCCGTCGCTTGATCCGCACGACAAGCGCTTGGCGGTCGAGACGGAAGATCACCCGCTCGCCTATGGCGATTTCGAAGGCACAATCCCCAAAGGCCAGTATGGCGGCGGAACGGTGCAGCTCTGGGACCGCGGCTATTGGAGCGTCGAAGGCCGCAAGACGCCCGAGAAGGCGCTGGAATCCGGCGATCTGAAATTCACGCTGGAGGGCAAGCGCCTGCACGGAAGCTGGGTTCTCGTGCGTATGAAGAATGACCGCGACGGCGGCAAGCGCACCAACTGGCTGCTCATCAAGCACCGCGACGCGGCTGCGCGCGAGGGCGACGGAGACGCCATCCTCGCGGAAGACCGCTCGGTCGCCTCAGGCCGCACCCTGGCCGAAATCGCCAAGGGCAAAGGCAAAGGCCCGACGCCCTTCATGCTGGCCGGCGACGGAGCGGCGAGCCCGGATGCGGTCTGGAACTCCAACAGGGGCGATAGCGAAAAGCTTTCTCCCAGGCAGGAATTGCGAAAGCCGGTCGCGCGCAAGCGCAGCAAGTCGGCGGGCATGCCCGATTTCATTGCGCCGCAGCTTTGCGAAACCGTGAGCCGTGCACCGAGCGGGTCCGATTGGCTTCACGAGATCAAATTCGATGGCTACCGCATGCAATTGCGCGTCGAGGACGGCCGCGCGGTGCTGAAGACACGCAAGGGCCTCGACTGGAGCGGCAAGTTCAGCGCGATCGCCGCGGAAGCCGATACGCTTCCGAACTGTATTATCGACGGCGAGATCGTTGCGCTGGATGGCTCCGGCAGGCCGGATTTCAGCGCGCTTCAGGCCGCTTTGTCCGAACAGGATACCGGCGATCTGGTGTTTTTCGCCTTTGACCTGTTGTTCGACGGGTCTGACGACCTGCGGCCGCTGCCGCTCACCGAGCGCAAGGCGAGGCTGCAGGAATTGCTGGCGGACAGCGCGGACGACGTGCCGCATATCCGCTTCGTCGAGCATTTCGAAGGCGATGGCGAGGCGGTGCTTCGTTCGGCAAGCAGTCTCGGCCTGGAAGGCATCATCTCCAAGAAGGCGAGCGCGCCTTACGAATCCGGAAGAACTGCGAGCTGGACCAAGGCCAAGAGCCGGGAAGGTCAGGAAATCGTGATCGGCGGATGGACGACGACAAACGGCAAGTTCCGCTCGCTGCTCGCCGGCGTTTTTCACGACGGGCATTTCGTCCATGTCGGCCGCGTCGGAACCGGCTTCGGCCGCGACAAGGTTGAGAAGCTGCTACCGAAGCTGAAGGCGATGAAGACGACCAAATCCCCCTTCACCGGCGCCAACGCGCCGAAAAAAGCCGCCAATATTAACTGGACCAAACCCGAACTAGTCGCCGAGATCCAGTTCGCGGGCTGGACCGATGGCGGCCAGATCAGGCAGGCGGCGTTCAAGGGATTGCGCGAGGACAAGCCTGCGCGTGAGGTTAGGGCGGAAACCCCGGCGCCCGTCGAGCAGGCGCAAGCCGCCGAACCCAACGCCGATGTCAAGCAAGCCGCAAAGCCTGTCAGGATCCGTGGCAAGGGAGGAAAGCCGATGGTCATGGGCGTAGCGATATCGAACCCGGAGAAGGAGATGTGGCCCGACGCCGGCGATGGCGAGCCGGTAACCAAGCTCGATCTCGCAGAGTATTTCGAGGCCGTCGGGCGCTGGCTGATCGAGCACATAAAGGGCCGTCCATGCTCGATAATTCGCGCGCCGGACGGCATCGGCGGCGAACAGTTCTTCCAGCGCCATGCAATGCCCGGCACGTCGAAACTGATCGAACTGGTGCCGGTATTCGGCGACAAGAAGCCCTATCTGCAGATCGACCAAGTCGAAGGTCTCGCCGCCGTCGCCCAGATCGGTGCGCTGGAACTGCACCCTTGGAACTGCGAACCCGGAAAGCCGGAAGTGCCGGGCCGGCTGGTTTTCGATCTCGATCCTGGGCCGGAGGTCGAATTTGCCGACATCATCGTGGCGGCCAGGGAGATGCGCGAGCGGCTGGAGGCGCTTGGCATGGTCAGCTTCTGCAAGACCACCGGCGGCAAGGGCCTGCATGTGGTGACGCCGCTGAAAGCGCCGGCCAAGGGCGGGCCTGACTGGAAGGAAGCCAAGGCGTTCGCCCAGGAGATCTGCAAGCAGATGGCGCGCGACAGCCCCGACCGCTATCTCGTCAATATGTCCAAGAAGCTGCGCACCGGCCGTATCTTCCTCGACTACCTCCGCAACGACCGCATGGCGACGGCGGTAGCGCCGCTGTCGCCTCGTGCGCGGCCGAGCGCAACTGTGTCGATGCCGCTGAACTGGGAAGAGGTTAAACCGGGTCTCGACCCGAAGCGCTATACGCTCCGTACCGCGCCGGCGCTGCTCGCCAAAACCACCGCCTGGCAGGACTACTGCGATAGCGAGCGGCCGTTGAAACCGGCCATCAAGCGGCTCGGCAAGGTGAAGGCGGCTGCCTGACGGCGGAACGTTTGCCGTCCGTTGCTGTTGTCAGTAGACGACAGTGACGGAGGCGAACATGCCCGATCAGGCGAAGAAAATCGAGAAGGATGCGGCCGGCCAGTTTGTCCGCTCCAAGCATGGCTGTGACAATGACGGTCTCTCCAGCGCTGAGCCGCGTGTGATTTCCGGCGGCGACGCCACCTTTGATGACGAGCCTGATTTTCCTCCGGAAAGCCGCAACGACCGGGCGACCGGCGCACGCAAGCTGCAATCCGTCGGTGGTGGCGGCATGGAGGACAGTCCAGACGAGCGCACCCATGAGGGGCCGCCGGAACACGGCCTGCAGGAAGATATGGACGAGACTCCCGAAAAGACGCGTCACGGCGACGGCCAGAACCCGCCAGGCAGCTTCGGCGCATCGAAGCCGAAAAGAGACACCTGATCGGTTCGACTGGCGTTCGCAGCCGCGTCGCTTCAAGGCTCGCTGGCAAAACCGCCGCCCAATCGCTATGTGAACGCAGGCAAATGACATTGCCTGCGTGCTGTGCAAAACTTTCGCCGGCGCGAAGCGAGCGGAAGGACATCATGGCGACCAGGGAAATGCTGACGAAGAACCAGTTGCGGGTGCTCGAAAAACTCGAGGCCGCGACCGGGCCGCTCAGCGCCTACACGCTTCTCGACCAGTTGCGCAGTGAGGGCTTTCGCGCGCCGCTTCAGGTCTATCGTGCGCTCGACGGGCTGATGAATGCCGGTTTCGTGCACCGCCTTGAAAGCATGAACGCCTTCGTCGCCTGTTCGGAGCCGCACGACCACAGCCACCGCATGATCGCCTTCGCCATCTGTGACAAATGCGGCCAGGTGGCCGAGTTCTCAGACGAGAAGGTGGGAAAGAGCCTCGACGCCTGGGTCGGCTCCACCGGTTTCGCCGCCAAAAAGGCGGTCATCGAGTTCCGCGGCACCTGCGCGGCTTGTGCGGCCGTGGCGGCTTAATAGCCTGATCACGCCCAAGGCGCGCCGAGGCGGGCCGACCTTATCTCAAACGCGCACTAATGCGCCTCGTCCCAATTATCGGCCGCTCTTGCATCCACCTGCAGCGGCACGGCGAGGTTGACTGCCGGCATCGCGGCGCCCGCCATCACTTCGCGCACGACCGGCAGTGTCGCCTCGACCTCTTCCTCCGGCGCCTCGAAGATAAGTTCGTCATGCACCTGAAGCAGCATGCGCGCCGAAAGCTTCGCCTCGGCGAGCGCGGTATCCATCCGCGTCATGGCGCGGCGGATGATGTCGGCGGCCGAACCTTGGATCGGCGCGTTGATCGCCGCGCGCTCGTTGAAGGCGCGGTGCTGCGGGTTTGACGAGCGGATTTCGGGGTAATGCGCCCGCCGGCCGAAAATCGTCTCGACATAACCCTTGTCGCGGCAGGAGGCTTTGGTCGATTCCATGTAGTCGCGGATGCCGGGAAAGCGCTCGAAATAGCGCTTGATGTAGTCGCCCGCCTCTTCGCGCGCGATCGAGAGCTGGTTGGCGAGGCCGAAGGCCGAGATGCCGTAGATAATGCCGAAATTGATCGCCTTGGCGCGGCGGCGCACTTCGGACGGCATGCCTTCGACCGGAACCGAGAACATCTCCGAGGCCGTCATGGCGTGGATGTCGACGCCGTCGGCGAAAGCCTGGGTCAGCTGCGGAATATCGGCTATGTGGGCGAGCACCCGGAGCTCGATCTGGCTGTAGTCGGCCGAGATCAGCTTGTTGCCCTTCTCGGCGATGAAGGCCGTCCTGATCCGGCGTCCCTCTGCCGTGCGGATCGGGATGTTCTGCAGATTGGGTTCGGATGAGGAGATGCGCCCGGTCGGGGTCGACGCGAGAGCGTAGGAGGTGTGAACGCGCTTCGTCTCGGGGTGGATATAGTCGGGCAGCGCGTCCGTGTAGGTCGATTTCAGCTTGGTCAGCTGCCGCCAGTCGACGATCTTGCGCGGCAGTTCGTAGCCTTCGGCGGCCAGCTCCTCCAGGATCTGCGCGGTGGTCGACCATTGGCCCGATTTGGTCTTCGAGCCGCCGGGAAGCCCCATGCGGCCAAACAGAATGTCGCCGAGCTGTTTTGGCGAGCCGATGGTAAACCGCTCGCCGGCGATCGTGTAGATCTCGTCCTCGAGGGCTGCCGCGCGCTGCGCCAGTTCGCCCGAAAGCCGGCTGAGCATCTGCCGGTCGACCGAGATGCCGCGCCCCTCCATTCGCGCCAGAACCGGCACCAGTGGGCGCTCCAGCCGCTCATAGACCGATGTGAGGCCATTGGCGACCATCCGCGGCTTCAACACGCGCCACAGCCGCATGGCGAGATCGGAGCCCTCCGTCGCATAGGTCGTCGCCCGCTCGATCTCCACGAAATCGAAGGTGACGAGGTTGCGGCCGGAGCCGACCACGTCCTTGAACGGAATGACGGCATGGCCCAGCCAACGCTCCGCCAGTGTTTCGAAAGCATGGTTGCCATTGCCCGCGTCGAGTACATAGGAAATCAGCATCGTGTCGTCGAACGGCGCGATGTCGACGCCCAGCCGGTGCATCAGCAGCCAGTCATATTTGATGTTGTGGCCGATCTTGAGCACCGAGGGATCGGTGAGCAGCGGCCGGATTGCCGCCAGAGCCTCGTCGAAGGGGACCTGGTTGGGCGACCGGCCGCCGCCGAGCAGGTCGCCTTCGCTGGAGCGATGCGCGATCGGCACATAGGCAGCGCGCCCCGGCCGGATGGCGAGCGAGAAGCCGACCAGTTCGGCCAGCATCGGGTCGATCGACGTGGTTTCCGTACGGAAGGCGACCGTACCCGCATCGCGCGCCTCGGCGATCCATGCCTGCAGCGTGGCGATATCGCGGATGCATTCGTATTTCGAGCGGTCGATCCTGGCGGCGGCGGCGGCCTCGGCGCGCGATTTGGCAAGCGCGGCCGGTGCCGCGCCCTCCGCCCTCGAGGGGCCGGCGAAGCCGCCGGAGGGCGCTGCCGAAGGTTCCGCGCCTGCAGCCACCTCGGCGGGAAAGAGAACGCCTGCATCCAGATCAGGGCCGTGCGCAGCCTCACCGGTCTGCACGATGATCCGCGCCGCCTCGATCTCGTTCGGCTCCGCCCCGGTCGCCTCGGCGACGCGGCGAGTGAGCGAGGAGAATTCCAGCGCCTTGAGAAAGGAGATCAGCTTCGGCCCGTTCGGCGGCTGAAGCGCAAAATCGTCGAGCCCGTCAACCAGCGGCACGTCGTTCTTCAGCCGCACCAGTTCGCGTGAAATCCGCGCCTTCTCGGCATTGTCGATGATCGACTGGCGGCGCTTGTCCTGCTTGATTTCGCCCGCTCGGGCGAGCAGCGCGTCCAGATCTCCGAACTGCTCGATCAGCTGCGCCGCCGTCTTCGGCCCGATGCCCGGCACCCCCGGAACATTGTCGACCGAATCGCCGGTCAGCGCCTGCAGGTCGATCATTTTTTCGGGCGGCACGCCCCATTTCTCGATCACTTCCGGAACGCCGATCTGACGGTCCTTCATCGGGTCGTACATCGACACGGTCGGGCCGACCAGCTGCATCAGATCCTTGTCGGAGGAGATGATCGTGGTGTCGCCGCCCGCTTCGCAGGCCAGCCTTGCATAGGTCGCGATCAGATCGTCGGCCTCGAAACCCTCGATCTCGATGCAGGGCAGGTCGAAGGCGCGCGTCGCCTGCCGGATCAGGCCGAATTGCGGGATCAGATCGTCCGGCGGCGCCGAGCGGTTCGCCTTGTACTCGGCGTAGAGCTCGTTGCGGAAGGTTTTGGAGGAATAATCGAAGATCACGGCCAGATGCGTCGGCACTACACCGACATCCGTGTTGCGCGCATCCTGCATCAGCTTCCACAGCATGTTGCAGAAGCCCGACACCGCTCCGGTCGGCAGTCCGTCCGATTTGCGGGTCAGCGGGGGAAGCGCATGGTAGGCGCGGAAGATGTAGCCGGAGCCGTCAACGAGGAAGAGGTGATCGCCTTTTTTCATGGCGAAAGCGATAGCGTGGAGGGCAAACACTGTCCACTTCCAAACATCCGGAAGCAGCCGTCCAGCGCTGGCCAACTGACATTCCGGACCGATCACGTGTTTGTTACGAAACTGTAATGTTGTTGCCCTTGAATCAACACTTTCCGGTTTCCAAATGATCTCCATCGGCGTTTTTTGCCGAGTCCGGAGTATGGCCCGTCCCCCGCCTAGCCCGGACACAGCGGCAGCCTAATCCCCCCTCTCCGGGCTGCCGCTCCATTTTGAAGTACCGCCGCCGTGGTCTCCCCCTCCGCCACGGCGGCATTTTTTTGCCTTCAGTTTGGAGCCGCGCCAGTTTCTCCGGGCTTTTCGTCGCCGTTCCGACCCATTAGGGTGCGGCCAGATTCGCGAAAGGCTCTTGAATGCTGCCATTATCACCCGTCCTCGACCGCCTCGACCAGAACCTCGGCCAGAGCGTGGAGCGCCTGTTCGGGCTGCTCCGCATCAAATCCATCTCGACCGATCCGGCTTACGCCTCCGAATGCCGCCGCGCCGCCGAATGGCTGGTGGCGGACCTGGCCTCGATCGGCTTTGACGCCAGCATCCGAGACACGCCCGGCCATCCCATGGTAGTCGCCCATCACGACGGCCCGACGCCGGCCGCGCCGCATGTGCTTTTCTACGGCCATTATGATGTCCAGCCGGTAGATCCGCTCGAGCTTTGGGAGAGCGATCCGTTCGACCCGGCCCTGAAGGACATCGGCGGCGGCCGCAAGATTATCACCGGCCGCGGCTCCTCCGACGACAAGGGCCAGCTGATGCTCTTCGTAGAGGCGTGCCGCGCCTACAAGCAGGTTCACGGCAAGCTGCCCTGTAGGGTGTCCATCCTGTTCGAGGGCGAGGAAGAGTCCGGCTCGGCTTCGCTGAAGCCGTTCCTGGAAGCCAATGCGGCGGAGTTGAAGGCCGATTTCGCGATGGTCTGTGACACTTCGATGTGGGACCGCGAGACGCCGGCGCTCTGCATCGGCCTGCGCGGCCTTGTCGGCGAGGAGATCACGGTCCACGCCGCCGACCGCGACCTGCATTCGGGCGAATTCGGCGGCGCGGCGGCCAATCCGATCCGCATTCTGGCCAAGGTGCTGGCCGACATGCATGACGAGACCGGCCGGGTCACCATTCCCGGCTTCTACGAAGGCGTCGAGGAGACGCCGTCGCAGATCCTGAAATCCTGGGAGGCGCTGGGCGAAACCGCAGAGAGCTTCCTCGGCGAGGTCGGTCTGTCGATCCCGTCCGGCGAGAAGGGCCGCTCGGTGCTCGAATTGACCTGGGCCAGGCCGACCTGCGAGTTCAACGGCATCACCGGCGGCTACACGGGCAAGGGATTCAAGACGGTCATCGCCTCGCAAGCATCCGCCAAAGTCTCCTGCCGCCTGGTCCACAAGCAGGATCCGAAGAAGATTCGCGAAGCGCTGCGCGCATTCGTCAGCGAGCGCATTCCCGCCGACTGTTCCGTCGAATTCCACGAGCATGGCGGCTCGCCGGGCATCCAGCTTTCCTACGATGCGCCGTTCCTGACCAAGGCCAAGGCGGCGCTGTCCGACGAGTGGGGCAAGCCGGCGGTGATGATCGCCATGGGCGGCTCGATCCCGATCGTCGGCGACTTCCAGAACTATCTTGGCATGGAATCGCTGCTCGCCGGCTTCGCGCTTGTTGACGACCGCATCCACTCGCCCAACGAGAAATACGACCTGTCTTCCTTCCATAAGGGCCAGCGCTCCTGGGCCCGTATCCTCGACGCGCTGACCAGGTGAGGCCTTGATGACCATCCGCTTCCACAGAAACGACCTACCTGACCTCGCACATTACCAGGTCGAGGCCGTCGCCATCGACACCGAGACGCTGGGGCTCAAGCCGCACCGCGACCGTCTATGCGTCGTGCAGATCTCGCCCGGCGACGGCACCGCCGACGTTATCCAGATAGCGCCCGGCCAGACCCAGGCGCCCAACCTGGTCGCCATCCTGCGCGACGCGCGTATAACGAAGCTGTTTCACTACGGTCGCTTCGACCTGGCCGTGCTCTACCACGCCTTCGGCGCCATGGCCGAGCCGGTGTTCTGCACCAAGATCGCCTCGCGCCTGACCCGCACCTACACCGACCGCCATGGGTTGAAGGACATCTGTGCCGAGTTGATAGGCGTGAACCTCTCCAAGGCGCAGCAATCCTCCGACTGGGCCGCCGAGATGCTGTCGCAGGATCAACTCGAATATGCGGCCTCGGACGTGCTCTACCTGCACCGGCTTCGCGACGTGCTGGCCGGAAGGCTGGCGCGGGAAAATCGCACTGAGGTAGCCGAGGCCTGCTTCCGCTTCCTGCCGACGCGCTCGAAGCTCGATCTTCTCGGCTGGGACGAGGAAGACATCTTCGCCCACAGCTGAAAGTGGTTAGCGCTCATCCCGGATTGACCGGTTGGCGGCGCGGCGGCGTCCGTTTCGGCGGCGCGGAAGGCGCGGCCGGCTGCTCGGGTTGGCTGTTCCACCATCTGTAGAATGCATAAGCCGCAAGGGCGAAAAGAATGCGCTTCATCGGCTGTCTCCCGGATATGGTTCGTTTAAAAATCTCGGTGAAGCGATTTCGTTCCCCCGTGCACGGCTTGGACGCGTGCTGGATCAAACCTGCGTGAAAAGGCGGTTTTGCAGCTCGGAATGATGGAAATTCCGCCGGTTTCAGGCCGAAAACCGCGCGGTTTCGGCTCGCTGGAATACGGAACCTTTCATCGGCGCGGCTGTTGGAGATTTGAGGGTCACCGAATGATCGGTGAAATCGATATCAGGAAGGAAAACGCCATGAAAATTCTTCTAGCCACGGCATTCTCCGTCATTCTCTCGCTCTCCGGAGCGGCCCTTGCCCAGGAGACCGGGGCCACGCAGCCGGATGCGCTCGGAGCCGATAATCAGCGCGGCGGCGGCGGAACCGACGCTTCGAACTACCTCACCGGGCCCAACATTCATCAATTCTATATGGATGAAGGGCTGACGACCCTGCGTCCGGAAGCTGAGATCAGGACCACATATCTGGCCTTGCCGGATCCCGACAGGATGAGCCTGAGAGCTGCCTGCGAAACCAACACCGACATCAAGTTCACGGACCTTTGCCGGGCCGTCAACGCGATGTGACGGTGCCTTAAGTGAACGGAAAAGCCCGCTCCGGCAACCGGGGCGGGTTTTTTGCGGCGGGACGTAACTGCCCGCTGTAATTATAATAGTGTTTTCTCCGCGCCGCCTTTGCCGGGCCGAGCGCCCAAGCCGGCTTAACCCCCCCTTAAATCGCCGCATTTACTGTCCAGTTGGCGTCGCTAACGGGACGGAAACAGCGGGACGGCATGGCGAACCGAAACAAGACGCGCATCGAACCGACTTTTGATGGGCCGTCACGGGTAAAATCTACGTCGGAACTGTCGGTGAGCGAGGAAGATCGCGTGGTTCCGAACAGTCGACGCAAGAACCCGGCCAAGGGAAAATCGGCAAAGAGCAAGCCGTCGCGCCGCAGTCGCGGAAAACAGCGGCGCGGCCTGCTCGGAGGTTTCGCAAGACTGTTCTACTGGTGCTTCGTGCTGGCGCTCTGGGGCGGCATCGCCGCTGCCGGCACAGTCGCCTGGTATGGCGCCAAAATGCCAAGCGCCACTACTTGGGCCATTCCCGACCGCTCGCCCAACATCAAGATCGTTTCCGTCGACGGCAAGCTTCTCGCCAATCGCGGCATGACCGGCGGCGAGGCGGTCGGCCTGCACGAAATGTCGCCCTATATCCCGCAGGCGGTCATGGCGATCGAGGACCGCCGCTTCTATTCGCATTTCGGCATCGATCCCATCGGGCTCGCGCGGGCGATGGCCGCGAACCTGATGGATGGCCGCTTCACGCAAGGCGGTTCGACGCTGACGCAGCAGCTGGCAAAGAACCTGTTCCTGAAACCCGACCGGACGATCGAACGCAAGGTCCAGGAGGTGCTTCTGGCGCTCTGGCTGGAGCATAAGCACACCAAGGATCAGATCCTCGAAATGTATTTGAACCGGGTCTATTTCGGCTCCGGCTCCTACGGCGTGGAGGCGGCCTCGCGCCGCTATTTCGGCAAGTCCGCGCGCGACGTGACGCTCTCGGAGGCAGCGCTCCTCGCAGGTCTCCTGAAGGCGCCGTCGCGCCTGTCGCCGGCGCGCGATCCAAAGGCAGCCGAAGCACGCGCGCAGCTCGTATTGGCCGCAATGCGTGATGAAGACATGATCGGCGAGAAAGAACTCACCTTCGCCATGAGTGCGCCCGCTACTCGCGCCGCCGCCTACTGGACCGGCTCCGAGCATTACGTCGCCGACCGCATCATGGAGGAGCTACCTGGCCTGATCGGTGATGTCCGCACCGACATCATTGTCGACGCGACCGTCGACCTGACGCTTCAGGAACTCGCCGAAAAGTCCATCCGCCGGCTGATCTCCGAGAATGGCGAAAAGCTCAACGTCAGCCAGGGGGCCCTGGTGTCGATCGACAATTCGGGTGCGGTGCGCGCCATGGTCGGTGGCTACGACTACGCCAACAGCCAGTTCGACCGCGCTTCCGAAGCCCGTCGCCAGCCGGGTTCGGCGTTCAAGCCGTTCGTCTTCCTGGCGGCCCTCGAGCAGGGCCGCACGCCCGACAGCGTACGCACCGACGCGCCTATCAGGATCGGCAAATGGACGCCTGAAAACTACAACGGCAAATATTACGGCAAGGTCACGCTGGCGACCGCTTTGGCGAAGTCGCTGAACTCCGTCTCGGCTCAGCTCACCATGGAAGTCGGCCCGGAAGCGGTCGTCGAGGTCGCGCACCGAATGGGCATCGAATCCGATTTGCAGGCCAACACCTCGATCGCGCTAGGCACGTCCGAAGTGACGCCGCTGGAGCTGACGGCTGCCTACGTTCCCTTCGCCAATGGCGGCTACCGGCCTGAAGTGCATTTCATCCGGCGCGTCACCACGACCTCTGGCGAGGTGCTTTACGAAAACACCGGCGGCTCCGCCCCACGCGTCATCCGGCCCGAAATCGTCGGCATGATGAATTCGATGATGACCGGGACGGTGGAGACCGGAACCGCCACCAAGGCCGGCTTCGCCTGGCCGGCCGCCGGCAAAACCGGCACCAGCCAGAAGTCGCGCGACGCCTGGTTCGTCGGCTACACCGCCAACCTGACCACCGGCGTCTGGTTCGGCAACGACGACGACGCTCCGATGAAGAAGGTCACCGGCGGCGCCCTGCCGGCGCAGGCGTGGCATGAGTTCATGGTGGCGGCGCATGAAGGCGTGCCGGTGGCGCGCCTGCCCGGCTCATGGACCCCCACGCCGCAGACGACACCGGGCTTCGAAGACGCCGTTTCCGAGGCGATCTCCAGCGCGGACGCGCCGGTGCCTCAGCCGGCCCGTCAAAAGCGCGCCATCGAGACCGTTGAAGCCGTCGGCGGCTTCGAGCTGCCGCGCCAGGATGCGCCCACCGCCTCGATCCGACGCCCGGTGCCGCCGGCCGATGTCGGCGGCCCCGCGGTCAAGCGCCAGACCTCCATCCTCGACATCATCTTAGGTAATTAAGCCCCAGAATCGGCCCCTCGCCACCGGCCTGGCGTTCGGCTACATAGCGGGGCTGGAGATTTGACCCGATGGCCGAGATCGATACGCGAAAAACCATTGTGCTCACCGGCGCCAGCCGCGGCATAGGCCATGCCACGGTGAAACGCTTTTCGCGCGAGGGCTGGCGCGTCATCACCTGTTCGCGGCAGGCCTTCACCGCCGACTGCCCCTGGCCCGCAGGCCCCGACGACCACATTAAGGTCGACCTTGCCGATCAGGAGGATGTCGGCATCGCCATTTCGGAAATCCGCCACCGCCTCGAGGCGCATGGCGGCAAGCTGCACGCGTTGGTCAACAATGCCGGCATTTCGCCCAAGCTCAAGGACGGCAGCCGGATGAACTCGATCGACACGCCGATGCATCTCTGGCGCGACGTGTTCCAGGTCAATTTCTTCGCGCCGATCATGCTGGCGCGAGGACTATTCAAAGAATTGGCGGCGGCCGGCGGATCGATCGTCAACGTCACCTCGATCGCCGGCACCCGCGTGCATCCATTTGCAGGCACGTCCTACGCCACTTCCAAAGCCGCCCTCGGCTCGCTGACCCGCGAAATGGCCGCGGATTTTGGCCCGCACGGCATTCGCGTCAACGCCATCGCCCCCGGCGAGATCGACACAGCGATCCTGTCGCCGGGCACGGAAAAGATCGTCGAGACGATACCGCTGCGCCGGCTCGGCGCGACCTCGGAAGTCGCCGACATCATCTTTTTCCTGTGCTCGACCCAGGCATCCTATGTCACCGGGTCCGAGATCCATATTAATGGCGGCCAGCACGTCTGAGCTGATTCCGAACCGGGCAAACCAGACAATTTCGGCGAGGCGCGCCCCCGCTCACGCCATTTTGGCCAGCAGCTTCATGAAAGTCGCGACTTCTTTCGGCGACAGCGGCGAAAGCGTTTCCTCGGTTATCTTCTGCGCCAACGGTATCAGCCGCTCGACCGCTTCGCGGCCCTCCGGCGTCAGGCTGACCAGCAGCCGACGCTTGTCGATTTCATGCCTGGTCAGCTCGACAAAACCCCGCGCCTTGAGCCGGTCGATCACGCCCTTCACCGTCGCCGCATCCATGGCGATCAGCTGGCCTAGCTGGTTCTGCGAGGTCTCGCCGACATCGTGCAGCTTGGCAAGCGCTGCAAATTGCGGCGGCGTCAGGTCGGCGATGTGGGCGGCAAAGATCGAGACGTGGCGCTGGTGCGCCCGCCGCAGGATAAAGCCGACCTGGTCCTGCAGCCGGTAGTCGTCACCGGGTTCCTCCGCCTCGACCAGCTTGAGGATGTTTTCCTCCGCGCTCATCGCAGGCCGTCCCATGCCTTGATGCTGCCGGCTTCCAGTCCTCCCATACGGTTGTGGACACGCGGGCCGATGGTCATGGCGAGACAGAACAGGATCTCGTCCGGCCGCGGGCCGTCGGCGATACCGACCTCCATGGCGTCGAAATGGCTGCGCACGTAAGCTGCGTTGATGTGGCCGAGCGGCACGTCGAGCCGCGAACCGAAGGCGCCGACCTTCTTGGCCGAAGGCACGATAGCCTTGGCGTGGCCCAGCCTTTCGCGCATGGCGTAGCCACCCGGAACGTGCCACAGCGCGCCATGTTCGAGCTCGCCAGCCGTTCCGACGATTGCGCCCTTGCCGTAGCCGTCGATCGCCTTCGGATCCCCGCCAAGTGCAGCGATCAGCCGGTCGGCGAGCATGAGGCCGAGCGGCTTCAAATCGTCCATGCCGCTTTGCAGCTCCTCCACGTAACGTCCGGCGAAGGGGTTTTTTACCAGCGCCATGGCCGCCGCACGCCGCCGCGGTTCGGCCGAAGCCGGCCCGCCCTCGTGGAAAATCTCCTCGGTTAGCACGGCAATCTTGCGGATCGGGAATTCAGGCATGGGTTCCTCGTTTTTTATGCATGGCAAAAATCACCCCTTCACCGGTTCGCTTTGCTCGCCACCTCTCCCCCTGCCCGGGGGAGAGGAATCGCGGCGGCAAGTTTGGCGCCTTTCCTTTCTCCGTTACGAAGGGGGAAGGTGGCCGCGAAGCAGAGGGGGCTCTTTCGTTACGCAACGCCAGTGTCTGGAAATCTATCGTTACAGCCACTTCGCCACCCAAAAACAGCGCCGCGGCATGGATCAAGCCCCGCCTGCGCAAATCCTCGGCGACTGCAAGCCCGGCGTCGAGCGCCTCCGCCACCTCGCCGGTTGAGAGCGCGCCGACTCCCACCGTCACCAACCGCTCGCCGAGATCGTTGTCGGGCGACAGGCTGGAAGCCGGAACGCGCTCGATCGCCGGATGACCGGGCAGGTCGACAGCATTGGCTATGACGGTGGCGGCAGCGTCCGCGGCTGCGGCGTTCCGCGCTAGCACAGTCACGGCATCGGCGATGCCAAGCGAATGGCTGCGCCCGCGCCAGCCGGACGTGGCGACGCCGCGCACCGGGTCTTCGGCCCGGATCGTCACGCGGTCGGCAAAGCCGTGCCCGGTACCAGCAATGGCGACGCGCATCTCCTGCCCACCGGCAATGTGCAGCGCGCTATCGCCGCCATTGTTGACATAGGCCTTCTGAAGCGTTTTCCCGGCCAGCATCGCCGCCATGACCTCGTCGGCAACCGAGCCTGCCACCGCCGCCATCGGCGTGATGAAGTTTTCGGCATAGGGCCAGACGGCGCGCTCCATCCGCCGCCCGGTAGGTCCGGCGAAGGCCCGCGGGCGAGAACCGGCAGGGCGGCGCAGTTCCGGCAGTTCCTCTACAAGCTCCGTCAGGATTGTCTGAAAGCGCGCTACCGCCTGCGTATAGGCGGCGCGGACCTCGGCTACATCGCCGAAAGCCTCGACGATCAGGTCGATCGGGCCGTGATTGAGGTGAAGCCTCCGGCCGTCTTCCAGCCAGTTCGCCTGCGGCCCGGTCACTTTGCGCTTCCGGGCGGCGAACGCCGCAACTGCTGCAGCGGCGGCCAGGGATTGACGGCAGCAGCCGCTCTCTGCGCGCGCGGGTTGAGATACTCGCCACCGGCCGCAAGAATGTCGTCGACGGTGCGGATTTCGGAGGCGTAGCCGCCAAGGCGCAGATAATCGTCGCGGCGGAGCGTGAATTCGATCGGCGCGACCAGGGCCGGCGTCGGGACGTAGCCGAAGGCGTTCTCCGGTACCCGCATGACGTCGACCATCAGAGTGATGCCGCCGCCCGGCCAGACATAAGTCGGGGCGCCGCCGACCGTCACATAGGTATTTAGGCCCTGCACCGACCGGGTGAGATTGACCGGGTTCTCGACCACGCCTGCCCTCAGCGACCCGCCCGCCCCCCGACGAACAGCACGGTGCACAGCGCCGGCTCGCAATTCTCCTCGATCAGGCCGACGGATTTTCTCAGCCGCTCCGGGAATGGCTTTTCTACCGGCTTCAACTCCTGGTCGAGCTCGAAATAGGCGAACTGCTCGCCGGTGGTCGAGACCATCAGCAGCGACAGACCGGGGCGCGCGCCCTTCTTCGGGTTCCAGTCGCCGAGGATCGAGAGCGGGTCGGAGATCGTCGTGCCGCCCCAGCCTACGCCCGGCTCCGAAACCTTGAAATAGCGTCCCGGCGTCGACCGCCGCCCGATGATCTTGATACCGGTATCTTCCCAGCCCAGCACTTTGCCGGCCTGGTGCTCGGAAACCACGCCGGTGATGTGGTCGTCGACAACAACAACTTCGTCGACCAGCCCGCGCCACTGCGTAGCAAACATGCCGATGGTCGCAGAGCCGCAGCCGACTCGCATGCGGTGCTCCGTCTGGCCGTCGATGATCGGCGCCTTGCCGGCCTCGACGATGACAGTCGCGCCGCCGTCGATCGCAAGCTCAACCGGCTTCCTGTTGCAGAGATCGAGCAGTGTTTCGCAGGTTACGCGGCCTTCCGCCTTCGATCCGCCGGTCAGATGATGGACGCCGCCGAGCGACAGCATCTGCGAGCCGTATTCTCCAGTGGTGACGTGACCCACCGCCTCGCCCTGTGCCCGCACTGTCGCCGTTTCAGGGCCGATATGACGGTCGGTGTCGATCTTCACCTTGACGCCGCAATAGGAGAAGATGCCTTCCGTCACAACGGTGACGAGATCGACGCCTTCGACCTCCTGGCTGACGATAAAAGGCGCCGGCTTGTAGTCGGGATAGGTGGTACCGGCGCCTATGGCGGTGACGAAGCGCTGCCCGGTATTGACCAGTTCTCCGTTCCATTCCTCGCCGGCAAACGGCAGGATTTCGCCGCCGGCCTCGGTCGCATGGTGAAGAATGGTCAGCGGGTCGCTGCGAACGATCCGGCCACCGACATTGCCGTAGCGGTCGCAGGCGCCGGTGCGGCCCTCTGCGATATAGCACATGACCGGGCAGGCATCGCAGCGGATCTTCTCGCCGACCTGCTTCGCGCCTGCCTCCGTCGTCTCGAAGCGTTCGGACAATTCGCTCATGCCGTGACCTCCGCTTCGCGGATTGCCGCCCGGATGCGGCTCGGTGTGGCCGGAATTTTGGTAACCAGAACGCCGGTGGCATGGCGGATCGCGTTGAGGATCGCAGGCGCGGTCGGGATCAGCACATGCTCCCCCAACCCCTTGGCGCCAAACGGTCCTTCCGGATCCGGAACTTCTATCAGGATGGTTTCGATCGGTGGCACATCGCCGATCGTCGGGATCAGATAGTCGTGCAGATTCTCGGTACGGCCCGGTATATATTCCTCCATCAGCGCCATGCCGATGCCCTGAGCGATGCCGCCCTCGATCTGGCCTTCGGCGAGGATGGGGTTGATGGCCTTGCCGACATCGTGCGCGGCCGTGATCTTTATCAGCTTGACCGTGCCGAGCTTGAGGTCGACCTCCAGTTCGGCGATCTGCGCGCCAAAACCATATTGCGCGTAAGGTTTGCCCTGGCCCCTGGCATCGAGCGGCGTCACCGGCGGGTCGTATGTCTCCTCGGCGCCGAAGACAAAGCCGTCGGGATTGGCCTTCATACCGGCGAGATCGAGTCGGCGGATCGCAGCTCCTTCGCGAATGACAAGCGTCGGGCCCTCAAACTGCAGTGTCGCCTTTTCCGAGACGTTGGCGAAGCGCAGGATCTTTTCGCGCAACGCCCGCGCGGCCTTTTCGGCGGCCTTGCCCGAGACAAAGGTCTGGCGAGACGCCGATGTCTTGCCCGCGTCGGGCGTGATCGCCGTATCGGCGCTTTTCAGCCGGAATTTTTCGAGAGGCAGGCCGAGCGCATCGGCCGCGATCTGGGCGATGACCGTGTTGGAGCCCTGGCCGATGTCGACAGCGCCTTGATGCAGGACGACCGCGCCATCGGGCGAGATGCCGAGCTTTATGGTGGAAGGGTTCGGCAGCGAGGTGTTGCCGCAGCCGTACCAGCATGAAGCGATGCCGACACCACGCTTTTTCGCGCGACTTTCGGCATTGAACTTTTCAGCATCGGTCAACGCTCGGGTCCAATGCGGCTTCAGCGCTTCCAGGCAGGCTCCTATGCCCACCCCCTCGGAAAGGTGCTGTCCGGTAACCGTTACGGAGCCGTTTCGAAGAGCGTTTTTCAACCGAAACTGCAGCCGATCCATTCCGAGCCTTGCGGCAAGCTCGTCGTACAGCGTTTCCTGCATGATCGTTGCCTGCGGCACCCCAAAACCGCGAAACGCACCCGAGATCGGTCCGTTAGTGTGGATAGCGCGGCCTTCGGCGCGGTAGTTCGGCGTCACATACGGGCCTGATGCATGGACCGGAACGCGGTTGGCGACCGTCGGCCCCCAGCTCGCATATGCGCCGGTGTTGAAATCGCCGGAAAAGATCATGCCGCAGACGGTGCCATCCGCATTCGCTCCGATCGTCGCGCGCATCGAGGCGGGATGACGTTTTGTCGTGGACATCATGGATTCGTTACGGGTGTAGGCGAGGGCCGCCGGACGCCCGGTTTTCATGGCGACAAGGCCGATAAGCGGCTGCAACGACACGTCGAGCTTGGAGCCGAAGCCGCCGCCTGTGGCGGTGGGCACGATGCGGACCTTTTCGGGCGGCAGGCCGAGCACCTTAGCGGTTTCGTCACGGTCCATATAAGGCGCCTGCGTGCAGGCGGTGATTACCAGCGTGTCGCCGTCCATAGCGGCGAAACCGGCCTCCGGCTCGATATAGGCGTGCTCGACATAGGAGGTTTCGATAGCGCCGCTGACTACGTGCGCCGCCTCGGCGATGGCGCCGTCGGGATTGCCACGTTCGACGAAGCCCGCCGTCAGCAGATTCTTGTCTCGCCCGTCGTGAATGCAAAACGCACCCTCGGCCTGCGCCTCGCCAGGCTGCAGCACATGTGGCAGCTCGGTCCATGTCACTGGAAATTTGGTCAGGTCGAGATCGGCGACCGCGGCTCGTTCGCCCGCGATCAGCGCCACCGCCTCGCCGCGGAAGCGTGCGCTGCCCTGGGCAAGCGCCGGCTGGTCGGCGAAGGGCGGGATCACGCCAAAGCAGTTCTTTCCCGGGATATCGGCGGCGGTGAAGACGTCGACGATGCCCGGATTTGCCGCTACGTAGGCGTCGAGATCACCGAAGGAAAAGCGTGCGTGGTGATGCGGCGAGCGGACCACCAGAACGGAAAGTGCACCGGCTGGAAACGAATCGCCGCCGAATTTTTCAGCCCCGCAGACTTTTGCAACGCCGTCGAGCCGGATCGGCGACGCCCCGACGGCGTGGCCGGCTGGCGGGACGCGGGCATCCAATTCAGATTGGGCGTGGCCATATGCGGTGCCAGCGCCCATCACCGCGGCGATGATCTTCCGATAACCAGTGCAGCGGCACAGTATGCCGCCAAGCGCATCCTGCACCTCGGTTTCGCGGGGCTGCGGATTCTTGTCGAGGAGCGCCGCCGCCGCCACCAGCAGGCCGGGCGTGCAGATGCCGCACTGGGCCGCGCCGTGCTCTAGGAAGGAGGCCTGCAGCGCCGACAGCTTGCCGTTGGCAAGTCCTTCCACGGTATGCACTTTCCGGCCCGAAGCTGAAGCCGCGGGAAACAGGCAGCTGCAGACCGGCTCGCCGTCGAGAAGCACGGTGCAGGCGCCGCAATCGCCGGCGTCGCAACCGACTTTGGTGCCGGTCAGCCGCAGTTCGTCGCGCAGTACAGAAGAAAGCCGCGCTACCGGCGACACCTCGACCGATACGGCCGCGCCATTGAGTTCGAAGTCGAGGCGCGTGTTCATGCAGCCACCGTTTCGGTCGCGGAATGACCTATGGCAGCCACTATTGCGCGGGAAACGATCTCGCGCGCTGCGTCGAGCCGGTATTCGGCGGTGCCACGCACGTCGTCTATCGGAGCGAGTTCGGAAAAACGCGCCCCACCGATCGCTCGGGCAAGCTGCGGACCGGCAGGCAACCCATGCAAGGCCGCCTCTAAGTCGCCCAGCCGCCTGGCAACTGCGGAGCAAGAACCGACAGCGATCGCCGCGTCACTGACGACGCCATCCTCAATGATGATCCGCGCCGCGGCCATAGCTATGGAGATGACGAGGTAGCGCCGCGCGCCCAGTTTCTGGAAATTCGACGTGCCGGCGGACGAGCTTTTCGGAACGCGGATTGCGGTCACCATTTCGCCGGGTTGGAGCGCCGTGCGGCGGTTGCCTAGAATGAAATCGCCCAGCGCCAGATGCCGCGTCCCGCCGAGTGAACGCAGCTCGACATCCGCATCAAGGATGAGCAGCGGCGGCACGCCATCTGCGGCCGGCGAAGCGTTGCAGAGATTGCCGGCCACGGTGGCGGTATTCTGGATCTGCACTGAGCCGACTTCGCGCGCAGCCTGCTTCAGCGCGTCGAAAGCCGGCGGCAGGTCCGCCTTGACGATGTCGGTCCAGGTCGCGCGCGCGCCGATGACAATGTGCCCGTCAGTCTCGGCAATCCCGCGCAATTCGCCGAGCCCGTTAACGTCGAGCACATTTTCCTGGAGAGGCTTGGCCCCCAGCGCCGGATAGAAATCCGTGCCGCCGGCCAGGACCCGCCATTGCGCCTCGCCCAGCAGGATAAGCGCATCGTTGAGGTTGGTGGGTTTCGCGTAACGGATCACGCAATGCCTCCCGGCGTGGGCCGGCCAAAATTCATTCGTACGCAAATGATATCAAGGCCGCATCGATTGTCAAAGCGGAGTTTTGCCAGGCAATTCTTTGCGATCGAATTCGAGCTTGAAACCGGTTGACGGCGCGGGCACTTTCGGTCGAACCTCGGCAGCGGCCAGGTATAGGGCAGACCTTTCATGAACGAGCAGGCATTGATCGTCATCGACATGCAGAACGATTTCTGCCCCGGCGGTGCGCTTCCGGTGGCCGGCGGGCACGAGATCGTGCCGCTGGTCAACGACCTGATTGCACGCTTCGAGCATGTTGTCCTGACGCAGGACTGGCACCCTGCCGGTCACGCGAGCTTCGCGTCGGGCCATCCCGGCAAACAGCCATTCGAGACGATCCAGATGCCTTATGGCGGCCAGACGCTGTGGCCCGACCACTGCATCCAGGGCACGGAGGGCGCAGCATTCCACCCGGCCCTTGAATGGACGAAGGCCGAAATGGTCATCCGCAAGGGATTCCGTACGGCGATCGACAGCTATTCGGCGTTCTACGAAAACGACCACGCAACGCCGACCGGCCTCGCCGGCTATCTGCGCGAAAGGGGCATCGGCGAGATTACGCTGGTCGGGCTGGCGACGGATTATTGCGTCGCCTACTCGGCACTCGATGCGGTGCATCAGGGATTTCATACGACCGTGCGGCTTGACGCCAGCCGCGCCATCGATCTCGGTGGCTCGCTGAAGCAGATGACGGACACGATGCGCGAAGCGGGAGTGCGACTGGTCTAAGCTTGCCTCTCTCGGCGAAGGCCTTATCCCACCCCGACATAGCGCTGCACAAAGGCCGGATCCTCGCGCAGTTTTTCCACGCCGACGGTCTCGCGGTTGCGGCCGTTCTCGATAAACGACACGCGGTCGGCGACGGACAGGACGGCGTCGACCCGCTGCTCGACCAGAATAGTGGAAACGCCGCGTTCGCGCAGTTTAGCCACCGTCTCGCGTATCTTCGCGATCATCGACGGCATCAGCCCTTCGGTGGGCTCGTCGAGCAGCAACACGTCGGGTTCGAGACACAGCGCCCGGGCCATCGCCAGCATCTGCTGCTCGCCGCCCGACAGGGTTCCGGAACGCTGGCGAAGCCGGTCGCGCAGCAGCGGAAAAAGCTCGAGCACGCTTTGGCGGGTCTGTTCACCCTTGCCGCGCGTCATCAGCCCGATTTCGACGTTTTCGGCGACCGTCATTTCGGCGAACAGCCGCCGACCCTGCGGTACATAGGCGACGCCGGCCTTGGGCACGTCATGCACGGCAAGTTTCGTCAAGTCGCTGTCGCCAAGCATGATCGAGCCGGAGCGTGCTTTCACCAGTCCCATGATCGCTTTCAGCGTCGTTGTCTTGCCTGCGCCGTTTCGGCCGAGCAGGCAGAGCACCTCGCCTTTCCTGAGTTCAAGGTTCAAGCCGTGCAGTACCTGCACCTCGCCGTAGAAGCAGTCGAGCCCGGAAATCGTCAGCGCGGCCGTCATGCTTCCGTCCCGAGATAGGCGCGCTGGACCTCGGCATTGGCGCGGATCTGGTCGGGGGTCCCCTCGGCCAGGATTTTGCCGGCGTTCATAACGGTTATGCGGTCGGCCAGCCCCATCACCACCTGCATATTGTGTTCGATCAGGAGCACCGTCGCGTCGCGCGCGATTTCCCGCACAAGCTGCATAAAACCTTCGATCTCGCCGTCGGACAAACCTTGCGTCGGCTCGTCGAGGATGAGCAAACGCGGCTTCAGCGCCAAGCCCATCGCCACTTCGAGCAAGCGCTGGTGGCCGTAGGACAACGCCCCGGCAATCCTGTCCGCACGGTCGGCGAGGCCGGTGCGCTCGAGCGCCGACATTACCCCGGAATGCAGGTGCCCCCTGGAGCGCCTGTCGGTCAGCGTGCGCTGCACCGGCAACGCGACATTGTCGTAGGCGGTGAGATTGGAAAACACGCTGGTGATCTGGAATGTGTAGGCGATGCCGCGCCGCACGCGTTCATGCGCCGGCAGGTCGGTGATGTCGTTGCCGTCGAAGACGATCTGGCCGGAGGAGGGGGGCACACGGCCGCAAATCAGGCTGACGAAGGTTGTCTTGCCGGCTCCGTTGGGTCCGATCACGGCCCGGATCTCGCCGGGCATGACAGCAAAGTCGACGCCGTCGACGGCGCGCAGGCCGCCGTAGTTCTTGCACAGGCCTCGTGTCGTCAGCAGCGGCGTCATGGCAGCCATCTTATCCACCGCTCGCGCACCGTGCCCAATATGCCCTTCGGGAAATAGAGCACGAGCAGGATCAGCGCGATGCCAACAATCAGGAGGTAAGCGGATGTGTAGCCGCTGGTGATGTCGACCACATAGAACATGAAAAGGGTCCCAATCAGCGGGCCCAGAGTGGTCGCCGCGCCGCCGAGCAGCACCCAGAGCAGCGGCAGGATTGAATATTGCACCGTGGCGAAAGTCGAGCCGACATAGCCGAACAGGAGCGCATAGGCAGCGCCTGCGGCTGCGCAGATCACGCCCGAAACGACGACGGCAGCGAGCTTGTTGGCAAACGTATCGTAGCCGAGCATCCGCGTGCGCTCCTCATTTTCGCGGATAGCCACCAGTACCCTTCCATCCGCCGAGCGGACGATCGCCAGAGTCGCCAGAAGCACGACGGAGAAAAGGAACAGCGCGGCCAGGTATCGGGTCGCCGGGTCTGTCAGATTGAAATGCAGGTCACCCATATCGATCCTGCGTGCATTCTGGGTGAGCACAAAACCCTCGTCGCCGCGCGTCCATTCCGCGAAATAGAGCGTCAGCAAATAGAACACCTGGGCGAACATCATGGTGACGATCATGAAGGCGACGCCGGTTGTACGCAGCGCAAGCACGCCTATGATCAAGGCGAGCAGCGCGCCGGAAACGAGGCCTGCGGCAAAGCCAGCCGCCATGGTCCAGCCGAGATGCGAGACGGTCAGTCCCGCGCCGTAAAGCCCCGCCGAGAAGAACATTGCGTGGCCGAGGCTGAGCAAGCCGGAATAGCCGAACAGCAAATTGTAGCCCATGGCAAATACCGCGAGCACCATGACGCGCGCCAGCACGCCGTGGTGATATTCGGGCAGAAGGAAGTTCAGCGCGAACAGCAGAGCGATGACTGCCCCGTGCAGCAAATAGACTTTGCTGGCCGAGTTTCCCTGCTTCATCTGGCCGCCGTGCCGAACAGGCCCTGCGGCCGGAATACCAGCACCATGGCGACGATCATCGTGGCGATGATCTTGGCGAGCGTCGGCGAGAAGAACACCGAGATGATGCCGTCGCTCAGGCCTATCAGCACGGCTGCGACGACGGTGCCGCGCAGCGATCCCAGGCCGCCTATGATCACAACGATGAAGGAAAGGAGCAGCGGGTCGAGCCCCATCAGGTAATGCGCCTGCTGGATCGGCACGATCAGTACCGCGGCGATTGCCGCCAACATCGCGCCCAGCGCGAAGACGCCGGCATAGACGCGGCCGACCGGGATTCCGAAGGCCTGCGCGGTTTCGCTGTCGTATTGCGTGGCGCGCATGACCAGGCCGATCTTCGTGCGGGTCAGCACGAACAAGGTGGCCAGAAGCATGATTGCGGAGAAGGCGATGACCGAGAGCTTGTAGCCGGAATAGCCGAACCACGGGAACAGGATGCGATAGCTGAACGGCGCCTCGACCGGCCGCGCCTCGGGACCATAGAACGTCAACGCCAACTGCTGGATGATGTAGAGCATGCCGATAGTGGCGACGATAGTGGCTTCGGGATTGTAGTCCAGCCTTCGCAGCACCAGCCGCTCTGCAACCAGCGCGATCGCGCCAACGATGAGCGGACTGACCCCGAGCGCCAGCAGAAAGCCGATCGCCGGATGGCCGGTGGCCAGCGACGCGATCCACCAGGCGAGAACCGCTCCTAGCATGAAAAACTCGCCATGCGCGACATTGACCACACGCATGACGCCGAACACCAGCGACAGGCCCAGCGCCGTTAGCGCCAGCACCGCGGAGGTGACGAGGCCTTCAAGCGTGGCGAGGAGGAGATGGGGGCCGAAGGACATTCAGGCAGGCCGCATTGGAGATGCATGTAAGGTGTCCCACTCCGCCCGGCAGCGCAGAGTGGGCATTGTAGAATTCGGCGGTCTCATCCCGCCGGATTACAGCGGCTGCGTGGTGTAATCGCCTTCAGGCTCGTAGAGGCCGTCCTCGATCGAGGTCCGGTGCACGACCTTCAGCTTGCCGCCCTCGACGATCGAGATGTTCTGGTGGCCGAAGCATTGGTGGATCTTGCCGTTGAAAATCTTGTCGCCCTGCGGGTGTTCCTTGCCTTCCTTGAATTCCGTCAGCGCTTCCGTTGCCTCGACGAGTTTGGCGCGGTCGTCCGGACCCTGATAGCCCGCCGCCTCCATCGCTTGCTTGATAACATAGAGTGTCTCCCAGCAGCCGAACATGTGAGAGGCCGTCGACACATCCTTGGGATCGCCGACCGCCGCACCATTCTCGTCGATACCCACCGCGTCGCGGTAGAATTTCACGGCTTCGGAGGCGTCCGGCTGGAGATAGCGCGGCATGCCTTCCCAGAAATGGCTGCCTTCGAGGAATTCGAGGCCGGGGCTCGCCATGTCGACTGCTTCGAGCGAGTCGATGAAGCCGAACAGCTGCGGCCGGTTTGTACCGTAGAACTCGCCGAGTTCCTTCACGAAGGTGAGGACCGCAGGGCCGACCATGACGTGGTAGATCACCTCGGTTTCCGCCGGTATCTGCGGGAAGTAGCGCGTGAAGGAACTTTCGGTCGGCGGAATCGGGATCTGGGCGATGACTTCACCGCCCTGCGCCTTAATGGCCGGCGTGAAATAATCGCGGTGATCGTGGCCGAAGGCGAAGTCGGGATAGATCATCGTAATCTTCTTGCCCACATTGCCCGCGATCCACGGGGCCATCGAGATCACCTGGCTCTTCACGTCGGTGATGCCCGGCTGGAAGCAATAGCGGTTCATCTTGGTCGAGGCGACGTGATGGCCTTCGCTGACCACGTAGTAGGGCATCTTCAGTTCACCGGCGGTCGGCGCGGAGCCGATCACGACATGCGAAAACAGCGTGCCGAAGACGATATCGGTCTTGTGCTGGCTGGCGAATTTGCCCACCACCTCAGCGCCGCGCTTGGGATCGGTGCCGTCATCCTCGGTGATGATCTCGACAGGCCGGCCGTTAATGCCGCCTGCCTCGTTGATGAGCTTGAGCGCGGCGGCGGTAGTCTTCTCGTACCAGCGCCCATAAGCGGCGCCGATGCCGGTGCGGTGCGCCTGAAAGCCGATCTTGATCGGAGCCGAGCTTTGCGCCTGCGAATAGCGTACGAAGCCGGGCGCCGCCATCAGGCCGGCCGACGCGGCCAGTCCTTTCAGCGCGGTGCGGCGGTTCAGGCCTTTCAGGCCCGAATTCCTGGACTGGTCGATCATGCCGGTTCCCCTTGTTTTCGAGTTATGAACGCGTGCTCGCTTCGCCCATTTTCGAAGCGGAAAATTGCATGTGTACAAACTAAATCACCAAACCCTGGGCATGGCAAGTGCGCTGCCGCAGCGTTATTTCGCAATCCTCGGCAGGCTCATCCGGCGGTCGGTGCCGACAGCAGCCACAGCCCGAAAACCGTGTAGAAAATCATCAGCAATGTCAGCGGCAATTGGCTGATCGCGGCTTTCGTCTGCGATGGATGCAGGCGGAAAGCCAGCGCGTGCGCAATGAGCACGGCCAGCACATGCCCGCCTATGATAGCCGCCGCCTGAAAATTCCAGATGGTCCACGCGGCGCCGGAGCCCATTGCGACGCCGGCACCGACATGAAGATGCGCCGTTCCAAAAAGGTTCCAACCCCGTCCGAACGGATCGGAAATCGCCACCAGCGCATATTGTCCATTGACCAGCAATGCGGTCAGGTAATGCGAAAAATGGTAGGCGAGCGCGATCGGCACGATCGACCAGACCAGCAGGCCCGCAGCCTTCTTGAACGATTGACCGCTGCCGGCCAGCCGCTCGCCCGCAAACACCGCCAGCAGATAGATCGAGGCGAGCGCTGCGAACATCAGCGCGAGACCGGTGCTGTTGATGCCGACGAGCGCCGAGCGGCCGGGGAATTCCAGCGGATTGACGCCATTGAAGCCGAGCCACGTGAATGTCTTTGAAAAGCCGTCGAAAGATACCGAGCTCAGCGTCAGCAGGAGAAAGAACATGCCGCTCGGCGGCAGCGATTCAGCGCGCCACAGTTTTGCGCCGGGAAAGCACAGCGACAGGCGACGTTTCCCGTCCCCCTCCTTCGGCGATGCTTCCACGATCCCAAAGCGCGAAACCATGCGGAAGAACACCGAAAGGAATTCGCCGCACCGGCTCCAGCCCTCGTAGCCGAAGATCATCATACAGACGAACGTTGCCAGCCAGTACAGGGCGACCGCGAGCGCCAGCCGTGCCGGATCGTCGGGAGCGGGGTAGACCAATTCGAACCATGCAAAGCCGGCAAACAGGAACAGTGCCGGCCAGTAGCCGAACCAGGCCGGCATGGTGCGGCGGTCTGGATTCGGAAATGCGGCAGAGACAAGCCGCCACGGCCCATACCACGGGTTGATCCACGCCCAGAAATTGCCGGATGCGCCCTGCGCCAGCGTCAGCCCGACCCAGAGCAATGTCCAGACCGCCAGTGGCAGCGGGTTGGATAGCGGATCGCGGCTGCCGAGAAAGCCGGCGGCGGCCAGCACGGCGAGGATCGCGAAGGAAAGCAGGCTGGTCCACAGCCTCGCGCCGTCGCCGATCCGGCCGAGCGGAAGGCGCAGCGCCGCTGCGCGCCCGAGCAGGTTCGGCGGGAGCACGGCCAGAACGAGAAAGCTCGCTGCCACGGCCACTGCCCCGCCAATCACATAGTAGCCGGTCGGCAGCAGAAGCACATGGCCGCGCTCGGAGGCGTGGGCGAAAGCGGGAGTGGGCGCCAGGAGCACTAGTGCGAGCGCAAGGGCCAGATAGCGAAGCGCATAGATGTCCGGAAGGACAGAGGGGTGTTGTAGTAGCAGACTTGGGCGAACGATCGCGGCCACCTCGAAGGGCCCCTTAAACCTTCACCAATTGCTCCACCCGGTCCTTCTTGCCGAATATCCGCAAATAGCGCTCGATTTCGCGCGGGTCGCCGGTGGCCTTGGCCGGATTGTCGGCCAGCTTGACGGCCGGCCGGCCGTTCGCCTCTGTCACCTTACAGACCAGCGAAATCGCCTTCAGGCCGTCCGTCTCCTGCGGCGCGCAATCTTCGAAATCATTGGTCAGATTGGTGCCCCAGCCGAAGGACATGCGCACCTTTCCCTCGAAATGCTTGTAGGTCTCGATGATCGTGTCGACCTCCAGCCCATCCGAAAAGATCAGAAGCTTGCCGCGGGGATCCTTGCCCTTCTCGCGCCACCAGGAGAGGATGCGCTCGCCGCCCTCGATCGGTGGAGCGCTGTCCGGGCGGAAGCCGGTCCAGTCGGCCACCCAGTCCGGCGCGTCGCGCAGAAAGGCCGCAGTGCCGAAGGCATCGGGCAGCACGATCAAAAGATTGCCGCCATAGTAGCGCTGCCAGTCCCGCAGTACCTTGTAGGGCGCCTTCCTGAGCTCCGCCTCGCTGTCGGCGAGCGCCGCCAGCACCATCGGCAGTTCGTGCGCATTGGTGCCGAGCGCCTCGAGGTCGGTGTCCATAGCTAGCTTGACGTTGCTGGTGCCGGTGAAGGCCTCGCCAATGCCTTCCTTCAGGGCCTCGACACACCAGCGCTGCCACAGAAAACTGTGCCGCCGGCGTGTCCCGAAATCCGAGATGCGGATACCTGGCAACTTCTTCAGCCGCTCCGTCTTGGCCCACATCTTTGCTTTCGCGCGGGCATAGAGCACGTCGAGCGCGAAGGGCCCGAAGGCCTTCATCGCCGCGCGCGAGCGCAGCTCGTTGATGATGGCGAGCGCGGGTATCTCCCACATCGTCGTGTACATCCACGGCCCGTGGAATTCGAGTTCGAACTGCCCGTCTCGCTTGCGCAGCTCGTACTCCGGCAGCTGGAAATCCTCCAGCCACGCCAGGAACTCCGGCTCGAATATCTGCTTGCGGCCATAAAAAGTATTGCCGCCCAGCCAGATCATTTCCTTCTTGGTGAAGCGCAGCGTGCGGACATGGTCGAGTTGCGCACGCAGCTCCTGCTCGTCGATCTCGTCGGCAAGCCTGACCGAGGTGGCGCGGTTGATAAGCGAGAAGGTCGCGTCAACCTTGGGATACATACCCCAGATCATCTGCAGCATCAGGAGCTTGTAGAAATCCGTGTCGAGCAGGCTGCGCACGATCGGATCGAGCTTCCAGGTGTGGTTGTAGACGCGCCGCGCAATGTCCGTCCGTGCCACCATTTGCACCTTCCCGATTTGCCAGACTGCGCCTATAGCACCGAAAATGCCGCCGCGCTTTCGGATTGCAGCGCTGGACCGACAAAAATGCAACCCTGCCGGCCTACCCCGCGGCAACCGCGCCTTGCTTCTGCGGCGAGCGGCGTCGGCGGATCGCGATCTGGCCGGCGACCGCCGCATCCGCGCCGCCGGCCGACTGGTCCCGCTCGGCGAACAGCCAGTCGATGAACACCTGGGCGATCGGCGCCGACTTCACCTCGTTGCGGCACACCACGTAGAAGGCGTCGACGGCCGGCACCGACAGGTTGAACGGCGTGACCAACTGACCTTTGGCGAGCAGGCCACTGGCGGTGACGGAATCGCCCAGCGCCACACCATGGCCGTGAATCGCCGCCCCGATCGCCAGATGCGCGTCGCTCATATGGTGACGCTGCCCGCGGGCGAGATCCAGCGCGTCAGCGGCCGCGAGCCATGTGTGCCATTCACGCCCGTCGTCGGCATGCAGCATCACGTGGTCCGCAAGATCGCGAACGGTGCGGATCGGCCGGTTATTGATCAGTGTCGGGCTGACCACCGGAAACAGCTCCAAATCCGACCATTTCTTCAGCCAGCAATCGGTCCAGCTTCCGTCGCCATAGTGCAGGCAGACGTCGATGTCGGGTGAGCGAATGTCTGCCGCGTCGTTGGAGCCGACGAGCTTCAGCCTGATGTCGGGATATTGCGCGGTGAAGCTGCCGAGCCTGGGGATCAGCCACAGCGACAGCAAAGCCGGTACGCAGCTGACCGACAGCGCGCCGGAACTGCACGGCCGCGTCATGCGCTGGGTGGCGGCGGCGATGCCGTCGAAAGCGGTTGAGACGGCCGGCAAAAGCTCGGCCCCATGCGGCGACAGCTTCAGCTTCTGCCCGGCGCGGTCGAACAGTTTTACCTTGAGCGACTGTTCCAGCGCGCGGATCTGGTGGCTGATTGCGCCATGCGTGACGTTGAGTTCGCCCGCCGCCTTGGTGAGCGAGCCATGCCTGGCGGTCGCCTCGAAGGCCCGCAACGGGTTGAGCGGCGGCAGGCGTTTGGCCATGGATATCGGTCCAACTGTGAGAAAACCTCACACCGGACGCTACAACAATATCAATTGATTTTCCAACGGCGCTGCCGCATCAATTCGGGACAGCACAAAAATAAGAAGAGACGTGGAGGGCATGCCCGGGGACAGCACGACGCGGCCAGCGATGGCCGGCGCGGGTTGTCGGGTGTCCGTACCGAAAGAGGAGACCGAAATGGGCTACGATCGCGGAAAGCTCGAAGCGCTTCGCCAGAAATATGGCGAAAGCCATGGCGGCGAACTGTTCAACCCGCAGTTCCGGCGCGTCGCCGACAAGATCTTCACCAAGAGCGGCACACGGCTTGCGCCCTATTCGGGCATCCCGACATTCCTCACCGCACCCTATTTGCCGGTCGACCACGACGATCCGGATTTCGGCGACCTGCAGGTCGCTATGGTCGGCGTGCCGATGGATCTCGGCGTCACCAATCGGCCGGGCTCACGCTTCGGTCCGCGCGCGCTGCGCGCCATCGAACGCATCGGTCCCTACAACCACGTGCTCGATTGCGCCCCGGTGCAGGATCTACGTGTTGCCGACATTGGCGACGTCCGCTTCCAGAGCCGCTACCGGCTTGAGCTCAGTCATGACGACATCGAGCGCCGCATCAATCAGATCGTCGAAGCCGGCGTCATCCCGCTGTCTGTCGGCGGCGACCATTCGATCAGCCATCCGATCCTGAAGGCGGTCGGCAGGGAGCGGCCTGTCGGCATGATCCACATCGACGCGCATTGCGACACCGGCGGCGCTTACGATTTGACCAAGTTCCACCATGGCGGACCGTTCCGGAACGCGGTGCTCGACGGCGTGCTCGACCCGACGCGCACCATCCAGATCGGCATTCGCGGCTCTGCCGAATATCTGTGGGAGTTCACCTACGAGTCCGGCATGACCGTCATTCACGCCGAGGAAATTTCCGGCATGGGCATTCCGGCCGTCATCGAAAAAGCGAAAAAGATTATCGGCGACGGCCCGACCTACCTGTCCTTCGACGTTGACAGTCTCGACCCGGCCTTTGCACCGGGTACCGGCACGCCGGAAGTCGGCGGGCTGACGACGCGCGAGGTGCTCGAAATTATCCGCGGGTTCAAGGGCGTCAATCTAGTCGGCGGCGACGTCGTCGAGGTCGCGCCGCAATATGACTCCACCACCAACACTGCCCATGCCAGCGCGCAGGTCCTGTTCGAGATCCTGAGCCTGATGGTGTTCAGCCCGGCTATCACAGGCAAGGGAGCCTGACATAAAACAGAAACAAACCCGGCGGAAAGACCGCGCCTGAGATGCTGGCATCGTCATTGAGGCGCAATCGCCCCGGTGATTTAATGAACCAGAAACAAGGGAACAGCCGCAAAGCCGGCAAACAGAGGAGAACAACAATGAAACGAGTTCTGAATGGCCAAGTGAGCCGCCGTGCGGTGCTGGGCGCGGGCCTTGCCGGTGTTGGCATGCTGGCGATGCCGTCCATCCTGCGGGCTCAGGACAAGTCGCTGAAGATCGGCGTCTATGGCGGCTATTTCAAAAATTCCTTCGACGAGAACATCTTTCCGGAGTTCACCAAGGCGACCGGCATCGCCGTCGAATCGATCGCCGAGCCGACCGGTGAGGCCTGGCTGGTGCAGCTCGAACAGGCCGCCAAGGCCGGCCAAGCTCCGGCAGACGTTTCGATGATGTCGCAGACCTCCACCCTGAAGGGCCTCGGGACCGAATTGTGGACGCCGATTGACCCGGCCAGGATCAAGAGCTTTGACAGCCTGCTCCCGCATTTCTCCAGCAAGTATCCGGATGGCCGCATCGCCGGCGTCGGGGCAGTGGCGTGGTACATCACGCTGGTCACCAACACCGACGTTTACAAGGAGCCTCCGACGTCCTGGGCCGACATGTGGGATCCAGCCACCAAGGACAAGCTCGGCCTTCTTGCGCTCGCCTCCAACTCTTTCCTGCTCGAAGTGACCTCCACGACCTTCATGGGCGGCACCAACGCGCTCGACTCCGAGGAAGGCATCCTCAAGGCGATGGAAAAGCTTGCCGAACTGAAGCCGAACGTCCGCCTCTGGTACCGCGACGAGGCCCAGTTCGAGCAGGCGCTGAAGTCCGGCGAAATCCCGATGGGCCAATACTATCACGACGTGACGGGCCTCGCCGCAGCCGACGGCCAGCCGGTCCGCTCGACCTTCCCGAAGGAAGGCGGCATCCAGGATTCGGGCAACTGGGTTCTGTCGCGCGCTTCCGAAAAGATCGACGAAGCCCATGTCTTCATCGACTATATGAGCCAGCCGGCTATCCAGGGGCTGATGTCGCGCAAGGTCGGCACGGCACCGACCTTGAAGAAGGACGTGCTCGACCTGACGGCCGAGGAATTCGCGGCTGTGTCGTCGGAGATTCCGCCGATCCTGCCGCGCTACGACCTCTACACCACCAAGTCCGACTGGATAAACCAGAAGTGGACCGAGCTGATCGTCGCGGCGTAGCGTGGGCGCAGCCCTCACCCTGGGGGAGAGAGCCATCAATTTGCCGCTTTACCTTCTCCTCGTTTTCTACGGGGAGAAGGTGCCGGCAGGCGGATGAGGGGCTACAAAACCCGCTAGACCGCCTGCAAGATCTCAACTAGTCGGCCGGCCGTCGGCGGCCCAGGTAACCCCAGAGGCGGGTGAAGCTATGTCCGGACTGGCACTGCAAGACGTCACCAAGCAATTCGGCGACTTCAAAGCGGTCAACAACGTCAATCTGTCGGTGCCGCACGGCAAGTTCGTCTGCTTGCTTGGCCCGTCCGGCTGCGGCAAGACCACGCTGCTGCGCATGATCGCCGGCCTCGAGGAGCCGACGGAGGGCGCCATCATCCTCGACGACGAGGACATCACCCCCGTGCCGACGCATAAGCGCAATCTCGGTATGGTGTTCCAGTCGCTGGCGCTGTTCCCGCACCTTTCCGTGGGCGACAATATTTCCTACGCCCTGCGCATCCGCGGCGCTTCACGCGACGAGCAGAAGAAGCGCGCCGAGGAGCTTTTGAAGCTCGTCCACCTGCCCGGCTTCGCCGACCGTCCGGTGGCAAAACTTTCCGGCGGCCAGCGCCAGCGCGTCGCCATCGCCCGGGCGCTAGCTTTGTCGCCGAAGCTCTTCCTGCTCGACGAGCCGATGTCGGCGCTCGACGCGAAACTGCGCGAATCCATGCAGGTCGAGCTGCGCCAGTTGCAGCAGCGGCTAGGCATCACCACTTTCGTCGTCACCCACGACCAGCGGGAGGCCATGACCATGGCCGATATCGTCGTCGTCATGGGCGAGGGGCGCATCCGCCAGGCCGCCTCGCCGATGGAGATCTACCGCAAGCCGGCCGACGCCTTCGTCGCCGATTTCATCGGCTCGACCAATCTCCTGGATGTCACCGCCGATAGCTCCGGCCGCGCCACGGTTCTCGGGCAAGTGATCCCCGATCTGGCTTTGCCGGCCGGAACCGGTAAGGCGTCGATCTCGATCCGGCCTGAGGACGTGCGGCTTGGCAAGCCGGGCCCCGGCGCGATCCCCGGCACGGTCACCTTCGTGCGCGATCTCGGCGGCACCATCGAAACCTTCGTTGAGGCGGGTGGCGCCACGATTATCGCGGTCTCCACGCCGCGCGAGCGGGTCAATGTCGCCGCTGGCGACAATGTCGGCATTATCCTGCCGCCCGAGGCATGCGTGGTGGTGAAGTCGTGAGACGCGAGCCGCCGAAATCGCTAGCCGACTACACGCCGCTTTTCTTCCCGGCGATCATGCTGGTCGTCTTCTTCGTCATGCCGTTCTCGACGATGATCGCAGTTTCCTTCTTCAAGCGCGACCCGGCGGGGTTCTACACGCCCGATTTTGTCATCGACAACTACGCGCGCTTCCTGTCGGCCTTCTTTGGAAGGGTGCTCGGTTTCTCGCTGATGCTGTCGGTGATGGTCGCGATCTGCTGCGTAGTCATCGCTTTTCCCTTTACCTATATGCTCACCCGGCGCTCGCGCGCGGTGCAGACCGTCTGGCTGGTCTGCCTGCTGTCGGTTCTGTCCCTGTCCGAGGTCATCATTGGTTTTGCCTGGTCGACGCTGTTCTCGCGCACTGCCGGCATCACCAATCTGTTCGTCTGGCTCGGCCTGATGCAGGAGCCCGTGGCGCTGCTGCCGGGCTTCGGCGCGGTGCTGACCGGCATGGTATATCAGGCGCTGCCCTATACGATCCTGGTGCTCTACCCGGCCCTGGTGAGGCTCGATCCGACTTTGCTGGAGGCCGCGCGCACGCTCGGCGCATCGCCGGTCCGCGCCTTCGTTAACGTCGTAACCCCGGCCCTGCGAAACACCATCGTCGCGACGCTGATCATGGTCTTCGTATTTGCGCTCGGCTCTTATCTTCTGCCGCAAATCCTCGGCCGGCCGCAGCACTGGACGCTGTCGGTGCTGATCACCGATCAGGCGATTTACCAGTCGAACATGCCATTCGCAGCGGCCATGGCGGTGTTCCTGGTGCTGATCTCGCTGGCGCTGGTCGGCTTGACCCTGCTCGTCGGGCGCAAGGAGAATGCGCTATGAAGCAGATGTTCCTTCGCCGGCTCTATTTCGTCGCTGTGGCTTTATTCCTCGCAGCACCGCTGATCGTCGTCGCTGGCGTCTCGGTGAACGAAAAGCAGGATCTCGCCTTCCCGCCGGTCGGCTTTTCGCTCTCCTGGTACGCGCAGATTTTTCTCGATCCGGAATGGCGGCGCGCGCTGATCGCCTCGGTGGTGCTGGCGCTCACGTCGGCCGCACTCGCGGTCGCTATCGCGCTGCCGTTGGCCTGGTTTCTGTGGCGGCGCATTGCGCCATGGGCCAACATCTTCCAATTGCTCGGCGTCGCGCCCTTCGTCCTGCCGCCGGTCATCACGGCGCTCGGTTTCCTGACCTTCTGGGCGACGGTCGGCCTTTACGGCCAGCCCTGGACGGCGGCGATCAGCCACGCCATCTTCTTCGTCACCCTGCCGCTGGTCACGCTGTCGCTCGGCTTTGCGTCGATCGACCGCTCTTTGGTCGAGGCCGCCTCGACTATGGGGGCGGACGACCGCACCGTGCTGAAAACCGTCGTTCTGCCGCTGATCCTGCCCTATCTGGTCTCCGGCTACGCCTTCGCCTTCGTCTTGTCGCTCAACGAATACATCGTCGCCTACATGACAATCGGCTTCGTCATGGAAACACTGCCGATCAAGATATTCAACGCGCTGCGCTACGGCTACACGCCGACCATGGCCGCCGTTTCGGTTTTCTTCGTGGCGATCGCCGCGCTGGTCTTCGGCCTGATCGCCTGGTTCGGCGACATCAGGCGGCTGCTCGGCGCCATGTCGTCGGAGGAGAACTGATGAAGCTTGCCGCGCTCCAGATGCACGCGGTGGCCGGCGACCGGACGGCCAATATTTTCCGCATCGAGAAGGCCGCGCGGGAAGCTGCCGAAAACGGCGCCGACCTTCTCGTCGCACCGGAACTGGCGGTCACCGGCTACGGCGCCGGCGACATGATTTCAGAGCTTGCCGAGCCGGCCGACGGCGATCTGTCGAAACGGCTAACCGCCCTATCACGCGAGACCGGCGTGGCTTTGGTCGTCGGCTTCGCCGAACGCGACGGCGAAACAATCTTCAACAGTACGATCTACGCCGATGGCCGGCGCAGCGTCGTCTATCGCAAGTCGCACCTCTTCGGCCCTTACGAGCGCAAGCTCTTCTTACCCGGAAAGCCCGCCGCCTGCATCGTCGAGCATCGGGGCATGAAGCTGGGGATGCTGATCTGCTACGATGTCGAATTCCCGGAAAACGTCCGTCGTCTGGCGCAGGCTGGGGCGCAGGCGGTGATCGTGCCGACTGCGCTTCCCGCCAGCGACCACGCCGAATTCATCGCGCGCAAGCTGGTCCCGGTGCGCGCCTTCGAAAACCAGGTCTTCGTCGCCTATGCTAATCATTGCGGAGGCGATGCGCTGTTTTCCTATGCCGGCCTGTCGGGCATCGTCGCGCCCGACGGCACGATGCTGGCCGAAGCGCCCGAAACCGGCGAGGCGCTGCTTTTCACGGAACTCGATCCTGCTGCCTACGCCGCCTCGATCGCTGCCAACAGCTACCTCTCCGACCTCAGAATTTGAGCGGCGTTGGAGCTTCTTCCTTCTCCCCGTCACACTATACGGGGGAAGGTGCCGGCAGGCGGATGAGGGGCAGCTCTGACTCGGCAAGAAATCGCCTACCGCCAGACCGTCAGCCCCAGTTCTTCTCTTCGCAGCCAGCGCGCCAGCAACAGCACGGCGACCACCGCCAGCCCCGCCGACAGCCCGATCCAGATGCCGTTGCCGGCAAGCCCGAAATGGAACGCGAGCAGCACCCCGAGCGGCAGGCCCACGCCCCAATAGCCGATCGCCGCGAACACCATGGGCACCTTGGTGTCGTGCAGTCCGCGCAGCATTCCCGACGCCACCGCCTGCGCGCCGTCGAAAATCTGAAACAGCGCCGCGAACGCCAGGAAAGACACGGCGAGACCGATAACCGTCGCATTGGCCGGGTCGCCGAGGTCGATGAAGGCGCTGATCAGGAGATGCGGCCAGAGAATCATGATCAATCCCATCAGCGCCATGAAGCCGACGCCGAGCGCGTAGGCAGTCCAGCCGGCACGGCTGATGCCCTCCTTGTTGCGGGCGCCGTAGGCGAGGCCCACGCGCACGGTCACCGCCTGGTTCAGGCCGAGCGGCACCATGAAGCTGATCGAGGCGATCTGGATGGCGATAGCATGGGCAGCGAGCGAGGCGGCGTCAATCAGCCCCATCAGAAGTGCGGCCGCGTTGAAGATGGTCACCTCGAAAGCCAATATGCCGGCGATCGGCAGGCCGAGCCTGAGCAGCGCCGTGAAGCGCGGCCAGTCCGCCCGCCAGAACCGTCCGAATAGCCGATAGCGGCGGAAGAGCGGCTCGAGCGACACGACCGCCGCCAGCCCGAAGAACATCAGCAGGCTGGAAAGCGTAGTCGCCATGCCCGCGCCGGCGATGCCGAACACCGGAAAGCCGAGATTGCCGAACATCAGGCACCAGTTGGCGAACGCATTGAAGGCTACGGCCGCGAACACGATGATCAGCGCCCTGCCCGGCCGCTCCAGTGCCGAAATGAACGAGCGCAGCACGATATAGCCGTAGAACGGCAGCACCGCCCATTGCAGCCAGACCATGTAAACTGCGGCCTCGCGCGCCAATGCTGGCTCCTGGCCCATCCAGACGAGGATCGACTCAGTGTTCCACAGCACGATCCAGATCGGGATGCAGACGAGTATCGCCAGCCACAGGCCCTGGCGCACGGTGCGGCGTATATCGCGCACCGAATGCCGCTTGCGGCCGAGTTCGGTAGCGATCATCGGCGAGGTAGCCAGCATCAGGCCGAGCCCGAAGATCAGCGGCGCGAAATAGAGGTTGCTGCCCAGTGCGCCGGCGGCAAGCGTCGCCGGGCCGAGCCGCCCCATCATCATCACGTCGGTGGCGTTCATCGCCACCTGGCCGAGATTGGTTAGCACCATCGGCCACGACAGCGCGAGCATTGCCCGCACCTCGCCACGCCAAGGGTTTGCAGGCGCTCTCGCGCCGGCCTCGAACGCAGTCATTGTTCGTCTTTCTGCAAGGTGGCACCCGCGAAAATGCGCGGAATGCCGCAAATCTGGCGGCAAAACGTCAGCCGCCATCTGTTTGCGACCGTATTTGGACGAAATGAGCCTCGGAGACAAGGGACGAAGCCTGGCAATAGTTGAGCCAGCGAGATCATGGCCTGGCCGAAGTCGTCAGGCGGGTGATCTCAAGTCCGGCTGACGTCGCTGATCATTTCTCGCTGGTTTTTGCAGGTTGGGCTTTCGCCGGCGCGCAAACGGACGAGGCTTGCGCGGTCGACAGGCCCGCCTCATCCGGGAGAATATCGTACGAATGCGAAGCGTCGGCCATCCGGCGCCCAGCAGGGCACGTTGATCGTTCCCTGGCCACCGAACAAGCCAAGCAACACCCGCGGTTCGCCCCCTGCGGCCGGCAGCAGGCGAAGTTCCACCTGCTTGTTGCGCGGATGGCCGGTGACGCCGGGCTCATAGGAGAGATAGAGCACATGCCGGCCGTCCGGCGAAGGATGGGGAAACCAGTTGACCCGCTCGTCGTCCGTCATCTTCTGGGCATCGCTGCCGTCCGGGCGTATCCGCCACAGATCGATGGCGCCGCTCTTCTCGCCGTTGAACCAGATCCACTTTCCGTCAGGCGTATAGTCGGGCCCGTCGCAATGGTCGAAGTTCCGCGTGACCTCGAACTCCGGGCCGCCGCCGACCGGGCAGGCATAGACCTGATAGGTGTCGCCACGCTTGGCTACATAGGCGAGGGTGCGTCCGTCCGGCGACCAGCCGTGCCAGTAGGAGGGCGCCTTTTCCGTCACCCGGGCGGGCGGGCCCCCGGCGAACGGCAGCGTATAGATCTGACTTGAGCCGTGCTCGGTGGAATCGCTTATGACGAGCATCGTGCCGTCGGGTGAAATGCCGTGGTCGTTGTTGATGTTGCGGGCGAAACCGGTGTCGATCTCGACGAAACCGGGATCGGCCAGATCGATGCGGTAGAGCCTGCCGTTCCGATTGACGACCAGCGCAGCGCCGTCCGGCGTCCAGTTCGGCGCCTCGACGAGATCCGTCGTTTCCAGCACCGTCGTCACCGTTTCGCCCGCAAGCTCGAAGATCGCCAGTTCGCTTTTCATCCTGCTCTCCCTGGCTCTCATGAAGCGGTCGCCATCAGGGCCCAAGAGGAGCGTCACCCGATTGCGTCGAGCACCTGCCGCTGCCGGTGCATCTCAAGGAAAACCCGGTAATCGCGGTCGAACCGTTCACGAGCCTTGGGATTGGGTTGCCGCTCCCTTCCACCCTGCTGCATGGCGGCGCAGGCTTCGGCCAGCGTCGGGAACAGGCCGGCGGCGGTTGCGGCCACCATCCCCGTGCCGAGCAGCATCGCGTCTTCGGCCAACGGCTCGATAACCGTGCAGCCGGTGGCGTCGGCATACAGCTCCATCAGAAGCGGGTTCTTCGAATGGCCTCCGGTAACATGCAGAGTGTCGATGGGCTGGCCGTTCTCGTTGAGCGCCTCCAATATGTGGCGCACGCCGAGCGCGATGCCGACGCAGGTGCGCCAATAAAGCCGGCAGAGGCTGTCGAATGAGGCGTCCAGCGTCAGCCCGCTGATGACGCCGACCGCGTGCGGGTCGGCCAGCGGCGAGCGGTTGCCGTGGAAATCCGGCAGCACATGCAGCCGTCCGGCAAGATCCAGCTTCTCCTCCGCGCGCAGTTCCATCACCCGCGCAGCAATTCGGCGATGAATGGCGGCGTCGGGTTCGCCGCCCGCGCCGTGCCAGCGAATGATGTGGTCGAGCAGTGCGCCGGTGGCAGACTGACCGCCTTCGCTCAACCAGCAGCCGGGCAGCGCCACGCCGAAATACGGCCCCCACCCGCCGACGAAGGGGCGCTGCTCGGCCGACATCGCCATCACGCAGCTCGAGGTCCCGGCAATCAGCGCGACATGCCGGTCGAGGCTGCCGAGATCGCCGGCCTGCCCGCCGAGCACGCCGAGTGCGCCGGCATAGGCGTCGATCAAGCCCGCACCGACGCGGCAGTTCACGGTCAGGCCGAGCGCCTCGGCCGCCTTTTCCGTCAGCATCCCAAGATCCGCGCCCACCGGGCTAGCTTTGTCGGGCAGGCGGCCGCGTTCCAGCATGTCGGGAATGCCGACGAGTTTGAGGAAGTCGCGCCGCCAGCCTTCCTGCTCATGCGCGAGATAGGTCCATTTGCAGGTCAGCGTGCATTGCGAGCGGGCCAGCGAACCGGAGGCCCTGTAGGTCAGGAAATCGGCCAGGTCGAACATGTAGCCGGCGCGCGCCCAGCTTTCGGGCAAACTGCGCTTCAGCCACATCAGCTTCGGCGCCTGCATTTCGGGCGACATGACACCGCCGACGAAATCGAGCACGCGGTGGCCGGTGGCCGTGCATTCGTCGGCTTCCTTCAGCGCGCGGTGGTCGAGCCAGACGATCGTGTCCCAGCGGTCGCCGCCGCCGGTCGAGACGGTCAACTGGCCGCCATCGAAATCGCGCAGCACCAGCGAGCAGGTGGCATCGAAGCTGATCCCGGCGACATCTCCGGCCGAGATGCCGGCCTTCTCGCGCGCCGCCCGAACGGCGATGCAAACCGCCGACCAGATGTCCTCCGAGTCGTGTTCGGCATGGCCGGCCTTAGGCCGGTTAAGCGCGATCGGGTGTTCGGCGCGCCCGAGCAATCTGCCGCTTTTGTCCAGAATGCCGGCGCGGGCGCTGCCGGTGCCAACATCGACGGCGCAGACGAAGCGCTCCATCAGCGGGAGGTCTTTCGCACTTGCGCTTCTGGAGAATGTCGCGACCGTTGCAGCATGGCGGCGAGCATAATGGCCGCCCGAAACGGCGCAAGAGGCAAGCGGGCCGGCTACGCCGCGGAGAATACGCTTTCGCCGCCGATCCAAACGCTCTCCACGTCGAGCGCATCCGACAGATGCACGATGTCGGCGCGGGCGCCCGGCGCAAGCCGGCCGTAGCGTTTTGCCTGGCCTATGCTTTCGGCTGGGTAGAGTCCGGCCATGCGCAGCGCCTCGCCTAGCTCGATCCCGATCGTCCGGTGCATGAAGCGGACCGCCGAGATCATATCGAGATCGGCGCCCGCCAGCGTGCCGTCCACCAGCGTCAGGCGGCCATTCTCGCGCCGGATCGTCCGGCCGTTCAGCGTGAAGGAAGTCATGTCGGTGCCGATCGTCGCCATGGCGTCGGTGACGAGGAAGATTTTTCCCGGCCCTTGCTTGGCGCGCAGCGCGATACCGATCGTCGCCGGGTCGACATGGATGCCGTCGGCGATCAGCCCGCAAGACAGCGCACCAGTGTTGAGCGCGGCGCCTACCAGTCCCGGTTCGCGGTTGCCGATCTGGCTCATTGCGTTGAAGAGATGCGTGACCATGGACGCGCCGGCTTCAGCCGCGGTCGCGGCCAGCGCGGAGCGGGCGTCGGAATGGCCGAGGCTGACGACGACGCCGGCTGCGGCCAGCGCCGCGATCCGCCAGGCGGGCACGGTTTCCGGAGCCACGGTGGTCAACAGCACCGGCATCTGCTTTCGCGCCGCGATCAGCGCCGCCTTGTCGGCATCGCTCATCGGGCGGATCAGCGCCGGGTCGTGCGCGCCCTTCCGCGACAGAGAAAGATGCGGTCCTTCGAGATGCAGGCCGAGAAAGCCGGGTATTTTCAGCTGAGCCGCCTCGGCCCCTGCCGCGACCGCCGCCGCCGTGATTTCCGGCGTGTCGGTGATCAGCGTCGGCAGCAGCGCCGTGGTTCCGAACGGAGCGTGCGCCCGGCAGATCGTGCGGATCGTCTCGGCGTCGGGCCGGTCATTGAACATCACGCCGCCGCCGCCATTGACCTGAACGTCGACGAAGCCCGGCGCAAGCAGGCCGCCTCCGGCTTCCACAACGCGCAGACCGGCCGGAATCCTGTCATCGGCAACGATCGCATCGACCGACCCGTCGCGGATAACGAGGGCGGAGCGTTCATGCCACGTCTCGCCGTCGAAGATCGTGGCGCCTTTTATGGCGAAGGATCCGTTCATACGGTCTCGGTCACTTTTCTGAGGTTCGGCGGCTCATCCGGATTCAGCCCGCGATGCCGCGCAAAGGCCTCGACGAAGCCGTAGAACGACACGATCAGCGCCAGCGGGTCCGTCAGCGGATGCCCGGTATCGACATGGGGAAGCATCTTCGCGGCGCTGGTCCGCGCTGAGGTCAGGAATACCGACGCGCCCTTTTCGGCCAGCCGGCCGGCGGCTTCCACCATGGACGGCTCCGAAGCGTCGCGGGCAACGAGCGCCAGCACCGGAAAACCCGGACCGACCAGCGCCAGCGGCCCGTGCATCACTTCGGCCGCGCTGTAGGCCTCGGCATGCATGGCGCAGGTTTCCTTGAATTTCAGCGCCGCCTCGCTGGCGATGGCGAAGGACGGGCCGCGCCCGAGAATGAACAGGGAACTCTGCCCGGTCAGCGAGCCGGAAATTTCCATCCAGTCGCATTCGATCGCCTTGCGGAAATGGCCGGGCAGTTCCGCCAGAGCGGCAAGCAGCGCATCGTCGCCGGTGCAGTGCGCCATCAGGGCCAGGCCGGCGACCGCCGAATTGATGAAACTCTTGGTCGCCGCCACGCTTCGCTCCGGCCCTGCAAGAATGTCGATCGCGTAGTCCGAAGCGCGGGCGAGCGGAGAATTCGCGGTGTTGGTGAGCGCGATGGTCAGAGCGCCGGCATCGCGCGCGCTCTCGGCCATCGCGACAATATCGGGGCTCTTGCCCGACTGCGAGATCGTCAGGCAGGCCGACCCCGCTAGCCTGAGTTTTGCCCCATAGATCGAAGCGACCGACGGGCCGACCGAGGCCACGGGAATGCCGGCGGTCAGCTCCACCGCATATTTCATGAACGAGGCGGCGTGGTCGGACGAGCCGCGCGCCACGGTGACGAGGAACCCGGGATTGCGTTCGCGCACGCCGCGCCCCGCCTCCGCCAGCGCCTCCTTCGAGCCCTTGAGCAGTCGCGCGACGGCATCGGGAATCTCGGCGATCTCGCGCAGCATATGGGTCATCGTGGTCAAACCGTCGCTCCCGGAGTGTCCGCACGCCCGCTCAAGCGCAGTTCGGCGACGAAATCATAGGCATCGCCGCGATAAATGGAGCGCGTGAATTCTATCACCTTGCCACTGGCAAGATAGGAAATCCGCTCGATATTCAAGCTGGCGGAGCCCGCCGGCACGTCGAGCAGGGCGGCGTCGGCCGCGCCGAGATTGGCGGCCGAAATGCGTTGCACGGCGCGCACCGGGCGGTTGCCGGTTTTTTCCAGTGCCGCATAGAGCGATGAGTCGACCGCGGCGGGATCGGGGAGCGCTGTTGCGGACAGCGACGCCCGCTCGATGGCGAGCGGCGTATCGTTGGCAATCCGCAAGCGGCTGACGCGCGCCACGAACTCCTTCGACGACAGGCCCAGAACCATCATCTCGTCGGGCGAGGGCGGATAGATGCCCCGGTCGAGCCAGGTGGACCGCACTGTCATGCCGCGCCGGGCCATGTCTTCGGTGAAGGAAGTGAGCAGCGACAGCGACTGCTCGACACGCTCGACACGCGGCGCAACGAAGGTGCCGGAGCCGTGGCGCTGGACGAGGATGCCGCCCCTGACCAGATACTGCACGGCCTTGCGCACGGTCACCCGCGATACGTCGGCCTTGAGCGCTATGTCGCGCTCGGAAGGCAGCGCGTCGCCCGGGCCGATGATGCCGGCGTGGACCGCGTCCTCGATACTCTTCTTCAATTGCAGATAAAGCGGCGCGCCGCGCTGCGCGGAGTTCCTCAGGCCGGAAAAGATCTGCTCGGCGGCGTCAGCCATCGGCATTGCCTCGGTCCTGTCCGAACAGGCGCACCGCCATGGCGACCGCGCCGCCAAGCGCATCCTGCAGCGGCGGGCGCACCAGCGTCCGGTATTTCTGCGACAGGCGCGGTTCCAGAAGCGGGGCCAGGCCACCGAGCAGGCAGAGCGGATCGCTGTCGCGCAGGTCGAGCACGCCGAGGGACGCCTCGATGTCGGCCACCCCGCGGGCCAGGATATGCTCGGCGACCGTATCGCCCTTGGCCGCGTATTCGAACACCATCGGTGCGAAGCCGCCGAAATCGCCCGGCTTGGCGGTCGTGGTGAATTCGACGACGTCTCGCGGATTGCCACGGAACACCGCGAGCAGCGCTGCGGTGAGCGGCGAGCCTTCGCGGATGTGGTCATAGGCCAGCATCGTCTCCTCGAGCAGGTCGCGGCCGATGCGGCCGCCGCTGCCCTGGTCGCCGATGAGAAACCCCCAGCCGCCGACGGTCCGTACCTGCCCATCCCGGCGCACCATGAAGGCGGTGCCGGTGCCGAGCACTGCGATGGCGCCGTCGGCCTCGCCGAGCGCGCCTTCGAGCGCTATCAGCGCATCGCTCTCGACGACGCTGCGCCGAAAGGGCAGGATGGCCTCCAACTGCTGGCGGTAGGTGCCGACATTGCTGCCGGCCAGACCGAGCAAGGCGGGGGTCTCGGGAATGAGAGCCGGATCCCTGCCGGCGTCGAGAAAGGCGAGCCGCGCGGCCTCGACGATGTTGGCGCGGGCGCCTGTGAGGTCGGTGCGGATATTGGCCGGGCCGCTCTTGGCGCGGCCGATGATAGCGCCGTCGGGTCCAGCCACCGCCGCCCTGCAGCTCGTGCCGCCGCCATCTATGCCGAGCACCAGTTTCATATCGCGAAATCTCCTCTGGCCAGAGGATACCAATAAAATACCAATAGCCAAGTGTTAATTTGTTCGCACCATGCTACTGCGGTTCATGTGTTTGAATGGATTGCATTTTACCGATGTCACAAGCAATCTCCCAGACAAATTTGTTAACGCCGCTGGACAAGTGGTATTTTTTTGGTATTGTCGGCTGAAGGAGGGACATAATGGCCATTGCGCGTACCGAAGCGGTGCACAGAAATGCCAGCGGGCTGGATCTGCAGCCGCCGGAGGCCATTGTCCGTATTCTCGCCGATGCGCAGGTTGAGGCGGCAAAAAGCGTCCGTGATGCCGCCGAGGATATCGCCAGGGCGGCAGGCGTCGCCGCCCATTGCCTGTCTACCGGGGGCCGGCTTGTTTATGCGGCCGCGGGCAGCTCAGCTCTGATGGCGCTCGCAGACGCCCTCGAACTTCCCGGAACTTTCGGCATTTCGCGTGACCGCATCGTCATCCTCCTGGCTGGCGGCCTCGCCAGCCTCTCCGACCTCACTGGCGGCCCCGAAGATGATGCTGGTCAGGCAAGACGGGAAATCGCCGCCACGGGTGTTTCCAACAAAGATTGCGTGATCGCGGTTTCGGCCAGCGGTTCGACACCCTACGCGGTGGGCGCGCTGGAAGAAGCCAGAAGCCGGGGTGCAGCTACAATCTCTCTCGCCAACAATGCCGGTGCGCCGCTGACCGCGCTAGCCGATGTCGGCATCGTCATTCAGACGCCGCCGGAAGTGATCGCCGGCTCCACCCGCATGGGCGCCGGCACCGCGCAGAAGATCGCGCTCAACATGATGTCGACGCTGATGGCGATCCATCTCGGCCATGTGCATGACGGCTACATGGTCAACCTCAATCCAGACAATCTCAAGCTGAAGGGCCGCGCGGGCCGCATTGTTGCGGCGATATCCGGCTGTACTGAGACTGAAGCTGCGTCGTGGCTCGACAAGAGCGGCGGCTCGGTGAAGGCCGCGATTCTGCTGGCTGCCGGCGCAGCCAGCAGGGACGCGGCGCAGGAACTACTCGCAAGCTCGGGCCAGAAGCTCAGGCCGGCGCTTGCGAAACTCGAGGGGAGCGCGGGCGCAGTGTCCGCCTCGTCATAACCGAACCTGAACAGGTCAACCAGGGAGACTGAAATGAAGAACAAGGCACTGACTACGCTCCTGATGGCGTCCAGCATTCTCGGCTCCGCCGGGCTTGCCGTCGCCCAGGATAAGACGATCACCATCGAAAGCTGGCGCAACGACGACCTCGCCATCTGGCAGGAAAAGCTCATCCCGGCCTTCGAGGCCAAGAATCCCGGCATCAAGGTGGTGTTCGCACCGTCCGCGCCGACGGAGTACAACGCAGCCCTCAACGCCAAGCTCGATGCGGGCTCGGCCGGCGACCTGATCACCTGCCGCCCGTTCGACGCCTCGCTCGAACTCTACAACAAGGGCCATCTGGCCGATATTTCCGACCTGCCCGGCATGGAGAACTTCTCCGACGTGGCGAAGTCGGCCTGGACGACCGATGACGGCTCGGCCGATTTCTGCGTGCCGATGGCGTCCGTCATCCACGGCTTCATCTACAATGCCGATGCTTTCCAGCAACTCGGCATCACGCCGCCGGCCACCGAGGAAGAGTTCTTCGCCGCCCTCGACAAGATCAAGGCCGACGGCACCTACATTCCGATGGCGATGGGCACCAAGGACCTCTGGGAAGCCGCTACCATGGGCTACCAGAACATCGGCCCGAACTACTGGAAGGGTGAGGAAGGCCGCCTCGCGCTGATCAAGGGCGAACAGAAGCTGACGGATCCGCAATGGGTCGAGCCTTTCGTCGCGCTGGCCAAGTGGAAGGATTATCTCGGCGACGGCTTCGAGGCGCAGAGCTATCCGGACAGCCAGAACCTGTTCACGCTTGGCCGCGCCGCCATCTACCCGGCTGGCTCGTGGGAGATTTCCGTCTTCAACACGCAGGCGGAATTCAAGATGGGCGCCTTCCCGCCGCCGGTGAAGAATGCCGGCGACGAGTGCTACATCTCGGACCACAACGACATTGCCATCGGCCTGAACCCGAAGAGCCCGAACGCCGACGCGGCCAAGACCTTCCTGTCCTGGGTCGCTTCGCCGGAATTCGCCACGATCTACGCCAATGCGCTGCCGGGCTTCTTCAGCCTGTCTTCGACGCCGGTGAAGATGGAAGACCCGCTCGCGCAGGAATTCGTGTCCTGGCGCGACAAGTGCAAGTCGACCATCCGCTCGACCTACCAGATCCTGTCGCGCGGCACGCCCAACCTCGAGAACGAGACCTGGGTGAAGTCGGCGAATGTCATAAATGGCACCGAGACGCCGGAGGACGCGGCCAAGGCGCTGCAGGACGGTCTCGACAGCTGGTACAAGCCGGCCAATTAAGGCTCGGCGGCAGTTCTCCCTCCCCTCTATGGGGAGGGTTGCCGCGAAGCGGCCGGGTTGGGTGACGCAGCATCCGCGCCACCTCAAATTCGATTGCCGACGCTGCCCCTCACCCTTGCCCTCTCCCCGTAAATGCGGAGAGGGGCGTCAGCGTCGCACCAGCTCCTCTCCCCCGCTCTTGCGGGGAGAGGAGGCCGGCAGACAGGTGAGGGGCAGCTCTGACTCCTCAGAATTGGCGAAAACCGGGAAAGCCGCGAGACGACGCGCATGGCGACCGAAGCAAAAAAACCCATCCGCTGGCACGTCGCCGTTTTCCTGGCGCCGGCTCTGCTCGTCTACACGGCGGTGATGATCATACCGCTGTTCGGCACGCTGCAGCTTTCCCTATTCAGTGCCGAGGGCCAGGGCCGCGTCTTCGCCGGGCTCGACAATTTCCGCACCCTGTTCTTCGACCCGCGCTGGTCGGCGAGCTTCTGGAACGCGCTCTGGAACAACACCTGGTTCTTCATCATCCACATGCTGGTCCAGAATCCGATCGGCATCGTGCTGGCCGCGCTCCTGTCCTCGCCGAAGCTGCGCTTTTCCGCCTTCTACCGCACCGCGATCTTCATCCCGACCATTCTGTCCTTCGTCATCGTCGGCTTCGCCTGGAAGCTGATCCTGTCGCCGCTCTGGGGCGTAGCCCCCAATTTGCTCGACCTCGTCGGGCTGAAGAGCCTGTTCACGCCTTGGCTCGGCAAGGAGCAATACGCGTTGACGACGCTCGGGCTGATCTCGGTGTGGCAGTTCATCGGCATCCCGATGATGCTGATCTACGCGGCGCTGCTATCGATCCCGGACGAAGTGATCGAGGCCGCCGAATGCGATGGCGTCACCGGCATGGCGCAGTTCTGGAAGATCAAGCTGCCTCTGATCCTGCCCGCCATCGGCATCATCTCGATCCTGACTTTCGTCGGCAATTTCAACGCGTTCGATCTCATCTATTCCGCACAGGGCGCGCTCGCCGGGCCGAACTTCTCGACCGACATCCTTGGCACGTTCCTCTACCGCACCTTCTTCGGCTTCCAGTTGCAGATCGGCGATCCCTATATGGGCTCGACCATCGCCTCGATGATGTTCTTCATCATTCTCGCCGGCGTGTGCCTGTATCTGTTCACCGTGCAGACGCGGCTGCGGCGCTACCAGTTCTGAGCGGGTGAAAAAGAATGAGCACCGCCACCTCCTCCCTCCCGCGCACCATCGCCGCCCATGCGGTTCTGCTTGCCTATACTGCGATCGCGCTGTTTCCGGTCGTCATCATCGTCGTCAACTCGTTCAAGTCGCGCAACGCAATCTTCCGCTCGCCGCTCGCGCCACCGACAACCGAGACTTTCGACCTGATCGGCTACACGACTGTCCTCAACCAGGGCGATTTCTTCCTCTATTTTCAGAACAGTTTCATCGTCACTGTCATGTCGCTGTTTTTCGTGCTGCTGTTCGGCGCGATGGCGGCGTTCGCGCTGTCGGAATACCGCTTTCGCGGCAATTCTCTGATGGGACTCTACCTGGCGCTCGGCATCATGATCCCGATCCGGCTGGGCACCGTGGCGATCCTGCAGTTGATGGTGGCGAGCGGGCTGGTCAACACGCTGACCGCTCTGATCCTCGTTTACACCGCGCAAGGGCTGCCGCTGGCCGTGTTCATCCTGTCGGAATTCATGAAGCAGGTGTCCGACGATCTGAAGAATGCCGGCCGCATCGACGGGCTTTCGGAATACCGCATCTTCTTCCGCCTCGTTCTGCCGCTGGTGCGGCCTGCCATGGCGACGGTTGCGGTCTTCACCATGATCCCGATCTGGAACGATCTTTGGTTTCCGCTGATCCTCGCGCCTTCCGAGGCGACCAAGACCATCACGCTCGGCGCTCAGCTTTTCATCGGCCAGTACGTCACCAACTGGAACGCGGTGCTTGCGGCGCTGTCACTGGCGATCCTGCCTGTGCTCATCCTCTATCTCATCTTCTCGCGGCAACTGATCCGCGGTATCACCTCGGGAGCGGTGAAATGAATTCTGAAAAACCCCTTCGCGTCCTGGTTGCCGGGCTCGGCAATATGGGCCGCAGCCACGCGCTCGCTTATCACGGCAATCCCGGCTTCGAGATCGTCTCGCTGGTCAACCGCTCGGACGTGCCGTTGTCAGCGGAACTTCGCGGCTACGAAATCCGGCGTTCGTTCGGCGACGCGTTGCGCGAGTTGAAGCCGGACGTCGCATCGATCAACACCTATTCCGACAGCCATGCCGATTATGCCGTCACGGCGCTGGAAGCGGGCTGTCACGTCTTCGTCGAAAAGCCGCTGGCGACCACGGTTGCCGACGCCGAGCGCGTGGTCGCGGCCGCCAAGGCGAACGGCCGCAAACTCGTCATCGGCTATATCCTGCGCCACCACCCGTCATGGAGGCGGCTGATCGAGGAAGCGCGCAAATTGGGCGGCCCTTACGTCTTCCGCATGAACCTGAACCAGCAGTCGAGCGGCCATACCTGGGAGACGCACAAGGCGCTGATGAAGACCACGTCGCCGATCGTCGATTGCGGCGTCCACTATCTCGACGTGATGTGCCAGATCACCGATGCGAACCCGATCGAGGTCCGCGGCATGGGCTTGAGGCTGACCGACCAGATCGACCCGGCAATGTACAATTACGGCCATCTGCAGGTGCTGTTCGACGACGGCTCGGTCGGCTGGTACGAGGCCGGCTGGGGGCCGATGATGTCGGAAACCGCCTTCTTCGTGAAGGACGTGATCTCGCCGAAGGGCTGCGTTTCGATCGTCATGAAGGAAGGCGCGAAATCCGACGACATCGACACGCACACCAAAACCTCGGTGATCCGCGTGCATGAGGCGGTGACGGGCGCCGACGGGCGGTTTCTGCGCGCCGATCAGGACCTGACGATGGCGGGCGAGCCGGGCCATCAGGAACTGTGCGACCGCGAGCAGGCTTTTCTCCTGAAAGCCATCCGCGAGGATCTCGATTTGACCCGCCACATGGATGACGCGGTGAAATCGCTCCGCGTCTGCCTGGCAGCGGACGAAAGCGTTCGCACCGGCCGCGCTGTCACCCTTTAGAACTGGATCGGATTAGCCGTGGGCTCGCTGAAAATCGAAAACATCAAGAAATCCTTTGGCGCGGTCGAGGTCCTGAAAGGCATCGACCTCGAAGTGAAGGACGGCGAGTTCGTCGTCTTCGTCGGCCCGTCAGGCTGCGGCAAGTCCACGCTGCTCCGCATCATTGCGGGGCTCGAGGATTTGACCTCAGGCGGAGTGCTGATCGACGGCGTCAATGTCGGCAACGTGCCGCCGGCCAAGCGCGGCATCGCCATGGTGTTCCAGACCTATGCGCTCTACCCGCATTTGACCGTGAAGAACAATATGAGCCTTGGCCTCAAGCAGGCCGGCGCACCGGCCGACGAGATCGCGCGTCGCGTCGGCGTCGCCTCGTCGATGCTATCGCTCGAGCCCTATCTCGAGCGCCGGCCTGCTGAACTCTCCGGCGGCCAGCGCCAGCGTGTCGCGATCGGCCGGGCAGTGGTGCGCGAACCCAAGCTTTTCCTGTTCGACGAGCCGCTGTCGAACCTCGACGCGGCGCTGCGCGTCAACACTAGGCTGGAGATCGCCCAGCTTCACCGCCGGCTCGCCGCGACCATGATTTACGTTACCCATGACCAAGTCGAGGCGATGACCCTGGCCGACAAGATCGTCGTGCTCAACAACGGCCAGATCGAGCAGGTCGGCGCGCCGATGGAGCTATACAATTCGCCGGCAAACGAATTCGTGGCCGGCTTCATCGGCTCGCCCAAGATGAACTTCATCGACGGTGCGCGCCTTGGCGAGACTGCAAAAACCCTCGGCGTCCGCCCCGAACACATCACCGTCGACCCCAATGCCGGCACCTGGAAAGGCACCGTCATCCATGCCGAACATCTCGGCGCCGACACCAACCTCTATATCGACACGGAAAAAGCCGGCCTGCTGACGGTGCGTATTTTCGGCGTCTACGATGCGGAGCCGGGCGCAGCGATCTATGCCACGCCCGATCCGGCCAGAACCTATCGCTTCGGCGCGGACGGCCGCACGCTGGCTTGAAAGCGGGCCTTGTTCATCGCATCGTCTGAATCGCAAGAACCACGAGGACGAGGATGGACCACGCCAAGATTGCCGGCATAGCTGACTGGATCGTTCGGCGCGGTCTGGCTGGCGACGACGAGACGAGCCTGTTGCAGGGATTCTGCACGCGCTGCGTCGATGCGGGTCTCGGAATTTCGGATGGGACGGCGATCATCGATACGCTGCATCCGGTTTATGAGGGACGCGTCTTCTTCTGGAGCGGCGACAATCCTCTCGATGCCCGCGTGACGGAATACGAGCCGACCGCAGCAAGCGGCAACGAAGAAAGCTGGCGTAGAAGCCCATTCTACCATCTCCTTCAAAGCGGCGACGACGAGCTGCGTTGTCGCATCGAATTGGGCGAAACAGGCGGGTTCCCGATCCTGGAAGAGTTGACGCAGAAAGGCCAGACCGACTATTTCGCGATGATCCAGCGCTTCAACCGCGAGGCGGCCATCGGCGAGATGGACTGCTTCATGTCGCGCTGGTCTACATCCCGAGCCGGTGGGTTCAGCAATGCCGATCTCGACGCGCTGCGCAGGCTGGCGCCGGCGCTCGGTCTGGCGATCAAGTCGACGTCGCTGGCGCGGGTCGCGGAATCGCTGGTCGAAGCCTATCTCGGCCGCGACGCCGGTCGGCGCGTGCTCCAGGGCCGGATGTCGCGCGGCGTGGTCGAGAAGATAAACGCCGTACTTTGGTTCTCGGACATGCAGGGCTACACCGCCCTTTCTGAAAGCATCGCCTCCGACCAGTTGATCCCGCTCTTGGACGATTATGCCGAGGCGGTCATTTCAGCCGTTCATGGAGCTGGTGGCGACGTGCTCAAGCTTATCGGCGACGGCACGCTCGCGATCTTCACGGCCGACGATCCCGAGGAGGCCTGCCGCTCGGCGCTGCGGGCCGAGGCGGATCTGAGGCTGCGGTTGGTAGATCTGAACCGGCGCCGCGAAGCAGAAGGAACACCGACCACCTCGATCTATCTCGGGCTGCATATAGGCGATGTCTTTTACGGCAACATCGGCAGCAAGGACCGCCTCGACTTCACCGTCGTCGGCCAGGCGGTGAACGAGGTAAGCCGCATCGCCTCGATGTGCAGTTCGGCCGATCGATACGTTCTTTTTTCAGCCGCATTCCGCGAGTCGCTGCCCGAGGCGGAGGGGGCAAAGCTCGTCTCTGTCGGCCGCTACGCATTGCGCGGTGTCGGTCGCGCCCAGGAATTGTTCACGCTCGATCCGGAACTGGCAATTTTTCCGCTCCCTTGAGGGAGGGTGCCGAGCGAAGCGAGGCGGGCGGGTCGGTGCGGCAGCGCTCGCCTATTTGCGCCGCCAGAAGACACGCCTCGCGCTGCCAGCCCGGGGAGGGAGGCGCCTCGCAATACTACCCGTCGGCGCGAACCAGCTGGCGCTGCGATCCGAGCCCCTCGATGCCGAGTTCCACCACGTCTCCGGCCTTCAGGTAGCGCGGCGGCTTCATGCCCATGCCGACGCCGGGCGGCGTGCCGGTAGAGATGATGTCGCCGGGCATCAGGGACATGAACTGGCTGAGATAAGAGACCAGATACGACGCCCCGAAGACCATGGTCCTGGTCGAGCCGTCCTGCATGAATTCGCCATTGACCGTCAGCCACATCTTCAGGTTTTGCGGGTCGGGAACCTCGTCCTTGGTCACCAGCCAAGGTCCTGTCGGGCCGAACGTGTCGCAGCTCTTGCCCTTGGTCCACTGGCCCGAGCGCTCGATCTGGAAGGCGCGCTCGCTGACATCGTGGACGACGCAGTAGCCGGCGACGTAATCCAAGGCCTCGGCCTCGGAGACGTATTTCGCTTGCCTGCCGATGACGATGCCGAGTTCGACCTCCCAGTCGGTCTTTTCCGACCCGCGCGGGATCAGAAGATCGTCATTGGGACCGACGATCGCCGACGTGGCCTTCATGAAGATGATCGGCTCCGGAGGAACGGTCGCGCCCGTCTCTGCGGCGTGATCGGAATAGTTGAGGCCGATGCAGATGAATTTGCCGGTGCCCGTCACGCAGGGGCCGATCCGAGGACTGCCGTCGACCGGCGGCAGCGTTGCCGGATCGATGCGGGCCATGTCCGCAAGCGATCGTGGATCGAGCGCCGATCCGCCTATGTCGGCCACATGCGCCGACATATCACGGATCTTTCCATCCGCGCCGACCACGCCCGGCCGTTCGCTGCCGGCCTCTCCATATCGAACCAGTTTCACATCGAACTCCTTGAGAAAGATCAGATCGCCATGCCGCCATCGATGGCATAGGCTTGGCCGGTCGTATAGGTCGCGCCGGCGAGATAGACGGCGAGGTCGGCTATTTCCTCGGGCGTGCCGAGGCGGCCCATAGGCTGGCGCGCGATGAAGGCGGCGCGCGCGGCCTCATAGTCGCCCTGCGCCCGCATGCGGTCCTCCAGCGAGGGGCTTTCGACCGTTCCCGGGCAGATGGCGTTGCAGCGTATGCCCTGGCCGACGAAGTCCGCGGCGACCGATTTGGTCAGGCCGATCACCGCCGCTTTCGTGGTGGAGTAGGCGAAGCGGTTCGGAACGCCTTTGATGCTGGAAGCGACCGAAGCCATGTTGATGATGGCGCCGCCGCCGCGCGCGATCATGCCGGGCAGCACGGCGCGAATGGTTCTCACCATCGATTTCACATTGAGGTCGAAGGCGAAATCGAGGTCGCCCTCTTTCATGTCGAGGATCGTGCCGGCATGGACGAAGCCGGCGCAGTTGAACAGCACGTCGACCGGGCCGATAGCGGCCAAGGCATTGGCGACCGTCGCATCGTCGAGAACGTCGAGCCTTTGCACCGAAAGCCCGCCCTCGCGGCCAAGTTCGGCAAGCAGCTTCTCATTGATGTCGGTCGCATGCACGGTCGCGCCGGCGCGCGCGAAGGCGAGCGCGGTCGCCCGGCCGATGCCTTGCGCCGCCGCAGTGACCAGAACCGTCTTGCCCGCCAGATTTCCCGTCATCGCCATTTCCTCTCCTGGCGCAGTCGTAGGTTTGCACGCCGGATTCGTCAACGCGGCCAGCACGCGGAGAGGAGCGCCTGGCGGCGAACGTGTCTGTTTATCGGTAAAGAACAGCTTTTTTGCCGTCAAGCCTGAGTGAGGCTTGCGGTGCGGCTTTCCTCGTCTATGAATTTGGCCGGTCCTGGGGAGAACGGGAGAGAGCCATGCTGGTCGACACGCATCTTCACATCATCAACAGATCGCGCCTCAGCTATCCGTGGCTTGCCGAGGTTCCGGCGCTCGACCGCGACTTCCTCTATGCCGAGTACAAGCGCCAGGCGCTGCGCGCCGGCATCTCCGACGCTATCCACATGGAAGTGGATGTAGCGCCTGACCAGATCGAGGCGGAAATCGCCTTTGCCGACGAACAATCGCGGCAGCCGGAGAGCCTGATCCGTGGTTGCATCGCCGCCTGCCGGCCGGAGGAGCCGGGCTTTGCCGCTCTTCTCGAGCGGCATCTCGCCGATCCGTTCGTCCTGGGTTTCCGCCGTCTCATCAACCCGCTGCCGGACGGCGTTTCCGACAACAACATCTTCGTTGAGAACATCCGCCGCCTCGCCGGAACAAGGCTGACTTTCGACGCGCATGTCCACGGCCATCAGTTGCCGCGGGCGATGGCGCTTGCCGACGCGGCGCGGGAGGTGCGCTTCATCCTCGATCATTGTGGCGTGCCGGACATTCGCGGCGGCGATTTTTCTGCCTGGCGGGAAGGCATCACGGATCTCGCGAGGCGGGAGAATGTCACCGCAAAGATTTCCGGCATCGTCGCCTATGCCGATCCCGACGGCTGGACGGTCGAGACGCTGCGACCCTATGTCGAGCACATCATCGAGAGCTTCGGCTGGGACCGCGTGGTGTGGGGCAGCGACTGGCCCGTCTGTACGCTGGGCGGCGGCTTGCTTGCCTGGACAAGTGCCACCCATGCGCTGCTTTCAGGCTGCTCCAACGGGGAGCGCGAGAAACTGTTTTGGCGAAATGCCGACCGGATCTGGCGGCTGGGGCTGGGGCGAAGATGGAATAGCGCCCGGGCGCCTTAATCCCCGTAAGGCACCCAGACGTTCTTCACCTCGACAGCCCGCCTCAGAAACGCATCCCCCGCAACAAGATCGGACGTCCAGTCGACGGAGCGGCCATTGCTGGTCCAGACCCGCTTGAGATTGCCGATAGATTCGGCTTCGGCCGACTTGCAGACATCGGAATCGGCGACGATCCACAGCCCGTCGACATCGTCGTGCCTGGCCAGCACGCCGGCCAGTTCGGCGGTTTTGCCGGTCACGATGTTGATAGCACCGGCAGGCACGTCGGAATATTCGATGACCTGATAGAGGTCGGTCGCAAGCAGCGGATATTTCTGGCTCGGAACGGCCACCACTGTATTGCCCATGGCGAGCGCGGGAGCGATCAGCGAAATCAGGCCGAGCAGCGGCGCTTCGTCGTCGGCCGCGATGCCGATCACCCCGACCGGCTCATGCAGCGCCAGAGTGACGGCGCGAGCCGGCGGCGCATGCACCCGCCCTTCGAACTTGTCCGCCATGCCGGCGAACGAGAAGAGCCGCTCGATCGACAGTTCCACCTCTTCGCGTGCGGCTTTGGCGCTCGCGCCGGTCAACTGAACCAGCCTTGCCGCAAATTCGTCGGCGCGGCCGGAAAGATTTTCGGCCAGGAAATAGAGCACTTGGCTTCGGTTGTAGCCGGTCGCCTCGGCCCAGGCTTTCGCTCCCCGCGCCGCCGAAACCGCATCGCGGATGTCCTTGCGGTTGCCAAGCCCGACTTCGCCGGCGAGCTTTCCCTTTCGGTCGGCGACGGCCAGCGAATAATTGCCGTCGGGCCGCACCTGTTTGCCGCCGATGAACAGCTTTGCCGTGCGGTCGATGCCGAGACCTTCGCCATCGGCGCGTTCGCTGGCTGTAGTAGGCGCAGCGGCCGGCTTGATCGGCGCACCGAGCGGCAGCTTGGCTACCAGATATTCGTGCATGCCCTCGCGGCCGCCCTCGCGTCCAAAGCCGCTCTCGCGATAGCCGCCGAAGCCGCAGGCGGCGTCGAACATGTTGGTGCCGTTGATCCAGACGACGCCGGCCTTGAGCTGCGGCGCCGCGTGCAGCGCGAGGTTGATGTTCTCGCTCCACACCGATGCGGCAAGGCCGTAGCGCGTGTTGTTGGCAAGTTCGATCGCCTCTTCCGTCGTGCGGAAGGTCATGGCCGCCAGCACCGGGCCGAACACTTCCTCCTGCGCCAATATGTTGGCCGGCGCGACGCCGGTTGCGAGCGTCGGCAGGTGGAAATAGCCTGTCGACGGCAGCGCACAGTCCGGCTGCCAGCATTCCGCGCCCTGGCTGGCGCCCTGGGCGACCAGGCCGCGCACGCGGTCGAGCTGCGTCTTGTCGACGAGCGGGCCGATGTCGGTGTTCTTGTCGAGCGGGCTGCCTAGGCGCAGCCGAGCCATCCGGGTCTTGACCTTGGCGACAAAAGCTTCGGCGACGCCCTCCTGCACCAGCAGCCGCGAGCCGGCGCAGCAGACCTGGCCCTGGTTGAACCAGATGCCGTCGACCAGGCCCTCGACCGCGCTGTCGAGATCGGCGTCCTCAAAGACGATGAAGGCCGATTTGCCGCCGAGCTCCAGAGATATCTTTTTGCCCGACCCGGCGGTCGCCTTGCGGATGATTTTTCCCACCTCGGACGAGCCGGTGAAGGCGATCTTCTGCACCCCGGAATGGTTGACGATGGCAGCGCCCGCATCCGGGCCGCCAGGCAATATGTTGACGACGCCCTTCGGCACGCCAGCGCGCTCGCAGATATCGGCGAACAGGATGGCCGTCAGCGGCGTGAACTCGGCCGGCTTCAGCACGACAGTGCAGCCGGCGGCCAGCGCCGGCGCAATCTTCCAGGCAAGCATCAGCAGCGGGAAATTCCACGGGATGATCTGGCCCACGACGCCGACGGGCTTGTGATCGGGAAATTCCCTATCCAGCGACTGCGCCCAGCCGGCATGGTGGATGAAATGGCGGATCGCCAGCGGCACGTCGATGTCGCGGCTCTCGCGGATCGGCTTGCCATTGTCGATCGATTCCAGCACGGCGAACAGCCGCTGATGGCGCTGCATGGCGCGGCCGATCGCGTAAAGCACCTTGGCTCGGCTGTAGCCGGAGCTTGCGCTCCATCTCGGCAGTGCCCTGGCTGCGGCCGCGACCGCCGCGTCGATATCGGCATCGCCCGCGTCCGAAACCTTCGCCAGCAGCTTGCCGGTGGCCGGATCGTTCGTGTCGAACGTCTTGCCGCCCGCAGCCGCCTTCCATTCGCCGCCGATGAAAAGCGATTTCGAAAAATCCCTGGCCGCCAGCCACGCATCGGCCTCGTTGCGGGACTCCGGCGCGGGAGCGTAATCCATCGCGTGGTAGCGTTCGAGGATGTTCATGTCAGGTCTCCGAACCGCCCTAAGCCTAAGCCATCGCGTGTCTGTGATTGGCCGAGTAGCGCCCGGTCAGATGATGCTCGAGCTGCAGCTCTATGTCGGTGAGCAGGCTCGACGCGCCGAAGCGGAAAAGCTCCGGCTCCAGCCACGGCCGGCCGAGTTCTTCCTTCATCAGCACCAGCCAGTCGAGCGATGCCTTCGCCGTCGAAATGCCGCCGGCCGGCTTGAAGCCGATGAGATAGCCGGTGTGCTCGAAATAAGCGCGGATCGACCGAACCATGGCCAGCCCCACCGGCAGCGTGGCGTTGACGCTTTCCTTGCCGGTCGAGGTCTTCACGAAATCCGCGCCGGCCATCATCGCCACCATCGATGCCAGCATGACATTGCGCAGGGTCGCGAGATCGCCCGTACCGAGGATCACCTTCAGGTGCGCATTCCCGCACGCCGCGCGGAACGCCACGATCTCGTCGTAAAGTTCCTGCCATTTGGCTCCGAACACCAGCCCGCGCGGGATGACCACGTCGATCTCGTCGGCACCGTCGGCGACCGAAGCCTCGATTTCCGCAATCCGGGTCTTCAGCGGCGACAGCCCGTGCGGAAAGGCAGTCGAGACCGCGGCCACATTGATGCCCGTGCCCTTTACCGCGTCGGCGGCGGTGGCGACAAACGGGTGGTAGACGCAAACCGCAGCCGGCCGGATTTTCTGGTCTCCGAGGCCGAGCCCCTCGACGATGTCGGCCCGCAACGGGTTGATCGCCTTGGCGCAGAGCCGACGCACGCGCTCGTCGGTATCGTTGGAATTCAGTGTCGTAAGGTCCATCAGCGAGATCGACCGCAGCAGCCATGCCGCCTGGTTGTCTGCCTTGATCGAGCGGCGCTTGGTCAGGCTGGCGACACGGCGCTCCAGCGCCGAGCGGTTGACGTTGCGCATCGACTCCAGGAAGCCGAGATCGAGCTTCATGCCCGGATTGCGGGCAATGCCATGGGTCTCGGCTGGCGCGTTGGCCGCCACGCGCACGGGCAGCGCCGTAACCGGAGGAGCCTCCGCCTTCAAATCCGCCGCAGCCTTGGTCATGTGTGCCTGTCCTCGCGATCCCGGCCGAAGCCGCCCCTGTTCTACCCGCCATCATGGGCCGATATCAAGGAGAGGGATTGCGGCGCTGTCCGCAGCGTTGCCGTTTATCCCTTCTCCCCGTCTCTGTACGGGGAGAAGGTGCCGGCATGAGGGGCGGCACTAACCTCGGGGCTAAACCTGGCAGATGATCCGCGCGAAGAACCGGTCGCGGCGATTGTATTCCGGCCTGAAGCCTGAGAACTTCTGTTCCATAGCTTTCAGCGATGTCACGCCGTCGATCGGGAAGGTGCGGAAACCGACGCCGCTGCCGCCCGCTGTCTGCACGGCCGAAAGAACCAGTTCGCCATGCTCGTCATAGCCGAGGATGAAGGGCTCGGCGATCCGCGCTTCGGACTTATAGGTGAAGGAAAGCAGGCGCCGTTCCGCAATGGCTCCGCAGATCACATCGACGACAGACATTGCGCTCCCTCTTCACCAGTGGGAGCAGATACTAGCGCGGACGGTGCGACTATCCAGTGGTGGCCACGGCGCGCCGCGCCGAATCGACGCTCCAAACGCCCGGTCCGGCGACGAACAGATAGAGGTAAATGAAGCAGTACAGGATGGCCGCGTCGCCCATATTGTTGACGGGGAAGAAATTCTGCGGCGCATGCGCCATGAAATAGGCGACGGCCATGAAGCCGGACAGGATGAATGCCACCGGCCGCGTCAGGAAGCCGATCAGGATCAGAAAGCCGCCGAAGGCCTCCAATATGGCGGTGACCAGCATCAGGCCGCCCAATTCGCCGGCTCCGCCTTCCATGGTGGACGGCGGGAATCCGATCAGCTTCTGCGTGCCATGCTCGATGAACAACAGCGCGGCCATGATGCGCAGCACCGCGAGCGCCTGCGGTTGATAACGGGAAAGATTGTCTAGCATTGCAGGTCGCCTCCTTGGGAACCGTTCCGCGAGTCAGCCCGCCGCCCTTACCCGGACGAGGCGATATATGGCAAAGTTCCCGGAAAGGACAGGCCGGACGCAACGCTGCGCCCGCCGGCACGTCAGCCGACGAAGGCGCGCTCCACGACGAAGCTGCCGGGATGGCTGAGCGAGCCTTCGACGAAGCCGAGGCTTTCGACCAGTTCCTTGACGTCCTTCAGCATGTGCATCGAGCCGCAGATCATGACGCGGTCGGTTGCCGGATCGAGCTTTTCGATGCCGAGGTCCGCGTAAAACTTGCCGGAACCGATCAGGGAGGTGATGCGGCCCATAAACTCGGACGGCTCGCGCGTCGTCGTCGAATAGAGCGTGACGCGGCCGCCGGTCAACTCGCCGATTAGCGGATCGTTTTCGAGTTCGTCATAGAGTTCGCGGCCATAGGCCAGTTCAGCTATGTCGCGGCAGGTATGGGTGAGAATGACCTGCTCGAACTTTTCATAGGTCTCCGGGTCGCGCAGCAGGCTGGCGAAAGGCGCAATGCCCGTGCCGGTGGAGATCATGAACAGCCGCTTGGCCGGCGTCAGCGCGTCGACCACCAGCGTGCCGGTAGATTTCTGGCGCATCAGCACCGTATCGCCAGGCTGGATCTTCTGCAGTTCGGAGGTCAGCGGCCCATCCGGCACCTTGATCGAGAAGAATTCCAGCTCCTTGTCCCAGTTCGGGCTGGCGACGGAATAGGCGCGAAACACCGGCTTCTCGGCGTTGGGCAGGCCGATCATGACGAACTCGCCGGAGCGGAAGCGCAGCGACTGCGGGCGGGTGATGCGGAACGAAAACAGCCGGTCGGTATAGTGCTTCACCGACACCACGGTTTCGGCATAGACATTGGCCGGGATTGGAAAGCCGAGCGGCTTTGCCTCGTTGACGTTCAGGGCTGCTGCAGTATTCATGAACCCAAGCCTTTGTCCTGACGGCAAATTCCTGCCGCTGCGCCGCCAAGCCATTCGGTCGGGGCGCCGCAAAAAATCCCGAAGCGGGAAACTCTTGTCTAGCAAACTTATTAGTGTACAAACGATATTCAGGTCAAGATAGCGGCGGGAAACACTCTTCCAAACTGCGCCGCATCCTTAGTCCGGGCATTTCGGGTTTGGCGCATGGCTGAGAATTTTCCGGCAAACGCGGGCAATGTCGTCGCCGGCATCGATGTCGGCGGCACCTTCACCGATCTTCTGCTGATCGACGGGCGTGGTGGCGGCAGGGTCCACATCGCCAAGACGCCGACAACCGTCGACAACCAGGCCTTCGGCGTGGTGGCCGCACTGGCCGACACCAAATTCCCGGTCGAGAAAATCGACCTGATCGTACACGGCACGACCACCACCACCAATGCCGTGCTGGAACGCCGGCTGGCAAAGACGGGCATGATCACCACGCGCGGCTTTCGTGACGTGATCGAGCTTGGCCGGCGCACCCGGCCGCAGGCTTACGGCATGACGGGCGTCTTCGTTCCCGTCATCCCGCGCGACCTCAGGCTGGAGGTTTCCGAGCGGGTAGAGGCGTCGGGCGCGGTGCGCATCCCGCTCGACGAGGACGAGGTACGGGCGGCGGTCTCGGCGCTGCTCGCAGCCGGCTGCGAGTCCCTTGTCATCCACTTTCTTCACTCCTACGCCAACCCGGAGCACGAGCGCAGGGCCGCAGAAATCGCCGCGGAACTCTGGCCGAATGGCTATATCACCACCGGCCACGCGCTGCTTTCGGAAGCACGCGAATTCGAGCGGGGCGTTACCGCATCGGTCAACGCCTCGGTGCAGCCGATTCTGGAGCGCTATGTCGAGCGGCTGCGGCGCGAACTGGAGGCGAGAGGCTACGCCCGCGACTTCCTCATCATGAACGGCAATGGCGGCATGATCTCCGCCCGCTTTGTCACCCAGGAATCGGCGAAGACAGTGATGTCCGGCCCGGCATCCGGCGTCATCGCCGCCGCCTATACCGGCAAGCGCGCCGGCTACGAAAATCTCGTCACCTACGACATGGGCGGAACCTCGACCGATGTCGCGCTTATCCAGAACGCCGAACCGGCGGTATCGAACGAGACCGAGATCGAATACGCCATGCCCATCCATGTGCCGATGGTTGCGGTACATACGGTCGGCGCCGGCGGCGGCTCGATCGCCAGGGTCGACGCTTCCGGCCTGATCCGCGTCGGCCCGGAAAGCGCCGGCGCAAATCCCGGCCCGATCTGCTACCGCCGCGGCGGGACCGAGCCGACAATCACCGACGCCAATCTTGTGCTCGGCCGGCTCGATCCGAAGAAGCTTTTGGCCGTGGAAAATCCCGTGACCGTCGACCACGTCCGCTCGATTTTCGAGGAGCGGATAGGCGCACCGACCGGCCTGTCCGGCGTCGAAGCGGCCGGCGCGGTGCTGCGTCTAGGAAACCTGAAAATGGCCGGCGCGATCCGCATGGTTTCGGTATCGCGCGGCCACGACCCGCGCGATTTCGCGCTCTTCGCCTTCGGCGGAGCAGGCCCGCTGCATGCCACGGCGCTCGCCCGCGAGCTCGGCCTGCCGAAGGTGCTGGTCCCGGCCCGCCCCGGCATCACCAATGCGCTCGGCTGCGTCGTCGCCGATCTGCGCCACGATTTCGTCAATACCGTCAACCAGCCGGTGGCGACGATCGAGGAGGCGAGGGTCAGGGAAATCCTGGAGCGCCATCGCGCCGAGGGCGCGGCGCTCATCGCCAAGGAAGCGGTGCAGCCCGAGACAATCCGCTTTTCGCACTCCGCCGACATGCAGTTCGTCGGCCAGACCCACATCCTCAACATCCCTCTTCCCTCGGTCGATGCCGGCCGGGACCTGCTGCAGCGCCTGTTCGAAGAAGCCTATTTCGCGCGCTTCAAGGTCGCGCTACCGGAAATCCGCGCCAATCTGGTCAATCTCAACACCTCGGTTATCGGCGTGCGCCCGGCGGTCGACCTGTCGCGACTGATCGACCCGGACGGACGTGCCCAGACGCTGGAAGCCGCGCTCCGCGAAATCCGCCCGGTTTGGTATGAAGGAGTTTGGCATGAAACGCCGGTGTATTCGCGCGAAAAACTGCCGCTCGACGCGGTGATACAGGGGCCGGCGATCCTCGAGCAGATGGACGCAACCACCGTTCTGGAGCCCGGTGACTGGGCCAAGACCGACGCAGACGGGAATATTGTTATCGAGGTTGGGAAGCCATGATCGCCAGAGTCGGAACATGACCTCGCTCGACGCCATCACTCTTTCCGTCATCCAGGCTGCGCTCCAGCAAACCTGCGACGAGATGGACCTGACTTTCAGCCGAGCCGCGTTTTCGCCGGTCATCGCCGAAGCCAACGATCGCTCCGACGGTATCTATTCGGCAGAGGACGGCTCCCTGATCGCGCAGGGTTCGCAAGGGCTGCCGGTCTTCGTCGGGGTTATGCAATATTCGACGAAGACGATCATGGAGATGATCGCCGACGGCCGCTGCCTGCCTCCGGAAGAAGGCGACATCTATATCGTCAACGATCCCTATCTCGGCGGCACGCATCTGATGGATGTGCGCTTCGCCATGCCGGTCTGGCGCGGCGGCAAGATTTTTTGCTGGCTGTCCAATACCGGCCACTGGCCCGATATCGGCGGCTCGGTGCCGGGCGGGTTTTCGGCGTCGGCGACTGCCGTGGAGCAGGAGGGGCTGCGCCTGCCGCCGGTGAAGCTGTTCAAGAACAAAAAACTCGATCCGGAAATCTACGCGATCATTTGCTCCAACATCCGGGTCGCCGACCAGCGCATCGGCGACATACGAGCGCAAGCCGCTGCCCTCTATGTCGGGCAGGAAAGGCTCTTTGCCATACTGGATCGTTACGGTGACGAAACGGTGCTTGCAGCGATTTCGGAACTGCGCAAGCGCGCGGCCGAGCAGATGCGGGCGCATATCGCGCCGATCGCCGACGGTACCTACCGATCGAAGGCTTTCGTCGATTCCGACGGCGTGGTCGACCAGCCGCTGACCATCGCCCTGTCGGTGGAGAAGCGCGGCGACACGCTCACCTTCGACTTTTCCGAATCCAGCCCGCCCTGCATCGGCCCGATGAACAGCGTGCTCGCCACCACGCTATCCTCCGTCTATCTCGCCATGCGGCACATCTTCCCGGATGTGCCGATCAGCGCCGGTGCCTTCGAGCCGCTGATCGTCAAACGGCCGGAAGGCACCTTCCTCGACGCGAAATATCCGCGGCCTGTTTCGGGCTGTGCCGCGGAAGTGTCCCAACGCATCGCCGAGGCGGTGTTCGCGGCCATGGTCCAGGCGCTGCCCGACAAGGTCACCGCCGCGCCCGCTGGCTCCAGCGGCAATTTCGCACTCGGCGGCAACGACCCGGCGCGCGGCCGTGACTATGTCATGTACCAGATTTCCGGTGGCGGCTATGGCGGCAACGTCGCGCATGACGGCCTCTCCAACGGCTGCTCCACCATCGGCATTTCCAAATCGCCGCCGGTCGAGATCATGGAGCAGGCCTATCCCGTACTCTACCGCCACTATGCGCTGCGCGAAGGCTCAGGCGGAGCGGGGGCGCATCGCGGCGGCTTCGGCCTCGCCTACGAGGTCGAGATCCTGAGGGGCGAGGCGCGGGCATCCTTCGTCATGGATCACGGCCGCTTCGGCCCGCAGGGCGCATGCGGCGGCAAGGACGGCGCGGTCAACACGGTCACCGTCTTCCGCGACGGCAAACCGCATGTGCCGAAGCACCTGTCCAAGGAACAGGACATTCCGCTGAAGGCCGGCGACCGGGTCCGGGTCGGCACACCCGGCGGCGGCGGCTACGGCGATCCGTTCAAGCGCGATCCGGCGCTGGTGCTGCGCGATGTGAGGCTCGGGTACTATACGCCCGAACAGGCGGCGGAGATGTTCGGCGTGGCGCTGAGCGCCGACGGCCGGATCGACCACGCCGCGACCGAAAGGCTCCGCTCGGCGCTCAAGTAGCGCGCGAACAATTGCCGCCGCGCATTGGCAATTGCGCATTCTTCGATTCCCTGCGAGACTGGGCCAAAACGGGCAGGAGGCAGGACAGGATCGTGAATATCCGGCAGGACACCGGCAGCACCCGGCTCGACGACGCGGCGCGGGCGGGCTGGCTCTATTACGTCGCCGGCAACACCCAGGACCAGATCGCGGCGAAGCTCGGCGTGTCACGGCAGACCGCGCAGCGGCTGGTTTCGCTCGCCGTGTCGGAAGGGCTGATCAAGGTCCGTGTCGACCATCCGATCGCAAATTGCCTCGATCTCGCGTCCAGGCTGAAGGCGCGCTTCGCGCTCGATCTGGTCGAAGTCGTGCCGAGCGACCCTTCATCCACCTCGACGACGCTCGGCGTCGCGGAAGCGGCGGCCGCCGAGATCGAGCGGCGGCTGCGCTCGACCGAGCCGATCGTGATGGCGATCGGCACCGGCCGCACGCTGAAGGCGGCGATCGAGCAACTGCCCTCCATGGAGTGCCCGCAGCACAAGGTCGTGTCCTTGACCGGCAACATCTCGCCGGACGGCTCAGCCGCCTTCTACAACGTCATCTTCACCATGGCCGACCGCATCAAGGCGCGCTCGTTCCCGATGCCGCTGGCTGTCATCGCCTCCTCGCCCGAGGAGCGCGAAATGCTGCTTTCCCAGCCGATGATCCAGCCGACGCTGGCGCTCGCCGCCCGAGCCGACGTGACCTTCATCGGCATAGGCGATCTCGGCCCGAACGCGCCCCTCTACGAGGACGGCTTCATCAGCGAGGCCGAGTTGAAGGCATTGCAGAAGGCCGGCGCGGTGGCCGAGATCGTCGGCTGGGCCTATGACCGCGAGGGCCGGCTGATCGAAGGCATCACCAATGACCGCGTCGCCTCGGCGCCGCTGCCGTCGCGCGAAAAATCGCTGGTCATCGCGCTGGCCATGGGCGAGCGCAAGATCGCAGGCATACTGGCGGCTGCCACACGGCGGCTGATCAACGGGCTGATCACCGACGAGCGCACCGCCGAAGCGCTGCTTGAAGCCTGACCCATTCCGATAGGATCGGAACGGGCTCCAGATTATTGTCTGGCCGCATGATCTTGTCCGAAAAGTCTGCAACTTTCGCTGACGCGACCTTCGGTTCGGGATCATGCTCGCGGCGGGATAGTCACTTCCCGACGACCAGCGCCCAGTATTTGCGGCCGTCCGCCTCGCCGGCATAGGCCAGGCCGAAGCGGTTGAAGCGCGGGTCGAGCATGTTGCGGCGGTGGCCGGAGGAGTTCAGCCACATGGAGAACAGCTTCTCCATGTCCATGCGGCCCTGGGCGATGTTTTCTGCCGCGGGAGCATCGACGCCGTTCTTCTTCATGCGACGGCCGAAATCCTTGCCCCAGCCGGTGGTGTGCTCCATGCGGCCCGACCGCGCCATATAGGCGGCCTGCTGCAGCGCCGCCTTTTCCAACCGCGCATCATAGGCGAGAGGCGGCAGGCCGTGCGAGGTGCGGATCTCGGTGAGATAGGAAACGCCGGACACCGACGCGCCGCCGCTGTCGCCGACGGATCCGCCGGTCTGGCAGGCCGAAAGCGCGAGCGTCGCGCAGAGAGCCGCCATCGGAACAAGCCGCCGCCCGATGGCGGGAATGTAGGAATCCGGCATGATCATCCCCGGGCTTAAAAATCGGTCACGAGCATTTTCGGCCCAAACCGCTAATGCCGGGTTCCCGGAATAACGTTCATTGTGGCATTTGCCGGGCAGGGCGAACTGGTCGCCACTTGTAAGCCACGGCGGCGTTTCGGGGGCCGTTCTGCGCCGACTCTAATTCGCCCCGCGTTGAGGGATGGATTCCCGACACTCTCCGCTTCGCTCCGCGCGCTCACGAGGTCGGAATGACGGACTTCCTGGGCCCTTCTGCAATTGCCAACGCTGGGCTTGGGGCCAGTCACCAACGCTGGAGATTGGCGGAGTCATCAGCGCAATTCGTCATTCCCGACCTCATGAGCGAGGAACGAGCGGAGAGTGTCGGGAATCATGCCGGAACGGAGGCGACATCAGAGTCTGGGTAAGGATGCGTTCTTCCTTAGGAGGGACACCCGCGCCGGAGCATGAGACAGATCACCGCTTGGCCGTCACTTCCGCCGCCCCACGGGATTTCCATCGAGAAAACCCATGTCGCGCTTTAGATGATCGGATAAGTCCCTGACATCCAGCCTCGCCTGGCGGCGGCCGCGCCGCGCAAACCACGTCGCCAGCCATGAATTCAGGAATCCGCTATGGGTTTGTTCGAGCCGTGCCGTCGCATGTGTCATCGTATCGACAACCTTTTCAAGGGTTGCTCCCTTTATCCATCGGCCTTCAATTTGGAGGTGAAAGGCGCTAGTTTCCAATTGAATGTCGATCGGCATGCATAAGGCAGTTTAATCCATCATGGCTTCGCAACGCCCTCCGCTCCCTCCGTCCCCTCCACTCCCTCCGCTCCAGGCGCTTCGGGCGTTCGAGGCCGCTGCACGGCATATGAGCTTCACCAGGGCCGCGGACGAGCTCGGCATGACGCAGGCGGCAGTCAGCTATCAGGTGAAGGTTTTGGAGGAGCGGTTCGGCGCAGCGCTTTTCTTGCGCCGGCCGCGCCAGGTCGCGCTGACGGAAGCGGGCCAGCGGCTCGCGCCCGCGATCACCGAGGCGTTCGAGACGATCGCCTCCGCCTGGGCCTCCGGCCGCAGCGGCGCGCAGGGCACGTTGTCGATCAGCACTGTCCAGACCTTTGCGTCGCACTGGCTGGCCCAGCACCTCGGCTCGTTCCAGATGGCGCATCCAACGCTTGCCGTGCGCCTCGACACCTCGCCGCGTTTCGTCGATTTCGCGCAGCAGGAAGTCGACGTGGCGATCCGCGCCGGCGGCGGCAAATGGCCGGGGCTGGAGACGCATTTGCTGATGTACACAGACTTCACGCCGATGCTCAGTCCAAAACTCGCCGAAAGCATAGGCGGCGTGAAAGAGCCGGCCGACCTTCTACGGCTGCCGATCGTCGATCCCGACGACCCGTGGTGGACACAATGGCTGACCGAGGCGGGCGTGCCCACCGACGGACTGGCCAACCGGACGCGCAGCCGCATGGGCTCGCAGTCGCTCGAGGCCGGCGTGGCGATCGCCGGCGGCGGCGTCGCCATGCTGACGCCCGCCTTCTTCGCCGCCGACCTTGCCGCCGGACGGCTTCTCCAGCCCTTCGACCTCGTCTGCAATGACGGCCACGCCTATTGGCTTGCCTATCCCGAGGCGCGCCGCAACGCTCCGAAGGTCAGCGCCTTCCGCACCTGGATTCTGGCCGAGATGAAGGCGTTTCTGGGCGAGATTCGCGAATGATCTGGTTTGGGAATCCAGTTTGAACCGGCATCAGCGGTTCAAACGAAGGATACGGGGTGACCGGAGGGCTGCGCGTGCATAGAAATCCCGGGACAGCGCTCGGGCTGCACGGAAAAACCGCTGCGATAACAGCGGTATCGGATGGCCGTTTTAAGCGCTTAATTTTTTACACAATGCCCGCTGAGGGTGTGAATGGCGGCGGTTCGGCGCGATGGCCGCGCAGGTTCGAGGCGTTTCGGCGCCAAGCTCCGGGCGCCGATCCTCTCGCATTGCAGCCACAGAATCACGCTTGACATAAATCACGGCAAGTGAATAATTGCCCATAGCCAAGGCAAATGCTCAACTTGGTTCAAGGGAGGAATTCATGAGACTGACCACGCTCATTCTGGGCTTATGCTCCGCAAGCGCGCTTGCGTTTGCCGCTCACGCCGAATCCATCACCATCGCCACTGTCAACAATGGCGACATGATCCGGATGCAGAAGCTGACGGACGATTTCACCGCCAAGAACCCCGACATACAGCTGCAATGGGTGACGCTCGAGGAGAACGTGCTGCGCGAGCGCGTGACCACCGACATCGCCACCAAGGGCGGCCAGTACGACGTGATGACCATCGGCACCTATGAGGTTCCGATCTGGGCCAAGCAGGGCTGGCTGCTGCCGCTGGAAAATCTCGGCGCGGACTATGACGTCGGCGACATCATCCCGGCCATCGCCGGCGGCCTGACCGTGGACGGCAAGCTCTACGCCGCGCCGTTCTACGGCGAGAGTTCATTCATTATGTACCGCAAGGACCTGATGGAAAAGGCCGGGCTCACCATGCCCGACGCGCCGACCTGGGAGTTCATCGCCGACGCCGCCCGCAAGATGACCGACCGCGCCGCCGACATCAACGGCATCTGCCTGCGCGGCAAGGCCGGCTGGGGCGAGAACATGGCGTTCCTGACCGCCACCTCGAACTCGTTCGGCGCGCGCTGGTTCGACGAGAACTGGGTTCCGCAGTTCGATCAGCCGGAATGGAAGAATACGCTCGACTTCTACGTCAACCTGATGAAGGACGCTGGTCCTTCCGGCGCTTCCTCCAACGGCTTCAACGAGAATCTGGCGCTGTTCCAGCAGGGCAAATGCGGCATGTGGATCGACGCGACCGTCGCGGCTTCCTTCGTGTCCAACCCGAAGGATTCGACGGTGGCCGACAAGGTGGGCTATGCGCTCGCCCCCGACAACGGTCTCGGCAAGCGCGGCAATTGGCTGTGGGCATGGTCGCTGGCGGTTCCGGCCGGCACGCAAAAGGCGGACGCCGCGCAGAAGTTCATCTCCTGGGCGACCAGCAAGGACTATCTGGCGCTGGTGGCCGAGAAGGAAGGCTGGGCCAACGTGCCGCCCGGCACCCGCACCTCACTCTACGAGAACCCGGAATACCAGAAGGCCGCGCCCTTCGCCAAGATGACGCTGGATTCGATCAACGCCGCCGACCCGACCAAGCCGACGGTGAAGCCCGTGCCCTATACCGGCGTGCAGTTCGTCGCCATCCCCGAATTCCAGGGTCTCGGCACGACGGTTGGCCAGCTGTTTTCGGCCGCACTTGCCGGGCAGATGACGGTCGACGACGCGCTTGCCCAGGCGCAGTCGGTGGCGACGCGGGAAATGACCCGCGGCGGCTATATCAAATAGGCATCCTCCCGGTGCCTTGGCCGTCCGGGTCCCAGCTCGGGCGGCCCCTTTCCAGACAGCGCTCTTCTCCCCGTCCTTACGGGGAGAAGATGCCGGCAGGCAGATGAGGGGCAGCGCGACCCAATCATATCCTGGCGCCGCCCCTCACCCTTACCCTCTCCCCGTGAAGAACCGGGAGAGGGGGCGTCAGCGCCGCGCTCGGCCTTACGCATCCAGACGCACCAGGCATGAACGGTTGAAGATTCAACCAGACGGAGCAAGACGATGGCCACGCGACAGACCGGCACGCTAGCGCGCTTCATGATGGCGCCGTCGGTGATCCTGCTGCTCGTCTGGATGACCGTGCCGCTGGCGATGACGCTGTGGTTCTCGTTCCTGAACTACAATCTGCTCAACCCGGCCAATGTCAGCTTCGCCGGCCTGTTCAACTACCAGTATTTCTACACCGACCCGGCCTTCTTCCAGTCGATCTGGAATACGCTTCTGATCGTGGTCGGGGTCCTGCTGATCACCGTCATCGGCGGCATAGCGCTGGCGCTGCTGCTCGACCAGCCGATCTTCGGCCAGGGAATCGTGCGCATATTGGTGATCTCGCCGTTCTTCGTCATGCCGCCGGTGGCGGCACTCGTGTGGAAGAACATGATCATGCACCCCGGCTATGGCGTCTCCGCCGACATATCCCGGTTCTTCGGGGCGCAGCCGGTCGACTGGTTCGCCCAGTATCCGCTGTTTTCGATCATCGTCATCGTCGCCTGGCAGTGGCTGCCCTTCGCCACGTTGATCCTGCTCACCGCGCTGCAGTCGCTCGACGGTGAGCAGAAGGAAGCGGCCGAGATGGACGGCGCGAATTTCGTCAACCGTTTCATCTATCTGACGCTGCCGCACATGGCCCGCGCCATCACGGTGGTCATCCTGATCCAGACCATCTTCCTGCTCGGGGTCTATGCCGAGATCCTCGTCACCACCAATGGCGGTCCGGGCTACGCCACGACCAACCTGCCCTTCCTGATCTACCGCACCGCGCTGCTCGGCTACGATGTCGGCGGGGCTTCGGCGGGCGGGGTCATCGCCGTCGTCCTGGCCAACATCGTCGCCTTCTTCCTGATGCGTGCGGTCGGCAAGAATCTGGATAGGTAGAAAGATGCGAGCGTTGTTGCCTTTCGATCGCCCCTCACCCTTACCCTCTCCCCCTGAAGGACGGGGAGAGGGGGATCGTCAGCGTTGCGGCCAGCGGTCTTCTCCCCGTTTTTCACGGGGAGAAGTGCCCGGCAGGGCGATGAGGGGCAGCGCAGACAACTCAATTCTCGGTGTGGAGGTTTAACATGGCGCGCGCAGTCTCGACCCGACGCAAGGCAGCTTTCACCGCCGCCGCATGGCTGGTGGCGTTCGTGATCTTTTTCCCGATCCTCTACACGATCCTGACCTCGTTCAAGACCGAGCCCGAAGCGATCGCCGGGTTCAGCCTGGTCCCAAGCTGGACCGTCGAGAACTATGTCGAGGTGCAGACGCAGCGCGACTATTTCAAGCCGTTCATGAACTCGGTGATCATCTCGGTCGGCTCGACGCTGCTGGCGCTGCTGGTCGCCATACCCGCCGCCTGGTCGATGGCGTTTTCGCCGACGAAGCGGACCAAGGACATATTGATGTGGATGCTGTCCACCAAGATGATGCCGGCGGTGGCCGTGCTGGTGCCGATCTACCTGATCCTCCGCGACACCGGCCTGCTCGACACCCGCATCGGCCTGACCATCATGCTGACGCTGATCAACCTGCCGATCGTGGTGTGGATGCTCTACACCTATTTCCGCGAGATCCCCGGCGAGATCCTCGAGGCCTCGCGCATGGACGGCGCCTCGCTATTGAACGAAATCGTCTATGTGCTGACGCCGATGGCTATCCCCGGCATCGCCTCGACCATGCTGCTCAACATTATTCTCGCCTGGAACGAGGCGTTCTGGACGATCCGCCTGACGACGACCAACGCCGCCCCGCTGACGGCCTTCATCGCCTCGTTCTCCAGCCCGCAGGGGCTGTTCTGGGCGAAGCTGTCGGCGGCTTCGACGCTGGCCATCGCGCCGATCCTGATCATGGGCTGGTTCTCGCAGCGGCAATTGGTGCGCGGCCTGACCTTCGGCGCCGTCAAATAGAATCCCCGGGGAGGAAGCCATGGGCCAGATCACGCTGAAAAAAGTGTCGAAATCCTTCGGGGCGACGGTGATCATTCCGGAGATCGACCTGACCATCGAGGATGGTGAGTTCGTCGTCTTCGTCGGCCCGTCGGGCTGCGGCAAGTCCACGCTTCTGCGGCTGATCGCCGGGCTGGAGGACACCAGCGCCGGCGCGATCGTCATCGACGGTCGCGACGTCACCGGCGAGGCGCCGGCCAAACGCAAGCTGGCGATGGTGTTCCAGTCCTACGCCCTCTATCCCCACATGACGGTGGCGAAGAACATCGCCTTCCCGCTGAAGATGGCCGGCGAGGACAAGGCGGTGATCGACCGCAAGGTGGCGGAGGCGGCGCGCATCCTCAACCTCACCAATTATCTCGACCGGCGGCCGGGGCAGCTTTCCGGCGGCCAGCGCCAGCGCGTCGCCATCGGCCGCGCCATCGTGCGCCAGCCTTCGGCCTTCCTGTTTGACGAGCCGCTGTCCAACCTCGACGCGGCATTGCGCGGGACGATGCGGCTGGAGATCAGCGAACTTCACCACCAGCTCAAGACGACGATGATCTACGTCACCCACGACCAGGTCGAGGCGATGACCATGGCCGACAAGATCGTGGTGCTGAACGCCGGCAATATCGAGCAGGTCGGCTCGCCGATGGAGCTCTACAAGACGCCGAAGAACCTGTTCGTGGCGGGCTTCATCGGCTCGCCGAAGATGAACCTGATCAACGGCGCAGTCGCTGCCAAACAAGGTGCTGCGACGATCGGCATCCGCCCCGAGCACATGCAGATTTCGACCAGTGCGGGCGAATGGAAGGCGACGGTCGGCGTCGCCGAGCATCTCGGCTCGGACACCTTCCTGCATGTCAACGCCGACGGGGTCGGGCCGCTGACCGTGCGCGCCGACGGCGAAATCTCGGTGCGCCACGGCGACACGGTTTTCCTGACGCCCGATCCAACAAAACTGCACCGGTTCAGCGAAGACGGGAGAGCCATGTGACGAAGAGATTAGCCGGCAAATCGGCGCTGATAACGGGCGCTGCGCGCGGCATAGGCCGCGCCTTCGCCGAGGCCTATGTGCGGGAGGGCGCGACTGTCTGCATCGGCGACATCAACCTGGATGCGGCGATGAAGGCTGCCGACGAGATCGGCGAGGCGGCCTACGCGGTCAGCCTCGACGTCACCGACCTTTCCTCGATCGATGCGGCAGTGAAGGCGGTAGAGAACAGAGCGGGCGGGCTCGATATACTGATCAACAATGCGGCCCTGTTCGACGCCGCGCCCATCGTGGAGATCGCCAAGGCGAGCTACGACCGGCTGTTTTCGGTCAATGTCGCCGGCACGCTGTTCATGATGCAGGCCGCGGCCCGCTCGATGATTGCCGCTGGCCGGGGCGGGAAAATCATCAACATGGCGAGCCAGGCGGGGCGGCGAGGCGAGGCGCTGGTGGCGGTCTATTGCGCGACCAAGGCCGCCGTCATCTCGCTGACCCAGTCGGCGGGACTCGACCTCATCAAGCACGGCATCAACGTCAACGCCATCGCGCCGGGCGTCGTCGACGGCGAGCACTGGGACGGCGTCGACGCGCTGTTCGCCAAATACGAGAACCGGCCGCGGGGCGAGAAGAAGCGTCTGGTCGGCGAAGCCGTGCCGTTCGGCCGCATGGGCAGGGCGGAAGATCTGACCGGCATGGCGGTTTTCCTAGCCAGCGCCGAGGCCGAATACATCGTCGCGCAGACCTACAATGTCGACGGCGGCAACTGGATGAGCTGAGGGGGATGAACGCTCTCTTCTCCCCGTCCTTACGGGGAGAAGATGCCGGCAGGCAGATGAGGGGCACGCTCACTATCTCAGAAGTTCGTGCTGCCCCTCATCCGACCCTTCGGGCCACCTTCTCCGAGACGGGGAGAAGGGGTCGTCGAGGGCGGCGCGACGCAGCGAAATGAGGTGCGGTTCACATGATCATAAAACTTTCCGCCGATGCTCTGACAAAGCTCCCCCCAAACGTAGCGCGCCTGCGGTACGACCGCACCGACCTCACTCCCGGCATCCTGCATTTCGGCGTCGGCAATTTCCATCGCGCGCACCAGGCGGTCTATCTCGACGATTTGTTCAACGCCGGCATCGACCGCGATTGGGCGCTGGTCGGGGCGGGGGTTTTCGAGGACGAGAGAGCGGGGCGCGAAAAGCTCGCGAGCCAGGATTTCCTGACCACGGTGGTCGAACAGGACGACGGCCACATGCAGGCGCGGGTGACCGGCGCGATGGTCGATTTTCTCGTCCCCGGCGACAGCGCCGCCATCATCCGCCGTCTCGCCGATCCCGCGATCCGTATCGTTTCGCTAACCATCACCGAGGGCGGCTATTTCATCGATCCGGCTTCGGGGAAATTCAATCCGGCGTATCCCGCGATCGTTGCCGACGCGGCTGAGATCGACCGGCCGTCCACCGTGTTCGGCATCATCCTGGCCGGACTGAAGCAGCGTCGGCAGGCAGGAGCGCCGCCCTTCACGGTCATGTCGTGCGACAACATCCCTCACAACGGCCACGTCACCGCCGACGCGATCATCGGCTTGGCACGGATCGCCGATGAGGGCCTGGCTGACTGGGTAAGCGAGAACGTCGCCTTTCCCAACGGCATGGTCGACCGCATCACGCCGGCCACGACCGACCGCGAGCGCTCTCTATTGGCCGAAAAATTCGGCGTCGACGACCATTGGCCGGTGTTCTGCGAGCCGTTTCGGCAATGGGTGCTGGAGGACAATTTTCCGGCCGGCCGGCCGGCGCTGGAGAAGGTCGGCGTGCAGTTCGTCGACGACGTCTCGCCCTTCGAGCTTATGAAGATCCGTATTCTGAATGGCGGCCACGCGACGATCGCCTATCCGGCCGGGCTGATGGACATCCATTTCGTGCACGAGGCGATGCAGGAGCCGCTGGTTCGGGCATTTTTGGCCAAGCTCGAGCGCGACGAGATCATCCCGACTGTGCCGCCGGTGCCGGGCGTGGTGCTGGAGGAATATTTCGAGCTCATCGAACGGCGATTTTCCAACCCGAAGATCGGTGACACGGTGCGGCGGCTCTGCCTCGACGGCTCAAACCGGCAGCCCAAATTCATCATCCCGACCATCGCCGACCGGCTGAAGGCGGGCACGGGCGTGGAGGGGCTGGCGCTCGAATCAGCTCTGTGGTGCCGCTACTGTTTCGGAACCACCGAATCCGGCGCCGAGATCGCGACCAACGATCCGAATTGGGACCGGTTGCTGACGACCGCCCGCGCGGCACGGGCCGATCCCGCCGCCTGGCTTGCCATGGAGGACATTTACGGCCAGGTCGGCCGCTCGCCGGTTTTTTCGGCGGCGTTCGCCGACGCGCTGAAGGCGCTATGGCGGGAGGGTACGCGAGAGACGCTGAGGAGGTATTTGGAGGGTGGCTTATGAGTGCCCCTTGGCCAAGACAAAGCCGCCCCTCGCCCTTACCCTCTCCTGGTGAAAACGGGGAGAGGGGGGCGCCAGCGTCGCCGCCTATCTCCTCTCCCCGTCCTTACGGGGAGAGGATGCCGGCAGGCAGGTGAGGGGCAACTCTGTCTATGCTAAAGCTTGTGCGGAAACGATCGGGGAGACTTTCATGAACCTCGGACTGAATGGAAAGGTCGCCGTCATCACCGGCGCGAGCGTCGGCATCGGGCTCGGCGTAGCCGAGGCCTTCGCCAGGGAAGGCGCGAACCTAGTGATGGCCGCGCGCGGCGAAGAGCGCCTTGCCGCCGAGGCCGCACGGATTGCGCGCGAGCATGGCGTCACTGCTCTTCCGGTCGCCTGCGACGTGGCGACGGTCGAAGGCGCCGCCGCCCTGATCGAAGCGGCGCGGCAAAAATTCGGCGGCGCGGATATTCTCATCAACAATGCCGGCACCGGCTCCAACGAGACGATCATGGAAACCGCGGACGACAAGTGGCAGGCCTATTGGGAACTGCATGTGATGGCGGCGGTGCGGCTGGCGCGCGGCTTCGTGCCGATGATGCGTGCGCGGGGCGGAGGAGCCATACTTCACAACGCCTCGATCTGCGCCGTGCAGCCGCTGTGGTACGAGCCGATCTACAACGTCACCAAGGCGGCGCTGCTGATGTTTTCAAAAAACCTCGCCAATGAGGTGATCAAGGACAATATCCGCGTCAACACGGTCAATCCCGGGCTGATCCTGACGCCAGATTGGGCGAAAACTGCCAAGCAATTGACCGCCGACAGCGGCGGCGACTGGGAAGGCTACCTGCAATCCGTCGCCGACGAGAACGCGCCGATCAGGCGTTTCGGCACGGTCGAGGAACTGGCCAACTTTTTTGTCTTCCTGTGCTCGGACCGGGCAAGCTACGCGGTCGGATCCACCTACCATGTCGACGGCGGCATGTTGAGAACGGTTTGAGGGGTGGCGGTCGGCGTCGCCCCCGCAAACGAACGGGGCGGCCCAAGCCGCCCCGCCGGTAATGTCCGGCATTCCGTTTACTTCTGCCGGCGCAGCTGACGCCTCGCCTTAGGCAGTTCGAGCGGGCGGAAGGCGGACGCCTTGTTGCGCTTCGGCTTCGGCGCGATGAAGGTCTTGACCGGAGCGCGGTCGGGCTTGCCGACGCAATTGCCGCGAACCAGTTTTTCGCCCCTGGCGCAATTCTTGGTCAGCGTCGGGATGCGGACGCAATTCTTGCCGACGAGCCGAAAACCCTTTTTGCAGAGAATGCTGACTTCCGGCTTCTTGATGCATTTGCCATTGACGCGCAGTTCGGTGCGCTTGCAGGCCTGCGCGATCGCCGGTTTCTTCACGCACTTCTTGCCGACCAGGTCGAAGCCCGGCTTGCAGAGGATGCTGACGTCCGGCTTGCCGACGCATCTGCCGCGGATCAGCTTTTCGCCGCGTTCGCATTTCGGTTCCGGCGTCACGACGATCGCGGGGAAGATAGGTTTCGCCGGGTTCGGCCGCGGGTCGGAGGTAACGTCGTCGACATTCGGGTCGATCGCCGGGTTGTTGCAGGTGAAGTCTTCCTTGTCGACGGCGACCGTCACCGGCGCAGGCCGCAATTCCTGCAGCGTGCACTGGATCGAGCGCGTCTTGGTGATCGAGAGGTCATGCGCGCCATAGGCTTCGAACACGCCGCTGCCCTGGTCGTAGCCGGTCGCGGTTCCGGTGAAGAAGGCGCCGTTGGAGCAGCTTATGCGGTAGTCGAAATCGCCTGGCGCCTGGCGGGTCACCTCGAAAAACACCTGTCCTTTACGCGGGCAGGATTTGTCATGGCCGGCGCTGTCGGCGACGATCACCTCGCCCTGCCATTGAGCCTGCGGGGGCGGAAACAGCGGATCGTTGTCGTTGGGCACGGTTGTCAAGCCGCCGCCGCCCGGGCTGGTGCAGTGGACGGTGATATCCTTCCAGCCGTCGAACGGCGCGAAGGGCTCGTTCTCGACGATCTCGGTCTTGAACTGGAAGTAAGAGGTCGTGCCGACGTCTTCCCAGCTCTCATATGTGGCGAAATAGCCGTTCTTGGCGGCGTCGAAGGATGCCCAGGCCTGCGTGAACTCCGAGGTGATCGGCCCCCCATTCTTCTGCCGCCAGATGCGCATCGAGACCGGCCCGGCCTGGTTTGCCTGGGCGCGGGAAGTCACCTTCAGCGCAGGGCAGACGGCGCCCGGATTGGAGCCTTGCTGAAAGTTCTGGTAGGTGGTCAGGAACAGCTTCACGTCTTTGACGTCGAACGCGCCATGATCATGCGCGAGATCATTGGTCGGCGATTTTATCACGGGATCGCAGACCACATGCACGTCGAACTCGCCATGCGCCGAGTGGGTGGCGTAGGTGACGTCGAATGGCCATTCACCGATATTCGCCTCGGTGATGACGTTGTTCATATTGAGGATCTTGTCGGTCTCGGCGACGAAGGTGGCGTTGAACTTCTGCGAGAACGAATAGGATTTCGTGGGGCCGTCGGGCTGGAGATGCTGGTTGCATTTGGCGATGATCTGGTCGCCATAGGGGACGACCGCAATCCCGCCCGCCGACACCGGTATTTTCGACGTGCTGAAGGTGAAGTTCTGCTGGTGCGAATAGTCGCGGCTGTTCGCCAGATCGCTCCAGATCATCGGGAAGGTCGCGCATTGCTGCGCTCCGCAGACGCCGAGCGCAACCCCCACTTCGCCGACATAGCCTGGCCATCTGGTGTCGAGCTTCATGTGCCCCCAGAACTGAACGTTGCCGCTTTTCAGCTTGTCCCATTTGTGGCCGTCAGTGGAGATGACATGGATGGTGGTGTTGACGCTCTCGGTACTGAACGACATCGATTTGACGTTCGCGGGGTCCGAAAGAGCAGGCGTGGCGGAGAGGGCGGCAGCAGCGGCGAGCGCCAAGGCCGGGACGGTACATTTCATTGATTTCGCAGTTGTAAGCATTGGTTCCTCCTGGATGATGTTCATTTCCGGAGGTGTGTCGCCCGGCCTCGCAAAATGGTTCACGGGCCGGCCCGAGTCATGCGTGGCAACAAAAACCCGCCGGCTGGACCGGCGGGGTTCTGGTCGAGGCTTCGCAGTTACTGGACCTGCCTGTTGTTTGACGGCTGCTGCTGCTCGCGTCGGGGCAGTATCCTCCTCAGCGTATCCGGATTGATCTGGATGTTCGGCTGAGTGGGTTGTGTCACCCTGCGGCAGTTCGGAGGCGTGCCGACCGTGCCGCGCGGGCAGCGGAGCGGCTGGACCTCCACTTTGCGGCAGTTCGGCGGCGTGCCGATCGTGCCACGCGGGCAGCGCTGCGGCTGGACGGCCACGCACTGTCCGTTGCGCAGCACCGTGCCTTTCGGACACTCGACCGCGACCTGCCGGCACTGGCCGCGCACCAGGCGCGTACCACGCGGGCAGATGCAACGCCCGTCTTGCGTCCGGATCTGGCCGGGAAGCAGCGTGCACTGGCGCACCGGCGGCTCGTCCCTGACGCAGCGGTTGTTGCGCAGCTCGGTACCGCGCGGGCAGATGCATCGACCGTCCTGCGTCCTGATCTGGCCGGGCAGCAGCGTGCACTGGCGCACCGGCGGCTCGTCTCTGACGCAGCGGTTGTTGCGCAGCTCGGTGCCACGCGGGCAGATGCAGCGCCCGTCCTGCGTCCGGATCTGGCCGGGCAGCAGCGTGCACTGGCGCACCGGCGGCTCGTCCTTGACGCAGCGGTTGCTGCGCAGCTCGGTTCCGCGCGGGCAGATGCAGCGACCGTCCTGTGTCCGGATCTGGCCGGGCAGGAGGCGGCATTGCTCGGTCTGCGGGTCGCGCGGCTTCGGCGTCGGGGTCGGTATCCCGCCCTGGTCGCCTGTGCAGCGGCCGTTGCGGAATGTCGTCCCTTCCGGGCAGACGCAGCGGCCCGCATCGTTCATCACGAACCCTTCCGAGCACCGGTCCTTGGGCTGCTCGGGCTTCGAGATCGTGAACAGGTGGCAGGCATACTGCCCTTCTTCCGGCGAGCCTTCGACGAGCGACTGGCCCTCCGAAAGGCCGCCATTGCGCACTGGCGTGCCGGGGCTGAGCACGGCCACGCAGTTGCGGCCGTTGATCGAACCGTTCTGGTTGTCGAAGCGGCCGTCGTCCGGGATCACCACGGTGACCTGGTGGACCCTGGCTTCCCCTGCTCCAAGCGAGAGGTCGGCGACGCACGAGATGGGCAGCGTCGTCGGCTCCGGCGCGCAGCCAAAGGGCGGCACGATCTCGGCGATCTCGACGCCTTCGAGACGGCCGAGGCCTTCGACGCCGATAGCGTCGCCGATCCGCACCGGCCCGTTGAACGCCGTGTCGCTGTCGTTGCGGATGGTGACCTCGAACGTGCAGGGCTCGCCGACGCGGCATTCGCGGTCGCCGGTCTTCTCGACCCTGATGCTCGATCCGCCCTGATCGCAGGCTTCGCCGATCGGGTAGACGATGTCGTCTCCCGGAGCGGGCCCGTACGAGGCGCGTGCGCAGTTCTCGAACCGTTCGTTCGGCGAGACATTCACGGTCACGTCGAAATGGCGGCTCGTTCCGGGCGTCATTACCTCGCCCGGGATCTGGCACGACAGCGTGTCGGCCGGAACCGGTCCGCAGCTCCACTCCGCGCCGTCGGGTGTGACGGTCTGGATCTGGACGGGCGTGCCGGCGCCGATCAGTTCGGCCGCGTCGGTGACCCGGACCGGACCCGAAGGCGCGGTGGTGCCGAGGCTGGTGACGGTGATGCGGCAAGCATATCCGGCAGCGCCCGCAATCGCCTCGCAGGTCTTGGTTACGCGCAGCGTCGGCTTGCCCGGATCGCGGCGGGGGATACGCGCGGTAGCGCAGGCCTTGTTGTTGGCGAGATCGCTCTCGTCGGCAACGGGCAGCACTTCGGCGCAGTTCTCGAGTAGGTCGGCGGGGAAATCGTCGCCGACGATCGCCTTGACGCCAAGCGGGATGGAAGCGCCCGGAACCAGCACTACGCCCGGATGGTCGCAGCGGAACCGCCCGGCCACCTCTGGCACGCACGACCATGGCGGCGAGGGCACGAAGTCGGACGAAGCCGGGACGTTTACCGGATATTCGTCGATGACGGTGATCGGGCCGTCGATGGTCTCCGTGCCGGTGTTGATGACGTTGATGATGAAGAAGCAGACGCCGTCCGGCGAGCAGACCGGTGTGCGGGCGTGCTTGGTGATGCCGAGGTCGACCTTCTTCTCCACCGGAGGCCGGCAATCCCGGTCGTTGGGACGGCAGAGCTTGATTGCCGCGCAGGCCCTGTCGTTCGCCTGCGAGCCGAACAGCTCCTTCCCGCTCGCCGGATAATCATACGCGGCGCAGTTGCGGATGTAGCGCGCGTCCCAACCGGGACCCGGCTTGAAGCCGAGCTTCAGGTAGATGGATTCGCCCGGATTGAGCGTGGTCGCGGGATGCTCGCAACTCATAGGGCTCACCAGCGGGGCGCAGACCCAGGGCGGGTTAGGGCCGCTGTCGACCGTCGCGTTGCCGGGCAGGGTGACCTCGTCCAGCACGATCTTGCCGTTATAGGGCGCGTCGCCGACATTGGAGACGGTGATGGTGAAATTGCAGCCGCCCTCCTCTGTGCAGGTCGCCACGTCCGCGCGCTTTTCGACCTTGATGTCGGGTTCGCCGCGCTCGTCCGGGCAGTCGAGATCGTCGGGGATGACGAGGTCGACGGTCTGCGTGCAGCAGAGGCCGACGCCTTCTTGCGGTCCGGCATAGGTTTCGATGCCGGTGACGATCAGGTGGACGACATCGCCCGGCAGTGCGCCGGTGATGGTCCAGGCGAGAACGCCGCCGCCGGCCGGCACGAGCTGCGCCGCCGGCGCAACGGTTACGCCCGGCGTCGTGGTGCGAAGCTGCACCCACTTGCCGGCCATGTCGGCGCCGACAGGCATGTGGTAGATGAAGGCGCCGCCGCCAGGCACGCAGTCGACATCGCCGGTTTCGACCTCGAAGCAGGCCTCGTCGCCGCCCGGGGGTGGTGGCGGAGGCGGCTCGCAATCGGTCACGTCGATGCCGATTTTCGTCGGCTTGCCGGTCAGGAAATCGCCGTCGTCCGGCAATGCCGGGTCATGCGAAGGGATCTCGATTGCCGCCGCGCCCGGGCGGGCGAGCGTGACGAAACCCTGATTGTCGACCGTGGTCGCCGCCGGGAAGGCGGCGTGGTCGATTTTTGCCGTAATGATCACATCGAAATAGCGCCGGTCCAGAAGGCCGTCCCCGTCGAGGTCGGCTCCCGACAGGCGGAAATCCTCGATCGTCACCGTGTCGTCGAGCGAGCCTGTCGTCGAGACGGAAGCCGCCGGGGCGGGTCCGCCCGCGGCGTCCGTGATGTCGCCGTTTATCTCGACATTGACCACCGAAAGCCCGGCCGGAAGCTGGTCGCGGAAATCCATGCGGATCGCCTTCAGCTGGTTGCTGAACACGTCGCTGTTCAGGACTTCCGGTTCGCCTTCCGCGCCGAAGCGCAGCCGGTATTTGACGTAGTCGCAGGATATCTGCTTGCCGATCTTCTCGAAGAACGGCTCGACGCGCTCGCGTTCGCGCAGCGGTTCGTCTCTCCTGTCGAGTTCGAGGAGTGGCGTTTCGGGTTGTGCGGCGGCGGGTGCGATGCCCAGGGAGGCAAACGCTAGCCCGGCCGCCATCAGCCAGCGCGACGCGCGCGCGGCGATGGTTGCAGGTTTCATGATCGTCTCCGTGACATCGGTTTCGGGGCGCCCCGCAGCGGGAAGATGTGAGAACATGGTCATCTCTCCCTCCCTCACGGTTCGCAGCTTGCGGGTGGCGTTTCGAGCGTCACCGTGACTTTGCAGCACGGGTAGTAGCCGCCCCGTTCGGAATCGGCTTCCTTGTAGAAGCAGAGCCCGACATCGACATTCTCGCCGGGGAAGTGCCCGGTGATGCCCAATGTGAACGGAGCGCCTGCAGGCTGGGTCTGCTGCAGGGGCGAAACGCCGATCCCCGGTGTCCTGGAGTCGGCCTTGATCGTGTCGCCGCCGATGCCGGCGACGTCACGCACGTAGAGATCGGCCTCGAGCCCGGCCGGCGTGCAGAAATACTCGACGGCATCGAGATCGATGCAGGGTGGGATGTTCTCGCCCGGAGGCGGGAAGATCGGCGGCCAGATAGGCGGCAGGTAGCCGCCGCCCGGAACCGGCTCGTAATAGCCCGCGCGCCCTTCGCAGGGCCGCCAGACTTCCACGTCGCCGACATGGCCCTCGACTTCCGGGTCCTCGAAGAAGCCATCGAAATCGACGAACCAGCTGCCGAAAGGCGGCTCGTTCTTCGGTCGGACCAGCGGCGTCGGCGTGATCTGCACCCCGTGCACCGCAGTTGGCCCGCCGGCGATGAGCTGCTCTTCGAGCGCCGGATTGTCGCGCAGCTTGTCGCCGGTCTTCACCAGCGTGTCGGCGCAGGCATTGCTGTTCAGATTGCCCTGCGCGTCATAGCCATATTGCAGGTCGATGCCGCCCGCGCTCTGGCGGTGGCCTTCGGGAAAGCCGACGGCATATTCCTCCGGCGCTTCCACCCAGAGCGATTCCGTCGCCGGATCGTCGGGGCTCTCGCGCCAGTAGCGCAGCACGACGCCATCGCCGGAATCGGCGAAGCGGCTGTAGTCGTAGCGGTTGTCGATCTCGCCCCGCTGGGCGAGATACATGAAGCCGCGCGTATCGAAAGCGATGTCGGTTACGGGCAGTTCTTCGGGTGCGGCGACCGTCAGCTCCCAGCGCGGATCGCCGGCGAAAGTCCCGTCGCGGGCGATGCCGACGGACCAGATTTCCGCCTTCTCGCCGACCGCGTAGTAGAGCCGGCGGCCATGCACCTGGACGCCCCAGACACGCCGTTCGTCCTGCGTGAAGCCCCACGTGTCGGGATCCTCGCTGTCGAAGGCGGCGCCCTCTATGTCCATCACCGCGCCGTCGTCCGCGACCGGCTCGAGGCCGCGCGCCGGCCGCCCGGCAACGCCATGATCGAAGATGTCGATCAGGACGCCGTCGGCGCCGATGCGGTGGATCAGCCCGGTGTCGAGGTCGGAGGCGAAGAACTGCCGGTGCGCCTTGTCAAAGGCGATATTGCCGATGCCCGGCCCGCTATTGCCGTCGATATCGGCGAACAGCGAGACCTGTCCGGTCAGCCCGTCGATCTTCCAGAGCGTGCCGGGACCGCCGCCATTCTCCTCGGCGAACTGGCCCTCCATGAAGGTCGCGCCTGCGGCGCCGCGGCGCTGGCGTTCCGGCCTGCCGTCATCGTCCTCGTCGGGCGTGACGATGCGGACGCCGTGCAGCGAGCTTGCGGCCGCGTAGAGGTTCGGCACGTCGCTCGGAATGCCGTCGCGGACGCCGTCATCATAGGCGAGGCCGAACACCTGGCCGATCTGCCCGGCCATCACCTCGAAGGGCTGCGGCGTATAGACGAGCTGGCCGGTCGGCGGGCCGCCGAGCGCATTGACGTCGAAAACGCGCAAGGTCGCGCGATCGAGGTCGATGAAGGTTTCGTCGACCGGGTCGACGCCGGGCGGCAGCCCCTCGTCGAAATTGGGAATGATGGTGCCGGAGAACCCTGTCACCGCCATCGATCCGGGATAAATGATCTGCGTTTCCTGCGCCCTGCCGGGGCCGGCGAACCATAGCCCGGCGGTCAGCGCCAGCGCGACGATCGCGCTCGTCGAGGCAAGAGCGCTGCGGCGGCGATGGGGAAGGGCGTGCAGGATTGATGTTCCGCGGACATGCGGCATGAGGCTTCTCCCGAATTTCGTCGGAGAAACCACCGGTGCGGCCGCGCGAGCTATCGCTGCGTGTCCGGCACTTTCCCCCCTGGCAATACGGTATCCGCCCCTCATCTGCACGTTACGCGGGCAATGACGTTGCGTCAACGGGAACAGGCCAAAGCCCAGCGCATCCGTTCCGTCGCGAAGACGGTGGTTGCGCCGAACGCCGGCCGGGCCCGTTGACCCGTAACTGTTCATGGTCATGGGTTTTCCTTTCCGGGGCCGCACCATGCGGCTCCTGGACGCTCAGTCGCGGTGGAAAGGAAAAAGGTTCATTGGGTCGGTCGAGCAGTCACCGGTCGGAAAGCGCCAGCCGCAACCCCAGCGCGGCAAAGGCGCCGGCGAAACCGCGCCGCAGCCAGGCAAGCACGCTGGGCCTTGAAATGACGTAGCGCCTTGTCGCCGAGGCGAACGCGCCATAGCCGACGAAGACGATGAAGGTGAGCGCCATGAACACGCCCGCCAGTCCCAGCATGGTGGAGGTCGGGTTCGGCGTGTTCGCCGGCACGAATTGCGGCAGGAAGGCCAGGAAGAACAACGACAGCTTCGGGTTGAGGATGTTCAGCATGAAGCCGCTGGCGATGATCCTTGCCGGCGATAGCGCCGCGTGGCGTTCGGAAATCTGCAGCGCGCCGCCATCCCGCATCACGCCCCAGGCCATGTAGAACAGGTAGGCGACGCCGAGATACTTGACGATCTGGAAGGCCAGCGCGCTGGTGTGCAGCAGCGCCGCCAGCCCGGCGATGCTGGCCGCTATATGCGGGACGATGCCGAGCGTGCAGCCGATTGCCGCGAGCACGCTGGCGCTCCAGCCCCGGCTCAGCCCGAAGGCCAGCGTGTAGAGCACGCCAGTGCCCGGCAGGAGAATGACGATCATTGAGGTCAGCAGGTATTCGGGTGTCATGGGAGGCGCTCCTTCGTTTGAAGGCCTGATCAAAAACCGGCCGGCCGGCTTCCGTCTTGAACGAAATTGCGGCGCGAAGGCCATTCCGGTTCCAACGGAATGCACGGGTTGCCGGCCACGCGAGCCGAAGACTGTGTCGATATTGCTGGCCTGCAGGTCGACTCCGCGATGGTGCACCCGCGGTCCGGTGATATTTTCCGTGGGCAAGGGCTTTTGGGGACAAGTTTCCAAAATGGGCACCTGCGGCTGGCGGCTGGCCCTATCCGGCCGCCAGCCTTGCGCGCCGGCGCCAGCTCGCCGTGGCGGTTTTACAGCAGAATCTCAGTTCACGGCTTCGGCATAGGCGCCGGGCGATATGCCGTATTTGCGGGTGAAAATCCGGGTCATGTGGCTCTGGTCCGAGAATCCGCAGGCCGCGGCCGCCTCGGCCAGCGGCGTGCCGCGCCGGATCAGCCGCCTTGCCGCGTCGACGCGGCGCTGGACCAGATAGGCGTGCGGCGTGAGCCCCGTGGCCCTGGCAAACGCCCGCAGCAGCTGAAAGCGGCTCAAGCCGCTGTCACGCGCCAGGTCCGAAAGCGTCACGGTTGCCGTTGGATCGTCGTCGATGCGGCTGCGGGCCATGGAAATCGCGTCGGGAACGGACCGGTCACGATCGACATCCCCACGCATCACCTCCGCCAGCAGCATCAGCAGCCGTTCCTCCCGCGCGACCGCCTTTGCTGTTTCGACTGGCGTCGCTGCTTCCGCTCCGCCGGCCGTCACGGCCGAAAACAGCGCGCCGAAGCGGGCTGCGATGCGGGCGTCCGCAATGACGGGCTGGGCGAATTCGAACGTGCTTGTCCTCCCCTGGCTTAGGTCGCGGGCGGCGTCCGCGATCAGCGGAGGGTCGAAATAGAGCATGCGCCATGAGCGGCCGGCATCACCGATCGGAGCGCCGTCATGCACTTCGCCGGGATTGACGGTGATCGTGTCTCCGGCGCCGGCCTCCACCATGCCGCGCCCGCTCAGAGACTTCTGCGCGCCGCGATGGATAACGCCTATCCCGAACTGCTCGTGCGTATGGCGCGGAAAAGCGTGGCGCGTCTCCGCCTCCACCGCATCCACGCCGGCGATCAGGCACCGGCGCATTTTGAATTGGCGCTTTGCCACGTCTCGCGCTCCAGCCCTCTATTGGCGCCTGCTGCGGCCAGTTTGCCCGTGCGCGCGTGAAACCGCAACGAGTCGTCAGAGCGAGGGGGGACAGTTTACTTTCTTTCCGTGGAAAGGCGGCAGCAGTCGAGAGTTTCGTGAGCGGAAAAAAGTAAGCAGTCCCCTGCGGCAGACCGGCGAGATGCGCACCAGCGCCCCTCACGCTGGCGCAGTTTCCGCTCTTGGGCTAATCCTTCACCAACAGGATGAACCTTTCCGGGTCCGCATGCGACAGAGCCGACAGAAGCGCCGGTCATGACGAACGATACCGATCGTGACCTGGTCGGCCGCGTCGCCAAGGGCGATCGCGCCGCCGTGCGGCTTCTGTTCATGCGCCACCACGCGCGGGTCTACCGCTTCGTGGCGCGCCAGACGGGATCGGAAGCGATGGCGGACGACATAGCCAACGAAGTTTTTCTGGAGCTGTGGCGGCAGGCGCCGCGCTTCGAAGGTCGGTCGGAAGTCTCGACCTGGCTGCTCGGCATTGCCCGCTTCAAGGCGCTGTCGCATCTGCGCAAGAAAAGCGAGGCGTGGATCGACGATGACGACGCCGCGGCCGTGGCGGATACCGCCGACACGCCGGAAGTGACGGTGCTGAAGGAGAACAAGGCGGCTGCGCTGCGGCGTATGGTCGACGCGCTGCCCGAGGAGCATCGCACCGTGGTCGACCTCGCCTACTATCACGGCAAATCGGTCGCCGAGATCGGCGAGATCCTTTCGATACCTGTGGCGACGGTGAAGACCCGGATGTTCTATGCCCGCAAGAAGCTCGGCGAGGCGTTGAAGGCCTCCGGGCACGACAGGGGTTGGCCATGAGCGCCGGAGAGAACATGTCGCGCCGCGACGAATTGGAAGCGCTGCTGCCCTTCTACCTGAACGGCACGCTGGAAGGCGACGACCTCGAAGCCGTCGAGGAATGGTTGGCCTCCGACCCGGAGGCAGCGGTGGCGCTCGCCGAGGCCGACGCTGAATTCGCCGGCGCGGTCGCCGCCAACGAGGCGCTGCGGCCGCCGCCCGATGCGCTCAGCCGCTTTTCGAAGGCGCTGGAGGCGGAAGCCAGGCCTGCGAGGGCAGAGGCCGGAACATCCTGGCTCGCCGGCCTGTGGGAACGGATTGCTGGCCTGCCGGCGGGGCTCGCCTGGGCGACGGCTGCCGCTGCGGTCATGCTGCTTGTCGTGCAGGCGGCGCTCGACAAAGGCAGGCAGGGCGGCGATTTCGAGATTGCGGGCGAGGAAAGCGGCGTCGGCTCGATGCCATTCGCCTTCGTCAAGTTCAGGCCGGAAGCGGAGATGGCAGACATCTCGGCCTTCCTGGTGGAAAACGGCGCGGCCATCGCCGGCGGGCCGACCGCGGGCGGCGTGTTCCGCATCGCCATCCCCGCCGAGACCGCCGCCGACTACGAGAGGCTGGTCGGCCTTATTGCCGCCCAGCCCTTTGCCGAAACTGTTTCCGAAGGCAGGAAACCGGCCAATGGCGGGTAAGGCATTCAGGATTGCGGCGTTTTCAGCGGCCATGCTTGCGGGCGTGGCTCCGGCCTTGGCTCAGACCAACGATCCGTCCGGCGCGCTGCCGACAGATCGGCTGACGGCCCGGCCTGAAGGCGCCAGTCCGGCAAACGGTGCGGCGGAGGATGCGGTGCTGCTGCCGGACCTTCTGTTCGACCTGTTTCCCAATCCGGCCGGCGGCGAACCGCCCCAGCCGGATGACGGCGGACAGACGCCGCCCGCGACCTCGCAAACGGGAGGACCGCCGCCCGTGCCGGCGCAAAATCCGCTTGGCCCCGCCGCTGCCGCCGCGGCGCGTCGGCCGCTCGCAGCACCGGCGCGGGCGATCGCCGGCGAATTTGTGCCCGATGAGGTGCTGGTGACGATCGAGGGCGACGGCGCGGTGGTCCTGCAACTCGCCGCCGAGTTCGGGCTGGAAGTCCGCTCGCAGCGGCTTTCGGCGCTGCTCGGCCTGACGATCGTGCGCTTCGGCATTCCCGATGGCCGGCCGGTCGGCGTCGTGCTGGCCCAGCTCGCCGCCGACGGCCGCGCGCAAAGCCGCGCGCCCAACCATGTCTACGATCTGCAGCAGGCGCCGGCCGTGATCAACTACGCCTTCCAGCGCATCGCGCTCGATTCGGCTGCGGCCAGCGGCAAGGATGTGCGCATCGCCGTCATCGACACGGCGGTGGACGAGACGCATCCCGCCCTGGAAGGTGTCGTTGCCGAGATTTTCGACGCCATGCCGGAGGTCGAGATCACGTCGCGCGACCATGGCACTTCCGTTGCCGGGCTGATCGCCGGCACAGGGCCGTTTCGCGGCATGGCGCCGGGGTCGAGCATCTATCATGCCCGCGCCTTCGAGGACGGCAAGTCGACCATGGACACGATCCTGAGCGCTCTCGACTGGGCGGCGGGCAAGGATGTGCGCATCATCAATATGAGCTTTGTCGGGCCGCGCAACGAGCTGCTGGAGACCGCATGCCGCAATGCGCGGGCGCGAGACATGGTGCTGGTGGCGGCGGCCGGCAATAACGGCCCGAAGGCGCCGTTCGGCTACCCCGCCGCCTATCCCGGCGTCACCGCCGTGACCGCGACCGACGAGCAGGATCAGCTGATGCAGCAGGCCAATCGCGGCGCTTACGTCTATCTGTCGGCGCCCGGCGTCGACATGATCGCGCCGGTCGGCGGCGGCTCCGATCTTGTCACCGGCACATCGTTTGCCGCGGCGATCGTCTCGGGAGCGGTGGCCAACCTGATCCGCAGCAATCCCCAGCGCTCGGCCGAGTGGATCGAGAAGGCGCTGGCCGAGACCGCCACCGACCTCGGCAGCGCCGGCCGTGACGGCGATTTCGGCTACGGCCTGCTCAACGCAAAGGCGGCGGATGCGGAGAAGGAATAGGCGCGGTCAGCCTGCCGCTCCGGCGATCGAACCGCGAACGACGAGATCGACCGGCCAGATCTCGCCGCGCGCGCCTTCCTCCAGGCCCGAAATCCGCGCTGCCAGGCGTTCGGCGATGCGCGCTCCGGCCGCCCGGATCGACGAGCGCGTTGTCGACAGCGGCACTGAAAAATGCTCGGGTTTCAGCCAAGGGAACACGTCGTCATGGGCGATGAGCGACACGTCGCCGGGGATAGTCAGGCCGAGATCGCGCACCGCGCGCACCACGCCGAGCGCCATGATAAGGCTGGAACAGGCGATCGCCGTCGGCGGTTCGGGCTGCTCGAGCAGGCTGCGCGCCGAGCGGTAGCCGTTCTCCTCGATCATCGCCACAGAGCGGATCCTTTCGGGCGGCAGCGCCAGGCCGGCCGAAGCCAGCGCGCGCCTGACGCCACGCTCGCGGAAAATCGCAAAGGTCTGCCCGTCATCGCCATTGATCAGCGCGATGCGCTTATGGCCGAGCTGGACCAAAAGCCGCGCCGCTTCGTGGAACGCGCCCTCATTGTCGATGTCGAGGAAGGGGTAGTCGAAATCGAGCCCTTCGGCGCGGCCATGCACCAGGAAGGGCAGGCCGAGCTGGTTGACCAGCGAGATGCGCCGGTCGGCAGGTCGCGGCGCGGAGATATAGACAGCGTCGACCTGCTTGTTGGCGGCGACGCGGCGATAGGTCGTCTCCTCGTCGTCGGCGTCGGCGGGGCTCAGCACGAGGTCGAGCTCGTGCGAGCGCGCATAATCGCCGAGGCCCGACAGAAATTCCACGAAATGCGGGTCGATGTCGACCGAGGCGCCGGTCGGCAGCACATAGCCGATCATGCCCGCCTTGCCGGTGGCCAGGCGCCTGGCGCTCGGGTTCGGCCGGTAGCCGTGGCGCTTGGCGGCGTCGGTCACGCGGCGGCGGGTTTCCTCGCTGACTTCCGGATAGCCGTTCAGCGCCCGGCTCACCGTCGTCTGCGAGAGTTGCAGCATGTGCGACAGCTGTTTGAGGTTCACAGCAGGGCTCCAGGTTCTCAAAGCGCTTTGAAATGCAGCCGGATTGCTGCTTTTGCCTCTCGTTGCGCAACGGTCAATATAAGCCGCGGATCGTCTCTCCAGAAGTGATATTGCATGCTGCAGCGCCAAAAAAGCATGCTGCGCTGCGCGAGCCGGACATTTTAAATCGGTTTATGCTCCCGACCTCTTGACTCTTCGCAACTTCGGTGGCGTCATACGCTTAGCCAAAGCGCTTTGGGAGCTCTGTCCGCGCGGTTGCGATCCGCGCGGGGCTGGGGCACATTCGAGCGGCCGTCGGCAGGACGGAATGGAGGTTCCGTCTCCCTTGAGAACCGTTGGGAGGACTATCATGAAAAAAACCCTGATGCTGGGCGCCGCCCTTGCCGCGCTCGCCCTTGGCACGCCGGCTAACGCCGAACTGAAATTCCAGCCGGGTGAAGACGCCGCCCGCTTCACCTGGGCCAACTACGATGAATTGAAGAAGGTCGACCTGAAGGGCGAGACCCTGTCGATCTTCGGGCCGTGGCGCGGCGAGGACGAGGCTCTGGTACGCTCGGTGCTGGAGTACTTCAGCGAGGCCACGGGCGCCACGATCAACTATTCCTCGTCGGAAAACTACGAGCAGCAGATCGTCATCGATACACAGGCCGGCAGCCCGCCCAACATCGCGATCCTGCCTCAGCCCGGCCTTCTCCAGGATCTGGCGTCCAAGGGACTGCTCATCCCGCTCGGCGACGACGTCGCCACTTTCGTGAAGGACAATTACGGCGCGGGACAGTCCTGGGTCGACCTCGGCACCTACAAGGACAAGGACGGCACCGAGAAATTTTTTGCGTTCCCCTACAAGGCGGACCTGAAGTCGCTGGTCTGGTACGTGCCGGAGAATTTCGAGGAAGCCGGCTATGAAGTTCCCAAGACCTGGGAAGAGATGATGGATCTCACCGACCAGATAGTCGAAGACGGCGGCGTGCCGTGGTGCATCGGCCTCGGCTCGGGCGGAGCGACCGGCTGGCCGGCGACCGACTGGGTCGAAGACATCATGCTGCGCACGCAACCGCCGGAAACCTACGACAAGTGGACCACGAACGAGATCCCGTTCACTGATCCGGCGGTGGTAAACGCCTTGCAGATCTTCGCCGACATCGCCACCAACGACAAATATGTCGACGGCGGCAGCGCGGCGGTGGCGGCGACCGACTTCCGCGACAGCCCGAAGGGCCTCTTCGGCATCCCGCCGAAATGCTACCTGCACCGCCAGGCCTCGTTCATCTCGTCCTTCTTCCCGGAAGGCACGCAGCTCGGCGAGGACGCAGACTTCTTCTACCTGCCGCCGATGGCCTCCAAGCCGGAACTCGGCAGTCCCGTTCTCGGCGCCGGCACGCTGGTCGCAATCACCAAGGACTCGAAAGCCGCGCGCGAATTCATAAAGTTCCTCGAAATGCCGATCGCGCACGAGATCTGGATGGCGCAGTCGGGCCTGCTCACGCCGCTCAAGACGGCCAACAAGGACGCCTACGCCAATGAGCAGTTGAAGAAGCAGGGCGATATTCTGGTCAATGCGTCCACCTTCCGCTTCGACGGTTCCGACCTGATGCCCGGCAAGATCGGCGCCGGCGCCTTCTGGACCGGCATGATCGACCTCGTCGGCGGCAAACCGGCAGCAGACGTGGCGGCCGACATCCAGAAGAGCTGGGACGCGATCAAATAGCTTTCGATCTGGCGGAGGGGATTTCCTCTCCGCCTCGCTTTGCTCGGCGGACGGGAGCCAAGCTGGACGAGCATCATCTCCCCTCACGGAGCGAGGAGAGGTGTGTCGCGCGCAGCGCGACGAGGGGCATACCGGAAAGTCAGGATGAATACCCAAAGAGCCTGACGCGAATTGGTCTTCATGAGGGGAGGAACCTATGGCGGCTCAGATTTTTTCGGCGATCCTGGTCATCATCATCGGCGTCGGCGGTTGCGTCGGCTATTTCTGGGGCGCCAACAAGCTGCTCGACGTGATCTTTCCCTCGCGCGGCGTGAAAGGCGGGGCGGCGATCGACAATCTGCGCCGCCAGGGAGTTATCCGGCCATGGCTCTTCATCGGGCCGGCGCTTATCATTCTGACGGTCTATCTGATCTATCCCGTGGTCCAGACGCTGATCCTGTCCTTCCACGGCCGCAGCGGCGAAAATTTCGTCGGCCTCGACAACTATTCCTGGGCGTTCGGGGACCGCGAGTTCCGCAACTCGATTTTCAACAACCTGCTTTGGCTGCTGGTCGTTCCGGCCGCCTGCACGTTCCTCGGGCTGGTGATCGCCGTTCTGACCGACAAGATTTGGTGGGGCACGATCGCCAAGAGCCTGATCTTCCTGCCGCTCGCCATTTCCTTCGTTGGCGCCAGCGTCATATGGAAGTTCGTCTATGAATATCGCGGCGAGGGCCAGACCCAGATCGGCATCCTCAATTCCATCGTGCAGTTCTTCGGCGGCGAGCCACAGGTGTGGATATCGCTGCCGTTCTGGAACAATTTCTTCCTGATGGTCATCCTGATCTGGATCCAGACCGGCTTCGCCATGGTCATTCTGTCGTCGGCGCTGCGCGGCATTCCCGAGGAGACACTGGAAGCCGCCGTGATCGACGGGGCCAACCCGTTCCAGATTTTCTGGAAGATCATGATCCCGCAGATCTGGGGCACGATCGCTGTCGTGTGGACCACCATCACCATACTGGTGCTGAAAGTGTTCGACATCGTTCTGACGATGACCAATGGCCAGTGGAACAGCCAGGTCCTCGCCAATCTCATGTTCGACTGGATGTTCCGCGGCGGCGGCGATTTCGGCCGCGGCGCGACGATAGCCATCATCATCATGCTCGCGGTGCTGCCGATCATGATCTGGAACATCCGTCAGGCAAACAAAGAGACCGGAGGACACTGAGATGGCCAATCCGACCGGCAAGTCCTACGTCGGCCGCTTCGGCGTCCATATCGCGGTCCTCTTCTTCGTGGCGCTGTGGACCCTTCCGACGCTCGGCATCCTGATTTCCTCGCTGCGCGACAAGGATCAGATCATAGTCTCCGGCTGGTGGACGGCGCTCACGAGTTCCACCCAGACCGAGGCCGGGCGGCTGCCGCCGCCGAACACGGCCGTCGAAAAGGACGGCCAGTTCGTCCTGGAAGGAAATCTGTTCGAGGAGCCGGGAAGCCGCGAGATCGCCAGTTTCGGCATCCGCGCCCAGGCGCCGACCGAGTTCGAAGCCGGCAGCGTCGCCGATCTCGGTGACGGCGAGACCCTGCAGGTCAACGCCGATGGCGGCTTCATCATGACGATGCCGGCAGCTTCCGACTCAACGCGCGGCCGGCGCGTCTATTACGCCGCGACGGTGCCGCCGCGGTTCACCACCGAAAACTACGAGAATGTGCTGTTTTCGGAAGGCATCGGCCGCTCCTTTATCAATTCGCTGACGGTGACCATCCCGGCGACCGTGATCCCGATCATGATCGCCGCCTTCGCCGCCTATGCGCTCGCCTGGATGCGCTTTCCCGGCCGCGCGCTGCTGATCGCCACAATCATCGGCCTGCTCGTCGTGCCGCTGCAGATGACGCTGATCCCGTTGCTGGAAATGTACAACAACATCGGCAATCTGTTCGGCGTGCCGTCCAAGACCTATCTCGGCATCTGGCTGGCTCATACCGGTTTCGGCCTGCCTTTCGCGATCTACCTCCTGAGGAGCTACATGGCCGGACTGCCGCGCGAACTGATGGAATCGGCCCGCATCGACGGCGCTAGCGACTTCGAGATTTTCGTCAAGATCGTGCTGCCGCTGTCTTTCCCCGTGCTCGCCTCCTTCGCGATCTTCCAGTTTCTCTGGGTATGGAACGATCTGCTGGTCGCCATGGTTTTCCTGGGATCGGGCGCGAACCAGCTTGTTCTGACCGGCAAGCTCAACGCGCTCCTCGGTTCGCGCGGTGGCGATTGGGAAATCCTGACGGCTTCGGCCTTCGTGACGATCATCGTGCCGCTGATCGTGTTCTTCTCATTACAACGCTATTTCGTCCGCGGTCTGCTCGCGGGCTCGGTAAAAGGAGGCTGATATGATGCAGTCCGTTCTGCGCAAGGCGGAAGAGCCGGACCTGGCTGTCGACCGCGACTGGTGGCGCGGCGCGGTGATCTATCAGATTTATCCCCGCAGCTATCAGGATTCCAACGGCGACGGCATCGGCGACCTCAAAGGCATCATCCGCCGGCTGCCTTACATCGCCTCTCTGGGCGCCGACGCCATCTGGATCTCGCCCTTCTTCAAGTCGCCGATGAAGGATTTCGGCTACGATGTATCGGATTATTGCGACGTCGATCCGATGTTCGGCACGCTGGCCGATTTCGACGAACTCATCGCCGAGGCGCACCGGCTGGGCCTGCGGGTGATGATAGACGAGGTCATCTCGCATACGGCCGAAGAGCATCCCTGGTTCAAGGAAAGCCGCTCCTCGCGCGACAATCCGAAGGCCGACTGGTTCGTCTGGGCCGACCCCAAGCCCGACGGCACGCCGCCCAACAACTGGCTGTCGATCTTCGGCGGCTCGGCCTGGCAGTGGGACACGCGCCGGCAGCAATATTATCTGCACAATTTCCTGGCCGAGCAGCCGGACCTCAATTTCCACAACAGCGAGGTCCAGGACGCATTGCTGGACGTGACGCGCTTCTGGCTGGAGCGCGGGGTCGACGGCTTCCGCCTCGATACCATCAACTTCTATTTCCATTCGCAGGGGCTTGAAGACAATCCGCCGCTGCCGCCGGAAAAGCGCAACGATTCCATCGCGCCCGCCGTCAACCCGTACAATTATCAGGACCATCTCTACGACAAGAGCCGGCCCGAGAATCTTGCTTTCCTGGAGCGGTTCCGGGCGCTGCTCGACGAGTATCCGGCGGCGGCGGCCGTCGGCGAGGTCGGCGACGCCCAGCGTGGGCTCAACATCGTCGCGGCCTACACGTCCGGCGACCGCGTCCAGATGTGCTATTCGTTCGATTTCCTCGGACCCGAGAAGATCAGCGCCCCGAAAGTGCGGACGGTGCTGGAAACTTTTGGAAAAGTGGCAAGCGACGGCTGGTCGTGCTGGGCTTTCTCCAATCACGACGTGATGCGCCACGCCTCGCGCTGGGGCAAGGGCGAGGCCGACCAGACCGCCTATCTGAAGGTGATTTCCGCACTCCTGATGTCGCTGCGCGGCTCGGTCTGCCTCTATCAGGGCGAGGAACTCGGCTTGCGCGAAGCCGACCTTGCCTTCGAGGATCTGCAAGATCCCTACGGCATCCGCTTCTGGCCGGAATTCAAGGGCCGCGATGGCTGCCGCACGCCGATGGTGTGGGACGGAAACGCCAAGAATGGCGGCTTCTCGTCGGCCAAGCCGTGGCTTCCGGTGCCACGCGAGCATCTCGCTCAGGCGGTCAGCGCGCAGCAGGGCGATCCGAATTCGCTGCTCGAGCACTACCGCCGCTTCCTAGCCTTCCGCCGCGCGCATCCGGCCTTCGCCAAGGGCGAGATCGAGTTTCTGGCGGCCGACGGCGACGTGGTCGCCTTCACCCGGCGCCAAGGCAATGAGGAGATCGTCTGCGCCTTCAATCTTGGATCCGCGCCCGCTTCCCTCGATCTCGGCGGCGATCGTTCGATTCAGGCGCTGAGCGGGCACGGCTTTACCGGGCAGGCGGATGCAGGCAAAATCCGGCTGGGCAGCTATGGAGCATGGTTCGGGCGCATCGTCTGAGCGGGACACGTCGATCAATTCGGGAGGAAAAGCATGGCCGATCTCACTCTCAGGCAAATCAGGAAATCCTACGGCAATCTGAACATCCTTCATGGTATCGATCTCGACATTAAGTCGGGCGAATTCATAGTGTTCGTCGGACCGTCGGGCTGCGGGAAGTCGACGCTGCTGCGTACCATCGCTGGGCTCGAGGAGATCACCTCCGGCACGTTGCAGATCGCCGGCGAGACGGTAAACGACGTGCCGCCTTCGAAGCGCGGCATCGCCATGGTGTTCCAGAGCTACGCGCTCTATCCGCACATGACCGTCTACGACAATATGGCGTTCTCGATGAAGATCGCGCGCGAGAGCAAGGCCGAGATCGACAAGCGGGTGCGGCAAGCCGCTGAGATCCTGCAGCTGACCAAATATCTCGACCGCCTGCCCAAGGCGATGTCGGGCGGCCAGCGCCAGCGCGTCGCCATCGGGCGCGCCATCGTGCGCAACCCGAAAGTCTTTCTCTTCGACGAGCCTCTATCAAACCTCGATGCGGCATTGCGCGTGGCGACCCGCATCGAGATCGCCAAGCTCAAGGAGTCTATGCCCAACACGACGATGATCTATGTCACCCACGACCAGGTCGAGGCGATGACGCTGGCCGACCGCATCGTCGTGCTCAAGGATGGCCATATCGAGCAGGTCGGAACGCCGATGGAGCTCTACCGCCATCCCGGTAATCTGTTCGTGGCGCAGTTCATCGGGTCGCCTGCCATGAACATATTGCCGGCGACGATCGAGAAACCCGGCGCCCAGACCTCCATCACCCATGTCGGCGGCCGCAAGGTCAGCCTGCCGGTGACGACGCCGGCCGAGAGCGCCGGCGCGGCGATCAGCTTCGGCGTCCGCCCGGAGGATCTGAGAGTGGCGACGGGCGCGGACTACCTTTTCGAGGGACCGGTCGACTATGTCGAGCAGCTTGGCGAGGTGCAACTGGTCTATGTCGGCATCGGCCGCGCCGACGAGCCGCTGGTGGCCAAGCTGCCCGGCAATGCGGAGATCAAGCGCGGCACGGTGCTGCGCCTGACTGCGGACGCCGGCGACCTCCACATTTTCGACGCGGAGGGGCGTTCATTCGCACGCGAAAGGCTGGCGGCGCAGGCGGCGTAGCTACGGCGTTTCCGTCGCAAGCAGCCGTTCCATGCGGGCGGCCTTGCGGCGCGAGATGAAGAAGGCTGCGACGAAGGTCAGGCTCATCAGGAGCACGATTGTCGGCGCGGGCGCCGAATCGAGGAAGAAGCTCAGATAGACGCCGAAGAACGACGCCAGGACCGCAATGGCGACCGCGATCATGAGCATGCGTTCGAAGCGGTCGGTGAGCAGGAAGGCGATGGCGCCGGGAGCTATCAGCATGGCGATGGCGATGATGATGCCGACCGCCTTCAGCGCGCCGACGATGGTCAAAGACAGGATCGACAGCAGCCCGTAATGCAGGAGCCGGACCGGCAGGCCGATGGCGCGCGCATGCTGCGGGTCGAAGGCGTGGACGAGGAGATCGCGCCGGAAGATCATGATCGCGCCGCCCGCGATCGCTGCGATGACGCCGCTCTCAGCCACGTCGCGCCAGGTGACGCCGAGCATGTCGCCGAACAATATGTGGTCGAGATGCACGTCGGTCTCGATCTTCGTGTAGAGCACGATGCCGAGCCCGAACATGCCGGAGAAGACGACGCCCATGACGGTGTCTTCCTTGACCCGGCTGTTCTCCTTGAGAAAGCCGGTGGCGAGTGCGCAAACCATGCCCGCGCCGAAGGCGCCGATGGCGAGCGGCAGGCCGGCAATATAGGCGAGCACGATGCCGGGCAGAACGGCGTGGCTGATGGCGTCGCCCATCAGCGACCAGCCCTTCAGCACCAGGAAGGACGAAAGCAGCGCCATCGGCACGGCGACCAGCACGGCGATGGCGAAAGCCTGCTGCATGAAGGGGAACTGGAAGGGAAGCAGGAGGGTTTCGGTCATGTTCCCGCCTCCAGCGCTTCACGGGCCCGCCGCCTGGCCGCCAGCATGCCGTGCTTGGGCGCCAGCGCGAAGGCAGCAAGGAAGATGGCCGTCTGCAGCACGACGATGATGCCGCCTGTCGCGCCGTCGAGGAAATAGCTGGCATAGGCGCCAACGAGGCTGGTAGCAGCGCCGATCGCCACGCTGATCACGATCAGCCGCGGGAACCGGTCGGTCAGCAGATAGGCGGTCGCGCCGGGCGTCACCACCATGGCGATGACCAGGAATGCGCCGACGGTCTGCAGCGCCGCCACCGTGCAAGCCGAAAGCAGCGTGAAGAACATCGCCTTCAGCCAGTCGGGATTGAGGCCGACGGAGCGGGCATGGTTCTCGTCGAAGAAGGTGACCATCAGGTCCTTCCATTTGACGAGGAGTATGGCGAGCGACACGCCGGCTATGATGACCAGTTGCAGCGTGTCTCCGGGGGTCACCGCGAGGATATTGCCGAGCACGATGGTCTGGATGTTCACCGAGGCCGGCGACAGGGAGATCATGAACAGGCCGAGACCGAAGAAGGAGGTGAAGATCAGACCGATTATGGCGTCTTCCTTGAGCTTGGTGCGCTGGTTCAGAAACAGCATCGCCGCCGCTGCCAGCCCGCCCGAAATAAATGCGCCGAAGGCGAAGGGCAGCCCGATCATGTAGGCGCCGGCAACGCCCGGCACGATGGCGTGGGAGAGCGCGTCGCCGATCAGCGACCAGCCCTTCAGCATCAGATAGGCCGACAGGAAAGCGCATACGCCGCCGACCAGCGCCGACACCCACATGGCGTTGACCATGTAGCCGTAGGCGAAGGGTTCGGCGAAGGTGGCGATCACTTCTGTTCGTCCGGTTCTTCGGGGCTTGCCGAGTCGCGCGGATCCGCGCCATTGCCGTAGATGACGAAGGGCCGCTCGTCGTCGGTCAGTACCGTCACCCGGCGCGGATCGGCGTCGTCATGCAGGTCTGCGCCGCCGAGGATGAACTGGCGCAGCACGCCGCCGAACGCTTTTTCCAGATTGGCATGGGTGAACACTTCCTTGGTCAGGCCCTCGGCCAGCACCGTCCTGTTGATCAGCACGGCGCGGTCGCAGAAGCGCGGCACCGAGCCCAGATTGTGCGTCGACACCAGCATGATGCGGCCTTCGTCGCGCAGCGATTGCAGGAGCGTGATGATCGCCTCCTCGGTGCGCACGTCGACGCCGGTGAAAGGCTCGTCGAGCAGGATGATTTTTCCCTCCTGAGCTAGCGCGCGGGCGAGGAAGACACGCTTCTTCTGGCCGCCGGAAAGCTCGCCGATCTGCCGCCTGCGGTAGTCGGCCATGCCGACGCGCTCCAGCGCCTCCTCCACCGCCTGCCGGTCGGAAGGTCGCGCCATGCGCAGGAAATTCATGTGGCCGTAACGGCCCATCATCACGACGTCCTCGACCAGAACCGGAAAGTTCCAGTCGACGTCCTCGCTCTGCGGAACGTAGGCGACGGCGTTCTCCTTCAGGGCGTCGGCCGCCGGTCCGCCGAAGATCCGCACCCGACCGGCGGCGAGCGGCACAAAACCCATGATCGCCTTGAACAGGGTCGACTTGCCGCTGCCATTGACGCCGACCAGCGCAGTGATGCTGCCCTTCGGGATCGAGAAGGAGGTGTTGCGCAACGCCGTGTGACCGTTGCGGTAGGCGACCGCTATGCCCTCGACCGAAAGCCCGTCGCCGGGCTGCGGCGCGCTGCGGGGTCTCGTCGGGAGCGGTGCGTTCACTCGGCAAGACCTTTCGCTATGGTCTCGGTGGTGACGCGGAGCAGGTCGAGATAGGTCGGCACCGGCCCGTCCGCGGCGCTAAGCGAATCGACATAGAGCACGCCGCCATATTTGGCGCCGGTCTCTCGCGCCACTTGTTCGGCGGGATCGGGGGATACGGTGCTTTCCGAAAACACCGCCGGAATGTTGTTGGCGCGCACCGCGTCGATGACCTTCCGCACCTGCTGCGGCGTACCCTGCTGGTCCGCATTAATGGGCCAGAGGTAAAGCTCCTTCAGGCCGAAATCGCGCGCCAAATAGGAGAAGGCGCCCTCGCTGGAAACCAGCCAGCGCCGTTCCTCGGGAATGGCGGCGAGCCGCGCGCGGATCGGCTCCACCGTCGCCCTGATCTTCTCCGAATAGGCGGCGGCGTTCTTGGTGTAGGTCCCGGCGTTCTCCGGATCGTGCTCCGCGAAGGCTTTGCTAATGTTCTCGACATAGATCAGCGCCGCTTGCGGCGACATCCAGGCATGCGGGTTGGGCTTGCCTGTATAAGGGCCCTCGGCGATGCCCATCGGCTCGACGCCTTCGGAAACGACGACACCCGGCACTTCGCTCAGATTGGAGAAGAATTTTTCGAACCAGAGTTCGAGGTTGAGGCCGTTCCAAAGGATCAGGTCGGCCTTCTGCGCTTTGATCAGGTCGCCCGGCGTCGGTTGGTAATTGTGGATCTCGGCGTCGGGCTTGGTGATCGATTCGACCACGGCCGCGTCTCCCGCGACATTGCGGGCAATATCGGCAATCACCGTGAAGGTGGTCACTACTACCATCTTTTCGCCCGCCCCACCGCTTCCAGCGTCGCCTTCGGCGGAGCATGCGGCGAGAACAAGGGCGAGGAGCAGAGCCGAAGCGGTCGCGAGCAATCTCATAAGACATCCTGATTTGTGCGCCGCGCAATACGGCAGCAGCCTAGGCATAGGTAGGGCAGGTCCTTGCGACTGTCAATGCAATTGCAAATCGTTTGCAACAAGGATGAAGACGGCGAAGCATACTTTGTCAGGAACGACCCGGCAGATGCTCGATCCGGACCAGAAGGGCTCAGCGGCTGTTGATACACAACAGACTAGGCGGCCGCGGGTGGTTCCGTCGGTTTCGTGTCGTCCGGCGTCTCCGGTTCGTCATTTGCCAAGGGCGGCTCGACATCGCCTTCCAGAATCTGCTCGACAATACCGCGCGCGATCTCGCGTTCGCCCATGATCACGGTGTCGGCGCCGAGCCTCCTCAAATGCTCGACCTCGGCGTCGGAATGGGCGCGGGCGATGATGGCGATGGCCGGATTGGCCGCCCGCGCGCGCAGGATGATCTGGCCGGCCTCGAATGCGTTGGGGATGGCCAGGATCAGCCGCTTCGCCCCGGCTGCATTGGCCGATGCGAATACCTCGCCTTTGGCGGCGTTGCCGGCCACCGTTTCGATGCCGTCGGCTTGCAGCCGGGCAAGCGTCTTGTCCGAGTCTTCGATGACGAGAAACGGCAGACCTGCTTGCTTGAGCGATTGACCGACAAGATCGCCGACCCGGCCGTAACCGACCAGAATCGTATGCTCATTCATCCTGGTCAGTGGCGGCGCACCATCCCCCGCGTCGCCCGGGGCCTCTGCCAAGGTCGCGACCTGGCCGGGCTCCGTTGCCGGCGCGACCGGTTTGGCCGCAGGCGCGGCCGCGATCTTGCCCACCCGCTTCTCCAGCCAGGGCTTCAGGCGCTCGGCGCCGGCAAAAACCAGCGGGTTGAGCATGATGGACAGGATCGCGCCGGCAAGGATCAGGTCGCGCCCCTGCTCGGGAAGCAGGTCCAGCCCGACGCCGAGTTCGGCCAGAATGAAGGAGAATTCGCCGATCTGCGCCAGACTGGCCGAGATGACCAGCGCCGTGGCGATCGGGTAGCCGAAGGCCAGGACGATCAGGAAGGCGGCCACCGATTTTCCTATGACGATGATGAACAGCGTCGCCAGGATGGGCCAAGTTTCGTGAAACAGGGTCGTCGGATCGAACAGCATGCCCACCGAGACGAAGAACAGCACCGAAAAGGCATCACGCAGCGGCAGCGATTCCTCCGCCGCCTGCTGCGACAATTCGGATTCGCTCATGATCATGCCGGCGAAGAACGCGCCGAGCGCCAGCGAGACGCCGAACAGTTGCGCCGCGCCGAAGGCGACGCCGAGCGCTATTGCGAGCACCGAGAGCCGGAACAATTCGCGCGAGCCGGTGTGGGCGACATAGTGCAGCATCCACGGGATGATCCGGCGGCCGACCACGACCATGATGATGACGAAGGCGGCGACTTTGGCCAGCGTTACGCCGACGACCCCCCACAGACCGAGATCGAACCGTAGCGACAGGATATTGGCGCTGGTTTCCACACCCTGCCCTGTGCTGCCGAGCATGCCGGCCAGCGCCGGCAGCAGAACCAGCGCGAGCACCATCGCCAGATCCTCGACGATGAGCCAGCCGACGGCGATGTGGCCGCGCTCCGTGTCGATCATGCGGCGTTCCTGAAGTGCGCGCAAAAGCACGACAGTACTCGCGACCGACAGGGCCAGGCCGAAGACGATGCCGGCGCCGACCGGCCAGCCCAGCATCCAGGCGAGGCCGGCGCCAAGCGCCGTTGCAAATCCGATCTGCACCACGGCGCCGGGGATCGCTATGGCGCGCACCGACAGAAGATCCTTGAGCGAGAAATGCAGGCCGACGCCGAACATCAGCAGGATCACGCCGATCTCGGCGAGTTCCAGTGCCAGGTTTTGATCGGCGACGAAGCCGGGCGTGTTCGGCCCAACCAGAACGCCTGCGATCAGGTAGCCGACAAGCGGTGGAATGCGGAAACGGTTGGCCAGCGCACCGAAGACGAATGCCAGCCCCAGACCGGTGACGATCGTTGCGATCAGGGGCGTTTCATGCGGCATTGCTGTGGCTGCACCTTTCACTCAAAATGGAGGACTGCCGCGAAATTCGCCGCGATTCCAATATGGTGGAGAGGTCCGCCCCGACGCAAGCCCGGCTGGCCGCGGAGGTTCAACTGGCTGAAACAGCAGGATTTCTTACGCGGGCTGGATGAGCAGGGATTTGCGGCGGACGGCGCGCATTTTCTCGGTGAACTGAATGCCATTCATCCGTTTCGCGAAGGGAATGGCCGCACTCAGATGGTACTCTTCGGACTTTTGGCCGACCAAGCTGGACATCCTCTCGATCTGGAGCAACTGGAACCGGAGATTTTTCTGCCTGCTATGATCGAAGCCTTCAACGGCGACGAAGTGCGGCTGGCTGCTGAGATAAGGCGGATGCTCGAGACGGCAACTCGTCCCGATCGGCGCGGCGCGTGCCGAATCTCTGCCAATTGCAATTCATCGGGAAAGCCCGCAATCTGTTTGCCGCCGCACCGAAACGGAAACGTTTCGTAAGACGGCAAACGACCAGGGAGGAGTTTTTCGATGACAAGCAAGAATCTGCTGGGCGCCACTATGCTGGCGGCCGGCCTGTTTTCCGGCATTTCGGGAGCGAGCGCGGAGAGCCTGACGCTCTATTGCAGCGCCGACGAAGCATGGTGCCAACAGATCAAGACCGGCTTCGAGGCCGAGACCGGGATCACGGTCGATATGACCCGCAAGAGCTCGGGCGAGACCTATGCCCAGGTGCGCGCCGAAGCCGGAAACCCGAAGGGCGACATCTGGTGGGGCGGCACCGGCGACCCGCATTTGCAGGCGGCCGAGGAAGGCCTGACCGAGGAGTATGTCTCGCCGATGCGCGACCAGCTTCATCCCTGGGCGATCAAGCAGGCGGAAGCGGCCGACAACAAGACGATCGGCGTCTATTCGGGCGCGCTCGGCTTCGGCTACAACAGCGAACTGCTGGCCAAGAACAACCTTCCGGAGCCGAAATGCTGGGAAGACCTGACGAAGCCCGAGTATAAGGGCCACATCCAGATCGCCAATCCGAACTCTTCAGGCACCGCCTACACCACGCTCGCGACGATGGTTCAGCTGTTCGGCGAGGACAAGGGCTTCGAGTACATGAAGGCCCTGCACAAGAACGTGAACCAGTACACGAAATCCGGCTCGGCGCCGATCAAGGCCGCCGGTCTCGGCGAGACCACGATCGGCATTGTCTTCATGCATGACGCGGTGGCGCAGACGGTCGCCGGCTTCCCGATCGTCACCGTCGCGCCCTGCGAGGGCACCGGATACGAGATCGGCTCGATGTCGCTGATCAAAGGGGCGCGCAACGCCGACGCCGCCAAGAGGTTCTACGACTGGGCCCTGACCGCAGAAATGCAGTCCAAGGCGCAGGAAGCGAATTCCTTCCAGCTGCCGTCAAATAAGTCGGCCGAGAGCTCCGACAAAGCGCCCGACCTCTCGACGATCAAGCTCATCGACTACGATTTCAAGAAATACGGGTCGAGCGACGAGCGCAAGCGCCTGCTGCAGAAATGGGACGAGGAAGTCTCGACGCTGCCGCAGTAGACCGTGCGGGCCCGCAAGACCGGCAGCCGATTGCATCCGACCGTCATCCTTTGGATGGCGGTCGGATGGCTCGGCTTTGCCGTGTTGCCCTGGTACGGGCTGGACAGCAATTTCTTCACGCTGTCCTGGCTGCTTGACGGCTATCCTTTCAATGGCGACGTAGCGCCTGCCCTGTTCCTCATCCTGCAGGGCGAGAAGCCCTGGCTAGCGCCGATGGGCGTGCTCCTCACCGCCCCGTTCCTGTTATGGGGCCGGGAAAAGAGCGATCCGCTGTCCGGTGCGCTGCTGATCGCAATCGGCGCGGCCGGCTTTTCCTGGCTGCTGTTCCAAGGTTTCGCCATAGGCCTGCAAGGCTTCCAGTTCGACTGGCTGACAACGCTTTTTGGCGAACTGGACGACCGCCAGTTCGGCATGGGCTACGGCGCGCTGCTCACCGCCGGCGCCTTCCTGTTCCTGTTCACGCTCGGGCTCGCCGGACGCGGCGCGGTCGGCGGCGACGTGTTCGTGGTCGGCTCGATCGGTTTCGTGGTCGCGGTGGTCAGCCTGTTCATCTTCATGCCGATTTTCCAGATGCTGCTCAGTGCGCTAATCACCGAGGAAGGCAGCTATTCGCTCGCGACCTTCTTTGCCAAGCTCTTCAGCCACCGGCTCTGGGGGCTTGGCTGCCTGGCCGGTGGCAGCCGCTGCGGCGTCGCCTGGAACTCGCTCTTCCTGGCCGTGCTTGTCGGCATCCTCACCACCTTGCTCGGCCTGATCTTCGCGCTCGTCGTCACGCGAACCGGATTCCGGTACGGCAGACTGCTCAGGGCGCTGACGGTGCTGCCGATCATCACGCCGCCCTTTGTCATCGGCCTTGCCATCATCCTTCTGTTCGGCCTGTCCGGCGCGGTGACGCAGACCTTCGCCGAGCTTTTCGGCGTACAGCCTACCCGCTGGGTCTACGGCCTGCCGGGCCTCCTTATCGCGCAGGTGCTCGCCTTCACGCCGATCGCCTTCCTGGTGCTGATCGGCGTTGTCGAGGGCGTCAGCCCGTCGATGGAGGAAGCGGCGCAGACATTGCGCGCCAATCGCTGGCAGACCTTCCGCACCGTGTCGCTGCCGCTGATGCGCCCGGGACTGGCAAACGCTTTCCTGCTCGGCTTCATCGAAAGCATGGCCGATTTCGGCAATCCGCTGGTGCTCGGCGGCAATTTCGACGTGCTCTCGACCGAGATATTCTTCGCCATCGTCGGCGCGCAATACGACCAGGCCCAGGCCGCCATACTGGCGCTCGTGCTCCTTTTCTTCACGCTGAGCGCGTTCTACGCGCAGCGCTTCTGGCTGGGCAGGAAATCCTACACCACCGTCTCCGGCAAGGGCGACGCCGGCGTCCATCCGCATCTGCCCAACGGCCTGAAATACTCCGTCTATGCGGTTGCCGGAGCATGGGCCGCGTTCACTATTTTCGTCTATGCGACGATCTTCTACGGCAGCTTCGTCAAGCTGTGGGGCGTCGACCACAGCCTGACCTTCACTCATTACGTCAAATCCTTCGCGATCGGCTGGAACGAGTTCGGCATACACTGGATAGGCTCGGCCTGGAGTTCCTTCTGGACGACGATCACCATTTCGCTGATCTCCGCCCCGCTGACGGCGATGATCGGGCTTCTGACCGCCTATCTCCTGGTCCGGCAGGATTTCGCCGGCAAGGAAGGCTTCGAGTTCGGCACCATGCTGTCTTTCGCTATCCCCGGCACGGTTATCGGCGTCTCCTATGTGATCGCCTTCAACGTGCCGCCGATCGAACTGACCGGAACGGGCCTGATCCTCATCCTGTCCTTCATCTTCCGCAACATGCCGGTCGGGGTACGCGCGGGGGTCGCCTCGATGTCGCAGATCGACCGCAGCCTCGACGAATCCTCGCTGACGCTCGGCGCCAATTCCTGGCAGACATTTCGCAATGTGGTGCTGCCGCTGCTCAGGCCCGCCATCCTTGCGGCGCTGGTCTATTCCTTCGTGCGCGCCATGACCGCCATCAGCGCGGTCATCTTCCTAGTCAGCGCACGTTACGACATGTCGACCAGCTACATTGTCGGACGCGTGGAAAACAACGAATACGGCGTCGCCATCGCCTATTCGTCCGTGCTGATCGCAGTGATGCTCGTCGTGATCGGACTGATGCAGCTTGCCGTCGGCAGCCGTAAGCTGGGCAGGCGTGGCCGCGAGGATCCGCAATCGGCAGGCTGGCGCAGCAATGTCAGCCTGCCCGCGCGGCAGCAACCGGCTTTCACGGGAGGCGGCTGATATGGCCGAAATACGCAGCAACGCCGCATCGGTGGAGTTCCGCGACGTCACCAAGATCTACGGCAAGAGCGCCGTTCCAGCCGTGAACGATGTCTCGCTCTCGGTCGCGGCAGGCAAACTGGTGACGCTGCTTGGCCCGTCCGGCTGCGGCAAGACCACGACGCTTCGCATGATCGCCGGGCTGGAGATGGCGACGAGCGGTACGATCCTGATCGGCGGCAAGGACGTGACCCGGCTGCCGGCGACCGATCGCGACGTTTCCATGGTGTTCCAGTCCTACGCGTTGTTCCCGCACATGACGGTGACGGAAAACGTCGAATACGGCCTGCGCTTTTCCGGCTTCGCCAGGCGCGAGGTGAAGGATCGAGCCAGCGCAGGCCTGGAACTCGTCGGCCTGACCGGCTTCGGCGAGCGCTTTCCGAGTCAGCTCTCGGGTGGGCAACAGCAGCGTGTAGCCGTCGCCCGCGCGCTGGTGCTGGAGCCGCAAGTGCTGCTTTTCGACGAGCCGCTCTCCAATCTCGATGCCAAGCTCAGGCGACACGTCCGGGAGGAAATCCGGGAGATCCAGACCAAGCTCGGCCTGACGGTGGTCTATGTGACGCATGACCAGGAGGAGGCGCTTGCCGTTTCGGACCGCATCATCGTCATGAACAATGCCGCGATTGCGCAGGATGGCACGCCGCGCGAACTCTACGACGCCCCCGCCAACGCCTTCGTGGCGGACTTTATCGGCGAAGCAAACATCCTCGACTGCGAGGTGACATCGGTGAGCGGCGGCATCGCCGATGTGCGGCTCGGCCCGGTGGAGATGCGCCTACCGGCGCGTGGCCGGCAGGTCGGTCCGGCCAGGCTGGCGGCGCGGCCGAACCGCATCGACATCCGAGAGGGTGGAGCCGAAAACACGCTGGCCGGCAGGCTGCGCAAGGTGACCTATGTCGGCAGTCATCTCGAATTCGTGGCCGAGACGCAATTCGGCGACATTTTCGTCACCTCACCGGATGTGAACGCTCCGTTCGAGCAAGGGACCGCGGTCGGGATCGGATTTCCGGCGAAAGGCCCGGTGCTGATTACCGACTGAAGGCGTCGTCGCAAAGCGCGCTGACCTTGTCGAACACGCCCGCCCCGCTGGCGACGACCATCGACCCACGTTCGACGACGGTTTCCGGGTCCGGAACAAGGATGCGTCCCCCGGCTTCCTCGACCAGAAGCAGGCCGGCGAGGCAATCCCACGCGTTCATGTGCTCCTCGCAATAGGCGAGAAGCCTGCCCGCCGCCACATAGGCCAGCATCAGCGCGCCGGAGGCGTTGCGGAAGAACACCCCGCCCTCCTCGAACAGCAACTGGATCAGCGTGACGATGTTCTTCAGTTCGGCGCGATTGGAAAAACCGGTCCCGACCGAACCTTCCGCAAGGCTGGTCGCGGCGCTGGTCCTGATCGGGCGGCCGTTCAGGAATGCGCCGCCGCCGCGCCGGGCATAGAAAATCTCGCCCGTGGACGGCTCGTTGATGACTCCGATTTCGGTCACTCCGTCCTTGGCGCAAGCGATGACGACGCACCAGGCGGGAATGCCGCGCACGAAATTGGCGGTGCCGTCGATCGGGTCGATCACCCAGACATGGCCGGACGTGCCGCTCAGCGCCGCGTGCTCCTCGCCGACAATGGCATCGTCGGGGAATTCCTTCTGCAGGGCGGCACGGATGAACAATTCCACCTCGCGGTCGCCATTCGACACCAGATCCTGATGGCCCTTGCTCTCGATGGTCAGCGATTCGATCTCGCGGAAATAGCGGCTGCCCAGTTCGCCGGCTTCCCTCGCCAGTTCGACCGTGAATGCGAGCCGGCTATCGATTTCATGCATGAACGGTCCCCTCGTTCGGGAGCGCAACGCTCCCGTCCATTCCGACTACCAGACCAATTGCCGGCTTGAAAGGCCGCCTATATCCAGCCGCGGACCGCGACGCCCGCCGCGAATTGCGTAGGATAGCGTTAACCTGGTTTAGGCGTATTATGCGCCGCGCAGGCCTGCCGCTCGTCGCGCCGGACTGCGCATTGGCAATGCGAGGCATGAGAATGGCACTGCGGCCGGCATGGAAGGGTTATCTGAAGCTTTCGCTGGTGACCTGCGCCGTGGAGTTGTCCAACGCCACCACGCAAAGCGGCAAAATCTCGTTCCGCACCATCAATCGGAAGACCGGCAACAGGGTGAAGCGACAGTACATCGACTCGGCCAGCGGAAAACCGGTCGACGAAGACAGCCAGGTCAAGGGCTATGAGATAGACGATGACGAATTCCTGCTGATCGAGGAGGAGGAGATCGAGGCGGTCCAGATCGAATCCTCCCATACGATGGAACTCGAGGGATTCGTCGACAAGTCCGACATCAAGGAGGTCTACCTCGACACTCCTTACTATTTGAGCCCGGCCGACAAGGTGTCGGAGGAAGCATTCGCCGTCATCCGCGAGGCGCTCGCCGCCAAGAAGATGGCCGGGCTGGCCCGCATCGTGCTCTATCGCCGGGAGCGGCCGGTGCTGGTCGAACCCTTCGGCAAGGGCATGCTGGTCACGACGCTGCGCTACCAGAACACGGTGCGCAAACCGGACGAAATCTTCGACGACTTGAAGGGGGTGAAGCTCGACGAGGACATGGTCGAGCTGGCGGCCGACATCGTCGACAAGAAGAAAGCCAAATTCAATCCGGCCAAATTCGAGGACCATTACGAAACAGCGCTGATCGAACTCGTCCGCTCCAAGAAGGCCGGCAAGAAGATACAGAAGGCAAAGCCGGAGACGAAACCCTCCAACGTCGTCAATCTCTTCGACGCGTTGAGAAAAAGCCTGGCCGAGGACGCCGGCAAATCGGCCGGAGCGTCGGAGGATAAGCCCGCGCCGCGCAAGAAGTCGAACAGGCCGGACAAGGAGAAGTCCGAAAAAGCCAAGCCGAAATCCTCCTCGAAGAGCAAGTCGGCATAGGCTGACCGAGCGCGGCGGCGCTGTCGCCGGCCAAGCCAAAATTTCTAACAAAGCCGGAACCAAATCCCCCCTCGTCCGCTTTTTCCCGACTACCGGGAGATGCGCAATGGACAGGCTGATCGATTTATTGCTGGCGTTGCTGAGTGCACGCTGGTTTCCGTACTGGCCGCCCGAAACCGCTGATTTCAGGCCCGTGAGGAGGCGCTGAATATGGTTCGCATGCTCTCCATTCTCTTCGCCGGCTGGGTGGTCAACCGCGTGATGGCGGAAAACCGGATAAGGCATCCGATCGCGCTTCTGCCGCCGCCTGGCCGGAAGCGGCGAGAACGCCCGCAGGGAGAAAGGTATCCCAAATGACGATGGCAGATCAGGACAAGCCCGGCCAACCCGGCAATCCAGCCGAAGAGGATGTGCCCGAGGCCGTAGAGGACGATGCGCCAGTCGTGGAAGAGGACTGGGAACGGGTCGACGCCGCCGAAGCTGAAGCGGGCGCCGATGAAGAGGACGTCTTCGCGTCGGAAGAAGTGGAAGTGATCCCCGAGGAGACGGACCTTTCGCAAGAAGACGACGACGACAATCCCTACCAGGAGAGCGACGAGGCCCTGCCTGACGACGAGGAAGAGGCCGCGATCCGCCACGATCTGCTGGACCGGGACGAGGGCGAGCGCTTCGGCGATTGACCCGCAGCCCTACCGCCCTCTTAAAGGCGGATTCTTTGCGCAATTTCGGGAACCAACGAGCCGCGCCGCTGTTGAAGGGCGGGTGCGGATGGTGCTCTCGGGAGGGTACGCCAAATGAAGAAACTGATCAGCAGCTTTCTGGCTGAAATGCAGCCCTTATGGCTGAAGCAACGCCAGCAAAACGCAATCGGCCGCCGCATCGAGCGGCCCGAACAGCTCGAACAAATCATCCGCGCCAATCCATGGGTTCCGTTCCAGAAACGCGAACCCGGCCACCAGATGCAGAGAAACACGCGTGGGGCGCAGAGCCGCCACTGACCGGAACCGGAGACAACACACAATGGCCAAGCAAAAGACGCTGGAGGACCTGTTCCACGACGGGCTGAAGGACATTCTCTACGCCGAGCGCAAGATCCTGAAGGCCCTGCCGAAGATGGCGAAGGGCGCCGAGGGCGCCGAGGTAAAGGCCGCGTTCGAAAAACACCGCGACGAAACCGAGACGCAGATCGAGCGGCTCGAAAAAGTATTTGAGATCTTCGGCAAGCGCGTGCAGGGCAAGAACTGCCCGGCCATTGAAGGAATCATTGAGGAAGGCGAAGAGATACTGGAGGATTACAAGGGCACTCCGGCGCTGGATGCCGGGCTGGTGTCCGCGGCGCAATCCGTCGAACATTACGAGATAACCCGCTACGGCACGCTGAAACGCTGGGCCGAAGTGCTCGGCATGAGCGATGCGGCGAAGCTGCTCGACCAGACGCTGCAGGAAGAGTCGAAAACCGATTCCGACCTGACCAAGCTGGCCGACGCCATGGCCAATTCGAAGGCGCTCAAGGCAGCCTAGCAATTGGCGTAATGCCCTACGCCCCCGCCTGCCCGGACGGGTGGGCGGCGCAGGGTGCAAGCTGGTAACGCCTGCCGGACATCAGGATGGCCCGTGCCTTTCTACCGTTTCGAATTTCGCGACGAGACCGGCACGCAGACGATGCCGGATATCGACCTTCCAGATCTCGACGCGGCCTACGAAGAGGCCAAAAGATCGACGCGCGACCTTTTGGTCGAGGCAACGATGAAGGGCGAGGAGCGGACCGGCTGGGCCTGCCGCGTCTATGACCAGGACGGACAACGCATCCTCTCCGTGAATTTCGAAGATGTCGTCCTCAATCGAGCAGACGACGATCCCGCAGACCTTCCGTAATCCCGCGAAACAGTCCCGCCTTTCATTTTTTCCCCTTCAGCGGTCCAAAAGTCACCGTTCTGAGGCGCTGCGGGAACCAACTTGCCCGCCACTTGTTGGTTTTGAGTGTTGTTGCAATGCCTTGAAGGGAGAGAACGAAAATGCACGGCATCATTTATCTCGTCGGCCTTGTCGTGGTCATTCTCGCAATTCTGTCGCTGTTCGGGCTGCGCTGAGCGGTTGCCCGTCATCCGGCTGCCGCCGGTAGTGCGAGCCAAATGTTTCCGAGGAGACCTTCGATGGCCACTTCCGACTCTCCCCTGATATCGGTCGGCGGCGTGCAAGCCGACGAAACTTCCTACGTCGACTGGCCGGCGATCTTTGCCGGCACAATATTCGCCACCGCCATTTCATTCGTCCTGCTGACATTCGGCTCGGCGCTCGGCTTGTCCTTCGCCTCGCCCTATGAAGGCAGAGGCATGACGCTGTTCTGGTTCTCGATCGCCGCCGCGCTGTGGCTTCTCTGGGTCCAGATTTCCAGTTTCATCGCCGGCGGTTACCTTACCGGCCGGCTGCGCCGACGAAAGCACGACGCGACGGAAGACGAATCCGACATTCGCGACGGCTCGCACGGACTTATCGTATGGGCGCTCGGCGCTCTGATCAGCGCCTTCATCGCAATATGGGGCATAAGCGGCGTGGCGAGCACTGCCGCCACGTCGGTCAGCACGATCGCGGGAGGCGCGGCCAGCGGTGCGGGCGCTGCGGCCGAGGGCGAAGACCCTCTGTCGGGCACCTACGACCTTCTGGTCGACAGGTTCCTGCGTCCGGGAGATCCCGCCGCACCGCCGGTAAGCGCGGAAGCACGTGACGAAATAGGCCGCGTGCTCGTCATCGCTGTATCGGACGGCGCGCTGAACGACGCCGACCGGCAATATCTGACGACAACCATCGCCGCCCGCGCAGGCCTGGACGAGGCGCAGGCGCAGCAGCGCGTCGATGCGCTGCTGGCCGATGCGCAGGCGGCTGAAGCGGAAGCGAGGCAGGCGGCCGAAACGGCGCGCAAAGTGGCGATGATCGCGGCCTTCGTCACCGCCGCCTCGTTTCTGGTCAGCGCGGTAGGCGCCTACTACGGCGCAACGCTGGGCGGCAAGCACCGCGACAACCAGATCGTCTTCGCCGACTGGCGGCGGCCTTGGTAGCCCGTTTGGGCGGGTGAACGGGTCGCGCCCTTAACCGGGCGCGGCCCATTCTGGCTTCAGGACCTGCCAGCGTCCGCGTAACCGCCAAGAAACGCGGTCAGATTGTCGCTCAGCGCGTCGCAGAGATAGCCGCCTTCCTGGACGATGACGGTCGGCTGGCCGAGCTTTGCAATAGCTTCCGCGATCCGCGAAAATCCAGGCGTCGTCACAGATAGCCCGCCGAAGGGGTCGCCTTCGAAGGCGTCCAGCCCGAGCGCCACCACCAATGCGTCCGGTGAAAAGGCGCGGATGCGCCGGATGGCAATCTCGAGCGCTTCCAAAAATTGTTCGTCGCCTGATTTGCGGGCAAGCGGCAGGTTGAGATTGTAGCCGAGCCCCGGCCCCTCGCCGCGCTCGTCGGCATGGCCCCAGAAGAACGGATAGAAGCGGACTGGATCGGCATGGATCGAGACCGTCAGTACATCGGGCCGGGCATAGAAGATACCCTGCGTGCCGTTGCCGTGGTGCAGGTCGACATCGAGAATGGCGACGCGCGCTGCCTGTCTGCGAAGATGCTGTGCTGCGACCGCCGAATTGTTGATGAAGCAGAAGCCGCCGGCGACATCGGCGAAAGCATGATGGCCGGGCGGGCGGCAGAGCGCATAGGCGGCTGGGGCGCCGGAGATCACCGCTACGGCTGCCTCGACCGCAGACCATGCGCTCCAGCAGGCGCTCTCGAAGGTTTCGGCCGAGATCGGGCAGGCCGTGTCGGCCATGTGGTAGCCGGCCTGACCCACGGCCGAGGCGGGATAGCTGCCGCCGCGGGCGATCGGATGAATGTTCGGGATAACCTCGTCCGACGCTCCCTCAATGCGCCGCCAACGCACGAAGATGTTTTCGAGGAACTCCAGATATTCCGGCGTATGGACAGCGGCGATCGGCGCAAGGCCGAAATCGCGCGGGCGAAGGATTTCGCAACCCGCTGCACGCGCCCCGGCAAGCAGCCGCTCGACGCGCTCCGGCTTTTCCGGATTGGGCTGGGCTGCACCGCTGGACAAGAACGCCTTCGGGTCGTGGCGCTTCTGTTCGTCGGCAAAGTAGGCTTTCATGTGCTTACCCCTCGTGATCGCCGGCGTCGGCGAGCGCGTCGAAATCCTCGCGGTAGGCCGTGTATATCTGCTCGGCGTCGGAAAGACGAAGTCCGATGCGTTCGTAAAATGCCCGGGCGCGGCGGTTGCCGGTATCGACCGAGAGGCGAATGTAGCGGCCGCCGCGCGCTCGTGTCACCGCTGCCAGCCCCTTCAGCAGCTTTTCGCCGACGCCATGCCCGCGAAACTCCTCCGCCACGAACAGGTCCTGCACATATACGCCCGGGCGACCGTGCCATGTCGAGAAACTCGGGAAGAAAAGACAGAGGCCGGCGAAGGCGCCATCGACTTCCGCAATCAGCGCCTCGAACGCCGGGTTCGGGCCGAAACCGAAGCGGCGTATGTCGTCCGGCGTGCTTTTCACCTTGTGCAACTCATCCACCGCCTGGGCGATGCCGAGGATCGCCGCGTGGATCGCGTCGGCGTCGTCGATGGTCGCGGGGCGGATGCGGATCATCGCCTAAAACGCCACCCGGTCGCCGCCCTTGAGCGCCAGCATCTCGCGCGCCTCGGCCGGCGTCGCTATCTCCAGCGACAGCGCCTCCAGAATGGTGCGGATGCGCCTGACCTGGTCGGCGTTCGACTTCGCCAGTTCGCGCCCGTCGTAGAGCGAATCCTCCAAGCCGACGCGCACATTGCCGCCCATGGCGGCCGCGATCGACAGCATCGGCATCTGGTGTCGCCCGGCAGCGAGCACCGAGAATTCATAGTCGGCGCCGAACAGCTTGTCGGCTATCCGCTTCATGTGCGTCAGGTTTTCCGGGTCGGCGCCGATGCCGCCGAGGATGCCGAACACGAACTGAATGAACAGCGGCCCGGAAACCAGCCCGCGATCGCGAAAATGAGCCAGCGAATAGAGGTGGCCGACATCGTAGCACTCGAACTCGAAGCGTGTGCCGCAACCGCGGCCGAGCGTTTCCAGCACCGTCTCCATGTCGGCGAAAGTATTCTTGAAGATCGTGTCGCGCGTGGCTTCGAGCAGCTTGGGCTCCCAGTCGTGCTTCCATTCCCTCGGCCTGTCGAGTATTGGAAAAAGCGCGAAATTCATCGAGCCCATGTTGAGCGAGCACATTTCGGGCGCGGCCTTGAGCGGGGCGGCCAGGCGCTGGTCAAGCGTCATCAGCGACGAGCCGCCGGTGGTGATGTTGATGACTGCGTCGGTCGCCTGCTTGATGCGCGGCAGGAATTGCATGAATACTTCTGGGTCGGCGGTCGGGTGGCCGTCCTTCGGATCGCGGGCGTGGAGATGCAGGATCGACGCTCCGGCTTCCGCGGCCGCGATCGCCTCCGACGCGATCTGGTCGGGCGTCACCGGCAGATAGGGGCTCATGGACGGTGTGTGCACCGAGCCTGTCACCGCGCAAGTGATGACGACTTTCTTCCGAGACTTCTTGTTTTCCGCCACGCGGGTCTCCTCAGCCGTTCACGGGAAGGTCGAGTTCGGCCGCCAGCGCGGCGAGCGAATCATCGAGAACACCGATCACCTCGCGGACCTGCCCGGCCGTGATGATGAGCGGCGGTGCGAGCATGAAATTGTCCGCCTCGACGCCGTCGCCGCGGATGCGCCGTGAGTAGATGATCATTCCGCGCTCATAGGCGAGATCCACCAGCCGCTGGTTGGCTTTCGCGGCCGGCGGCAGCGGCGCCAATGTCTCGGGATCGATGACGAGGTTCGCGCCGAGCAGGAGCCCCTTGCCGCGCACATTGACGACGAAGGGATAGCGTTCGGCAAGCACCTCCAGCTCCTGTTTCAGGAGATCGCCCATCGCCGCGGCGTTGGCGATGCAGCCCAGCCGCTCCATCTCGTCGAGCACGGCGAGGCCGGCCGCGCAGGAGAGCGGGTTGCCGGCATAGGTATAGCCATGCTGGAAGCCGCCGGAATCGAGCACCGGCCCGACCAGTCGCCTGGAGGCGGCCATGGCCCCTAGCGGCGCGTAGCCGGAGCCGATGCCTTTCGACATGGCGACGATGTCAGGCCGGCAATTCCAGTGATCACCGCCGAGATATTTGCCGGTGCGTCCCGCCCCGGTCATCACTTCGTCATGGATCAGCAAGATGCCGTATTTGTCACAAATCTCGCGGATGCGCGGAAAATAGCTGTCGGGCGGAACGAGCGCGGCGGTGGCTGCGCCGCCGATCGGCTCCATGATGAAAGCGAGCACGCTTTCGGGGCCCTCGGCGAGGATCTTCTCCTCCAGCATGTCGGCATAGCGCAGGCCGCGCTGTTCCATGGAAAGATTGTCGCGGTCGCGATAGGCGCTCGGCGACGGGATCTTCGGCATGGTGCGCGTCTGCGGCGCGAAGGTTTCGGTCAGCGCCAGGTCGCCGGTCACCGCAAGCGAGCCGGTGGTGCCCCCATGATAGGAGGGAAAGCGCGAAATCACCTTCCAGCGGCTCGGTTGACTTGTCGCTACGGCCCACTGTCTGGCGAGCTTGATCGCCGATTCCACCGCCTCCGAGCCGCCGGAGACGAAAAAAATCCGGTCGAGATCGCCGGGCATCTTTTCCGCCATGCGCGTGGCAAGCTCTTCGGCCGGCTCGTTCTCGAAATGCAGCCGGTAGGCGAAGGTGACGCGGTCCATCTGCCGCTTCATGGCGTCGAGCACGTTGCGATTGCCGTGGCCGAGATTCACCACCATGGCGCCGCTGGAGCCGTCAATCAGGCGCTTACCGCTCTGGTCCCAGAGATAGATGCCCTCGCCGCGGTCGACCAGCGGGCGGCGCAGGCGGGTCATGTAGAAGAGATTGGACGGGCGGCGGTTTTCGCCTGCGTCCGAAACCTGCGTCATAAGCGGCTTTGACATGATCTGCGCGTGCCTTGGTTCTAGCGATCGAGGAAACGGTCTAGCACATTGGCGGTGACGCGCTCGACCATTGCGTCGCACCTCAGAAGCCCGGCAACCCATTCGCAGCTTCCGGCGTGAAAAACCTCGCCCTTTCCGCGCCTGAAATTGACGATCATGCCGTTGCTGTAACGGACCTTTTCCAGGTTCTCGTCGCTGGCGTCGCCGTAAAGCGTCTCGGCGATGAAGCGGCCGTCCTCGTCGCCGAAGAACTGATCCTCCGGCTGGAGAAAATCCGCCTCCTCGACCTGGCTCGCCATGCCCATCGCCAGGATTTCGAGCCCATCCGGCGCGCCGCTGATAGCCGTGGGATATGGGCGGCCGTTGCGGATTTCGTAGTCCAGTCCGTCGACCTCGTAGCCGTAGATATGGCTGTCGGCGCCCAGTAGATCGCCGTAGAACAGTCCCGTACCGGCGAAAGCCCAGTGCTCGGGCCGGTAGATCGGGAAGCCGCGGACGCCGCGCGGCGCGCAACCGCCCCAGCCTGCATAAACCCCCTTGGTGGAGTTGAGGCCGAAGGTTTGCGCTCCCGGCCGGCCGATTTCGGGAGCCTCCCAGGAATTGGTGGCGCGCGCCACGTCGCCGCCGCGATAGGCGGGGTCTTCGGCGCGGGCGCGGTATTTGTAACAAACCTGCCGGCGACCCTCGTCCTCCAGCCTGGTCTGCCACATGAAATTGCCGGCGAAGCGGGCAGCGCGGCCGCCGCGCTCGACATAGGCGTCGGCGGCGTCGCGCATCTCCCAGGTCCAGTATTCGTCGTGCCCGACGAAAACGACGCAATCATAACCGTCGAGGATTTCGGGAGCGAAGTGCAGTTCGTGCTGGCTGGCCAGGTCGATCGCATAGCCGGCGCGCTCGGCCCAGCGGAAGAAATGGCTGTCGTAGCTCGCCCAGCCCGCCGAGGCATATTTCTTGGAATGGCCGGTGGCGAGCGCCCACTCCATATGCGGATAGCGCGGCACGGTCTTCTGCGGCATCGACACTTCCAGCGGTACACGTGGTGCGTCAGGCGGCAGCACGACGAAACCGCGGCACCACGGGCGCTGTGTCGAGACCATTCTTGCATACTGGTCGCGATTGGTGCCGGTGATGCCGTCATAGGCGTTCGAACCGCCCCAGCTGTTGTAGGCGGTCCAGGTTCCCGTCGCGGCGACCTGCAGGATGCGGCCAAGCTTGCGGCCGGGAAGCGGGCGGACGATGAAGAGATGATGGCAACGGATCGGATTGCCGTTCCGGCCTTCGGCGGTCAGCGTGACGCGATATGCGCCGGACGGCCAGCTTTCCTCGATGCGGAACTCGAAACTCGCCTGCCAGCCGCAGCCTTCAACCGAGCACTGGTCCGGTGTGTCCTGCCAGCGCGCCGCCAGATTTCGACACGTAAGAACCAGCGTCTCGACACCGCCGTCGCGCGCGACTTCCATGCCGAAATCCGGCGCGGTGGAGCTGACGTGCAGCGATACCGTCTCTCCCGGCGCATAGGAGAAGCGGTCAGTGTAGCACCAGACCTCGCCGCGATCCCCGTCCATGCCGGGATATTCGTAGTAGTTTCCGCGAACGGCGAACCGGCGCTGTTCAGGCGTCAGGCCGAAATCGGGAAATACGCTCTGCGGCTGGTGCATGGTTGTCCGTCACTCGGAAGCGGCGATTGCCTCGCCAGATGGCGCTTACGAAAACCGGAAGCCCCCCGGTAGATGCAGATCGCGCCAAGCACAGAGGCAGGCTATCACACCTCGATGGTCTTCAGGCGTTCGGCAACCAGCGCCGCCAGCCTTTCGGCGACTTCATGCTTGTCCATTTCGGGCCATTCCTCCACGCCCGCCTTCGACACGATCCTGACTCGGTTGCGATCGCCGCCCATAACGCCGCCTTCCGGCGAAACATCGTTGGCGACGATGAAATCCGCGCCTTTCTTCTTCAGCTTGGCCTCGGCGTTCTTCAACACGTCCTGGGTCTCGGCGGCAAAGCCGACCACGAAATAGGGTCGCCTGGCATGATGGCCGACGCCGGCCAAAATGTCCGGGTTTTCGACCATCTGCAGCGCCGGAGGCCCTTCGCCGGCTTTCTTCTTGATCTTTTCGCCGGCCGAATTTTCGGTCCGCCAGTCGGCGACGGCCGCGACGAACACCGCGGCGTCGGCCGGCAGGAGATTTTCCACGGCGTCGTTCATCTCACGCGCCGTCTCGACATGCAGCGTGACGACGCCGGCGGGATCGGAAATCGCCACCGGCCCGGAGACCAGCCGCACATCGGCGCCGAGCCTGGCCAGCGCCGCAGCGATAGCGTGGCCCTGCTTGCCCGACGAACGGTTGGCGATGTAGCGCACCGGGTCGATCGGCTCGTGAGTGGGGCCGGAGGTGACGATGATTTTTCTCCCCGCCAGCGGCTTCGGGCGCTGGTCGAGCATCGCCTCGACCGCCGCGACAATCTCCAGCGGCTCGGCCATGCGGCCTTCGCCAGCCTCGTTGCGCTCCGCCATCTCACCCCTGGCCGGACCGACGAACCTGATGCCATCCTTCTCCAGCGTGGCGCGGTTGCGGCGGGTCGCCGGATGCGCCCACATTTTCGGGTTCATCGCCGGCGCCATCAGCACTTTCTTGTCCGTTGCAAGCAGCACGGTTGAGGCCAGGTCGCTGGCCAGACCGGAAGCGAGCTTCGCCATCAGGTCGGCCGTCGCGGGCGCAACGACCAGCAGGTCTGCCTCACGCGAAAGTCGGATATGGCCGACATCGTGCTCATCCTGCCGGTCGAAGAGGTCGGTGAATACGTGATCGGCCGTCAGCGCTCCGACCGACAGTGGCGTGATGAATTCCTTGGCGGCGGCAGTCATGACGCAGCGAACCGAAGCGCCGCGCTCGCGCAGGCGGCGGATCAGATCGAGGCATTTGTAGGCGGCAATGCCGCCGCCGATGATCAGGAGAATGCGCTTGCCGGAGAGGGGCATGCGGGCCTCGTCTTCGATATACGACCACAATTCATCCGAAGCCGCCTTTTGATCAAACTCACTCTCAGGTTTGACGCCCAGCGCCAGAATATCCTCCACCGAAATTCCTCGACGTTCGGCAGGCACCGACACGGTGTCCGCAATGAGATCTCGCAGATGCTGCTCCATCGAGACACCACGCGCCGCCGCACGCTTTCGAAGCTCCAGCTTTATGGAATCGTCGATATTCCTGACGGTCAAAGCGCCCATTCATACCTCCTGCGGAGATAGTAGCCGAGAGCCTCATGCTGTCAATGCAAGCATTGCAATCACGCCAACTTCCAGGCGATCCACAGCAGCGTCAGCGCTATCACCCAGAGCGCCACGCGGCCGGAGCGGGTGTGGCGAGCCTCGGCCTTGCCGATGGCGTTTGCGGTCGCCGGATCGAAGCGCAGGCCGTGCTCGGCCATCAGGTCGATCTCACGCGACAGGCGCTCGGTGCGGGCGGCGAGGTCGGGCGCCTGCCGGGCGAGCGCCATTAGTGCATTCACGCCATCGCGTGCACCCGTCAGCATGCCGCGCGGCCCGAGATTGTCCTTGATCCAGTGCCCGACCACCGGTTCGGCCGTCTTCCACATATTGAAGGCGGGGTCGAGCGTGCGCGCCACGCCCTCGACGACGACCATGGTCTTTTGCAAGAGCACCAGTTCGGGCCGGGTTGCCATATCGAAGATCTCGGTGACCTCGAACAGCAGCGACAGGAGCCGCGCCATGGAAATGGTTTCGGCGGGCTGGCCATGGATCGGCTCGCCGATTGCCCGGATGGCTTGCGCGAAGGCGGCGACATTGTAGTGGCGGGGCACATAACCGGCTTCGAAATGCACCTCGGCGACACGGAAATAGTCGCGGATGATGAAGCCGTACAGGATTTCCGCCAGGAAGCGCCGCTCCTTCTTGTCGAGGCGGCCGGCTATGCCGAGATCAACCGCAACGATGGTGCCGTCGTCTTCGACGAACAGATTTCCCGGATGCATGTCGGCATGGAAGAAGCCGTCGCGCAGCGTGTGGCGCAGGAAGGACTGGACCAGGTTCGCCGCAATCAGCTTCAAATCGTGACCGGCGGCGCGCAGCGCCTCCAGATCGTTCATCTTGATGCCGTCGATCCACTCCATGGTGAGCACGTCGCGGCCGGTGCGCTCCCAATCGACGGACGGCACACGGAAACCCGGGTCGTTTTTCGTATTTTCGCCGAGTTCGGAAAGGGCGGCGGCCTCGAGCCGCAGGTCCATCTCGATCTGGGTGGTTTCGGCAAGCGTCTGCGTGACCTCGACGGGCCGCAGGCGGCGGGTATAGGGAATGTAGCGTTCCTGCAGCCTGGCGGCGAGGAAGAAGCTTTCGAGATCGCGGAAGAAGGCCTTTCGCACGCCGGGCCGTATCACCTTCACGGCAACCATCGACACATCATCGCTGTGGGCTACCTCGGCCCAGTGAACCTGGGCGATCGAGGCGGCGGCGACGGGATCGCCCAGACGGACGTAAAGATCGCCGACGGTACGGCCGAGCGACGCTTCGATCGCGACGATGGATTGCTCCTTCGGAAACGTCCGCATGCGATCCTGCAGGAGCGCGAGATCGACAGCGATGTCGTTGCCGACGACGTCCGGCCGGGTCGCCAGGAACTGGCCGAGCTTCACGTAGGATGGACCGAGGCGCGCAACCGCCTGCGCCAGCCTTTCGGAGCGGCCGCGGCCTATCGCCCGGCGCCGCGTCAAGAGCTTCGCCATTCGCCAGCCCAGTCGCGGCAGGCCATAGAGCTCGTCGCCCGGCAAGGCCGCTATCACGCCCTCGCGCGTCAGTATCCAGCCAGCCCAGACAAGCCTGAACGCCGCTCCAAGACTGCTCATGCAGATGCGTCCGTCACAGCTTCCAGCCCGAATGCAGCGCTGCGATGCCGCCGGAATAATTGCGCCATGTCACGCGGTCGAAGCCCGCGCGGCTGATCATCGAAGCAAAGTTCGCCTGGTTGGGGAATTTGCGGATCGATTCGACCAGGTAGGTATAGGGCTCGCCATCGCCGGCCACGACCTGGCCGATGCGCGGAATGGCGCTGAACGACCAGGCCTCGTAGATCCTGTCGAGCAGCGGCATCTCGACCTCGGAAAATTCCAGGCAGAGGAAGCGGCCGCCCGGCTTCAGCACGCGGAACCCTTCAGAGAAAGCGACCTCGATGCGCGGCACGTTGCGGATGCCGAAGGCGATCGTGTAAGCGTCGAACGTCTCGTCGGCGAAAGGCAGTTGCTCGGCATTCGCCTCGACAAAATCGGTGTTGGCTTGCAGCCCGCGCTTTGCGGCGCGCTCGCGGCCGACTGCCAGCATCGAGCCGTTGATGTCGAGCACCGTCGCATGGGCGTTGCCGTGCGAGGCGTCGATGATGCGGAAGGCGATGTCGCCTGTGCCGCCGGCAACGTCCAGCACTTTCCAGCCCGGCCGCTTCGGAGGATTGAGCCAGGAGACCAGCGCGTCCTTCCACAGGCGGTGCAGCCCGCCCGACATCAGATCGTTCATCAAATCATAGCGGCCGGCAACGCGATGAAACACGTCGTTGACCAGCGTCTGCTTCTCGCCGGCGCCCACATCCTTGAAACCGTAGGAGGTTTCCAAGCCGCCGGCGGCCGTTGTGCGCTGCTCTGACATTATTTCTGATCCGCCATAAAATCGGCCGGACCATAGCCGATCGGAATACCGGGCGCTATTGTTTAAGCCGCGATGAACAGCCGCGCTTGGGACGTCAGAGCACAAGGACCAGCGAATGCCTTTGAAAGCCGAATTGCACTGCCACATCGAAGGTGCGGCAGCACCCGAACTCGCGATCAGGCAGGCGCAGAAATACGGCAAGGATGCCTCTCCCTACATCCAGAACGGCTCCTTCGTCTGGCATGATTTCACCAGTTTCCTGCGGGCCTACGACTTTGCCGCCGACCTGTTCCGCACCGAGGACGACTATGCGCGGCTGTCGGAACATTACCTGACCAGCCTGGCGCGCGACGGCGCAATCTATTCCGAGATCTTCACCTCGCCCGACCATGCGATCAAGGCGGGCCTGTCGCCGCAGGCCTATACCGACGCGCTCGGCGAAGGCATAGCGCGGGCCAAGGCCAAGACCGGCATAGAAGGCCGGATGATCGTCACCGGCGTGCGGCATGTCGGCCTCGAATCGATCGAAGCTGCGGCGCGCTTCGCGGCGAAATGCGGCCATCCCCTGGTGACCGGCTTCGGCGTTGCCGGCGACGAGCGGAACGGCGACATCGAAGACTACGTACGCGCCTTCGAGATCGCGCGCGAGGCCGGTCTCGGCATCACCATCCATGCCGGCGAGTTCGGCGGCTGGGAAAGCGTGCAGGCTGCGCTCGACCACATCCGTCCTTCGCGCATAGGCCACGGAGTGCGCGCAATCGAAAACCCCGATCTGGTCAAGCGCATCGCCACCGAGGGCGTGGTGCTGGAATGCTGCCCCGGTTCGAACATCGCGCTGAAAGTATTCGCCAGCTTTGCCGAGCACCCGTTCCCCGCTTTGCGGGCGGCCGGCTGCAAGGTCACGCTCAATTCCGACGACCCGCCCTATTTCTGGACCACGTTGAAACGCGAATACGACATTGCGGCGGAACATTTCGGCATGAGCGACAAGGATCTCACGGCCGTGACGCGCACCGCGATCGAAGCGGCTTTCGTGGACAGGAAAACCAAGGCGCAGCTTCTTGCGCGGCTGAACACTGGCCAGCGCTGACGCCAATCGACAAAACTGTGGTCGGCCCGGACGAGGCGTTTCTTGCCGGCCGTGCAGTCTATAGTATCGCGTGGCAGCCGGAACTCAGGAGTAAGCATTATGGGCGTTACCGTCGTCGACCACCCGCTTGTCCAGCACAAGCTCACAATCATGCGCGACAAGGAAACGTCGACAGCGAGCTTCCGGCGGCTGCTGCGCGAGATCTCGCTGCTGCTGGGCTACGAGGTGACCCGCGACCTGGAGTTGACGACCAAGTCCATCGAGACGCCGATCGAGACGATGGAGGCGCCGATCTTGGAGGGCAAGAAGCTGGTCTTCGCCTCGGTGCTGCGCGCCGGCAACGGCCTGCTCGAAGGCCTGCTCGATCTGGTTCCGGCAGCGCGCGTCGCCCATATCGGCCTCTACCGCGACCATGAAACACTGGAGGCCGTCGAGTATTTCTTCAAGGCGCCGAGCGACCTTGCCGACCGGCTGGTGATCGTCGTCGACCCGATGCTGGCGACCGCCAATTCCGCCATCGCGGCGATCGAAAAGCTGAAGGGCCGCGGCGCGACCAATCTGCGCTATCTCTGCCTGCTCGCCGCTCCCGAGGGCATAGAGCGCTTCACCAAGGCTCATCCGGACGTCCAGGTCTATACCGCCTCGATAGACCGCCAGCTCAACGAAAAGGGCTATATTGTGCCGGGCCTCGGCGACGCCGGCGACCGGCTTTACGGGACGAAGTAGGCAAACGCATCGCAGCCGCAATTTGCGAAGCATGTACGTCCTCAAGCCCGGCATCAAGAAAAACCCCGAAAACGATGGGCCCTGCCGGACCGCATCTTCTTTGGTTACGGAGCCTGTCACATCCTTGCCGGCGTGTTCCTGGAGCAGCCGCCTCTTGAAGGATTTCATGCGGAACGGATTGTTCCAGCCGAGGGCTTTTGGGGTAACCATATTTACGTGACAAACGGCGTCATCGCTTTCGACCACCACGGCTATTCCAGGCGTGACCTACTCCTGCAGCATCATAGGAGAGGCTGGGCCTCGCGGAATGTCGGTTGGGACTGCGCGATCGAGCAGGTCGATTTCCATCTGCTCGATACGGTTGAACTGAACCAACGCCAGATGTTGGGTCCGGATCAATATTTACACGACGCCATCCCTCGAGCCTATCGGTTCATCCAGCGTATAGACCACCCCAAAGCCGCTGAACGAGCGCTCAGGACGACGTTGAACCCTGCGCCTGCCAGAGGACTCGAGCGGCGAGATTCTGCCTTCCAGCCCGAATGAGCTAGCGATCGGCTGCGTTCCGGAAAGCTTGACACTTCACGTTAAAGGCATGGTCACGGTTTCCGTCGCAGAATGAGCCCGAACCAGGGCGCGACCATGCTGCGGCAACTCATCATCCTCGGCGTCTGCGCCGGCACATCGATGCTGATCCCCGTTGCCTATCAGGCTAACCCGCAGGCCTTTCATGCCTTGCTGCGGCCCGGCGTGGACGACCCCAGCGCCACGCCCAAAGCCGCCGCCAACACTGTACGGCCGAAGACGCCTGCCCAGCCGGAAACCCTGACGGGCAGGAAGGTGCGGCTCACCGCCGATCCGCGCGGGCACTTCCTGGCCGACTTCAAGCTCAACGGCCGCCGGATCGAGGCGCTGGTCGATACCGGCGCAACCGCAGTGGCCATCAATGCCTCCACAGCGCGGCGCATCGGGCTTTCCCTGAAAAGCTCCGATTTCCGGCATTCCGTCAATACGGCCAATGGCGAGACCAGGGCGGCCGCCGTGATGATCGATCGCATCGAGATCGGCCGCATTTATCTCGAGAACATCGAAGCTGCTGTGCTCGATGACAAAGCGCTGTCGGGCACGCTGATCGGCATGAGCTTTCTCAAACGGCTGGGCAAATTCGAGATCGAGAACGGGACGCTGCTGCTGGTGCAGTGAGCCCGGCTAAATCCGTGCGCCGATCCGCCTGATCACCGCCTTCTGCAATGGCGGCTTTGTCTCGCCTATTGTATAAGCTGCCAAGATCGCGGCCGACGCCTGTTCCGCCTCGTCCTCCGATCTTGCATGGACCAGCGCCAGCGCCTCGCCGGCCTTCACCTCCGCGCCGACTGGAAGCAGCCGTGTGATGCCGACCGAATGGTCGACGCTGTCTTCCGGCCGTGTGCGGCCGCCGCCGAGCGTGACGACGGCGAGGCCGACCTCGCGGGTCGCCACGCCCGCGACATAGCCGTCGGTCGGCGCGCTAACCGCGCGTTCGACCTTCGCCTTGGGCAGATATTGCCGGCTTTTCTCGATGAAATCCGCCGGCCCGCCGAGTTCCGCCACCATACGCCCGAAGGTCTCCGCAGCCTTGCCGCTCTGCAGCACCCGGGAGGCGCGCTCAATGCCTTCGCGATTGGATCCGGCGATGCCGGCAGCCTGTAGCATCTCGGCGGCGAGTTCCAGCGTCACCTCCTCCAGCCGCCCGTCGCGGACGCGCCCGGTCACGAAATCCACAGCGTTTCCGACCTCGACGGCATTGCCGGCAGCCGAGGCCAGCGGCTCGTTCATACCGGTGATCAGCGCCGACGTTTTCAGGCCCGCGCCATTGGCCACCTCGACGAGGCTGGTGGCGAGCGTGGTTGCATCGCGCGACTTCGCCATGAAGGCGCCATTGCCGAGCTTGACGTCGAGCACCAGCGACTGCAGCCCGGCGGCGAGCTTCTTCGACAGGATGGACGCCGTGATCAGCGGCACGGATTCGACCGTCGCGGTTACGTCGCGGATGGCGTAGAGCCGCTTGTCGGCGGGCGCCAAATCGGCGGTCTGCCCGATAATGGCGCAGCCCGCCGACAGGACCGCCTTTCGCAGCAGTCTTATGTCGGGCTGGGTCGTGTAGCCGGGGATGGAATCCATCTTGTCGAGCGTGCCGCCGGTATGGCCGAGGCCGCGGCCGGAAATCATCGGCACATAGGCGCCGCAGGCGGCCACGATCGGCGCCAGCATCAGCGAGACATTGTCCCCGACGCCGCCGGTCGAATGTTTGTCGGTCACCGGGCCGGGCAGGTCGGACCAGTCAAGCACTTCGCCGGAATCGCGCATTGCCAGCGTCAGCGCGACCGCCTCTTCGCGGCTCATGCCGTTGAAGAAGATGGCCATCGCCAGCGCAGCGGCCTGGCCCTCGGAAACCGTGCCGGAGGTGACGCCGGCGATGAAGCCGGCGATCTCCTCGGATGTGAGCGGCTGGTCGTCACGCTTTCGGCGGATGATTTCCTGGGGAAGCATGGCTCAGCGCCCACGGGTAGCCAACCGCGAAGAGGTCCGTTTCCTCGCGCCCTCCTCAACGCAGAGCGCTGACCTTTTCCCGGTACGGAATGCCCTACCCATCCAGCAGCCCCTCCGCAAACATATGCTTCAGCACCGTCGCCAGCCGCGCGCCGCCGATGGGCGCCATGTCCTTGGTTTCCTGATGCGACAGTTCCGCGCCGGTCATGCCGGCGGCGAGATTGGTGATGACGGAAGCCGCGGCGACGCGCAGGCCGAGGAAGCGGGCGAGGATGACCTCAGGCACTGTCGACATGCCGACTGCCGTCGCGCCTACGAAGCGGGCCATGCGGATCTCGGCCGGCGTCTCGAAGGACGGGCCGGAAAACCACATATAGACGCCCTTGTGCAGCTTTGTGCCGGTCGCCAGCGCTGCCGCCTCAAAGGCTGTGCGCAGCCCCGCATCATAGGCCTCGGTGAGGCCGACGAAGCGGCGGTCTGTCGGCTCGCCGAACAACGGGTTGGAACCCGAGAAATTGATGTGGTCCGTGATCAGCATGACCGAGCCCGGCGGCATATCCGGATCGACGGAGCCGGCGGCGTTGGTGAGGATCAGCTTTGTCACGCCTATGCCGGCAAGCGTCTCCAGCGCCGGGCGCATGGCGGCGGCATTGCCGTGCTCGTAATAATGCGCGCGGCCGGCGAGCATCAGCACCGGCGTTCCGGCGAAGCTGCCGGCGACGATCTCGCCGGCATGGCCGGTGACGCCGCCTGCCGGAAAGCCGGGCAGGTCGGCATAGGGGATGCGCACCGCATCCTCCACCTCGCCGGCCAGCCCGCCGAGGCCGGAGCCGAGAACCAGGGCGATCGCCGGCATCCGCCCATTCAGCCTTTCGACAAGCCGGTCCGCCGCTTCGTTCATTTCAGAATCCCGCCCTCGAACCCGTAGGGAAGCATCGTGCCCATGGTCACGGTTTCGACTACACCCGCATCGTCGCAGAGATAGAGTTTCGCATCCGCGCCGGCGAATTCGGCGAGCCTCTGGCGGCAACCGCCGCAGGGCGTGATCCTCGCCATGCGCTCTGCGACGACCGCGATCTCCGCGATCTCGCCCCCGCCTCCCATAATGTAATGGCCTAGCGCCGTCGTCTCGGCGCACCAGCCCTCCGGATAGGAGGCGATCTCGATATTGCAGCCGGAAAACACCCTGCCGTCCGTGGTGCGGATGGCAGCGCCGACCGGGAATTTCGAATAGGGCGCATAGGCGTTTTTCATGGCAGCCTTGGCCGCCAGGAAAAGGTCATGGGACAAGTTACCGCTCCTTCACATAAGGCACGCCGCCGGCGCGCGGCGGGATCGCCTTGCCGATGAAGCCGGCGAGCAGGATCACCGTCAGTATGAAGGGCAGCGCATTGATAAGCTGTACCGGCACTTTGCCGATCACCGGCCAGGGCAGGCCCTGGAAGCGGATCGACGCCGCCTCAAGGAAGCCGAACAGCAGGCAGGCGAACATTGCGGGCACCGGCTTCCATTTGGCGAAGATGAGCGCGGCCAGCGCGATAAAGCCCTTGCCGGCGGTCATGTCCTTCACGAAGCCGGCATTCTGCGCGATCGACAGATAGGCGCCGGCCATGCCCGTAAGGACGCCGGTGAAGATGACCGCCCGGTAGCGCAGCCACGTAACCGAAATGCCCGCCGTGTCGACCGCCGCCGGGTTTTCGCCGACGGCGCGCAGCCTCAGGCCGAAGCGGGTGCGAAACAGCACCCACCATGTAAACGGCACCATCAGAAAGGCGACATAGACCAGCAGCGAATGGCCCGAGATCAGTTCGGAATAGAGCGGCCCGAGCACCGGCACGTCGCGCACCGCATCGGCGCCGGGCAGCGTGATTGCCTGGAAGCGCGCGTCTCCGGAAAGCGACGGGGTGCGCCCGCCCTGGCGGAACCAGGCCTGGCCGAGGATGATGGTCGACCCGGCCGCGATGAAATTGATGGCGACGCCCGAGACGATCTGGTTGCCGCGATGGGTGATCGAGGCGAAGCCATGCACCAGTGCGAAGAACACGGCGGTGACAATCGCGGCGCCCAGGCCCAGCCAGGCGGAGCCTGTGACCGCGGCGGCCGACGCGCCGGCAAAAGCGCCGGCCAGCATCTTGCCCTCGAGCCCGATGTCGAAGACGCCGGACCTCTCCGAATAGAGCCCGGCCAGGCAGGCGAGCAGCAGCGGCACGGAAACGCGGATGGTCGCGTCGAAAATCTGCAGCATCACATCGACGAATGCCATCTCAGGCGCCCTCCCCCTTCGGCGCCGCGACCCCGACCGATCGCGGGCTGAACGAGGCGAATACCGCCTGGATGGGCGCACGGAACATGTGTTCGAGCGCACCTGCGAAAAGGATGACGAGACCCTGAATGATGACGATCATGTCGCGCGAGATGTTGGGCATCTCGAAGGCGAGTTCAGCGCCGCCTTGGTAGAGCACGCCGAACAGGATCGCCGCCGGCACGATGCCGGCCGGATGCGAGCGGCCCATCAGCGCCACCGCGATGCCCACAAAACCGGCGCCCGCCACGAAATCGAGCGACATGTGATGCTGGTCGCCCATGATCGGGTTGAGTGCCATCATGCCGGCCAGCGCGCCGGAGATCAGCATGGCGACGATGATGATGCGGACTTCCGAGATGCCGGCGTAGCGCGCCGCCTTGGGCGAAAAGCCGAAGGTGCGCATCTCATAGCCGAGCTTGGAACGCCAGATCAGCACCCAGACCAGCCAGGCCATCAGCAACGCCAGAAGGAAGGATACGTTGAGCGGCGCCGACCGCACGGACAGCCCGACCGCCTCCAGCAGCCAGCCCAGCTTCGGCAGTTGCGCGCCGTCCAGGAAGTTGCGTGTCTGCGGCGCCATCGAGCCGGCCGGTTTCAACGGACCAACAAGCAGATAAACCATCACGCTGGCGGCGATGAAATTGAACATGATGGTGGTGATGACGATATGGGAGCCCCGTTTGGCCTGCAGATAGGCCGGGATGAGCGCCCACAGCGCGCCGACCGCGGCCGAAGCCGCTATGGCCAGCGGAAATGTCAGCCACCAGGGCAGGACCGCATCGAAGGTGAGGCAGACCAGCGCCACGCCGAGCCCGGCAATATAAGCCTGCCCTTCGCCGCCGATGTTGAACAGGCCGGCGTGGAACGCCACCGCGACGGCCAAGCCGGTGAAGATGAAATTGGTCGCGTAGTACAGTGTGTAGGCGATGTTCTGGCCACTGCCGAAAGCACCGTCAATCAGTATGGCGGCCGCGCTCAACGGATTTTCGCCGACGAGCAGCACGACGATGCCGGCGACAAGGAAAGCAACCACAAGATTGACGACCGGGATCAGGCCGTAATCGGCCCAGCCTGGGAGTTTTGCGTAGGGCACGCTCATGGCAGGGACTCGATTACCGATCTTGCGTCAGAAATTTTTGCGTACTCCTTGTCGAGGATGGCCAGCGTCAGCGCGTGCACATCCTCCGCCGGCCAATGCCTGCCGCGCAGGTCGGTGCGGTCGATGCTTGCCACCGCGTCTTCCGGGATGATGACCTCGAAGCCGAGATTGCCGGCCATGCGGGCGGTCGCCTCGACCGAATTTTCGAGCAGCACGCCGGTCATGATCAATTGGCTGACCTGCAATTCATCGAGCAGGTCCATCAGGTCGGTGCCGATGAAGGCGCTGTTGGTGCGCTTGTCGACTACGGGCTCGCCCGGCTGCGGCGCGACTTCCGGCTTGAACTCGTTGCCGCGCGTGCCCGGCCGGTAGGGCGAAGCGGCGTCGGTCGAATCGTGGCGGATATGGACGATCGGCAGGCGCCGCTCGCGCCACGCCGACAAAAGCTCGCCGATTGTCCGTTCCATCTCCGGCTGACCGCGCCGGCCCCATTTTGGGTCGTCGATAGCATTCTGCACATCGATGACGAGAAGCGCCGGGGTCGTCATTCGGCGGCCTCCTGGCGCTCGACACCGGCCATCAGCAGGCCAAGCTCGCCTTCGGTTGCGTCCGCGCCGCGCTCGCCGACGATCCGGCCGGCAAACATAACCAGGATGCGGTCCGACAGCGATCGTATCTCGTCGAGTTCGACCGAGATCAGGAGCACGGCCTTGCCCTGGTCGCGCATGGCGATGAGGCGCTTGTGGATGAATTCGATGGCGCCGACGTCGACGCCGCGCGTTGGTTGGCCGACGATCAGCACGCCGGGGTCTTGTTCCATTTCCCGCGCGAGCACGATCTTCTGCTGGTTGCCGCCGGAGAAATTGGCGGTTCTCAGCCGCGAATTGCCGGGCCGGATGTCGTATTTCGCGATCTTCTCCTCGGCGTCCTTCTGGATCGCCTCGATGTTCAGGAACGGACCTTTCAGATATTGCGGCTTATCGTGATAGCCGAGGATTGAATTCTCGTTCTCTTCGAAGGCGAGCACCAGACCGACATGGTGACGGTCCTCCGGCACGTGCGCGAGGCCACGGTCGCGCAATTCGCCGGGATCGGCAAAGCCGGTTACGTCGATCGGCTTGCCGTCGAGTTCGACACTGCCCGAAACGGCTCGGCGGATGCCGGAAATCGCCTCGATCAGTTCGGACTGGCCGTTGCCGGCGACGCCGGCAATGCCCACGATCTCGCCGCCGCGCACGTCGAAGGAGACGTTATCGACCATTGTGACGCCGCGCGAATCCTTGACCGTCAGGTTCTTCACCCGGAGCTTGAACTCGCCGGGCTTTGCTTCGCCCTTGTCGACCCTGAGCAGAACGCGCCGCCCGACCATCAGTTCGGCGAGTTCCTCGACTGTCGTCTTCGCCGTCTGGCGTGTCGCAACCATCTGGCCCTGGCGCATCACCGAGACGTTGTCGGTGATGGCCATGATCTCGCGCAGCTTGTGAGTGATGAGGACGATCGTCTTGCCCTCGTCCTTCAGCTTCTGGAGGATACGGAACAGATGGTCGGCCTCCGGCGGCGTCAAGACGCCGGTCGGCTCGTCGAGGATGAGAATATCGGCGCTGCGGTAGAGGGCCTTAAGGATTTCGACGCGCTGCTGCAGGCCGACCGGCAATTCCTCGATCAACGCATCCGGATCAACTTCGAGCCCATACTCCTTTTCCAGCCGCACCAGTTCGGATCGTGCCTTGGCGATGCTGGTTTTCAGCAGCGCTTCGCCCTCGGCGCCCAGAATGATGTTTTCGATGACCGAAAAATTTGCCACCAGCATGAAGTGCTGGTGGACCATGCCTATGCCTATGGCAATCGCGTCGTTCGGCGTCTTGATCACCGCCGGCTTGCCGCCGACCCGGATTTCACCGCTGTCGGCCTGGTAGAAGCCGTAGAGGATGGACATCAGCGTCGACTTGCCGGCACCGTTTTCGCCGACGATGCCGTGAATGGTGCCGCGCTGGATTTCGAGATTGATGTCCCGGTTGGCCCGGACCGCGCCGAAGCTCTTGTTGATGCCGACAAGCTCGATTGCGGCCTCCGCCATGCGATGTCCCACCTCTTGTTGTTTTTATCGCTTGGTCAAAAAATAGCATGCCGGATTTGCTGTGCCAATCGCCACGCGGATTGGGCCACTCTCGACAAATCCCGGTGCGCTTGTCAATTTCCCAAGGCCGGCGGAACGCTATAATCAATCGGCTATCCAGCGATTTGCGGCGCTTCGCCGCGACGCTTTGGCAGGAAGAGGTGTTTCCGATGACGACGCCCGGTGACCGGCTGACGACGCTTGAAATCCGCACCGCCGAACAGGAAAAGACGATCGAGGAGCTTTCCGGCCAGATTGTCGATCAGTGGAAGGAGATCGAGCGCCTGCAGAAGACGTTGGAAGCGCTCGCCACGCGCTTTCTGGCCTTGGAGGAGCAGACTGCGCCCGACACACCGGTAACCAGACCGCCGCACTGGTAAAGTTCGGCTGCGATTGCCCGCAGTAGCCCTCTTTACGGGCGGGCCTGGCAGCCGCATGATCGCTGGCGGAGGGCTGCCATGATCGACGAAGGCGATCGGCTGGCGCGGGCCGGCCACTATGTGCTCGGCCTGATGGACGAGGAGGAGCGCGAGCGCGCCGAACGCGACCTCGAGCGCGACGGAGCGTTTCGCGATGCCGTGTTGCGCCTGGCCGAGCGGATGCATGTGCTGGACACCGCCCCCGCGACGGACGGCAGGTGGCGAGCGATCTCGGAGCGCATCGCCGAAATGCCGCAAATGCACGGTCTGGCGCCCGCCACGACCCTAACGGCGGCCCAGCAAATCACCGGCCCCAAAGCGGCCGTCCGCCGCGTCGGCCTGCATTCGGTTCCGGGCTGGCGCGCAGCACTAATGGCGGCGAGTCTGATCGCCGCCTTCGCGCTCGGCTATCTCGCCGGCATCTCTAACGCTCCGAAGGTACCGGCGGCGGTCGAACGCACCGAACCATGAGTTCTATCGATTGCCGGCCGAGGGCTCCCACAATTCGATTGGATTGCCCTCCGGATCATGGATGCGGCAGAAGCGGCCGACCTCGGAATCCCATTCCGCACGGGTCTCGACGGCGATGCCTGCCGCCTCGAGGCCTGCCATCATCGCGTCTAGGTCATCAACGCGGAAATTGATCAGCCACTGCTGTCCGGCGCGCCCGAAATAATCGGTGTCTTCCGAGAAGGGCGTGAACACGGTCGGTCCCGCCTGCTGCCGCCATACGGTCTTAGCTATGTCGTCAATGCCGAGATGCGTCTCGTACCAGGCGGCAAGCGCCTTCGGATCACGCGCCCGGAAGAAGAAGCCGCCTATGCCTGTCACCTTGGCCATTGTCGCTCTCCTGCAAGCTGCCGGGACATGAGCATCATGGGCTGGCCATTCTGCCGGAAAGTCTCGATCGCCTGCCAGCCAAGCGCTGCATAGAAGTCTTTCGCCTCCGAAGTATAAAGGTAGAGCTCCGCTGCGCCGGCGGACAGGGCGTGCGCCTCGACAGCACGCACCAGCGACCTGCCGACGCCTCGTCCGCGATGCTCCGGAGCCACCACAAGCCCGGCAAGCCAAGGGGTCAGATCATGCGCCGGTTCGAGTTCCTGCCGTATGAAAAGACCGGACCCGATGACTACGTCGCCCAGTTCCGCCACAAGCGCGATTTCAAAGCGGCCGTCGAGCAGCAATTGCCGCAAACCTTCGGCATCTTCCTCCACCGCTCTGTCAGACCCTTCAAAGAATGCATCGCTGCGCAGTCGCGCCAGGAAATCGACGTCGCGCTCCTTCATCGGCCGGATCAAAGCTGCGGCCATCACCGCACGGCCAGTTTTGTTCCAGCCGGCCTGGCCAGCAGCGGTATCAGGCTCACGATTCCGGCCGCCGAGGACAGCGCCATGAACCAGCCGAAGCCCGGCCAGCCATAGCTCTCGATGACCTGACCGGCAATCGGCGGACCGAACACCGTGCCGATGCCGCCTGCCTGGCAGACAAGGCCGATGGCGATGGCCGCCGAGCCGCCCTTCGGCAGGATCAGGGGAATGGAAGCGAAAAGCGCCGAGGCGGCGACGCCGCCCGAGATCGCCAGCACCATCGCCGCAAGCGTTGCGAACCAGGCCGACGTTCCGGCAAAGGCCGGCAAGGCGGCCGCAGCTGTCGCGCCGAAGCCGATCGCCGCAAGCCAGGCGGCGAAGCGGGCGTCGCGGCCGCGCACCAGCCAGCCGGTCAGAAGATTGCCGAGCGGAACGAGCAGCGCGATCGTTCCGGCCGAAAGCGCGATGGCCGACGCGCCGCCGGCGATGAAGGCCGGCATAAAGGCGAAGAAGCCGACCGAAAGGACGACATAGATGCCGAATGCGAGCGAGATCAGCACCACTCCGGCGGTCATGGTGGCGCCGAAGGCGCCGCTGCTTTCCGGCTCAGCCAGGCGATGATCGGCAAAATCCGCCACCTTGAACACCAGCCCGATCGCCGCCGCCGCAAGCAGCGCGAACATTGCAATCGCCGCGATCAGGAAGGCGGTCTCGCCCGCTGGCAGGATCCAGGCGGACATGAAGTCGGCGACGGCAAAGCCGACCGGGACGAAGCCGCTCCAGATCGCCAGCACGGGCGCGCGCCAGGCCGGCGGCGAGATGGAGTTGAGCAGCGCCGGAATTGCGATGACCAGCACCAGATAGCCGGCGCCCTCCACGGTTCGGGCGGCAAGGATGGCCTCCGACTTCTGCAGAAAAGCGAGCGCGATGCCGCCGGCGGCCATCACCACGCAGGCCGCCGCGAAGCTCATGCGCATGCCGGCCCGCTCGATGGCCCAGCCGGCTGGGAGCGCCGCCAGCGCCACGAATATGCCGATCATCGAGGTCAGCCAGCCGATCAGAACGAGCGAGAAGCCGACCTCGTCCTGGTACCAGCCGACCAGCGGCGCGATCTTGCCGAGCTGCGTTCCGGCCAATATGCCGGCAAGGAGCAGAGCCGTGGTCGCCGCCAGTCGCATGCTTTTGTCGGTCATCCGCCGTTCGTCCTCCGCGTCCGCCGGGCTCGCAACAGGCGTCGGCTTAGCACTTCTCCGGCATCAATGTTTCCGGACGACGACGCCGGATCGCACCGCCCACAAAAAAGCCGCCGGCGCTGGGCCGGCGGCTTTCATTTCCGCAGTTAAGGATCAATACGGGCAGGAATTGTCCGACATGTAGTCGTGAACCACGATGGTCCCGGCGATGATGTCGGCCTTGGCCTTCTCGGCCGCGGCCTTGATCTCGTCAGTGACGAGATCCTTGTTGTGCTCGTCCATGGCATAGTCGACGCCGCCTTCCTCGAGGCCGAGATCGTTGATGCCGGCCGTAAAGCTGTCGTTCTTGGCATCCATGAAGGCGTTGTAGACTGCGACATCGACCCGCTTGACCATAGAGGTCAGCACGTGACCAGGCTGAAGGCCGTTCTGGTTGGAATCGACGCCGATACCGAGCTTGCCGGCATCCGCAACCGCCTGAAGCACGCCGACGCCCGTACCGCCGGCAGCCGCGTAGATCACGTCGGCGCCCTGATCCATCTGCGATTTGGCGATCTCGCCGCCCTTGGTCGGGTCGTTCCAGGCAGCCGGCGTATCGCCGGTCATGTTCTGAATAACGTCCGTCGCGCCGGCGGCCTTGGCGCCGCCGACATAGCCGCAACCGAACTTGCGGATCAGCGGGATGTCCATGCCGCCGATGAAGCCGACCTCCTTGGTCTCGGAGGCCATGGCCGCCATGACGCCGACGACATAGGAGCCCTCGTGCTCCTTGTAGACCACTGAGCGGACATTCGGCTTGTCGACGACCATGTCGATGATGGCGAAGCTGGTGTCGGGGAAATCGGCCGAAACCTTTTCCAGCGCCGCAGCCCAGGAGAAGCCGGCCATGACGATCGGATTGTTGCCGTCCTCGGCGAATTTGCGCAGCGCCTGCTCGCGCTGGGCGTCGTTCTGGATCTCGAAATCGCGGTAATCGACGCCGGTTTCGGACTTGAACTTCTCGGCGCCGTTATAGGCCGATTCGTTGAAGGATTTGTCGAACTTGCCGCCGAGATCGTAGATGATCGCGGGCTTGATGTCCGCGGCAAAAGCCGGGAAGGACATTGCTGTTGCAGCCAGAAGGCCAAGAACAATACGCTTCATGTGATCCACACCCTGTAGGTTGTTTTTCGTTGAATGCCGCGTCAAGCTGGTTCCCCGGGCGCTTCGCGGCATATGGCGCAGGCCTCCGCCCCCGCTCGGCAGCCACTCTTGCACGGCGAAAAACAAATTTCACGCGGAATCTTGACCATTTGGAAAAGCCCCGCGGCAAACAGCCGCGAGGGTTAATCGCCTAGGCGGAAGCCGGCTGCGGCATGGCGCAGGCGACGCCCGTACCCCTAAGGTTGCAGTAGCCGTAAGGGTTCTTGGCCAGATATTGCTGGTGATCCGCCTCGGCGAAGTAGAATTCCGGCGCAGGCGCGATCTCGGTGGTGATCTTGCCGCGTCCGGCGCCGCGCAGCGAAGCCTCATAGGCGTCGCGCGAGGCCAGCGCCGCCTGGTGCTGGGCCTCTCCAAAGGTGTAGATCGCCGAACGATAGGTGGTGCCGACATCGTTGCCCTGACGCATGCCCTGCGTCGGGTCGTGGTTCTCCCAGAACGCCTTCAGGAGTTCGGCGTAGGAAACGATCTTCGGATCGAACACGACCAAAACCACTTCGGCATGGCCGGTCAGGCCCGTGCAGGTCTCCTGATAGGTCGGATTGGGCGTGACGCCGCCGGCATAACCGACCGCGGTCACCCAGACGCCGTCCATCTGCCAGAACATGCGCTCGGCGCCCCAGAAGCAGCCCAGGCCGAACATCGCTTTTTCCATTCCTTCGGGATAAGGACCCTTCAGGGGCCGCCCGGAGACGAAATGCTCCGACGCCGTCGGGATCGGCCGCTCGCGGCCGGGCAGCGCCTCCTCGGGCTTGGGCAGATTCAGCTTCTTGTTCAGCATGTCGCTCAGGAAAACCATCTGCAATTCCTCTCTAGCTCAAGCAATTCGGTATGCTGCGGCCGCGCGGAAGCGCGCCGGTATGTCAGTTGCCGATCGCCAGCCGGCCGACACGCCGCCGCGGCCTGCGGCCGATCGCATGGAACAGGAAGGCGAGCGCGCCGAAAACCGCGAAGCCCGGAAAACCAAGAACCCGGACCAAAACCGGATCCCAGAAAAGCGGGTGCAGGCGGCTTTGGACGAAGCTGCGCGCCGCCTCCAGCGTGTCGGGCGAAACCGTCGCCCAGCTGGTGGCGAGCGGCGTCAGCACCAGTTGCTCGGCCGCGATGGTGCGGGTCGCGTCCAGCACCGCCATGATGACGGCGACGGCCAGAGCGAGCGTAGCTAACAACCGGAACAGCAGGCGCAGCATTCGGATCCTTCAAGGCGTCGGTTCGACACGAGACATATGGTGCAGCGCCAGGCTTCGCAATTGGCCACACGCGAAATTGAAGCTTCGAGGCGACGACTGCGAATGCGTCCCAAATGCTTGTTCCGATGCAAACAATGTCCATCTCACGGCTTGGCATTCGCTGCGAGATCGACTAGATGACCCCGGCGTTCGCAGTGCCTTGGAGCCCGATCCATTCCGATGGACCGACTTGAGGCCCTGATGATTAGCGCATGATCCCGTCCGAAAGCTTCCACCTTTTCGGGATCATGCCTGGCCGGCAGCGGACGCATGCGGAGAGATGGCCGAGTGGTTGAAGGCGCACGCCTGGAAAGTGTGTATACGGGGAACCGTATCGCGGGTTCGAATCCCGCTCTCTCCGCCAGTTTTGCCGCGATTGCGCGATAGCTGCCTAATCGCCGCCGATCGCCGGGCTGGTACCGCTTCGCACGCCATTTACTGACATCCACAGAGCTTCGTCTTTGCGCTCGTTTACGCGACGACTTGGAGCGCCGAGATAGCCGAGAAAATGCCGCCGGGAGCATCCTGCCACCTGTGCCGGCTTTCATACCGAGACGCACAAGCGGTGCCGGTGGCAAGTTCGCGCCATCGGTAAGCCTTGTACTCCGGCGCGATCAATAATTTTTGTTTCCTTTGCGAAAAGCGATCAGCCGGTTATCTTTTCGCCACTGACCGTTTCAGTGGGGCACGACGATGGCGGTGGGGCGAGGAAAGCGCGGGCAACCGCCCGACAACGGATTCCGCCGTTTGTCGACACGTGGTCTGCCGGCTGCTCAACGCCTCGATTTTTGGCGCAGCATCCATACCTTCATAGACCTCGATGTCAGCGAGCCGGACAGGAGGAAGGACTTCCGGGCGGATTTGCTCCTTCGTATCGGCGATGACGGGACGACCTTCGGATGCGCGTCGAGCGACGACGTGGTCACCCGCTTCGCTAGGTCCAGTGACGAATACGTCTTGTTCAGCCTCGGCCTGTCCGGTACCGCAAAAATCAGGACGGACAGCGATGCGGCGCGGATCGTCACCCCCTCGTCGGACCTGATGGTCGTGAACGGAACCCGGTCGATGACGACGATGACCGAAAACCAATCGCATATTTACCCTGACAGTCCCCAAGGCGATGCTTGCGGATGCCCTGGCCGACAAGCCCGGCCTTTTGCGCAATGGCTTCTGCGAGCTTCCCCCGGAAGGGCTTGCCGGGCTCCTGATGGCGAATCTCGTCTGGATCGCAAGACAAGGCGAGCATCTCGACGGGCAATCCACGGCGGTCGCCATGAAAGCCGCCGTCGATCTTGCGGTCGGAACCCTCGCCGCGCGCATGCCGATCGCGACGCACTGCCGGACGATCGCCATGACGAAGCTTTTTGCGCCGCCGCCTGCCGCTATATCCAGATCCGTCTCGGCGACCCCGAACTCACGTCGGCGAGCATCGCGCATGCCCTCGGCTGCTCGCGGGCGCATCTCTACCGGGTCTTCGCGCAGCACGAGCAGGCGATCGGCGAAATCATCCGCGCCGGGCGTTTTGAGCGGGCGTCGGCGCTGCTGGCCTCCCCGCAAACGCTGCCGATAGAGCGGGTTCGCCGCCGCATGCGGCTTTGCCAGCCCTTCCGCCTTCGCGCGCTCGTTTCGCGACTGGAATGGCCTGACGCCAACCACGTTTCGCGAGCAGATGCGCAACAGGTAGGCATCCGGCACCTCAAGAAAGCACCTGTCATCGCCATGCTGAGACACGCTGCATAGCGATTGGACGCCCTGCATATCCGTTTTCGACTACAAGGCTGAAGGCTTGGCAGTCCGTTGCCGGGCTGCGGCGTCTTGAGGCTTATCCGCCTCAGCGCCGCCAATTCGTAGCAGGCGAGATGGGCGGGGGCGACCATAACGGATCCGGCGGCTTGCCCGAAAAACTTGGCTCAGGCCCGCGGGGGGAACTCGTACGATGATGGCGGCGATAGTGGATTGCATCTGCAACGCGATCTTTCTGCTCACGTTCCAGCAACAGGACGGCGACAGCAGACGTACGCGCAATCACCCAAGAATCGGCTCCTGAGAGGAATTGCACAGCGACTGGACGCTCTGCACATCCGTTTTCGATTATGCCGAGGCAGGCATAATCGGCTCGCCGCTTCGGGCGGGCCCAGCAAAGGCCCGATTCAATCAGCCAAGCGTGACGATTGAGTGGAGCGGGCTTTTTCGCCCACCCCATTCTTCGGGCCAGGGCTCGTATCCGGTATACCAGGTAAACAGAGCCCCCGCCGATCAAAGCGGGATAGCCTACCGGTACCCCACCGAAGTAAAGGCGAAATGCGGTATATGCGCTCCAAGTGAGCAGAATTGCGAAGGCTGCCCATGCGAGGGTCGATATCCAAAACTGGGTTTGGTTCAATTGAATGCCCTCAATCATCTGCAGATGCGGAAATTAGGAGACATACCTTTGCCGTCAACGCTGGGGCCGGAATGCTTTTATGAGCGCCGGCGGGCCTCTAGCTTCCTTTCTGTTCTAGCAGCGCCAGTGTCCGTCGATCCATGCGGCCGTCGCAATAACGAGCGAGCGCCTGATGGAACAGGCTCTCGCCATCATCTCCCGCGAGCGCGAACAGCGTCATCGAGGAGCAAAATTTCATGTCGTCGGGCGAGCCGAAGATCGCATGCAGCGGGCGGCCCTCGAGTGCAAGCACGGTCGAGGCGCATCGCACCAGACGCGGCCCGAGCAATGGATGATCGAGATAGGCTTTCGCCTCGGCCAATGAGCCGATGCCGTAAAATTCGGCCATTGAGGAAGATCCCAGCCCGCGCAGTTGCGGGAAGATGAACCACATCCAGTGACTTCGCTTTTGTCCGGCCTTCAATTCTTCCAGAGCCGTCTCGACGACCGGCTGCTGCGCCGTCACGAAGCGCTCCAGATTGAAACTATCGGCCTCAGCCATGCGTCCCGTTCCTGCTATCCAGCAATCCAAACGTCATTGTCATCATCTGTCAGCAGTCTTTCTACCAGTTTTATCCACCCCCTCAGGCCCACGCGCATAATCCCAGGACCGCCCTCGCGGGAGCCCTGGTCCGGACCGGGGATCAGGGGAGGGCGGCGGCGTCCGGGCCGGCCGCGCAACGGTAGCGCGGTTTAGGGAACAGATCCCCAAGACCCGGGCCCCGGCGTAGGTCAGGGCGGCGGCGCGAATGCTGAGCCCGCCCACTTGCGTCGCGGCGAGAACGCCGGCGGGGCACGGGAAACCGCGCCACGTATTAGATTTTTGAGAGGCTCGGCCCCTTGCCCCGCTTCCCGACTTCTCCTTCCGGCGGCGAGGAGCGTTCTTTGACAAAGGCCAGACGCTTCGGCGGGCGTGGCGATGAACAAGTGTGCTCACGCGCGCCTGACGCCGAAGGCAGCGAGGCTAGTACCGCTCGGGAAGGCGGACCGCAGGATTGTCGCGTTCTACGTTGATAAGCTCGTAGTTGCCGATCCGGAGGCAAGGGGGTTCCCTCGAAAGGGGCGGCCGAGTGACCGCCTCTTCGGGAGATTGTTAAACTTCCTGTTCCATGACGCATCTCATGATGTCACCATCGCTGCTAATCGAGATGGCTCGCTGACAATCGGCCAGCGTCATGCCGCTGCCGATGGTGAAACCGTGCGTGCCAATGAAGATGATGAGAGCATAAAGCAAATCAGTCTCTCCCTCTATAAGGTTGGCCTTGGAGGAGGTTGAACCAATTATGGGAGGTTTCTCTGTGGGGCGTCTGTGACCTAAGTCACTTGGCGTCCGAAGGACTCAGCCATATCTCTCGTTCCTGCTATCTCCGTCCAACCTCCGGCCGTGCAGGCGCAGGTGCCCAGCCGAAGACGCTGCGGCCGCCGAGAAGGTGCGACTGATCGAATTCGCCGGCGACGACTTCCTTGAGGCTGGGGCCCGTGACATGGCGTTCGAGACGCCGCGACTGCTCGTCCAGCCGCTTCAGCGCCCCGAGTTCCTCCTCCCGTCCAAGTTTCGCCTTCTGGACCGCCGATTTCAGCACGCCGATTGTCTGATCATAGACCTTCAGTGGCACCGGGAAAGGGTGGCGGTCCTTTCCGCCATGCGCGAGCGAGAACCGCGCCGGATCGGAGAACCGGCAGGGCGCGCCGTGAATCACTTCCGCCACCATAGCGAGCGCACGCACCGTCCGCGCGCCGACGCCTGGCACGAGCAGCAGCTCGGAAAAATCCGACGGCCCCCGCTCCGCCGCCGCGGCGATGTTGCTGTGAAGCCTGCGCATGACAATGTTGCCCTCGCGGACGTCGTGGTGGGCAGGCATGACGAGATGGGGAAGGGTCGCCTGATCCGATGGGGCCGCGTGGCTCGCCTCTGTCGAGGCGAATTCCCTGACGATCCTGTCGGGACCGAGTGAATGCAGGAGTTCGAGCTGGCCCTTGCGCGACGCCTCGGCGCGGCGGTCGGTGAGGTTGACGATTTTTCCCTGGCTTTGCCCCTCGATGGCGGCGTGCGGCGCGTCGACGAAGCTGGTCAGGCCTTCCGACAGCCAATGATAGCGGCGCGCCTGACGACGGTCGCCGTTCATGCCCTGCTGGATCACCACCCAGCTTCCATCGTCGGTGACGACGAAGCCGTGCAGGTAAAGATCGAACCCGTCCTGCACGGCGGCGCTGTCGACCTTGGCGACGAGGCGGCTGGACGTCGCTAGCGCCGCCCCGTCGAATCCGACGCGCTCGCCTATATTGACGAGTTCCTGCGGCGTCTTGCGCGAATGGGCGCCGCGGCCGCCGCAGACATGAATGCCGAGTTCGCCTGAAAGCGGCGCAAGCCCGCGCTTCAGCGCACCGATGACGCTGGTTGTGATGCCGGAGGAGTGCCAGTCCATTCCCATCACAGCGCCGAAAGACTGGAACCAGAATGGATGCGCCAGCCGCCGCAAAAGCTCGTCGCGGCCGTAATGGTGCACGATCGCTTCGCACATTACCGCACCGATGCGCGTCATGCGCTCGCCGAGCCATTTCGGCACACGCCCGCCATGAAGCGGAAGATCAGCGCTTCCGGACCGTTGGACCAATTCGATCTGCCTCCACCCTTTGTGTCCTCCAGACAAAGGCGCGGACGTAGTCTGCAATTCGCCCGAAGGAGCATGTTCCACTTTTGTTCATGCCGCTCAAAGTGTCAATCGTAGGGAGCCATCTGACCGAAAATCGCGCCGCAGTACCTGCCAAACCCTTGAAATTGTCCAAATCTGGACTATACTCATATCCAGACAGAGGATACCGCATGCCCAACCCACTCAGGAAACCAGCAGAAATGGTCGAAGCAGGGCCGCCGGTGCTCGACCGGTCGCGTTTCGCGCCGGCCAACCGCAAGCGGCTGAGCGCGCCGGCGTTCCGGACCTTTCTCGCCATTGCCGACCTTTGGGGCCTCGTGGAAGAGGAGCGCCGCCTCGTGCTCGGCTACCCGTCGCGGTCCACCTATCATAATTGGGCGAAACTCGCCCGCGAGCATGGCGAGTTCACGCTGGACGTCGACACGCTGACGCGCATTTCGGCCGTGCTCGGCATCCATCAGGCGCTCGGGGTGCTGTTCGGAGCGGAGCGGGAAGGCGTGGCGTGGCTGCGCGGTCCGCATGACGCCGCGGTTTTCGGCGGCAGCCCGCCGCTGGCGCTGGTGACCTCCGGCTCGCAGGACGGGCTGCTTATCGTGCGCCGTTTCCTCGATGCGGCCCGCGGCGGGCTCTACATGGAGCCGAACGCGGTGGACGCCGCCTTCGAACCCTACCGGGAAACGGACATCGTCTTGACGTGATCGACCGGCTTACAGCGGCGCCGCAACCGTCGTTCCGGCTAATCCCGTCGCAATTTCCGCCGATCGGCCTGTTCGACACGGTAGCGACCGCATCGGACCTCGAGGCGGTGATGGACCTCGCCGGCTGGACCAATGACCGCCTCGTCGCCGAACGCACCCGCCGCCTGCCGGAACATGAATGGGTGTTCGGCCGCGCCAATGCCAGCATCGTCATGGCGGCTTTCCTGCACGTCGCACCGGGCGGCACGCGCTTCAACGGCCCCGAACTCGGCGCGTGGTATGCCGCGGCGGAGATCAAAACTGCGATCGCCGAGGTAGGTCATCATCTGCGCCGCGAGGCGGTCGCGCGCAAGGCGCCGGCAATGCAGCGCACCTACCGCGCCTATTCCGCCAGCCTCGCAGGCGCCTATCTCGACATTCGCGGCCTGCAGGCCGAAAAGCCCGAACTCTACGCATCAGACAGCTATGCTGGTTCGCAGCCATTCGGCGAGGCCGTCAGGGCCGACGGCGGGGCGGGCATAGTCTATGACAGCGTCAGGCTCCACGGCGGCGTCAATGTCGCGGCCTACCGGCCGACCAACGTACTCGACGTGGCGCAGGCCGATCATTTCGAGATCTCCGTCTCCGCAGCCGAGCGCCGGATAGAGGCGCGCAAGCTCAAGGCCGCGTAGAAAGGCTGCTGATCTGGGGAGATCGTCGGGCGGAGGGGCAGCATTAACGAAACGGAAGCGCGGCTAGGGCTGCGCGGGGCGGTTGCCGAGCGCCTCGCCCATCTCGCGGATTGCGGCGATCTTGGCGTGGAAGGCCGACCAGCCGTCGCTTCCGGCGATCGGATCCCACAGCGCCTCGAGCTCGTCGATCAGCATGGTGCAGGGGCGCTGCCGTGAAAAATAGGGATGCTCGAGCGCAGCCTTGTCCGCCGGCTGCAACCGGGCAAAGGCGGCGCGGACGGGAGCGAAATCTTCCATCGCATAAAACTCGGCGGAAGGGCCGGCTTCGGCGCGGGCGCTGCTTGCCAGCCCGCCATACCAGTCGAAAAAGGCCTGTTCGAATGGCGCCTTGCTGGCAAGCATGAACTGCCACCATGCCTGCGCCAGGGCGGCGGCGCTTTCGTCGGAGGCCCAAGCGAGGCCCAGCCGGCGCAGCAGGTTTTTCGAGAACTCCGCCTGAAAGGTCCGGCCGAAGCCGCCAAGCACCCGTTCCAGCTCGCTCTGTTCGGCGATCTGGAGAAAACATTCGGCGAGCCGCGTCATGTTCCACAGCAGCGTGTCGGGCTGCCGGCCATAGGCGTAAAGGCCCTGATGGTCGAAATAGGCGGCGGTGAAACCCGGCTGCAATGTCGGCAGGAAACGCCAGGGGCCGTAGTCGAAGCTTTCGCCGGTGATGTTGATGTTGTCGGTGTTCAGGACGCCGTGCACGAAACCGGCGACCATCCATTCGGCGCCCGTCCGCGCCACCAGCCTGCCGACATTCTCGACAAAGGCGACGGCGCGGCCGGCGAGGTCGTCGCGCCAGATCTCCGGCATATAGGTCCTGATCGAATAGTCGAGCAGCTTGGCGATGTCGTCCTTGCGGTCGAGGTAGAGCAGGCGCTGAAAACTGCCGATGCGGATATGCGAATGGCTGAGCCTGACCAGCACGGAGGACCGCGTCGGAGAAGGCTCGTCGCCGCGCATGAGGGCTTCGCCGGTCTCGATCAGGCTGAAACTTTTCGAGGTGTTGACGCCGAGCGCCTCCAGCATCTCGGTGGCCAGTATTTCGCGGACGCCGCCCTTCAGCGTCAGCCGGCCGTCGGCAGTTCGCGACCATGGCGTGCGGCCGCTGCCCTTGGTGCCGAGATCGAGCAGCCGGCCGTCCACCCTGTCGTAGAGTTGCGCGAAGAGGAAGCCGCGACCGTCGCCGATCTCGGGGTTGTAGACGCGAAACTGATGGCCGTGATAGCGCAGCGAAAGCGGCTGCTGATAGGTGCCGGGCAATGGCTGGAACCGGCCGAAGTGGTCGATCCATTCATCGTCGCCCAGCGCCCCCAGCCCGACGCGTTCGGCCCAGCGCTGGTTGCGCCATCGCAGCACGTGCTTGGGAAACGCAGCGGGCGCGACGATGTCATAGAATTCACCGCCCAGCTCTGCATGGCTGGTAGAGGGCCGATAGCCGGCCGGCAGGTTCTGACTATCCATCGGCCCTCTTCCGCTCCGGGTGTGATGAGACCTAAGCCAGGGAGCCGCCATGTCAACCGCGGGCAGCGGTGGACCAAGGCGTGGAGTCCTGAGGATCAATGCCGGTTTACCTTCCGTTCACCCATCGGAGGCGATGGTGCCGCGTCGCTCTGTATCTGCGTAAAGCGGCAGCACCGACGGTCCCGGCCTGGCTTTCCCCAGTCCGGGACCGTTTGCCGTTAAAGACCGCTTGAGAATGCGCCCCAGGGGCGGATGGCGTGTCTTGCTAGCTTACCGCCAGAAGCAGCAGCAGATAGGCCAAGACCATGAAAATCAGCGAGCGGAAGGCGATAGTCACATAGCGGTATTTGACCCGGGCGATCAGCGACAGGCTGTCGATATTGGCCAGGTACTCCCGGAAGATGAAGTCCGGATCGTTGCGGCTGCCGGCCTCGATCACCTCCGCACGATGCGCCGCCCAGCCGCCCCAGAACAGCGATGTCGACCCTACCCCGCGCCTCGGCAGCACCACGAGGATGGCCGCAACCAGCGCGCAGGATGCTGCGAGCGCCATGCCCCCTGAAAATATCACCAGAGGAAATTCGGCGTCGACATAGCGCTGCCATTTGAAGCTCGCCCGGCCTTCCGAGGAAGTTATCAGGAAAGCCAGCATGAAGGTGAAGATATAGGCCGCCTTCTGGTCTGCGATCTTGATCTGATCGTAGAAGACGTCGTTGATCTTTTTCAGATGCTCGACATAGTCTTTGCCCATCGGCAAAGCCTGCACATCGGCGCCTGAAATAGCGCTCTTGGTCTTTTCCATCGCAGCCATGATTCTTTTGCCTGCTTCCCCTGCCTGTGTCTTGCCGGCAACGTTTGCCGCATTACACAGTTTACTGCAACGGAATGTTTGACAGCTTCATGGTGCTAGCGCCATAAACGCCCCTTCCAGGTGGGGGCTTTGGACTGCATGCGGGGGACTATTCGTGTTTCGCTGGCCTTGGCGGCGCTCGCTTGCGTGCAGCAGGCGGCAGCCGAGCCCGTGCCGCGCGCGCAGCCTGCCGCCGGATCGGTCATCGCCCGCAAGAGCGGCGAGGAAGTTCGCTTCATCGAGGTTTCGTCCTGGCAGGTCGTCGACCTCCGCCAGGACGTGGTGCCCGGCGACTATCTCCGCACCAACGCCAACGGCACGCTGGCGGTGCTGTTTTCCGATCGCACGCAGATGCGTCTCGGCCGCAACACAACGCTATTGGTCAAAGAGATCGGCGCGGATACGCGGTTTTCGCTGGAACAGGGCTCGATCTGGGCACGAGCCGAACGCGGCGGCGGCAACGTAACCGTCGACACGCCGGCCGCGGCAGCGGCTATCCGCGGCACCGACTGGACGATGACTGTCGACGGCAACGGCAGGACCTCGCTGGCCGTGCTCGAAGGCCTGGTCGAACTCTCCAACGAATTCGGCTCCGTCAGCGTGGCGGAAGGCGAGGCTGCCGCCGCCAGCATCGGCCAGGCGCCGACGAAGGTGGTGATTGTCGATCCCGACGATCGCGAGCAGATGCTGTTTTACCTGTCTCTGCGCAATTCATTCGGCTGGATGCCTGTGTCGCCGCTGTCGAGTCCCGAGATGCGGGCCGTGCGGGCGCGCATTGGGGCCAAGCCGGAGCAGTCCCGCAGCGCAGAAGAATGGCTGACGCTCGCGGAGGTTTCGCTGAGCTATGACGGCAAGCGCCCCGCGATCGACGCGGCGGAGCAGGCGCGGGCGTTCCGACTCACGCCTTCCCAGAAGGCAAGACTCGACCTGATCGACGCCCTCGCCGCAGGCGCGGCGCAGCAATACGCGCAAGCGGCGCTGCTTTTCGAACGCGCGGCGCCGCGCGTCGATGCGAAACGCCGGGCCATCGCGCTCTATGGCGGCTATTTCGCGCGGTCTCTCGCAGACCCGGACCGCGTGGAGAAACCGCCCGTGGTGAGTGGCGGCGGCCCCTATGCCGCTCTCGCCGAGGCGTGGACTGCCGGTTTCCTGAAGGACATCCCGGCGGCCATTGAGGTCATCAGGCGGGCCGAAGTCCGCTATCCGGACGACCCTTCGCTGCCCGCATATCGCGCGCAACTGGCGATCCTTGTGGACGACCGCACGCAGGTTGAGGAAGCGATCGCGCGTTCGCTGTCGCTCGACCCGGATGACCCCACCGCGCTCGAGGCGCGCGCCAACTACAAGGCCGGCGTCCAGGGCGACATCGGAGGCGCTCTGGCCGATGCCAAGCGTGCAGTTGAGATCGCGCCAGGTTCCACGACGATCTGGAACGTGGTCGGAAACCTGCAGAGCGCGCGCGGCGGCGAGCGCGAGGCGGAAGCCGCCTACCTGCGCTCCATCGAACTCGATCCGCACGATCCGGTATCCTACGCCAATCTGGCGATCCTCTATCTCGACCAGGATCGGGTGAAGGACGCCAAGGTTATGATCGACAAGGCGATGGCCGTCGACCCCTCCTTCGATATCGGCCTGATCGCGCGCGGACGCTATTATCTGCAAACCGGCGAAATGGACAAGGCGATAGAGAACCTGCTCGCCGGGACCACCGCCAATCCGGCTTATGCCCAGGGGCTGCTGATGCTGGCGGCCGGCTATTACGAAAGCGGCGAGCGGGCGCCCGCCGAACAGGCGCTCGAAAACGCCGACAGGCTCGATCCGAACGATCCGACCACGTCGAACTTCGAAACCGCCATCGCTATCGATGCCTACGAATCCGACCGCGCGATCCGAAGCGCGCAGGAGTCTCTCAGGCGGTCACGGGCGCGGGGCGGCGATTATGAAGCGCTGAGCGCCAACAAGGACGCCGGCTCGACACTAAACGACGCCTTCCGACTACAAGGACTCGACGCATGGGGGCGCTACTACGGGCAGGCGGTGTTCGATCCCTTTGCCGCTTCCGGCTATGTAGACCAGACACTCGCTGGCAGCCCGGACCCATTTGTCAATGACGCGACTTTCGGAAACCTGGCGGTCGAGGCCGGGACCAACACCTCGAGCTTTTCATCGTTCCTGCAAGGTCTTATGCTCGACCCGTTCATGATCTCGTCGCGATCGAGAAGCGCCAACCTGATCCGCAGACCCTTCTTGGAGGCATCAGTAGGAACTGGCTTTACGAGCACCGCTAACGCCGATCCTGGCCTCACGACCGAAGTCGAGCTGCAAGGTTTCAGTCACACTCCCCTGCCATGGAGTTTCTACGGGACGTTTGAAACGCGCGACCTAAATGATACCCGCTTTACTACTCTGCCTGGTCCGATCGATGCCCAAGTGGACGCCAGTTTCGAAGACATCACCGGCACGGGCTACTTTGCCACGAAACCTACGCCGAACGACCGCATCGTTGGCTATCTGGCTATCCGCGACAACACGTCTGATTTCGGTGCAGCAACATTTGACCCGTCAATATTGGTGCCGCCGGTCACGGGCTTGCGGGTCCCTTTGGAAAAGCAAACCGAGAGCGGCAACGCAGCTGTCGCGTGGAGCCACACCTTCGGCTACCACAGTGTGGCGAACGCCGCGCTCTTCGCTTCGGTCCTCAATCAGAAAAGTACGACCGGAGAACTGTTCGATACCGATGTCGGCGTGATTGGGACCACGCTGGACACCGAAACCGATCAGCAATCCTATCTGGGGGCGGTGAACCACTTCTACGGGGTTGGCGACCTCACTCTGCGCTACGGTCTGGAGGGCGGGTTCCTGGACCTTGGACAAGAAACGTCGACCACGGTCTATCTCGGGCCATTCCCCTCCATAACGGTTCCAATCTCCTCGGTCGAAGGAACAATCGATATCGGCCGCGCCTATTTCAACGCGCTTTACGATATCAGTCCGACAATCAAAGCCGAGGCGGCGCTGTTCGGAACCTATCTCGATGGCGATGGCGTCAATGTGGAGCGGCTGGAACCGCGCTTTGGTATCGCCTGGGCGCCGTCGGAGGGGCATTGGTTGCGCGCCGCTTTCCTGCGGGAAACGTCCGCGATCGATTCGACCACCTTGGCTCCGATCGGCATTTTGGGCGTCCAGTCCAACCAAACGCAACTCGGCGTCGGAGGATATTCCGATACGTTCGCGGCCCAATGGGACGCCGAGTGGTCGGACCGGTTGTTCACCAGTGTCGAATATCAACATCAGGACATGCACGACCTGGCGATCGAAATTCCGCTGACGATCGGCACAGTTGATTTCAGCGAAGGACGCATCGACCGCGTCAGCGCAACGGCCAATGTATGGCTGGGCAACGGATTCGGCGCTTTCGCGACCGCCGCCTACGCGGTTTCCGAGATCAAGGATCCCGCGAGCGCGGGCTTTGGTGCCGCCTTGCCTTTCGTGCCCGAGATTTCCGGGCGCGTGGGTATGACGTGGGTCCATCCCTCTAATCTCAAAGTCACGGTCGCGGCCACCTATGTCGGCGAACGAGCGAGCGAAGCCACGGGTGGCGAGCTCGACGATTTCTGGACCGCAGATGCCTTTCTGACGTGGGAGCCGTTCGACAAGCGCTTCGAACTCGAACTGGCCGGCTATAACCTCTTCGACGAGAAATTCGAGATCGCCGCCGATGTCCCCGGATGGGGCCAGTCCTTCGTAGGCTCGTTCAAGGTCCGGTTCTGATGTTTCGAGGCGGCCCGTGGTGGAAGGGCCTCGGCGCTTCCGCATCCGGCGCGCCACGCCGTACCGGCATTTTGGCGATAGCGGCCGCTGCCGTGCTGCTTGCCGCCGGGCTATCCTTCCTGACGCCATGGAAACTCGTTGAGGCGCGCGCCTTCGACTATCTCTCGACCATCGCGCCGCCGGCGCGGCCGGCCGAAGGGCCCGTCGTCGTCGCCATAGACGAGCCGTCGCTTGCCGAGATCGGCCTGCAATGGCCGTGGCCGCGCGACCTGCACGCAAGGCTGATCGAGGCGCTGCGCCGCGCCGGAGCCAAGGCGATCGGCGTGGACATCATTTTCACCGAGCCGTCCAGCCTCGCGGCGGACGAGGCGCTTGCGGCGGCGCTCGGCCCGGATGTGGTGCTGGCCGGCGACGAAACCTTCATCGAGACCGAGCATGCCGCGCAGCATGTCCGGGTCGAGCCCCTGGCGATGCTGACGGCCGACGGAGCAATGACCGGCATCGCCTCCATAGCGCCTGACGGCGACGGCATATTGCGGCGCGTGCCAGGCTACCGCGACGGTTTCGCGGCTGGGCTTGCCGAAATTGCCGGCCAGGCGGTGACCGTTCCCGCCTACGCGCTTCTCCAGATGTTCGGACCGTCGCGCACCTATCCGACCGTCTCCTATTACCAGGCGCTCGACCCGAACAATTTCCTGCCGGAAAACTATTTCCGCGACCGCGTCGTCATGGTCGGACTCAGCCTGCAGAACGCGCCGACGCTTTCCGAAGGCGGAGCGGACGTACACGCCACGCCCTTCACCATCCGCACCGGCAGGCTGGTCGCCGGCGTCGAGATCCAGGCGACGGTCTTCGACAATCTCGCCGGGCGGCTCTATATCGGCCGCGCCGCTACGGTCACGGCGATGCTGTCCATCGTGCTTGGCGCGCTGGTCGGAGCAATACTGGTCTGGCGGCAGACCGGGTGGAGGACGCTCGCCGGCTTTGTCATCGCGGCGGGCGCGCTGCTTGCAGGCAGCTATCTGCTTCTGCGCTTCGGCCGCGTTTTCGTGCCGCCGCTTGCGCCCACTTTGGCGATGGGGCTGGTGGCCGGCGCCCAGAGCGCGCGCGATTTCGCCGCCGAGCGCAGGATGCGCCAGGGCATCACCCGCGCCTTCTCGCAGTATCTGTCGCCCGCCCTGGTCGAGCGGCTGGCCCGCGACCCGTCTCAGCTTCGCCTCGGCGGCGAGGTCAGGGCGCTCACCATCCTGTTTTGCGACATTCGCGGCTTCACCACCATCGCCGAAGGCATGAAGGGCGATCCCGAACGGCTGACCACGCTGATCAACCGCCTTTTGACGCCGCTTTCGGAGGTGGTGATGGCGCATGGCGGCACCATCGACAAATATATCGGCGATTGCCTGATGGCGTTCTGGAACGCGCCGCTCGACGATCCCGACCACGCCACCCACGCGGTGGAGGCGGCGCTCGGCATGATGCAGGCGCTCGAAGACTTGAACGGAGAACTGCGGGCCGAGGCCGAGGCGCGCGGCGAGCCCGCGATTTCGCTGCGCATCGGCATCGGCATCAACACCGGCCATTGCGTGGTCGGCAATGTCGGCTCCGAGCGCCGGTTCGACTATTCCGCCCTCGGCGATGCGGTCAATCTGGCGTCGCGGCTGGAAGGCGCGTCGAAGGATCTCGGCGTGCCGCTGGTAATCGGGCAGGCGACCGCCGAACTGGTTTCGGAGCGCATCCCGCTCCGAAAGCTCAAGGAGATAACCGTGAAGGGCCGCGCCGAGCCGGTCGTCGTGTACGCACCGACGGCGCTGGATTGATTCAAGCCACGGCTGCGACGCGTTCGAACATGATCGTCGGCTTGTCGTGATAGGTCGTCCTGGCGGTTTCCCGATAGCCGCACTTCTGCGCGACTTTGATCGAGCCGGCATTGTCCGGATCGATGATGCAGACTGTGTTTGCCCCGCCGAACCGGCTATCGCCCCATTCGACCGCAGCGCTGACGATCTCGGTGGCGAAGCCCTGGCCGTGCGCGGCGGCGATCAGCCCCCATCCGGCTTCGGGCCTGCCCTCGATCGACGGCTCGATATCCCGCTTCAAATCATGAAATCCGGCTTCGCCGATGAAGCGGCCGGTCGCCTTTTCCTCGACCGCCCAGAAGCCGAAGCCGATCATCGACCACATGCCGGGATGGCGCAGGAAGCGAATCCAGCTTTCTTCTCTCGTGCGCGGCTTGCCGCCGGCAACGAAGCGCGTGACGGCCGGATCGGCCCACATGGCGGCATAGTCGTCGAAATCGTCGAGACGATGCGCGCGCAGGATTGTGCGCTGTGTCTCGATGACGGGAATGTCGATGGCGACAGGCATTGGCTTCTCCGCATAAACCGCCGGCACGCTACTATTTTCGACGCGCGCTGGATGATGCCAGCGGCTGGTGCTGCTTTCCTCCAGCAATTCTGGTGGGCTTTGAAAATCAGCGCCGGTCGCCGCGCCACGCCATGTTCATGTAGAGATCGCCGCGCTCGAGTTCGTCCAGCATCTGGTCGAGCCGCTTGCGGCGTGTCTCCTCGCGCTTGGCCCGCGCGATCCAGCCGAGATAATCGTTGCGCTGATAGTCGGGCCGAGCCTCATAAGCGTCCATCAAGCCGCGTGCCCGAAGCTCGTCGCGGATGTCGTCCGGCATCGGGTTGATGTCGCGCGTTAGTGTCATTTGCCGGAAGTTAGCTCGCTGGCAGCGACGGTCAAGCGCCACCACCGGTTGCCAAAGCCGGATTTGCGAGGCCTATTTCTCCGGGTGATTCGAACCAGCGGATGGCGAGCATGTCGACCGACCTCATTCTGGCGATATTCCATCATTTCCTGGCCTTCCTACTCGCCTCGGTGCTCGCCACCGAATGGGCGCTGATCCGTCCCGGACTCGGCGGACGCAATCTGGCGCTGGTGGGACGACTCGACGCGGCCTATGGCGGGCTGGCCGGGACTCTGATCGCTATCGGCGTCCTGCGCGTCTTCTTCGGCCTGAAAGGCTGGGAGTACTATGTCTACAACGCGATGTTCTGGGCCAAGATGGCGTCGTTCGCGGCGGTCGGCATGCTTTCGATAGGCCCGACCGCCCGCATCATCAGATGGCGCAGGGCGGCTGCCGACCCGGCCTATACCGTGCCCGACGCCGAGATCGAGACGGCGCGCTCCTACATCAAGGTGCAGATCGTCGGCTTCGCGCTGATCCTGACCTTCGCGGCCGCGATGGCGCGCGGCATATTCTACTGAGCTTCGGCCAATTCGACCGGTTCGAGAGGCTTCAGCTCCACCAGCGGTGCGGGCACGCTGTTGGTCTTCTCAGGCGCCTTGCACAGATCGGCGATGACGCAGACCGCGCAGTCCGGCTTGCGGGCCTTGCAAACATAGCGGCCGTGCAGGATCAGCCAGTGATGGGCGTGGCGCATATATTCGTCGGGGATGATCGCCACCAGCCCGGCTTCGACCTCCTCCGGCGTCTTGCCGGGCGCCAGGCCCAGCCGGTTGCCGATGCGGAAGATGTGGGTGTCGACCGCCATGGTTGGCTGGCCGAAGGCTATGTTGAGCACGACATTGGCAGTTTTCCGCCCCACGCCCGGCAGCTTCACCAGTAGGTCGCGCTCGCCGGGAACCTCGCCGCCGAAATCGCGGATCAGCGCCTCCGACAGCGCGATCACGTTCTTCGCCTTGTTGCGCCACAGGCCGATGGTGCGGATATAGTCGCCGACCCGCTCCTCCCCCAGTTCCAGCATCCTTTGCGGCGTGTCGGCGACGGCAAACAGCGCCCGCGTCGCCTTGTTGACGCCTGCATCGGTGGCCTGAGCCGACAGCACAACGGCGACCAGAAGCGTGAAGGCATTGACATGCTCCAACTCGCCTTTCGGCTCCGGTCGCTGGACCGAGAAGCGGCGGAATATCTCGCGCACCTCCGCCGGCGTATAGCGCGAGCGCGCACGGTAGCTGCGCGGGCGCGGCTTGGCGTTGGCAGCGGACGGCGCGCTTTTGGCATTGGGCTTTTTCATGCGCCTTCTATATTCTGTCGCTATGAGCGAGACAAACGCCGCCTCTGCCGACGAGCCGTTTTTCAAGGCGCTGCTGACGCCGCATCGCTCGCTCGGCCGAACCGGCTTCATGGTGCTGATGGGCGCGCTGACATTCGGCTGGCTGGCCACCGGCGCTGTCTTCCTCAGCCGGGGCGCATGGCCGGTTTTCGGCTTCTTAGGGCTCGACGTGCTCCTCATCTACGTCGCTTTCCGGCTGAATTATCGCGCCGCGCGGGCCCGTGAAGAGGTGTCGCTGTCGCGCACCAGCCTCGACATCAGGAAGACCGCGCCGTCCGGCAGGGCTGAGGCGCATCATTTCAATCCGTTCTGGGCGCGATTCTCGGTCGCCCGCCATGATGAGATCGGCATCACCAAAATGGCGGTGGAAGGCCAGGGCCGCGCGGTGGCGATCGGCGGCTTCCTCAACCCGGACGACCGCGAAAGCTTCGCCGCCGCCTTTTCGCGGGCGCTCGCACAGGCGAAATCGGGCTGACAAAATCGAGCCAAAAGCGCATGAATCGGGTGGAGAAACGCCTTCCGAACCGCGATATTCGCGTTCAAGGAGATTTGCCATGAACGCACAGACCGCGATCCTGCAAAAGGACATCACGCCCCAGGGCGGAGATTATGAAACCGTTCGCCGCGTGATCGAGAAGATCAGCCTCGACTATCGCGACCAGCCCTCTCTCGAGAATCTGGCGGCCGAGGTCGGCGAGACGCCGACGAACCTGCAAAAACTCTTCACCCGCTGGGCCGGCCTTTCGCCCAAAGGTTTTTTGCAGGCCGTGACGCTAGACCATGCAAGGAAGCTGCTCGACAGCGGCATGCCGCTGCTCGAAACCTCGTTCGAGGTCGGCATGTCCGGCCCCGGCCGGCTGCACGACCTCTTCGTCACCCACGAGGCGATGTCGCCCGGCGACTACAAGACCCGCGGCGCCGGGCTGACGATCCGCTACGGCTATCATATATCGCCGTTCGGCATCGCCCTGATCATGGTCACCGACCGCGGGCTGGCCGGGCTTTCCTTCAACGATCCCGGCGGCGAGCGGGAGGCCTTCGCCGACATGTCGAGCCGCTGGCCGAACGCTGCCTACATAGAGGACATGGCGGCGACCGCGCCCTATGCGGCCCGCATTTTTGACCCGGCCAGATGGCGCTCGGACCAGCCGCTGCGTGTGGTCATGATCGGCACCGATTTCCAGCTTCGCGTCTGGGAGGCGCTGCTGAAGATACCGATGGGCAGGGCGCGCACCTATTCGTCGATCGCCGCGGAAATCGGTTCGCCGCAGGCGAGCCGGGCGGTCGGCGCGGCGATCGGGGCGAACCCTCTCTCCTTTGTGGTGCCTTGCCACAGGGCGCTGGGCAAATCCGGCCAGCTGACCGGCTATCACTGGGGCCTCACCCGCAAGCGAGCTATCCTCGGCTGGGAAGCCGGCCAGGTCTGCGCCCGCTGATCATTTTCGCCGGCCGCGTCTTTCCAATGGCCAGCTAAATCCGTAGCTTCCCGGAAAATCACCGGGAGGCTTTTCTTGATCATCGTCATCGGCTCGATCAATCTCGACCTCATCGCCACCGTCGAGCGCCTGCCCGACCCCGGCGAGACGGTCGCGGGCGACACGTTCAAGACCGCGCCGGGCGGCAAGGGCGCCAATCAGGCGCTGGCGGCGGCGCGCGCTGGGGCCCAGGTCCGCATGATCGGCGCGGTCGGCAAGGACGCGTTCGCGGCCGAGGCGCTGGCCTGCCTGAAGGAGGCCAGGGTCGACCTTTCCGGCGTGCGCGAGGCGCATGCCGCGACCGGAACCGCTCATATCCTTGTCGATAGCCGCGGAGAAAACGTGATCGTGGTGGTGCCCGGCGCCAATGGCGCCGTCTTGCCCGGCGACCTCGTGAAAGCAAAGCCAAAAAGGGGCGACATCCTGCTTCTCCAGCACGAGATACCGCAGGCGACGATCGAGGCGGCGCTCGACGCCGCCCGAGACGCCGGCGCGACGACCATCCTCAACACCGCGCCCTTCCGCACCGAGGCCGCTTTATGCTTCGGCAAGGCCGACTATGTCGTCGCCAATGAGACCGAGTTCGACCTTTACGGCGAGGCGCTGGCGCTGCGCGGCCGCGACCGCCCCGCCCGGATGAAGAGTTTTGCGGAAAACACAGGCCGGACGATTGTCGTCACCCTGGGCGGCGAAGGCGTGCTCGCCGCGACGCCTGAGGCATTTTTCGAGGTTCCCGCGCTGAAGATCACGCCGGTCGACACGGTCGGGGCCGGCGACACGTTCTGCGGCTATCTCGCCGCGGGGCTCGCATCCGGCATCGGCCTGGAGGGCGCGCTGCGCCGCGCGGCGGCCGCCGGTTCGCTTGCCTGCCTGAAACCCGGCGCGCAGCCGGCCATACCGTTGGCCAAGGAGGTCGACGCGGCGCTGGCCGCCGGCTGACACTCTTGACGAGCGCCCCGCAAAATGCAGCCCTGACGCGAGCAAACCTCAGGGGCCGAAAATGTCGCTCGAAGTCTATGTCGCCTACACGCTCGCCTGCATCGTTATCATCCTGGTGCCGGGCCCGACCGTCACCCTGGTCATCGCATCGAGCATGCGCCACGGCACGCGGGCAGGCCTGCTCAACGTCGCCGGAACCCAGGCCGGCATCGCAATGATGATCGCCATCGTCGGCATCGGCCTCAACTCGATGATCGAGGCGATGGGGCACTGGTTCGAATGGGTGAGGCTGCTGGGCGCCGCCTACCTCATCTATATCGGCTGGCAGATGATCCGTTCGAGCGGCAAGCTATCCGAGGGTGAAGCGCCGGTCGCGCCGCGCGGCGGATTTTTCCTGCAGGGGCTCCTGGTCGCCGTCAGCAACCCGAAGACGCTGATCTTTTTCGGCGCCTTCATCCCGCAGTTCATAGACCACAGCCTCGCCTATATGCCGCAGATCGTCATCATGGGCGTCACCGCGCTGATTTTCGCGGCCTTCTCGGACTCCGCCTACGCCATCGTCGCCGGCCGCGCCGGCAAGGCGCTGTCGGCGCACCGGGTAAAGCTGCTCTCCCGCATCAGCGGCGGCTTCCTGATCGGCGGCGGGCTCTGGCTGGCGTTTTCGCGGACGAAGTGAGTCAGCGGATTAAAAGCCTAGTGGATCTTGAAGAAGCTCATCCGGCCGCTCAACTATAACGAGTGGGCACATCGCGGCTTGGGTTTCGCATCTGGCTGATGGTTCTGCAGGAAAATTTCCGCGGCACCATCGCCACCCTTTGTTTTCTTGTTTTATCGATCTTTTTGTTGCTGGCGATGGTCGCCAGCACAAGTTCCGTAATCAAAACGGATCAGATTGTCGGCACCATTGAATCAGCGACCGCTGGGCCTTTGAACCCGAAGGCTTCGATCGGCCGTGGATTCTACTACCAATACAGCGTCCGTCTTCACAACGACGGATTGCTGGTTTTGGTCCGGGGCGACATCAAGAGGCCGCTTCGGCTCGGGCACCACGTTCTGATCGACCGCCAGTACTGGCAGAATGGCCGGATCACCTACCGGCTGTCCGGCCCGGCTGGCTTTGGCTTATAGCCTCCCCAACCGCTCCACCAGCAGCGCGAAAAAGCCCTCATGGTCGATGTCGCGCATGTAGGTGACGTTCTTCTCCCGCTTGGTCACGCCCCACCAGTCGGCGACGGTCATGCCCATGGTCAGTTCCGAGCTGGTCTCTACCGTCACGTTGCAGCGGCGGCCCTTGAAGAATTCCGGCTTCAGGAGATAGGCGATGACGCAGGGGTCGTGCAGCGGGCCGCCGTCGGTGCCGTATTTTTCCTCGTCGAAGCGCTCGAAGAATTCGAGCATCTCGGCGGTTGCGACGCCAACCCTGGTGCCGAGTTCGCGAAAAGCGGCGACGCGCTTTGCCGTCGTCAGCGCCTTATGGGTGACATCGAGCGGCATCATCACGATCGGGATGCCGGATTTCAGCACGATGTCGGCCGCGTGCGGGTCGACATAGATGTTGAACTCGGCGGTCGGCGTGACATTGCCGCCTTCGAAGAAGCCGCCGCCCATCAGCACGATCTCGCGGATGCGCGGCGCGATCTGCGGCTCGCGGATGAGCGCCAGCGCGATATTGGTCAGCGGCCCGAGCGGGCAAAGCGTCACCGCGCCGCTTTCTTCCCGCATCAGCGTCTCGACGATGAAATCGACAGCATGCTGCTCCTGCAGCTTCATGGTCGGGTCGGGAAGCTGGGGCCCGTTGAGGCCGCTCTGGCCATGCACATGCTCGGCGGTTTCCAGTTCCCGCACCAGCGGCCGCACCGCGCCGGCATAAACCTTCGTATCCGGCTTTCCCGCCAGTTCGCAGATCTTGCGGGCGTTCTTCTCGGTCAGTTTCAGGGGAACATTGCCCGCAACCGCCGTGATCCCGAGGATTTCGAGCTCCGGGCTCGCCAGCGCCAGGAGGATCGCGACGGCGTCGTCCTGGCCGGGATCGGTATCGATGATGATCTTGCGGGGTGCGGGCATTTCGTATCCTTTGATTGCTGCCGTGCAGACTTGAACTTGTTTGCGGCGCGGACCATATCAGCATCGTCAGGAAAAATGCCATCCGGGTTTTTCCTTTCAGGTCGCTCTTAGAGGACACGGAAATGAGTCGCATGACGCCTTTTTCGAGCCCGCTTCTGCTCGGGTTCGACGCGATGGAAAAGACACTCGAACGCCTGGCCAAAACAGGCGACAGCTATCCCCCCTACAATATCGAGCGCGTCCGGAACGTCGAAGGGTCAGGCGAAAGACTGCGCATCACGCTGGCAGTCGCCGGCTTCTGCGATGAGGATCTGGAGGTCACGACCGAGGAGAATCAACTCGTCGTTCGCGGCCGGCAGAACGACGAGACCGAGCGGGAGTTCCTGCACCGCGGGATAGCGGCGCGGCAGTTCCAGCGAACATTCGTCCTTGCCGACGGCATGCGGGTGATCGCGGCGGAACTGAAGAACGGACTTCTGGCAATCGATCTCGACCGGCCCGAGCCCGAAAGGCTCGTACGGAAAATAAACATTTCGGTGAAAGACTGAAACAATTCTCGCCGGAACCAAACAGCTCTATGGCGGGTTGGTCATCAGGGACGCCCCGCGAGCAGGAGGCTAACATGGCATATCAAGGCACACGGCAAATCACCGTTTCGAAGGCCGATCTTGCGCATCTCGGCGAGGGCTCGGTGGCGTATCTGCGCGAAATCGGCAGCGACGAGTTGAAGGGCAAATTCCCCGGCCTGCCGGAGATCGCGCCCAACACGACGCTCTGGGCGCTCTTCGCCGCCAACGGTCAGCCGATTCTTTTGTCCGACGAGCGTGATCGCGCGCTGGCCGGCGCCCTGGAAAACGACTTGATCCCCGTCGCGATCCACTAAGGCGGCGCAGTACCCTCAACGATAACGGGCGGCCCTGGAGCCGCCCGCCCAACGAATTCATTCAAAAAAAGAATAATCAGGCTGCGTGAGAGGCCTGCGTATCGGACAGCAGCGCGTGGATCGCCGCGGCGTCTCTGGTGCCGCGAATCTTGGCCACGATTTCGCCGTCTCGCAGAACCCGCGCGATGCGCGACAGCGCCTTCAGATGATCCGCGCCCGCGCCTTCGGGCGCCAGAAGCAGAAAAACCAGATCGACGGGCTGGTCGTCCAGCGCCTCGAAATCGACAGGCGCCTCGAGGCGGGCAAACACGCCGGTGATCCGCTTGACGCCGGCCAGCTTGCCGTGAGGGATTGCGATGCCGTTGCCGACTCCGGTAGAGCCCAGCCGCTCGCGCTGCAATATGGTGTCGAACACCTCGCGTTCCGGCAGCCCGGTTATCGCGGCCGCCCTTTCGGCCAGGAGTTGCAACAGCTGCTTCTTCGAATTCGCCTTGAGGGCCGGCATTATGGCCGGCACTTCGATGAGATCGCTGAGATCCATTCCAAAATCCTTTGCTCGTCCCGTCCGCCGCAGGTCCCCTACCCGTGGTCGTCCGGGAGACGCGTTTATTCCTGCGCGACTTTTGTCGTCGAGGGGTCGATCCAGCCGATGTTCCCATCGGGCCGGCGATATACGATGTTGACGTGGTCGCTGCCGGCGTGGCGGAAGACGAATACCGGACTGTCCTTGGTGTCGAGTTCGATGACCGCGGAGGCCACCGACATGGTTTTCAGCGCCATGGTCGATTCGGCGACGATGGCCGGCGCGTAGTCCGCAGGCAGATCCTCGTCGTCATCGGCAATCGGCGCCATGATCGTATAGGCGATATCAGTGGCGCCGCCATTGCTCCCAGGGCCATGCGATTTCAGCCTTCGCTTGTAGCGCCTGAGACGCTTCTCGAAGCGGTCGGCGGCGGCTTCGAAGGCCGCCGTCGGCTCCTGGGCGTCGCCGGTGGCCTGCAAAGCCGCCCCGCTGTCCAGATGAATCATGCAGTCGGCGGTGTAGCGTGACCCGGACTTGATAACTGTTACGTGTCCGGAAGATCCGCCGTCGAAATATTTCTCGATTGTTTCGCCGATGCGGGCCACGATGCGCGCACGGAACGCATCGCCGATATCCATGTGCTTTCCCGAAATGCGCAGGGTCATGAAAACCGACCTTCCTTGCTCAGACATCACTTTTTGAGTTTATACCGGTGGCCGAAGCGCACAAGCTTCACGGCGGTTCAAGCGCCGATATTAGGTCCGAACTTTCTGGTTAATCACAGGCCGTCTCCCGACGGGGTCATCTATGCGCGGGCATCAGCCCGTCCCATGCGGGCGGGCTTCTAGTCACTTCATTGCAGCTTGTCAATGAACGTCAAACCCCGAAAAAGCCGGGAGTGCGCCTACCTGCCTGCGCCCGCCATGGCGCGCTTTTCGCGCCGGCGCTGGACCGAGGAAGGAATGTTCATACCTTCCCGATACTTGGCGACCGTGCGCCGGGCGATGTCGACGCCATCCTTCTTCAAGATATCCACAATGGCGTCGTCTGAAAGCACGTCGACCGGCTGCTCCTGGTCGATCATCTGCCTGATGCGGTCGCGCACCGCTTCCGAAGAATGCGCTTCGCCTCCGCCGGCCGAGGCGATCGCCGCGGTGAAGAAATAGCGCAACTCGAACACGCCGCGCGGGGTCAGCATGTATTTGTTGGCGGTGACGCGGCTGACGGTCGATTCGTGCATGCCGATGGCGTCGGCCACCATGCGCAAATTGAGCGGACGCAAATGCCGCACGCCGTGGAGCAGGAAGGCGTCCTGCTGGCGGACGATCTCCGACGCCACCTTCAATATGGTCTTGGCGCGCTGGTCGAGGCTGCGCGTCAGCCAGTTGGCGTTCTGCAGGCACTCCGACAGGAAGTCCTTCTCCGTCTGATTCCTTGCGCCGCCGGACACCTGCGCGAAATAGACTTGGTCGACAAGCACGCGCGGCAGCGTTTCCGCGTTGAGCTCGACCGTCCAGGAGCCGTCGCTGGCCGCGCGGACCTCCACGTCGGCGACGATGGTGTCGGCGACACCGCCGCCGATAAAGGCCATGCCGGGCCTCGGATCGAGCGCGCGGATTTCCGCCATCATGTCGAGCAGGTCCTCCTCGTCGACGCCGCAAATCCTCTTCAGGGACTGGAAATCGCGCCGCGCCAGCAATTCCAGATTGCCGATCAGCGCCCGCATCGCCGGATCGAAGCGGTCGCGGCGCTGAAGCTGCAGGGCGAGGCATTCGGCGAGATCGCGCGCAAAAACGCCGGCGGGATCGAAAGACTGGCAGACCGAGAGCACCTCGCCGACCATGGCCTCGCCGGCGCCAAGACGATCGGCAATCTCGACTATTTCGCCACGGAAATAGCCGGCATCGTCGAGGCCGTCCGCCAGTTCGCGAGCGATCAGGCGGCGGGCGGGATCGGTGAAGGCGAAGGCGATCTGCTCGCCGACATGGTCGCGCAGCGTGACGGCCGCCGCGGCTATATCCTCCATCTCGAAAGTGTCCGACGATCCGCCTGCGCCCGTGCCCGCCGATTTCCACTGCGCGGTGAGGTCGGGGCCGAGGCGCTGGGTCGCGCCGGGATCGTCGGGAAAGATGTTTTCGAGCGATGCGTCGAGCTTTTCAGCCATCGCTTCGGCGCTCCACGCCGGCTGCTCGGCGGCGAGCCAGTCTTCGCCCGCCGGCTCCGGGGCTTCGGTCTTTTGCAACTGATCAGAGGCAGCATCGTCGCGCGGGTCGGCGCGCTCGATCAGCGGATTGCGCTCGATCTCGTCTTCGACGAAACGCTCCAGTTCGGTATAAGTCATCTGCAGCAGCTTGATAGACTGCATCAGCTGCGGCGTCATCACCAGCGACTGCGACTGTCTTATCTGCAATTTGGCCGAAAGAGCCATGCCGATGAACTTTACGCCCCAAACTCACCCGCGCCGGCGCCGCAAGAGCGCCGGCTAAGAACCGGAACCTATCAACTGGCCCGGCTTTTGCCTGTCAACCCAAACGCTAGCAAAAGCGGCTTACCGGAGCGTTATGCAGGCAAAAAAGCAGCATTTTCGCACCGGATTCGCCGAAATGGCGACCTGACGGCATGTCTCGCTACCCTAGAGGGTGAATCCTTCGCCGAGATATAGCCGCCGCACATCCGGGTCCGCGACGATGTCCGCGGCGGAGCCGTGCTTCAGGATTTCGCCGTCATGGATGATGTAGGCGCGGTCAATCAGGCCGAGCGTCTCGCGGACATTGTGGTCGGTGACCAGAACGCCGATGCCGCGCGTGGTCAAATGGCGCACCAGTTGCTGGATGTCGGCGACCGCGATCGGGTCGATGCCGGCGAAAGGCTCGTCGAGCAGCATGTAGCTCGGCCGCGTCGCCAGGGCGCGGGCGATCTCGAGGCGGCGACGCTCGCCGCCCGACAGCGCCATCGAAGGCGATTTGCGCAGATGCGAGATGTGGAATTCCTCGAGCAAGGCGTCGAGGCTGCGTTCGCGCTCCTCGCGGCTCTTCTCGATCACTTCCAGCACGGCGCGGATGTTGTTCTCGACCGTCAGTCCGCGGAAGATCGAGGCCTCCTGCGGAAGGTAGCCGACGCCGAGGCGGGCACGGCGGTACATCGGCATCGAGGTCACGTCGAAACCGTCGATTTCGATCTTGCCCTGGTCGACCGGCACCAGCCCGGTGACCATGTAGAAGCAGGTCGTCTTGCCGGCGCCGTTGGGGCCGAGCAGCCCGACCGCTTCGCCCGCCCTGACGCCGAGCGAAACGCCGTTCACCACTTGCCGGCCCTTATAGCTCTTGGTCAGGCCATGCGCGATCAGGGTGCCCTTGAACTTGGCGGCATCGGGGCGCAACGTCGGCGCCGCAGGCTTCTGCTGCAGCCTGCCCGACATGCGCGAGAACAGGGATATGCTTTGGGGCATTACTGGTTCTGCGACCCCGACCGGTTCTGCGTCCCGGGCGTGATCGACATCATGACCCGGCCCGTGCCTGAGCCGCCTCCTTTGCAGCCGTCGACCTGCGCCTCGCCGGTCTTCATCTGCACCGTCAGCTTGCAGCCGACCAGCACGTTAGGCCCTTCCGACAGCACCACTTCCTTGCCGGAGAGAACCAGCACTTCGGTCTTCATGTCGAACGTGCCGCGATCGCCGGTGGCCACCTGATTCTCCGACTTGACATAGACCTTGCCGTCGACCTCGAGCCTGTCGATGTTGGCCGAGCCGGTTGCGGCCGAGCCGCCGTCCCTGGCGTAATAGACCGTCATCTTGCCAGATTTCAGCAGCGTCGGGCCCTGGGTGACGCTGACATTACCGCTGAAAATGGCGATGTTCTCCGATTCGCGGACTTCGAGCTTGTCGCTCTCGATCTGGATCGGCTCGTCGCCGGACATTTTCAGCCCGGAAAGCCTGCTGGTCGTGGCGCTTTCCTGCGCCGAAAGGACGCCGGGCGCGGACGCCAGCACCAAGAGGCCGAGCGCCACTGCTGACAGCGGCCGAAAATCAATTGACCACATCGGGGTCTCCATTTGCCTGTTGCGTCGCCTTCAGCCGCTGCGGATCGATGTCCATGCGGACGTGTTTCTCGAATACCAGAACCTTGCCGTTTTCACCGATTGACATGGTATCCGACGTGATCGTCGCGCCGTCCATCCTGATATCGACGGGATCTTCGGTTTTCATGCCGCCGCCGCCAATGTCGATTGTCGCCGACTTGAGCTTCGCCGTCATGCCGTCGGCGGTGGTCACGGTGATTTCGCTGTCGATCTCGAGCGTGTTCTTGTCGCGGTCATAAACGCCGCCTTTCGCGTCGATCGTCGCCCAGTTTTCGGCGTCGATGGGCAGCTTGGCGCTGATGCCTTCAAGCTGCACGACGCCTTGGTTCTGAAAATCCTGGATAGCGCGCACCGCATTCATCGAATAGGGGCGGTTGTCCTTGGTGAAGCCGTCGAGCTTCGGATTGGCCATGACCAGCTTGCCGTCCGAAATCGCGGACCCGTCGGCTTTGACCGCGACCGAAGCAGGCGTCATGACGTAGGAGTATCCCAAGAAGCCGAGCGCCATCGCCGCCGCAAGCAGCGGCAGCGCGCCCTTCAGCACGCGGACGGTGCGCGAATGCCTCTGCGCAAGCGCGAATGCCTCGCGCGACGCCCTGTACCCCGCGGCGGCCGGGACGCCCTTGCCCTCCTGGCTGCTGGTCGTCTGTGCGGATCCCGCCAAATCAATACCTTCTTGTTTCCGGCTCCATGCCGGGCGTTGCCGTCATTTGCAAGATCTCGACATGGCCCCGCCGGATCAAGCGTCATAAAATCGCGAAATTGTGGCTGCGCCGCTTCGCTGCCACCCGGCCTGGACGGCGCACGCCCCGTCTGCCGAAAAAATTGTCGTAATCCTGTCCAAGCCGCCGCGAAAAACCGGCCGCCGCCCGATGCCTGCGACTTACACTCCAATATGGTTATATTTGGGTGAATTGTCAGCCCTTTCCACGCTGCAATGAGTCCGCCGAGGACGCCTGGAGGCGAAAAGCGGTAGCTCTCGCCAAATCCTTGCTCTAAAACCGAACGCCTCCGCTCAAATGCGAGACAAAACCATGGCCCACAGAGCCGACGACCTGATCGACCGACGCCGCTTGCGGCGCAAGCTGACCTTCTGGCGCATTGCTGCGCTCGTCATCGCCGCCCTCGCCATCGTGGCCGCCTCGGCGTGGATCTATGGCGACGAGTTCGGCGGGACCGCGGTCGACCACATTGCCAAGGTCAAGATCGAAGGCACCATCACCGAGGACCAGGATCTCCTGGAGAACCTCGAAGACGTGCGGAAATCCTCGACCGTCAAGGGCGTCATCCTGTCGATCGATTCACCCGGCGGCACGACCGCCGGCGGCGAGGCGATCTTCGACGCCGTCCGGTTGCTCGCGGCCGAAAAGCCTGTCGTCGCCCAGGTCGGCACGCTCGCCGCCTCTGCCGGTTACATGATCGCCAGCGCGTCCGACCACATCGTCGCCCGTCAGTCGTCGATCGTCGGCTCGATCGGAGTTCTCGTGCAGTTTCCGGACCTTACCGGACTAATGGACAAGCTCGGCATCGGGCTCGAAGAGATAAAATCGTCGCCGTTGAAGGCCGAACCGTCGCCCTTCAACCCGACGACCGAGGAAGAGCGCGCCATGCTCCGCGCCATGATCCTCGACAGCTACGACTGGTTCGTAGATCTCGTCGACGACCGCCGCCCGCTGTCGCGCGCCGAGGTGCTTGCGCTAGCAGACGGCTCCGTCTTCACCGGACGCCAGGCGCTTCAGAGAAAGCTGGTCGACAGCCTGGGCGGCGAGCGCGAAGCCGCCAATTGGCTCGCCACCAAGGGCGTGAGCCCGGATTTGAGGGTCATCGAATGGGAGCCGAAGGAAGAGGGATCGCTGCTGTTCCTTGGCAGTTCGCTGGCCGAGATGGCCGGCCGGGCGCTCGGCCTGCCCGGCCATGGCGGCGAATTCATCCGCAAGATCGGCGCCGACCGCTTGTTCCTTGACGGTCTGGTGTCGGTCTGGCACCCTTGAAAATTGCTTGGTGAAGCGCGAAAAGACGAATAAAATCATTCGTATACTGTGACACCGGAACCATTGGCGAGGGACGCGCTCATGATCAAATCCGAACTCGTGCAGATCATTGCCGCACGCAATCCGCACCTTTTCCTGCGAGATGTCGAAAACATCGTCAGCGCCATTTTCGATGAGATCACTGAAGCGCTCGCGGAGGGAAACCGCGTCGAACTGCGCGGTTTCGGCGCGTTTTCCGTGAAGAACCGGCCGGCGCGAACCGGCCGCAATCCGCGCACCGGGGATTCGGTCGAGGTCGAGGAGAAGTGGGTTCCTTTCTTCAAGACCGGCAAGGAACTGCGCGAGCGGCTGAACGCGCAAAAGTAACTTATCCGGGCCGGTGGCGTTTGGCTGCATATCGGCTCTTTGGAAAAACACATGCTCAACCGTATTCTGCTCGTCGCCGTCGTTGTCCCGATCGCGATCATCCTGATCGCGCTCGCGGTCGCCAACCGCGCGCCGGCCGCCTTCACCCTCGACCCGTTCAACCCCGGCAATCCGGCGCTGACGGTGCAATTGCCGCTATTCTTCCTTCTGTTTGCCGCGCTGGCGCTCGGCATGATCATAGGCAGCGTCGCTACATGGTTTCGGCAGGGGCGCTACCGCAAGCTGGCGCGCCAGCGCGCACGCGAGGCCGAATTGCTGCGCGAGGCGGCGCCCCGCCCCGCCAGCCCCAACGCGCCGTCACTGCCGAGCCAGTGAGACTTCTCCGGCGCAACCGAGACAGGACAGACAAATGATGACAATTTCGGCCGGCGAAGTCGACCGGGCGCTGACCTTTCCGGGGCTGGTGGAGACGCTCCGCACCGCCTTCCGGGAAGGCGCGGTGCAACCGGTGCGCCATCACCACACGATCGAGCGCCCCACGGGTGCGGCCTCGACGTTGCTCCTGATGCCGGCCTGGACCGACTTCAACGCAGCCCATGCCAAAGGCGGCCATATCGGCGTCAAGATTGTCACCGTCTCGCCCGACAACAACGCCATCCAGAAGCCGGCCGTGATGGGGCTCTACCTGCTCCTCGACGGGATAACCGGCGAACCGCAGGCGCTGATCGACGGTCAGCGGCTGACGCAATGGCGCACCGCCTGCGCCTCGGCGCTCGCCTCCAGCTACCTCGCCCGCGAGGCCGCCTCGAAGCTGCTCGTCGTCGGGGCGGGCGCATTGTCGCCTTTCCTGGCCAGGGCGCATTCGGCCGTGCGTCCGATCCGCGAGATCAGGATCTGGAACCGCACCCAGGCTAACGCCGAAAAAGTCGCGGCGGAGCTTCGTTCGGAGGGTCTTCCGGCCGCGGCAGCCGGCGATCTTGACGCCGCCCTCGGCGACGCCGATATCATCTCCTCGGCGACGATTTCGACCACGCCGCTCATCAAGGGCGCGATGCTGAAGCCCGGCGCGCATGTCGACCTGGTCGGCGGCTTCACGCCGATGATGCGCGAAAGCGACGACGACGCGATCCGCCGCGCCCGGGTCTATGTCGACACCCGCGCCGGCGCGACCAAGGAGGCCGGCGACATCGTCCAGCCGCTGGTGTCGGGCGTATTGTCGAAGGACGCGATCGTCGCCGACCTGCACGAACTGGCGCGCGGTGAGAAAAAGGGCCGCGAGACAGTGGACGAGATCACGCTGTTCAAGTCGGTCGGGGCGGCGCTGGAGGACCTTGCGGCGGGGATCGCGGTGTACAAGGCTGTGAAGGGCTGAAGACGGCGGGTTCGTGCGCCGTGCCTGAACAAGCGTCCGCCACCGGCGCCGTTGATCCTCCCCCGTTTGCGGGCAGGGCGATCGCATATTGAACATGCTTGCAGGCGGGCCACGGTGGCCGCCTGTTCTGCATCGCTTTTGACTGCCGATAGATCGAGGAACGAGCGGAGAGTGTCGGGAATCCATGCCTCGCCGTAGAGGACACCAGAATCCCCTCAGACATGGGCACCCGGTTCGCTCGCATCTGGTTTGCAGCCATATGCGATTGCCCTCCTCGGACCCCGAAGGCGGTGGAGCGGGCGGGCCGCGAACCACTCTTCACGTGTCGATACGGAGCCGCCGCCCCTCCGATGTGGACAAACCCATCGCCAACAGCGGAAATAACGCTGTCATTTCAATGGCTGGCGAGAAAAATACGCGAAATTTGCGCCTCACCCCTGCCCCCTCCCGCATAGTCACCGGCAGTTTCTCCCGCGGGAACACCGGTCGCGACGGTGATCTGTGGGGAGGAACCGGCGCCTCCGGCGCATGGCTAACGTGGCCATGCGCCCGGGCAGGTTCCGTCCTGTATAGACCGAGAGAGCTCCCGTTCGATGCCCGCCGCCTTGCTGCCGCCCGAATACGACGCCGAGGCTCAGGTCCGCACCGCCGACGCCAAGGGCCGCATCCACTTCGCCGGCCACAGACTATACTGCTCCTTAGCCTTCGCCGCAAAGCGCCTGGCCTTGCTTCCAACCGACCAGGACGGCCTGTTCGAGCTGTGCTACCGTCCCGTGAGCGAAAGAAATCCAGCGTGGCAACGGAGAAGCTTGTGCAAATCACCTCCAGCCCTCTGCGGGAACCTGCTCCACACCATGGCGTTGGGCGCTATCATGACCATCCGCACGCCTCTCGTCATATGGTCGGTGCTGACCGCGACCATCGCCGCGCTCAGCCTCGGGCCTTCCTTTGCCCATGTGCTGGAATCGCTGCCGCGGCTGACGCAATGGTCGCCGGAACTGTGGCGCGAGGCCACCGTGTTCAACGCCCAGTTCTGGCTGTTCGCTGCCGTCGGCGCGCCCCTCGACCTGTCGGCGCTCGCCTTCCCGGCGATCCTCGCCTTCATGCTGCGGCGCAACCGACCGGCGTTCTACTTCGCAATCGCGGCGGCGCTGCTCTACGCCGCCTCGCTCGCGGCATGGTTCCTGCTCGTCGCACCGGCGAATTCGGTGCTCGCCACATGGAGTCCCGGGCCGATCCCGGAGAATTTCGACGCGATCCGGCTGCGCTGGGAAACCGGGCACATGGCGGTCGCGGCGATCAAGCTCGTCGGCTTCGTCATGATCGCGCTTACGCTGGTCTCGATCCGCCGCAGTGACTAGCCTTTGTTGCGCCGCCGCATGCGCTGTGCCAAAAGCGGCCCGATGCCGCCGGGAGACGCCTCTTCTTGAAACCTTCGCGTGACAAACGCCGCGAGAGACGCCCGGAGCGCGAGCGGCCGAAGCCCGCCGCGGTTCGCTCGGAGCCGCGCCCGGCGCCGAAAATCGAGGAACCGGCCGCCAGGCCGCGCGTGCTTGCCCGCCGCGTAGGCGCGCTTCCGGCCGAAAGGCTGCCGGTCATCCTCGAAGTCGCGCCCAATGCCGACTATGCGCTGATCGACAGCGGCGGCGGCGAGAAACTCGAGCAATACGGCCCCTACCGCATCGTGCGGCCCGAAGGCCAGGCGATCTGGCAAAAGGCGCTGCAGGCCCGCGATTGGCAGCAGGCGGACGCCATCTTCACCGGCGACACCGACGAGGGAGGCGTGGGCCGCTGGCGCTTTCCGAAAACGCCGCTCGGCGAGACATGGCCGATGCGCCATGACGGCATCGATTACGTCGGCCGCTTCACCTCGTTCCGGCATGTCGGCGTCTTTCCCGAGCAGGCCTCGCACTGGGACCATATGGCCGGGTTGATCCGCGACGCGAAACGTCCCGTGAAGGTGCTCAATCTGTTCGGCTATACAGGACTGGCGTCGCTGGTCGCCGCCCGCGCCGGCGCGGAAGTGACCCATGTCGACGCGTCGAAAAAGGCGATCGGCTGGGCCCGCGAAAACCAGCAGATGGCGAGGCTTTCCGACAAGCCGATCCGCTGGATCGTCGACGACGCGATGAAATTCGCCGAGCGCGAGGAGCGCCGCGGCAATGGGTACGACATCATATTGTTCGATCCGCCGGCCTATGGCCGCGGGCCGAAGGGCGAGGTCTGGCAATTGTTCGAGGATCTGCCGGGGCTGGCTGATATCTGCCGCGCGATTCTGACCCCAAAGCCGCTGGCCGTGGTGCTCACCGCCTATTCGATCCGAGCTTCGTTCTTTTCGATCCACGCGCTGATGCGCGACACGTTTGCCGGCATGGGCGGGACCGTCGAATCCGGCGAGCTCGTTATCCGCGAGAAGGCCGCCGGTCGGGCGCTTTCCACCTCGCTGTTCTCGCGCTGGGTGGCTCAATGAGTGAACGCCACGGCGCGCCGGGCCAGGTCAAGGAGGTCACCAGCCTCGCCAATCCGCTGATCAAGGATATCAAGGCGCTGGCGCTGAAGAAATTCCGGGACCAGCAGCATGCCTTCATGGCGGAAGGACTGAAGCTGGTGATAGACGCGCTCGATCTCGGCTGGTCGATCAAGACGCTGGTCTTCGCCAAGGCCGGGCGCGGCAACGCAGCAATCGAGAAGGTTGCGGCGCGCACGGTCGCTGCCGGCGGTACGGTGCTGGAAGTTTCGGAAAAAGTGCTGACGGCGATCACCCGCCGCGACAATCCGCAAATGGTGGTCGGCGTCTTTGCGCAGCGCCTCATGCCGCTAAAGGATATCCAGCCGAAGAGCGGTGACGTCTGGGTAGCGCTCGACCGGGTGCGCGATCCAGGCAATCTCGGTACGGTGATCCGTACCGTCGACGCAGTCGGTGCGAGCGGCGTCATCCTGGTCGGCGAAACCACCGATCCCTTCGCGGTCGAGACCGTGCGGGCGACCATGGGCTCGATCTTCGCCGTGCCGGTAGCGCGTGCGACGGTTGAGGCTTTCCTTGCCTGGCGCAAGGGATTCCCCGGCCTCGTAGCAGGCACCCATCTGAAGGGCGCGGTCGACTATCGTTCCGTGGATTACTCCGGCCGCCCGGTCGTGCTCCTGATGGGCAACGAGCAGCAGGGGCTGCCGGACGAACTCACCAATGCCTGCGACAAGCTCCTGCGCATCCCGCAGGCCGGGCGCGCCGATTCGCTCAATCTGGCTGTCGCCACAGGAGTCATGCTGTTCGAGATCAGGCGCGGCGCATTGAAGCTGGGCGCGGAGGATTCGCAGTGAATTTCAGGTCGCTTGCACCCTATGCCGGCCTCATCGTGGCCGCCGTCGCGCTCGATCAGTGGATAAAGCGGCTGGTCGAAACCGGGCTTGTCCTGCACGAGCAGGTCGACGTCCTGCCCTTTCTGGCGCTCTACCGCACCTACAATACCGGCGTCGCCTTCTCCATGTTCGAATGGGTCGGCGATAAAGGACTGATGGCGCTATCGGTGGCGGTCATCGCCTTCGTGCTGTTTCTGGCAAAGCGGACGGAACCCGATCAGGTCATGGCGCGGATCGGCTTTTGCCTGATCATCGGCGGCGCGATCGGCAATCTCATCGACCGCGCCATCTATGGCCATGTCATCGACTACATTTATTTCCACACGCCGGTCTGGTCCTTCGCCGTGTTCAACCTCGCCGACGCCTTCATTTCGGTCGGCGCGTTCATCGTAGTGCTGGATGAATTCCTCAACTGGCGCAACGAAAAGCCGGTGGGACCTTCGGACGATTGATTTTGCTGGGCGGCAACCACAAGGTCGCACCGAAATCCACTACAGACGAGGAGAGAAAAATGCCCGAAACCTTCAAAGCCATCCTCGTTTCGCGCGGCGAAGACAAGAAGCAGTCGGTCGCGGTCACCGAGATTTCCGAAAACGAGCTGATGGAAGGCGACGTAACGGTCGCCGTCGAGGCGACGACGGTCAACTACAAGGACGGGCTGGCGATTACCGGCAAGGCGCCGGTAATCCGGCGCTTTCCGCTGGTGCCGGGCATCGACTTCGCCGGCACTGTCCTGGAATCCTCCAATCCCGAATGGAAGAAGGGCGACAAGGTCGTCCTTAATGGCTGGGGCGTCGGCGAAACCCATCACGGCGCCTATGCCGAGCGCGCCCGCGTCAAGGGCGAGTGGCTGGTGCCCCTGCCCGAAGGCATGAGCCCGCGCGACGCCATGGCGGTCGGCACTGCCGGCTATACGGCCATGCTTTGCGTCATGGCGCTGGAGCGCCACGGCATCACGCCTGATCGTGGGCCGGTGGTGGTGACTGGGGCTGCCGGTGGCGTCGGTTCGGTAGCTATCTCGCTCCTTTCCAGGCTCGGCTATCGCGTCATTGCCGCCACCGGCCGGACCGCAGAGGAAGCCTATTTGCGCGATCTGGGTGCGGCCGAAATCATTTCGCGCGACGAGCTTTCCGGGCCGGCCAAGCCTCTCGCCAAGGAGCGTTGGGCCGGCGGTGTCGACGCGGTCGGCAGCCACACGCTGGCCAATGTTCTGTCGATGACCAATTACGGCGGCGCGGTCGCCGCCTGCGGCCTGGCGCAAGGTATGGACCTGCCAGCCAGTGTCGCCCCTTTCATCCTGCGCGGCGTATCGCTGCTCGGCATCGATTCTGTGATGGCGCCAAGGGAACTCCGTCTCGAAGCCTGGCGGCGGATCGCCTCCGAACTCGACCACGCCAAGCTTGCGGCGCTGGCGACGACGATCGGCTTCGACGGCATCATCGACGCCGCTCACCGGATCATGGACGGAACCGTCAGGGGCCGTGTCGTCGTCGAGGTGTGAGCCGGGCGGCGGCAATCAGGGCTGTTTGGGAAAATCGGCCTTGGTCAGACGCAGAATCAGCCAGCCGACCAGACCGGCGGCGGTCGAGCCCAGGAGCACGCCGAACTTCGTCTCGTCCTGCAGTCGGGCCGAATCGGGGAAAGCCAGCAACCCGATAAATAGGCTCATCGTGAAGCCAATGCCGCAAAGCACGGCCACGCCGTAGAGGTGCGACCACGAGGCGTACCGCGGCATGTCGGCAAACTTCAGCCGGATCGCCAGCCAGGCAAAGCCGAAGACGCCGATCTGCTTCCCGGCGAAGAGGCCTAGGGCGATGCCGAGCGGCACCGGTTCCGCCAGCTTAGCGAAGGTGAGGCCGGCGAAGGATACGCCGGCATTGGCGAAACCGAAGACCGGAACGATCACGAACGCGACCCATCGCGCGAGCGCGTGCTCGAGTCGGTGCAGCGGCGATTCCGGATGATCGCCGGTCGAGACTTTCAGCGGTACGAACAGCGCCAGTGCGACGCCCGCAAGCGTCGCGTGGACGCCCGACTTCATCACGAAGAACCAGAGCACCGCGCCCACGACCAGATAGGGCGCAAGATGCTTGACGCCGGTCCTGTTGAGCGCTGCCAGAACGAGTAGCGTCGCGGCCGCAAGACCGAGCATCAGCGGCGAAAGTTCGGCTGTGTAGAAGACCGCGATGATCAGAACCGCGCCGAGATCATCCAGGATGGCCAGCGCCGTCAGGAAGATTTTCAGCGAGATGGGCACGCGCGGACCGAGCAGCGACAGCACGCCGAGCGCAAAGGCGATGTCGGTCGCCGAAGGTATTGCCCAGCCGCGCAACTGCTCCGGGTTACCCCAGCTCAACGCGATATAGATCGCGGCCGGCACGACCATGCCGCCAAGCGCGGCAATGCCGGGCAGGACGCGGCGCGACCAGGTCGCAAGCTGCCCGTCCAGGAATTCGCGCTTAATTTCGAGCCCCACCAACAGGAAGAACACCGCCATCAGCGCATCGTTGATCCAGTGCAGCACCGACAGGCCGAAGACATAGCGGTGCAGGACGTCGAAATAGAGCGGCGCCAGTGGCGAATTGGCGATCAGCAGCGCCAGGGCGGCGACGAACATCAGCGTCAGCCCGCCTGACGCCTCGCTGTCGAGGAAGGACCGGAGAATCGATGGAGCACGGATCGGGATTTTTGTCTGCATGACCCCACATTCCACAAATCGAGCGGCGCCTCAACCGGAAGTATGAAGATGTACCTGCGTCAAACTGCGGGACCGATAGCGGCATACCGCTAAAATTCGAACGATCGTCCAAAAGCTTCTCTAAGCACTATCTGCCTATGAATGGGCCATGATCGCGGGATTGGACGAAGACAGGCGGATACGGGGGGTGGACCGCGCTGCCGGCGGGGGGCAGGCAGCGCAAACACGCAGCCATATCGCCGCACCGCCGCTCGAGCCTGCGCTTCCGCCGAAGCGCTTTCGCGCGCTGGCCTATGCCACCCTTGTCGCCGTCGTGATGCTTGCGGGCCTGGCCCGGTTGACCGGTGCACCGATTTTCATCAGCCTGTGCCTGCTCGCCACCGCCGCAGCCGGTCTTTTCGTTCTGCTGCGCAGCTATCGCGCCGAAAGGGAAACCGCCTCGATCATCGACAAGCGGGTCGCGCAGAGCCGCGCCGAGATCGAGACGCTTGCCGACCAGATGTGGGAGCTGCAGGAAAGCGAGGAGCGCTTTCATGGGCTGATCGACGCGCTCGGCGACCTAGTCGTGCACCGCGACCGCGACGGACGCGTCGTCTACGCCAACAAAGTATTCGCCGAACTGATCGGCATGGAGGCGCGCGATCTCTACGGCCAGACACTGTCGGAGCTCGGCATCGAGGTCGGCGTCGTGCCCGACGCGGCGTTCTCCGACGGCGAGTGCCTGAGTTCGACCGATGTCGCTATCCAGGCGCCGGGCGGGACGCGCTGGTTTTCCTGGATCGAACTCTCTGTGCGCGACAAGGCCAGCAAGAGCGTCTCGCACCGGGCGATCGCCCGCGACATCACCGCGCGCAAACGTGCCGAGACGGCGCTGATCAACGCCCGCGAGCGCGCCGAGCATGCGAGCCAGGCCAAGTCGCGCTTCCTGGCGACTGTAAGCCACGAGATCCGCACGCCGATGAACGGCATCATGGGCATGGCCAAGCTCCTGGCCGACACCAAGCTTTCGCCGGAGCAGCGCACCTATGTCGGCGCGGTCTCGACTTCGGCCAGTGCGCTTCTGGCCCTGATCGAAGACCTCCTCGACTATTCGAAAATCGAGGCCGGGCGATTCGAGCCCGAGCCTCAGCCCATGTCGCCGCGCGATCTCACCGAAAACGTGGTCGAGTTGCTGGCGTCGCGCGCCTTCGCCAAGAATATCGGTTTGGGCTGCCATGTCGCGCCCGAAGTGCCGCACATGATCACCGCCGATCCCGGACGCGTCCGGCAGGTGCTGCTCAACCTCATCGGCAATGCGATAAAGTTCACCGATGCCGGCGGCGTGCTGGTTACCGTTAGCCGTTCCGGCACCGGGCGCTCCGGCATGATCCGCTTTTCCGTCGCCGATACCGGTCCTGGTCTGCGCCAGGCGGACACCGAGCGGATATTCGAGGAATTCGAGCAGGCCGACGGCACGTCGACCCGTGCCCATGGCGGCGCCGGCCTCGGGCTTGCCATTTCCAAGCGGATCGTCAATTCGATGGGCGGCTCGATTTCCGTCACAAGCGAATACGGCGCCGGTTCCGAATTCTCCTTCGAGATCCCGGCGGCGGCGGCCACGGAAGCCCAGCAGGCGCGCGGCACCGTGCTTTCCGGACACCGTGCCGTTATTCTTTCGAAAAACACTGTCGAGGCCGAAGCGATCGCCTGCACCATCCGCGCCCATGGCGGCTCGGCCGAGATCGCCGCGACTGTGGAGCAGGCGACCGCCTTCGCCGGCCATTGCGACGCCCTGCTTGTCGACGCCGCTCTCGAAGCGGGCGACGGCCGCGTGCTCAAGCGCCTGCGTCAGGTGGGGTTTACGGCGGGCGAGGCGATCACGCTGATCGCGCCGACCGACCGAGGCATGCTCGGGGAATTCCGGGCGAACGGCTATGCGACTTTCCTGGCGCGTCCGGTGCGCGGCGAAACCCTGCTGCGTGTCCTGCTTGCCGGGGCGGCAGCTCCGGCGGCACAGGGCCGAGCCCCGGCCAAAGCCGCATCGACGCCGGCGCGGCACGTCAAGCCGCTGGGATTGTCCATCCTGATCGCCGAGGACAACGACATCAACGCGATGCTGGCGCGCGCAACGCTGCAGAAGGCAGGCCACAGGGTGGAGATCGTCGGCAACGGCAAGGCGGCCGTCGAGGCGGTGACGGGCGCCGGGCCGAAACACCGCTACGACGTCGTGCTGATGGATTTGCACATGCCGGTCATGGACGGCCTCGATGCGATCGCCGTCATCCGGCGGCACGAGGAGGAAATCGGCGTCGCACCGGTGCCGATCATGGTGCTGTCGGCCGACAATCAGGAAAAGACCCGCCATGCGGTTCTGGCCCACGGCGCCAGTGGTTTCGTCACCAAGCCGCTCGACCCGGAAGCGCTGGTCGAAGCGGTCGAGGAGCAAGCGGCCGCGTAGATCGATCATCATTAGCCGGCATTGGTCACCTGTTGCCGCTATTTCGCCGTTCGACTAGAGTCACAATCCTGTTGCACTGTCCCGCTAGTTCCGCGGCATGAGGATGCTCTAGGAGAATCACCCGTGCAAACAGCGTTGCCCGTGATGGATTGTCCCCCAGGTCCCAATGGCGGCATGGCCGCTGCGCGCGGCTCGGAGCCAGACATCGAGGTCGCCATTCTCGGCCGGATCGGCACGCTTCAAGTTCGGCTTGCGCGCAACGAGGCCGAAATAGCCGCGGCGCAGGAGGTGCGCTACCGCGTCTTCTACGACGAGCTCGGCGCCAAGAGCGGCAGCATCCCGTCAGAGCGGCGCGATGCCGACCGCTTCGACGCGGCCTGCGACCATCTCCTGGTCTTCGACACCGCGCTTGCCGGCCCCGAGCACCGCCGCATCGTCGGCACCTACCGGCTTTTGCGCCAGGAAAAGGCGTTGGCGGCCGGCGGCTTCTATTCGGACGGGGAATTCGAGTTCGGGAAGCTCGTCGCGCGTCATCCCGGCCAGCGGTTCCTGGAACTCGGCCGCTCCTGCGTGCTGCCGGAATATCGCTCGAAGCGGACGATAGAACTGCTCTGGCAGGGCATCTGGGCGTATATCCGCCATTACCGGATCGGCGTCATGGCAGGGTGCGCCTCGTTTCCCGGCACGGTGCCTGCGGCCCATGCCGAGGCGCTTTCATATCTGGCGCATCACTGCCGGACGAGCGCCGAATTCGATGTGCGGGCGGTGCCCGAGCGCTACCGCAACATGGATTTGATGCCCGCCGAAGCGATCAATGTCAGGTCGGCGGCCATGGCCTTGCCGCCGCTAATCAAGGGCTATCTGCGTATCGGCGCGAAAGTCGGAGACGGCTGTGTCGTCGACCATGAGTTCGACACGGTCGACGTCTTCGTAGTCATGCCGGTCCGGGAGATCGGCCAGCGCTACATCAGCTACTATAGCGGGGAGACGCATCGTTTCGCCGCGTGAATATTTTTCGCCAGCCGAGCTTACTCCTGCTTTCGAAAAGCTGAAGCAGGCGGCGCGAGGCCTGCCGGAAATAGCCGACAGCAGCTGGTTCAATACGCCATCGCTGAAGGTGCGCACAAAGTCGCTCTGCCGGGTCAAGGATCCGGATACCGTGGTGGTGATGTGCCCGCTGGAGGAGAAGGAACTTCTGATCGCCGCGGCGCCTGAAATCTACTACGAAACCGACCACTACAAGGGCTGGCCGGCGGTCCTCGTCCGGATTCATGCCATCTCAACCGCCGAACTCGCCCTTCGCCTTGAGCGCGCCTTCGCCATGCAGGCGCCGAAGACGGTGCTCAAGGCGTGGCGGAAACAGAGCGTCTGATCAGGATATGTCTTCCGGGTTCCTTCCCGGCCGGCTGCGGTAAGCCGGAAACGACCAGCCGAATTTCAGCGCGCCGCCACGTACGATGAAGGCAGCCGCGAACGCGATCAAAGCAGAAGCGATGGTAGGAAATCCGGCGAGATCGGCGCCGGTGAATACCGCAGCGCCCGTCACCGCCGCGGTGACGTAGATTTCCGGGCGCAGCAGGACCGAAGGCTCGCCCGTCAACAGATCGCGCAATATGCCGCCGAAAGTCGCCGTCAGCATGCCCATGATGATCGCGACCGTCGGCGAGCCGGTGATCGCCAGCCCCTTGGCCGCGCCCATGACCGAATAGGCCGACAGCCCGACCGCGTCGAGCCAGAGGAGCAGCCTGTAGCGCGATTCCACGAAATGCGCGGTGAAGAAGACGATGACCGCGACCGCCGCGCAGACCAGCACATAGCCGCGGTTGCCGACCCAGAATACCGGAACGTCGAGGATGAGATCGCGGAAGGTGCCGCCGCCGATGCCGGTGACGCTGGCCAGGAAAAGGAAGCCGATAATGTCGAGCTGCTTGCGCGACGCGGCGAGTGCGCCGGTGGCGGCGAAGACGGCGACGCCGGCATAGTCGAGAAGCAGGATCGGATTCATGAGTAGGGAGTAGGGAGTAGTAGCTTACCCGGCCTTGCGTCGGCGCAATAGCTTGAAATGACGGCAAGTCCTACTATCGCAAGGAACTCCTGCCGCTCCTCCTATTCCCTATTCCCTATTCCCCACTGCCTAACCCTCACGCGTCCTTCTCGGCCTGTTCGTTGACCGGCCCCGGCTCGGGCGGCGCATCGTTTGCCGCCTGCTTAGGGCCGCCCTTGGCCACGCCAACCATGGCCGGGCGCAGGACGCGCTCGCCGATCGAATAGCCGGGCTGAACCACCTGCACGACCGTATTGGCCGGAACGTCGGGATTGTTTACCTCGAACATGGCCTGATGGAAGTTCGGATCGAATTTCTCGCCTTCGGGCTGCAGTTTCTTGACGCCGTGGCGTTCGAGCGCGGCCAGCATGGCCCGTTCGGTCATTTCGACGCCTTCGATCAGAGCCGTGAAGCCGGCGTCGCCCGAGGCTTTCGCCTCGGCCGGAATCGCGTCGAGGGCGCGGCGGAGATTGTCCGAAACTGACAGCATGTCGCGCGCAAAATTGGCGGCCGAATAGGCGCGGGCGTCCTGCAACTCGCGCGCGGTCCGGCGGCGCAGATTCTCCATGTCCGCCGCGGCACGCAAAGCGCGGTCCTTGAGCTCCTCGTTTTCCTTCAGGAGCCGCACGAGCGCTTCGTAATCGCCATTGAGGCCATCCTCATTGCTCTCCGGCGTCGCATCGGCCGTCTCGTTCTCGTCAGGCGCGCGTTCGTCTTTTATCTGGTCGCTCATCGCCACATCCCGTCGCTCAGAAAGGGTTGGAAGTTGCGCCCGATATCGAGCTTCGGGTTCCAAAAATCAAGGGCAAAGGCTTCCGCAGCCTCCGTGGCGAGGCCGTTGGACAACCGTTCCGGGCTGTCCGGACCAGCCTCTGCGCGGCAGCCGTCGAGGCCGTTCGATATTAATTAAAACTTTACCGTACCCCTCAGTTGCGCTTGCAGCAGGGCAGAAATGCAGGAACCATTGCTTTGCGCAGGGAGTTTTAAACGCGAACAGACTGGCCCTGAAATGATGACCCGCGACACGCAGCATCCCGTGAAAAGTTTATCGCCGGAAGTCCGGCGCCAGATGGGCAGCGACTCCATGCGCAGGTTCGTGCGGTCGTTGCCGCCTTTCGCGGTGAAACCGGATGTGCCGGCGCATTTGCGCGATCTGCTCGATCAACTGGACCGCGCCGAAAAGAAAACTCGGGCCCGCTCGGGCAAGAACAACGGCCATTCCTGACGATTCGCCGCAGGCCGTCCCCACGATTCACCCGCGTCCCGACTTGCACCGGCCTCGAAGCGCTGCCAATGGTCCGGGATGAACATGATGCCCCCAAAATTCCCTGCCGGCACGGACGACCGCGCCTGGCTCAAGATCCTCGCGCGCTACCGCAAGCCTGACCGGCTGCGTAGCGCCTTCGAACTGGCCGTCACGGTCGTCCCCTTCGCTGCGCTCTGGGCGCTGTCATGGGCAGCGGTGGCATACGGCCAATGGTGGGGGCTGGTCTTCACCATCCCGGCCGCCGGCTTTCTCGTGCGCCTGTTCATGATCCAGCACGATTGCGGCCACGGGTCGTTCTTCGCCCACCGCCATACCGACGACTGGACCGGCCGCGCGATCGGCGTGCTGACGCTTACGCCTTACGACTACTGGCGGCGTGCGCATGCCGCCCACCATGCCTCGGCCGGAAATCTAGACGAACGCGGCGTCGGCGACATAACCACGCTGACCGTCGCGGAATACCAGGCGCTGTCGCGCTGGGGCAAGCTTCGCTACCGCCTCTACCGCCATCCCGGCGTAATGTTCGGCATTGGTCCGGCCTGGCTGTTCCTGATCCAGCAGCGGCTTCCCTTCGGCATGATGCGATCGGGGCTGACCCCGTGGGTCTCGACGATGGCAACCAATCTCGCCATCGCGACGATCGCGGTCGTCCTGATCTGGCTGGTCGGCCTCGTGCCGTTCCTACTTGTCCACCTGCCCATCGTCATCATCGCCGGCGCCGTCGGCGTCTGGCTGTTCTATGTCCAGCACCAATTCGAGGACACGCATTGGGCGGAAGACGACCAATGGGAGTTCCAGAAGGCGGCCCTGCACGGCTCGTCGCATTACGATCTGCCGCGCGTGCTCAGGTGGCTTACCGGCAATATCGGCATTCATCACGTGCATCATCTGTCCAGCAAGGTTCCGCACTACCGGCTCCCGGAAGTGCTGCGGGACTATCCGGAACTGCGCGATGTCGGGCGCATAACGATCCCCGACAGCCTGCGCTGCGTCAAGCTCGTGCTGTGGGACGAGAGCCGGCGCAAGCTGGTGTCGTTCCGCGAGGCGCGCGCCGCCGCCTGACGGTCCAGCCACGTCCGGATCGGCGATCCAGACGGACGTCCGCATCTATTTGATAGTTTTGTTGCCGGGATTGCAGATACGCTATGCTGCATTTCTGATCGGAGAGGCGGCAGCACCTTCGGCCGCGCAGGCTGGAGCCTGACGACCGAAAGGGTGGTCAAGAACGCCGATGGCCTCGACCTCGATGCGCTGCTCGATCAGATCGAGAAGGAGATGAAGCAGGCGCCGGAGCAGAAACAGTGGGCCATGAACCATTGCCTGGCCGAGATCGGCATCCGTCATCCGGAATTTCGCAAGCGGGCAATCGGGATCGGTGAGCGGCTCGCTGTCCTCATCGACTACCCCGCATCACCCGGCTGCACGCCTCCCTATGCACCGGTCTGGATCACCGAGATGGTTCGCCGGCGCGAGGAGACGGGACGCCCATGAGGGCGCCCAAGCGCCCATACCCTTGGCAATTAACAAGGCTGCATAGGCGAGCTGCCAGGCTTGCCGATACGAGGTTCGTCGACATGCGCGTTGGGCGCAATCGATCGAGCCGATGAGGAATTCTTATCGGGCAGCTAAAAATTTCTCATTTGCTAAATTGTGCGGCGCACCATAGCTGAATGTTGCAATGCAACAATCAATGAAAGTGGCTTCGGCCAACGGAAAGAAAATGAAGAACGCAATCGTATCGTCTTTGGCCGCCGCGGCGGTTATCGCCGCCGCAGTTTCGGCAACCGCCGTAGCACTCGCCTCCCAGGCCGACAACCACGTCGAAAACAGGTTTTCGGTCGGCATGCCCGTGCGTCCGCAAATGTTTTACGGACAGGATCAGACCGCCTCGGATTTGCGCCCCACCAACAATGGCTATGTGTTCACGGCCACGCTTGAAGACGGCAAGCTTCGCCTTTTCCCCCACAGCGGCGCAGGCCGTTTCCCGCGGGAAGCGCCCTCGAACTGATGCTTGACGTTTGGGTGGCTGGCAAAGCCATCCGAACGTCCAGGTTTCGGCTTACAGCCGGAACGCTACTCGGCAGCCTGCCTCGTTTCGCGCATCAATGTCTGGCCATGCGAGATTTCGGTGCCGAGCACTTTCAGGCATTCGCGCATGAACGCCGCCAGGCCCGGCCAGCCCTTGGCCGATACGAGGTTGCCGTCGACATGCGCGCCATTGGGGGCCACGTCGATATAGATGCCGCCGGCAAGCCGGACCTCAGGTTCGCAGTATTGAAGCGCGGCGACTTCCCTGCCACGAACCACACCGTCGACCGCGATCAGGATCTGCACGCCATGACAGATGGTGAAGATCGGCTTTCCAGTCTCGTGGAAATGGCGGACGATCGCCTGCACGCCCTCGTCGATGCGGATATATTCCGGGCCGCGGCCGCCGGCGCAATAGACTGCGTCATAGTCAGCCGGGTTCACATCGGAAAAAGTCTTGTTCACGTAATAGTCGTGGCCGAGCTTCTCAGTGTAGGTTTGGTGCCCCTCGAAGTCGTGTAGGGACGTCTTGATCATCTCGCCCGCCTTCTTGTCCGGGCATACGACGTGCACCGCATGGCCTACTGCGTGCATCGCCTGCTCGAAAACGAAAATCTCGTATTCCTCGCTGAATTCGCCGACCAGCATCAGGATCTTCTTGCCAGGCATTTCGCTTCTCCTCCCAGAGTTAGATTAATTTCGGCGGTCGAAATAATCCCGCGCATCCTATGGCGGAAACTCTGAAAGGAAAAGATGGAAATGCGGCGCGGCGTTGGCAGCGCGGATCAAACTTCGGTTGACGGCGGCTAGACTAAGCTGCCGGAACCCGGCGCCAGGAATATTTCGCGCTCTTGCCGGCCGGCTTGGCCGTCGGCTGATAGTAGAGCGGGATGCCTCCGGTGCGCCCAGCCTCGAGGCGGGCGATCAATGTCGGATGCGACACCTCGAACTCGGTGAAGCCCAGCCGCAGCATGTGCGGCAGTTGGTCGATCAGCACCTGGCCGGTGGCCCGCACCGCGCCCTCGAAGCCGTAGCGGCTGCGCAAAAGTTCGCCCTTGGAAAAGCTGCGGCCGTCGTTGAATGCCGGGAACGCCAGCGCCACCAGTGAGATATTGTCGAGCAGATCCGCGATTTTCTCCAGCGCATCGCCTGGCAGCAGGAGCACCCCGAGCCGCTCCTTCGCGGACTTCCGCACCTCCGGGTCGAGATCAAGAAAGGCCTGCAGCGGCAGGATGAAGCGGCCATTGCCGGCGAGCGCATCGGCGCTCTCGGCATGGATCCACTCATCCTCGCGAAAGCCTTGCGGCGTCCACAGGCGCGTGGCGATCTGCGCGTTCGGTTCGGACATCGAAAATTTCCTAGTGTGCCGCGTTGGCGAGCGACCGGTCGAGCTCGGGCAGGTGAATGCCACACTCGGTTTTGGCCTGTCCAGCCCAGCGGCCGCTGCGCGCATCCTCGCCCGGCTGGACGATCGACGTGCAGGGGAAGCAGCCGATCGACAGGTAGCCATAGGCGACCAGCGGATTTTCCCGGAGCGCATGCGTTTTCATGTAGTCGGCCAGGTCGGCGGTGGTCCAGCGCGCGAGCGGATTGATGCGGATGCGTGTTCCGACCGCCTCGAACACCGACAGCGCCTGTCTGGTCGCGGCCTGGAAGCGCTTGCGGCCGGTGAACCAGGCACGGAACGGCTCGACGCCCCGCGCCATGGGTTCGACCTTGCGTATGGCGCAGCAGGCATCGGTATTGGTAAGATGTAGCTTACCATCCGGATCGTCGCGGTTGAGCGCCGCTTCCTCGGGCGTAATGATACGGATGTCGGTCAGGCCGAGGTCGGCGGCCAGCGCATCACGGTAATCGAGCGTCTCGCCGAAGTGTTTTCCGGTGTCGAGAAAGATGATCGGCAAGCCGCTGTCGATCTCAGCGATCATGTCCAGCAGCACTGCCGAATCCGCGCCGAAGGACGATACCGCGGCGATCTCGCCGGCGCCGAAAATCTCCACCGCACGCGCGATGATCTCGGCTGGCGGGAGATGGCCGTAGAGCGCGTCGAGACGCGCGGCTTCAGCCTGCGTCTCAGCTTCCAGGTCAGGCAGCTTTGGCTTCGCTTCCATAGAGCGCCTCCTTGAACGGCGCGGCGCCGACGCGGCGGTAGGCATCGAGGAATTTTTCGGAGCGGTCGGTGCGAACGCGCAGATAAGTCGCTACGACCGTCTCGATCGCGTCCGTGATATCTTCCGGGCCGAAGCCGCGGCCGATGATCTCGCCGACCGACGTGTTCTCGTCGCCGGAGCCGCCGAGCGTCACCTGGTAGAGCTCAGCGCCCTTCTTCTCCACGCCGAGGATGCCGATATGGCCGACATGATGGTGGCCGCAGGCATTGATGCAGCCGGAGATCTTCAGCTTCAGTTCACCGATTTCGCGCTGCCGCTCAAGCGAGGCGAAGCGGCGCGAAATCTCCTGCGCGACCGGGATCGAGCGGGCATTGGCCAGCGCGCAATAGTCGAGGCCGGGGCAGGCGATGATATCGGTGATCAGCCCGGAATTGGCAGTCGCCAGATCGATCTCCACCAGTGCGTCATAGACCGCCCGCAAATCGGCGCGAGCGACATGCGGCAGCACCAGATTCTGCTCGTGGGTGACGCGGATTTCATCGAAGCCGTATTTTTCAGCGAGGTCGGCGACCGCTTCCATCTGGCTGTCGGAAGCGTCGCCGGGAGCCTCGCCGATACCCTTCAGCGAGATGGTGACGGCGGCATAGTCGGGATGGCGGTGGGTGACGACGTTCTGGTCCAGCCATTCGCCGAAGCTGCGGCTGTCGAGCCGCGCCAGCCGCACAGCCTCGTCGCCCTCGGGACGTGCGACAAGCTTCGGCGGCGCGAAATAGGCCTCGATCGCGCGGATGTCGGCTTCGGGAAGCTTCAGCTCGGTGTCCTTCAGCGCTTCCCACTCGGCCTCGACCTGCCGGGCGAATTCCTCGGCGCCGGTCTCATGGACGAGGATCTTGATGCGCGCCTTGTACTTGTTGTCGCGGCGGCCATAGAGATTATAGACCCTCAGAATGGCCGTGCAGTAGGACAGAAGCTCGTTCTCCGGCAGGAAATCGCGAATTTTCTTGGCAATCATCGGCGTGCGGCCCTGCCCGCCGCCGACATAGACGGCGAAGCCCAGTTCGCCGGTGGCGTTCTTCTTCAGATGCAGGCCGATGTCGTGCGTTTTGATGGCGGCGCGGTCGCGCTCCGCACCTGTCACCGCGATCTTGAACTTGCGCGGCAGGTACGAGAATTCCGGATGGACCGAAGACCACTGGCGCAGGATCTCGGCATAAGGCCGCGGATCGGCGACCTCATCGGCGGCCGCACCGGCGAAATGATCGGCAGTCACGTTGCGGATGCAGTTCCCCGAGGTCTGGATCGCGTGCATCTCGACCGAAGCGAGGTCGGCCAGGATCGCCGGCACGTCGGAAAGCGCCGGCCAGTTGAACTGGATGTTCTGCCGCGTCGTGAAATGGCCGTAGCCCTTGTCGTATTTGCGGGCGATGTGGGCGAGCATACGCAATTGCCGCGGGTGCAGCGTGCCGTAGGGGACGGCAATCCGCAGCATGTAAGCGTGAAGCTGCAGATAGACGCCGTTCATCAGCCGCAGCGGCCGAAACTGATCCTCGGTGATCTCGCCGGCCAGCCGCCGGTCGACCTGGTCGCTGAATTCGGCGACGCGGGCATTCACGAAATCCTGGTCGAACTCGTCGTAACGGTACATTTTCGTCCTTCAGGGCCATCCGGCCCTCTCCTCATGCCGCCTGCGGAACAGCCGGCCGGGCCTGCTTGCCCAGATCGTTGCGGTTGGTCGGCCCTTTCGCCCTGATCTGTTCGCGCAACCGGGTCGGGCGAATAGCGCCATCGACCAGCTGGACATCGATCAGGTCGACGTCGACGACCTCATTGTTCAAAAATGCCGCCTTGCCGATCGCTTCCAGCCTCTCCTCACCCGCCTTGCCTTGGGCGAGTTCAGCGTGGTCGATCGTCTCGGCCCAAGCATGGCCCGTCGAGAACCAGACGGCCTCGCCGTCGGTCAGCCGGTTTGCGGTGAGTATCTTCATGCCTCTGCTCCCAGATTCTCTTTTGCCGCGGCAATTCGGTTCTGCGCGGAAAGCGGCGTCGAGCGTGCGAAGTTTGCGCCGGCGACGGCGTCGCCGATGAGTGTCATGACCGGCCCGGTAAGTTCATCGCGGTCCTGAAGCGCGGGAAGATCAGCGATGGTGCCGTGGAAAAGCCGGCGCTCGGCCAGGCTGGCGTTCTCGACCACCGCGACCGCAGTGTCCGGCGACAGGCCGGCCTCGATCAGCCGCGCGGCGACATCGGCTGCGACCGAGCGGCCCATGTAAACTGCGACCGTTGCGCCCGAAATCGCAAGCTTTGCCCAGTCGGGAAGCGTGCCGCCCTTCAAATCGTGGCCGGTCGTGAACACCATCGACGAGGTCACGCCGCGCAACGTCAGCGGCAGCTCGCAATCGGCGGCGGCTGCGAACGCTGCGGTCACGCCCGGCACGACCTCATAAGAGATGCCTGCATCGCGCAGCGCCTGCATCTCTTCGCCGGCGCGGCCGAAAACCAGCGGATCGCCCGACTTCAGGCGCACCACGCGCTTGCCTTCGCGGCCGAGCCTGACAAGAAGGACGTTGATCTCTTCCTGCGACTTGGAATGGCAGCCCTTGCGCTTGCCGACCGGCAGCCGCTCGGCGTCGCGGCGGCCCATGGCGACGACCGCCTCCGGCACAAGCGCGTCATACATGATCACATCGGCTTCCATCAGATGCCGCTGCGCCCGCAGCGTCAAAAGGTCCTCGGCGCCCGGTCCGGCCCCGACCAAGGCGATATGGCCCGAGGCAGGCGCGTTGCGCGCGAGCAATTCGGCGGCAGCCGCACGGGCCTCGGAAGCATGACCGATCTCCATCGCCCGCGCCGGTGCGCCGGTGAAGAAATCGTTCCAGAACCTGCGGCGGCGGCTGCCCTTGGGCAAAACCTTGTCAGCCATTTCGCGCAGCGAATTGCCGAGCGCGGCGAGCGGACCGAGCGAGGGCGGCAGCATGCGATCGATCTTGGCCCGCACCATCTGCGCCAGAACCGGGCCCGCCCCTTCGGTGCCGACAGCGACCGCCAGCGGCGCGCGGTTGACCAGAGCGGGCGTGAAGAAATCGCAGAGTTCGGGGCGGTCCACCGCATTGACGGCAATGCCGAGCCGGCGGGCGTCGTCCGACACCTGCCGGTCGAGCGCCTCGTCGCCGCTTGCGGCAAAAACCAGCACCGCACCTTCGAGATGCGACGGCTCATAAGGGGCATTCACATGCGTCGCGCCATTGGCGGCAATCCATGCAGCGAGAGCAGGTTCGGCACGATCCGCAACGATCGTGAGGCGGGCGCTCGACTGCCCGAGCAGCCGCGCCTTCGCCAGCGCCTCATCGCCGCTGCCGACAACAACAACAGTTTCGCCTTCCACCCGCACGAAGACGGGGAATGCATTGAGTTTCGTGGCGCCGTTGGTCACTTCAGGCAGGCTCCTGGATCCGGATTGGAATTGTCGGCGAAAGTCGCCCTCTTAAGAAGGTATGACCTCGCGCCGCGTCACATACTAGGCGATGCATTTTCCGGATTGCAGGCAATCCGCAGAAAATAATTCTTGACCGCAGACCTTGGTCCCAACTCGAAAAAGCGGAACATCGCTGCGGAGCCGGCGTTTAGTGACGACAGCCACTATGAGGAGATGACGGCATGGAACGCAAGAAGGGCGAACGCGACAAAAAGCTCGAAAGCGCCGAACATCTCGGCACGGAGGGCAGCATGGAAGGGGGCGCCAGCGGCGGCGGCGTGGCCCGTGACGTGGGCAGTCAGGACGACATGAAGCGCGGCTTTGAGCGGCCTGCCGGCGCGACCCGCGTGCAGAAGGAAGAGAAAAGCAAAGCCCGCCTTAATTCAAGCCGTTAACAATGAGGAAGCGTCCGATGAGCGATGTCAGGCTGAAGCACGGCCTATGGATACTGGTGGCCGATGGCGAGAAAGCGCTGTTCCTGAAGAATGATGGCGACGCCCGAACCCCCGACCTGAATGTCGTACGCGAAGTGCGCGACGACAATCCGGCGACACGCGAGCAGGGCACCGACCGCCCCGGACGCTTCAGCGACGGACCGAACATACACAAGAGCGCGGTCGCCGACACGGACTGGCACCGGCTCGGCAAGGAACGCTTCGCCGACGAGATCGCCGAGCGGCTCTACAAGATGGCGCATCGCGGGGATTTCGAGGAGATCGTGCTGATCGCCCCACCATTGGTGCTGGGCGAAATGCGCAGGAAGCTGCACAAGGAAGTTACCGACCGCATCCTGGCGGAAGTTCCGAAGACGCTGACCAATCATCCGGTTCCGGAAATCGAGCGGATTCTTCAGGCGGCGTAAGAGCGCCTTCTACACCGCGGCGACTTCGCCCAGCGCCTGCGCCTTCCCTCCCGCCGTCCCGCAGGACGGCAAATTAAGAACTATCCAACAACTATGCCGGCTGCCTCAAAGCATCCAATTGTCCGTCTATGTTTTCGGGGTAGCAGAACGGGCTGCTATCCTTGATCCGGACGGTGCGGTATTCACCGGCCCAGTCGGAAACATCCTGAAACAGGTGTCGGTGGATGGCTCGCAGTTGAGAGGCGAAAGATCGCCGTCGGGTAGCGGCTCGTCGCCGCGCTGCGTTATCGCGTCAGCCTCGAACGCCTCCAATTCGTCGGCGGTGCGAAGATCGAGCTTGTTCTTGAGAACGCTGGTTTCCGGATAGCAGTACGGATCGGGCTGGGCGTCGTACACAGGGGCGTCAGTCCCGTTTGCGGTGCTTTGCGACGATTGCCTCGCGCCGCTGGTCGTGCGGCACATTCCTCTTATCGAAATCGGCGAACATTGCCTTGGATGAGGGCGACTGGCGAATGCCCTCCATAGCATTCAGCTTTGATATACCCTCCCGGCCGACAATGAACTTGCCGGTTCGGCTGTCACGTTTGATGAACGTTCCCTTGGTCATGAAATTTATCCTAACATGGCCTCAGTGTCCCGTCAGCGCAAACAATAACCCGCCGCATTATCGACGCTTCGGAAACCGCCTACACGTCCAGATTGGCCACCGACAGTGCGTTTTCCTGGATGAAGTCGCGGCGCGGCTCGACATCGTCGCCCATAAGCCGGGCAAACAGCGAGTCGGCGTCGGTCGCGTCGTTCACCTTGACCTGCAGCAGCGAGCGCACATTCGGGTCGAGCGTGGTTTCCCAGAGCTGCTCGGCGTTCATTTCGCCGAGGCCCTTGTAGCGCTGCATGGTCAGGCCCTTGCGGCCGGTTGCAAACACCGCGTCGAGCAGCGCCAGCGGACCGGAAATCGTCTCGGCATTGTCCTTGCGGCGCAGCACCGGCGATTGCGAATAGACCTCGCCGAGGCGATCGGCGTAGCGGTGGAGCGCGCGCGCGTCGGCTGAATTGATCAGGCCCATGTCGAGATGCGCATATTCCTTCACGCCGCGCAGCATGCGCTCGAAGATGAAGCCGCCCGGTCCCTCGTTGGAAGTCGAGGTGCGGCCTTCCCAGCCGCGCTCGATGTCCTCGGCGATGGCGTCGAGCCGCTCCGCCACCTTCTGCGCCATCTCGTTGGCGCGGCCGAGATCGTTGAAGATTTCCGGGTTGAGCGCGCCTGCGATCGCCGCCTGCTCGACCACGGCGCGGTTGTAGCGCGTGTGCAGCCCGTTGATCAACGAGCGCACGGCGAGCGCATCGTCAATGGCGCCGCGCAGATCCTTGCCGGCGCGCACCTCGCCGGAGGACAGCGTCAGCGAGGCCTCCTCAAGTCCGGAGCCGATCAGGAATTCCTCGAAGGCGCCTTCGTCCTTGATGTATTGCGAGCTCTTGCCGCGCGTCACCTTGTAGAGCGGCGGCTGGGCGATGAAGAGGTGGCCGCGCTCGATCAGCTCCGGCATCTGCCGAAAGAAGAAGGTGAGGAGCAGCGTTCTGATATGCGCGCCGTCGACGTCGGCGTCGGTCATGATGATGATCTTGTGGTAGCGCAGCTTATCAGCGTTGAACTCGTCCTTGCCGATCGAGGTGCCTAGCGCGGTGATCAGCGTGCCGATCATGTCGGACGACAGCATTCTGTCGAAGCGCGCGCGCTCGACATTGAGGATCTTGCCGCGCAGCGGCAGAATCGCTTGGTTCTGGCGCGAGCGCCCACCCTTGGCCGAGCCGCCGGCGGAATCGCCCTCGACGATGAAGATTTCGGACTTGGCCGGGTCGCGCTCCTGGCAGTCGGCTAGCTTGCCGGGCAGCGAGGTGATGTCGAGCACGCCCTTGCGCCGCGTCAATTCGCGCGCCTTGCGTGCTGCCTCGCGGGCCGCCGCCGCCTCAACCACCTTGGCGATCAGCGTCTTCGCTTCAGCCGGGTGCTCTTCGAGCCAGGTGCCGAGCGCCTCGTTGACGAGGCTTTCGACCACGGGACGCACTTCCGAGGAAACCAGCTTGTCCTTGGTCTGCGAGGAGAATTTCGGATCGGGCACTTTCACCGACAAGACCGCCGTCAGGCCCTCGCGGCTGTCGTCGCCGGTGATCGAGACCTTCTCCTTCTTGGCGATGCCGGAGGTCTCGGCATAGCCGGTGACCTGGCGCGTCAGTGCGCCGCGAAAGCCCGCCAGATGCGTGCCGCCGTCGCGCTGCGGGATGTTGTTGGTGAAGGCCAGCACGTTCTCGTGGTAGCTGTCGTTCCACCACATGGCCACTTCCACGGTGATGCCGTCGCGCTCGGCCTTGATGGCGATCGGCGTGGAGATCAGCGGCTTCTTGGCCCGGTCGAGATATTTGACGAATTCGATCAGCCCGCCTTCGTAGAGCAGTTCCTGCGTCTTCACGTCGGCGTGGCGGGCATCGGTCAGGATGATCCTGACGCCTGAATTCAGGAAGGCCAATTCGCGCAGCCGGTGCTCCAGCGTGGCGTAGTCGAACTCGACCATGGTGAAGGTCTCGCTTGACGGCATGAAGGTCACTTCCGTGCCCGTCTCGTCGCCGGCGTCGCCGGTCACCTTCAGCGGACCGTCGGCGACGCCATGCGTGAACGACATTTCGTGGATCTGGCCCTTGCGGCGGATCTTCAGCCTCAGCCAGACCGATAGCGCGTTGACCACCGACACGCCGACGCCGTGCAGGCCGCCCGAAACCTTGTAGGAATTCTGGTCGAATTTGCCGCCGGCATGCAGCTGCGTCATGATGACTTCGGCGGCCGAAATGCCTTCGCCGGTGTGGATATCGGTCGGAATCCCTCGGCCATTGTCGGTTACAGTCACCGAACCGTCCGGGTTGAGCGTTACCGTGACCAGCGTGGCGTGCCCCGCCAGCGCCTCGTCGATAGCGTTGTCGACCACCTCATAGACCATGTGGTGGAGGCCCGAACCGTCGTCGGTGTCGCCGATATACATGCCCGGCCGCTTACGCACGGCGTCCAAGCCCTTGAGAACCTTGATGGAATCGGCGCCGTACTCGGCCGATGCGCCGGCAGCGTTCTCGAAATTATCGCTCATGAAGAACCGTTTTCTCTATGCCGAAAGAAAGCGCGCGAAAAACAACCGAATCGCGCGCGCTGAGATACCGAAGATATAGGCGTTCCAGGCGGTTTTTCCAAGGTTTGCGGGCGTTTTGATGGCGAGAGCCAACCGCCTCGAATTTTCCCCTGGGATCGGTTGGTCGACGGCGGACGGCATCACATTCGGGTGACCCAACACTCGCAGCCGCGAAAGTACGAAACGGACCGCCGCTTCTCCCGTTGTCTGGTCAGAATCGAGGCGGCCCGCTCATCCCATACAGGAGGAATATTCCATGTTTTCCATACTCCGACTGACAGCGGCGACCGCGCTGGCGACCGCCGCATCCACTGTCGTCCAGGCGCAGGACGCCCAGTCTCCCATGGCCGATCAGGAACTCGGCAAACGCTTCGAGGTAAGGGTTGAGGACCTGCCCGAACCCTATGCCGACGAGGCGGTGCGCAACGCGCCGAAAGTGATTGCCCGCAATGGCGAGGAACCCCAGGCTCCGCAAGGCTTCTCGGTCTCGCTCTTCGCCCAGGACCTGAAGCATCCGCGCAAGCTGCTGGTGCTGGAGAATGGCGATGTGTTGCTGGCCGAACAGGACGCCGGCTACATCACCTTCCTGCGCGACGAGGACGGCGACGGCAAGGCCGACACTGTGTCGCGCTTCGCAGACGGCTTTGAGGAACCTTACGGCATGGCCGTCGTGCCCGACGGCGAGCACAAAGGCCATATCCTGGTCGCGGACGCGCAGGGAATATGGCGCGTGCCGTTCAAGATGGGCGGCATCAGACCCGATATGGGCAATCTGCTCAAGCAGGGCGGGGAAGCGACGGGCCCGCAGACGCCTGCCGACCATATCGCGGTAACGGAACAGGGCGTGTTCGGCCCGGTTCAAGGCCACACTTCGCGCGCGCTCGCCGTCGATCCGAAGGACGGCTCCCTCTATGTCGGTGTCGGCTCCATGGGCAACATCGCCGAGGAGCCGGAGATGAAAGCCTCGATCCAGGCGTTCGATGCGGACGGAAAGAACCAGCGGACATTCGCATCGGGAATGCGCAATCCGACGGGCATCCATTTCCATCCCGATACGGGCGAATTGTGGGCTGTCGTGCAGGAGCGGGACGGGCTCGGCGACCGGTTGGTACCAGACTACATGACGCGGGTGGCTGAAGGCGATTTCTACGGCTGGCCATACGCCTATCTGGGCGGCAAGCCGATGCCGGATTTCGCCGAGCGCGCGCCTAACAAGGTCGAGCAGACGAAAATGCCAGACCTCTTGTTCGAGGCGCATTCCTCGGCCATGGACTTCGCCTTCGTGCCGAACAGCTGGCCCGAGGAATATCGCGGCGACGCGATCGTCGTTCTGAAGGGCTCGTGGAACCGCGCCGACCCGACCGGCTACAAGCTGGTGCGCGCAGCGTTCAGCGAAGGCGCGCCGGAAGGCTGGTACGACAATTTCCTCACCGGCTTCTGGACCGAGGGAGACAGCAGGGCAAATGTCTGGGGCCGCCCCGCCAGCGTGGCCTTCCTGCCTGACGGCGGCCTGCTCGTGGCGGACGATAGTGGCGGCACGATCTGGAAAGTGAGCCCGTCCGATCAGCTCGAGACAGGCGCGACCGCGCCGGAAATGCCGGCCGGCGAAACGCAGCCTGAATCGCCGGCCGAGTAACGGCCCGCGGATGAAAGCCGGGCCGCGGGGGCCCGGCTTTTCGCCGTGACGGGGCCGAGAGGTAGGCCTATATTCCCGGCCATGGACATCAAGCCTGCCCCCTTCATTCCGCCCGCGCCGAAGCCGCGAACGAAGCCGCCTTCGACGCTGGAGATGATCCGCATCGTCTACCGCAACCCGCTCGAATTGTGGGGTGAGCCTTCCTACAACGAGCCATGGATTTCGGTCACCGGCATCGGCGGCCCGCTGGTCATAGCCAACGATCCGGGCCTCATCCGCCACGTCCTCGTCGACAATGCGAAGAACTACAAGATGGCGACGGTGCGCCAGATGATCCTGCGGCCGATCCTGCGCGATGGGCTGCTGACCGCCGAAGGCGATGTCTGGAAGCGTTCGCGCAAGGCGATGGCGCCGGTGTTCACGCCGCGCCACATTTTCGGCTTCGCCAAGCCGATGCTCGATTGCAGCCTCGATTTCGTCACGCGCTACGAGGAGGTCGACACGACCGACATCTCGCACGACATGACGCAACTCACCTACGACATCCTCGCCGAGACGCTGTTTTCAGGCGAGATCGCCGGCACGCCAGGCGGCTTCAACGCCGAGATCGACCGCCTGTTTGAGACGATGGGCCGCGTCGACCCACTCGACCTCCTGCGCGCGCCGGAATGGCTGCCGCGCATCACCCGCTTGCGGGGGCGCAAGACCATGGCCTATTTCCGCAAGATCGTCACCGACACGGTGGCGATGCGCAAGGAGAAGATCGCCCGCGATCCCAAGGCCGCGCCGGAGGATTTCCTGACGCTGCTGTTGCGCGCCGAAGGGCCGGAAGGCCTGTCGCGCGCCGAGATCGAAGACAACATCATCACCTTCATCGGCGCCGGCCACGAAACGACGGCGCGTGCGCTCGGCTGGACCATCTATTGCCTCGCCGAAGCGCCGTGGGAGCGTGACAGGGTCGAAGCCGAGATCGACGCGGTGCTGGCCCGCGAGCCCGACCCGGTAAAATGGCTCGACGCCATGCCCTACACCCGCGCCGCCTTCGAGGAGGCGCTGCGGCTCTATCCGCCCGCGCCCTCGATCAACCGCGAGCCGATCGAGCCGGAGACCTACAAGGGCCTGTACATACCGAAGCGCGCAGCTGTCCTGATGATGCCCTGGACCGTCCACCGGCACCGCAAGCTTTGGGACCAGCCCGACGCCTTTATGCCCGAGCGCTTCCACCCCGGCAATCGCGAGAAGATCGATCGCTACCAGTATATCCCATTCGGCGCAGGCCCGCGTGTCTGCATCGGCGCGAGCTTCGCCATGCAGGAAGCGGTTATCGCGCTTGCCGTCCTGCTTTCGTGCTTCCGCTTCGACACGATGGCCGAGACGAAGCCTTGGCCGGTGCAGAAGCTGACGACGCAACCACAGGGCGGCCTGCCGATGCGGGTTACGCCGCGGCGGTAAGGATGGACATTGACGGTCCCAAGCGCCCTCGTGGTTCGACAGGCTCACCATGAGGGCTACTGTTGCGCCTCCAGATTTTGCCCTCGTCGGTGTGAGCGACCTACCCATTGCCTCATGGTGAGCCTGTCGAACCACGAGGCAACGCACAACCGGCCAACCGCATCAGCCCACAACCCGTGAGCTTTGAGGATTTGGCGCGACCTGCCCCAAACCCCCATGGCGAGCCGCGAGCCTGTCGAGCGGTCGAACCGCGGGGGGTTGGGCCAGTGCCCTGCCTGTTCTCGGTCAGCCCTGACGGATAGGCCAATCAACCCTTACACCATCGCGAAGATGCGTGCCGGACCGCCGGTGCCGCCCCTGATCTTCGGCGCTCCGACCACGATCGTCGCGCCTTTTGCCGGCAGCTTGTCCAGATTGGCTACGGCCTCGATGCCGTAGCGGCCGGTCGGTAGCCAGGTGTTGTGGACGATGAAGTCTGGCGATGGGCCATGGTCGAGCGACAGCGTGTCGACCGCGATCGCCTTCACCGAAGGCTGTTCGATCAGAAACTGCGCCGCCTCGACGTGAAATCCGGGGAAGTGCAGCGTCTTGCCGTCATCGCCGACATTGCGGAACTTTTCGGTCGCCACATGCTGGCCCCAGCCCGACAGCATCGCCACCACAGCGCCTTCGGGCAGGTCGCCGTTGGCGGCGGTCCACGCCTTGATGTCGTCAGGCGTAACCTGCGCGTCGGGGTCATTGTCGGCCTTGGCTCGGATGTCGATGACGACCAGCGGCGCGATCAGGTCCTCCACCGGCAGTTCCGCCACCGACCTGCCGTCGGCGGTGAAATGCAGCGGCGCGTCGATATGGGTGCCGGTATGCTCGTTGATGCGCCACTCATTGAGGTTGAAAGTGTCCTTGGCGAAGCTGAACTTCTGTTCGATGAAGAGTTGCTGGCCGCCGAAATAGGTCGGGAAATTCTCCCAGATCTCGTGGGTGAGGTCTTCGGCCTTGACCGGGTTGTCGGCCGCGAGAAGCGGCTTTGGCGCGGCGGTCGCCGCCAGCGCTGCGGCTCCCGCGGCAACAATGCCTCCCTTGAAGAAATCGCGGCGGCTGAGCATGCCCGCCTTCACGGATTCGATGACGCAATGATGGCACATGACGCTCTCTCCTTCTGGCATCCAGGCGAACAGAATGTTGCCAGGATGACGTTAGGGCAAGTCCGATTCGCGCTCTAATTCCGCCCGTGGAAGGCGTTCGGCACGTGCACCGGCCAGCGCCATGGCAGCACCGCCACCATGTCGAACCGCACCGACAATTTCCCGTAATCCGGCTGCCGCGACAGCCACAAATCGGCACAGCCCTCGATGCGCCGCTCCGACTCGCGACCTAGCGCCTCCATCGCCGCCATCAGCGTCGGCCGCGCCTTCACCTCGACGATCAGCACGAGGTCGCCGCGCCTTGCGATCAGGTCGATCTCGCCGAGTTTTGTCCGGTAGCGCCGCGCGACGATGCGAAAACCCTTCGCCATCAGCGCGAGCGCAGCCAGCCACTCACCGCGATGGCCGCGCCGGTACGCCTTGAAGCGTTTGGCCGCGGCGTCGGTCACCCCGTGCTGTCCTTGAGTTCCAGCAGCCGGCGATAGAGCGCCGGCTTCTGGCCGCCAGTCATCCGCGCCGCTTCGGCCGCCGCCTTCGACGCCGGCATTTCCTTGGCCAGCGACAGAAGCAGCCGGTCGACGTCTTCCGGCTCGGCGGCGGCGTCTTCCGGCGGGCCTACGCATATGACGATCTCGCCCTTCGGCGTCGGCGCCTCTGCGTAATGCGCCGACAGCGCGCTCAATGTTCCGGTGCGCATTTCTTCGAACGTCTTTGTCAGCTCGCGCCCGATGGCTGCCGGCCTGTCGCCGAAGACCTCGGCCATGGCCACAAGCGTATCGGTGAGCCGTCGCGGCGATTCGAAGAAGATCAGCGTCGCCGGCACTGCCGTCAGCACCGATAGCCGCGACCGCCGCTGCCCATCCTTGACCGGAAGAAAGCCGGCAAACATGAAGGCGTCGGAGGGCAGGCCGGATGCGGTCAGCGCCGCCAGCACGGCCGACGCGCCCGGTATCGGCACGACGCGAATGCCCGCCTCCAGCGCCTGCCCGACCAGCCGGAATCCCGGATCGGAAACCAGCGGCGTGCCGGCGTCCGAAACCAGCGCGACGCTTTTTCCGGTTTTCAGCGCCTCGATCAGCCGCGGCCCCGCTTCGCCGGCATTGTGCTCGTGGTAGGGCGTCGGCCGCTGCCGGATGCCGTAGCGGCCGAGCAGCACGCGTGTCACCCGCGTATCCTCGCAGGCCAGGATGTCGGCGCCGGCAAGCGTCTCCAGCGCCCTCAACGTGATGTCGCCGAGATTGCCGATCGGCGTGGCGACGAGATAGAGCGCGGGCTCCAGCGGACGGGCGGCGATTTCCGCCTGTCCGACCACGAACGTCCTGGCTTTCTCTTCTTTCTGCACGCCAAACCCCGGTTCCGTTCACGCTCTTCTGCCATGGCGGCGCGACCGTTGCAAAAAGCGTTCGCCGCACGCGGAATTTGCGGAACCAAACCGCCACTGCCGTATTGTGTGGAGCTAACGGAGGTCCAGATGGCCGGTATTGAATTCCAGGACGTGTTCGAACCCTATTATGCGGGCCGGAAGAACCCGATGCCGCATGAATCGGTCGCCAAGGACAAGGATGCGAACCGCGAGGAGATGGAGCATCAGCTCGCCGATCGCGCCAAACGGTCGAAGATGCTGAAGTCGGCTGCGACTGCCGTCAAACGCCCCAAGCCGCAGCGGTAGGACCACGGACCGTCCGGTCACACTTTGTAGCCGATCAGCACCGCACCCGCTGCAATCAGCAAAACGCCGAGCCAGTTCGCGCCGCTCAGCCGCTCACCCAGAAAGATGACGGCGAACACCGCGACCAGAACGACGCTGAGCTTGTCGATCGGTGCAACCTGGGCGGCGCTGCCGAGTTTCAGCGCGCGAAAATAGCACAGCCAAGATGCGCCGGTGGCCAGACCCGACAGCGTCAGGAATCCCCAGGTCTTCATCGAGATATCGCCGAGCGGCTGAAACTGCCGGGTCGCGACAATCATCACTCCTAGCACAGCGAGGATGATTGCGGTTCGGATCAGCGTGGCGAAATCGGAGTTGATATTTTCCACCCCGACCTTGGCGAAAATCGCCGTCAGCGCGGCGAATGCGGCGGAGAGCAGCGCCCATAGCTGCCATGAGGCCAAGGCGGAATTCATTTGAGGACTCCCGGAAAGCTTCCTTTCAACCGAGATACCTTGGAACACGTGCTTCGAGAAGGCGGACCAGGGCCGGATCCATGAATTCGTAGTTGTCCGGAATGTCGAGGCAAACAATTCGCGCCTTCTTCAGGCTTGTCTTGAATCTCTTCTGCAGCTTGGCCCGGTGCACCTTCTCCATCACGAAGATGATGTCAGCCCACGATACAAGATCGGCTGTCAGCGGAGTGTCGGCGTCGTGATTGGTGCCGGCCGAAGCCACTTCGATATCCCTTCGGTTGGAAAATATCTACTCGGCGGTAGGGCTCCGCAGGCAGTTCCGGCTGCAGACGAACAGGATGTTCTTCATGCGCTGCCCACGCCCCTCACCGCGCCAGGTCGGCCACCACCGCATCGAGCACGATCATGCCCGATTGGGTCGCGCGCAGTCGTGAATTGCCGACCGGCGCCACCAGCCCTTCGCCCTGCAGGATCGACATGCGCGCCGAAGACAGCGAGCGGCCGGAAAGCTGCTCGTAGCGGGCGAGGTCGATGCCTTCGGCCAACCTCAGACCCATGAGCAGGAACTCGTCGGCCTCTTCCGAACGCGTCAGCAGTTCGCCGCCCGTGACGCCATGGCCCTTGGCCTCGACCAGGTTCGCCCAGGTCTCCGGCATTTTTTCAGTCATCGTCACCACGCGCCTGCCGCTCTCGATGAAGCGGCCATGCGCGCCGGGGCCGACGCCGACATATTCGCCGTAGCGCCAGTAGGTGAGGTTGTGCCGGCTTTCCGCGCCCGGTTTTGCGTGATTTGAAATCTCGTAGGCCGGCAGACCGTGCGCCGCCGTCACCTCCTGCGTCACCGCATAGAGTTCGGCGGCGTGGTCGCCGTCCGGGATCGCGAATTTTCCCGCCGCATAGAGCGTGTGGAAGCGCGTGCCTTCCTCGATCGTCAGCTGGTAGAGCGACAGATGGTCGGCGGCGTGGCCGATCGCCTGCTCGAGTTCGGAGCCCCAGGCTTCCGGCGTCTGGCCAGGCCTCGCATAAATCAGATCGAAGGACAGCCGCGGAAAGATTTCCCGCGCGAGTCTGATCGCGTGCAGCGCTTCCGGGACATTGTGCAGTCGCCCGAGAAACCTGAGATCGGCATCGTTCAGCGCCTGCACGCCGAGCGAAACCCGGTTGACGCCGGCTGCACGATAGCCGCGGAAGCGCTCGGCCTCGACCGACGATGGATTCGCTTCGAGCGTGATCTCGATGCCGTCCGGCACGGTCCAGTGCTTCGCTACCGATTCCAGCACGGCGGCCACCGTCTCGGGCTTCATCAGCGACGGCGTTCCGCCGCCGAGGAATATGCTGGTCACCTCGCGCGGCCCGGTGCGGGCGCGCATCGTCTTCAGTTCTATGTCGAAGGCGCGTGCGAAGCGCTCCTGGTCCACCGGCTGGTGGCGGACATGGCTGTTGAAGTCGCAGTAGGGGCATTTGGCCGCGCAGAACGGCCAATGGACATAGACGCCGAAACCCGGATCGCGGCCCGTCAACGCGCTCTCCGTCACGCCGCGCCGAGCATGCGCTGAGCGAATTTCTGGAAGGCGCGGGCGCGGTGCGACAGCGCCTCGGCCTGGCCCGGCTTCCAGCCGTGCTTCTGTTCGGCGTCCATCTCGCCGAAGGTCTTGTCGTAGCCGTTCGGCTGGAATACCGGATCGTAGCCGAAACCCTTGTCGCCGCGCGGCGGCCACACCAGCGTGCCTTCCGCCTCGCCGCGGAAATACTCGGCATGGCCGTCCGGCCAGGCGAGGCAGATCACGGCGACGAACTTGCCGGTGCGGCGTGCGGGATCGGACGCGCCCACTTCATGCAGTGCGATTTCGGTGCGTTGCATGGCGATTGCGAAGTCGCGCCCCCCTTCGGGGGTTTCGGCCCAGTTGGCGGTGTAGATTCCGGGCTGCCCGTCCAGCGCGTCGACGCAGAGCCCGGAATCGTCGGAGAGCGCCGGCAGGCCGGTCGCCTTGGCTGCCGCGAAAGCTTTGATGTAGGCATTCTCCTCGAAAGTCGTGCCGGTTTCGTCCGGCTCGGGCAGTCCAAGTTCCGCAGCCGACTTGGCCTCGAAGCCGAACGGCGCCATCAGTTGGGCGAATTCGCGCAGCTTTCCGTCGTTATGGCTCGCGACGACGATTTTTTTGTCTTCCAGCGGCCGCATCACATTCCCCAGATTCTCGGCTCGGCGAATTCCAGCGAATTGCCGGATGGATCGCGGAAATAGATTGAGCGGCCGCCATTCGGCCACTCGAAATCGGCTTCGATATCGATATTCCGCGCCCCGAGATGCGCTTTCCACCGCGCGATCTCCTCCGCAGTCGCGGCAAAGCAGAGATGCCCCTGGCCAACCGTGCCGTGCGGCGGCACCGGTAGTTTCGCATCCGGCGGCGGCGCCTGCCGCGTCGCCTCGGCGTTGAACAGCAGAAGCACGCCCGTCCCGCAGCGGAAGAAGACGTGGCGGCCCTCCACCTTGGCAATCACCTCCAGCCCCAGCACCTCGCCGTAAAACGCCTCCGCCGCATCGAGGTCGGCGACGTAAAGCGCGGATTCGAGGACTGCGGAGGGGGTCATGATTGCCTCTATGCCACCGCCATCTGCTGCAGGCTGACCAGCCGCGAAATGCCCTTCTTGGCCAGAGCCATCAGCGCCGCGAATTCTTCCTCGGTGAAGGGCACGCCCTCGGCCGTGCCCTGGATTTCGACGATGCCGCCCTTGCCGGTCATGACGAAATTGGCGTCGGTGCCGGCCGACGAATCCTCGAGATAATCGAGATCGAGCACCGGCTGGCCGTCATAGATGCCGCAGGAGATCGCGGCGACATGGTCCTTCAGCACTTTCGACACGCTTGTCATCTGGCGCGCCTCCATCCAGCGCAGGCAGTCGTGCAGCGCCACCCAGCCGCCGGTGATCGCCGCCGTTCGCGTGCCGCCATCTGCCTGGATCACATCGCAGTCGACGGTGATCTGCATTTCGCCGAGCGCCTCCAGATCGACGACGGCGCGCAAGGATCGCCCGATCAGACGCTGGATTTCCAGCGTGCGCCCGCCCTGCTTGCCGGCCGAGGCCTCACGGCGCATGCGCTCGCCGGTCGAGCGCGGCAGCATGCCGTATTCCGCCGTCACCCAGCCCTTGCCGGAATTGCGCATCCAGCCCGGCACGCGCTCCTCCAGGCTCGCCGTGCACAATACGTGCGTGTCGCCGAATTTCACCAGGCACGAGCCTTCGGCGTGCTTGGAAACGTTGCGCTCGAAGGAAATTGCGCGCATTTCGTCATATTGGCGTTTTGAGGGGCGCATCAGGCACTTTCTTCTCGAATTCGAAAACGGAGGCCGGCTTTGAGCGGTCTCTTTGCCGGCGGCTTGTAACCCCTGTGAGTCGCCTGCGCAAAGGAAAACCGGCCGGCCGCGGCGCAAGGTTGTGTTCGCGCCGGCCACGTCTATATTTTGGGCTGAGGTGTGGAGACCCGATGACCAAACCGGTTCTGGATCAGAATCTGCAATCGCTTGACACGCGTTCCCGCGAAATCTTCCGGCGCATCGTCGATTCCTATCTTCTCGACGGCGAGCCGGTTGGTTCGCGCAACCTGTCGCGCATGCTGCCTTCGTCGCTGTCGCCGGCCACCGTGCGCAATGTGATGAGCGATCTCGAACATCTCGGACTCGTCTATGCGCCGCATATTTCGGCCGGCCGCCTGCCTACCCAGAAGGGGCTGCGCTTCTTCGTCGACGCCTTCATGGAGCTCGGCGACCTGTCGGACGAAGAGCGCCGCTCCATCGAGGCGCAGCTCAAGGCTTCCGGCAGCGGCGCCACGCTGGAGCACATGCTGACCGAAGCCAGCCAGATGCTGTCCGGCATGTCGCGCGGCGCCGGCCTCGTGCTCGCCGCCAAGAACGAAGTGCCGCTGAAGCATATCGAGTTCATCCAGCTCGAGCCCGAGCGCGCCTTGGCAATCATGGTCACGCAGAACGGCGACGTCGAAAACCGCGTGGTCGAGTTGCCGGCCGGCGTCACCAACTCGCAGCTTCACGAAGCTTCGAACTTCCTCAACGCTCATATACGCGGCCGCACGCTTGCAGAGGCTCGGGCGGAGATTGCGCGTCTCAAGGAGGAGACAAGGGCCGCCCTGGACACGCTATCGCAGGACCTGGTGGAAAAGGGTCTTGCCATCTGGGCCGGTTCCGAAAGCGGGCTGCCTTCGCGACTGATCGTGCGCGGCCGCGCCAATCTTCTGGAAAACGTCACCGCCCAGGCCGACCTCGAACTGCTCCGGCATCTTTTCGAGGATCTCGAGACCAAGGAGGGCATGGTTCAGCTCCTCGACCTCGCGGAGGCAGGCTCCGGCGTGCGCATCTTCATCGGTTCCGAGAATAAGCTGTTTTCGCTGTCCGGCTCCTCGCTGGTGGTCGCGCCCTACCGCGACAAGGACGCCCGCGTCGTCGGCGCGCTCGGCGTCATCGGCCCGACCAGGCTGAACTACGCCCGCATCGTGCCGATGGTCGACTACACCGCCCAGCTCATCTCGCGCATGCTGCGTTGAGCCGCTCTGGCGGCCCCGGTGGCGGCCTTCACGCATTCGGTGTAAGCTTGGAGCTTGAGCAAAGGGGGTCCGCCATGGCGCTCGAACAGATCAAGGCCCAGATCAGTCTGCTTTTGGAAGGGATGGTCAACCAGCCCGCCGACGATCATGAAGTGCGTGAGCAATTGCGCGAAAAGCTCAACGAATTGCGCGCCATGGGCATGCCGCTGCCGGACGACCTCGTGGCGCTGGAAAAAAGTCTCGACGAGGGCCTATACGCCGGCGGCAACTAAGCGTGCCATCACCGTCATCATGAGAGCCGCGCACGGTTGCGCCAAGCCATGGAAGCTGCTGCCGTATTCCCGCAGCGGCGCGCCTGTGCGATAGGGGCGCGACACCAATGAGACTCAACCCATGACCCTTGCCGGCTTTCTCGCTTATAGCCTTGCGCTCGCCATTGCCGCCGCCATTCCCGGGCCGGGTGTCACCGCGCTCGTCGCCCGCGCGCTCGGCTCCGGCTTCCGTTCGGCGCTGGCAATGTCGTTCGGGCTGGTCGTCGGCGATTTGACCTATCTTACCGCCGTCGTGCTCGGCCTGGCGCTGGTGGCCCAGACCTTCGGCACCGTGTTCCTGGTCATCAAGTGGCTCGGCGTCGCCTATCTCGCCTGGCTGGCCTGGAGCTTCTGGAAGAGCGGCATCACGCCGGAAAACGTCGAGGCGCGGAAGGGCAAAGGCGGGCTCGCGGCCAGCTTTCTCGCCGGGCTCGCCGTCACGCTCGGCAACCCCAAGACTATGATCTTCTATCTGGCGCTGACGCCGACGCTGGTCGACCTGCGCACCATCACTTTCGCCGATTACGCGATCCTGGCTGCGTTGACCGTGGTGGTGCTGCTCGTCGTGCTGGTGCCCTATCTGGCGCTTGCCGCCAAGGCGCGCTGGTTCCTGAAGACGCCGCGCGCGCTGAAGGCGCTGAACCGCACGGCGGCTGCCTTCATGGCGGGCGCGGCGCTCGCCATCGCGTCTCGCCAGTAGGCTCGTCGCGCCAAACGATTCTGCGAGCAGCCCGTTTTCAGAAACCGTTTTCCGCGCGAAAGACCATTTCAGCATGCCGCCCACTCGGTTTTTCCGGGACGCAGGACTATCCTGCGCGGTGAAAATCCAGCGGGAGCGAAATCGATGAACAAGCCGGCCACCTCGACGCGCGTACCGGGTCGCGGGCGCATCTTCAATTCCATCACCGAAACGATCGGCGATACGCCGCTGATCAGGCTGGACAAGTTCGCGAGCGAAAAGGGAATCGTCGCCAATCTTCTCGCCAAGCTCGAATTCTTCAATCCGATCGCCAGCGTCAAGGACCGCATCGGCGTGGCGATGATCGAGGCGCTGGAAGCCGCCGGCACCATCTCCCCCGGCAAGAACACGCTGATCGAGCCGACATCGGGCAATACCGGCATAGCGCTTGCCTTCGCCGCCGCGGCCAAGGGCTACAAGCTGATCCTGACCATGCCGGAAACCATGTCGATCGAGCGCCGCAAGATGCTGGCGCTCCTTGGCGCGGAACTGGTGCTGACTGAAGGGGCGAAGGGCATGAAGGGCGCCATCGCCAAAGCCGAGGAACTGGTGCAGACCATTCCCGGCGCGGTCATTCCGCAGCAGTTCGAGAATCCCGCGAACCCCGAGATCCATCGCACCACCACGGCCGAGGAGATCTGGAACGACACCCAGGGCGCCGTCGACATTTTCATCTCCGGCATCGGCACCGGCGGCACCATCACCGGCGTCGGCCAGGTCATCAAGAAGCGCAAGCCATCGCTGCATGTCGTGGCTGTCGAGCCCGAAGCCTCCCCGGTGCTGTCGGGCGGCCAGCCAGGCCCGCACAAGATCCAGGGCATCGGCGCCGGCTTCGCGCCCAAAATTCTCGACACGACCATCTATGACGAGATCGTCCAGTCCTCCAACGAGGACGCCATCGCCAACGCCCGTCTCGTCGCCCGCCTGGAAGGCGTGCCGGTCGGCATCTCGTCCGGCGCGGCCCTCCAGGCTGCGATCGTGGTCGGCTCGCGGCCGGAAAACGCCGGCAAGAACATGGTCGTAGTCATCCCCTCCTTCGCCGAGCGCTATCTCTCGACGATCCTGTTTGAAGGGCTTGGCGGTTAAGGAGGTCTATCCCTCCCCCTGCGGGGAGGGTGTCGGCGTAGCCGACGGGTGGGGGTGGAGACGAAATGCTCATTCTTCCTGTCCTGTCATCTGCAGGCGAGGAAGCGCCCCGCCAATAAACCCTTTGCATTTCCGCCCCAGCCGCTAAAACAGTCTTCCCAGCCCGCGCCGCCGCCAGACGGCGCGATCCATGAAAAGACTGTCCGGGAGGAACCGCATGCTCAATCTGAAAACCAGGATGCTTGCTGTCGGCGCCGTTGCGCTGTCGCTCGGCTTTGGCGCTGTGTCGGCCAAGGCGCAGGAATTCATCAACGTGCTCACCGGCGGCACTTCCGGCGTCTATTATCCGCTCGGCGTCGCGCTGTCGGAGATCTACGGCAAAGGCATCGAAGGCGCGCGCACCCAGGTTCAGGCCACCAAAGCGTCGGTCGAGAACCTGAACCTCCTGCAGCAGGGCAAAGGCGAGATCGCGTTTGCGCTCGGCGATTCGGTGAAGCTCGCCGCCGAGGGCAACACCGAGGCCGGCTTCCCTGGCAAGCTCGACAAATTGCGCGGCATCGCGGCCATCTATCCCAATTACATCCAGATCGTCGCCAGCCAGGAATCCGGCATCAAGACGCTGGAGGATTTGAAGGGCAAAAGCCTGTCGGTCGGTGCGCCGGCTTCCGGCACGGAGCTCAACGCCCGCGCCATCTTCGCCGCCGCCGGCATGAAATATGAGGATCTCGGTAAGGTCGAATATCTGCCCTTCGCCGAATCGGTCGAACTCATCAAGAACCGCCAGCTCGACGCGACGCTGCAGTCGGCCGGCCTCGGCGTCGCATCGATCCGCGACCTTGCCACTTCGCTGCCGATCAATGTGGTTGCCGTACCCAAGGACGTCGTCGAAAAGATCGGCTCGCCCTACATGTCCGTCGTGATCCCTGCCGGCACCTATGACGGCCAGACGGCCGATGTCGAAACCGCCGCGGTGGGCAATTTCCTCGTCACGCATGACGGCGTCTCCGACGAGATCGCCTATCAGATGACCAAGCTGCTGTTCGAAAATCTCGACCAGCTGACCGCCGCCCACGCCGCCGCCAAGGCGATCGACCCGGCCAAGGCGCTCGACGGCATGCCGATCCCGCTGCATCCCGGCGCCGAGCGCTACTACAAGGAAGCCGGGCTGCTGAAGTAGTCTAATTGGAGAGGCGCGGGCGCCGCCCGTCATCCCGCTGCCGCGACCTTCTCCCCGTGGAGGACGGCGAGAAGGGAGATGCTGCGCCCGTGACGCTTATCCTGCAAAGCTGGAGATTGCTTCGCCATAACTGAAGTCTTCCTTCTCCCCCGTCTCTATGCGGGGAGAAGGTGCCGTCAGGCGGGGCAGCGCATAGTCTGCCGGAATGGAATGCCCGGACGATTCAGCCGAGCCTCGGAACCCACGATGACCAACGCCCATCCCGAAACCACCACCGTCCTCTCCCCTGCCGTGGAAGAACCCATCGAGGGCCTACCGCCGGGCTTCGGCGAGGGCGTGGCGGGCCGCATCGTCTTCTGGATCGCCGTGTCCTTCTCCGCCTTCCAGCTCTACACCGCCGCCTACGGCAATCTGCCGAGCCAGGTGGTGCGCGCCATGCATGTCGGTTTCCTGCTGCTGCTCGGCTTCGCGCTCATCGCCACGCTCCGCGCCCGGACGCCCATCGGCAAGGCCTGGTTCTGGGCGCTTGCCATCCTCGGCTTCCTCACCGGCGTCTACAATTGGGTGTTCTATAACGACATCATCCAGCGGTCCGGCTTCCTCACAACCGCCGACCTGGTCGTCGGCACAGTCCTGATCGTCCTGGTCTTCGAGGCCGCGCGCCGCGTCATGGGCCTGCCGCTGGCGATCATTGCCGGCCTGTTCCTCGCCTATTGCTTTTTCGGCAACTACCTGCCCCCGCCCTTCATCCACCGCGGCTATGATTTCGCGCAGATCGTCGAGCATTTCGGCTTCGGCACCGAGGGCATATACGGCACCCCGGTCTATGTGTCGGCGGCCTACATCTTCATCTTCGTGGTCTTTGCCGCCTTCCTCGAACGCGCCGGCATGATCGCCTTGTTCAACGATTTCGCGCTCGGCCTGGTCGGCGCCTGGCGCGGGGGCCCGGCGCAGGTCTGCGTGCTCTCCTCGGCGCTGATGGGCACCATTTCCGGCTCCGGTGTGGCCAATGTCGTGGCCTCGGGCCAATTCACCATCCCTTTGATGAAGAAGTTCGGCTTCCGCTCCGCCTTCGCCGGCGGCGTCGAGGCGACCTCGTCCATGGGCGGCCAGATCATGCCGCCGGTCATGGGCGCCGTCGCCTTCATCATGGCCGAGACGCTGAACGTTCCCTATGCCGACGTGGTAAAGGCCGCGATCATCCCGGCCGCACTTTATTTCGCCGCCTGCTTCTGGATGGTGCATCTCGAATCCGGCAAGTTTTCCCTGCAGGGCATGGACAAGGCGACGCTGCCCAATCCGTGGGACGCGGTGAAAAAACACTGGCCGCTCGTGCTGCCGCTAGCAGCGCTCGTCTACCTACTGTTTGCCGGCTATACGCCGATCTTCGCCGGCACGATGGGCCTGGCGCTGACCATAGTGCTCATTCTCGGGACGCCGCTTGCGGCGCTTATCGGCCCCTTCGCCTTCCGCATGGTGTTCTGGATCGCGCTCGGCCTGGCCGCCGCATCCTTCATGAGATACGGCGTCGACATTCTGGCGCTGGTCCTCGGCGCACTGGTCGCCGCATGCATCTTCTTCAAGGGCGGTCGCGAAACGCTGGTCATCTGCATCGAATCTCTTGCTGAAGGGGCGAAAAACGCACTGCCGGTCGGCATCGCCTGCGCCATCGTCGGCATCGTCATCGGCACGCTGACGCTCACCGGCATAGCTTCGACCTTCATCGGCGCCATCATCGCCATTGGACAGAACAATCTGTTCCTGTCGCTGGTGCTGACCATGTTGACCTGCCTGGTGCTCGGCATGGGCATCCCGACCATCCCCAACTACATCATCACCTCGTCGCTCGCCGGCCCGGCGCTGCTCGAGCTCGGCGTGCCGCTGCTGGTCAGCCATATGTTCGTCTTCTATTTCGGCATCATGGCCGATCTGACGCCGCCGGTGGCGCTCGCCGCCTTCGCCGCCGCGCCGATGGCTAAAATCTCGGGCATGAAGATTGCTATGCAGGCCTCCAAGCTCGCCGTTGCCGGTTTCGTGGTGCCGTTCATGGCCGTTTATACGCCGGCGCTGATGCTGCAGGACGCCGGGCCAATGGCAGCGAGCTACGGCTATCCGGTCGAGGTCGTCTATATCCTCGCCAAGGCCTGCATCGCCATTGGCTTGTGGGGCACCGCCGTGGTCGGCTTCCTGTTTGCCCGCATGGCAATTTGGGAGAAGCTGCTGGCCGCCGCCGCCGCCCTCAGTCTGGTGCTGGCCTTGCCCTACACGGACGAGATCGGCTTCGCGCTTGCGGCGGCTGTCATCGGCCTGCACTGGTGGCGGGCGCGGAACGTTACCGCTACGGCATAGATGACAGAGGGGCGCAGGTGGAAACACAGCCTCGTGATCAATGACCGCCCTTTGCATCCTCGCCGCCGGCAAGACGATCACCTTCGCCGCGACGGCGTTCACCCTTTCCTGGACGCATTCTGTCGAACAAACCCGCTGGGAGGAGGATTGGCATATCACGCCCGCCGGCATCGAGATCGTCGAGGCGCGGGTAAAGGGATCCGGGGCGGGCATGGAGCCGCCGGCGGATGCTGTTCTAAAGGATGGCTGGTGGGTCTATGCGCCCAAGTTTCTGGCGCGGCCGGAAATCGTGCTTGCCGCTTCAGGTGCGACCGGCGCCGGCTGGAGGCTTTGCGCGGCGGGTGAATGCATTGAGCTCGGCGCGGCTGCTGGCGAGCCGGCTAGGCTCAAGCCGTGCGGCGAAACCGGTTATTGAAACGAGGCGCGGGCTTCGAATGGGCTTCCGCGGCGACGTGCGCAGGCCGGGCCGGGGCCGCGCATATAATAGCGCTCGGGCCGGTAGGTCGGCGCGACGAATTCGCGGATTGCGAACGCATAGCTCGTGATGTGATTCCAGATAGTCATTGTCCCTGTCCCAAATCCCTCGGATGTCCCTTCCGATTGGATGTCACCATAGCGCCCGGTCGTGAATGATCCGTGAACGCGATGTTAATCTTCGCCAGGATTTGTCCCGGTTCGTGGCTGAAATGCGTTTGATTCGCGGCGTTTGAGCGCCAAAGCGCAACATTCCACCGCCTGTGCCTTTTCCGTCACACCTGTTTCGCGACGATGCCGCCAGGGATGAATTTCGTTTCCGGGTGCGGTTACACAAAGAACGTTTTTGCTTTCACAGCGCCGGCGATTTTAGCTGCCGGATTTTGGGAACCGCGCCAAGTGCCGAGCGTTCGATGTCCAGAGCGGGGACACCCGCCTGGCAGGCCGGCCTGGGCCGAGCCTGCATTCCCAATCAACACGAACAGGAAGGGCCAAGGCCATGGGCTTTTTTTCGAAGGACATCAAATCGCTGGACGATCTCTTCGTCCACACGCTGCAGGACATCTACTATGCCGAGAAGCAGATTGAGAAGTCGCTGCCCGACATGATCTCCAAGGCGACCAACCCGCAACTCAAGCAGGGCTTCGAGAAGCACCTGGAGGAAACCAAGGGACACATCCAGCGCGTCGAGCAGGTTTTCCAGATGCACGGCGTGCCGGCGAAGGGGGTGGACTGCCCTGCTATCGACGGCATCATCGAGGAAGCCGATGAAGTCGCCGGCGACGTCGACGACAAGCAGGTTCTCGACGCCGCCCTGATCGCCGCTGCCCAAGCCGTCGAGCACTACGAGATCACGCGCTACGGTACGCTGATCGAATGGGCCAAGCAGCTCGGCCGCGACGACTGCGCCTCGGTTCTGAAGCAGAACCTCGAAGAGGAGAAGGCAACCGACAAGAAGCTGACCGTGTTGGCCGAAAGCAAGGTCAACCTGCAGGCTGCCCAGTAAGCGCAAGTCGAAGGGGCCGGCGAGGAATCGCCGGCCCTTTGCGTCGCTATCCCAGAAACGTGTTCTCGAACGCCATCTTGCCCTTCGGCGAGAACACGATGGCGCGGCTGTCGGCATCGCGTCTTGCCCATTTCTCCGCGATGATCTTGTCGAGGATCGCGGCGCCCAGCGCGCCGGCGAGATGAGACCGCCGCACGCTCCAGTCCAGGCAGGCGCGACAGACCGGGCGGCGCTGCTTGCGGAAGGCTTCGGTATCGATCCCGACCGCGGCAAAATGCGACGGGCCCGATTCGCCGAGCCGGATCTCGCCGCCCTCGGCTATCAGCACGCCGCGCGCCAGGAAGCCATCGAGCATGGCGACGGCGTGATGGCCGGCCAGATGATCGTAGCAGATGCGCGCCTCGCGCATCACCGCTTCGCGCGGACCAGGCCGCGTGCGCTTCGGGCCGACAGCCGCCGCCACGCCGATGATGGATTCGAGCATCGCTGCAACCTGCGGTCCGGCAAGCGAATAATACCGGTGGCGGCCTTGCGCCGAGAGCGACAGCAACCCGCCTTCCATCAGCTTTCCGAGATGCGAACTCGCCGTCTGCGCGGTCACGCCGGCTTCCAGCGCCAGCTCGCTCGCGGTCAGCGCGCCGCCGTCCATCAGCGCCGTCAGCATGTTGGCCCGGGCCGGGTCGCCGACCAGATTGGCGATGCGCGATATATCTGGACCGTCTCTCATACTTCGATGCTAATCGAACTGTCTGCGTAGGGCAAGTGGTATTCTCCACCCATGGAAAGGAGACGACCATGACCGCCCGCCGTACCGTCACCGAAGCCGCAGCGGCCTCTCTGCCTTTGTTGCGGCGATCACTGCACGCCATCCATGCCGTCATCCTCTGGCTCGAGCGCCGCAACCAGCGTCTTACGCTTGCCGAACTCACCGACGAGCAGCTTGACGACATCGGCCTCTCCCGCCGCGACGTCGAGCGCGAGTGCCGGCCCTTCTGGAAGCGCTGACGGGTATGTCGTCTAGCTCGAAACTTTGCCCGGATGCTTCGACGCCGATGGAAGCATTTGCATCGCCGACCTCGATATCGTCGCCGCCTTCGCATGGAGAAAGAAATGACCATCACCTGCTTTATCCGCTACGAGATCGACCCGTTCGGCAAGGCCGATTTCGAGGAATATGCCCGCAATTGGGGTCAGGCGATCCCGCGCTGCGGGGCCGACCTGATCGGCTATTTCGCCCCGCACGAAGGTTCGGCCACGACCGCCTACGGAGTCTACAATATCGACAACCTCGCCGCCTACGAGGCCTACCGCGCCCGGCTGGCCGCCGACCCGATGGGCCGGGAGAATTTCGAATTCGCGCGGGCGAAAAAGTTCATCCGCAAGGAAGACCGCATCTTCCTGAAGCTCGCTTCCGGCCCGCATGCTGAACTGGTCAAGCCGTGATCTCGAAAGGGTGCGGCGTCAAAGGGAGAAAACCATGATCGCGGTTATCTTCGAGGTCACGCCGGCTGCGGGCAGGCGCGACGCCTATCTGGGCATCGCCGCCGAGTTGCGGCCTCTCCTGGAGACGATCGACGGCTTCATCTCCATCGAGCGCTTCCAGAGCCTGTCCGACCCGGACCGCGTGCTGTCGCTGTCCTTCTTCCGCGACGAGGAAGCGGTTAAAGCCTGGCGCAACACGGTCGAGCACCGGCAGGCGCAGAAAGCCGGCCGCGGCGGCGTATTTGCCGACTATCGCCTGCGCATCGCGCATGTCGTGCGCGACTACGGCATGCACGAGCGGGCGGAAGTTCCGGCCGACAGCCTTGAGATTCATGACGGGTGAGCCGATCCGGGTGAAACCATACCTGCTCGTCATCGTTGAGCACTGGCGGCGGGCATGATCGCCAAAGGAGCATGCCATGGCGACGGATCATTCGATGCATTCGAGGCCGTACCTCCGACTGTCGGCGATGGTAGTGCTCTCGTTCATCGCGATGTACATCCTCATGTACGCGATGGTGGACGAACTACCCCACGTCTACAACAATCTTAACCAGGCCTATATGGCAGCCCTGATGGCCGCGCCGATGCTGATCATCGAGCTGCTGCTGATGCGGTCCATGTATGCCGACAGGCGGCGCAATGCTTTTTTGATCGTGGTCGGTCTCGTCGTACTTGCCGGCGCCTGGATGCTGATCCGCCAGCAGACGGCCATCGCCGACCGCCAGTTCCTCCGTTCGATGATCCCGCATCATTCGGGAGCGGTGCTGATGTGCGAGCAGGCGTCGATCAGCGATCAGCGCGTGCAGGCGCTGTGCGGCCGGATCGTCGAGAGCCAGCTTGCGGAAATCGCCGAGATGGAAGCGCTGCTGGCGCAACCCCTTGATGGATCCGGTCCTTAAGCAAGATGAGGCTAGGTATGGTCGGTTCTGTTTCTCGGGCGGTGCGGCGATCCACGCGAAGGGACGCGAAGGTCGATGTGGTGCATCGATCGAGCGGCCCGACAAAGTGGGCGTCCGCCGCCCGAAAACCCGAAGGGGCCGGGTGAATTTGCGTCAAATCCGTCGGGTTCCGGCTCAATCGATGCACCACATCGACCTTCGCCGGACCCCTCGACCTTGCCGCAAATTCCCTCCGGCAGAACGACCAGACCTAATCTCATCTTGCTCTAGGCATTCCCGATCAGAACGCCCGCTGCGAACACCAGCGCGCCGCCGAGCACCACCTGGAACGTTGCACGCCAGAACGGCGTCTCCATGAAGCGGTTCTGGATATAGGCGATCGCCCAGAGTTCGATGAACACGACGACTGCCGCAATGGTCGTCGCCGTCCAGAAATGCGGGATCAGATAGGGCAGGGCGTGGCCAAGCCCGCCGACCGTGGTCATGATGCCGGTCGCCAGCCCGCGCTTAACCGGCGAGCCGCGCCCGGAGAGCCTGCCGTCGTCGGAGGCGACTTCCGTGAAACCCATCGAAATGCCGGCGCCGATGGAGGCGGCGAGCCCGACCAGAAATGTCTGCCAGGTCTCGTGGGTGGCGAAGGCGGCGGCGAAGATCGGCGCCAATGTCGACACCGATCCGTCCATCAGCCCGGCCAGCCCCGGCTGCACATAGGTCAGGATGAACTGCCGCCGCTCACTCTGCCGCTCCTCCTGCCGCACATCTTCAGGCGTATGCTTCAGTTCAAGCCGCTGCGCGAGCGTTTCATGCGCCTGCTCGGCGGCGGCAAGATCGCCGAGCAGTTTGCGCGTCGAGGCTTCCTCGGTGCGCTTGGCCGCTTCCAGATAGAAGCGCTGCGCCTGCCGCTCCATTTCCTCGGCCTGGCCACGCACCTTGTCGATGCCGAGCGGCCGCACCAGCCAGTCCGGCTTGCGCTCATAATAGCCGCGCACATGCTCGCGGCGGATCAGCGGGATGCGCTCGCCGAAGCGCCTGCGATGCAGTTCGATGAGCTGATTGCGATGCCCGTCCTCCTCGTCGGCCATGCCGTCGAAGACCTTCGCCGATTGCGGAAAGTCTTCGCGCAAGCCGTCGGCATAGGCTCGGTAGATCCGCCCGTCGTCTTCTTCCGACGAAATCGCCAGCGCCAGTATCTCCTGCTCGCTAAGCGAATCGAAGGAGCGGCGGCCGAAGCCGAAGACGCGCGAAAGCATTCTCGAACAGTTCCAGTCTAGAATGATTCTAAATTAAGCCGGGTGTGCGAAGGCGTCAATGGCTGCATTGCGGCCGGCCCAATGCCGGGCGGGCGTCCGGTGTCGAGCCGCCATCGCTGTGGCGGTCGGCTTCCTCCGTCATGTTCGTCCTGTCGGAATTGGTTTGAATGGCTTCAATCCAGCGTCCGCCTGAACCTGAGCAGCGCCAACCCGGCAAACAGCGCGACGAATATCGCCAGCGCGCCGATTTCGCCGGCGATGGCGGGAAATTCCGCGCCTTTCAACATAACCGCGCGGGTGATGCGCAAAAAATGCGTCAGCGGAAATATTTCGCCAAAAATCTGCGCCCAGTCGGGCATGCCGCGATAGGGGAACATGAACCCCGAAAGCAGGATCGACGGCAGGAAAAAGAAGAATGTCAGTTGCAATGCCTGCATCTGCGTGCGCGCCATGGTCGAGATGGTGTAGCCGAGCAGCACCAGCGACAGCACGAAGACAAGGATGGCGAAGAGCAGCAGCGTCAGCGATCCGGTGAAAGGCACCGAGAACAGGAGCTTTGCCGCGATCAGCACCACCACCACCTGCACCGCGCCGACGACGAGATAGGGCAGCACCTTTCCGAGCATGATCTCCAGCGGGCTTGCCGGCATGGCGAGCAGGTTTTCCATTGTCCCGCGTTCGGTTTCGCGGGTCAGTGCGATAGAGGTCATCATCACCATGGTCATTTGCAGGATCACGCCGAGCAGGCCGGGCACGATGTTGTATTGCGAAATGCTTTCGGGGTTGTAGCGCCGTTGCACCACCACTTCGAGCTGGGTCTTGGCCTCCTCGGCCGCCACCGCTTCCATTCCCCGTTCGCGCAGCAGCGCCTGGCTGGCCACGGTGCCCAGGGTGGAGATTGCGCCGCTCGCCACCGCCGGGTCGGTGGCGTCGGCCTCGATCAGCAATTGCGGATTGTCGCCGCGCTCCACCCGGCGGGCAAAATCGGGCGGGATCGTCACCACGAAAGCGACGCTGCCGCTGGCCATCAGCGCTTCGGCCTCCGCGGCGCTCTCCGCGAAATGGTCGAAGCGATAATAGCCGGTCATCTGCAGCGCCGAGACCATGGCGCGCGTATAGTGATCGTTGCTGGTCGCGACCAGCGCTGCCGGAAGGCTCTTCGGGTCGTTGTTGATGGCATAGCCGAACAGCACGAGCTGCATCAGCGGCACCCCGAGCATCATGGCGAAGGTGATGCGGTCGCGCCGCATCTGGATGAACTCCTTCAGCAGTAGCGCGCCCAGCCTGGCGAAGGAGAACACGGTGCTGACGCCGTATCGCTTCATGCCATATTGTCCTTCGACCCGGCCATGAACTGGATGAACACGTCCTCCAGGCTGGTTTCACCCGGCCTGACGGTTGTGCCGTCGCGTTTCCTGACATCCGTCAGCGCCGCATCCAGCAGTTTCTGGTCCGACCCGACGACATGCAGCGTCGTGCCGAAGGGCGCCACCTGCTCGACGCCCGGCCGGCCTTCCAGGGCCCGGGCCACCTGGTCGAGCCGCGGGCCTTCAACCACGAAGGTCGTCAATCCGGCATTCTTCACCACTTCGTCGACGGTGCCGGTGGCCAGCAGCTTGCCGTAGGAAATATAGCTGATGCGGTGGCAGCGCTCGGCCTCGTCCATGTAGTGCGTCGACACCAGCACGGTCAGCCCGCCTTGCGCCAGTCTGTGGATCTCGTCCCAGAACTCGCGCCGCGCCTTGGGGTCGACGCCGGCAGTCGGCTCGTCGAGCAGAAGTAGCCTCGGCTGGTGCATGATGCAGGCGGCGAGCGCCAGGCGCTGCTTCCAGCCGCCCGAGAGCGTGCCGGCGAGCTGGTTGCGCCGCGAGCTCAGCCCCAGATCCTCCAGCGTTCGGCCGACATGTTCGGCCACCGGCCTTAGCCGGTAAAGCCGGGCCACGAATTCGAGATTCTCGGCGATGGTCAGATCCTCGTAGAACGAGAATCTCTGCGTCATGTACCCGACTTCGCGCTTGATCTTCAGGCTCTCGGTCAGGAGGTCGTAACCGAGCACCTGGCCTTCACCTTCGTCGGGGGTCAGGAGCCCGCACATGATGCGGATCGTGGTCGTCTTGCCCGAGCCGTTCGGTCCCAGGAACCCGACGATCTCGCCCTCGGCGACATTCATCGTGACATGATCGACGACGGTTTTGGCGCCGAAGCGCTTGACGAGATTGCGGACTTCGATGGCGTTCATATTGCGCTCCGCGCAAGGGGAACAAGAGTAGGGAGTAGGGGAATAGGGCAGTAGGCAAGATGGGGTTGGCGCACTCGTTCACTCTGTGACTTTGATCTACTCCCTACTCCCTACTCCCTACTCCCTACTGCCTACTGCCTCAGACTCACATCCACGATCTGCCCCGGCTGCAGCGGCGATGCGTCGTCTTCCGGCCGCGCCTCGACGAGGTAGACCAGCTTCTGCCGGGTCTCGAGCGAGAAAATCACCGGCGGCGTGAATTCGGGGTCGGGCGAGACATAGCTGACGCGCGCCGTCAGGCCGTCGGGGCAGCCGTCGCATCGCACGTCGAGCACGGCTCCGACCTGCACCGACGAAAATTGGGCCTGTGGCACGAACACCTTCAGCTTCACCGCGCCGTCGGGCAGCATCGAGATTACCGGCGCCGAAGGCCCGGCGATGTCGCCCGCATTGCGGATGACGTCGTCTATGCGGCCGGGAGAGGGCGCTTCGAGAACGCGCCTGGAAAGACGCCAGCGTGCCTGCTCGAGTTGCGCTTCGGCCTGCTTCACCTGGTATTCGGCCGCCCTGATCGTCTCCGCCCGCGCCGCCAGGCCGGCCACGGCCAGATTGGCCTCCGCCTGCCGGACCTCGGAGTCGGCCAGTTCGGCCCTTGTGGAGGCCTCGTCGAGCTGCGCCTGGGGCGCTATTCCGCGCTTGAAGAGATCCTGGGCTCTCGCCAGCACGCGCTTTGCCTCCGCGGCCTGGGCTTTGGCCGAGCGCACCGCTGCTTCGAGAACGGCTATTTCCTCCGGGCGCTTTCCGAGCTTCAAATCGGCAAGCTGCGCCTGCGCCCTCGCCAGCCCGGCCTCGGCCTCGGCGACCGCGATCTCGGCGTCGCCGCTTTCCAGCTCCACGATTGTCTTTCCCGGCATGACGCGGTCGCCGCGGCGAACCGAAACCGTCTCCACCTGCGCCGTCTCGATCGGCGCCAAAAGCACGAACTCACCCTCGACATAGCCGACGGCCAGCGGCGCTGCCGGCCCGCAGGCTGAAAACAGCAGCGCGGCGAGCGGGATGGCGCAGAGGAGGCTCATGGCTTTTCGCTCTTCCGCTCCGCGATGATCGCTTCGAGGTTGCTCTTGACGACGGAGATCACCGCCTCCGCCTCCGCCGGCCCGATGCCCTGCCACCCCATCCGCCGCATCACGGCCGGGCCGGCGATCCGGAAATAGACGACCTGTCCGATCATGGTGAAGACGGTGATCTTCGTGCGTTCACTTTCGGCGTCTTCGCCGGTCGCCTCGGCCCAGATGCGGCAAAGCCGGTTATGGACCGGTTCGAACACGCCTTCATAGATTATGTCGAGCGCCTCGCTCGGCTGTGAAAGTTCGCGCAGCACGAACTGCACGAACTCGCCCGCTTCCGGGCGCGCCACAATGAAGCCGACCATTGCTTCGAGCACGATGCTCAGCCGCGCGCGCGCCGCTTCGGCGCCCTTCGCCTCCCCGGCCTCCTCCGCCATTGCCGCCCCGGCAATGCCGCCGATCGTCTCGACGATGTGGTTCGCGCAGGCCGCCCGCAACCCTTCCTTGCCGCCGAAATGATAGGCGATCGAGCCGATATTGGCTCTCGCGGCTGCCGCAATCTCGCGGGTTGAGGTGGCGTGGAAGCCTTGCCGGCCGAACAGCCGCAGCGCCGCGTGGATGAGGGCGGCGCGAGTAAGCTCGGCCGAGGACGGCGGCGCTTTCAAGGGCGTGGGATTTTGCGGTGCTTCGATCATGCACTTTTGATTATTCAATCGAATGATTAAAGTCAACTGCCCGTCTTGCCCTGCGCGGCCCGGTGCGCTTTATTCACGCGCCATGGCCAAGGAAGTCGAACGCAAATTCCTGGTGACGAGCGACGACTGGCGCGGTCAGGCCGACGCGAAGACGGCGATACGCCAGTTCTACCTCGCAGCGGCCGACGGCCGGTCCTTCCGGGTGCGCATACGCGACGGCAGTTCGGCGGTCCTGACGCTCAAATTCGGCGCCCACGAGCGCGAAAGAGACGAATTCGAGTATCCAATACCGTTATCCGATGCCGAGGAGATGCAGAAATTTGCCGTCGGTCTGGTGATCGAGAAGGTGCGCCACCAGGTCCGGCACAACGGTTACGTCTACGAGGTGGATGTTTTTGCCGGTGCTCTTGCCGGGCTGGTCATCGCCGAACTCGAGACGCCCGACGATGTCCGGAAGGCGAAGCTTCCCCCGTGGCTCGGCCGCGAGATCACCGGCGAGAGCGCCTTCTACAATGCCTCGCTTGCCCGCAACGGTCTGCCGGTGGCGGCATGAGCTACCGCATCGACCCGCGCCTGCCGGTGACCGGCGAGATAAGGCGCATCGCGGCCGATGAGATCGGTAAGGCGATCGGCGATCTCACGGCCTCCCGCACCAAGCCCGAAAAAGGGCTGCACGCCTGCCGAAAGCGGTTCAAGAAACTTCGCGCCTTGTTCCGCCTCGTCCGGCCGGGCAACGAGCAGTTTTGCCGAACCGAAAATGAGCGCTACCGCGACATCTCGCGCAGTCTTGCCGGCGCGCGCGAGGACACCGCGCTCATCGAGACGATCGACCGCCTGGTCAAGGCGTTTCCCGGCCAGACCTCCGCTGGAGAGCTTGACGCGGTCCGCTCCGCCCTCGTTGCCCGCCGCGATGCGCCTGTGCGGGAAAGAATCGGTCTGAAAGAGATGGTCGATGCCGCTGTCGAGGCTTGCGAACAAGGCCGTTCGGCGCTCCCCGGCCTGGTCCTGCCTGACCTTCCGGAGGCCGCGGCCGAGGTGCTGGCCGACGGTGCCGGGAAAACCCTGCGCCGGGCCCGGCGCGTGCTTGACGCCGCCGGCAAGCGCGGCCAGCCAGAGGACTTCCACGAATTGCGCAAATGCGTCAAGGCGCACCGGATACACGTCTTGCTGCTGCATCGTTTCTGGCCGCGCCCGGTCAAGTCGCGCCGCTGGGCGCTCGATGCGCTCGGCGAGCGCCTCGGCGAATTGAACGATATTTTCGTCATGCGCCAGCTGATCAAGTCCAATAGCGAAGCTCTCGGTTCGAAAGAGCAGCTAAAGCTCCTTTGCCAGCTGATGAGACGCAGCGAGAAAGCGCTCCGCAAGCAATGCCTTCGCGAGGCGGAACTTCTGTTCGGCAAAGCGCGAAAGCCAATGGTCAGGAAGATCGCGGATCGCTATCAGGCCGGCGCCTCCCATTCTCAGCCAGGAATCAACCAATGACGGAAGCCGCCGACACGCTGCTGGATCGGCTGGGCCGCTGGCTGGCGGGCCGGCTGCAGGGGGAATCTTCCGGTTACGAGCCCTACACGCCGTCCGATCCGCAGACGCTCCGCCGCGCGCTGGAGCCCGGCGATATCCTGCTCATCGAGGGAAATCAGCGGATTTCGGCCACCATCAAATATCTTACGCAATCGACCTGGTCGCACTCGGCGCTCTATATTGGCGATGCTCTGCCCGAACCCGAGGACGGTTCCGAGCGCCCGCGCCTGATCGAGGTCAATCTCGGCGAGGGCTGCGTGGCCGTGCCGCTGTCAAAGTACCGCACCTACAACACCCGCATCTGCCGCGCCCGCGGCCTGACACCGGAAGATCGCGACCACGTGGTGGGTTTCATGGTCGCCCGGCTCGGGCTGAAATACGATCTGAAGAACATCTGGGACATGCTGCGCTTGTTCATGCCGGCGCCGCCGATACCGGTGCGCTGGCGCCGGCGCGCTTTGGCCTTCGGCTCCGGCGATCCAACCCGCGCCATCTGCTCGTCAATGATCGCAGAGGCTTACGAGGGCATACGCTATCCGATCCTGCCGGAAATCACCCGCGCACCCGGCCGCGCTTCGGCGCAGTCGACCTACTCGCGCCGGGAGATCCTGCACATCCGCCATCATTCGCTCTACACGCCGCGTGATTTCGATCTTTCGCCCTACTTCCAGATCGTCAAGCCGACGCTGGAATATGGCTTCGATTACAAGACGGTCACATGGGCCGAACAGGAGAAGCTGGATGCGGTTCCGGAGAGCGGCGGCACAGCTTGAGGCTGCTAGCCCGCCAGAACCTGCCGGCTTGAAACCGCGCCGGCTCCGATCTGGCTGCGGCTGAGCGGCGGCGACAGCAGAAAGCCCTGCAACTCCTGGCAGCCCATGGCTACCAGCGCGTCGCGCTGCTGGACGGTTTCGACGCCCTCGGCAGTGACCTGGATGCCCAGAGCGGCCGCCAGATCGACCAGCGCCTTCACGATCGCCGCCGATTCGTCCGAGCTGCCAAGCTGGTGCACGAAGGAGCGGTCGATCTTCAGCTTGTCGATGGAATAGTGCCGCAGATAATTCACCGACGAATACCCCGTGCCGAAATCGTCGAGCGCGATCCGCACCCCGCGGCCACGGAGTTCCTTCAGAACGGCCGTCGTTGCCGGCGTGTTCTCCAGCAGCACGCTTTCGGTGATCTCGAGCTGTATGCGGCTCGGCTCCACGCCCGCCGCTTCCATGATTACGAACAGATCGGCCGCGAAATTCTCGTCGCGCAATTGCAGCGGCGAGACGTTGACCGCCAGCCATGGCAGATCGCTGGTGGCGGCGAAGCTGCATGCCTCGCGCAGCACCCAGCCGCCAAGCATGCCTATCATGCCGCGCTCCTCCGCGATCCCGACGAAATGCGACGGCGACAATGCGCCATGAGCGGGATGGTCCCAGCGGATCAGCGCTTCCGCTCCAAGAAGCGTTTTGCCGTCCGCGGCGTAGATCGGCTGGTAGAGCAGCTTGATCTGGTCCCCCGTTTGCAACGCTGCGCGAAGGTCGCTCTCGACTGTTCGCCGGCGCAGCAGGAGGTCGTCCATATCGCCGGCAAACACCTGGTGGCGTCCGCGGCCGCCACGCTTGGCCTCGTACAGTGCGATATCGGCCTTGCGCAGGAGATCGTCGGGGTCGGCGCCGAAGTCCGGCGAAATAGCGATGCCGATGCTTGCGCCCACGAACACCTGGTCGTCGGCGAGCTGAAACGGCCGGCTGAGTTCCTCCAGCAACTGCCCCGAAACGTCCTCGGCGGTGCGAACATCCTTTATGCCGACCAGAATGATGGCGAACTCGTCGCCGCCAAGCCGCGCCACCGTATCCACCTCGCGCACCGAATTGCTCAGCCGCAACGCCGTCTGGCGCACCAGTTCGTCGCCGGCCGGGTGGCCGAACGTGTCGTTGACATGCTTGAAGCGGTCCAGGTCGAGATAGAGCAGCGCGATCCTGTCTTTTTCACGCTTCACCGTAACTAGAGCGCGCCTCAGCCTGTCCTCGAACAAAGCGCGGTTGGGCAGCCCGGTCAGCGTATCGTGAAACGCCAGGTACTGCGCCTGATCCTGGCTTCGCTGCAGCTGCGAGGAGGCGCGCCGCAGCCGCCGGAGCAGGAATACCAGCACGCCCGTCGCCATGAGCGCGCCGCCGATCAGTGCCGGGCTGGCCTTGCGTATCAGGCTCAGGCCGGGCCTGTCCTGCTGCCAGGCGATGTAGCCGAGCGTCGTGCCTTCCGCATTCCCGAACGCGATCGCGGCGTCCGCCTGCGGCCGCTCGGTTGCAAGGCGCGCATCCGTAAGCTGGTACTGCTCGGCGATTTTGCCGATCACCTCGCCGTCCAGATATTTCATGGTGACGTGGAGATATTCGGAGCCGGGCGCCTGCGCGATCTGATCGGTGCTCGGCACGATCGGCATGATGCTGAGAATGACCGGCTGGCCCGCTACTTCCAGCAGATCCCACACGACCGCTTTCGGCGCGACATCGTCCGGTTCGGCCTCAGCCGGCTCGGCGAGCATGCCGCGCATCCGCTCCACATAAGGCGCCAGCGGGCCGCGGTCCTCGGTGTAGAGCGCGGGCTCGACCGTCGCGCCGTCCTGCATCACATGTACCGGCTCATCCTGTTCGTCGAGCACGTATATGCGGTCGTGGCCATAATATTCGTGCATCCATTCGCCGAGATTGTCGCGCATCCAGGGATCGTCGCGTTCCTTGGCCTTCACGACCGCATCGTCCCAGACGGCTATGCTCTCCTGCTCGCGCTGCACGTTTCGAATTTGCTCTGCCAGCCCGTTGGCCACGAAGGTTTTCTGCTTTTGCAGAGCTTCGCCATCGGCTTGCTGGGTGGCGAAGAACCCGAAACCCACAATCAGCGCCAGACATAAAAAACCCACGGCCAAGACCGTGGATGTGACTTGATGGGTCAGCTCGTTGTGCCGGGCGTGCAATGTCATTCAGATGGCGTCCCGCGCTGAAGTTGCGCGCCATCCAAGCGACTCCGTCTTAACATCACGTTATGCTGAAATATCAGGCCGGCGGGGCAAGCCGCGCCGGCCATTCTGGAGGTATTCAGATCTTCGCGGCGAGAGCCGCAAGCTGGTCGGCGCACTGGCCCCAGCCTTCGTGAAAGCCCATCTCCTCATGCGCCTTGCGGTCCTCGACGGTCCAGTGGCGGGCGACCGCCGTGTAGCGCGTCTTGCCGCCTTCGTCCTCGAAGGTGATGATGCCCGTGAAGAACGGCTTCTCCGACGGCTTCCAGGCCTCGGTGTAGGCGTCGGTGAATACGATCTTCTCGTTTTCGACGACTTCCAGATAGACGCCCAGGCTCGGGAATTCCTGGCCCTCGGGGCTGCGCATTACGACCTTGCTGCTTCCGCCGGCCCTGAGGTCGACTTCGGCATGCGACAGCGTCCAGGGCAGCGGCGCAAACCACTGCTTCATCAGTTCCGGCCGCGTCCAGCATTTGAAAAGCTTTTCGCGCGGTGCGTCGATCAGCCGGGTCAGCACGAGTTCGCGGTCGTTGGCGGGGGCGGCGGTCTGGGCGGTATCGGTCATGGTTTCTCTCCGTTGATTGGGTGGTTCGGCCTAAGGACGAACCTTGCGACGGAAATCCGACAACGCTGTGATTTTTTATTGAGCCTGTTCTTCCCTTTCGAGCCGCAGCTGCTGCAGCGCGTTCTCGATTGTCGCCTTGTAGCGGACATGGGGCAGGCTTTATTTCTTTGCGCCTTGCGCACCGACATTAATGATGATGTTTCAAGCATCATCCTGCATGGTTTCTTCCCCACTCCGGCCGGATCTCCGCCTGAGCACGACGTGCGCCGCCAGCCAGCAGAGCATCGCCCAGGCGGCGCCAGCGCACCAGCCGGCCAGCACGTCCGAAGGCCAGTGGACACCGAGATAGACGCGGCTCGCCCCGATCAGGAATGTCGCCAGCACGGCGACGCCAAGGACGTAGATCCTGAGCGCAGTGCTGGGCATTATCCGGGCCAGCAGCGCCCCGAGCGTCAGATAGGTCACAGCCGACATCATCGCGTGTCCGCTGGGAAAGCTCAGCGTGTGCACATCGGCCAGATGCGACACCAGTTCCGGGCGGGGGCGGTCGACACCGAGCTTGAGCACGCTGCTCAGCAATTGACCGCCGGCGACGGAAACGAATACGAACAGGGCGGCGGCCGATTTGCGGACGATCATCAGGTAGAAGATGACGACCGCCGTGAAGAAGATCAGCACCGCCGCACTCCCCAGGCTGGTCATGTCGCGCACCGCCTCTTCCATCCAGAACGGACCGATTGGATTGTCGGGCTGGCCCGGTGTTCGGAAGGCGAGCAGGATGCGCGTATCGAATGCGTGCGGTGTTGTCTCGCGCGCGATCTCCGTAAGTTCGACGAAGCCATAGGCGCCGCCGGCAATGATCATCGCCGCCAGCAGCACGGAAAACGCGGGCCTCTTTCGAAAATAGGTAAAAAATTGCATGGCGTCTCTCGTCGAGGATGTGTGCGGGCGGGCCTTCAACCGCGCTAGACCTATAGGTTCGACGCCTTGGCCGGCAAGTGCGCCAAGGCGCAAAACCTGTCATCCTCCTGTTATAAGACCGCACTAGCCATCGCTCATCTCAAGCCGCCAGCCAGAGGGTCTGCCCGATGAACGAACACGTCTCTCCCGAAACCAAATTCCGCACCAGCCTGCTCGAGGATAATGACGGTCCGGGCCACAATCCGACTGGCAACCGCACGATGGGCGAGATCATCGGCGCACGCTTCTCGCGCCGCGGATTTCTGAAAGGCTCGCTCGCCGTTTCGGCCATTGCCGCCACGGTCAGTCCGATCGCCCTCATCACAGCCGATCAGGCGCGCGCCGGCGGCGGTTCGGCCTTCAGCTTCGACGAGGTCGAGGCCGGCATTGACGAGAACCATCACGTCGCCGCCGGCTACGACGCCGATATCCTTTTGCGCTGGGGCGATCCGATCTTTGCCGACGCGCCGGAATTCGACCCGGCCAACCAGACGCCGGAAGCGCAGGCAAAGCAGTTCGGCTACAACAACGACTATGTCGGCTACATCCCGCTCGACGGTTCGTCCGAACACGGCCTGCTCGTGGTCAACCACGAATACACCAACGAGCATCTGATGTTCCCCGGCATCGTCACCGTCACGGATGGCAAGGCCGAGGTCTCGCCGGCCGACCAGAAGCGGGTCGACATCGAAATTGCCGCCCACGGCATGTCGGTCGTCGAAATCCGCAAGACCGATGGTAAATGGCGGGCCGTTCGCGACGGCAAGCAGAACCGCCGCATCACCGCGAGCACCGAAATGCTGCTGACCGGTCCGGCCGCCGGCCACGAGCGAATGAAGACCAACGCCGATTCGTCGGGAACCAAGGTGCTCGGAACGCTCAACAACTGCGCTGGCGGAACCACGCCCTGGGGCACCGTCGTGTCGGGCGAGGAAAATTTCCACGGCTACTTCATCGGCGAACTTCCCGCCGATCATGCGGAGACGGCGAACTTCAAGCGCTACGGCATCCCTGGTGAGTCTTACGATTGGGGCAAATTCTACGACCGTTTCGATGTCTCCAAGGAGCCGAACGAGGCCAACCGCTTCGGCTGGATGGTCGAGATCGATCCCATGGACCCGAACTCCGTGCCGAAAAAGCGCACCGCGCTCGGCCGCTCCAAACATGAAGGCGCCGAATCGATCGTGGCGAAGGACGGCCGAGTCGTCTTCTACCTCGGCGACGACGAGCGCTTCGACTACGTCTACAAATTCGTGACCGCCGGCAAGTTCAACCCCGACGACCGCGCCGCCAATATGGACCTGCTCGACGAAGGCACGCTCTACGTTGCCAAGTTCGCCGAGGACGGCTCGTTCGAATGGCTGCCTCTGGTCCATGGCCAGGGCCCGCTGACCGCCGAGAACGGTTTTGCCAGCCAGGCTGACGTGCTGATCGAAACCCGCCGCGCCGGCGACCTACTTGGGGCCACCAAGATGGACCGCCCCGAGGACATCCAGCCCAACGCTGCCAACGGCAAGGTTTACGTCATGCTGACCAACAACACCAAGCGCAAGGCCGAGGCCGTTGATGCCGCCAACCCGCGCGCCGAAAACGCCTTCGGCCATATCATCGAGCTAATCGAGGACGGTGGCGACTTCGCCGCAACCGGGGGCAAGTGGGAGATCCTGCTGAAATGCGGCGATCCCTCGGTTGCCGAGGTCGGCGCATCCTTCTCGACCTCGACGACAGCCAATGGCTGGTTCGGCATGCCCGACAATTGCGCGGTCGATTCCGCCGGCCGGCTCTGGGTTTCCACCGACGGCAACGGCCCGAAAGAGACCGGCCGCACCGATGGCCTTTGGGCGGTCGACACCGAAGGAGAGGCGCGCGCCACCTCGAAACTGTTCTTCCGCGTGCCGATCGGCGCCGAGCTTTGCGGCCCGCTGTTCACGCCCGACGACGAGACGGCCTTCGTCGCCGTCCAGCATCCGGCCGATGGCGGCGAGGATTGGGAAGGCTTCGGCCGCCCGTCCTACTACGAGGATCTCTCGACCCGCTGGCCCGACTTCAACGATGACATGCCGGTGCGCCCCGCTGTCGTGGCCATCACCAGGCAGGGCGGCGGCAAGATCGGGGTTTAGCGTAATCCCGCAGCTTGGTGCTGCCCCTCACCCTTACCCTCTCCCCGTGAAGAACGGGGAGAGGATGCCGGCAGGCAGGTGAGGGGCAGCGCCGTGCGTCGTACGAAATCCGCAACTCTCCGGAAGTGCGGAATCCGCGTCAGATACCCGCCGAAGTAAAGTCATCAAACGTCTCTACCGTCCGCTCAGCGCGGGCCCAAGCGTAATCAGCCCGACCGCCAGGATCGCCAGCACGATCCCGCCGCTCTGCAGTGCGTTCAGGCGCTCGCCGAAATAGGCCAGCGCGATCACATTGACCGCGACGAGCTGGATCACCGCAGACAGGCTGAATGCCGAGGCCATACCGAATTCGCGCACCAGCCTGAGCATGATCAGGTTGCCCAGCGAATAGAGCGCCAACGTCAGAAGCAGCTTGGGGATGCTCGGCGCCAGCGCCCAGTATTTCGCCACGGTCGCGGCGAGGAGGAAGATCACGGTGGAAAGGCCGAGCTGAAGCAAGCCGGATAAGGTCAAGGCAGTTTTCTCCCCGTTGCGCCTTAAGACCCGCAAGCGCAGGCGCGATCTCTCGGGCAAAGCCGGCAAGCCGTCAAGATGCCGCCACGGCCGCAAGCCATGGTCCACGCCGGGCCGAACCGGCTGCCAGTCATTTACCCGCCGCTGGCTGCTTGCCCTGTCGCGCCTATATGGCTACCGCTCCCCTCCCGATACAGCGATGGAGAATGAAATGGCGGAACTGAAGACGGCGATCATCACGGCGGGCGGCAGCGGCATGGGCGCGGATGCGGCCCGCAAGCTCGCCGAGGACGGTTTCCAGGTCGCAATCCTGTCCTCTTCCGGCAAGGGCGAGGCCCTGGCCAAAAAGCTCGGCGGCATCGGCGTCACCGGCTCCAACCGCTCGAATGACGACCTGAAGCGCCTGGTCGACGCGACAGTCGACAAATGGGGCCGCATCGATGCGGTGGTCAACAGCGCCGCCCATGGCCCGCGCGCGCCGGTGCTGGAGATCAGCGACGAGGATTGGCATCTCGGCATGGAGATCTATCTGCTCAACGCCATCCGCGTCGCCCGTCTGGTCACGCCGGTCATGCAGGCGCAGAAATCCGGCTCGATCGTCAACATCTCCACCTATGCCGCCTTCGAGCCGGAAGCGCTGTTCCCGACCTCCGGTGTGTTCCGCGCCGGGCTTGCCTCCTTCACCAAGCTGTTCGCCGACAAATACGCGCCCGACAATGTCCGCATGAACAATGTCCTGCCGGGCTTCATCGACAGCCTGCCGGAGAGCGGCGACCGCCGCGAACGCATTCCGATGGGCCGCTACGGTCGCGTGGAAGAAGTGTCGGAGCTTATCGCCTTCCTGGCGAGCGGCCGCTCCAGCTACATCACTGGCCAGAACATCCGCATCGACGGCGGCATCACGAAATCGGTGTAACCGGGGTTGACGTTTCGCCGCCTGCAACAATGTCTCCGGCTGGCGGTTAGGCGTCAGGACCTCATCGGATCGGAGCAGGCGGCCGTGAAAAGAATCCTCATCGCCATCCTCATACTCGCCGTGCTCGCCATTCTGGCCGGCGTCGCCGTTTTCTTGATGACGCGCGAGGAGGCGCCGGTTCCGGTGGAGCAGGGCTACGGCGCCCGCACCGGCTCGCTCGGCCGGCCGGTCGGCATCGCCATCGACTGGCAGCGCGCGCTGCTTGTCGCCGACAATATCGGCAACAAGGTGTGGCGGGTTGTTCCGCGCTGAACGCCAGTCAATTTCTCAACCATAGGCTGCGACACTCCGCCCCGCGCCATAGCGCCGCTTTGACGGCGGGCCAGCCGCCGCTTACCTTTCGGTCGCAACAGCCGGGAACTACTGGCCATGGAAGCAGACCCGCTCATCCTGTCGCGAATCCAGTTCGCCGCGAACATCTCGTTCCACATACTGTTTCCGTCGATCACCATCGCGCTCGGCTGGATGCTCCTCTTCTTCAAGCTCCGCTACAACGCCACGTCCGACGCAGCCTGGATGCGCGCCTACTTCACCTGGGTGAAGGTGTTCGCGCTGTCCTTCGCCATGGGCGTGGTCTCCGGCGTCACCATGAGCTTCCAGTTCGGCACCAACTGGCCGGGCTATATGGAGAAGGTTGGCAACATCGCCGGCCCGCTGCTCGCCTACGAGGTGCTCACCGCCTTCTTCCTCGAGGCGGTGTTCCTTGGCATCATGCTGTTCGGCTTCCGCCGTGTCTCCAACAAGGTCCACACCGCCGCGACCTTCCTGGTCGCCTTCGGCACCACCATGTCGGCCTTCTGGATCCTGGCGCTGAATTCCTGGATGCAGACGCCGGCCGGCTTCGAGATGCGCGACGGCGTCGCCCATGCCACCGACTGGTGGGCGGTCATCTTCAACCCGTCCTTCCCCTACCGCCTCGTCCACATGCTGCTCGCCTCCGGGCTCACCGTATCCTTCTTCATTGCCGGCCTTTCCGCCTTGCGTTTCCTCGTCGGCGACCGCTCGGAATCGATGTGGAAGGCGCTGCGCACCGGCGTCTTCGCCGCCGCTATCCTGATCCCCATCCAGATCTTCGTTGGCGACCAGCACGGGCTGAACACGCTGGAGCACCAGCCGCAGAAGATAGCGGCCATGGAGGCCAATTGGGAGACCGAGGCCAACGTGCCGCTGATCCTGTTTGCCTGGCCCGACGAGGCCGCCCGCGAGAACCGCTGGGAAATCGCGATCCCCAACGCCGGCAGCCTGATCCTGACCCATCACGCCGCCGGCGTCGTTCCCGGTCTCAACGATTTCGTCGGCAATCACCCACCGGTTGCGCCGATCTTCTTCAGCTTTCGCATCATGGTCGGCATCGGCATCCTGATGCTCGTCATCTCCTGGTCAGCCGCATACTTCCTGTGGCGTCGGCAGACCCTGCCTCGGCTCCTGGCCTATCTGCTGGTGCCGATGACGCTGTCCGGCTGGGTTGCGGTGCTCGCAGGCTGGTACACGACCGAAATCGGCCGCCAGCCCTGGCTGGTCACCGGCGTCATGAAAACCCACGAGGCGCTGGGTCCGGTCGCCGGCGGCCATGTCGCGATGACGCTAGCCGGCTATCTCGCGCTCTATCTCGTGCTCATCGTCGCCTATCTCGCCACCTTGGTGCATCTGGCGCTGAAGGCCGCGAAGGACGGCGACGAGTCGCCGCTGCCTTCGGTGCTCGGCCGGCCCTTGTCGCAACCGCTGCAGCATGAGGGGAAGATCTGATGACGCTCGACTGGCCGACCCTCCTCCCGTTCATCTTCGCCGGCCTGATGGGCCTCGCCATCCTGATCTACGTCATCCTGGACGGCTTCGATCTCGGCATCGGCATCCTGTTCGCCTTTGCCGGCGGGGAGGAGCAGGACACTATGGTCGCGGCCATCGGCCCATTCTGGGACGCCAACGAAACCTGGCTGGTGCTTGCCGTCGGCCTGCTGCTCGTCGCCTTCCCGCTGGCGCACGGCGTCATCCTGACGGCGCTTTATCTGCCGGTCTTCGTGCTGCTGTTCGGACTCATCCTGCGCGGCGTCGCCTTCGATTTCCGCGCCAAGGTGCCGACCCACCGTAAGCAGCGCTGGAACCGAGCCTTCTTCGCCGGTTCTCTGATCGCCTCGCTGGCGCAGGGCTACATGCTCGGCGTCTATGTGCTCGGCCTCGCGACCGGCCTGCCGGCCATGGTCTTCGGCGCGCTGGTGGCGCTCTGCCTCGCCGCCGCCTATGCCGCCATGGGCGCGGCCTGGCTCATCTACAAGACTGAAGGCGAATTGCAGCAGAAGGCTGTGCTGTGGCTGCGCTCGGCGCTGGTCTTCACTGCGCTCGGCATGGCCGCCGTGTCGATTGCGACCCCGCTCGCCAGCCCGCGCATCTTCGACCGCTGGTTCGTACTGCCCGACATGATCTATCTGGCGCCGCTGCCCATCCTGTCGGCCATTCTCTTTGCCTGGCTCTGGTGGCAGACCTTCCATATGCCCAAGGCCAATGACCGGCACTCGATGCTGCCCTTCCTGACGCTCGCCGCAATCTTCGCGCTGGGCTTCGCCGGGCTCGCCTGGTCTTTCTATCCCTTCGTGGTGCCGGACAGGCTCACCATCTGGCAGGCCGCGTCCGCCCCCGAAAGCCTGGCGATCATTCTTGTCGGCACGCTGTTCGTGCTGCCGGTCATCATCGGCTATTCCTTCTACGCTTACCGCGTCTTCGGCGGAAAGGCGTCCGACCTGCGCTACGATTGACTGATCAGGAGTTTGCCGCCGGGCTGCGATGCGGCCCGCCTTTCGAGCAGCTTCTCCATGTCCACGCATCCGAAACTCAGGCCGTTGCGAAGTCCGATCGCCCGGCGCGCGGTTTCCCGGTATCCGAGCTCTTGGTAGAGCGCCACGCCGGCGAGGCGAAGGTGAGCGCCGCGGCCGCCGCGGCAGCGGCGATGATGTTGTTCGCTCCTTTCGGTTGGTGTTAAGGCGAGGGGGAGGTTCCCTGCGCGGCCTTGGCGCTCAGGGCCGTGCGGCCGGGCTGTCGGCCCGCCGCGTCATCCGCCGGGCAGCGCCGCTTGGCAAGGGCGGCCGGTTCAGGATCTGGTCTGGGGTAGAGCGCGGCGAAGGTCTTCAGAACCGCATCAGGTGCCGCCGGTGATTGCCGGACGGACAACGCTGGAGGCCGATGTCGCGCAGCAAATGGTCGTTGAAGGTTTCGAGCCGGGGGAGATCCCGGCCTTCAGACGAACGGCATTCCCGCTCCGTCAGCCAGCTTCTGATGCGGCCGGTAATGCCGCTGCGCCGCTCAGCGCCGCTATAGGTCGAGATACTCATGGCAATGCTCCGCATCGGCGGGACGATCCGTCCCGCTGCAAAGTGGGTTCAAACTTCCAAGTAAGCGCTAGATCTGCTGAGATTCAGGTCAGGCCGAGCCTGGAATCGAAGATGGGCGCGCAGCGACCAAAATGGCGGGTTTCGAGAACCGGAGCAGAGCGTACTGCAGTACGTGAGCACCGGAAGCCCAGAAAGCCGCCATTTGCAGGCCGGCATCACCTGAATATCAACTGATCCTACGCAGCCTGCGGCACACATGCCTCGCAGATCGCCTCGATGTGCCGGTGGTCGGTGCCGCAGCAACCGCCTAATATCCGCATCGTCGGAAACGAGGCTCTCAGCCCGCTGTATCGCCGCCCGAGATCGTCCGGGTCGCCCGCATCAAGCGTGATAGATTCGTCCAGTTCGGCATGACTCTTGGCCGAGGCGTTGGCCTTCACACCATAGACGCGATTGAGCCATTTCTCGCCCTTCTTCAGCGCCTGCATGAAATGCGTCGGATGCGCGCAATTGATCATGAAATAGGCCGGCGAGCCATCCGTGGCCTGGTCCGTCAGGGTGATCGCCCGTTCAAGCTCCATTCCGGTCGCCAGCTTGCCGTCCGTCTCGACCGTAAACGAGATTGCGCAGGGCATCCGAGCCGCCTTCGCCGCCCGTGCGATGCCGATCGCTTCCTCGACGGTGTTCATCGTGTAGGCGCCAACCATGTCGGCTTCGCTTTCGACAAACGCCGCGATCTGCGCGGCGTGGTAGGCCTCCGCCTCTCCGGCATCCATTCGGCCCGCCTTGTAACCGTCGCCGCGGGGCCCGATCTGGCCACTGATGACGATCGGCGTCGTTGAAGTCTCGTACTCGCGGCGCAGCTCGGCGATCACGGCCGCGGCGTCCCTGTTGATCGCCCGAAGCGCTTTCGCATCGAAGCCGAGCTTCGCGCCCCAATCGGCGCTCGCCCGCCACGTGGCGGTATCGAGAACGATGCCGACTTCGTTCTTCACCGCGACATCGAGATACTTCCGGTAGTAGTTCTTTATCTGTGTGCGTCCTTCGGGGGTGGCGAGCAGCACGAACGAAGCGAAATGCGGCAGGTCGGCGCCCTCGAGGAAGATCAGCGTCGTTTCCATGCCGCCGTCATTCAGGAAAGTACTGTTGGCGAGTTGCGGCAGATTCTGGCGGTACTTGGCCATGCTTTTCTCCAGTGATAGGATAATTTCCGCGCCGCTGGGTTGCGGCCGGTTCGGAATGGCCGTGTTTTATCCGCACGGGCCGCCGTGAACTAGAATGCTTGCGGTCCGGTAGCGCCGCCGAAGCGGGAACTGCTGAAATTACAGAAGGATAGCCGGACCCGATAGAGCCCGCATCTTTGCCGGTTCATTGTTCGCCGGCCGAAAACTGTACCGCAGGTACAGTAAATTCGAGGGGATTTGGTCATGCGCAAGGGTCAAGAAACCCGCGAACGTATTCTGGAGATCGCCGAGTCCTCGGTTCTCGCCAAGGGATTCGGCGCGACTTCGATCGAGGAGGTGATCGCCGAGGCCGGCATAACCAAGAGCGGCTTCTTCTACCATTTCAGGGACAAGAACGAACTCGCCCGCGCTTTGCTGCTGCGCTATGTCGAGATGGAGGATCGCATTTTCGACGAGGCGTTCAATCGCGGCCGGCAATTGTCGGACGACCCGTTGCAAGCCTTCCTGATCACGCTGAAACTGCTGGCCGAGCTCATGAACGACCTGCCCAACGGCCATCCGGGTTGTCTGGTCGCTACTTTTGTCTACCAGGAACGGCTGTTCGATCGCGAGGTGCGGGAGATGACCGCTGATGCGGCGCGCAAGTGGAGCGAGCGCTTCCGCGCAGCCCTTGCCGGCGTAGCGGAAGCCTATCCGCCACAAGATACCGTCGACATCAACGATGTCGGCGACATGTTCTCCTGCGTGGTCGACGGCGGCATCATTATGTCGCGGGCGCTCGGCGACTCAAGCATCCTGCAACGCCAGATACTTGCCTTCCGCAGCTTCGTGAAGATGCTATTCACGCCCGCCGCCCAAGCCGCAATGCCGCGCCCCACCGCGGTCGCCGCCGAATAATCAGGGTCGTCACCCGCGGCATGGCCCGCGACCTGCCGGCCTCGGCGGTCAAGCGCCTTGTACTTCGCCTGGATTTCGATGCGACGCGGCGGGCGGTGTTGAAACCTCCCGCCGCAGCCGGGTTGGTCGTCGCCTCGTTTACTCTAGCACTGGCCGATATTCGGCACGCACACCCCGGCGCAGCCGCCGCCGAACGGCAGGCACGCGCCGACGCAGCACCGGCCTGGTCCGCAGCAGTCGGAAGGCGCGATGCCCGCTGTTTCGTCCCGCCCTTTGTTCATCTGTCGGGCGACAGGCTTGGCCTGGATTGGAAACTTCATGGCAGTTCTCCTCTGAACCGGCTCGGGATGCACGGTTTGCTTCGAGAGACCCTATTGAGGAAGGGTCTGGATATCGCTCCCGCGGCGATACCTTTAAGCTAGAGACAATCCATGCAGTCGCTTGCCCCGATACCTGCGAAGCAGGCGATGCAAGCTGCCGGTCCCGCAGCGCATGCGGTGACGCATGCGGCTACGGAGGCGGCGCACCTGATGCCCTTCCAGATGTCGCACCCCGACGATCTTACCGCACCATTGAATGGATCGGCACTCCTGCCACGGACGACAGTAGGTGCTTGGTTAGGAAGTCTCATGGTCGTTTCTCCTTCTCGGTTTCATGGCTCATGTAAAATGTGTATGCCGCGGTCGCCACGCTTCAGCTGAAGCAGACTGCCGCGCGGAGGCTCTCGCAGATCGACCGCAGGTCGCCTCTGATACGGCTGCATGCGAGCAGACATCGCGTGCAATCTCCGTTTGATGCGCCCGCCCGCACACGGATTGAGTCGGCAGTGACGCCCCGAAACACCGGCTGGGATTGGGCGGGCAGCCGTATGGACGGGACGCTTCGCGGCGCGGTCTTGCGTGGCGTGCGCGTTCTGCGCGGACATCACGCCCGCCGCGTCCAGCTGCGCACTGCGCCGACGGTGACCGGGATGACGTCGCTAACGTCGACGGTGAAGCGGTAGACCCTGTTGGCGACGTTGGTATTGGCCGGATTGAAGAAGGACAGCTCCACGTCGTAGCAGTCCGAATCCGGGCGGCAGACCGGGCTTTTCTTGACCGCCAGACGGTCGAGGTCGAGCTGATCCCTGGTGGTGCTGCGGATCACGTCGGCGATCTGCACCGCATTGGTCGCCGAATAGTTGATCGCCCGTTCCTCGCCGGTGACGCCGAGATTGCGAAGATCGTAATAGACGCGGTCCAGGAAGTTGGTGAGCCCCGCCGAGGATCGCTCATAGCTCTCGCGCTCGGCCGCGGCCTTCGGGACCGGGCCCAGCACATGCGCGACCAGCGGCTGTGTGGCCCAGCTGTACATGCCGCGGATCGCCGGAACGATGATCGGCACCACCTGGCCCGATTGCAGGCGCATGCTGCCGGAGATCACGCCCGGCACCGAGATCAGTTCGACGCCCTCCACGAGCTGCACCCTGAGCGCTTCGCGCAGGCGGATGTAGGCGTCCGCCCCGAACGGCCCCATCGGCAGGATGGCGTAGATCGGCGTCGCGTCGAGGTTGAGCGTCCAGATCACCGCGGAGGCGTCATAAGGAGCGGCGTCGAGATAGGCGAGCAACTGGTTGGGCAACTGCGGATTGTTGGCCTCGGCCGGCATCGCCTGCGCCAGCGAATCGCGCCGCGCCTCGGTGCCGAAATCGTAGCCGAGCTTGCCCAGCGCATAGACCAGCTGCGGCTTCTTGGCTTCACCGCCCTTGCCGCCGCAACCGCAGCCGCAGTCCTTGTGATCCTCGCCGGCGCTCTTGCCTTTTCCGCCGCAGCCGCAGCCGCAATCCGAAGGCTCGATCTGCCCGGACGCGGTCACGGCCGACGGCTGCGCGAATTCCTCCACCGCTTCGGCCGCTTCGTCGCTCGACATCGCGATGCCGCCGCCTGCCGCTGGATGCGGCATCGCCGACGGCCGGAAGGCTGCTTCGGCCGGCGCCTGCGAGACCATGTCCCGCTCAGCGAAAATATTCATCTCGGTTTTCATGTCGTGTCCCCCTCCAAGGTCTCTGATGGTTCTCTCGATATCGATGCTGCCGGCCAGGAACTTTTCGCAACCCATGGCCGCGCCTTCCGGGCATGGTGTCGCGTTGCGCAGGATCGCGGCGCGTATGCCGTGCGGGTCGGGCGTTTCGCCTCTCGCCAATTGCGCTGCCGCGAGCAGGGCGCACACGCCCGGCACGTAGGGCGCGGCGAAGCTCGTCCCGCTCTTGGCCACCGTGCCGCCGCCGGGCGCCGCGCCCAAAACCTCCATGCCCGGCGCCAGCACCCCCTGGCTCGCATAGGCCGCGCCCCAATTGCTGGAGGCGAGCGGCGCGCCGTCGTGGCCCATCGCGCCGACCGCCAGAACCGAGGGCGCCGCCGCCGGAATGTGCAGGCACTCGCAGCCGTCGTTGCCTGCCGCCGCCACGATCAGCACGTTGCGCCTGAGGCAGGTCTCCACGGCCTGCGCCAGGATCGGCTCCGCCAGGCCAGACGGCGTCAGCTGGCCGCCGCTGATGTTGATGATGTGCGCGCCGTGCTCGACCGCAAGCAGGATCGCCCGCGCCAGGTCGAGCTGCGAGCAAGTCAGCCCGCTGCCCGCATCGGAGAAGATCGGCGCGATCAGCCCCCGGCAGGCCGGCGCGATGCCGCGCACCGGGCTGCCCGGCTGGCCGAAGATGACGCTGGCGACATGGGTGCCATGCGCCAGCGCCCGCCCGCCGCCGCTTCCCGCCGCCAGCGTCGGAAGCTCGGTCAGCTTCGCCCCTGCAAAACACGGATGCGCGAGATCCACCGGCCCGTCCAGCACCGCGATCGTGATCCGCTCGTCGCCGCCCGGCAGCGCCCTTTCCAGTTCCGCATAGGTCTTCGACCCCTGCACGCGACGGCTCCCCTGGACCGATGTCCAACCCCGCGGCCATGGTGTTCCTCTCTCAAGGAAAAGTCAACTATAGATTGTATTATCATTTTTGATACAACCAATGCGATCTGCGGTTGCCGCTTCCCTCATCCTGGCCTGTCGAAGGCCCCCTCATCCTGAGCCTGTCGAAGGGCTGAGCCTGCCAAAGCGCCTGTCCTGAGCTTGTCGAAGGGCCGCGCTTGCCGCACTGCACCGCCCCTGCTACATGCGCGCGCATGACAACACCCCTCTCCCACATCCGCAATTTCTCCATCGTCGCCCATATCGACCACGGCAAGTCGACGCTCGCCGACCGCCTGATCCAGTCGACTGGCGGTCTGGAGCTGCGCGACATGAAGGAGCAGGTGCTCGATTCGATGGACATCGAGCGCGAGCGCGGCATCACCATCAAGGCCCAGACCGTGCGCCTCAACTACCGCGCCAAAAACGGCGAGGACTATGTGCTGAACCTCATCGACACGCCCGGCCATGTCGACTTCGCCTACGAGGTGTCGCGCTCGCTCTCGGCCTGCGAGGGTTCTCTCCTTGTCGTCGACGCCTCTCAAGGGGTCGAGGCGCAGACGCTGGCCAACGTATACCAGGCCATCGACAACAACCACGAGATCGTCGTGGTCTTGAACAAGATCGACCTGCCCGCCGCCGAGCCCGAGCGCATCAAGGAGCAGGTCGAAGAGGTCATCGGCCTCGACGCCTCCCAGGCCGTCTACATCTCCGCCAAGACCGGCCTCGGCATACCCGACGTGCTGGAGGCGATCGTCAACCAGCTTCCGCCGCCGCGCGAGGGCGACATCAACGCGCCGCTCAAGGCCATGCTGGTCGACAGCTGGTACGACACCTATCTCGGCGTCATCGTTCTGGTCCGCATCATCGACGGCCGCCTGAAAAAGGGCCAGACCATCCGCATGATGGAGACCGGCGCCAGATATCTGGTCGAGCGCACCGGCGTCTTCACCCCCAAGATGATCACCGCCGAAGAGCTCGGTCCCGGCGAGTTCGGCTTCTTCACCGGCTCGATCAAGGAGGTGGCCGACACCCGCGTCGGCGACACCATCACCGAGGACAAGCGCCCGACCGCCGCCGCTCTCCCCGGCTTCAAGCCGGCGCAGCCGGTGGTGTTCTGCGGCCTGTTCCCGGTCGACGCCGCCGACTTCGAGGATCTGCGCGCCGCCATGGGCAAGCTGCGCCTCAACGACGCCTCCTTCTCCTTCGAGATGGAGACCTCGGCCGCGCTAGGCTTCGGCTTCCGCTGCGGCTTTTTGGGTCTGCTCCATCTCGAGATCATCCAGGAGCGGCTGGAGCGCGAGTTCAACCTCGACCTGATCGCCACCGCGCCATCCGTCGTCTACCGGATGAACCTCACCGACGGCACGGTGAAGGAACTGCACAACCCGGCCGACATGCCGGACCTCGTCAAGATCTCCTCGATCGAGGAGCCGTGGATCCGCGCCACCATACTCACCCCCGACGATTATCTCGGCGGCATTCTGAAGCTCTGCCAGGACAGGCGCGGCATACAGGCCGACCTCTCCTATGTCGGAAAGCGCGCAATGCTCATCTACGATCTGCCGCTCAACGAGGTGGTGTTCGATTTCTACGACCGGCTGAAGTCGATCTCCAAGGGCTATGCCTCCTTCGACTACCAGCTCACCGACTACCGCGAGGGCGACCTGGTGAAGATGTCGATCCTGGTCAATGACGAGCCGGTCGACGCGCTTTCCATGCTGGTCCACCGCTCGGCGGCGGAAAAGCGCGGCCGCGCCATGTGCGAGAAGCTCAAGGAGCTGATCCCGCAGCACATGTTCAAGATTCCGATCCAGGCGGCGATCGGCGGCCGCATCGTCGCCCGCGAGACCATTTCCGCCCTGCGCAAGGACGTGACGGCCAAATGTTACGGCGGCGACGTCACCCGCAAGCGCAAGCTGCTGGAAAAGCAGAAGGAGGGCAAGAAGCGCATGCGCCAGTTCGGCAAGGTCGACATTCCCCAGGCGGCGTTTATTGAAGCGCTGAAGATGGGGGACAATTAAGCGCCTTTATCTCCCCCCTTGCGGGGGAGAAAGGGCGCGGCATCGCGTTCCCGGCGGCGCAGGTCTGTTCGCCAGGTTTCGAGAAGCCGTCGCCGTTCAGGTGTGCCTCACGACGTGTCGGGCGCGGGAAGCGCCGGGGCCTCCCGCCACGGGTGGACCGATCCGGCCGGCTCGGCGCGCGACAGCCCGGCTCGCGGGCCGGCCTCGCCGACGACGCGCCGGGCCTCGGCCAAAAGGACGCCCAGCACCAGCGCCAGCACCCGCAAACCCGCCGCCAGGCGTGCGGCGTCGTCGAGCGGCGCGGGCTCCGGCGCGACATCGCCGCCGCATGCCGGAGAGCCGGTCGCCATGCCGAGGACAAGAGCGCGCGCCTCGGCCTCGCCGCGGCCAAGAATTTCGAGCACGGTGCGGCGACGGCGCAAGGGCAGGCCGGCCGCACGGTCGGCCAGCGACGCCATGAGGAGAAGGAGCGCCAGTATGCGCTCCAGCACGTACCGGTGCCGGTTCACCTCCCTCATCCCCTCAAATCGTCCCATCACGCACTCCTGTTTCGGACGGACGGAGTATGAGGGCGGCGCGGAGGGCGTGGATAAATTTGCGCAAAAAAAATTTGGAGGGCTCGGGGCGATCCGAGTCTTGCCGCAATCCCAGGCGTCGGCGACTTGGCGCGGACCGCGCTGCAACTGGGGACTACAACGCTTAATTGAATGGCTTTAACATGCCGCCGGGTTGTTGAGTCGGGGGGAACGATGGACATCGCAAAATGGGCAGGCATGGTCGGCAATGTGGGCCGGCATCAATACGAGGATCGTCTGGCCACGCTAAAGCGAAAAGGCATTAATACCGCGTCGATCGAAAAGACGATAAAAGCTACGGGAGAATCTCTCGATCATCGAGATAACGTCTCATTTGTGATCTTCGGCGAGCCGCAAAGCGGCAAGACCGAAATGATGATCGCGCTGAACGCCAAGCTCCTGGACGACGGTTATGACGTAATCATCAACCTACTGACCGATAGCGTCGATTTGCTCCACCAAAGTCTCTCAAGATTTCGAGGTGCCGGTCTTAGCCCGTCGCCGAAACAGTTTTCTGAACTCCCCTCGAATGCACGAGAGATCAAGGGGAAGCAGTGGGTGATCTTCTCAAAAAAGAACGCAAGAGATTTAGAAAAACTGAAGGAATCTCTCAGGTTTGTTGACAAGGTCATGGTCATTGATGATGAAGCTGACTACGCCTCTCCAAACGCAAAGATAAATTCAGGCGACAGGACCAAGATTAATTGGCTTATCCAGGAGCTCATCAAGGGTAGAGGACAGTACATTGGGGTGACGGCCACAGCAGCTAGACTTGATCTTAACAATACCTTCGACAACAAAACCGAAAGATGGGTGGATTTTGAGCCGCATCCTGAATACGTCGGTCAGGAGTTTTTCTTTCCACAAAATGGAAAGGTTACATATATACTCAAGCAATTTGAGGCGGACGAAGGAAATGAGCGTTTAGAACTGCGTAGCGCGATATATCATTTTTTATGTGGAGTGGCTGAGCAACATCAGAAAGGCTTATCTGAAAATTTCACTATGATCGTCCACACCAGCGGAAAGACATCAGAACATCGGGAGGATTTCTCGATCGTGGAGGAAACGCTTGGGATACTGGCAAATCCAAATCATAGAAAATTTGCCTCAAGTATCAGTCAGCTCCTGAAGGTCGCCCAGGACTTTGGGTCTCTCGGACCCGATTCAATCGTCGAATTTGTGCTTAAAAATATAAACAAGAATCAGATAGTAGAGATAAATTCTAAGAGAAGAAACGACAATATATCAGATATACTAAATCCAAAAAGCTTATTTTCTTTTGGGGTAGGTGGAAATATTATATCTCGGGGCGTTACGTTTGACAATCTTCTCTCTATGTATTTTACGCGGAGCGTAAAAGGGAAATTCACCCAAGATACCTACATTCAGCGCGCTCGAATGTTTGGTAGTCGCGGGAAATATAAAAATAGCTTCCAATTGTGGGTCACGAAGTCGCTGCTAACAAATTGGACGAAATGTTTCGCGTTTCACAAGCTAGCGATCGAGGCCGCACGATCGGGAATGGGTGCCCCGGTTTGGTTGTCTGACCACAAGACATCCCCTACCTCTTCTGCCTCGATAGATCGCTCCTCCGTTGATTTCGAGGACGGCGAAATGTCGTTCGCGCTTTTCCAGTTCGACAAGACTAAATCCTATATGGGTGACGAAAAGCTCAAGGACCTTCAACGGCTAGATGCTCTGCGAAAGTCTGTGCCCGCGGGCGTTTTTCCGGACTATGTGTTCAACTATCTAAAGACGCAGCATGAGAAGGAAGGTGACATCTGTTTTCACCCGTCTTCCGCGTTCGGTGTGACGGCTCGATATCCGCAGTCCGAGATCGACGCAGTGAGGAGGAGCAAAGGAATTTTCTCGACCAATGAATTTGCCAGGGGTGGGCGGCCAGACGCTAGGCATCATCTGAAAATTTACTACAACCCAAAAGGCAAAGCGCGACTTTTCTATAAGATTAACGGTAAAACTATTCGCTTTATGCAAAATAGAAGATGATTTCTGAATCGGCGCGATATTACGGTGTGGTGTTGTCGTATTTAGTAGACAACACTGATGGTCCTATTTTGATTTGCCAGCAGGAAGACGCTCTACCTGGAGAGTACCTTATCAACGAATCTGTATCAGTTTTGATTAAATACTCCACTAGGAGGAAGGGGCCGTGGTCATTTAATGTCCATAGAAGCCACTTGCTACGCGTGAAACAGATCAGCAAATCTGTGCAAAAGAGCGTGGTCGTGTTCGTTTGCGGCTCCGACGGAATTGTAGCGATTGCCCTAGACGATCTTAATAAAATCGTCGTCGACGGACCTGCCCAGCAAGCAATCTCGGTACGCCGCAAATTAAGACAGATGTACGGACTGAAGGGCCCGGCTGGTGGGCTCGATCGCCGGCTGTCCAGAGGCAGTCTGGCATCTCTTATCCAAGCATAGGGAACCTCGTGAAGCACATACATCCTTTCCCCGCTAGAATGGCACCGGAAATCGCGCTTGAACGCATCCTAAAAATGAATGCGGGTCAGGTCGTATTAGACCCGATGGTCGGATCGGGCATGGTGCTCGCTGTCGCAGCTCGTAACGGTATTCGCGGTATCGGTGTTGATTTAGATCCTTTGGCTCGGCTCGTATCGAGAACATGCTCGACCAGGATTGATGACTCCAAGGCACGGTCGGCACTAGTTCAGCTTATTTCTCGAGCTCAGATGACGGACCCCCGGAAGATCTGCCTGTCCTGGATGGACGATGACAAAGAGACCCTAGCATTTGTGAGGTATTGGTTTGGAGCGAAGCAAATTGCGCAATTGCGAGCGCTCAGCTATCACCTGATTGAAAGACCTTTGCTCGAAAATGGCCGAATACTAAGAGTTTTAATGGTATCCCTGAGCAGGCTTATCATTTCTAAGGAGCCGAAGGCGTCGTTAGCGCGTGACACCGCGCATAGCCGACCGCACCGCACGATCAAGCAAAATGAGTTCGATATTTTTGATGCCTTACCCGATTCACTCGAACATGTTCTCTCGGCGCTAGAAAGCGATAAAATCGCTGTTAACTCTCGGACATTTCTTGGTGATGGGCGCAAGCTAGCGAATATTCGTACTAGCAGTGTGGATGCTGTTGTGACGTCCCCGCCTTATTTGAATGCTATCGACTATATGCGTGGCCACAAATTTTCGTTGATTTGGTTTGGTTATCGGGTCGAAGACTTAAGGAGGATCAGAACCCTGTCGATCGGATCGGAGCGATCAGCAAATGCAGAGGTTGCGGCTGGATTTGAACTTGCTGCTAAAGAGCTTGCACTAGATCGTCTTTCCTCGCGGCATTTGAGGGTATTGGCCCGATATTTCGAAGATTTGTCGGCTCAGCTCCGCCAAACGAAGAGAGTTCTTAAGTTAGGCGGCTCGGCATGCTATGTAATCGGCAATTCGGAAATTCGGGGCATCTCCGTGGCTAACAATGAATTGTTGAAGCGAGCGGGGCTGACCGCTGGCCTTTCAGTTCTGTCCGAGACAGTTAGGAAAATCCCCGACAAAAACCGCTATCTTCCACTTCCATCACAAGTCGGAAATGCATTAGGCAAGCGTATGCGAACTGAGCATGTGCTTGAGTTCATTAAGGCTGCATGATTGATTGTTCGGGAACCTCCTTGCGAATTCTGGCAAAGTTCCGCCTAACGTGCTGAAATCGCTATCTCTCTCGCAAGGGGAGAGATAGAAGCGCTGCCATGCGAGCCCTCATCCAACGTGTCTCCTCCGCTTTCGTCGCCGTCGACGGCCAGACCGCCGGCGAGATCGGCCCCGGCCTTCTCGTGCTGGTCTGCGCCATGCAGGGCGACGGGGAGAAAGAATCCGAATGGCTGGCGCGCAAAGTGGTCAACCTCCGCATTTTCCGCGACGATGCCCGCCGCATGAACCGCTCGCTGCTCGACACCGGCGGCGCGGCGCTGGTCGTCAGCCAGTTCACGCTGGCGGCGGAAACCAAGGGCAACCGGCCGGGCTTCTCCACCGCCGCCGCGCCCGACGAGGGCAGGCGCCTCTACGAGCATTTTTCGCAAAAGATCGCCTCGCACGGCGTCACGGTCGCCAACGGCGTCTTCGGCGCGGAGATGAAGGTCTCGCTGGTCAATGACGGGCCGGTGACGATCTGGCTCGACACGGCGGAATGAGCGCCCGTTATCTCGCCCTGGCGGGGTGGGAAAGGCCGCCTCTCCCTTCATCATCCTGGGGCAAGCGCAGCGGAGCGAGCGCGACCCTAGGATCCGTGCCGTATCAATGCGGCAGCGCTCCTGCGGATCAGAACAAGCCGTGGCCAGGCCCGCGCCGATCCCCATCCTGCGCCGCCTCAGTCGTCCGCCAGGTCACGGCATGGATCCTCGGGTCTGCGCTGCGTCGCTTCGCTCCTGGCTACGCCCGAGGATGACGAAGAACAACGTTTCCAAAAAATTTGCCAACTTTATCCACACCCCCAAACCCTACCGCATAATCCACTCGTCCTTCCTGCCGGGAACGCTCTGGGGTCGTTCGAAAGCGGGGAAGGATCGGCGCCTCCGCTCCACTGCCGTCGAAGCCATGGGCCGGGGAGGCCCCGGCGATTGCCGCTTCCAAAACTCCCGGCCGCGTGCCAATCTCAACGGCGCGGCCGGGTGGGCCGTTTCTTTGTTTCCGGGGGCTTTTCCATGAACTTTTCCGCCGTGGCGCGCCGCGCCGCATCGTCCGCTTGCGCGGCAGTCCTTCTCGGCCTTGCAGCGCTCGCCGGCTCGGCCGGCGTCGCCGGCGCCGACGACGTCACCTTCATCATGAACAACGGCCATCCCAACGCCGTCCGCGTCGAGCTTTACAGCCAGGACCGCGATCATGTCTGGCCGGGCGGCGGCGAGGATTATTATCTCGACGACGGCGAGACCAAGGAGATGTCGCTCGCCTGCAAGGCCGGCGAGACCATCTGCTACGGCGCCTGGATCGACGGCGACGAAGACACCTATTGGGGCGTCGGCCCCAAGGACCGGCAGAGCTGCGACGATTGCTGCTACGTCTGCGAGGGCGGCGAAACCGAGGAGATCAATCTGGTGCCGTGAGTTTCCTTCTCCCCCCGATTCTGAGCTTGTCGAAGAAACGGGAGAAGACGCCGGCGGGCGTATGAGGGGCAGCGCCGACGCCCGAACGGCCAAGCGCTAATTCTGGCCCAACCCGGCGCGGCTAGCCTGCCGCAGAGCGATGGTCTAAAGGGCGCGGACGCAGAAAAATCCGTCCACGCCCCTTGGAACGCCCGCCAGAATGACCGCCAGGAAAACACCGCCCGCCTCGCCGCTTTTTCTCGGCATCGATACGGGCGGCACCTACACCGACGCCGTGCTCTGGTCGGAGGCGGCGGGAGTGGCCGCCAAGGCCAAGGCGCTGACCACGCGCCACGATCTGGCGGTCGGCATTTCCGGCGCGGTCGGCGCGGTGCTGGAAAAGGCGAAGGTCGACCCGGCGGCTATTAAATTGGTGTCGATGTCGACCACGCTCGCCACCAACGCCCTCGTCGAGGGACAGGGCGGGCGGGTGGCGCTCATCATGATCGGCTTTTCCGAGGCCGACCTTGCCCGCGACGGGCTGAAGGCGGCGCTCGGCACCGATCCGGTGGTGTTCTGCGGCGGCGGCCACGACGTCCACGGCAACGCCAAACCGCTCATGCTGGAGGAACTGGAGGCGGCGCTGCCGGAACTGGCCAAGGGCGTTTCGGGCTTTGCCGTTTGCGCCTATTTCGCCACGCGCAACCCTGCGCACGAGATCGCGGCGCGCGATCTGATCCGCGAGAAGACCGGCCTTCCCGTCACCGCCAGCCACGAGCTATCGGCAAAACTTGGCGGTCCGCGCCGGGCGCTGACGACGCTGCTGAACGCCCGGCTGATCTCGATGATCGACCGCCTCGTCGCCGCCACCGAAGGTTTTCTGGCCGATCGCAACATAAAAGCTCCGCTGATGGTCGTACGCGGAGACGGCGCGCTGGTCTCCGCCGCCTTCGCCCGCGCGCGGCCGATCGAGACCATCCTGTCCGGTCCGGCCGCCAGCCTCGTCGGCGCCCGCCACATGACCGGCCTCGACAACGCCGTCGTCTCCGACATAGGCGGCACCACCACCGACGTCGCCGTGCTCGACAAGGGCCGCCCGCGGCTGGACCCGGAAGGCGCGACCGTTGGCGGTTTCCGCACCATGGTCGAGGCGGTCGCCATGCGCACCTTCGGCCTCGGCGGCGATTCGGAAGTGGCGCTGGAGGAGGGGGGCCTGCGCCCGCGCCTGTTGCTCGGCCCCCGCCGCCTCGTGCCGCTGGCGCTGGCCGGTATGGTTCATGGCGAGGCCGTCACCGCAGTGCTCGAGCGGCAGTTGCGTGCGCCGAACCCCGGCCGTATGGACGGCCGCTTCGCCGTCCGAACCGGCGTGCCGGAACGGCTCGCTGCCGGCCTATCCGGACCGGAAGCGAAACTCTACGAGGCCATCCGCGCTGTGCCCCTGCCGCTCGTCACTCTGCTCACGTCGAACGCGCAGAATGCGACGCTGAACCGCCTGGTCGCGCGCGGGCTGGTGCATGTCGTCGGCTTCACGCCTTCCGATGCGGCCCATACGCTCGGCAGGCAGTCGAACTGGGACGCCGCCGCCGCCCGGCTCGGCGCTGAGCTTTTCGCCCGCAAGCGCGACGGCCGCGGACAGCCGATCGCGGCGAGCCCGGAGGCTCTCGCCGAGCGCGTTCTCGCGGCGCTCACCCGCTGGTCGGCGGAAGTCATCCTCGAAACCGCCTTCGCCGAAGATGGCCTCGACGGCGCGGCAACTGTCGCTCACGCGCTGGTGCAGCGCTCGGTCGACGGCCATGAAGGCATCGCGCGGCTGACCGTGGCGCTCGACCGTCCGGTGATCGGCCTCGGCGCGTCGGCCCCGCTGCATTATGCCGGGCTGCCGCAACTGGTCGGCAATGAATGCGTCGTGCCGGACGACACCGATGTCGCCAACGCGCTCGGCGCGGTGGTTGGGCAGGTGCGCGTCTCGGCCGAAGCCGGCATCAGCCAGCCGAAGGAAGGGCTGTTCCGCGTCTCGTCGGGCGACACCGTCCGAGATTTTTTGAGCGAGGCCGAGGCGATCGCCGTCGCCGAGGCCGACGTGCGCGAGATCGCCGCCTCCCGTGCCCGCGCCGCCGGCACCGACACGGCCGAGATCGAGGTGCTGCGCGAGTTCCGCACCTCGACGGTCGAGGGCCAGCGCATGTTCATCGAGGCGCAGATTCTTGCCGTCGCCACCGGCCGCCCGCGCATTGCGGTGTAGACCCGGCGGAATTCGTCCACGCTGCCCCTGCGCTATCCCGGCATTACCGGAACTTAGGGTGAATTGACCCGTTCCGCCCGGCATGGTCAAAGGCGGGAAAATCATGAAGTCCCGGACGCCTTTTGGAGAAGAGATGATGACGGATCTGGTCGAGATCGCCGGCTTGCGGATCGCGCGCCCGCTGCACGATTTCGTGGAGCGCGAGGCTCTGCCCGGCACGGGCGTCGACGCCGCCGCCTTCTGGGCCGGCTTTTCCGCGATCGTCCACGATCTCGCCCCGAAGAACCGCGCTCTGCTGAAGACGCGCGACGAGATGCAGGAGCGCATCGACCTCTGGTACCGGGAGAACGGTGCGCCGGTCGACATGGCCGCCTATCGCGCCTTTCTTGAGGAGATCGGGTACCTCGTTCCCGAGGGGCCGGATTTTCAGGTGACGACGGAAAATGTCGACCCGGAAATCGCCGTCGTCGCCGGGCCGCAACTGGTCGTGCCTGTGATGAATGCGCGCTATGCGCTGAACGCCGCCAATGCCCGCTGGGGTTCGCTCTACGACGCGCTTTACGGGACCGATGCGATTTCCGAGGAAGGCGGCGCCGAAAGGGGCAAAGGTTACAACCCGGCGCGGGGCGCGAAAGTCATTGCCTGGACGCGAGATTTCCTCGACGAGGCGGTTCCGCTCGACGGCGCCTCGTGGAGCGCGGTGGCGAAGTTCGAAGTGGCGGATGGCGTGCTTGTACTGGGCGTCGGCACGCCGGCCCAGCGCTCGGTCGGCGACGGCGAGGAAGAGCTGCAGCAGATCGCGTTCGCCGACCCGGCGCAGTTCGTCGGCTATCGCGGTGATGCGGATTCCCCCTTGGCGATCCTGCTGAAGAAGAACGGGCTGCATATCGAGATCGTCATCGACCGAGGCAGCGCGATCGGCAAGACCGATCCCGCCGGCATTTCCGACGTGGTCCTGGAATCGGCGCTGACGACTATCCAGGATTGCGAGGATTCAGTCGCCGCCGTCGACGCGGAAGACAAGGTTCTCGCCTACCGCAATTGGCTCGGTCTCATGAAAGGCGACCTGGAGGAGGAGATAGAAAAGGGCGGCAAGACTTTCGTCCGCAAGCTCAATCCCGACCGGACCTACACGGCCCCCGATGGAAGCGAGCTGACGCTGCCCGGCCGCTCGCTGATGCTGGTCCGCAATGTCGGGCACCTGATGACCAACCCGGCGATCCTCGACCGCGACGGCAGCGAGGTTCCGGAAGGCATCATGGATGCGATGATCACCGGCCTCATCGCGCTGCACGATGTCGGCCCGAACGGAAAGCGGAAAAATTCCCGCGCCGGCTCGGTCTACATCGTCAAGCCGAAGATGCACGGGCCGGAGGAGGTCGCCTTCGCCGTCGAGATCTTTTCGCGTGTCGAGGCGGTCCTGGGGATGGCGCCCAATACGCTCAAGATGGGGATCATGGACGAGGAGCGCCGCACCACCGTCAATCTGAAGGAGTGCATCCGTGCGGCCAGGGAGCGGGTGGTGTTCATCAACACCGGCTTCCTCGACCGCACCGGCGATGAGATCCACACCTCGATGGAAGCCGGCCCGATGATCCGCAAGGGCGACATGAAGCAGGCGGCGTGGATTTCGGCCTATGAGGCCTGGAATGTCGATACCGGGCTCGAATGCGGCCTTTCCGGCCATGCGCAGATCGGCAAGGGCATGTGGGCGATGCCCGACATGATGGCGGCGATGCTCGACCAGAAGATTGCGCACCCCGAGGCCGGTGCGAACACGGCGTGGGTGCCGTCGCCGACGGCCGCCACGCTGCATGCCACTCACTATCACAAGGTCGATGTCCAGGCGGTGCAAGAAAGCTTGAAAAGCCGGCCCAAGGCGAAGCTCGACGACATTCTTTCCGTGCCGGTCACCGTTCGGCCGAACTGGACGCCCGACGAAATCCAGCACGAGCTCGACAACAATGCGCAGGGCATTCTCGGCTACGTCGTGCGCTGGATCGATCAGGGCGTCGGCTGCTCGAAAGTGCCCGACATCAACGATGTCGGCCTGATGGAGGACCGCGCCACACTCCGGATTTCCTCGCAGCACATCGCCAATTGGCTGCATCACGGCGTCTGCACCGAGACGCAGGTGATGGAAACGATGAAGCGCATGGCCGACGTGGTCGACCGCCAGAACCAGGCCGATCCGCTCTACCGGCCCATGGCGCCGGATTTCGACAATTCGATCGCCTTCCTTGCGGCATGCGACCTTGTCTTCAAGGGGTGCGCCCAGCCAAACGGCTACACCGAGCCGGTGCTGCACGCGCGGAGGCTGGAACTGAAGGCGAAGGAGCGGGTGAGATAGATGGTTGGATCGCAACGCTCAATGCGTCTGTGATAACCTTGATCTATGACCGCATACCTTCTCATCCCCCTCTGTCCTGCCGGACATCCCCCCTTCAAGGGGGGAGATTCGCCGGCCGCTTGGTTTTCGCCAGTGGCCGATGCTGCAAGACATGCGGGAAGGTGGAAGCTGCCAATCTCCTCCCTTGAGGGGGAGATGTCCGGCAGGACAGAGGGGGCTGGGAGAATAAATGAACTCGGACGATCCTGCTCGGACCGAGATGTCCTGCCCGGCGTTATGACTGCGCTTGCGCACTTCGCATCCGCGAGTGTGCCATGAACCTCCTCGCCATCGACTGCTCGGCAAGCCTGTGCGCCGCCTGCGTCTATGACGCGCAAGCCGACAAGGAACTCGGCCGCGCCGTGCTCGACCTAGGCAAGGGCCACGCGGAAAAACTGATGGCGGTGGTCGGCGATGCGCTGGAGCAAGCCAAGGCAGGCTTCCCTGACCTCGGCGCGGTCGCCGTTTCGGTCGGTCCGGGTTCCTTCACCGGCGTGCGGGTCGGCGTTTCGGCGGCGCGCGGCTTCGCGCTGGCGCTGAAAATCCCCGCGATCGGCGTGACGACGCTCGAGGCGCTTGCCGCCGAGGCGCGGGACGCATTCGGCGCGCGGGCCGTGCTCAGCGCGCTCGATGGCGGGCGCGGAGAAATCCAGGCGGCCGTTTACGATGAATTCGGAGCGGCGGTGTATGCTCCTGCTGTGATCACATTGTCTCAAGCCGCCGAACTGGCCACGAAATTCTCGACCGTGCTCGCGGGCACGGCGGCAAACATTATTGCCGGTGCGGTTCCGTCGCAGGCGTTCGACTTTGGCCCGGTCGGCGCGACCGCCGATATCGCGGTTTATGCGCGTGTCGCGGCGAAGAAGCGTACGAGCGGTGAGAAGCCGGCGCCCATATATCTGCGCGAGCCGGACGCCAAGCCGCAGGCTGGCTTTATCCTGCCGAGAAGCGGCAGCTAGCCGATGCGCATCCCCTTCATTACCCCGCGCCGCAGGGAATATTCGCTGGAGCCGCTGACAATCTCCGACAGCGCCGCCGTCGCCCTCCTGCACCAGGAGGATTTCGTGCGGCCCTGGTCGGACGGCGAATTCGAGGCGCTGCTCGAACAGGACACCGTTTTCGGCTATGCGGCGCGCGAGATCGGCCATGGCAAAGAGAAACCGGTCGGCTTCGTGCTGGCGCGGCTGGTCGCTGGAGAGGCCGAGATACTGACCGTCGCGGTTGCGCGCGGGCACCGCCGTCAAGGGCTCGGCTGGCAGTTGCTCGACGCGGTGCTGCGGGAATTGCACGCACAGCGCGCCGAGGCACTGTTCCTCGAAGTCGACGAGACCAACATAGGCGCGATCGCGCTCTATCGGCGCATGGGTTTTCGCCAGGTCGGCAAGCGGCCGGGCTATTACCAGTCGGACCGTGGCGCGCTCGTCATGCGCCGCGACCTTCGCTAGCCGCGGGCTGCGGCGGGAAACCGGGCGATGATCGGCAGGCTCCGCATTTTTGTCGCGCTGCTGTTCGTCGCCGTCTCGACGCTGATCCTCGTGCCGCTTCAGCTTCTTTCGATGAAGACCGGGCTCTATCGCGAAAACCTCGTCCTGCGCGTCTGGCATCGGACGATTCTCGCCGCGCTCGGATTTCGGGTTCATGTAAGCGGGACAATGGTGGAAAAGCGCCCGCTGCTGCTCGCTTCGAACCATGTCTCCTGGACCGACATCATGGTGCTCGGCTCGATCGTCGACGTGTCCTTCATTGCGAAATCGGAAATGGCCGGCTGGCCGCTGATCGGCGGGCTATCGAGGCTTCAGCGTACGGTCTTCATCGAGCGCGAGCGCAAGCGCAAATCCGGCGAGCAGGCGAGCGAGATCGCCGCGCGCCTCGCTCAAAACGACGTGATGGTGCTATTTGCCGAAGGCTCGACCGGCGACGGCAACCTTCTCCTGCCGTTCAAGAGCACGCTTTTCGGCGCGGCCGCCATGGCGATCAGCGAGGGCGCCGTCGAGCATGTATTCATCCAGCCGGTGGCGATCGCCTATACGAGGCTGCACGGCCTGCCGATGGGCCGCCAGCACCGCCGTGTTGCGGCCTGGATCGGCGACCAGGATCTGGCGCCGCATATCGGCGAACTGCTCGCCGAGGGCGCGATTGACGTGGAAGTTCGCTTCGGCGAGCCGATCGAATTTTCGGCCGGCACGAGCCGCAAGGAAGCGGCAAGGCTGATGGAGCAGCGCGTATCCGCGATGATGCAGGAATCGCTGAAGAGCCCGAGATGAACCGGTTCGGGCAGAATCGTCTGTTTTTTGCAACTGAAAGGGGCTAAAAGCCCGCGCATGGATTTGAACGAGATTTCTGGAACGACGGCGGACAGCCTGCCGGACGAGGCCGCCGTGGCTTCTCCGAAGGCGAAGAAGGTTTTTGTCAAAACCTACGGCTGCCAGATGAACGTCTACGATTCCCAGCGTATGACCGATGCGCTGGCCGCGGACGGCTATTCTCCTACCAGCGAGATCGGCGACGCCGACCTCGTGCTGCTCAACACCTGTCATATCCGCGAGAAGGCCGCCGAAAAGGTCTATTCCGAACTCGGCCGCATACGCGAGCTCAAGGCGGAGCGGGCCCAGGCTGGCCGCGAGATGCTAATAGGCGTCGCCGGCTGCGTCGCCCAGGCCGAGGGCCGCGAAATCATCCGCCGCGCGCCGGCCGTCGACCTGGTGATCGGGCCGCAGACCTATCACCGGCTGCCGGAAGCGCTGAAACGAGCCCGTGGCGGCGAAAAGATCGTCGAGACCGACTACGCTCTCGAGGACAAGTTCGAGCATCTGCCGAATACGGCGCGGACCGAGATCATCAAGCGCGGCGTGACAGCGTTCCTGACCGTGCAGGAAGGTTGCGACAAGTTCTGCACCTTCTGCGTGGTGCCCTATACGCGCGGCTCGGAGGTCTCACGATCCGTAGCCCAGATTGTCGCCGAGGCCGAAAGGCTGGCCGCGGCGGGGGTGCGTGAGGTGACGCTGCTCGGCCAGAACGTCAATGCCTGGCACGGCGAGGGGCCGGACGGCGGTGAATGGGGTCTCGGCCAACTGCTTTTCCGGCTTGCTGACATCCCCGGCCTGGCGCGCCTTCGCTATACGACCAGTCACCCGCGCGACATGGATGACGCGCTGATCGCTGCGCACCGCGACCTGCCCGCGCTGATGCCCTATCTGCATCTCCCGGTGCAGTCTGGGTCGGACCGCATCTTGAAGGCGATGAATCGCCGGCATTCGGCCGCCGACTATGTCAGCCTGTTAGATCGCATCCGCACCGCCCGGCCCGACATCGCAATGTCCGGCGATTTCATCGTCGGCTTTCCGGGCGAGACGGACGAGGATTTCGAGGCCACGATGCAACTCGTGCGCGACGTGCGGTACGCCCAGGCCTTCTCGTTCAAATATTCGCCGCGGCCCGGCACTCCGGGTGCGGAAATGAAGGGCCATGTCGCGGAAAGCGTCAAGGACGAGCGGCTGCAGCGCCTGCAAGCGCTGTTGATGGAACAGCAGGGCGCTTTTGCCGTTAGCCTCGTTGGCAGGACGATCGATGCGCTCATCGAAAAGCCCGGGCGTCAGGCCGGCCAGATCGTCGGCCGGTCGCCCTGGCTTCAGCCGGTTATTCTTGATGAAACCGCCGGCGAAATCGGTGACATTGTAAAGGCGCGAATCATCAGGGTTGGACAGACCAGCCTGTTCGCGGAGCCGGCCTGAGCGCCGGTCGGGATGAGGAGAGACGGTTGAGCGCTACTGCAGACCTGAAGAACCCGCCCTCCGGGGCCTCCGACATGGCGCACATCGTACTCACCTTCGACAACAACAAGCTTGCCAGCGCCCTTTACGGCCAGTTCGACGAGAATCTCGCGCGGCTTGAGCAGAAGCTCGGCGTCGACATCAATTCGCGCGGCAACCAGGTGACCATCAAGGGCAGTTCCTCGGTGGCCGAGCAGGCGCGCCGGGCGCTCGACCATCTCTACGGTATACTGCAGAAGGGCGCCGACATCGGCCAGTCCGACGTGGATGGCGCGGTCCGGATGGCGATCGCCGCCGACGACCAGCTGACGCTGCCGACGCTGGAGCGCAAGGGCAAGATGGCCGCCGCGCAGATCGCGACGCGCAAGCGCACCATCTATGCCCGTTCGCTCAACCAGGACGCCTATATGCGCGCGCTGGAGCGCGCCGAACTGGTGTTCGGCATCGGCCCGGCCGGCACTGGCAAGACCTACCTCGCGGTCGCTCATGCCGCCATGCTGCTCGAGCGCGGCATGGTCGAACGCATCATCCTGTCGCGGCCGGCGGTCGAGGCCGGCGAGCGCCTCGGCTTCCTGCCCGGCGACATGAAGGAGAAGGTCGATCCCTATCTGCGGCCCCTCTATGACGCGCTCTACGACATGATGCCGGCCGACAAGGTCGAGCGGGCGATCGCCGCCGAGGTCATCGAGATCGCGCCGCTGGCCTTCATGCGCGGGCGCACGCTGGCCCATGCAGCGGTGATCCTCGACGAGGCCCAGAACACCACGCCTATGCAGATGAAGATGTTCCTGACCCGTCTCGGCGAGAATTCGCGCATGATCGTGACCGGCGACCCGACGCAGATCGACCTGCCGCCCAACACCAAGTCCGGGCTGGTAGAGGCGCTGCGCATCCTCGACGGCGTGACCGGCGCGGTGACGGTGCGCTTCAATGAAACCGACGTCGTCCGCCACCCGCTGGTCGCCGAGATCGTCAAGGCTTACGACCGCGACGGCAAGATCGCCCGCGGCCTCGACGTGTCGGAACACTGACCGGCCGGACGTCATGAGCGGAAAATTCAATGGAAGGGGCGTGCCGGCGCCGCTTCCGGTTGAGATCGATCTGCTGGTCGAGGGCGGCGACTGGCCGCCCGAGGCCGAGCTCGAGACCATGGTCCGCGAGGCGGTAGCCGCAGCCATGGCCGAGACGGGCGCGGTTGCGAAAGAGGGTACCGAACTCAGCGTCGTCTTCTCCGACGACGAGCATATAAGGGAGCTCAATGCGCAATGGCGCGGCAAGGACAAGCCGACCAATGTGCTGTCCTTTCCGGCCTTTCCGCCGAAGCGCGGCTCGCCGCTTCCGCCATTGCTGGGCGACATCGTACTGGCCGCCGAAACGGTTTCCCGTGAGGCAGCACTGGAACGCAAGCCGGTCCGGCATCATATTACGCATCTTGTGATCCATGGCTTCCTGCATCTGCTGGGTTATGATCATGAGACCGGCGAAGAGGCGGAAGAGATGGAAGCGGTGGAGCGCCGGGCGCTCGCGAGGCTTGCCATTCCCGATCCCTACGCGTAACAGAGAACGATAACCGACGGACGATGATGAACGAGCTACCCGAGACCGCCGCAAGGAACGACGCAGGCGGTACCCAGTCGCAATCCGACAGCGCCGAAGACGGACCTAGTCCCAGTACGGCCTATGGGGCGGTCGCGTCCGAACCTCCTGCCGAACGACCTTCGCTGCTGGCGCGCCTCGCCGGCCTGTTCAGGCCGCGCAACGGATCGAGCCTCCGCGACGACCTGACGGATGCGCTCGCCGAGATAGAAACCGGCGCAGCTTCCTTCTCGCCCGCCGAGCGGGCCATGCTCCACAACATATTGCGGTTGCGCGAAGTTCGCGTCGAAGACGTCATGGTGCCGCGCGCGGATGTCGAGGCGGTCGAGATCACCACCACGCTTGGCGAACTGATGGTCCTGTTCGAGCAGTCGGGCCATTCGCGCATGCCGGTCTATGCCGAGACGCTCGACGACCCGCGCGGCATGGTCCACATCCGCGATGTACTGGCCCACATCACCAAGCTTGCGCGCACCCGGAAAGGCCGGCAGCCGAAGAAGCCCGCCCCGGTGCAGCTCGACTTCGCCAATGTCGATCTTTCCCGCACCATCGGCGAATTGAACCTGATCCGGACCGTGCTGTTCGTGCCGCCTTCGATGCTGGCTTCCGACCTCATGGCCCGAATGCAGGCCGCGCGCACCCAGATGGCGCTTGTCATCGACGAATATGGCGGCACCGACGGCCTGGTCTCGCTGGAAGACATCGTCGAGATGGTCGTCGGCGACATCGAGGACGAGCATGACGAGGACGAACCGCTGATCACCGAGACCGGCGACGGCGTCTTCGTGGTCGACGCCAAGGCCGAGATCGACGACGTCGCCAAGATGATCGGCAACGACTTCGCCGCCGGTGAGCATGGCGAATATGTCGACACGATCGGCGGCATGATCTTCAACACGCTCGGCCGGGTGCCTGTGCGCGGCGAGGTGGTTCAGGCGATCCCCGGCTTCGAATTCCACGTGCTGGACGCCGATCCGCGCCGGGTCAAGCGCGTCCGCATCGTCAACACCCAGAAGAGCGACCGCCGCCGCCGTGCTGTCAGGACCGAGCAGGCCTGACGCACCGGGCGAGCGGCTGCTTGCGCCGCGGGACGACGCCGCAGCCCTGATGGTGAGCTTGCCGAACCGGAGGGCGCTAGATTAGCGCGCTCTACTCGCCATGATCCGCGCCGACCTCGATGTGCCTCAGCATAATCACTGCTGCAACAGCGGCCGCCAGTGTAACCACCACGCTGATTGCCGCCGTCGTCTGCAGACCCTGAATGAAGGCGTAGCGCGCTGCCTCGATCAGCGGCCCGGCAAGGTCGGCGGCCAGACCCCTGGCAACTCCCACCGCGCCGCCCAGCGTGTCCCTGGCCGTCTCGACCAGTTCCGGCTCGACGCCGCCCGGCAGATCGTCGGCGGCCATGCGGCTGCGGTAGATGGCGGTTCCGACGCTGCCGAGCACCGCGATGCCGAGCGCGCCGCCGAATTCCGAGCCGGTCTCCGAAAGCGCGGCGGCCGAGCCCGCCCTTTCGGGCGGCGCTGCGCCGACGATCATGTCGGTCGCGAGCGTGATCACCGGCGCCAGGCCCATCGAGAATATGATCGAGGCAGTGACAAGAACCGCCAGTCCATGGTCGCCGCCGATCTGCGTCATCACGCCGAAGCCCGCGGCCGCGGCGACAAGGCTGGCGCCCATCACATAGGCTGGGCGGACCCTGCGCAGGATTGCCGGCGTCGACATGGTGACGGCGATGAAGCCGATGGTCGACGGCAGCGACCAGAGGCCTGCCTGCAGCGGCGGCAGGCCGATGACCAGTTGCAGATACTGCGCCATGAACAGGAACGAGCCGAAGAATACGAAGAACACTGAAATGTTCACGCCGAGCGACGTGCTGAAGGCCGGGCTCCGGAAAAGCGCAAGGTCGATCAGCGGATCGGCGAGCTTCCGCTGACGGCGGAGGAAGACGAACCCGAGGACCAGTCCGGCCAGTATCGAAATAGCAGGCAGCCATCCGAAACCGTTCTCGGCCGTCTGCTTGAGGCCGAAGATCACTGCCAGCACTGCCACCAGCGACAGCGCGGCGCTTAGGAGATCCAGCCGCCCGGCCTCCGGGTCGCGGTATTCAGGCAGCAGCATGGGGCCGAGTATCAAAAGCAGCACCATGACCGGCACGGCCACCAGGAACACCGAACCCCACCAGAAATATTGAAGCAGAATGCCGCCGACCAGCGGCCCGAGCGCCCCACCGACCGAAAAGCTGGTGATCCAGACGCTGATGGCCACGGTGCGCTGGCGCGGGTCAAGGAACATGTTGCGGATCAGCGACAATGTGGACGGCGCAAGCGTCGCGCCGGCCAAGCCGAGCATAGCCCGCGCCGCGATCAGCATTTCTGCGCTGGTGGAAAAGGCGGCGAGCACCGAGGCGAGGCCGAAGGCGACTGCGCCGATCAGGAGCAGCCGGCGTCGACCGATCCGGTCGCCCAGCGTGCCCATGGTGATCAGCGATCCGGCGATCATGAAGCCGTATATGTCGACGATCCAGAGCAGCTGCGAGGCGCTCGGCGCCAGATCCGCGCTGAGCTGCGGCACGGCGAGATTGAGGACGGTCAGGTCCATCGAATAGAGCATGCAGGGAAGCGCGATGATCGCGAGACCGATCCATTCGCGCCGCGTCGCCTGTGGTTCGGCTGCCAGAGCAGTCATGACAAAACTCCATGCCCGTTTCGGGCGTTTGTGCTTCGGGTCGTACCGCTCGTTGCGGCGGCCCTCGTCTATTGACGTTTGAGCGAGGCCCGAATCGACATGAGCGCGGAAATATCGACGTTCGTGAGCCCGGAAAGGATTCTTGCCGCGGCTGGCCTCGATCCGTGATCGGCACATTCGCACATCCCTGCTGACAGCCCGCTGGCAGGAGGCATGCCCTGGCGTCAGGCCGATGTGGCCGGACATGGGACACCGATCAGCCGGTCCACGCGCCGGGTTTGGAGCGAGGGCTTCGTCCTGTTAGAACGTGGCTGCGTGATTCTGGGACGAGGGGCTGTGCATGGAGCGCCTGGCGGGGCGGATTATCTTGCTGTGGGGATGGCGCCGCGCGCTGACAGCGTTTCTCGCCGGCGCATTCGCCGTGCTTGCCCAGGCGCCCTACGATTTCTTCGCCGCCTGCTTCATTTCGTTCCCCGTATTGGTCTGGCTGCTCGACGGGGCTGCCGTTTCCGGCCCGGTGGGGCTGGTCAGGCGTCTGGCTCCGGCTTTCGCCATCGGCTGGTGGTTCGGCTTCGGCTATTTCCTTGGCGGTCTGTGGTGGATCGGCAACGCGCTTCTTGTCGAGGCCGAAGCCTTCGCCTGGGCGCTGCCGCTGGCGGTGGTCGGCATCCCCGTCATCATGGCTTTGTTCTACGGATTTGCCGCGGCGCTGGCTCGCCTGCTCTGGAGCAACAATATCGGTCGCATCGCGGCGCTGGCCCTCGGCTTCGGCGTGGCTGAATGGCTGCGCATGATCCTGTTCACCGGCTTTCCATGGGCCGCAATCGGCTATGCCGCCATGCCGGTGCCTCTGCTCATGCAAAGCGTTTCGGTGGTAGGCCTGATCGGCATGAACGCGCTTGCGGTATTCGTCTTTGCCATGCCGGCCTTGCTCGCCGGGGGCGGCGGCGCCCGCCTGGGCTTCGCGCTTGCCGCGCTGATAATCGCCGCCCACATCATGCTCGGCTATGTCCGGCTTTCGACGCCGCCGGGACCTCCCGAGCGCACGCTGACGGTGCGCATCGTGCAGCCGTCTGTCGCCATGACGGAAAAATGGGACGCCGCCGTTGCTGACCGGGTCTTCGGATCGATTGTCGGATTGAGCGGCGCGCCGGCGGCGGCCGGCGAGGCGAAGCCGCAGTTCATCCTGTGGCCCGAAACCTCGGTGCCGTTCCTGTTCACAGACAGGCCCGACGCCTTGGCAGCGCTGGGCGAGATGCTGTCGGACGGTCAGATCCTGATCGCCGGCGCTGTGCGTTCCGAGGGGGCCGGCGGCAAGGAAGGCACGCGCTACTACAATTCCGTCGTGGCGATCGACGATAGCGGCGAGATCGTTGATGCCATCGACAAAATTCATCTCGTCCCGTTCGGAGAATACCTGCCCTTTGCGGACTGGCTGGGCAGGCTCGGACTGGAAAAGCTTGTCACCGGCCCGATGGACTTCACCGCCGGCAGCAAGAGGCATTCGATCGTCTTGCCCGGCGGCATCCGCGCACTTCCGTTTATTTGCTACGAAATAATCTTCCCCGACCTGGTGGCAGTTGACGTTGCGTCAACTGATATTATTGTGAATGTCACAAACGATGCGTGGTTTGGCGACACGCCCGGCCCGTATCAGCATTTCCGGCAGGCTCAGGTCCGTGCCGTGGAGACAGGGCTACCGCTCGTGCGCGCCGCCAATACGGGGATTTCGGGCGTCATCGACGAGCGGGGCAGTGTGGTCGATGCCTTGGCGGTCGATGCGCGGGGGGTAATAGACGTGACCATCCCGTTCCGGTCCCCTGACACAATGACCCGTCTTCCCTCCCGCTTTATTGGTGTCGGAATTTTGTTTGGTTTCGCGGCGTTGGCCCTTGGAATGAAACTTCGGCAGAAGCTCCGTTCGAATTGACAGAACGTATATTAGAAACTCATACTGTAAGTGTCGCATTTGCCCGTCGACGGTCATCTGAACGGGAATTCCCGGCGCCAGCGACTCGAAAAATTCGTTAGCCGGGAGACGGCGAGGAAGAAATGGACAAGGAAAATAAGAAAAAGCCGAACCCGACCGATATTCACGTCGGAAGCAGAATCCGCCTCCGCCGAAACATGCTGGGTATGAGCCAGGAAAAGCTCGGTGAAAGTCTTGGCATAACTTTTCAGCAGATCCAGAAATACGAAAAGGGCACCAACCGCGTCGGCGCCAGTCGCCTGCAGGCGATCTCCAACATACTGGGCGTCCCGGTTTCTTTCCTGTTCGAGGATGCGCCCGGCCAGCCTGCCACGGCCGGCAAGGGCTTCGCCGAAGACCAGTCGGCGGGTTTCACTCTGGATTTCTGCAGCAGCACCGAGGGTCTGCAGCTGAACAGGGCGTTCGTGAAGATCCAGGATCCGAAGGTACGGCGCAAGGTCATAGACCTGGTCAAGGTGCTCGGCGCCGACGACGCCGAATAGACGCCAAAGCTCCGGCCGCAGCCGTCGCTGCGAAGCGTCGCTGGAGGCCACAGCGCGCGATAGCGGAAGCCAATGCGATATTTGAGGCAAGCTGTGTCTTGACGACGGGCATGCCGCTTCGTTAACACCTGTCCCGCCTATGTTCGGCATTCTGCCGATCAAAGACTTCGAGAGGGGACACCCGTGACGCGGCAGAATTATCTTTTCACCTCGGAATCCGTTTCCGAAGGCCATCCCGACAAGGTTTGCGACCGTATTTCCGACGAGATCGTCGATCTGGTCTATCGCGAGGCCAAGAAGACAGGAATGAATCCCTGGGACGTCCGCGTCGCATGCGAGACGCTGGCCACCACCAACCGCGTGGTCATCGCCGGCGAGGTCCGGGTTCCGCCGACCCTGCTCAAGACCGATAAGGTCGGCAAGCCGTTGCTCGACGCCAAGGGCCACGTCGTCGTCAATCCGTCGAAATTCCGTTCCGTCGCCCGGCGCGCCATTCGCGACATCGGCTACGAGCAGGACGGCTTCCACTGGAAGCACGCCAAGATCGACGTGCTGCTGCACGCACAGTCCGCGGATATCGCGCAGGGCGTCGACAAGGCGTCCGACTCCAATACCGAAGGCGCCGGCGACCAGGGCATCATGTTCGGTTATGCCTGCCGCGAGACGCCGGAGCTGATGCCGGCGCCCATCTATTACAGCCACAAGATCCTGGAAGCGCTTTCGACGGCGCGCCGCGCCGGCATTGGCGACGTCGCCAAGCTCGGGCCCGACGCCAAGAGCCAGATAACGGTGAGCTATGTCGACGGCAAGCCGGCCTCGGTCACATCGATCGTCCTGTCGACCCAGCACCTCGACGCAAGCTGGGACTCCAAAAAGGTCCGTCAGGTCGTCGAACCCTACATCCGCGAGGCGCTGGGCGATCTGGAAATCGCGCCCGACTGCCAGTGGTACATCAACCCGACGGGCAAGTTCGTTATCGGCGGGCCCGATGGCGACGCCGGCCTGACCGGCCGCAAGATCATCGTCGACACCTATGGCGGCGCGGCCGCGCATGGCGGCGGCGCGTTTTCGGGCAAGGATACGACCAAGGTCGACCGCTCGGCGGCTTACGCCGCGCGCTACCTCGCCAAGAACGTGGTCGCGGCCAAGCTCGCGGACCGCTGCACGATCCAGCTTTCCTATGCGATCGGCGTCGCCCAGCCGCTGTCGGTCTATGTCGACCTGCACGGAACCGGCAGGGTGGAGGCGTCGGCCATCGAAAGCGCCTTGCGTGAAGTGATGGACCTGTCGCCTTCGGGCATCCGCCGCCATCTCGACCTGAACAAGCCGATCTACGCCAAGACCACCGCTTATGGCCATTTCGGCCGCAAGCCGGGTCGCGATGGCTCGTTCTCCTGGGAAAAGACCGATCTGGTCAAGGCCATCAAGGAAGCGGTGACGGGCAAGGAGACGGTTGCAGCCTGACCCCAATGGCGAGCGAGCGCCGCGAACGGTCGACGGAGGCCTTCTTCGGGCGCCGCCACGGCAAGGCGATCCGGCCGCTCCAGGCTTCGGCCCTGGCGGCCGGTCTTGAAAAGTACCGGATAGATATCGAACAGCCGGACCCGGGCGACCTTCGCCGGCTGTTTCCGGTCAAGGTGTCGAAGCTGCGGCTCGAAATCGGCTTCGGCGGTGGCGAGCATCTGCGCCATGCCGCCGCGGCCGAGCCCGACACCGGCTTCATAGGTGTCGAGCCCTTCGTCAACGGCCTGGCCAAGATGATGGTGGCGCTGGACCGGCAGCCGCTCGCCAATCTGCGCATTTACGACGACGATGCGACCCGGGTGCTCGACTGGCTCCCGCCGGCCTCGCTCGACGGCATAGACCTCTTCTATCCCGATCCGTGGCCGAAGCGGCGGCACTGGAAGCGCCGCTTCGTCAGTCCGACCAATCTTGACCGCTTCGCCCGCGTGCTCAAACCGGGCGGAAAATTCCGTTTCGCTTCCGACATCGACCATTACATCAATTGGACGCTGCTGCATTGCCGGGCGCATGGCGCGTTCGAATGGCAGGCGCGCGACGCCGATGACTGGCGCCGGCCTTACGAGACCTGGGTGCGCACCAGATACGAGGCGAAGGCCATTCGCGAAAACCGCATCCCGGCCTATCTGACATTCGTCAGGACGTAGGACGCTCGTCAGGGTTGACGCCGGCTATCCGGTCAATCCGAGAACCGCCTACCCGACCATCCGGCTAGGCGGGCGTTCCTTGGCCAATTTCTTGAACTTCTTCACGACCATATCGCGCTTCAGCTTGGAAATATGGTCGATGAACAGCACGCCGTTGAGATGGTCGATCTCGTGCTGCAGACAGGTTGCCAGAAGGCCCTCGGCCTCCGTCTCCTGAAGCTTGCCGTCGCGGTCGAGATATTTCACGCGCACGGTCGCCGGCCGCTCCACCTCGGCATAATAATCCGGGATCGACAGGCAGCCTTCCTCATAGACCGAACGCTCTTCGCCGCTAGCGACAATCTCCGGATTGATGAAAACCTGCGGCGCAGGCTTCTCGTCTTCCTTAGCGAGATCGATGACCAGCATTCTGAGCGGCTCGCCGACCTGGATCGCCGCCAGTCCAATGCCCGGCGCGTCATACATGGTTTCCAGCATATCGTCGGCCAGCTTGAGCAGCGGCGCGTCGACTTGGCTGACGGGCTTTGAAACCTGGCGGAGGACTGGGTCGGGAAGGATGATGAGAGGCTTGATCGACATCGTGTTCACGTAATCGCTCGCCTTAATTCAGTCAACCGCGACCGATGTGCAAATGTTCATGTTTTGATCTATCGCCGAATCGCGTATCGTACGCGGGCATGAACGAACTCAGCTCAATACTCTCGGCCCCCGTTGCGCAGCTTGGCGCATCCACCGTCACGCTCGGCCAGCTGCTCGCTGTCGCCGCCACGCTGTTCCTTGTCCTGCTGGTGGCGCTGATCGCGGCGCTCTGGCGCGCGGCGAATGCGCGTGCGGCGGCCGCGGCCGAAGCCGCGGACCACGCCCGCGATGCCGAAGCGCGCATGGCCGGCATATTGCAGGCGCAGGCCGAAATGCAGGGCCGGCTCGGCGCGGTCGCCGAAGTGTTCGGCGCGAGACAGGCCGAGCTCACCCAGTCGATCGGCCAGCGCCTCGACGCCATGACCGGCCGCATCGGCCAGACCATGACCGAGCAGACCAGGTCGACGCATGAGAGCCTGGCGAAACTGCAGGAGCGGCTGGCGGTCATCGACACCGCGCAGGGCAACATCCAGTCGCTCGCCGGCCAGGTCGTGCAGCTTCAGGCGATCCTCTCCAACAAGCAGACGCGCGGCGCCTTCGGCCAGTCGCGCATGGAAGCGATCGTTGCCGACGGCCTGCCGCACGGCGCCTACGAGTTCCAGGCGACGCTTTCCAACGGCAACCGGCCGGACTGCGTCGTGAAAATGCCGAACGATGCGCCGTCCCTGGTCATCGATGCGAAATTCCCGCTGGAAGCTTGGAACGCCATCCGCGCAGCCGCCGACAGCGAAGGTTCCGAGGCGCAGAAATATGCCGCCCAGGCGTTCAGGCGCGATCTCGAAGTGCACATCAAGGCAATTTCGGAAAAGTACCTGATAAATGGCGAGACGCAGGACACCGCCTTCCTGTTCGTGCCGTCGGAATCGATCTTCGCCGAGATCCACGAGAACTTCGAATCGATCGTGCATCGCGCGCATCGCGCCCGCATCGTGATCGTCTCGCCGTCGCTGCTGATGCTGTCGATCCAGGTCATTCAGGCGATCCTCAAGGACGCCTCGATGCGCGAGCAGGCGCATCTGATCCAGGGCGAGGTCATCCGCCTGATGGAAGACGTCTCGCGCCTCGACGAACGCGTGCGTAAGCTGCAGACGCATTTCGGCCAGGCCTCGAAGGACATAGACGACATTCTGGTCTCGTCCTCGAAGGTGACCAAGCGCGGCCAGAAGATCGAGGCGCTGGAATTCGGGACGCCTGGCGCGGAGACCGCGGAAGTTGTCGCCGCACCGGTCAAGGCGCGGAGCGCCGATTCAAGGACCGGTCAGCTCAGGTTGCGGGTGGTCGACGAAGCGGACGCCTGAACGCAGGCCGTCGTGGCGCTTCGAGCGCTCTTGCCCTTGCCCCGATTCTCTTGTTTCACTCATCTGCCAGCCAGCCGGAGGAGCGAATCATGGCCAAGGGTCAATTGCGCAGCAACAAGGAAGCCAGGAAACCGAAAAAGGACGCCAAGAAGCCGGCGCCCGCGCCAGCGCTCAAGGCGGCGCCGGTTCCCGCAGCCAAGCTGAAGGACAAGAAATAGCCTTCGGAAGAACCGATGAAGGCGGCCGGCGCCTATATCCCGCCGGCCGCCTTCATTTGAGCGCTGCGCGTCCTTCGAAAAAGCTCCGGTTTTCGGAGAAATGAGTTTGAGATGCCAGAATTCCCTCTGGCGGTGCCGGGACGACCCTGCACCTTGCGACACGGTCGGGACGGCCCGCCGAATCCACGAGGCCGGACATGGCTTGGACTTATCTTTTCTTCGCGGGACTGTTTGAAATCGGTTGGGCTATCGGCCTGAAATATACCGACGGCTTCACCCGCCTCACGCCGACGCTGCTGACCGTCGCCAGCATGGTCATCAGCCTCGGCCTGCTCGGGCTTGCCCTCAAGACGCTGCCGGTCGGCACCGCCTATGCGGTCTGGACCGGCATAGGCACGGTCGGCACCGCTGTGCTCGGCATCTACCTGCTCGGCGAGCCGGCCACCGTCATCAGGCTGGTCTGCATCGGGCTGATCGTGGCAGGCATTGTCGGCCTCAAGCTGGTCGCCTGAAGCCGTCGAGTACTAGCCGAACCGCTTGCGCTGCTTGCGCGCCGCATAACGCGCGTCGCGCTTGGCCTTGCGCTCGGCCTCGTCCGCTAGAAGGCGAGCGATACGCTCGGTTTCTTCCGCTTCCTTGGCCTTGGCCTCGGCGGCAGCAGCTTCCTCGGCGGCAATGCGTGCTGCTTCAGCCGCCGCTTCGCGCTCGGCGCGCTCGACCGCTTCACGGGCCAGCTTTTCCTGCCTCAGCTTTTCCTTCTCCGCAGCCCGCTTCTCGCGCGCCTCGAGGATCGCCTTGCGCTCGGCCTGCTTGGCCAAGACCTGGGGGTCGTTCGGGTCGGGCTTTGCCTTGAACCGCTCCAGCAGCGCCTTTTTCGCCTCGTTTGCCGCGTTGCGCCGCTCGAAAATGTCTTTCTCTCTGTAGATAGCCAATGTCCGCCTTCAATTCTTGTCGTCGATTGCGCCGCTTACATACGCGCGATAGCCGAGAGTTCAAGCGTCAAATGGGAATGCCTGCCATGAAATCGCCCGCTATGTTGCCGCAGGGGAACGCTTTTGCGGCATACCCGAAATGGACTGTTCACCGGATGGGCACTGGCGGCAGGCCCGCCGTGCAGCTACCTGTGCGGGCGATATAGCGAGGAGAATCCATGGAACTCGGCCTCTACACCTTCGCCGACGTCAGCCTCGACAAGGGGCCCGGCGCGATCACCCCGCACCAGCGCCTGCGCAACCTCATCGAGGAGATCGAACTGGCCGACCAGGTCGGGCTCGATGTGTTCGGCCTCGGCGAGCACCACCGGCCCGACTACGCCGCTTCGGCCCCGGTCGTGGCGCTTGCCGCCGCTGCCGAGCGCACAAAGCGCATCCGGCTGACCAGTGCCGTTACCGTGCTCTCCTCGGACGATCCGGTGCGCGTCTTCCAGCAATTCTCGATGCTCGATCTCCTGTCAGGCGGTCGCGCCGAGATCATGGCCGGGCGCGGCTCGTTCATCGAATCGTTCCCGCTGTTCGGCTACGACCTGAACGACTACGACACGCTGTTTGCCGAGAAGCTCGAACTGCTGCTCAAGCTGCGCGAAAGCGAACACATATCGTGGTCGGGCGGCAAGCATACGCCGAGAATCGAGGGTCGCGGCGCCTATCCGCGCCCGCTCCAGGACAAGCTGCCGATCTGGATCGCGGTCGGCGGCACGCCCAATTCGGTCGCCCGCGCCGGCGTACTCGGCCTGCCGCTGGCGCTCGCCATCATCGGCGGCGAGCCGGCGCGTTTCGCGCCGCTCTTCGATCTCTACCGGCAGGCTGCCGGCCGCGCCGGCCATGATCCGGCAACGCTCGCCACCAGCATCAATGTGCACGGCTTCATCGCCGAAACCACCGAACAGGCGGCCGACGACTTCTATCTCCCACAGGCCGAAGTGATGAACCGTATCGGCCGCGAGCGTGGCTGGGGCCCGACGTCGAGAGCGCATTTCGACCAGTCGCGCGGCCCGCGCGGCGCGCTCTTCGTCGGAAATCCGGAAGAGGTCGCCGAAAAGATCGTGGCCCACCATCGCATCTTCGGGAACGACCGTTTTCTGCTGCAGATGGCGATCGGCATGATGCCGCACGCCAAGCTGATGAAGGCGATCGAGCTTTACGGCACGAAGGTCGCTCCGATCGTGCGCAAGGAAACCGCCAAAGCCCCGGCCGTCGCCGCGCCCTGATCGAGCCCGGCGGAACTTCGGCGCGGCATGCGCATTGTTGCGCGTAAAGGATTTTTCGCGCCGGCACCCGCCGGATGAGCGAAGATCGGGGGAACTCGAGCCATGACGATCCAACCCGCCGTTCCCGGTGACGACAAGCCGGAAACTGCGCGGTCTGCGTCCGATACGCGGCTGATGCGCTCGCTGCTGATCGGCATCTTCATCTTCACCGCCGTCTACGCGCTCTATTTCGCGCGCGATTTCTTCATGCCGGTCCTTCTCGCCTTCATGCTGGCGCTGATGCTGACGCCGATCGTGCGCTTCCTACGCCGGCACGGCGTGCCGGAGGCGCTGTCGGCCACGTTCCTGGTGGTTCTGTCGGTCATCGGCATCGGCGGCGCCGGATATTTCATGAGCGGCCCAGTCATGGACCTGGTCAACGATGCTCCGGCGATCGGGCGCGAACTCACCGAGCGTTTGGCCGAACTGCGCCATCCATTCGAGCGGGTGATGCAGGTCTCCCGGCAGGTCGAGCAGGTCGCCGAAACCACGCAGGAGCCCGGCGTACAGAAAGTGGTGGTCGCGCAGCCCGGCATCGTCTCGCAGGCCGCGGGCAACCTTCTGTCCGCCGCTACGACCATCGCCATCACCTTCGTGCTGTCGCTGTTCCTGCTCGCCTCGGGCACGATGTTCTACGAGAAGATCATTCAGTCCTTTGCCCGCATGAGCGAAAAGAAGCGGGCTTTGCGCGTCGTCTACGATGTCGAGCGCGAGATCTCGCGCTATCTGCTCACCGTGGCGCTTATAAACGGCGGGCTTGGGCTCGCCGTCGGCCTCGGCCTGTGGGCGATCGGCCTGCCGAACCCATTCGTCTGGGGCGTCGCCGCCGCCCTGCTCAACTTCCTGCCCTATATCGGCGCGCTGATGACGATTGTGCTTGTCGCCGCCATCTCGATCATCAGCTTCGATAGCCTGGCATACGCCTTGGTCGCGCCGGCCTTCGTAGTGGCCTGCAACATCACCGAAGGCCAGTTTGTGACGCCGCTGGTGGTCGGTCGCCGCCTTGAGATCAACGCCGTGGCGATCTTCATCGCCGTCGCCTTCTGGTCATGGCTGTGGGGTTTCGTCGGCGCGCTGATCGCCGTGCCGATCCTGGTGGTCATCAAGGTTTTCTGCGACCATTTCGACAGCCTGCGCCATGTCGGCAATTTCCTGGCGGCGCAGCAGACGGCCGAAGAACCGGAGGAGCAGTCGGAGCCGGCCGGTTAGCATCGTTTATTGGTCCAGCCTTTGCAGCCATGGACATCGCTCCCCATATCCGGGTTCCCGATCCCCGGAAGCGTCTCATGATCCCTCTTTCCGTTCTCGACCTGTCGCCGATCACCGAAGGTGGCACCGCCTCGCAATCGCTCGCCAACACGCTCGATCTCGCCCGCCACACCGAGCGGCTCGGCTATCGGCGCTACTGGCTCGCCGAGCATCACAACATGCCGGGCATCGCCAGCGCCGCCACATCGGTCGTGATAGCGCATGTCGCGGCGGGCACCTCGACCATCCGCGTCGGCGCCGGCGGCATCATGCTGCCCAACCACGCGCCTTTGGTCATCGCCGAGCAGTTCGGCACGCTGGCGGCGCTGCATCCGGGCCGCATCGACCTCGGCCTCGGCCGCGCGCCGGGCACCGATATGGCGACGGCGCGGGCGCTGCGCCGCAATCTGGAGGCCGGCGTCGACAGCTTTCCGCAGGACGTCGTCGAGCTGATCGGCTATTTCCAGCCTGCCGAACCCGGCCAGCGCATCCGCGCCGTGCCCGGTGAGGGCCAGAATGTACCCGTGTGGATTCTCGGCTCGTCCACCTATGGCGCGCAGCTTGCCGCCATGCTCGGCCTGCCTTACGCCTTCGCTTCCCATTTCGCGCCGGCCGAAATGGAGCACGCGCTCGACATCTACCGCTCGCGCTTCCAGCCCTCGGCGCAACTCGACAAGCCCTATGTGATGCTCGGGCTGAACGTCATCGCAGCGGCGACCGACGCGGAAGCCGAGCTTCTGTTTTCGTCACTGCAGCAGGCATTCGTCAATCTGCGCACCGGCCGCCCCGGTCCGTTGCCGCCGCCTGTCCCCGGCTACAGGAACCAGATCGAACCGATGGCCAGCGCGATGCTCGACCAGGCTCTTTCCTGCGCCATCGTCGGCTCGCCCGAAACCGTGCGCAGCGGCCTCGACGCCTTCATCCGGCGCACCGGCGCGGACGAACTGATGGTCACTGCGCAGATATTCGATCATGCGGCGCGGCTTCGCTCGTTCGAGATACTGGCCGACGCGCATCGGGAATTGTCGAAGGCGGCTTAAGCTCAGGAGAAGCTCAGGAGACAGTTTACTTTTCCCGCCCGTGCGAACCCTCAGCCGCGCGGCCTTTTCCGCGGAAAGAAAGTAATAAAACTGTCCCCGGCACAGCGGTACGTCACTCGGTCCGCGAAAACTTCATCACCCAGTTGGTTTCCCAGTTCTTGCCGTCGTCCTGCGAAAATGCCTGCTCCCAGCGCGGGCTTTGCGTCGATGGCGTCCAGGTGAAGCGGGCGCGCACCGTCCGGCCCTCATGCTCCTCGTCGCCGTAGAAGACGCCTGTTCCGTTCTCAAAACGACCAACCATGGGCGGCAGCACGCGGTGGCGGTCATTGTCGGCCCAGTGGATCGACCATAGCCCGTCGGCGGGATTGAATATCCGCAGGGCCAGTCCGGCAAACGCCTTTCCAGGGATTGTCATCTCCTCCAGATTGCCCGCGCCGTTCAGGAGCTTGCGGCAGGTCGAGATGGCCGTGAACCGCGTCCACTCGCTGCTTCCGGCAAACCGCTTCGCCAGCCTCTCGTTCTCGATTGCCCAGCTTCCGATCAGGAAATCAAACCCGGCCGCGCCGTCCTGCTCTTGAGAAATCATGCTGTTTTCTCTCCCGGCGCGGAAATGCGCCTCCGACGGCTACAATCTAGCAGGGCGCTCCTGACAACTCCCCGTCAGGAGCGAAGCATTTGTTTGCGCTGCCGAAGGCGGTGGAAGGGGCGGGCTCCTGACCCGCCGCATGAGATACCCCTGTGGATAGAATCGACCCTCATTTCGGCTAGATCGAAGAAATCACCCTTGCGGATCAATGGTATAACAACCGGATCGAAATTATTTCGCTCCCCGTTTATCCCACACCCCTGCCGCTTCCGCATAATGGCCTCACCGTTCTGGCGGGACCTTGGTGCGCACCGCATTCCGGTACGACGCGTCAATGCTTCGTGGAGAGAAGGCGGATCATCCGCGCGTCATTGTCCATGGAAAGAACATGGAGCGGGGCGCGTGACCGGTCGACCGGGCGACAGACACCGGACGGGCGGGCATGGGAGTGCCTGTTCCTTTACGAATTCGTGCGGCGCTTTCCTGCCCGCCCGTCTTCCTGACTACCTCACCCTGAGCTTGTCGAAGGGGCAATGGCCAGGGCGGAAACGCAGCGTGGCAACGGAGAAGCGCATGCCGGGGGACAGTTTACTTTCTTTCCGCGGAAAGGCGGCGGCAGTCGACAGGTTTGCGCGGGCGGAAAAAAGTAAACTGTCCCCTGCGGCAGACCAAGCGTGGCGATGATGAAGCGAGTCTCTTCCCCTGTCCCCTTGTGGGGAGGGAAACCTCACCTCAGCGCCTCCACCAGACCTTTGTCCGGAAAGCACGTCGCCGCGCGGCCGTTTTTCTTCTGCCACTCGCCGATCGAGCGCCGCGTCTTGAAGCCGGGCAGGCCGTCGGCGCCGCCGACATCATAGCCGGCCCGCTCCAGCCCGCGCTGAAGGTCGGCCACATCCGAACGGTAGAGCCCGCCGACCTTGCCCCAGCGGCCGACAAAATTCCTGTCGCCGCCGGCGATGCGGTCGGCGGCGTGGCCGATGAACAGCGCGTAGAGATCGCTCTCATTATACTTCTTGAGCACGTAGAAATTGGGCGTAACGATAAAAGCGGGGCCGCTGCGTCCGGCGGGCATCAGCAAAAAGCCCTCGGCGCGGGCCTCATGCGCCGGGAACGGCTTGCCGCCAACGCGCGAAATGCCCATCGCCGCCCACTCGGAAATTTTTCTCCCCCGGTCCGGACCTTCGAGCGCGCAGGAAACGCTGTCCGGCACCGTCACCTCGAAACCCCAGTCGCGCCCCTTCACCCAGCCGTAATTGACGAGGTAATTGGCGATCGAACCCAGCGTGTCGGGCACGGAGTTCCAGATGTCGGGCCGGCCGTCGCCGTCGAGATCGACGGCATGATCGAGAAACGAGGTGGGCAGGAATTGCGGCTGGCCGAGCGCGCCGGCCCAGGACGACTTCATCGCCTTCGGGCTGGCAAGGCCGCGCTCGACCATGACGAGAGCGGCGATCACCTCCTTGCGAAACATCTCCTTGCGGGTCGACATGAACGCCTTGGTCGCCAGCACCTCGAAGGCGTTGTGCGGGATCTTCGCCGTGCCGAAACCGGATTCGCGGCCCCAGATCGCCAGCGCGATCTCACCCGGAACGCCGTAGCGCTTCTCGATGGCGGCCAGCGTCCTCGCATGCTGCCCCGCTCGCGATCTGCCGCCGGACGTCACCCCCCCGATCGGGCCGAAATAGCTGCCGGGCGAGCCGAACTCGGCCTGATGCTGCCTTTTCGGCGTCTTCGGCTTTTGCCCCGGCATTACCAGATCGGGCAATTTGAGATTGGGTTTCATGCCGGCGAACGCTGCCTCGAAGGTCTGTTGCGAGACGCCGTTGGCGCTGGCCTGCGGCCACAGATCGTTCCGGAGCCATGCCCGGAACTGCTCGTCGATCTTTGCGGCGGATGCAGGATTTGTCCACGCCAACAGCAGCGCGGTTATCATGAGCAAGAGCGTACGCGACAGGAAAGCGTGCGGGTTCTTTCTCATCGTGGTCAGGCATTCGTTCATCGCAGATAGAATTCCCGATCGTTGGATCAAAACACGGTTCTGGATTTCAGCGCCGCAGCCAGCGTTCCCTCGTCGAGATAATCGAGTTCGCCGCCGACCGGCACGCCATGCGCCAGCCGCGTCACCCTGACCCCGAATTCGGCAAGCTGGTCGGTGAGGTAATGCGCCGTGGTCTGGCCTTCGACCGTGGCGTTGACGGCAAGGATCACCTCCCTGACCTCGCCCGCCGCAATGCGGTCCACCAGTTGCCGGATGGTGAGTTGGTCCGGGCCGATGCCGTCGAGCGGCGACAGCGTGCCGCCAAGCACGTGGTAGAGTGCGTTCAGGCCCGTGGCGCGCTCCATCGCCCAGAGGTCCGAAACATCCTCGACGACGATGATCGTCGACTGGTCGCGGCGCGGGTCGGTGCAGATCATGCATGGATCGGCCGTGTCGACATTGCCGCAATTCGAGCAGACCCGGACCTTCTCGACCGCCTCTCCCATCGCCGAGGCGAGCGGCGCAAGAAGCTGCTCCTTCTTCTTGATGAGGTGAAGCGCCGCGCGCCTGGCCGAGCGCGGCCCGAGCCCCGGCACCTTGGCCAGAAGCTGGATCAGGCGTTCGATTTCAGGACCGGCGACTCGTTTCGACATGGCGTTGGTTTAGCGGGAAAGGTGGAAATTGGGTAGCGCCGGCTTTGCCGTCCGTTATGCTGATTGTGCGGAGCAGTGAGAAAGCGGCTCATGAACACGGATAAAAACATCATCATCCGCACGGCCACTCCGGACGACGAGGAGATGCTCTCGGACCTGCTGGCAGCCGCCTATGGCGAGCTCGCCCGTGGGTCGTATGATTCCGAGGCGTTTGCCGCCGCCCTGCCGCTGATGTCGCACGCAAATCCGAAGCTGCTGGAGAGCGGCAGCTATTACATCGCCGAGATCGACGGGGCTGCCGCGGGCTGCGGCGGCTGGACTATGGACAAGCCTGGCAGCGGCGAAATCGTGGAAGGGGTCGGACATATCCGCCATTTCGCCACGCATCCGGCCCATCTGCGCAAGGGCATTGCCCGGCTGCTCCTGGAGCACTGCCTCGCCGAGGCACGCGCGGCGGGCATCCGGGTGATGATGAGCCAATCGACCCTGCCGGCGGAGCAATTCTACGCCGCGGCGGGCTTTCGCCGGAAGGGCCCGATCGAGGTCGAGATGGGGCCGGGCGTGGTTCTTCCGGCGGTCGAGATGCAGCGGACGCTCGCCTAAAATGGCAGTTTCATGCCGGGCGGTATCGGCAGCCCGGCCGTCAGCGCCTTGGTCTTTTCCTGCATGATCGCCTCGACCTTGGTCTTGGCGTCGTTGTGCGCGGCAAGGATCAGATCCTCGAGTATCTCGACTTCGTCCTCCTTGAACAGCGACGGGTCGATCTTCAGCGATTTCATCTCGAACTTGCCCGAGATCGTCACCTGCACCAGTCCGCCGCCGGACTGGCCGGTTGCCTCCAGATTGGCGATCTCTTCCTGCATAGCCTGGAACTTGGCCTGCATTTCCTTCGCCTTGCCCATCAGGCCGATAAGATCCTTCATGGCGATATCCTTTGCTCAGTTCTCGTCGTCATCTTCGATTGCGGCTTCCGGCGGCAGGTCGGCGTCGATATCGGGCAAGTCAGGCGCGTCGGGGATGCGCACGTCGATGATCTTGGCGCCCGGAAACCGCGCCAGGATCGCGGCGACGGCGGGATCGCTGCGGGCGTCCTGGAAGGCGTTTTCGCGCTTGCTCGTTTCCTGTTCGGCAAGCGTTTGCCCGCCTTCCTCGCGCGACAGCGAAACCAGCCAGTTGCGGCCGGTCCAAGCCTTGAGCTTGACGGTCAGGTCGCCAAGCAGCGTCTTCGGCGCGTCGCCGGTCAGGCTGACGTCGAGCCGGCCCGGTTCGATCTTGACCAGCCGCACACAGCGCTTGACCAACACCTTGAAAGCCATGTCGCGATGCGAGTCGGCCAACGCGACCAGATCGGCGAGCGACTTGATCTGGACGGTGGGAGGCGGCGCGGCCTCGGCGACCGGTTCGGGCTTCGGCATTTCCGCCGGAGCGGGTTCGGTCGTAACCAGCCGCATCGTCTGGCCGCCGCCATTGCCCGCCGGCATCCGGCTCTGGGCGACCGCGCTCGCGCCATTGTTGGGGCCGACCGGAGAAGCCGACGGCAGTGACGGCCGCGGCGTGGCGGTGACGGACGGCGATGGCCCGTCGCCGAGCGATTTCAGGGCCTCGTCGAGCGTAGGAAGATCGGACGCATGCGCGAGGCGGATGAGGACCATTTCGGCCGCACTCACCGGCCGGTTCGAGGCCTGCACCTCGGGAATGCCCTTGAGCAGCATCTGCCAGCTGCGCGACAACACGCGCACCGACAGCGCCTGGGCGAATTCGCGGCCGCGCCGCCGCTCCTCCTCGGAAAGCGAAGCGTCATCGGCTGCCGATGGCACGAAGCGCAGGCGGGTGACGAGATGATTGAACTCGGCAAGGTCGGTCAGCACGGCGACCGGATCGGCGCCGGTGTCGTACTGGGAGCGGAATTCGTTAAGGGCGGCAGCCGCATCGCCCTTCATGACATGCTCGAACAGATCGACAATGCGGGCGCGATCCGCGAGCCCGAGCATCGAGCGGACCGCCTCGGCGGTCACCCTGCCGGCGCCGTGTGCGATCGCCTGGTCGAGGATCGATTGGGCGTCGCGGACCGAACCTTCGGAGGCGCGCGCGATCATCGCCAGCGCGTCGTCGTCGACCTCGATCTCTTCCAGTGTGGCAATGTTGCGCAGATTGGCGGTCAGCGTTCCGGCGTCCACGCGACGCAGATCGAAACGCTGGCAACGCGACAGGATGGTGATCGGGACTTTGCGGATCTCGGTCGTTGCGAAGATGAACTTCACATGCGGCGGCGGCTCTTCCAGCGTCTTCAACAGGCCGTTGAATGCCTGCGTGGACAGCATGTGCACCTCGTCGATGATGTAGACCTTGTAGCGCGCCGAGACAGGGGCGTAGCGAACCTGCTCGATAATGTCGCGGATGTCGTCGATGCCGGTGTGCGAGGCGGCGTCCATCTCGATGACATCGACATGGCGGCCATCCATGATCGCCTTGCAATGCTCACCGATCGTGGTGAGCTCGACCGAAGGCTGGTCGATTTCGGCGGTCTTGTAATTGAGAGCCCGCGCCAGAATGCGCGCAGTCGTGGTCTTGCCGACGCCGCGTACGCCGGTCAGCATCCAGGCCTGCGCGATGCGGCCCGAGGAGAATGCATTGGTAAGGGTGCGGACCATCGGCTCCTGGCCGATGAGGCTGGAAAAATCGGACGGACGGTACTTTCGCGCAAGAACACGGTAGGCGCCAGGGGCCTTGCCTGTCTGGTTGCTTCCGGCTTCGCTCATTCGCCCGTTTTGCTCCACTGGCCAACTGTGCGCGGCCGATTCCAGAAACGTGAGTGTCGCCCGCGCCGCAACGCGCCGTCAATGTCGCGGCGGCCTTTAAAAAGCGGTTTGCGAAGAGGTGGGAGGCTGGAACAATGACCCGTTCCGGGCTCGTTAGGGCTGCTTCCTTCCGGACCTGACCCGGTTGGCGAGTGGATCGTCCACCACCAACCTCCCGGCTTTCATATCGTCAATTGCGCCGCAAATTGCAAGACCATCGGCCGAATCGGCTTGGACAGGTGATTTGGACCATGATTCGCTTGCAGCGCTCCGGAAGGCGCTCTAGCCTTTCTGGCAAATCGAGGAAACGCCAATGCAGACTGGCCAAAAGGCCGGATTCGAGCTCGACGCGCGGCTGGAAGCCGACAGCGAACAGCTGATGTGGCTCGGCCTGTGCGAATTGCGCGTCATGAACGACCGGCGCTGGCCATGGCTGATCCTGGTTCCGCAGCGCCCGGGCGCCGAGGAGGTGCATGAATTGACGCCGCTCGACCAGGCCATGTTGACCTTCGAATCCAACATGGTCGCGCAGGCGCTTAAAACCGTCACCAACTGCACCAAAATCAACACCGCGGCGCTCGGAAACATCGTGCGCCAACTCCATGTGCATGTGGTGGCTCGGTCTGAGGGTGATCCTGGCTGGCCGGGGCCGGTTTGGGGCCACGGCATGCGCGAGCCCTACAAACCTGACGACATCCGCCGCTTTTGCGAGAAAATCAAAGCGGCGCTTTAGCCCTCTCATGCATTCCATTGTCGAGCACCGAATGAATTTTCGCCTTTTCGACGCGCCCGAGCGCGAGCCAAGCCAGTTTGTCGGGTTCGCCGGCAACGGGATCGATCGGCAGTCGGAGAACCGCAGCGATGACTCCGTCGAGAAGGCACTGGAAGACCCCGGCGCACGCGTGATGCTGATACGCGAGGGCCGCCTGCTGTTGAAGCGGATCGAGGACCGCTTCGACGCGCATTTCCTGCTGAACGAATGCGATCCGCTCGAAACGAGGCTGGACGACGCAATCCTGCTTGGCTTCGACGAAAGCGGACCGATACTTGCGGCGCCCTGCCTCCTGGATCCCGAGCACCTGCCCGAGACGATCAAGGCGATCGACCACCGCTCAATCTACATACAGGGGCTTATCGACCCGGCTGCGCTCGGTGCGTTGGCGCAGGGCGCGGCGCTTCTGTCCTGGCACGCCAGCCATGTGTATTGCGGCAGATGCGGGCAGCGCACGGAAATGCGGGCGGGCGGGTACAGGAGGCGTTGCCCGGCCTGTAATACCGAGCATTTTCCGCGCACCGATCCTGTCGCGATCATGCTTTCGGTTACCGCCGACCGGTGTCTCCTCGGGCGTGGCAAGCATTTTTCGCCCGGCATGTACTCGGCGCTCGCCGGCTTCATCGAGCCCGGCGAAACGATCGAGGCGGCGGTGCGCCGCGAGACCTTCGAGGAAGCGGGCATTAGGCTCGGGCGGGTGGTCTACCACGCCAGCCAGCCCTGGCCGTTTCCGTATTCGCTGATGATCGGCTGCTTCGGCGAGGCGCTGAACGAGAATATTTCAGCCGACATGAACGAATTGGAAGATTGCCGCTGGTTTTCACGCGACGAAGTCCTGGCGGCCATCGCAGGCAATCATCCCGACGGCATTTTCGTTCCGCCCAACGGCGCCATCGCACACCACCTGATCCGCCACTGGGCCGAGAGCGGATAGCGGGAAATTACCTGATCGAAGTCAGATAATTCTTGCCTCAGAAAATTACCTGACTAAAGTCAGGTAATGAACATCTCGCAAATCACACAGATACGCAGCTTCAGCCGCGCGGTGACGCGTCGTGTCGGCGCGCTGGAAGACAGCTATCTGCGCCGTGGGCGCCCGCTTGGCGAGGCGCGGCTCCTTTTCGAGATCGGGCCGAAAGGGGCGGGGCTCAGCGCGCTTCGCAGCCGGCTTGGACTTGATTCAGGCCATCTCAGCCGCATGCTGCGTTCGCTCGAAGCGCAGGGTCTCGTCTCGGTGGAAAAGCTCGATGGCGATGCCCGCAGCCGCCGCGCGATGCTGACCGAGAAGGGCCGCGCCGAGCACGCAGCCTACGACGCCCTGTCGGACGAACTTGCGAATTCCATTCTCGAGCCGCTTTCGGCAGCGGCGCGGGACCGGCTCGTTGCCGCGGCGGCGGAGGTCGAGCGGCTGCTCGCCGCCGCATCGATCACCGTCGAGGAGGAGGCTGCCAACACCGAGGAAGCGCGGCAATGCCTGGCGCAATATTTCAACGAACTCGCCGAGCGCTTCGAGGAAGGGTTCGACCCGGGCAAGGGAAACACGACGACCGAGGAGGACTTCATCCCTCCCCAGGGCAGTTTCGTGATCGCCCGGCTCGACGGCAATCCGGTAGGCTGCGGAGCGCTGCGGATGATCGATGCCGCAACGGCGGAGATCAAACGGATGTGGGTCGCACCTTCGGCGCGTGGTCTTGGCGTCGCCAGCCGCATGTTGCGCAAACTGGAGGCGATCGCGGTTGGCTTCGGCGCGGAGACTGTGTGCCTCGACACCAACCGCTCGCTCAAGGAGGCGCAGTCTCTGTATAAGCGCGAAGGCTATACCGAAATTGCTCGCTTCAACGACAATCCCTACGCCGACCACTGGTTCGCCAAGCGCTTGTAGCTGACGGCACCGTTGCCGGCTTCAGTCCGCCACTTTCCATTCCTCACGCGATTCGCTGCGCGGATAGACGCCGAGGATGCGCATCTCCCTGGAGAAGAAGCGGAGTTCATCGAGCGCCAGCTTGACGTTGTTGTCGTCAGGATGGCCCTCGATGTCGGCATAGAACAGCGTCGCCGTGAAAGCGCCGAGCTGATAGCTTTCGAGCTTCGTCATGTTGACGCCGTTGGTGGCGAAGCCACCCATAGCCTTGTAGAGGGCCGCCGGCACGTTTCGCACCCGAAAGATGAAGGTCGTCATCATCCTGGCATCGGCCGTCGGCCGTTCCACCCAGGTCTTGGACTTCGAAAGCACGACGAAGCGGGTGACGTTGTTTTCAGTGTCCTCGACATTCTCTTCCAGAATATCGAGGCCGTAGAGGCTGGAGGCGAGGCGAGGCGCCAGAGCCGCCATCGTCCGGTCATTGAGCTCGGCGACCAGCTTTGCCGCACCCGCCGTGTCGCCGGCGACCATCGGTTTCCAGCCGTTCTTGCGGATGTATTTGCGGCACTGGCCAAGCGCGTGGATGTGGCTGTGAATGGTCTTGATCTCCTGCCTTTTCACGCCCGGCAGCACCATCAGCTGGAAATGGATCGGCAAGAAATATTCGCCGACAATGTGCAGGCGCGATTCCGGCAGCAGGTGATGGATGTCGGCGACGCGCCCGGCGATGGTGTTCTCGATCGGGATCATCGCGAGGTCGGCCTTGCCCGTCTCTACCGCGTTGAACGCATCCTCGAAGGTCGGGCAGGGCAGCGGCTCCATCGACGGATAGACGTTGCGGCAGGCCGTGTCGGAATTGGCGCCCGGCTCGCCCTGGAAGGATATTCTGTTGGTCTTTTCAGGCGGCATAGTCGGGCCTTCTTAAGCGATGGTCAGGATTTCACGGGCGCGGGCAAGATCCTCCGGCGTGTCGACACCGAGCGGCACCAACTGCACGATCTCGACGTCGATGCGCATGCCTGCCTCGAGCGCCCGCAACTGCTCGAGCCGCTCGCGCCGTTCCAGCGGCGATGGCGAGAGGCTGACAAAGCGTTCCAGCGCCGCGCGCCGATAGGCGTAGAGCCCGATGTGATGGTAGAGCGGCCCGTCGCCCCAAGGCGCGGTCGCGCGGGTGAAATAAAGCGCGCGCAACCGGGTGTCGGAAAGCGGCGAGCCCACGACCTTGACGACGTTCGGATTGATCTTCTCCTCGTCGCGGTAAATCTCGACGCAGAGCGTAGCGATGTCCACCGTCCGATCCTCCAACGGCCGCAAGGCGGCGCGGATGGTTTCCGGGTCGATGGTCGGCAGGTCGCCCTGGACGTTGATTACGGTTTCGACCTCGGCGCCAGGGTCGAGCGCCGACAGGGCTTCGAATATCCGATCCGAGCCCGATTCGTGATCCGTCCGGGTCATCACCGCCTCGAGGCCGTGAGCCTGCACCGCCTCGCGCACGGCCTCCGTGTCGGTCGCTACGACGACGCGGCCGAGCCCGCTTTCGCGCGCTCTTTCGGCGACGTGGACGATCATCGGGCGGCCGCCAATGTCGGCCATCGGCTTGCCCGGAAGGCGGGTCGAAGCCATGCGGGCGGGGATCAGAATGAGGGTCGACATAGTGGGGTAAATCAGTCTCGGAGGGGCGGTTAAAAGTGTCAAAAGGTCTCACTGGCCCCGCCCTTATAGGTGTTGCAACCCACAAGCAAAAGACCTAGTTTCCGCCGCAATTCGGCCGGGCACGGCCGGTTGTGAAATCAAGCCGGCTGCCGTCGTGGAGGCGCACCTCCCGCCAGCCCGCCGGATCAGGAAGCCTGGGGCGCAGATGGACTCTTTCGAATTCAACAAGCTGATCGGCGGTCTCCTGGGCGCGGTATTCATTGTCTTCTCGATTTCGATCGCCTCTGATGCGATCTTCGCCTCCCCCTCTCCCGAAAAGCCTGGTTTCATCATCGAGGCCGCTGAGGAAGAACCCGCCGGAGGCGCACCGGCGGTGCCCGTTGAAGAGCCTATCGCCGTGCTGCTGGCCAGCGCCAACCCGGAAGCCGGCGCGGCCGTATTCAAGAAGTGCACCGCCTGCCATACCGTGGAGAGCGGCGGGGCCAACAAGGTCGGGCCAAATCTCTGGAACATTGTCGATCGTCCTCTGGCCTCGCACGAAGGCTTTGCATATTCCGCGGCGATGAAGGAGTTCGCGCAGGGCGGCTCGGTGGTCTGGGATTACCAGCACCTCAGCGACTTCCTGGCGTCGCCGAAAGGCTACATCAAAGGTACCGCAATGGGTTTTGCGGGCGTGAAGAAGCCCGACGAGCGCGCCGATCTGATCGCCTATCTGCGCACACTGTCGGACAACCCGGCGCCGCTGCCCGAAGCAGCCGCCCCTGCCGCCGCAGCCGAACCCGCCGCGGCTCCCGAGAGCGGCGCTGCACCGGCTGAAGCTGCGCCTGCCGAAGCACCGGCAGCCCCTGCCGAAGCACCGGCAGCCCCTGCCGAAGCCGCACCTGCACCGGACACGACTCCGGCGCCTTCCGAGTCCGCACCTGCGCCGGCTGAACCTGCAGAGCCAGCGCCGGCTCCCGCGGAACCCGCGCCTGCTCAATGACAAATTTGTAATCTCGAAAATCATGAAAAAGCCGGGTTCCGCCCGGCTTTTTTTGTTAGACATCTCGAATATACCGCCGAAATACCGGCCCCGGCCCGTTTTCAGGAGCGGGAGTGGGCCTAGATAGGTTCTCGAATGTCTCGTGGAGGATGAGTGATGAAGGTTTGCGGAATCGGTTTGCTTGGCAAGGTCGGACTGGCTGCCGCGATATTCGCATCCGGCCTCCTTTCGGCATCGGCGGACGAATGGCGCACCAGCGATTCGCTGATCGGCGAATCCAAATACGGCCAGAATTTCAAGCATTACGACTATGTGAATCCGGACGCGCCCAAGGGCGGCACGCTCAACTTGACCGTCGTCGGCACGTTCGACAGCTTCAATCCCTATATCGTCCAAGGGAGCCCGGCGGCAGGCTTCGCCGCATTCGGTGGCGGCATACTGTATGATACGCTGATGGAGCAGTCGGTCGACGAGCCGAGCACCAGCCATGCGCTCGTGGCCGAGGCCTTCAAGTTTCCCGACGATTTCTCCTCGGCCACCTATCGTCTCAACCCGAAGGCGAAATGGCACGACGGCAAGCCGATCACAGTGGAGGACGTCATTTGGTCCTTCAACGTGCTCAAGGAGTACAGCCCGCAATACAGCCACTACTACGCCAACGTGACGGAAGCGGTGGCGATTTCGGATCGCGAGGTTGAGTTCCGTTTCGACCAGAAGGGAAATCGCGAACTGCCGCACATCATGGGCGATCTCGTCGTTTTGCCGAAGCACTGGTGGGAAGGCACCGACGCCTCGGGCAAGAAGCGGGACATCACCAGGCCGACACTGGAAGCACCGCTCGGTTCGGGCGCCTATCGCATAGAGAGCTTCAAGCCGGGATCGCAGATCGTCTGGGCGCGCGTGCCCGATTATTGGGCGGCGGATGTGCCGGTGAAGATCGGACGCGAAAATTTCGATCGCCGGGAATATCTCTATTTCCAGGACGATAATGCCGCTTGGCAGGCCTTCACCAAAGGCGGCTATGAGGACATTCAGGTTGAAAACAGTTCGCGCCGCTGGATGACGCAATACAATTTTCCCGCCGTCAAGGACGGAGACGTCATAAAGAAGGAATTCAAAAGCACCCTCGGCGTTTTCATGCAGGCATTCGCGCTCAATCTGCGGCGGCCGCAGTTTCAGGATCGCCGCGTGCGCAAGGCGCTGACGCTCGCCTACAATTTCGAGTACATGAACCGCACGCTCTTTTTCGGGCAGAATACCCGCACTAGCAGCTATTTCGTCGGAAGCGAACTCGCCTCGAGCGGGCTGCCCACCGGCAAGGAACTCGAGATTCTCACGCTCTACAAGGACAAGCTGCCGCCGGAGGTTTTCACCGAGGAGTTCAAGCTTCCGGTCTACGACACTCCACAGGCTGAGCGGAAATATCTGCGGGAGGCCATCGACCTTTTCAGGCAGGCCGGCTGGAACATCGAAAATGGCCGGATGATCAACGAGAAGACTGGCGAGCAGTTCAGGATAGAGTTCCTCGGCAGTGGCCCGACCGATGAGATCTTGGCGAACTCTTACATCGAGACTCTCCGCAAGATCGGCATCGACGCATCGCTGCGCATCGTCGACCCATCCCAGTATGTCAACCGAGTCAACGATTTCGACTTCGACGTAGATACGACTATCCTCAACCAGTCCGCTTCACCGGGCAACGAGCAGCGCGACTTCTGGGGTTCCAAGGCAGCCGACTCGCCTGGATCGCGCAACGTCATGGGCATCAAGGACCCCGTTGTCGACGCGCTGGTGGATCGCGTCATCTTCGCCACCGACCGCGAGGATCTCGTCGCCGCCACTCGCGCTCTCGATCGGGTGCTCCTGTGGAACTACTACACCATCCCGCAATTTCATCGCCCGGTTCAGTGGGTGGCGTATTGGAACAAGTTCGGCATGCCGGAAAAGCAGCCGGAATACATCGGCGCGGACATCAATTCCTGGTGGATCGATCCTGAGAAGGAAGCGGCGCTCGCGGCCAAATACGAGAGCATCAATTGATGCGGCCGATTCCGCGACGGAGCTTCCTTGCCGGGGCCGCATCTGCTGCTGCGGCACCGCTGCTGCCTTCGTTTGCTTTCGCAGCGACGCCGACCGGCACCAAGCTGCATGGCCTGTCGGCTTTCGGCGACCTGAAATACGCTGCGGATTTCCCGCATTTCGACTACGTCAATCCGGACGCGCCCAAGGGCGGCATGTTCAACTTTTCACCGCCCAGCTGGTTCTTCAACCAGAGCACGCTGACCTTCAACACGCTGAACAGCTTCGTGCCCAGGGGGGATGCCCCTCCGCGTATGGAATTATGCTTCGACTCGCTGATGACGGGTCCATTGACCGGCGCGCTCGATGAACCCGACGCGGTCTACGGGCTGCTTGCCGAGACGGTCACACTCTCGGACGACCGCAACACGTTCGAGTTTGGGTTGCGCCCGGAAGCGAAGTTCCATGACGGAACGCCGCTGACGGCCGAGGATTGCGCCTTCACTTTCAAGCTCTTCAAAAAGGAAGGCCACCCGACCCTGTTGCTGCCGCTGAGCGAAATGACCGACGCAGTGGCGGTCGATGCGCGCACTTTCCGTCTTGTCTTTTCGGGCAAGCAATCGGAGCGTTCGGTGCTCAACGTCGTCGGCTTTCCGATCCTCTCGAAAGCCTATTTCGAAGCTAATCCGTTCGACGGACGCGGACTGAAACCGCTACTCGGCTCGGGGCCGTACAAGGTCGGTCATGCCGCAGCCGGGCAGACCATCGAATATGAGCGCGTACCGGACTATTGGGGCCGCGACCTAGCGGTCAATCGCGGGCTGTACAATTTCGACCGCATACGCATCGAGTTCTACAGCGAACGCCAGGCTGCGTTCGAAGCCTTCAAGAAGGGCAACATCCATTACCGGCAGGAACACACCGCGCGCGTCTGGGCGACCGGCTATGATTTTCCTGCCCTGAAGGCAGGAAAAGTCATCAAGCGCGAGTTTCCGGCCGAGAAGCGGCCGTCCATGCAGGCGACCGCGATCAACCAGCGCCGCGAGCGGTTTCGCGACCGGCGCGTGCGGCAGGCAATTGCGCTTTGCTTCGACTTCGAATGGACGAAGCGCAATTTGTTCTATGACGCCTATGAACGGTCGCAGTCTTCTTTCGAGAAGTCCGACTACAAGGCCGAAGGCATGCCGTCGCCGGCGGAACTGGAGTTGCTGGAGCCCTTACGCGACAATATTCCGCCGGAGGCATTCGGTGAAGCGGTCATCCAGCCTGTGTCCGACGGGTCCGGCCGCGACCGAAAGCTCCTGGGCGCGGCGTCGAAACTGCTCGCCGAGGCCGGATGGAAGCGCAACGGCCGGTCGGTCGCCAACGGCGAAGGCGAACCGCTGACGGTCGAAATACTGGTTCAGGACGAAGCCTTTGTGCGCATCGACACCCCCTGGGTGGAAAACATGAAGGCGATTGGGATCGACGCCTCGATCCGGATGGTGGACTCGGCGCAATATCAGGCCCGCCAGGCCGATTTCGATTTCGACATGGTCTCAATGGCGCTTTCCTTCACCGCCACGCCGACCCGCGACGATATGGAATCGCTGTTCCATTCGCGCTCGGCCAATCTGCCGGGTGCGAGAAATCTTCCGGGCATCGCCGATCCCGCCATCGACGCCCTGATCGATGCGGTCGGCCGCGCCGCCGACCGCGAAAGCCTGGTTACGGCGGTCCGCGCGCTCGACCGGGTCTTGCGCGCGCGGCTCGACTGGATTCCAAATTGGTTTGCGGCGAATCACCGGGCGGCCTTCTGGGACATGTTCGGCTTCAAGGAGCCGAAACCAGATTACGGCTTCCCGGTCGAAGCCATGTGGTGGTTCGACAAGGACAAGGCGGCGGCGATTGGCAAAGGGTGATGAACGACGTGACGCGGCCTTTCTGATGCGTTGCTATTCTTCGCACTTCTCGGCGGGCATGGCCTGATGGGCGCCTATATCCTCAGACGCGTGCTTTTGATGATCCCGACGCTGTTCGGCATCATGGCGATCTCGTTCATCGTCATCCAGTTCGCGCCGGGCGGGCCGGTCGAGCAAGTGATTGCGCAACTGACCGGGCAGGGCGGGGAAGACCGCCTTTCGGGAGGCGGCGGCGACATGGCCGCAAGCAATGTCGATGCCGGCGGCGGAGCATCGTCGAGATATCGCGGCGCACAGGGGCTTAACCCCGAATTCATCGCCAAGCTTGAACAGCAATTCGGCTTCGACAAGCCGCCGCTTGAGCGCTTCTTCAAGATGCTGTGGGACTACGCCCGCTTCGATTTCGGCGAGAGCTTCTTTCGCGACATCTCGGTCATCGACCTGATCCTCGAAAAAATGCCTGTGTCGATCTCGATCGGGCTGTGGACCACCCTCCTCGCCTATCTGATCTCTATCCCGCTAGGCATCCGCAAGGCGGTCAAGGACGGCTCGGCCTTCGATGTCTGGACCAGTGGAATCGTCATTGTCGGCTATGCAATTCCGGGTTTCCTGTTCGCGATCCTGCTCATGGTGCTGTTCGCGGGCGGATCGTTCTTCGACTGGTTTCCGCTGCGCGGCCTGACATCGGACAATTTCGACCAGTTGTCGCTCGGCGGAAAGATCCTCGACTATTTCTGGCACCTGGCGCTGCCGCTGACGGCGCTGGTGCTCTCCGCCTTCGCAACCACGACGCTGCTCACCAAAAACTCGTTCCTGGATGAAATCCGCAAGCAATATGTGGTCACGGCGCGCGCCAAGGGGTTGTCCGAGGGACGCGTCCTCTACGGCCATGTCTTCCGCAACGCCATGCTGATCGTCATCGCCGGGTTCCCGGGCGCCTTCATCGCGGCTTTCTTCACCGGATCGCTGCTGATCGAGAACATCTTCTCGCTCGACGGGCTCGGCCTTCTCGGCTTCCGCTCCGTGGTTGCGCGCGACTACCCCGTTGTGTTCGCGAATCTCTACATTTTCTCACTGATCGGGCTGTTCGTCGGCCTGATATCGGACCTGATCTATACCTGGATCGACCCGCGCATCGACTTCGAGCGGAGGGACGTCTGATGGCCGTGACCGAAGGCATCGGCCAGCGCGCCACACGGCCATGGCTGTCGCCGCTAAACCAGCGGCGCTGGCAGAATTTCAAGGCGAACCGGCGCGGCTACTGGTCGCTATGGATATTCCTCGTCCTGTTCGTCCTTTCGATGTTTGCCGAGTTCGTCGCCAATGATCGGCCGATCCTCGCCTTTTACAAGGGCGAGTTGCTGTTTCCGGCCGTCATCGACTATCCGGAGGAGAAGTTCGGCGGCTTCTACGCCGTCACCGACTATCGCGACCCGATAATCTCGGATGAGATCGAGGCCAATGGCTGGCTGCTCTGGCCGCCGATCCGCTATTCATACCGTACGGTGAACAATGAAATCCCCGAGGCCGCTCCGGCCCGGCCGTCCTGGATGTTCACGAAGGAAGAACGCTGCCAGCGCTATCCGCTGGGCGTCGACGACCCGAACTGCACGATAGGCAACTGGAACTGGCTCGGCACCGACGACCAGGCGCGCGACGTGCTGGCCCGCGTTATCTACGGTTTCCGCGTTTCGGTGCTGTTCGGTCTGATCCTCACCCTGGGGTCGGCGGTCATCGGCGTTTCGGCCGGCGCAGTCCAGGGCTATTTCGGCGGCGCGGTGGATCTGATTTTCCAGCGCGTCATCGAGATCTGGTCGTCGATCCCGGTGCTTTATCTGCTCCTCATTATCGCAGCGATCCTGCCACCCGGCTTCTTCATCCTGCTCGGCATCATGCTCCTGTTCTCCTGGGTAAGCTTCGTCGGCATCGTGCGCGCCGAATTCCTGCGCGCGCGCAACTTCGAATATGTGAACGCTGCGCGCGCTCTCGGCGTGCCGAACCGCACGATCATGTTCCGCCATCTGCTGCCCAATGCGATGGTGGCGACGCTGACCTTCCTGCCCTTCATCCTGAACGGGTCGATCACCACGCTGACTTCGCTCGACTTCCTAGGCTTCGGCCTGCCGCCGGGTTCAGCCTCGCTCGGCGAATTGCTGAAGCAGGGCCAGCGCAACCTCAATGCGCCTTGGCTCGGGTTCTCGGGTTTCTTCGTCATGTCGCTGATGCTGTCGCTCCTGATCTTCGTAGGCGAGGCGACGCGCGACGCGTTCGATCCGCGCAAGACGTTCAAATGAGGGGCCGCGACTTGACCTCCCCCTTACTCTCGGTCCGCGATCTCTCAGTCGCCTTCAGCCAAGGCGACAGGACGACCACAGCCGTCGACCATATTTCCTTCGATATCGCCAAGGGGGAGACGGTGGCGCTGGTCGGCGAATCCGGCTCGGGCAAGTCGGTCTCGGCGCTTTCGGTGCTCAAGCTCTTGCCCTATCCCCCGGCCAGCCATCCGTCCGGCCAGATCCTGTTCCATGGCCACGATCTTCTCACACAGGGTGAGAACGAATTGCGCAAGGTGCGCGGCAACAAGATCACCATGATCTTCCAGGAGCCGATGACCTCGCTCAATCCGCTGCACACGATCGAGCAGCAGATCGTCGAGATATTGGCGCTGCACCAAGGCATGGGCGATCGCCAGGCACGCGCCCGCACGCTGGAACTGCTCGGCGAGGTCGGCATACGCGAGCCGCAGAAACGGCTCCAGGCCTACCCGCACCAATTGTCGGGCGGGCAGCGCCAGCGCGTGATGATCGCCATGGCGCTGGCCAACGAGCCGGAACTTTTGATCGCCGACGAGCCGACCACCGCGCTCGACGTTACCGTACAGGCGCAGATCCTCGAACTTCTTGCCGGTCTTAAGACCCGCAAGGGCATGTCGATGCTGTTTATCACCCACGACCTCGGCATCGTCCGCAAGATCGCCGATCGCGTCTGCGTGATGACCAACGGCAAGATCGTCGAGACCGGGCCGACCAAGGAAATTTTCGACAACCCGAAGCACGACTACACCCGTCATCTGCTCGCGGCCGAACCTAAGGGCCGGCCGCCAGTCGCCGACACCAGTGCGAAGACGGTGATGTCGGGCGAAGGCATAAAGGTGTGGTTTCCGATCAAGCAGGGCTTCTTCCGCAGAACCGTCGACCATGTGAAGGCGGTGGACGGCATCGACGTGACGGTGCGCGCCGGCCAGACGCTCGGCGTGGTGGGCGAATCCGGCTCGGGCAAGACGACGCTGGGCCTCGCTCTCGCCCGCATGATCTCGTCCGATGGCAAAATCCATTTCAACGGCCGCGACATCGACCAGCTTTCCTTCAACGAAATGCGCCCGCTGCGGCGCGAATTGCAGATCGTTTTCCAGGATCCGTTTGGCTCGCTGAGCCCGCGCATGTCGATTGCCGAAATCATCGAAGAGGGGCTGACGATCCACGAGCCGAAACTATCGGCCGAAGAGCGCGACCGGCGGGTGGTCGACGTGCTCAAGGAGGTCGGGCTCGATCCCGAGACGCGCTTCCGCTATCCGCACGAATTTTCCGGAGGGCAGCGCCAGCGCATCGCGATCGCGCGGGCGATGGTGCTCAATCCGCGTTTCGTCATGCTGGACGAGCCGACCTCCGCGCTCGACATGAGCGTGCAGGCGCAGGTGGTCGATCTCCTGCGCGATCTGCAGGCAAAGCACGATCTCGCTTATCTGTTCATCAGCCACGATCTGAAGGTGATCCGGGCCCTCGCCAACGAGGTGATCGTCATGCGCAACGGCAAGATCGTCGAGTTCGGCCCGGCCAAGCAGATTTTCGAGGCGCCGCAGTCGGACTATACGAGAGCGCTGATCTCGGCGGCGTTCAAGATCGAGACCGCGCCGACCGGGATCGTCAGCGAATAGCATCCCAGGAAGAGACTAAGTCATGCAGAAGGGCCGCATCCTGCTTTCGGTCACCGGCTTCAATCCGCAGCGCTGGCAGGAATTGCTGTCGGTCGACCGCGAAGTGGTGTTGGCGCCGGACGGACCGAACGATCCGACGATCACCTATGCGGTGGTTTGGAAGCAGCGCCCGAACCTGCTTGCCGGCCTCCCGAACCTGCGGGCCATTTTCTCGATCGGCGCCGGCGTCGATCACATCTTCACGGACCCCAGCGTGCCGGATGTGCCGATCGTGCGGGTCGTCGCCGAAAATCTCACGCAATACATGACCGAATATGTCGCCTGGCGGGTGCTCGACCATCACCGGCAGGGCATGCTCTATCGCGCTCAGCAGCGGAAGAAAATCTGGCATGAGCCGCCGCAGCGGCCGGCGAACGACATTTCGGTCGGCATTATGGGATTAGGTCAACTCGGCCGGGCCGCGGCGCAGGCGCTGCTGGCGCTTGGCTTCCATGTCAATGGCTGGGGTCGGACCGACAAGCCTATGGCCGGCGTCACCACGTTTTCCGGTGATGGCGGGCTGATCCCGTTCCTCAACGCCACCGATATCCTCGTGGTGCTGTTGCCGCTGACACCAGCAACGGAGGGCATCGTCAATTACGGGCTGCTGCGGGAACTGAGACGCCGCAACGGCCTCGGCGGGGCAGTGTTGATCAATGCCGGGCGCGGCAGGCTTCAGCGCGACGCCGACATTTTGCGCGCGCTGGAGGACGGCACGCTGAAGGAGGCGAGCCTCGACGTGTTCGAGGTGGAGCCGCTGCCCCGGACAAGCCCGCTCTGGGCACATCCGCGCGTCTTCGTTACGCCGCATGCGGCGGCGACATCGGATCCCGCGCACCTCGCCGCGCCGATGCTCGAGCAGATGGACGCCTACGAACGCGGCGAGCCGCTGCATAATCTGGTCAATCGCGAGGCGGGGTATTGATCGACCAACATCCAGACTGGTTGGCGCCGGCTACGAAACGATGTTTATGCTAAGGCCGCCGGAAACCGGTCGGGCCGCCATAGAGGTAGCCGATGCGGTCGACGGCGTCGGAGAGCCGCTCGCGTGACACCAGCATGGTGTGGCCGTTGGCGTGGATCGTGTTCTCGGCGTCTGTCATGATCGCGACGTGGCCCTTCCAGAAGACGAGGTCGCCGCGCCGCAACCCCGAAAAGCCGGGGCCTGGCTCAACCGGCTCGCCGATGCTTTCGGCCTGCATGTCTGAATCGCGCAGCACCTCCCTGCCGGCCATTCGCATGGCGAGTTGCACCAGACCCGAGCAGTCGATGCCGAAAGCTGACACCCCGCCCCAGAGATAAGGCGTGTTGAGGAGCGTTTCGGCCACCGCGACATAATCCGGCGCCGCATCGCCGATCGGGCGCAGATGGCCCGCCACCAGCGCTTCGCCGGACGCAAGGAGCGCATAGCGCGTGCCGCGAGTTTCGGCATAGTTCGCGACGGCCACCGCCGAGCCCATGGACAATTCGCCGGAGCGCGGGAGCTTCAGGTCGGGACCGGGATAAAGAAAGCTGCGCGGCGCGGCGACGATATGCGTTGGTTCGGCCTCTCGCCGCCCAAGCGCTGCCTCGACCACATAGCCGACATAACCGTCGCTTTCCGCCTGGATCCACGCCCAGCCGGCCGCCTGTTCGAAGACCCGAACGTCTGCGCCGAAAAGCGCCTGGGTATTGACGCCGGCATCCGGGGCCGGAGCCTTCCTGATATCTGCTACGGCGGCGGAGATACGCGCCGGCTGCCCGGCTACAAAACGTTCGGCCGCGACTTCGCCCCGGAGGCGGTCGTCGGCGAGGTCGGAGCGAAAGGCATGCAGGCGGGCGTCACGGGCGGTCAAATCGGCAACTCCTTGGCTTTGGCGATGATAACATCGCCGAGCCGCTCGACATAGAGCGCGCCCTCGACCGTCCTTCGGACCAGCACGTTGCGCTTGTCGAGTTCGTCGCGGTGGCGCGACACCAGCTTCAGCGCACCCATCGAATCCAGCGCGCGGGTTATCACAGGCTTGGTGACGTTGAGCCGCGCGGCAAGGCCGCGCACCGTGTGCGGCGGCGGGTCGAGATAGATGGTGAGCAGGATCGCCGCCTGGCGCACGGTCAGGTCAGGCGCGTCATCGCGCACCTCCGAAAGGGTGACCTGCTGCCAGAGCCGCAAGGCCTGGCTGGGACGCAAGGTGATGCTCATCGCCGCAGAATGGGGGCAAAACGTTTCGGTTCCGTTTCATTTGTGAGAGCCGATGGCGCTGAGGGCTTCGGTCGTCTCAGCCGTACCTCCGGGCCAGTACGCGTTCCAGCGCGCGGATGCCCTGGGCTTCGCCGCCGGCAGGGCCGTGGGCGCGATCGGACGGGTTCCAGGCGAAGATGTCGAAATGCGCCCAGCTTGCCGCCTTCTCGACGAAGCGGCGCAGGAAGAGCGCGGCCGTGATGGAGCCAGCGAAGCCGTCGGTGGTGACGTTGTTGATGTCGGCGATCTTGGAGGTCAGCTTCGCCTCGTAGGGCCGCCACAGCGGCATGCGCCAGAGGGGGTCCTCGACCGCGATCGACGCGGCCGCGACTTCGCCGGCCAACGCTTCGTCGTCGGTGTAGAAGGGCGGAAGATCCGGCCCGAGCGCCACTCGCGCAGCCCCGGTCAGCGTCGCCATGTCGATCAAGAGCTGCGGCTCCTCCTCGTCGGCAAGCGCCAGCGCGTCAGCCAAGACAAGCCTGCCTTCCGCATCGGTGTTGCCGATCTCGACGGTGAGGCCCTTGCGGCTCGGCAGGACGTCGCCGGGCCGGAAGGCATTGCCCGAAATAGCGTTTTCCACCGCCGGGATCAGCACGCGCAGGCGGATGGCGAGTTTTGCTTCCATGATCATGGAGGCCAGGCCCAGCACGTTGGCAGCGCCGCCCATATCCTTCTTCATGATCAGCATGCCGCTCGCCGGCTTGATGTCGAGGCCGCCAGTGTCGAAGCAGACGCCCTTGCCGACCAGCGTGACCTTCGGGGCGTTCTTCGGTCCCCAGCGCATGTCGATCAGCCGCGGCGCTTCAGTCGAAGCACGGCCGACGGCGTGGATCATCGGGAATTTCTTTTCCAGCAGTGCATCGCCCTTAACGACATCGACCTTGGCCTTGTGCCTGGCCGCAAGCGCCCGGACAGCCTCTTCGAGGGCATCAGGGCCCATGTCATTGGTCGGCGTATTGATCAGGTCGCGGGCCAGGAACACGGCGTCGGCGACACGGCGGAGGTGCGCGATGTCGACGCCTGAAGGCACGGAAAAGCGTGGATTGGCCGACGGCTTCTTGCCATAACGAGTGAAGGCGTAGCCGCCAAGCAGCAGCCCGAGTGCGGTCAGCGCAGGGTCTTTCGGGTCGGACGCAAAATACCAGTCGCCCTCCGGCAGCGCCTTGGCCAGCGCGCCGGCGGTCAGCGACGCCTCGCCATCGCCCGTGCCGCAAATCGCGCCGGCCACCGCGCCGCCGGCGCCGGGCAGCAGCAGAACCTTGCCTGCCTCGCCGGTGAAGCCGTTTGCGGCAACCCATGCCGCGGCGGCGGGATCCAGTCCTGCCTTTTCGAAGCCGCCCCTGGCGACGAGATGGACGGGCAGCGCTTTGCCGGGCTGCTCGGGCACGAGTTCGAGAGGCATGTTTTAGGTCCTGGGCTTTGAGCGGGCGTTCCTTAACCATCCATTAGGGTTAACGGAATATTTCTCCGGGTGGGGCAGGCGGCCGGAGAACGGTCGCGAAGACGAATGGAGGTTCGGGCGCCGATGTTGACCAATCGCACGATGAACGCAACAGGCAAGCGGCTCATGACCGGCGTTTTCCTGGCCGTGATGGCCGCTGGCGTAGCAGGCTGCGGCACCTCAAAAATGACTACGGGCTCGATCTCGCGCAACTCCGGCAAGCCGATCGAAACCATGTCGGCCAGCGAACTCGACTCGACGGCCGACGCGCTGGGCAAGGCATACACGCGCGACACAGAGAACAAACCCACAGCCATGCGCTACGCCAGCGTGCTACAGATGAACGGCAAGGCCGACCAGGCGCTCGCCGTCATGCGCAAGCTAGCCATCGATTATCCCAAGGACCGCGAGGTGCTCGCAGCCTATGGCAAGGCGCTAGCCGGCGTCGGGCAGTTCGAACCGGCGCTGGACGCCGTGCGCCGGGCACAGACCCCGGAATATCCGGACTGGAAGCTGGCCTCGGCCGAAGGCGCGATTCTCGATCAACTCGGCCAGACTGCAGAGGCGCGGCAGCTCTACCGCAAGGCTCTCGACCTGAAGCCGAACGAGCCTTCGGTGCTTTCCAATCTCGGAATGTCCTACGTGCTGGAAGGCGATCTCAAGACCGCGGAGACTTATATGCGCTCGGCTTCGCAGGCCGCGGGAGCCGATAGCCGGGTGAGGCAGAATCTGGCGCTGGTCGTCGGACTTCAGGGCCGTTTCGAGGAAGCCGAGCAGATCGCCCGCCAGGAGCTTTCGCCCGAGCAGGCGGAGGCCAATGTCGCCTATCTGCGCGGCATGCTGGCGCAGCAGAACGCCTGGACCCAGATCAAGGCGGAAGAAAAGCCCGAAACCAATACGAACTGACGCATCGGCCCTATAGCCGGAACACAAAAGCCGCGCGAAACCCACGCGGCTTTTTTGCTGTTCCGGCTTCGAAACCTGCGATGCACTACTGGCTGCTGGACGATGAACCGCCATCGCCGAAGATGCCGCGCTCGCTGACCTGAATGCCGGCTGGGCCGAGGATGATGGCGAAGAGCACTGGCAGAAAGAAAAGAATCATCGGCACGGTGAGCTTGGGCGGGAGCGCGGCAGCTTTCTTCTCTGCGGCGTTCATGCGCATCTCGCGGCTTTCGGCTGCGAGCACGCGCAGCGCCTGGGCGACGGGCGTGCCGTAGCGCTCGGCCTGCACCAGTGCCTGAGTGACCGACTTGACCGTCTCCAGACCGGTGCGGGCGGCCAGATTCTCGTAAGCCTGCTTGCGCTCCTGGAGATAGGAGAGCTCCGCATTGGTGAGCACGAACTCCTCGGCCAGATCAGCTGACTGGCCGCCGATCTCGTCGGCCACCTTGCGCAGCGCCGCTTCGATGGACATGCCCGACTCAACGCAGATCAGCAACAGGTCGAGCGCATCCGGCCACGCCATCTGGATCGACTGCTTGCGCTTCGAGGCGCGATTGCTGACATAGAGATTAGGAGCATAGAAGCCGGCATAGGCGACGACGATGCAGACGAAAAACCGTATCAAAGGCGGCTGATCGGGCAGGCCGCCGAGCAGGAACAGATAGACGGCCGCCAAAGCAAAGCCGACAAAAGGCAGGACGAGGCGGAAAAACAGGAACTTTGTCAGCGGGTTCTGGCCGCGGAAGCCGGCAACCTTGAGCGCGTTCAACGTCTTTTCGTCGACCAGCGCGCGCCTCAGATCCAGCTTCTCGACGATGTTGCGCATGCCGATCGACTGTTCCTCGCGCAGGCCTTTGCGGCGGCGCTCGGCGTCGGCGGCGAGGCGCGCGCGCTGCTTGGCGCGGAGCTCGTCGCGCTCCAGCGCCACCGATTTCATGCGCGACTTGAGCGGGTTGCCGCCGAATGCCGGCAGCACGGTGAACACCGTGGCGAAAACGGCGATGCTGACCAGTATTGCAATGAGAAAGGACGGGTCAGTAAGGGCTTTGACGACTTGATCGGTCATTTCCTCAGACCTCGAAATTCATCATCTTGCGCATGACGAAGATGCCAATCGACATCCAGACGCCGGAAATGCCGAGGATAAGATGGCCGGTGCTCGTGGTGAACAGCGGCATGATGTAGTTGGGGCTCGACAGGTAGACGAGGAAGGCCACGATGAAAGGCAGGGCGCCGATGATCGCGGCGGAAGCCTTCGCTTCCATGGACAGCGCCTGCACCTTCGCCTTCATCTTCTTGCGGTCGCGCAGCACGCGGGAAAGGTTGCCGAGAGCTTCCGACAGATTGCCGCCGGCCTGGCTCTGGATCTGGATGACGATGCCGAAGAACCCTGCTTCGGGGCACGGCATGGTTTCGGGCATGCGCATTGTCGCCTCCGGGATCGATAGGCCGACCTGCTGCGATTCAACGATGCGGCGAAACTCGGTCCTGACCGGCTCGGGCGATTCATTGGCGATGAGCCGGATACCGTCATTGAGTGGAAGGCCCGACTTCACCGCGCGCACGATGATGTCGAGCGCATTGGGAAACTCCTCGAGGAAAGCCTTGACGCGGCGCGACCGCCGAAACAACACGAACCAGCGCGGCAGGCCAAGCGTGCCGGCGATAAGCGCGCCGCCCACCACCATCAGGGGGGCGCCCAGCATGAAGGTCGCGAGCGTCAGCGCGAGGCCGAAGACTAGCGAATAGAGATAGAAGCGCTCGACCGTCACGGTCATGCCGGCTTGCCGAATCTGAACCTTGAGCGGCGGTTTCTTAATGTTCTGGTCCTTCGCTTTCTGCTTGGCGTCGAGGTCGTTCAGCGTATCCTGCACGGATTTGCGGCGCTTGGCCGCTTCGGCCATCCGGTCGCGCGACGCCTTGACCACGGAGCGGTCGGTGTCCGCGCGCTTGACGGTTTCAAGCCGCTTGCCGGCATTCTTCTCAGTAGCGATGGTGTTGAACAGGAACGCATAGGCGACGGCACCGGCGCTGCAGCCTGCGAGCGCGATGAAGGCCAGTATCGTTCCGTCGATGCCGAACATCAGAGCACGCTCCCGCGCATCAATCCGCCTTCTTTTCCATGGCTTCGAGCGCGCTGGCGAGGCGCTGCTCCTCATTGTAGTAGCGCGCGCGGTCCCAGAAGTGCGGGCGGCCGATGCCGGTGGACACGTGCTCGCCCATCAGCCGTCCCGACGAATCCTCGCCCTTGATGTTGTAGAGAACCAGGTCCTGCGTGATGATCACGTCGCCTTCCATGCCGATCACCTCGGTAATGTGGGTGATGCGGCGCGAGCCGTCGCGCAGGCGGGCGGCCTGGATGATCACGTCGATGGAGCCCACGATGATCTCGCGCACAGTCTTTTGCGGCAGCGAATAGCCGCCCATGGCGATCATCGATTCGATACGGTTCAGGCACTCGCGCGGACTGTTGGAGTGGATCGTTCCCATTGAGCCGTCGTGACCGGTGTTCATCGCCTGAAGCAGGTCGAACACTTCCGGTCCGCGGACTTCGCCGACGATGATGCGTTCGGGGCGCATGCGCAGGCAGTTCTTGACCAAGTCGCGCATGGTCACCTCGCCCTCGCCCTCCAGGTTGGGCGGGCGAGTTTCGAGGCGTACGACATGCGGCTGCTGCAGCTGAAGCTCGGCCGAGTCCTCGCAGGTAATGACGCGTTCCTCGCGATCGATATAGTTGGTCAGGCAGTTCAGGAGTGTCGTCTTGCCGGAGCCGGTGCCGCCGGAAATGACGATGTTGCAGCGGACCCGGCCGATGATCTTCAAAATCTCGGCGCCCTGTGGGCTGATCGCGCCGAACTTGACCAGTTGGTCGAGCGTCAGCTTGTCCTTCTTAAACTTGCGGATGGTGAGCGTGGTGCCGTCGATCGACAGGGGCGGCGCGATGACGTTGACGCGCGAGCCGTCGGGGAGGCGGGCGTCGCAGATCGGGCTCGATTCATCGACCCGGCGACCGACCTGGCTGACGATGCGCTGGCAGATGTTGAGCAGCTGCTGGTTGTCGCGAAAACGTATGCCCGTCTGCTCGACCTTGCCGTTGACTTCGATGAAGACCTGCTTGGCGCCGTTGACCATGATGTCGGCGATGTCATCGCGCGCGAGCAGCGGCTCGAGCGGGCCATAGCCGAGCACGTCGTTGCATATGTCCTCAAGCAGTTCCTCCTGCTCGGAGATCGACATCGCGAAGTTCTTGATCGCGATGATATCGTTGACGATGTCGCGGATTTCCTCGCGCGCACTGTCGGGATCGAGCTTGGCGAGCTGCGATAAGTCGATCGTGTCTATGAGGGCCGCGAAAACCTGCGACTTGGTATCGTAGTAGCTTTCGCTACGCTCGCGCGACACGCGGCGCGGCTCGGGCGCAATCGGCGGGGAGGCGACCGCACGGCGAGCTGGGGCCGCGGCGGGAGCGATCGCGGGCGAAGGCGCCGCCGGGGCCAGTGCAGGCTCCGGAGTCCTGACGACCGGGGAGCCGCCGGAGCGGGCGCGCGGAATTCGGGCGTCGCCCGGGTTCCGTCATCATTGCCTCTTCTGCCAAACATGGTCGATTTACCAATTCCGCTGCCGGTGGATTACTTCTTCTTGAGCTTCAGCTTGTCCAGAAGGTTTCCGAACGCGGCTTTCTTCTTAGCCTTGATCTCGCTTCGCCCGGTCAGCACGTGAGCGATCTCGTTGATCGATGCGACGACCGGGTTCTTGGCATCCATCTCGCCGAGCATACGCCCGTTGTTGGACGCGTTTCCGAACAGGAGCGGCTCGAACGGAATGACCGCCATCGGCGTCACGCCGAGTGGTTCGGCGAAGTCGGCTATAGAGATCTCAGGCCGCTTGGGGACGCCCGCCTGGTTAACGATCAGCTTCGGCGGCACATCATTCGGCCTGATCTTCTTCAGCATGTCGACCAGGTTCTTGGCATTGCGCAGATTGGCCAATTCGGGCGTCACCGTAATGACGATCTCGTCGGCTTTCATCAGCGTATTCTTGGTCCAGCCAGTCCAGACATGGGGCATGTCCAGCACCAGAAGGGGTGCGCTCCGCTGCGCCGTGTCGATGATCTGGGCGAAAGCGTCGATGTCGAAATCATAGACGCGGTCGAGCGTCGAGGGAGCCGCGAGCAGCGAGAGCCGCTCGGCGCACTGCGCGAGCAGGCGATCGAGATAGACCTCATCGATGCGCTCCGGCGAAAAAACGGCATCCGCTACGCCCTGCGCCGGATCCTGGTCGAAATTGATGTTGGCCGTGCCAAAGGCAAGGTCCAAATCGGCGACAACGACCTCCGAAGCGAAGAGGTTGGACATGGCCCAGGCGACATTGTGGGCGATCGTTGACGAGCCGACGCCGCCCTTGGCGCCGATGAAGGCGATCGAGCGTCCGATCGGCTCGGCCTCCGGATCAACAAAGATCGACGAGATGACGCTGACGATATCGGCCATCGAGATCGGCGCGACGACATACTCCGAAATGCCGGTGCGGATCAGTTCGCGGTACAGCCCGACGTCGTTGTAGTGGCCAATGACAACGACCTTGGTCGACGGATCGCAGTATTCCGACAATTGGCGAAGCCCGGCGAGCAGTTCCTTCGGCTCGCTGCGGGATTCCAGGATGATCAGATTGGGCGTAGGCGCGGTCTGGTAGAACTCGATGGCTGTGGTGATGCCGCCCATATGGACCTTGAGATGCGCCTTCGACATGCGGCGATCCTCGCCGGCGCGCTCTATCGGGTTGGCGATGCCCTCGGTCTCGCAGAAGGCCTGCACAGAGATTCGCGGAACCGGGCGCAACGCTTGCATCGCTGCGATATCCTGCGCCGCGTCGCTGCTTTCTAGATTGGAATCGTAGGCCAGATTGTTCATGTTCACGCGCCCCCAAGGCTGCGACTGGATCAATATTCGACTTCGCGGCGTGGCACTGGCGCATAGACCGGCGCGTCACGGTAATCGTCTATGACGATGCCGCGCCGTTCGGCATCAATGCTGGTCTGCTTGCGCGGACCGAGCAGGTCGGACGGGTTGGCGATCTGGGCGGCCAGATTGTTCTGATAGGAGCAGCCGAAATTGGCGTAATGCTTGTTTTCCGTGGATTCCAGAATGTCTTCGGGCCAGCGGCCGCATTTGCCGGTCTGCGCCTTCATCGCGGTAAAGGCGACGCGGACCGGCGCGGAGATTTCAGGCGACGGGGCCTGGTAGGAACTTATCAGGATGCGGCTGTCGGGAACGCCGCTAGCCTTGGCCAGCTTGGCGAAGTCGTTGCCGGCATGCGATGCTGCGATGTCGTTGGCCGCGCCCACCGGAACCAATATGCTCAGCGGCGGAGCCGCGCTGCGGTCGTAATCGGCGAAGAATCCTTCCAAAGAAGCGCGCTGTCCCGCCGTCATGCCCCGGTCGGCGGCGGCCACAGGAAGATCGATCACCTGGTCCTTCTCTGCGATCACGATCGGATGGTTGGTGCGGTAGTCGTCCGGGATCGAGCCCACGACGACGCTATCGCGCGGACCCATCGCGCATCCGGCAAGGAGCGCCAGTGCGGCGACGCCGAGAATGGAAAACGCCGGCCGGCAGATGCGTAAATCGCCCTCGCGCAGGGCATCCGTCCGGTTCTTAAACGTTGCCTTAGACATTGCCCGTCCCCCGCTCATTTGTAGATGAAGCCGACCATGCCGTGGTAGCGGCCATTCGGCTTGTCGGTCTGCATGGTGCCGTAGACGCGATTGACCTTGCCCAGGAACATCCCGGCGCCGTCGCTCGCGGCGTTGAAATTGTCGTCTGGCTTGGCGAGCGCGTTGCGCGCGGTCGGCTTGACCAGATAGGGCGTCACGATGATGACGAGCTCGGTTTCGTTGCGGACGAAATCGCGGCTCCTGAACAGCGTCCCCAAGACCGGAATCTTTGTCAGTCCGGGCAGACCGTTGACGGCCTGCCGGATGTCGTCTCGCACCAGACCAGCTATCATCATGGACCCGCCGGAAGGCAGTTCGACAGTCGTGTCGGCGAGCCGCTTGCGGATCGAAAGAAAATTCGATCCCTGCCGCATCAGCGGATCGGCCGTAAACCCGACCGAACCTTCGGTGGTCGGTTCGGACACCGACGTGCGTATCTTCAGACTGATCCGTCCTGCAGAAAGCACCACCGGCAGAAATTCCAGCCCGATGCCGTATTCGACCTTTGATACGTCATAGGCGACGCCGCCATATGAAGCGGGTTCATCGATTACGCCATCACCGTTGGTGTCCCGCGCGGGTGTAGGCGGCGAAACCGATTGGTCGCTAATCACATTGAACTCGCCACCAACTTTAAAGGTAGCTTTCTCGCCGGAGACCGCCGTCAAAGTGGGCTCGGCCAGCGTCTTCATGACGCCCGATTGCTCCATCGCGTTGAAGTAGCTATCGAGTATATCGCCGGACAGCGACAAACCCGACTGCGCGAGCGGCTTGCCGAGACCATAAATCGGCTTGCTGATCGCGCCCCAACTCAGGCCGTCGCTCGAGCCGCTGGCAACGAGGTTGACGCCAAGCTGCTTCATCACGTTGCGGTTGACTTCGGCGACGGTCACCTTCAGCGTGACCTGATCCTCGCCGATGATCTGCAAGAGGTTGACGATCTGGCTGGTGCGCCGCGTTGAATCGGGATTGTCGATGGCGACCCCGCCATCGGAGGAACCGCCCGATGCGGTCTGCGAATATTGACCGGTCGTCGCTTCACCGCCGCTGACGAAGATATTGGCAAGCTCGGCCGCGCGCTTCGCGTCGAGGGGCGTGTCCACGGTGCCCGTGAGAACGACATTGTCGTTGATCAACTCGACGGTGATGTCCGAATTGGGGATGAAGCGCTGGATGTAATCCTCAAGGCCGGCGACATCGCGCTCGACGGCGAGATCGAGGCTGGCGATCTGCTCGCCGTTCGGCCCGAAGACGAAGATATTGGTCTGGCCTACCGCTTTGCCGAAAAGGTAGATGCGGCGCGCGGTGCGCGTCACAGCATCGGCGACAGCGGGATTGGCTACGAGGATATCGTAGGCGTCGCTCGGAAGGTCGATGACGACCGACTTGTTGAGACCAAGCTTGACGCGCTGGCCGGCGGCGGATGAGGAGCCGATTTCGACCAGGCCGTCCGACAGGCCGGCCGCACGAACGCCAACGACGCCGTCGAGGCTCGTGCCGGCAAGCAGCATCGCGCCGGCCGCGGCGATCGTCGTAGCGGCCCTCGCGGTTTTGCGCGTACCGACGTGGACGCCCGAAAATTTGCCGATCGTCATCATTTCCTGGCTCCCACTTCGGAAACTTCGCCCGATTTAATAAGGCGGACCGTGCCGCGCCGGCCGTTGCCGGAGACGAGATAATCGGCGTCTTTCTGGGGCGGTTCTTGCGCGTCGGCCACCGAACGCAAAGCGAGCGTCAGGCGATCGGCCATCTGCTGGGCGACGGTAATGATCTCGGCTTGCTGCGGCGTTAGCTCCAGCGTCGCCGTTTCGCCGACCTTGACGCGGCGGCCCTCCTCATCCTCCTGGATGGCCTGGTCGATCGCCAGAACCTTGATGTTCTTGAGAATGGTCTCGGTAACGAAGCCTCCACCCGCATTGGCCGTGTCGGAACGGCGCGTCATGATGACGTCGACAAAGTCGTTGGGAAGGATGAAGCCGCCGGCCGACGTGTCGGCGGCGATCTGCGTGGCGACGGCGCGCGATCCCGAGGGCAGGATAGACGACATGAAGCTCTGGCCTTCGCCGACCAGCTTGGAGCGGCGCAGCGGCTCGCCGCCATACATGGCGAGGCGGGCGATCGAACCTTTCAGCTTTTCCATCGCGTCGGGCTCGGCCGCGCGGGTGATGAAATGCTCGGTAACGGCGCTGGAGGGCCAGGCCTGCCAGGACAATTGGTCGCCTACCGGAGCGCCCATGGGCACGTCGCCGGAAAGCACCAGCACTTCCGTCGTCTCGATTGACGGCTGTTGCGGGCCAGCCTCGACAATGATTTCTGCCGGAGGCGCCGACATGTTCTTCGCCACGTAGCCAGCGCCGCCCGCCGCAGCCACGGCTACGCCCAATATGATCAATCTCGATGCAGCCATTTGTCCCAGCCCGCCGTTGGCAACTCATCTAGTCGAGCCGGACATTGCATCGCTAATCGTCAAATTACGGTTAATGCAGTGCTTACGATCATGCTTAATTTAAAGTTTATTCAAATGCAGCCGATCCCATTCCGGCAAACGAAAACCGGGGCGGCCAGGCCCCCCGTTGCGAAGCAATTCGGCTATGGGATCAGTTTGTTGCCAGCCGCTCCAGCGCCCAGACCACCAGCGGTGAATTGGGATAGGCGACGAGCCCGCCGAGGCCGAGCGCGATGCCGTAGGGAACGCCGACGGCGTCGTCGGCGAAATGACGCAGAAACATGTTACGGCTGGTGAACACGGCAAGTGCCGAATTCCGGTACTTCAATATGGCGACGGTGATGACGCCTCCGAGGAAAGCGGAAATCACTAGATACTCGACGAGATGGACGTTGAAGCCCAGGAACAGTGCGGTGGCGGACATGAGCTTGGCGTCGCCGCCTCCCATACCGCCCAGCGCGAAAAGCGCGAAGGTTACCAGCAGCACCAAGCCGCCGGCGGCGAAATGCCAGCCATAATGGGCCCAGTCCATGCCGGTGAGAGGCGCTACGACGGCAAACGTCGCCACCAGAACCACAGCGACGCGGTTGGCTATCGTCATCGACAGCATGTCGGAAACCGCCGCAAAGACCATGCAGAACGGGAAAACCACGAATATCAACGCTTCGAGCATGACTGTCCGGAATAGCTGGCTCACGCACCCGCGGCGGAGTTCTATAAAGTCAAAAGGCCGCCCTGTTTGGAGCGGCCTTCTTGATGCGACGAGACCTGGTAGCCCGTCGATTAGTTGGCCGAGTTGAGCTTGGTCGAGATAGAGTTGAACTTGGTGCTCAGCGAATTTCCGACCGCGCCGGCGCCGGCAATGATGGCGAGAGCGATAAGAGCGGCGATCAGACCGTATTCGATGGCGGTCGCGCCGGATTCGTCCTTCACAAAACGTGCAACGAGTTTAGACATTGGAGAGCTCCTTACTCCACGTGTTACAGCACTTCCGTCAACTTTTTTTGGGGTTGATCGGATGACCGAAAACTACAAGCGAGCTCTTTCGATCGGCTTAACAAACAGCCTTACCGAATTCTTTCAGCCGCATGCTGGTCCCTTTGGTTAACTGCCGGCTAAGCTTCGGCGGGGTCTTCGAAACCGGGCGCACTGCTGGAATGGCCCGCTCCGCCTGGCTGTGCACGCTCTCATTATATAGAGCTACTGGCGACCATCCCAACGCTCGGGGGCAACGGCCAGGGAATGTTTAACCGTTGGTTCACCAATATCGTTCATCTTCCATTGAACACTTCCCTCGCCCGGAGAGCCCCATGGCCGCGCAGAGATATTTTCTTCGCATTGCAGGCGCAGCCGCGCTCATTGCCGCGTCCACGCTTGCTGCGCACTCGGGCGCTGGCATCGAGGTGGTCATGAACCAGGCCAAGATCGTCAAGCTTTCGCGCGCTGCAGACACGATCGTGATAGGCAATCCGGCTATCGCCGATGCAGCGGTGCAGGACGGCACGACAATCGTGCTGACAGGAAAAGGCTTTGGTGTGACCAATCTCGTCGTGCTGGACGAGGCGGGTACCCCCATTGTCGACGAGCAGGTGACCGTAACGCGGCAGACGACTTCGTCAGTGCGCATCTACCGCCGCGCCAATCTTCAGACATTGTCCTGCACGCCCTATTGCGAGAACTCCTATAAGACCGATGCCGAGCGGGAATCGGACATGGCGCTCGGCGCGAGCCAATAGCGGTGGGTCAGTGCTGTCGGGCAGCGGCGTAACGCATGGTAACCGCAGGGTAAAATCGGGCGCGCCAATTCTAGCGACCATCAAAACCGGACTTCAACCGGTTCAATCTAATGTCCGGACGCGATGACATTGGATCGGCGGGAACCGAGCATGTTTGCCAGACCCAACAGGGAAAGCGAGACTCCGCAAAAGCGGCGGCGGAGCACTCTGTCGCGGTTCGTGCGCGATCGAAGCGGCGCCACTGCGATCGAGTTCACGATCCTGGCGATACCGTTCTCGCTGCTGGTCTTCGCGATTCTCGAGAGCTGTATCTCCTTTGCCGGGCAGCAGGTCATGTCCAATGTCGCTGACGACATCGCCCGCCAACTGCGGACGGGCCAGATCAAGGCCAGCGATCCGGCCTTCACCCACGATTCGCTTAGGAACAAGATCTGCGAGAAGCTGGAGATCATGGTCGCCGACGGCTGCATCGGCCTGAACGTCGATCTTCGCAGCTTCGACACGTTCGAGGAAGCGGCTGCCCTGCGCATCGAATTTCTGGGCAGCAGCAAGGACGACAGGACGCTTGCGCCGTCCAATTTCACCTTCAAGCCGGGCCCGTCTCTGTCCAAGAACGTCCTGCGGGTATTTTATGAATGGCCCGTCATAACCGACTTCATGCGCGCCTCGATGTCCAACCTGAAGGGGGGCAAGACGCTGCATTTCGCAACCGTAACCTGGCAGAACGAGCCGTTCGACGACTGAGGCGCGCCGGCGCGCGAAACCACGGAAGGTCAAGGAAATGTCTGTTCGTGCGGGGGCACAAACTGCGATATCGAAGCTGGCGGCAGGACTTGCCAGCCTGATCCCGGACCGTCGCGGCGTGGCGGCGGTGGAGTTCGCGCTGATCGCGCCGCTGCTCCTGTCCATGTATTTCGTGACCATGGAAGTGGCGCAGGGCATCGAGGCCAACAAGAAGGTCGGGCGGGTCGGAAGCATGGTGGCCGACCTGATCACGCAGCAGTCCGAAGTAACCCCTGCTCAACTTCAGGCTATCTTGAAGATCGGCGGATCGATCATGCAGCCCTACAACCGCTCCGCGCCCAAGATCGTGGTGACCGCGATCGATATCACGCCGGATCCGGGATCGCAGGTCAAGGTCGCCTGGTCGGGAAAGCTCGAGAACGGCGTCTACAGCAAGGACGCCGCCGCCGGAACCGCGACAACCGTGCCGACGACGCTCAAAATGCCTGGCACCTTCCTGATCCGCGTCGACAGCTATCTGGACTACAGGCCGGTCATCACCTGGTCGGCAAGCGCCAAGTCGACACTCGGTCTCATGGCGGCATTCGACAATATCTCGATGAAGGAAACCTACTATTTGCGGCCGCGCATGAGCCCGACCATCAAATGCGCGGCCTGCTGAGCGGTCCTTCGACAAATCGAGCGGGCGCCTGGCACAGTTTCTGCTGCGAGACTTGCTGAGCGACCTTTAGCCTTTTTGACAGGAGCTTGCGCCGACCCGGTTCCGGCGCTTGCGGGGAGCGAATTGCCAAGGTCTCTCCCGGACCTTATCTCTGCCATGAACCATCCGCAATGAGAACCGATATTTCATGGCCCGCGCATTCCTGTTCGTCCTCGATTCATTCGGCATTGGCGGCGCAGCCGACGCCGAGCGCTTCGGCGATTTCGGGTCGAACACATTCGCCCATATCGCCGAAAACTGCGCGGCGGGAAAAGCCGACCGGGACGGATTGCGGCAGGGGCCTCTCAAGATTCCCAACATGCTGGCGCTGGGGCTCGGGCGAGCCGGGGCGCTGGCGACCGGCTTCTCCTTCGGCCAGGAGGCGCCGCAGCTTATGCCTTCCTCTTTACACGGTGCGGCCGACGAGGTGTCGAGCGGCAAGGACACGCCGTCCGGCCATTGGGAAATCGCGGCGGTGCCGGTACCGTTCGAATGGGGATATTTCCCGCAGACCGAACCGACCTTCCCCGCCGCGCTGACGAAAGCCATCATCAAGGAAGGCAATGTTCCGGGCATTCTCGGCAATTGCCATGCTTCGGGAACGGAAATCATCGCGAAACTCGGCGAAGAGCACATCAGGAGCGGCAAGCCGATCTGCTACACATCGGCGGATTCGGTCATCCAGATCGCCGCGCATGAGAGCCATTTCGGGCTCGAACGCCTCTACGACCTTTGCAAGACAGTGCGAAAGCTGGTCGATCCACTCAATATCGGGCGAGTGATCGCGCGGCCTTTCGTCGGCGAGAGCCCAGCCGATTTCGAACGCACTGCCAATCGGCGCGACTTCGCCGTGCCGCCGCCCGAGCCGACGCTGCTCGACCGGCTGGTTGCGCGCGGCAGCCGTGTGATCGGCATGGGCAAGATCGGCGACATCTTCGCGCATCGCGGCGTATCCGAAGTGCGCAAGGCGGGGGGCAACATGGCGCTGTTCGACGAGACGCTGATCGCCATGGACGATGCCCGCGATGGCGATCTCGTGTTCGCCAATTTCGTCGATTTCGACACGCTTTACGGGCACCGGCGCGACATAGCCGGCTATGCTGCTGCGCTCGAGGAGTTCGACCGCCGTTTGCCGGAGGCGCTGACGCGGTTGAAAAGCGGCGATCTTCTGCTTTTGACCGCCGACCATGGCTGCGACCCCTCCTGGCGCGGCAGCGATCATACGCGGGAGCGCGTTCCGATCATCGGCATGATCCCTGGCCGTTCCGGCGGGTCGGTCGGCCTCAGGAACACCTTCGCCGATATCGGGGAGACGGTCGCCGCGCACCTCGGCCTGCCGCCCGGCCGCCACGGTGCATCCTTCTACAAGACGATTTCCGCGCATGCCTGAACTTCCTGAAGTAGAGACCGTACGGCGCGGCCTGCAGCCGGTGATGGAGGGCGCCCGGATAGTGCGTGTCGAAACCCGGCGGCCGGATCTGCGCTTCCCGTTTCCCGAGCGCTTTGCCGAACGGCTCCAAGGCCGTACAATCAGCGCGCTGGGCAGGCGCGCAAAATACCTTACAGCGCATACCGACGGCGGGCCGACACTGATCTGCCATCTCGGAATGTCCGGATCTTTCCGGGTTGAAGCGGATGCGGACAGCCATGCGCCCGGCACCTTCCATCACGAACGCTCCAAGGCATCGGCGCACGACCATGTGGTGTTCCACATGGAGATACCGCGTGGCGAGGCCGCCCGCGTGGTCTTCAACGACCCCAGGCGCTTTGGTTTCATGCTGTTTGCTGAAGGCGCTATTGACGACCATCCGATGCTGGCCGGGCTGGGGGTCGAGCCGACGGGCAACGCTCTCGACGGGCGACTGATCCAGGAATTGTTCCAAGGCCGAAAATCGCCGCTCAAGGCGGCGCTCCTCGACCAGAGGCTCATCGCAGGCCTCGGCAATATATATGTCGCGGAGGCGCTGTGGCGCGCCGGCCTGTCGCCGCTCCGCGCGGCCGGAACGATCGCCGAGCGGGGAAAGAAGGCCGCGGCTCGCGCCGATGCACTGGCTGAGGCTGTGCGGTCGGTGATCTCCGACGCCATCAAGGCGGGCGGCTCGTCGTTGCGGGACTACATCCAGGCCGACGGCTCGCTCGGCTATTTTCAGCATTCGTTCTCTGTCTATGACCGTGAGGGCGAGCCCTGCCCGACGCCCGGCTGCAAAGGCCAGATCGCGCGCGTCGTGCAGAGCGGACGGTCGACATTCTATTGCCCGTCCTGCCAGCGTTAGGTTAGAGCAAAGGCTGCTCTAGGTCAGGGCGACAACGCGCAGGTTTCAAGGAGAGCTTCCGATGGCTTACGAAACGATCATCGTCGAAACGCGCGGCAAGGTCGGCCTTGTCACGCTCAACCGACCGAATGCGCTGAATGCGCTGAACTCCACGGTTCTTGCCGAAGTGCTGGCGGCGATGCAGATATTCGAGGCCAATCCGCGTATCGGCGCCATGGTGCTGACCGGCTCGGAAAAGGCGTTTGCGGCCGGCGCAGACATCAAGGAAATGCAGTCCAAGAGCTATGTCGACGCCTATTTTGAGGATTTCTTCGGCGGCTGGGAGCAATTTACCCGCATCCGCAAGCCGGTCATCGCGGCGGTTGCCGGATATGCGCTTGGCGGCGGCTGCGAGCTCGCGATGATGTGCGACTTCATCATTGCCGCCGACAATGCCAAATTCGGCCAGCCGGAAATCACGCTCGGCGTCATGCCTGGCATGGGCGGCTCGCAACGCCTCACCCGCTTCGTCGGCAAGTCCAAGGCCATGGACATGTGCCTGACCGGCCGGATGATGGACGCAGACGAAGCCGAGCGCTCCGGCCTGGTGTCTCGCGTCGTGCCGATGGGGGAGCTTCTGGAGGAGGCGCTGAAGGCCGCGACCAAGATCGCCGAATTCTCGCTGCCCGCCGTTATGATGGCGAAGGAAGCGGTCAATCGCTCCTATGAAAGCACGCTTGCCGAAGGCCTGCGCTTCGAACGCCGGCTCTTCCACTCCATGTTCGCGCTGGAAGACCAGAAGGAAGGCATGGCGGCCTTTATCGAGAAGCGTTCTGCCAATTTCAGGAACCAGTGACCGCCGCCGCGAACCCGTTCAAAATCGCACCCAAACAGCGTTGACGCGCCGGGAAAGCTGCACTATAAGCCGCACCAACCGAGGCGGCCTGTGGCTGCCCGTTTGTTTTTTGCGCCCAAGCCAAATCGGGCGCCCATGCAGAGATTAAAAGAGAGGCACCATGGCCAATACGTCTTCGGCCAAGAAGGCTACGCGCAAGATCGCACGGCGCACCGCGATGAACAAGAACCGCCGCTCGCGCGTCCGGACCTATGTTCGCAAGGTCGAGGAAGCGCTGGCAGCCGGCGACAAGACTGCCGCGGAGGCAGCTTTGCTGGCCGCCCAGCCGGAACTGATGCGCGCGGCGACCAAGGGCGTCATGCACAAGAACACCGCTTCTCGCAAAGTTTCGCGGCTGGCTCAGCGCCTCAAGACGCTGTCTGTCTGACGAATACACATCGCCCGATTGAACAAACCCGGCCTAACCCGCCGGGTTTTTTCGTTTGCCGACAATGGGTTGCAAAATACCCGCAACAGGATGCCCTAGGGAACCCCCAGGAGTTGCAACTGTTTTGCCGGCATATGCAGGATTTCTGAAGTCCGGCAGTCCAAAGCGCCGCCTCGGCGGATAACTCGCCTGGCGAATTTTCTATTTTAGAATCAGATACTTGCGCAAGGTTATCCACAGCTTGTTCATTATGCCGGTGGATGATCCGAGGCAATTAGCTGTCAAGCAAATATTTTAAAAATATTTCCCGCGAGGGGCCGGATTTGGGAGCCGGCGAGAAACGATTTGAATCCACACGCTTTTGTCGTTTCGGCGACTGACGACGCTCCCGAGTCAAGCAATTCACCAATCAGATTCATTAAAAATCCGTTAGCTGTGGCCTTGCCCTGTCCACAGCGATTTTTGTAATGTCTGTCCATCGAAAGGGGCGGGCCAATGGGCCTGACGACCTAGCTGTAAATCGCAGAATTTGGGCGTGGGGTTCATCTCTGCGAACGGATTGGGTTTGCCTTTTCGAGCGTGTAGGGGACTGGGGCAAGACAAAATTTCGGGAAGCGAGTGCGCTCTGGCTATTTGCCGGAAACGAACTTCCTTTGCCTTGTTTTGGGGTGAAGCCGGTACGGGCGGGGACAAGCCCGTGCCGGCATTCAAGGAACCGTGTCGTCGGGCAGGTGCACGGCGATCGGGACCGACTGTCGACGATGCGCGGTGCGGCGTCGGCGGAAGCACAGAAATGAAAACGAGGGATTGACCAATGCAAAGCGGCATCGAAAAGGAAGCTAAGTCCGGCTTTTCTTTTCCTGGAAATCTGATTGGGGGGGATGGC